>JAMPGX010000001.1:0-363469 GCA_023663725.1 bacterium | reverse complement strand
CTCTCCCCGGTGCGCGGCGAAGTGACTTTACCCTTTAGTGCCGTCGCGCAGCGACATAGTAAAGTCGCGAAGGCGCACGAGAGCAAATTTCATGAGAGTACTTACGAATGAAATTTGTCTCTCCCCGGTGCGCGGCGAAGTGACTTTACCCTTTAGTGCCGTCGCGCAGCGACTTAATATAGGAGAAAAAAATATGCGTATTTTACATGAGGAGGACCGAGAACAGATTCTTGCCTATGTGGGAAAAGAGCCGGAGATGAATCTGTTTTTTATCGGCGATATAGAGAGCTTTGGCGTAGAAAATGAGACTGTCAACATATATCTCCACGAGGAGAGGGACCGGTGGGATTTCCTGATCTTGAGATTCCACCGGTATTTTCTCCTGTACAGTCAGTATGAGGATTACAATGCGGGGGAGGCGATCGCCTTCTTTGAGGGGCAGCAGCCGGATTGTATCAGCGGTAAGACAGTGCTCCTGGACAGGATTGCTCCCGCATTTCCTCAGTGGGCGGTCCAGTCTACCTATATGAGCCGCTGCGACCGTGTGGATGGCAGCTTTTCTGGTTCGGGAGAGCTGGTGATCCGGCGACTGGAACAGAGAGATGTGGTGGAAGCTATCGATCTGCTAACAGAGATACAGGAGTTTAGCAAGACCTTCAAAAGAGAGGAGCGGGAGGAGCAGATCAGGCGCATGGAGGAAGAGATGGCCAGGGGCAGCAAGGCTGCGGTGGGCGGTTTCTTAAACGGGCGGATGATCGCCACCGCCTCCACCAGTGCGGAGAATTCGGAGAGCGCTATGATCGTGGGAGTGGCTACCGCCGAGGGACACAGGGGAAAGGGCTATGCCTCCGCGGTGGTCGGGGCCCTATGTAGGGACTGCTTTGAGCGGGGAAAAAAGTATCTCTGCCTGTTCTACGACAATCCCGTGGCGGGCAGGATATACAACCGGATAGGCTTCCAGGAGTTGGGAGAGTACGGAATGCTCCGGTGATCGGGCTGGGAGGGAGCAGTATGCTCAGAAGGAAAAAATGCTTTATAATGCTTGCAACGGCTGTTTTGGCAGTGACGCTGGGAGGCTGCGGTGGGCCGGAGTCTTCTATCGGACAGGGAATGCCGGAGGAGGAGAATGCTGGCAGACAGGGAGTGCCGAAGGAGGAGACTGTCCTGCAGACTCCGTCGCCCCAGCCGGTGGAGAATGCCTCCGTCTCTCAGGAGGAGCTTGAGGATAGCAGCCTGCCGATGGCGGTATCTCTTGGCGATAAACACATTGACTGGATCGCCTACTCGGAGGGGCGCTACTGTTACCGGCAAGGCGCTCTCTTTGGGTTTCTGGCGGAGGATGGCAGCGAGATCATTCCCTGCATATACAGCTCGGCAGCGCCCTTTTCCGAGGGGCTGGCCTGCGTATGCCTGGACGGGAAATACGGCTATATCGGAAAAGACGGCGAGACGGTGCTGCCGTTTGTCTATGACCAGGCTTCTCCCTTTCAGGAGGGCAGGGCATATTACTGCCGCGGGGAGGAGTACGGTCTGATCGATCGGGAGAGCCTTGAGGAGCTGCGTCTGGAGGGATATGAGAGCATCAGCACTTTCCGGGAAGGTCTGGCGTATTTCAGCAGGGACGGCCTGTACGGATATCTGGACCGGGACGGGCAGGAGGTCATCGAGCCGATCTATGACGATGCGGGGTATTTTTATGACGGCCTGGCTATGGTGAGAAAAAACGGTCTCTGTGGGGTGATCGAGAGAGACGGCAGAGAGATATTGCCCTGCCGGTATTTGAAAGTCGATATCAAAGAGATGTGTATCGTGGCTGAAAAGGAGGAGGGGAAGTATTGCTTTGACCGGGAGGGCGGAGCGCTTCTGGATGGAGCATGGTATTATATCAGGGAAGAAGAGGGGATGATCTCGGCCGATGGGGAGGACAGGCGTGTTCTGGCCGACGGGAGGGGGAAGATTCTTTACGAAACGGCGGGCGATTCCTATTTTGCCCCGATAGCCGGTCGGGAACTGGTGGTAGTGCGCGACGAGGAGGAAAATTACGGCATAGTGGACTATGAGGGACAGATTGTTGTCCCGTTTGAATACGCGTTTATCTACAACAAGATCGATGAGGTGGGACTTTCCTTTCGAGAGGCGTTCGGAAAAGAGGGATATTGGGATGTGGAGGACTTCTCGGTGAAGATACCGCCGATCTCTGATCGTATCGGAGAATTTGTCATGGGAAGGGCTGAGACCTTGCAGTATGGGAAATATGGCGTTCTCAGAACGGATGGGACATTGGAGCTTCCGTGCGAATATGACAAGATATCCCTGTTCTCTGACGGCTCCATGGCCCTCTGGACAGGGGATACCGTGGAACTCAGGGACAGTCAGGGCAACCCAATCCATAGTGGGAAGTATCAATATATCAGCGAGGTTGGTGACGGCTATGAATTGGTGGCTGACTGGCATCACAGCTATCGGGACAGGCAGGGGCGGCTGGTCGTCTCCGACTATCAGTATAGCATGAATTCTGTACCTGGCTCGGAGAACACCTATCTGTTGGAGGACAGTACGCTGCTCATGGCGGCGCAGGAGAGCGGGACAGATCTGGACGAGGTATTTTTGCGCAACCGAATCACGCCGGAGGCGGGGCTGTTTGCAAAGCTGTGCCAAAACGGGAGTTTTTCCTATCAGGATCAGAAGATACCTATTGTACAAATCACAGAGCTTGGGGGACTGGAGCGGTATGAGCGGGTCTGTTACAAGCTTTACCGCATAGGGGAGGAGAAGGTACTGTATTTTCATGCCGCTCCCTGGGAACAGGCTTCTTTTCCAGAATCCTGCAGCGGTCTGTACACCGTCAGGGACGGAGAGGTGAAGCAGCTTCTCAGCGGGTATGAATGCGGCGGCTCTATGAGGGGGGATTATGTCTGCTTTATGCATGACAGAGAGGAGGATACCTGGAAGCCGGGCATATGGGGCCGTATGGGCGGTTTTGGCGGGTATTTGACCTATCGGGAGGTATACACTCTGCAGGACGGGGAGGCGACGCAGGAGTCTTCCGTCAGTTGTTATAATCACAGTGTGGGTGACTGTGATCAGGAAGAACTGATGGAAAATGCGGAACTATTCTATGACGCTAAGGATAATCCCTATACGGCGGAAACGATCCTGGAGCTGGAGTCCACGGAAAATGTGACGGAGTATTCCGTGAATGACAGACGGGTGGCGATGGAGGTATACAGTGCTGAGAAAGAGCGGTATCGGGAATTCCTGCCGCTGGGATTGGACTGGTAAGGACAGAGGAGATATCTATGTTGACACAGAGTGAATTCAGAAAACATGCGGAGGCGCTTCTGGAGTTCTGCCAGTATCCGGCGGTGCGGTACAAGGTGCTTTTTTCCCTGCTGGACGTCCCCTATGAGGACAGGGAACTGACGGCGCTGCGAAGGGAATTCCTTAAGAGCGATATCGTGGAGGAGATGTATCAGACCCAGGATATCCACGGGGGATGGGGAAAGCTGCGGTCCAAGGACTACTCCGTCAAGGCGCGGATACCCACCTCCGGCGTGGGCATCGAGCGCTGCCTGTACATCGGCCTTACCGTAGAGGACAGGGATATTCTGTTCATGGCCAGTGAGTATCTGCAGGCGTTGATCGCCGGCGAGGGACGGGAGGGCGTATTTGAAAAGAACGAGCGGGCGAACCCCTGGCAGAAGGCCATCGCCTGTAATCTGCTGGAGGCTATTACGGCGGATCATCCGCTGTGCGACGAGACCTACAACCAATGGCTGTATATTGCCAGCAGAGCCTATGAGGAGGGGGAGTACTCCTATGAGCGGGACAGAGCGGCCCAGCATGAGGTATTTTTGACCAGGGAGAACAGGCTGGTACCCATGCAGAGCGAACTGCTGCTGAAGAGACGCCGGAATATACCGGATGCACTGGAGGATGCGATGCTTCGGCATCTGGGGGGACGGGCCAACGAGCAGGGGTATTTCTGGGAGAAAAGTCCCAGCAGGCTGCCGGAAGACTTCGTCTATAAACAGACCAGGCGATGGTTTGACACCTTCAATTATATCAATCAGTTCAGAGGCTCCGGTCTCTATCTGGAACACGCGGTGGAGTGGCTGCTTGAGAATGTCAGGGAGGACGGACTGTGGGATTACGGCCCGCAGGTCAAGGACCCATGGGGATACTTTGGGTATTTTTCCTGCAACAGACACTACAGCCATAACCGGGTGGTGGACTGTACGGTGGAGGTACTCAGCTTTTTGAAGAAATATAGGGAGAATAACCCGTAGAGGTCATAGAGGAGCGGAGGAAATGGGCCGCTACGGGGTAATTGCCTTCAGGGACAGACAGAAGGTGGTTCCGCCGCCCTCTGTATCCGACACGGTGAGCGTGCCGCCGTGGGAGGAGGCGATCTCACGGGCGATGCACAGCCCCAGGCCAAAGTGGGAGCGGTCTGTGTGGGACTGCTCCGCCCGGTAGAAGCGCTCAAAGATATGGATTTTGTCTGCGTCCGGGATGCCGGGGCCGTTGTCGGCTACCAGAATCTGTATGGCGCGGGACCTGTCCGCTGTGAGTCTGGCGCTGAGGGTCACGGAGCCCCCCTCGGGAGTATAGCTTAACGCATTTTGCAACAGGATGGTCAGAAGCTGCTCCAGCCGATGACGGTCGCCCTGTATATGGGGCAGAGCATCCTGTGGGAGATGGAGCTGCAGGTGGATCTTATGTTGAACCGCCAGCAGCTCCATCTGTTCGTATACAGTCAGCAGCAGCGTGTCCAGATCGACGTCCTGGTATTGAGACAGCGCTTCCCCCTGATCCAAGCGGCTCAGAGTCAGCAAGTCTTCTATCAGTCGCCCCATCTGGGCGCATTCCTGATCTATTGTCTGTTCGTAGGCGGGGGGCTTGGCGTGCATACAGGCCCGTATCACTGCCAGGGGGGTGCGCAGCTCGTGGGAGGCGTCCGCCACAAAACGAATCTGACGGTCATGGCTCTCCCGCAGCGGGCGCAGCATTTTTCCGGTAAAAAACCAGGCGAACATGGTCAGCAGCAGGATGCCGGTCAGATCAATCAGCAGAAAGCGCAGTCTCTGCTCGCGGAGCTGGCGCGTGAGTCCCTCTCGGGAGGAGGCCACCAGCAGCGCGACTTCCGGCGTTTCAGATTCGGCCAATATCTGCATACCGGAGCGCTGACCGATGTTGAGACGGACTGCATAGACCATATATTCAATGTCCGGCTCCAGCTTCAGATGCACCAGAACCAGATTCGTTCCGGCGGACAGCAGCGTGTATCTGACGCCGGGGAGGGAGGTCGGGGCGGGAGTGGACTGCTCCGCCTCCTCATTGCCAGTGGAGAGCAGAGACAGCAGCAGTTCCTGCACTTCATTGGACAGAGTATGGTTAGATATCTCATTGAAATGATAGGGTACTCCATGATCCCAGAGATAGATCTGGTAATCATTGTTCTGCTCCAGCGTGTTCAGGTAGCTGTGTGTGACCACGGTCTGTTGCTTGAGGCTGTCGGTGAGATTGGACATGCTCTGGCTGAAGGCGAGCTGGTGGCTGTCCTGCAGCGTCCGCTCGGCCAGATAGAGATAGAGGCAGGAGAACAGACAGAGGATGGCGGCGGTGATTCCGGCGCACAGAAAAGTCAGACGGCGGTGAGCCGTCCGAAACAGGATACGGTCATTCATAAGGCTACCTCCAGCCGATAGCCCACGCCTCGCACGGTCTGGATTTTTACCGTGGACGACAGGAAGGTCAGGCGTCTGCGTAGGAAAAAGATATAGTTGTCCAGATTGCCATCCTCCACCTCGGTGTCCGGCCCCCAGACGCTGAGCAGCAATTGCTCTCGTCCCAGCGTCTGGCGGGGATGACGAAGCAGGGCGGCCAGCAGCCCGCACTCCCGTCGGGACAGCGTACATTCGCCCGCCGGCCCCGTGAGCTGACAGGAGGATTCCGACAGTGTCAGGTCCTCCCAGGTCAGCTCGTCGCTGGATACATGGAAGGCTGCTCCTCTGCGGGAGAGACTGCGTATCCTGGCCATCAGCTCCTCCATGGCGAAGGGCTTGACCAGATAGTCGTCCGCTCCCAGGTCCAGTCCCGTGATCCGGTCCTTCAGGGTGCCCATGGCCGTCAGCATCAGCACCGGCGTGGTGTCTCCGGCCTGTCGGCGTGCCTTAAGCAGCTCCGCTCCGCTCAAGCCGGGCAGCATCCGGTCCAGCAGCACCAGGTCAGCGGTTCCGGTCTCCATATAGTACAGCCCTTCCTCGCCGTCATAAGCGGTATCCACTTCATAGCCCTCCTTTTGCAGCGCGCAGCAGAGAGCCTCGTTCAATTTCCTGTCGTCTTCGATCAGCAGAATACGCATTGAATAACAAATCCTTTCGGAATATCTAAAAATTTCCTTAATTATATTAACATAGTTTTCTCTAAATTGTCTTTATTATTTTTAAATAATTGTTAAATGAATATGGATGTAAAGGGACAGAATTCGATGGATATCCGCTGATAAATTAGGTACAATATAATAAAATATCAATGAATAAAGGGTGATGATGTTGGCATTAGTAAATATTGGTTGTGAAACAGAACAAATAGAGTATAAAAAGAGCTTTGGCGAGTTAAAGGAAGCAATGTGCGAAATTTGCTTCTGATGAGCGTTTGACATTTACTGACATACGCAGATATAGCGGTTCTATTATGGAATTAAAGAAAAAAGCGGAACAGTATATTATTGATGCTATGGATTGGCGTGTCGAGTTTGGAAATTTGACGAGAAAAGAAATACCGGAAATTCCATTTGATGCGATCAGAGAGGCAATTACAAATTTTTTTGGCATAGGATGTATGATAATGGGATAAGACTCCAGAAAGTTACGTGGTGGGAAATCAAAGACCAATTCGTAGAAATCCTCTAATTACTCGTACATTATATTGTTTTAAAGATATGGAAAGCTTTGCAACAGGATTAAAGCATATCAAGGATGCTTGTGACAAAGCGGGATGTA
Source organism: bacterium (assembly GCA_023663725.1). Classification (GTDB taxonomy): domain Bacteria; phylum Bacillota; class Clostridia; order Lachnospirales; family Lachnospiraceae; genus Acetatifactor. The sequence continues at coordinate 356,462 of JAMPGX010000001.1, read as the reverse complement.
AGGTGGAGTTTGAAACACCAGATTACGGCTTCGTTGTTGTGTTTTATCGTCATGGTGTTCAAAAATTGAGCGGTACCGCTCAAGAAACCGCTCAAAAAGAAGAAAGAATCAACGCGTAGCTTGAGTATTGCAAAGAACCGAGAAACAGAGATGAAATGATGAGATTCCTTGGTATAAAACGCAGAACTACATTCAGAAGCGACTACCTGAATCCATTATTGGAGGAGGGTAAAATTGCGATGACAAAACCTGAAAAAGCGCGAAGCAAGTAACCGAAAACAAGAGATAGACCGCCGGCACCACACTATTCCGAACCAAAGAAACCAAAGACCAAAAGACAAGCATTATGCACATTCCCACAATGCTGACTACTACGGAATCCCTCTCATTCCTCATATCATTTTATACAGCACTCACAAAATATGGAAAATTCAAGTAACAGCCCCTATTACCGAAAAATGAAGATATTTTACAAGACTTATGAAAATCTTTGATTTACAATGTTTTTTGGCAAGGAGGGAATTTGAATGAAGAAAGAAATCAGAACCGTTGTTTATGATGAATCATTGCGGATTGAAGCCTACCGCTTTGAGGGAATCGTCCAGCCGTTCCCAAACCATTTCCATGAGCATTATGTGATTGGTTTTGTGGAGAACGGTGAACGCTGTCTGTCTTGCAGGAACATAGACTACACGATTGGACAGGGAAGTGTTGTTTTGTTCAATCCAGGCGATAACCATGCTTGTGTACAGTCTGATGACGGTACATTGGACTACCGTGGCTTTAATATCAGCAAAGAAATTATGCTTGATTTGGCAGAAGAAGTAACAGGGAAAAGGGAACTTCCGGGATTTTCAGAGAACGTGATTTGTGATGATGAAGTAATCTGCTATTTGCGCCCGCTGCATGAAATGGTGATGAATGGAAACAGCGACTTCGGAAAAGAAGAAAATCTGTTGTTTCTGTTGTCCAGCCTAATTCAGAATTACAGCAGGCCTTTTGAAAGCTGTATTCCAGAGTGCAGACAGGAAATTGAAAAAGCCTGTATGTTTATGGAGCAGCACTTTACAGAGCGCATTTATTTAGACCAGATTTGCCGCCAAGCAGGACTAAGCAAGTCAACGCTGCTTAGAGCATTTACAAAGTCAAAGGGGATTACCCCGTACCGTTATTTAGAAACAATCCGTATCAATGAAGCAAAGAAATTATTGTCAAACGGTGTATCTCCGCTTGACGCAGCAATAAGGACAGGGTTTTCCGACCAAAGCCACTTTACAAACTATTTTACCAGCTTTATCGGGCTTGCGCCGGGAGTATACCGTGAAATCTTTTTTGAAAAAGATAAGGGCGGTGAGTAGAATGGTGACACTTATTTTTCCGATTTATTATGGGCTATTTGATTTTGCTATTCTATCTTGACAAAAAGGACAGGCAGTTTCGGGCTTCCAGTTATCCTTACTACACGCAGGACATTTTTCTATGGCATTTTATTTATGATACCTGATCAGAATCGAAGCAAAGAAACTGGAACTCTAAAAGCTATTTTGAGAGAAGAAATGGGGGAGAACGCAACAGAAAAGATTGTTACAGATAATGGTTCAGTAGTGGGGATAAAACGACAGGAATTATTATCTCATTACAGAGAATCAGGATTTCATAAAGCGTATCTTTACCGCTGTTATCAAAAGGAGGACTAAAAATGGATTTACAAAATGAGAAGTGTGTCATGGTAATTGACGAAAATCTGCCGCTGGGAATTATCGCAAATACGGCGGCTATCATGGGTATTACTTTGGGAAAGAAAATGCCGGAAGTTGTTGGTGCTGATGTATACGATAGAACAGGGAATGAACATTTAGGGATTATTGAATTTCCCGTACCCATTTTGAAAGGCAATGCAGATATTATTAAAACTATCCGTGAGAAATTGTATGAGCCGGATTTTTCGGATTTAACAGTCGTTGATTTTTCAGATTTGGCGCAAGGCTGCAAGACCTATGATGAATTTATAGAGAAGATGAAAGAAGTATCAGAAATTGACTTGAATTATTTTGGGATTGCGATTTGCGGAACAAAGAAGAAAGTTAATAAATTGACTGGAAGTATGGCTTTGCTGCGGTAAGTATTAAGGCTTGCCAGCCAGTGATATGGTTATGATTTACAGAAATCCCGTAAATTCCACAGTTTGTTGTGTAAATGTAAAGCCAGATTGATAGCGTGCAAATGCGGTTTTTGATATGATTGGGTTACAAAATCAAAAGGAGGAACACACATGGAATTTTCAGAAAAGCTCATAACGTTACGCAAAGGCAGGGACTTGACGCAGGAACAATTAGCCGAGCAATTAAATGTTTCCAGACAGTCTATCTCAAAATGGGAAAGCGGGCAAGTTATACCCGAAGTAGAGAAGATTGTTGAATTGAGCAAGGCATTTAATGTCACACTGGATTATCTGTTGAAACCGTCAGAAATAGACGAATTATCAGTTAAGACAGATATGCTGGAACAGCAGCAAAAGCAACTGTTAAGCAGGGAGCAGACACGCACAAAAGTTTTTAAAAACATTCTATATTCGGCTGCAATTTATTTAATATTCCTTGCGGCATTCTTTGTAGGACATTACTTCTACTTCTCTTTAGAATGGGAAGTATGGGGGAAACCTATAATTTTTGCAGAGTTTTTTGTTGCAACTGCAATCGTTATAGTTATTTGGGCAAAGAGTTTTACTAACAGACAGAAAAACTGATTTTTATTGGTAGATAATCAAGGGGTGACAGCCTAAAAGTGCTGCCGCCCCTATGAATTATAAAAGTATCTGTAAAGGGAACGGCAAGATTTGAGAGGACTTAGAGGCAGCTTAGAGAAACCGCTGATATACTATACTCACGAACGATAGCGTTCGCCAGAATAAGATGTATCAGGGCGGCGGAATCATGGCTGTGGGATTGAAGGCCGTCAGGGAAAGGAATGAGAGGAGAATATGAAGAAAATGCGGACTATGATGAAAAGGATACTGGCGCTGGGGCTGGTATCCATGTTATTGCTGGCTGGCTGCGGCCCCAGCATCGGCACGGGAGAGGGAAGCTCCGCAGGGCAGTCCGGCGTGGCAGGTACTGCGGGGGGCGGGCAGGACGCTCAGGGTGATGGGAATTCAGAGAAAACCATGGGGCGCTATATGGAGTCAGCCATATCCCTGCCGGAAGGAGTGGAGCATGTGAAGGATATCTGTCTGCGGGATAACGCTCTGGAGTTTACCGCAATGGACGGTACAGTGTATCGTCTTGAGGAGCAGGGGCAGAGCTGGCAGGAGATCAGCCAGGCTCCTGAAGAGTTGCAGCATCCGCTCAGCCACGATATTATGAATTATTATCTGAGTGATCTGGCGGGGAATATCTGCGCGGGATATCTGCAATTTTTGCGGGATGAGGACGGTGAAACCAACTGGGATGAGTACATCTATGTGCACGCTTTGTTTCTGACGGACGGCACCCGTGTTCAGCTGGAACTGTCTGATCAGGAGTATATCTCTTCGGCGGCCTGTGATGAAAGCGGCATCTTTTATCTGGGAAGTCCTGACCGCATCTACCGTGTGAACGGTCAGGACGGCAGCGTAGAGGTGCTGACGGAGTTCGCGGGGCGCTGCGATTATCTGACTGTCTGTGGAAAATATCTGGCCATCCAGGGAGAGACGCTGCAGTTTTATGATCTGGAGCAAAATAAGCTGGCCGAGCAGGACCAGGTGCTGGAGGAATTTCTGGAGCCATGGCTGGGGCAGGCGGGAGATGTCGGCAGCAGACCTTATCTGCTGTGGATGTCCGGAGGGGAAGACAACGTTATGTTTGTGTCCACCAGAAAGGGACTTTACCGCCATGTTCTCTATGGCAGTACCGTGGAACAGCTTATTGACGGGTCCCTGTGCAGCATGAGCGATATGTCGCACAGCTTTGTCAGTATGTTACAGCAGGGAGAAGCGTTTTATGTGCTTTACAATGATCAGTTGAAAAAGTATGTGTACGATCCCGCTGTGTCCACCGTACCCGAAAATATCCTGAGGGTGTGGGGTCTGGAGGCAAATGAGGATATACAGAGAGTGGTGGGCGCTTTCGCCCAGAGTCATCCGGAGCTCTATATCACTTACGAGCATCCGCTGAGCGAGGATACGGGAATGACCAGAGAGGATGCCCTGAAGGTGCTGAGTACAGAGCTGGCCACCGGCAATGGGCCGGATGTGCTGCTGCTGGACGATCTGCCCTATGATACTTATGCAGAAAAGGGCGTGCTGGCTGATCTGACGGCGACGTTGGACGGAACAGGGGAGCGTTATATGGATGCGGTGAGGGAATCTTACCGCAGGGATACGCTGCAGGGGCGTGGGCAGTATGCCATGCCCATGTCAATGACAGTGCCTGTGCTCATGGGCGCCGAGGATAAGATACGGGGCGTATCTAATCTGGAGCAACTGGCGGAATTGATCGAACAGTCCAGGGCAGCGCGGCCGGAGGGGACTCTGTTGGGTTTTAACAGGCCGGAAAATGCTCTGCAACTGTTGGCTGCAGCGTCTATGGACGATTGGATGAATGAGAGTGGCGGCGTTGACAGGGAGAGCATAGAGAGTTTCCTGACGCTGGCAAAACGGATCTACAGCGCCCAGGTCTCCGGAATGACGGTTAAGGAGATGGAGGGCATGGATCAGTTAGTGTCCTATATCAATGGAAGGGAACAGATCTGGACACAGGCAGGTTATCAGGTGGAGAACGCCCTGTATTTCAACTCGCCTTTTGCCATGGGTATGTTGAACAGCAATATGTCTGTGATGGGAGACTACAGTACGACGTCGGAGGTCATGAGTATGCTGGGTATGACGATGGTTCCCCTGTCGGGAGAGAATGGCTGTATCGGCCAGGCGTCCAATATATTGGCAGTGAATGAGGCATCTAAGGTAAAAGAACAGGCATTGGAGTTGGTGGCCTACGCATTGTCCAAACAGTTCAGCACCGAGAGCTATATCGGGATGGGTTCTACCAACTGGGATGTGCTGGAGGAACAGATACGCAGAAGCGCAGAAGACGGATTATGCGCTATGATGAGCTTTGAAGATATCAATGGCAAGCCACAGATGGTAGAGGTGGATAATCCCTCTGAGGAGGAGCTGGCAAAGCTGAGGCAGATTCTGGAGGCTTGCCAGGGCGTCAGTCAGTGTGACAGTCGAGTATATGACGCGGTGATAGAGGTGGGGGCGAAGGCGCTTTCTGATGAGATCACCGTGGAGGACGCCGTGAAGGAGATCGAGAAAAAAGTGTCTCTGTATCTGGCAGAATAGTCGAGGAGAAGAACCTCTAAAGACGGCCCGCGGGGGGCGGGCCGCCAAGAGGTTCTGATCTCCTCGCGAAAAACGCCTGAGGTGCGGCATTTTTTCCTGAGGAGTGGACGTTGGAGAGAGGTTTTATTGGTATGAAAAATATTTCTAGAGCTGTAAGGCGGGGCGGGAGCCGGGGACTTTGGTTCCTGGCTCCCAGCCTGCTGGGGGTAGGGTATCTGGTGCTGCTCCCAACAGGGGATGTTTTGCGGCGTTCCTTTACCACCGCCCTGTCAGGGCAGTGGGTGGGACTGAATAACTACTGCGAGGTGCTGGATAATGAGGCGTTTCGTTTGGCAGTGAGAAATACGCTGCGGTTTCTGGCGCTGAGTCTGCCGCTGCTGCTGTCTTTAAGTCTGTTGTTGGCGCTGATGATATGCCGGATTCCCAGGCTGGAGCGATTTAAGGCGCTGTACCTGTTGCCGATGGCGATTCCGGCGGCCACGGTGGTATTGGTGTGGAGGCTGGTCTTTTCCGAGCAGGGCTTTCTGAATGCCTGGCGGGGAACGCATGTGGATTTTATGGGGGAGAGCACGTCTCTGGCCATCTTGGTGGGCAGCTATATATGGAAGAATCTGGGGTACACGATGGTGCTGTGGCTGGCGGGGCTGAAGGCCATACCCGCCGAGCAGACGGAGGCGGCCAGAGTGGACGGGGCGGGACGGATACGGTGTTTTTTTCAGATCACACTGCCCAATCTGAAGGGCAGTGCCTACACGATCACATTGCTGTCGCTGCTCAATGCCTTCAAGTCCTTTCGGGAGGCATATCTGGTCAGCGGCGCTTATCCCCAGCAGGACATCTATCTGTTGCAGCATCTGTTTCAGAACTGGTATACCAAGCTGGATATGGATAAGCTGGCGGCGGGCGCGGTGCTGATGGCGCTGGTGTTGGGCGCGCTGTCCTTGCTGCTGCAGAAGCTTTGGAACACGGAGGCGTCTCTATGAAGAAAAAAATATGGAACTGGCTGGCAGCAGGAATATTCCTGGCCCTGGGAGCCGCCATATGTCTGCCGGTGTTGATGCTGGTCAGCGGCTCTCTGGCGGACGGGCAGGAGTGGAGACAGCGGTCAGCGGGCTATCTGTATGATACACAGGAATACATCGGCTGGCGCTGGATACCGGAATATCCCACGGCGGAGCATTATCGGAGACTGCTATTCTACTCACCGGCTTTTTTCAAGCTGTTCTGGAACTCACTGGGGATGACGGGGGCAATCTTGTTGGGGCAGCTGCTTATAGCGGTGCCGGCGGCGTGGGGCTTCGCCGTATACAGGTTTCGGGGCAAGAATATGCTGTTTTCTCTGTATGTGATCCTGATGCTGTTACCTTTCCAGGTGACGATGCTGTCCAAATATCTGGTGCTGCAGGATGCGGGGCTGATTAACACCCGGTGGGCGGTCGTGCTGCCCGCCATATTTTCCACTTTTCCCGTGTTCCTGATCTACCGCAGCTTTGCGGGGATTCCGGCGGAGCTGCTGGAGGCCGCGAGGGTGGACGGGGCTGGGGAATTGCAGAGCTTTGTGCGGGTAGGGCTGCCAGTGGCCCAGGGCGGTATCCTGGCGGCCATGATCTTGAGCTTTCTGGAGAGCTGGAACATGATGGAGGAGCCGCTTACTTTTATGCAGGACAAATCCCTGTGGCCTCTGTCGCTGTATCTGCCGGAGATCGCCATGGACCAGGCGGGCTATGCCTGCGGAGCCAGCGTGATCACGTTGGCGGTATCCCTGTTTGTGTTCGCGATATTCCACGACGCACTGGAGCAGGGGATTATCACGTCAGGGTTGAAGGCGTAACGGTGCATATTGAATATTCCAACGCAAGCACACTCTCGCTCCGTTCCAATATCAATTGCTTATGGAATACACAATATGCACCATACGATACTGGCGGAAGATATTTATGCAATTATCTATTTAGTATGAAGATATAAGGAGCAAGGAAGATGGATAGAAAGAGAAAAGCAGTGGTGGTGGGATTCTGTCTGTTTTTGGCAGTGATGGGTATATGCAGTCTGGTGACCAAGGGCATCTATATGGCGGGGCTCCCGCGGGTGACCACCACCGTTCCCAAGGAGATGTCCCTCTATCACGAGGTATCCGCCGTGGGTGCCGTGGAGACAGGACAGGAGTACGGCGTCTATGCCCCGTCGGGACTGCGGATCGCGGCAATAGGCGTGCAGAAGGGGGACAGCTTCTCAGAGGGCGACGGGTTGCTGCAGCTGGATGTGGAGGATCTGGAACACATTTTGGACGGCAAAGAGCTGGAGCGGCAGAGGCTTTCCTATCAGGAGAGGGAGGCAGAGAGTCAGAGCGCGGCGGGCAGGCAGGACAGCGCCAGGACATTGTCCCGCGCGCAGGAGGACCTGGAGACGGAGCAGAGAAACGGAGAGGTGCAGTTAAGCCGTGCCAGAGAGGACTATGCCCGCGCGCGCGCGGCCAGGGAGCAGACCGGAAGGGAACTGGACCAGGCCCGCAGAGATCTGGAGCAGCACCAAAAGGAACCGGTACACAGCGGGCAGCCGGCGGACGGTCCGAACTCGGTCAGCGGTGGCGACAATGTACAGCCTTACGCACCTGAGAGCTGCCAGCAATGCAGAGAGCTGGAAAATATGATTGCGCAGTTGCAGGCTCAGGCAAGCCAACAGGATCAGACAGTGATCCAGACGGCGGAGGCGGCTCAGGATATGCAGTTATCCCATGAGAGCAGATTGCAGGCGGCGCGGCGCAGCGTGGAGGATGCACGGGCGGCGTCTCAGGGCAGTTATCAGGCGGCGGTTGATCTGGCCAAACTGGAGCGGGACTATCTGGAGAGTGAGATTGCCCAGCTACAGGAGCTGGTGGAGGCGCAGGGGTGGATTCGCGCACGGGAGAGCGGTAAGGTCACACGGCTCTGCGTGGGTGTGGGAGAGCGGACTCCCGATACGGCGCAGCTCCTCTATACGCCGGACGACGGCCTGCGGCAGCTCTGGGCGGAGCTGACCCAAGAGCAGGCTAAATATGTGTCTATGGGCACGAGGATGCAACTGGATTACGAGACAGTCAGCAGCGGAAAACGCAGCAAGGAAGGGATTGTCAGCTATCTGGAGTCCCAGCCGAACGGCGGTACGAGGATACTGTTGGACGTGACGGGGATGGGAATGGACTTAGGGCAGCAGGTGTCGCTGAAGAGCACCTGGCAGTCCGAGAGCTTTGACATGGTAGTGCCGTTGTACGCGCTGCACAGGGATGGGAATAACAGCAGCTATGTCTATACCTTGCGGCAGGAGAACGGTATCCTGGGGGTAGAATGGCATGTGTCGGTGCTGTATGTGGAGGTGGCGGACCAGAACGAACGCTACGCCGCCTTGCGGTCGGCCGGTTTATCTCCAGATACGGCGATCATTCTGACTTCTTCGGCGGAGCTGAAGGAGAATCAGGTGGTGCGGGTGGTGGAGTAGGGTGATGGGAAGTATCATTGCGTACTTCGTCAACTAATGCCTGTACGTCATCTTCCTTATATACGCCCATTTGCCCAGCTACGTCTGCAAAGGCTTGCTGGGCTTTATAGATTGCCTGTGAAGAAGCAGCGCGGCGGATTTCAACGGGGATAATGACTTGATTAATAGTGGAAATATCGGCTAAATTCATATCAATCCATCCTTTCCTGCGGCTATGCAGTCTGCAAAGTTGAAAGTTAAAAGTTTTTGATAACAAAGCATAAGATGATTTCTGTCTTTTGTTCCTTATATTTTTCTATTATATCGCTAAGAAAAATAAACACAATAAGAAAATTTAAAAAATATGAATAAAGTTCAAAGGGAGTATTGTTGACTTTAACATATAAAAACAGTATGATATATTACATAAAAACAAAGAGTTTTTACCCAAAACAGAGATATAAAAGGAAATATTACTGACCATTATTCAGCTTCTTAGATTTGACTATCATGATCAATTGTTTGATAGGGATGACATGAATACTTCCTCAAGTGTGAAAGGCGGTTCTCCATATGAATGAACCCGCAAAAACAGAAAATACTGATATTATGAACATTTATCAGAAATCAGACAATATTTTAACCGATATCCAGAACATCATAGAGACCTCCCAGCGGCAGGCGTACCGTGCGGTGGATACTATTTTGTCCCAGAGAAACTGGCTGATTGGGTATCGGATTGCCGAGGAAGAATTAAGGGGCGAAGATCGAGCGGAATATGGCGCGAATGTTATCAAGACTTTATCTTCTGAATTGACAAAAGTATATGGGAAAGGTTTTACAAAGACCAATTTGTACAGTTTTTATTCCTTCTATAAATGCTTTCCTGAGATTTTCCACACAGTGTGTGGAAAATCTCAAAGGTTATTATCCTGGTCTCATTATAGATGTTTAGTGCAGGTTAAGGACGAAGAGGCTCGCAATTGGTACGAAAAAGAGGCATACGAACAGACTTGGAGCGTCCGCACTCTGCAACGCAATATCAATACTCAGTACTATTATCGACTCCCGCAATCCCAGCAAAAAACGGCGGTGGAACAGGAGATGCGGGAAAAAACAGCGGCCCTGCAAAATGATAAGCTGGAATTTATCAAAAATCCTGTGATAGCTGAATTTTTAGGTCTGGCATCCGACACCGACTTTACAGAAACCGACCTGGAGGCCAGCGTTATCAGCAACATTCAGAAGTTTCTGATGGAGCTTGGAAAGGGATATGCCTTTGTAGCACGGCAGCAGCATATAAAAACGGAGAAAGAGGACTACTTTATTGACCTCGTATTCTACAACTATATATTGAAGTGCTTTGTTTTGATCGATCTCAAAACGGACAGGATCACGCATCAGGATGTGGGGCAGATGGATATGTATATCCGTATGTACGACGAATTGAAGAAAAGCGCGGACGATAATCCCACGTTGGGCATCGTGCTTTGCACGGAGACGGACGAGGATATCGCAAGGTATTCTGTCCTGCACGGCAATGAGCAATTATTTGCCTCAAAGTATAAATGGTATCTGCCCACGGAAGAAGAACTGCGCAATGAAATTGAAACCCAGAAGATGATGTTCTATTTATAGCAGAAGGAAAGACAGAGCGGGGAGGTATGATCCAATGGATGTTAATACATTTAAATCTATGCTGGCGGTCGGCGAGACTGTGGCGGTGGAATTTAAACGCTGTGGAAATGGGATAGAACATGATGTGTATGAAAGTGTCTGTTCGTTTTTGAATCGTTTTGGCGGCGATCTGTTTCTGGGTGTGACAGACAGCGGGACAGTGACAGGCGTACCAGAGAAAGCCGTGCCGGACATGATCAGGAACTTCATCAGTGTGATCAGCAATCCCGCCATTTTTAGCCCGACAATCTATCTTGCACCGGAGCAGTTACAGTATGAGGGCCATACGGTGATCCATGTTCATGTTCCGCCCAGCGCGGAAGTGCACAGCTATAAAAAGGTGATATATGACAGGGTGGATGAGGCGGACGTGAAAGTGACGGCAACGACGCAGATTGCTTCCATGTATATACGAAAACAGAATATTTTTACAGAAAAGAGGATTTTCCCCTATGCTACATTTGATGATCTGAGAATGGATCTGCTGCCTCAGATTCGCCAGATGGCGGTAAATAACGCCGGAGGCAGTCATCCATGGGAGAAATTGAACGATCAGGAACTGCTGATGAGCGCGGGGCTGTACGGCACGGATATAGTCACTGGAGACAAGGGCCTTAATCTGGCGGCGATTCTTCTGCTGGGCAAAGATGACGTCATCCTGAATGTCTGTCCGGCATATGAGACGGACGCTCTGGTGCGTCGGGTGAATGTAGACCGTTATGACGACAGGGAGATCGTCAGGACCAATCTGGTGGAGAGCTTTGAGCAGTTGATGGACTTTGCCAGAAAGCATTTGCCGGATAAATTTTTTCTGGAGGATGAAAACAGAGTAAGCCTGAGAAACATTATTGCAAGGGAAATGGTCAGCAATATATTGATGCATCGGGAATACACCAGCTCCTATGCGGCGAAATTTGTGATTCAGAAGGAACAGATGTATACCGAGAATGCGAATCGCGCCATCGGCGAGGGCTATATCACGCCGGACAATCTGGAACCCAATCCCAAGAATCCGATCATAGCGTCTTTCTTTCGGAATATCGGCAGGGCGGACAGATTGGGGTCCGGTGTGAGGAACTTGTTTAAATACAGCAGATATTATTCCGGGCAAGATCCGGAATTCCAGGAAGGGGATATATTCCGCATCATTGTGCCGTTAAATGAGGAATATTCTTTTGATCAAGGCGCAAGTGAGGAGACTACCGGAAAAACTACCGCTAAGACTACCGGTAAATCACTAGAAAAATCAAGCAAAACCACAGATAAGACTACCGCTAGGACTACCGGAAAGACTACCGGAAAGACTACCGGAAAAACTACCGCTAAGACTACCGGAAAGACTACCGGAAAGACTACCGGAAAAACTACCAGAAAACTATCGGAAAAAGAAGAAAAGATTATTGCGATTTTACAGAAAAATTCAAGGATAACACAGCCGGAACTGGCAAAGCAAGTTGGTTTATCGGTAGACGGAGTGCGATATGTTATTAAAAAACTGAAAGCCAGTGGTATATTGAGTCGAATTGGCTCTAAACGTTCTGGCAGTTGGCAGATTCATATGCCTAAAAAATGAGATTATTCTATTGTAAAGGAATTGCACGAAATAAGTAAAATCTAAATGCAAATATGGACATACAGAAACGAGAAAAAGTGAGATCGAAGAAAAGCAGAAAAAAGACAAACAAAATATGGATTGTAATCGCCATGGCCGCCCTGCTTTTAGGACTGCTCATCGGCTGCGGGCGGCAAGAGGAGCCGGCCGCTGTACGGATAGGCGGTCTGAAAGGTCCGACCTCCATGGGGTTGGTATTTTTGCAGGAACAGGCTCAGAGCGGGCAGGCACAGCAGGAGTATGAATTTACGATGGCGGTGGGGGCGGATGAGCTGTTGCCTCTGATGATAAAGGGAGAGTTGGACATCGCGCTGATTCCCGCCAATGTAGCCAGCGTGCTTTATCGTAAGACCGAGGGCGGGATCTCCGTCATCGACATCAACACGCTGGGCGTACTGTATATGGTGTCTGGGAACGAAAGCATTGACAGCTTGGAGAGTCTGCGGGACAGAACGATCTATCTGACCGGCAAGGGAACCACGCCGGATTATGTGCTGCAATATCTGCTGACGGCAAAGGGCATCTCTGCGACAGAATGCACTCTGGAGTATCGCTCCGAGGCCACGGAGGTGGCGGCATTGTTGACGGAGCAGCCCCAGGCGGTCGGACTGCTGCCCCAGCCCTTTGTGACGGTGGCATGCGCCCAGAACGAAGACCTGAAGGTAGTGCTGAATATGAATGAGCAGTGGAATCTGGTGCAGGGAGAGGGTGGCAGCGGTATGGTCACCGGCGTGACTGTGGTGCGCAATGCCTTTTTACAGGAGTATCCGGAGGCTGTGAGTATTTTCATGGCGGAGCACGCGGCCAGCGTGCGGGCGATACAGGAGGACGCGGACAAAGGGGCGAAGCTGGTTGTGGCCGCAGGAATCATCGCTAAAGAACCCATCGCCCGAAAAGCGATCCCTCTCTGCAATATCACCTATATGGACGGGGAGGAAATGCGCCGCACTCTCTCAGGCTATCTGAAGGTGCTGTATGATCTGGAACCGTCGGCGGTGGGCGGCGCGCTGCCAGGGGAGGACTTCTACTACATTCCGTAAGCCATATTACAGGAAAAGGAGACTCGTGGGAGCGGCCGGAAGACGGGGGCAGACGGGAGAACGGGCTTGACATGGAAAGTGGTTCGATAAAAGGATTCTGCGAGAAATACGGAAAAAAGATATTGACTGTGGCGTTTTGGATTGCGCTGTGGCAGTTGGCGGCCTGTGTGGTGGGGAACCGGATATTGCTGGTAGGTCCGCTGGAAACCCTGCAGGCTCTTGGACAACGGGTTTTTCAGGGGAGCTTTTGGCTCACGGTGGGGGCTTCCCTGCTGCGAATCGGGGCCGGTTTTACCGCAGGGCTCCTGCTGGGGCTGCTGTTGGCTGCTGCTGCCAGCCGTTTTGCGCTGTTGGAGGAATTGCTGGCTCCGGCGATGGCTCTGCTCAAGGCCATTCCGGTGGCTTCTTTTGTAGTGTTGTTTCTGATCTGGTGGCGCAGCGGCGTGCTGGCGATCGCCGTAAGCTTTTGTATTGTACTTCCGAATATCTACGTGAATACTCTGGAGGGGATACGTCGGGTGGACAGGCGGCTGCTGGAGATGGCGGACGTACTGAGGATTCCGGCGTGGAACCGTTTTTTCTATATCTATCGGCCTGCATTGAAGCCCTATCTGGACAATGCGGTGCGGATATCGGTGGGCATGAGCTGGAAATCTGGCGTGGCGGCGGAGGTCATCGGAATTCCGGCGCTGTCCGTGGGAGAGCAGCTGTACCTGTCCAAAATCTATCTGGATACGGCGGGAGTGCTGGCCTGGACTGCGGTGACGATTCTGGCCAGCGCGCTGTGCGAGCGGCTGGTGCTTGTCCTGTGGAGCAGGCTTCAGCGCTGGGAGCCTAAGTGCCGGACGGCGCGGGCGAGGGTATGCCGCCACAACCGTTCTGGGCAAGGCAGCACAGGCCAGCAGGAGCAGGAAGAAATATCTGGACAGGGGCAAAGCGGCGAGGAGCTTCTGACTCTGGAGCATGTGTCCAAGCATTACTGCGGGCGGCCAGTGCTTGAGGATGTGACGGCATCCTATGAGAGAGGTCGGAGCTATTATTTCCATACCCCCTCTGGCAGCGGCAAGACCACTCTTTTTCGGCTGATCGCGGGTCTGGAGCCGCCGGACGGCGCAGCGCGTGGTATCGGACCAGGCGACGGTTTCCCTGTGTCCAACGCCAGGATAGACCGTCACGGCAGTCGGATCGCCATGCTTTTTCAGGAGGACCGGCTCTGTGAGGAATACAGTGCGCTGATCAATGTGGATATGGTTACCGGCAATCGGGAAAAGTCCCGACAATATCTGCGGGAGCTGCTGGAGGAGCAGGAGTTGGACAAGCCCTGCAGAGAACTCAGCGGCGGCATGAAGCGTCGGGTGGCCATCGCCCGCACGGTGGCTGCGGGGGGAGACGTGCTCCTGTTGGATGAACCGTACTCCGGATTAGACGCGGAGAATCGGCGCAGGGTCAGGAATTATATCCGCGAGTACGGGAAGGGCAGCGCATTGCTGGTGGCTACCCATGTGGAGGAGGGAGAGTGACGGTCAAGTGTTCAAAAAAACAATTGCATCAGGCCTCGTTCTATGCTATAATCTTACAATGACTGTGATTATGTCTGCCTGTTCGCAGGCGTGTGATCATACAGGGGCGATGAAGGAGGAAATGTCACAATGAGTTTACAGATTGAAAAATTGGAGAAAAACATGGCCAAGCTGACCATCGAGGTTCCTGCGGAGGAGCTGGAGCGGGCCATTGAGACTGCTTATCAGAAGGAAAAGAACCGGATCAATATACCGGGCTTCCGCAAGGGCAAGGCGCCCCGCAAGCTGATCGAGCAGATGTACGGCAAGGAGGTGTTCTATGAGGACGCCGCCAACGAACTGATTCCCGAGGCGTATGAGAGAGAGCTGGCGAGCTGTGAGGAGGCTATTGTGTCTCAGCCCAAGATTAATGTCGTACAGATCGAGACGGGCAAGCCCTTTATTTTTACCGCGGAGGTGGCGCTGAAGCCGGAAGTGACTCTGGGTAAATATAAGGGCGTGAAAGTAGATGCTGCGGATCTTGAGGTGACTGAGGAGGATATCAACGCGGATATCGATAAGGAGCGGGAAAACAGCGCCAGGATTACCGCGGTGGAGGACAGGCCTGTCAAGGACGGCGATATGACGGTTATTGACTTTGAGGGCTTTGTGGACGGCGTGGCTTTTGAGGGCGGCAAGGGTACAGACTATCCCCTGACCATTGGCTCCGGCGCATTTATCCCGGGCTTTGAGGAGGCACTGATCGGCGCTGAGATCGGCAAGGAGACAGAGGTGAATGTGACTTTCCCTGAGGATTATCAGGCGGAGGAGCTGGCAGGCAAGGCTGCGGTATTCAAGTGTACGGTCAAGGAGATCAAGGAGAAGGAGCTGCCAGAGCTGGATGATGAGTTCGCGGCGGAGGTGTCCGAGTATGAGACTCTGGCAGAGTACCGGGAGAATACCAGAGAAAAGATTGCGGAGCGCAAGGCTGAGGCAGCCAGAAGCGCCAAGGAAGAGGCGGTCATTGACGCCATTATAGAGGATGCCACGATGGAGATTCCCGACGCTATGCTGGAGACCCAGCAGAGACAGATGGTTGAGGATTTTGCGCAGAGGCTGCAGTCCCAGGGACTGACCATGGAGCAGTATATGCAGTTTACCGGCACCAATCCTCAGATGCTGCTCGAGCAGATTAAGCCACAGGCGCTCAGACGCATCCAGTCCCGTCTGGTGTTGGAGGCTGTGGTTGCGGCTGAGAAGATAGAAGCCTCCGAGGAGGATTTCGAGGCTGAGGTGGCTAAGATGGCAGAGGGCTACAAGATGGAGGCCGACAAGGTTCGGGAGATTCTGGGCGAGGAAGGCAAGAAGCAGGTCATGGAGGACATCTGCGTGAACAAGGCGGTAGAGTTCGTGGTGGAGAATGCCAAGGAGACCAAGGCTTCACGGAAATCAACCAAGTCTGAGACCGAGGCTGAGGTGGAGTAAAACCTTGAACTAAAGAGAATACGCGCGCGACAGAGGATTGATTAATTTTTTATGAAATCCTCTGTTTTGCGATTGTAAAACACCAGCAGGTAATGTATAATGTGTTTGCGTATAAAATTAGCGGAAGAAACGCGAAAAATAGCATATGGGAGCATCGCTGCGGAGAGTGAGGCGCTTATGCCTGAGATTGGAGGAAATTATGAGTTTAGTACCTTATGTTATTGAACAGACCAGCAAGGGTGAACGGTCCTATGACATCTATTCCCGATTGCTGAAGGATAGAATTATTTTTCTGGGGGAAGAAGTCAACGAAGTGACTGCCAGCCTCGTCGTGGCTCAGCTTCTGTTTCTGGAATCTGAGGATCCGGAGAAGGATATTCATCTGTACATCAACAGTCCTGGCGGCAGTGTGACCGCAGGCATGGCGATCTATGATACCATGCGTTATATCAAATGTGATGTTGCCACGGTATGTATCGGCATGGCTGCGAGCATGGGAGCCTTTCTGCTGGCAGGCGGCGCCAAGGGCAAGAGATATGCGCTTCCAAACGCCGAGATCATGATTCACCAGCCTCTGGGCGGAACCAAGGGGCAGGCGACGGAGATTGAGATCGCGGCTAAGCATATCCTGAAGACCAAGGAGAAGCTGAATCGTATGCTGGCGGAGAACACTGGCAAGGACTATGAGACCATATGTGCGGACACCGAGCGCGACAATTGGAAGAGCGCAGAGGAGGCTCTGGAATACGGCCTGATTGACCAGATACTCACTTCCCACGCTATGATTGATTCAGGGGAAAAGAAGTAATCAAGAGTACTGCATAGAGAGGTAAATATAAGAATGGCAGGTAAAAATTTTGAAGGCGATATCAGATGCTCGTTCTGCAACAAATCTCAGAGTCAGGTCAAGAAGCTGATAGCCGGCCCATCAGGGGTGTATATTTGTGACGAGTGTGTTGAGATCTGCGAGGATATTCTGGAGGAGGAGCTGGAGGAAGAGGAAGATACTGTTCTGCAGGAGCAGGACATCAAGCTTCTGAAGCCGAAGGAGATCAAGAAATTCCTCGACGATTATGTGATCGGTCAGGAGCAGGCGAAAAAGGTGTTGTCTGTGGCAGTTTACAATCACTACAAGAGGGTGACGGCCCCCAGAGATTTAAATGATGTGGAACTGCAGAAGAGCAATATCATCATGATCGGTCCCACCGGTTCGGGTAAGACTTATCTGGCCCAGACTCTGGCGAAGATCATCAATGTGCCTTTTGCAATCGCGGACGCGACCACACTGACGGAGGCCGGATATGTGGGCGAGGATGTGGAGAACATTCTGCTCAAGCTCATACAGGCGGCGGACTATGATGTGGACAGGGCGCAGTATGGCATTATCTATATTGACGAGATTGACAAGATCACTAAAAAGGGTGAGAATGTTTCCATCACGCGAGATGTATCCGGCGAGGGAGTGCAGCAGGCACTGCTGAAGATCGTGGAAGGCACCATAGCCAGCGTGCCGCCCCAGGGCGGAAGAAAGCATCCTCATCAGGATCTGATACAGGTTGATACCACTAATATTCTGTTTATCTGTGGCGGTGCGTTTGACGGGCTGGAGAAGATTGTGGAATCTCGGCTGGACCGCAAGTCCATCGGCTTCAACACAGTGGTTTCCCAGAAATCCACCAAGGAGATCGGCGAGCTGCTGCAGGAGGTGACTCCTCAGGATCTGGTGAAGTTTGGCCTGATTCCGGAGTTTGTGGGACGTGTACCCATCAACGTATCCCTGCAGGGTTTGGACAGGGAGGCTTTGGTGCGCATTCTCAAGGAGCCTAAGAGCGCGCTGATCAAGCAGTATCAGAAGCTATTTGAGTTCGATGAGGTTGATCTGGAGTTTGAGGAGGATGCTGTCGAGGCCATCGCGGATAAGGCTTTTGAGAGAAAGACGGGAGCCAGGGGCCTTCGCTCTATCATGGAGGATGTCATGATGGACGTGATGTATGAGATTCCCTCGGACGAGACGATTGGCAGATGCGTGATTACCAGGGATTCCGTGGAGGGCAAGGGTGAGCCGGTGATCATTCCCAGGGATGTTCCGGTAAAGATGGCTCAGTAATCCATACTGACGAACGTTAAAATCGTAAAAGAGGCGCCGCCAGCCGAGCGGCGTCATTTTACTCTTCTGAATGGAGTATTCGTATGATCATAAAGAGAGCGGAATTGGAGACGGTGTGCGGTATTACCAGCAAATTGCCGGAGAACAGTCTGCCGGAGGTCGCTTTTTCCGGCAAGAGCAATGTTGGGAAATCTTCTCTGATCAATGCGTTGATGAACCGCAAGAGCCTTGCACGCACCAGCTCGCAGCCGGGAAAAACGCAGACCATCAATTTCTATAACGTCAACGGCTGCATCTATTTTGTCGATTTGCCAGGCTATGGCTACGCAAAGGCGAATGAGAGCGTCAAGGCCAAGTGGGGTAAAATGATCGAGAATTACCTGCATCAGTCCCGACAGCTCCGAGCGGTATTCCTATTGCTTGATATCCGTCATAAACCGTCGGAGAACGACTGTATCATGTATGACTGGATACGGGAACATGGATTTGAGCCGATTATCATTGCCACCAAGCTGGATAAGATCAAGCGCAGCCAGCTTTCAAAACAGGTAAAGCTTCTGAGGGAGACGCTGAGGGCGGAGGAGGATATTCGCATCGTTCCTTTTTCCGCGATTTCTAAGCAGGGCAGGGAGGAAATCTATGAAATCATCGAGGAAATACTTCAAGGCGCTGGCTAATCTGGGCGTGGCGGTGGCGGTGCTATTGCTGACGGTGCTATTGTTGCCGCGGCTGCTCATATGGTTTATGCCATTTGTGATGGCGGGAATCATCTCCATGATTGCCAGTCCGCTGGTGCGCTTTTTTGAGGAGAAGATAAAGCTCAAGCGCAAGGTGGGCAGCGCCTTCGTGATCATTGTCGTCATTGCGCTGGTGGTGCTGGTGTTATACCTGGTAGGAGCCAAGTTGATAGAGGAGGGCATTGGACTGCTGGGTGCCTTGCCGGAGATGTGGGACTCAATGAAAGCGGATCTGGCCAGCGTGGGGGAGAGCCTTAATGGAATCTATGAGAAGCTTCCGGAGGACACGCAGGCGACCATTGCCAATCTGGGAGATCAGGTGGGGCAGTTTATGGCTGGTCTCTTCGAGCGCATTGGTACTCCGACGATCACGGCGGCCGGCAATTTTGCCAGACAGCTTCCCTCTGTGTTGATCGGTATCATCATGTGTCTGCTGGCCTCCTATTTCTTTGTCGCGGATCGCTATCAGATTGGCGGCTGGATCAGAAAATATACGCCGGCGTCCATTATGTCCCGCTATGATATGGTTCGCAGAAGTATCTTTAAATCAGTGGGCGGATATTTTAAAGCGCAGCTCAAGATAGAGATCTGGATGTATCTTCTGTTGGTGATCGGGTTGACGATACTGCGAGTGGATTATGCGCTGCTGATTGCTGTGGGAATTGCTTTTCTCGATCTGCTCCCCTTTTTTGGCACCGGTACAGTGATGGTTCCCTGGGCGGTGATCAAGATATTCAGCGGGGACTACAAGATGGCTGTCGGCCTGCTGATTATCTGGGGTGGAGGACAGCTGGCCCGACAGATCATACAGCCCAAGATCGTAGGAGACTCGATTGGCGTTGCACCGATTCCCACCTTGTTTCTCCTGTATATTGGCTACAAATTGGGCGGTGTCATCGGTATGATCATTGCCGTGCCTCTGGGAATGCTGTTGTCAACAATGTATCAGGAGGGCGTCTTTGATACCACCAAGAACAGCATCGCCATCCTGATCTCCGGCTTGAATCATTTCCGCAAGCTGCAGCCGGAGGACATGGAGGTCGTGGAGGAAATGAAGGATAAAAAAACCCTGAAAAATTCACAATGATCTTGAAACATTTTGGCCTGTAAAACTGTCTTATAGTTAGCAGGTCAAATTTTTTATGAAAAATACGCAGTATTTTGCGTTTGAGGCGGATATTATAAATAGAAATGGGTTGTTTGATATGGATACAATCATGATACAGGACGTGATTAGAATACAGGATAAGCTACAGGAGAAGATCGACAGCTACAGTGACATGCTGTATAAAATCGCGTTTGCCAGGATGGGAAACAGGGCGGATGCCGAGGATGTTGTACAGGAGACCTTCTACCAGTATTTCAGACACTCACGGGTATTTGACAATGAGGAGCATGAAAAGGCGTGGCTGATTCGCGTCACCCTGAATGGTTGCCGCAAGGTTTGGCGAAGCGGCTTTTACCGTCGCCGCAGTGAACTTCCTGAGCACGAGCAAATGCTGGGCGATGAGAGTCAGGACCCAGGAGAGGGCAGTCCGGAAGAAGCTTTTCTGGATAAGGAGAAGTCCCAAGCGGTGCTGGAGGCGGTCTGGAGATTGCCAGCGACCTATCGTGAGGTAATTCACCTGTTCTACTATGAGGAGCTATCGGTCAAGGAGATCGCGGCGATACTGGGAAGAAAGGTGCCCACGGTGACTTCCCAGTTGACAAGGGGCAGGGAGCTGTTGAAGAAGAGCCTGAGGGAGGAATACGATTTTGCGTAGCTTTAAAGAGGAGTATAAAAGAGAATTGGATCGGGTGGGAACATTTCATCCAGATGTAAACTAGGTGTTGGATGAATTTCAACGCTACAGGCAGAAGCGGCAGCGCGGGAGACGAATCATGATATCCGCAGCTTCCGCAGCAACCTTGTTTTTGCTGGTGGGCGGCATGGCGGCGGCGATGAATTATGGAGGCGGCCTGATCCGAGTGCGGGACAACGGGTTTTCAATAACCAGTGAAAATGCCGAGGCTGTGGACAGTGGAGGCGATCAGCGCCAGTATCCGTTGTCTAAGGTACGATCAAGAGCGGTGGGAGCGGAGCCGGTCGAGCAATGCGATGTACATGAGATACAGGCGCAGGAGTATGAGTCGCTGGAGGAATTCAACGAGAGGAGCGGCATCATCATACCGCTGCCAGACCTGCAGCTGGTGGGGGGCGATGAAGCAAAACAGTACATCCGTGTTCTGGACAATCAGGTGTACCTCCGCATTCAGGATGACGACCAGGAGAGATATTTTTCATTGGTGCAGATGGATCATCGAAATGACTTGTCGTATGCAGCCGCCAGCTCCTATTCGGGGACAGTGGCGAACGAGCGCAATTATACCACTGCGCAGGGCTATACCTACAAAGTGATCGATCTCATGGAGGGGGATGAGCTGATCAGTATTGAGTGCGCGATTTCTCTGTATGGAAGAGATATTCTGGCAGGCTTCTACGGATATACGCAGGAGGAGGCATATGCGGTACTCAGGTCGATAGACCTGGGGATATATATCAGCAATTAACAGATTACCTGAAAGAAGTACGGATATAATATAGAAAGGAACGTGAAGGATATGGATAAGAACATTGTGATCTACAACAACAACACGGGGATTGCCGCTTCTCTTAAGCCGCTGCTACGCGGTGAGAGCATCCGGATGTTAGTGGCGGAAAGCAGGCGGCAGTTGCGGCAGATTATCGCGGCTGGACAAATTCATCTGTTGATCACTGATGTGGTATGGTCAGACCAGGAGCAGGACATCACAGAGGGGTTGGAAACCCTGCAGGAGATTCGTCGGATGAGCAGTGTGCCCATTATCGTAGTGTCTTCCCGAGATGATGAGACCAGCAAAATCCTGGCCTTGAATGCAGGCGCAGACGATTATGTCGTGAGCGGCTGTAATCCTCTGGAGCTGTTGGCCCGAATTAAATCTCAGCTGCGCCGATACATTCAGCTTGTGAATGTATGCGCGAATATAGACAAGATATATCAGGTGGATGATCTGGTAATTGACGATAACAGCAGGCAGGTTTTTGTAGACCATAAGGAGGTCAGGCTGACTCCAATTGAGTACAAGATTCTCAAGTTGCTGGTACAGGAGAGAGGAAAGGTGTTGTCCATCTCCCAGATCTACGAGGCGATCTGGCATATGCAGGCTATCGGCGCTGACAACACAATCGCTGTACACATTCGCCATATCAGAGAGAAAATCGAGCAGAATCCCAAGGAACCCCGATATCTGAAGGTGGTCTGGGGTACAGGGTATAAAGTAGGATAATGGAGGAAGGCAGTAGAATATGGGCGTACTATCAGGACTTGAGCCAACAAAGGTATTTGAATATTTTGAAAAAATCACACAGATTCCCCATGGGTCGGGCAATGTGGAGGCAATCGGTAAGTATCTGGTGGACTTTGCCGCAGAGAGGGGTTTGGAATATATTCAGGACGAGGTAGGCAATGTCATCATCATCAAAGCTGCCTCTCCAGGGTATGAGCAGGAGCCGGCGGTGATTCTGCAGGGGCATATGGATATGGTGGCTGTACACAGGCCGGAGCTCTCGATAGATATGACCAGGGAGCCGCTCAAGCTCGCCATCAAGGGAGATCGGATCTATGCGGAGGGCACCAGCCTTGGCGGTGATGATGGGATCGCCGTGGCCTATGGGTTGGCGTTGCTGGATGACGATACCTTGCAGCATCCCCGTCTGGAGGTGGTGATCACGGTTGACGAGGAGGTGGGAATGGACGGGGCGAGAGCCATTGATCTGTCCATGCTGCAGGGGCGCAGACTGCTGAATCTGGATTCCGAGGAGGAGGGGATATTCCTTGCCAGCTGTGCCGGCGGCGCGAGAATCAACTGCGCGCTGGATATGGAGAAGGAACTCCAACCCATGACAGGAGTGCAGTATGAGTTGACGGTAGACGGTCTCCAGGGCGGTCATTCCGGCGCGGAGATCCACAAGGAGCGCGGCAATTCCAATGTGCTGATGGCAAGGCTTCTGTGGACCCTGTCCGGCTCTTTGAAGCTGGGACTCTGCAGCTGTCAGGGAGGTCTGGCGGACAATGCGATCCCGCGGGTGACGACGGCCCACATTCTGGTGGAGGAGGCTGACGAAAACTATTTAAGGCAAATGGTGGAAGAGTACGGGGCAACACTTCGCCAGGAGCTGGCGACCAAGGATCCGCAGGTGACAGTCACTGCGGCCGTCTCTGGCACAGTGAGAGCGGAATGTCTGGCGGGGAAAGCGCTGCAGCGTGCGGCGAGCTATCTCTACAGCTTGCCCTGGGGAGTTCAGGCTATGAGTGCGGATGTGTCCGGTCTGGTGGAAACTTCGCTGAATCCGGGGATCCTGACAATAGATGGCGGCAAGCTCACTGTGGAATTTTCTGTGCGCAGCTGTATTGAGAGCAGCAAGCGCGCGCTGCTTGACAGGGTGGAGGCTCTGACAGCCCTTGTAGGCGGTACATGCGAGGTGACAGGGGATTATCCGGGCTGGGCTTATCGGGTGGATTCTCCGCTGCGCAGCAAGATGGTTGCCCTATATGAGAGGATGTACGGCTCAAAGCCGCGGGTAGAGGCCATACATGCCGGTCTGGAATGCGGTATTCTGGCGGCGAAGCTTGAGGACTTGGACTGCATCTCCCTGGGGCCTGATATGTATGATATTCATACCACCGAGGAAACCTTGAGTATTTCTTCCACACAGCGGGTATGGGATTATCTGGTAGCGCTGCTGGCACTTAAGGATGAAAAATAGGAAAATAGGAAA
Organism: bacterium; assembly: GCA_023663725.1. Classification (GTDB taxonomy): domain Bacteria; phylum Bacillota; class Clostridia; order Lachnospirales; family Lachnospiraceae; genus Acetatifactor. The sequence continues at coordinate 332,734 of JAMPGX010000001.1, read as the reverse complement.
AAAATAAAAAAAGACTTGCTTTTTTCGGAGTATCGGGTTATAATAATTTTCGTTACGGGGTGTGGCTCAGCTTGGTTAGAGCGCCGTCTTAGGGAGGCGGAGGTCGCGAGTTCGAATCCCGCCACTCCGATAGAATGGAAAGTGTCAAAATCTTGATTTTACTGAGGTTTTGGCACTTTTTTTGGAAAATTAAAAGGTAATGAAACAGCTTATCAGGCATGTTTTCGGTAGAAAATATTAATGGAGAAAATCTTGTACATATTATGTTTGGAAAATATGTCACCAGAGCTTGTTTTGAGTAATGATATCCGAGATAGTTATAGTTTGCTGACACTTATTTTGATAACAGGGGCAAGCAAAAAATATCCATTGGATGTATAGAACGAAGCAAAGGAACTGACTGTTAGGTTTATTTAGGAACTAAAAAATTGTGATTTTTATAAAAGCATTTGGAAAAATATCCAGATGCTTTTTTGCTCAGAAAAATAATCGGTGATAATAACAAACATTAAAACATAGTTTTTAGTAAAAAAGGGAGTGGCAAGACAAAACATGGCCATACCTTTAATGGTTCATTTGAAAATAGTGTATAGAAAACATGGAAAAAACATAATAATTATATTATCTATTAGTTGAAAATTTGTAGCAGGTATAATATAATGGAGGAAATTGAATTTGTTTAAACAGTACAAAGGAATGAGGTATAAAAAAATGAAAGTATTTATTAGTTGGTCAGGGGAATTAAGTAAATTAGTTGCAAAGGAATTAAGTGAGTGGTTACCTAGTATCATACAGTCTGTAGAAGTATTTTATTCTCCTGAGGATATACAAAAAGGTGAAAATTGGGACTCTAGACTTACAAAGGAACTGGAAGAATGCAAATATGGTATTGTGTGCTTGACGAAAGAAAATGTATCAGCACCATGGGTACATTTTGAAGCTGGTGCATTGTCTAAGTCTTTAGATTCGCATACAAGTGCGCTAATGATCGATGTTGTAACATCGGATATACAAGGGCCGTTAGCAAGATTTCAAGCAACTAGATTTGATAAGGATGATTTCTATCAATTGATATGTGGTATTAATGATGCCTCTGATAATAAAATTTTAGATAAAGTTCTAAAAAATTCATTTGAGGCTATTTGGGACAAGATGGAAGTAAACATAAATGATATTATAAAGAAGCATTCTAAAAATACAAGAGAATTGAATAAAGAAAAAAGTAGAGAACAAAATGATATTTTGGAGGAACTTTTACAACTTTCACGAAAACAAGATGCAGTAATAAATAATCCAGAGAAATTGTTTCCAGTAGGATATTTTGAAAATTTATTTAATTATTTTGCCACAAAAGATTTTGGGTATAATAATATAGAGGATATATCTACGTTTTTTGACTTTGTTGTAAGAAGAATGTATCCTATGATTTCGGAAGATGATACCCATAATAATATAATCATTGCTATTGATATTTGTATGAGTATTGTTATTTTTATAAGAAAAAATAAACGAGCTATCAAATGTGATGCACCAACTGGTATGCTAATAGAAATTGCAGATAAGCTTCAAGATTTACAGGATACTTTTACTATTTGATGAATTCACCTGAATTATTCATGGAGACACAGTAAAGATTATTGTTCGTCTCTAAGTTGATATTGTAAATAGTTCTACCTAACAGCCTTAGCAGTTTCTACAAAATAGGCGAACTTGTCCCTTGTGCTGTAAAAATGTCTTATAGAACTGTCAAAGTACATGGAAAACTGTTGCTATTTCAGCTTCGATTTTAGCTGGCGGATATTTTGGAGTGTTTCGTAAAACTCCCTCTTATAGGGACAACTGCTGCGAAGTTTGAAAGTCGTATACTTTGCGGAGTGCACTACTCTTGCGGCTATCTTAAGGAGCTTAAGACGGACTGTATCTATCCGCAGTTTCCTCATTTTTGCCGCAGGCGCCAAACGATGGCCGGTTTTCAGGGGGGTATCCTTTAAACTGTTCATAGAGCTTCTCCTTATGGTATTGTTTTTGGTTTAGGCACCTTATATACTAAATCAGAAGCTCTTTTTCTGACACCTGATAGATGAAAGTAACAGTATCAAAATGTCAAGGAACTATGCGGCTTTACGCCACTGCCAAATTATTTGATGAATAATACAGGTTAATACAATGAAATTAGATATCCAAGAATTTATTTGTATTCTTATAAATAACAAGGTATAATATAACCATGAGTAGAGTTGAAAGAATTATGGATGCATTGAGAAAAGAGGCTGTGTATACAATAGGTGATATTTATGCGTTGCCTGATGGGGAGAGGGCCGGACTGATCGATGGGAAAATCTATTATATGGCTCCGCCCAGCAGGATTCATCAGAAAATTAGTTGGAAATTACATCAGGCAATAGCGAATTATATTGACAGCAATGATGGAAAAGGTGATGTTTATGCAGCTCCGTTTGCTGTTTTCTTAAATTAAAGATGATATAAATTGTGTTGAGCCAGATATTTCAGTGATTTGTGATCTTTCTAAGTTAGATGAGAAAGGATGTCATGGTACTCCCGACTGGATCATTGAGATTGTTTCTCCTGCTAAAGAGATAGTGATGGTATACAGATTTGAAAAAGAAACAATGGAAGAGTATTCTTTTGGCGAGAATGTGCCAGTAGGAAAATATGAGGGCTTTTCTATAAAAGTTCAGTAAAAGCTATAAAAATGGTTTGGCAATGAAGACGCCGGCAACTGAAGGAACGTCAAAGCTTTGGACTTACAGGGCTTTGGCGTTTTTTATGTAATCAGAACGTTTATTCGTTCTGATTGTTCTGATGTATTGGGTATCCGTTTCCCTGGCTGTCGGTGGTGATATCGTTGAGATGCTTTTGCGGAGAAGAGTTTTCTTTGTTATTGATTAAGCCACTTTCCCATGTCCCATTGGGGATGGTGTGAATCGGTTTCTTTTTATCAGTTATCTTCATTTCGCCCTCCTGTATTTTGATGGGATTAGTATAACCTGGAAATTGAAAAATATAATATGATCTGTTTTTAATCCTTTTTGAGAAAAAAAGCATAATTTTTCCATCTTGTCCATATACTGAATTAAGGATGGGAGAGATTGCCAGCATATCTGGGCCCAAATACGGCTGGAGCTGACAGAAGGAGACTCCCAGGTCACATAAAAACAGGCGCGACAGCGCGGAAATGGAGTAGAATATGGCGAGAGGACCTAAAAAGACTTTGGATGAAAAGATCGCGGCCAAAGAGGAATTAATCGGTGCCCTTATGACCCGGATTGAGTCGGAGAAACAGGAGTTGGCGGCGATGTATCAGGAAAAGCGGAATGTCCAGCTGGAGAACATCGGAAATATGCTGGAGGAGTGGGAGCTGAGTCCGCAGGAAGCGGAGGAGGCTCTGCGCAGGTATGTAGATCAGAGAGAAGAAGCAGTATCATAGCGAGATGCGATGACTGGACCGGACAGGGAATATCTGTCCGGTTTTTGATTGCCTATAGGCGAAACGATTGACAAGGCAGTTTGTTTGGATATAGAATAAGAGCAAACCAGTTTTATTCAGATATCATTGCAGGTGAGGTTAACATATGGGGACAAAGGATACGAAGCCTTCTCTCTGTCCGGTCGCAGAGCGGTGTGGAGGTTGTCTGTGGATTGACATGGACTATCAGGAGCAGCTGAAGAAGAAAGAAAAGCGGGTAAAAGAGCTGTTGGCGCCTTACTGTAAGCTGGAAGGGATCCTGGGCATGGGGCAGCCCTTGTATTATCGCAACAAGGTGCATGCCGTGTTCGGTGAGGACCGCAGGCACCGTCTTATCTCCGGTATCTATGAGGAGCACACTCACCGGATTGTGCCGATTGAAAGCTGCAAGCTTGAGAACCAGCAGGCAGATGAGATCATTGTGTCCATTAGAGGGCTGTTGCCTTCTTTTAAGATCCGTCCCTACAACGAGGATACGGGCCATGGATTGCTGCGCCATGTGCTGATTCGGACAGGACAGGTATCCGGACAGATCATGGTGGTGCTGGTGCTCACTTCCTCAATATTGCCCTCCAAGAATAACTTTGTGAAAGCGCTGCTGAAGCTTCACCCTGAGATTACTACAATCGTAATCAATGTGAACAACCGCGATACCAGTATGGTGCTGGGTGATAGAGAGCAGGTGATCTACGGCAGGGGATATATCGAAGATACTCTCTGTGGCAAGACTTTTCGCATTTCTTCCAGATCCTTTTATCAGGTCAATCCTGTGCAGACGGAGATATTGTATCAGAAAGCCATGGAGTATGCCTCCCTGACCGGCGGGGAGACAGTCGTGGACGCCTACTGTGGCATCGGCACCATCGGCATAGTCGCCAGTGACCGGGCAGGACAGGTAATCGGCGTGGAACTGAATGCGGACGCGGTGCGGGACGCCCGCAGCAACGCCAGGAATAATGGGGTGAAAAATATTCAGTTCTATCAGAATGATGCTGGGCGGTTCCTGCTGGAGATGGCTGAGCAGGGCGCACAGGCGGATGTGATTCTGTTGGACCCTCCCCGCGGAGGCAGCAGCGAGGAATTCCTGACGGCACTGGTTCGCATGGCGCCCAAGCGGGTGGTGTACATTTCCTGTAATCCAGAGACTTTGGCCAGAGATATGAAGTTTTTGACGGGGCAAGGCTATCGGGCGGAGAAGGCGGTGGCGGTGGATATGTTTCCGTTTACGAAGCATGTGGAGACGGTTGTATTGATGTCACGGGTTAAGGACTGATCGCCGAAAAAGTGCCGTATTTTCAGGTTTTTCAGGCATTAGGCCGTCAGCGACAAAGAGCGAAAATGTCCGCAAAAACCGCTCCGTGGAAACATATCAAGAGAAATGTGCGGTAGGGTTGAAGCTGTGATTTGGATGTCGGAGGTGTAGTGGAAATTGGTAAAAAAGTATGATATTAGGTCGTCTGTAAATGCCCGTAAAATATTGGTAGAATTAAGCGGCGTTGATATCTTGACTTGGGAAAGATATGCCGGACATAAAAGAGAATATAGATATACAGATGATTTAGTGGAAGATGTAATCAAAACTGATGGGCAGCTTCCAAAGAACTATCTTGATTTTGAATTTATATATTTTCATGGAACAACAAGTGCGAATGATTGCGCGGCAATAAGGAAATATGGAATTTTGGACTTAAAGCAGGCGTATTTTTGTAATGAATCGGAGCTTAGGATTTTTTAGACAAGCATGGTGTATTTATGGATTTGGATAATGGCATGTTGACTTTCAATGGAAGGACGTACGATATTACTTTCAGTTCAGGAAAATCAGCAGGCTGTATCTCTCTTGAAGGAAAGGATTAAATGTATGGAATGGACTAAAGAAAAAGTTGTTCGGAAAATGGAGGAGCTTAGAGATAAAGGCTTCATTTGTGTGCCAGAGGATATGTTCAGAAAGGACGATGGAATTGTCGGTCAAATATTAGAACGAGAATTTGGTGTTGCTGAAAATAATCTACATCTTGCTGATTTGGGCACATATGAGCTCAAGGGAATGAGGAAGAAGAAAAACAAGGCAAGTAAATTAACATTATTTCACCAAACGTCGACAGCGGGACTAACGCCTAATCAGATATTTGATAGGTTTAGTTATGAGAAGCCTTCTCAGAGAGACGGATCACCTAAACGAAAACTTTTTACAACCATATACGGGAACAAGTTCAATAGCCTTGGTTTTATCCTGCGTGGGAACGGCGATGCAAATGTTGATTTGTATTTTCGAGATGAGTACTTAGCAACGTGGGATTTAACAAGTGGCCACGGAAAAATCAGACAAGTATTGCTCGCTTTGGCCGAGACCAGAGGGGCAGCCAATTCCAAGGACGAAGAATTTCACTTTGTAGAGGCGTATATTTTAAGTTCGCCCAAAAACATTTATGACGCAATCGAATCTGGTGCCGTTGTAATGGACCTGTGTATTGATCAACCGGCTTTGGACTTTAGAAAAAAGGCTCCTCACGATCGAGGGCCTCATATAAGAATACCTGTAAGAAAACTAAACAGCTTGTTCGACAGTGTCGAAAAAATCATGTAGGAGGTAATAACATGAGAGAACGCGATCTGGATTTGCTTAGAATTAGATTACAAGAGATAAAAGAAATGGGATGTTGCGGAGAACAATCTCCAGTTACCCGATTTTGGGGATTGGGAGTTGAAAAGCCAGAGAGCCGAAACGGGATCGCTATTGACACTTTTCCATAGTGAGCCAAAGCCTCGAAATACAAGGATAGTTCCTCAGATTCTTCTCCCGCTTTATGGGTGGCCTCATCAAGATGCGGGAACTCTCTATCCTGTGAATGAAAGAAGCTTCCGTCAAACTATAAATGCTACTTCGTGTAGTGACCGTGGGTTTAAGGTCAATGTTGACTGGAACGATGAACGCATTTTTATTTCTTTTGACTATCGAATGATTGATGATCGTCATGCTGAATGGCGTAAGTTTATAAGAGATGGTGTCGGCACAGGAGATATTGATCCAAATCCATACTGGACGTTTGCAGACATTTCTCAAAAGTTGAGTACAAAGCTTAACAACCTTATGTATGTAAAAGCTGAAACGCGGTATATCTCTGGAGACGAGTGCTTCAAATATAATGAAATCGAAGCTTATGTTGATCCTACACTGGAGCGGTTTTTGGAACTTATTGAAGCAGGAGTGATTTATGTTGATTTTGATGCACGCACAGGACATAATCACGGAACAAAATTCAGGATTAAACCTGCGGCGAAGACCGACTTGTATCAGCAACACATAATTGTTTAAGAGGGGACCCACAATAGACCAGTTCATAAATGATCTGGGTTAATCAGGTTGGTTTTGTATTGCAGACATTCCAAAGGAGGATATAGAATGAAACACTTAATTGCCTGTGGCGATACGCTTGAGTTAATAAAACAGGTCGAGCCCGCTTCGATTGATCTGTTAGTAACATCACCACCATATTGGGCCAAACGAGTATATAACGGAGAAGGAGAAATAGGTTCCGAGGAAACTCCTGAAGCCTATGTATCGAGGCTTGCAGAGTTTTTCGATGAACTGCGTCCTTACTTAAAACCCACTGCCAACATATTCATCAATGTTGGTGACACATATTTTGGATCAGGTGCTGGTGCTTGGAATAAGTATTTAGACGATGAAGGAAATATTACGCAGGCACAAAAGGATCGCAAAGAGAAGTATTTTACGACTAAGCCACTTCAGCCAAAGATTAAGCAAAACGGTAAGCTGTATCAGAATAAGCAGCTTCTGCTCATTCCTTCTCGATTTGCTATTGAAATGCAGGAACGAGGCTGGTTGCTGCGTGACGATATTATCTGGCAGAAACCAAATCGGATTCCTGCCAGCGTGACTGATCGCCTGAATAATACATATGAACATGTATTTCATTTCGTTCTGAACAAGAAGTATTTCTTTGATTTGGATGCCATCAAGGTTCTTGGTGCAAATGGGCGCATGAAAAATCCGGGTGATGTCTGGGCGATTAACACCCAACCATTGAATGGTAGTCACACAGCAACCTTCCCAGAACAACTTATTGAGCAAATTGTACTCTGCGGCAGCCCGAAAGACGGTGTAGTGTTCGATCCATTTTTAGGAACTGGAACAACTTGGATCGTAAGTGATCGCCTTGAACGAAACTGCATTGGATTTGAGATCAATCAAGAATTCTTCGATTTTGCACAGAGTAGATTTAAGGAAAGTAGGGAATTTGAACAATGTCAACTACCGATTTCATAAGTATAGATAATGCACGCCTTTGTGATTGTAAACAAGGATTTCTATCTTGTATCGAAGCCAGAGATTGGATGAAGAATCAAATCGGTGTATGGCAGTTTATGTACGAGCCGAGAGATGTAAGGGATAAGTCTGTCCATCCTGCTGTGTTCCCAATTGCTATGGCAAAAAGAGTCATTGAACAGTTTACCCACCGAGGTGAACTTGTTTTAGATCCTTTTGTTGGGTCTGGAACAACACTTCTTGCAGCACAAGATCTGGATCGGAATGCGTTAGGTTTTGACTTAAAACAGGAGTATGTTGACCTTTCAAATTCTCGTGTTTCGGAGCCTCCTGCTGACTGTCATTGTAGGCAAATGGCGTTTTGTGATGACGCCAGAAATATCGTAAATCGTGTTGCGCTGGGAACGGTTAAACTGGCTTTCACATCACCACCATATGCCAATATACTTAACAGGGAGCGCAAAAATAAAAGTCGCCGTGGTGACCTTCGTGAAAATGAACAATTCGGCAAGGTCGAGCAGTATAGCCAAGATCCTCGTGATTTAGGAACACTCGATGCTGATTCATTCGAGAAACAAATATCTGAGATCTTTCGGGATATGATGCCTGTTTTTCAAGAGAAAGCTCATATTCTTATAAATATAACAGACGCATGGATCGATGGAAAACGGGTGCCTTTACATATAAACATCATCAATGCAATGCGAGACGCTGGCTATGAATTTAGAAACACAATCATATGGGATCGGCGCAACTTAGTGAACAAAATCGGTATATTTGGATGGCCGAGTAGCTATATCACTATGGGCACGACTTTTGAATATATTCTCGACTTTACGCTTCCTGCTCCTGCAAAGAAAACACGGACTAAAGCAAAAGAACAAGACGTGTGATGTATCTTGAGCAGCTTTGTGATGCGACTTCAACTAATTTACTCAAGGATGCAAGATCGCCGTGGATAAGGATTTTGAAAATGTGCTCAGCAGAGTTGCAGATAGTCTTTAGGTGCAGTCTGATAGGCAGTTTGTGCCATACTTATTATTTTACCCTCGTCAATCCCGATATATCTATTGACTGTGATATCATACTGAGGACGCGCCGTCAGGACATGGTTCGACTACGCATAATCGGTGTGGAAGCACAGTGATCAGAAAATAGACAATGAGCCGAGGAGGAAAACATGAGGATTACGACACAGATGTTAAATGAAACGGCGAGAAAGACAGGGGTGCCGATCAACAGCACATCGCTTTTGAACCATATCTACAACAACGGTTCCGGTGACAGCCTGTTAACCGCACTGAACAAGGGCGGCAACAGCGCTGCTGACGCAAAGCAGAAGAACAATTATGAGAAGCTGGAGAAAAACGCCGGACAGTTACAGAAGAGAGCCGACAGTCTTGCCGCAAAGGGAGAGGGCTCTCTGTATGCAAAGGCCAAGGAGAGCGGCAATACGGAGGAGATATGCAAGGAGCTTGAGGCGCTGGCAGAGGAGTATAACAATACGATTAAAGCTCTGCAGTCAGCTCCCGGTCCTCTCAACGACTACTATTGTCAGATGCTGCGGGGGGCGGCGACAGAGAACAGCAAGGCGCTGGCAGAGGCCGGAATCAGCGTATCTAAGAACGGAAAGTTAACGGTGGATGGGGAGAAGCTGAAATCGGCGGATGTCGATACTCTGGAGAGAGTGTTGGGAGCCTCCGGAGATTTTTCCTCCAAGGTTTCTTTTCTGGCGGGAAGGATTTCCGACAATGCCGAGGCAGGGATCAAGAGCCTGGGAAGCCAGTATAATTCCACGGGCGGCCTGTATACCCCGTCGGGCAGCAGATACAACCTTCGGGGATGAAGCAGTATACAGGAAAGCGGCGGAAATGATAGAAGAGTATCCTGAGAACAAAATGTTTGCAGGATACTCTTTTATATGTTTAGTCACGTTTTCCGTAAGAGGCATTGCGGATCTTCGAATCGTGTATGATATTTGCAGCGGGAAAGGGATGGCAAAACGCGGGCAATTATGCTACAATGAGAAAAATATAAGGTATATGGGGGCATTATGATATACACCGTTACTTTTAATCCTGCAATTGACTATGTGGTACATGTGGAGGATATGCAGGTAGGATGCATCAACCGCATGACCTCTGAGAAGATATACTGCGGAGGAAAGGGAATCAATGTCTCTCTGGTGTTGCGCCAATTGGGGATTTCTTCGCGCGCATTGGGGTTTGTGGCGGGTTTTACCGGTCGAGCTATCGAGGAGGAGTTGGCCCGAAGCGGCGTGGAGACGGATTTTGTTCATCTGGAAAAGGGATATACCCGCATCAATGTAAAGGTCCGGTCCGGACAGGAGACGGATATCAACGGGCGGGGGCCCGAGATTTCTAAAGAGGAGATAACACAGCTGTATGAAAAGCTGGATAGACTGCGGGACGGCGACATGCTGGTGCTTGCAGGGAGCGTGCCGGATGGTCTGTCGCAGGATGTCTACAAAGATATTCTGGCCCGTCAGTCAGGGAAAAAGATCAAGGTGGTGGTGGATGCCACTGGCAATATGCTCTTAAATGTGTTGGAGTATGGCCCTTTTCTGGTGAAACCTAACCACCATGAGTTGGGAGAGATGTTCGGGAAGAGCCTTGATGGGATTGACGAGATCATATGTCATGCGCAGAGGCTGAAGGAGATGGGGGCGGTGAACGTGCTGGTTTCCATGGCGGAAAAGGGCGCAGTGCTGGTGAATGCGCGCGGGGAGGTCCTCCGCTGCGGCGTATGTCAGGGCAGGGTAGTGAATACGGTAGGCGCTGGGGATTCTATGGTGGCGGGATTTATCGCGGGTTCTATGGACGGCGATTATGAATATGCTCTGAAGCTGGGGTCTGCCGCGGGAGGCGCCGCCGCTTTTTCTGACGGGCTTGCGGAACGGAATATGACATATCGGCTTTTGGAGCAGCTTATGTAACTGGCGATTTGATGAGAGTGTGACGATGAAGAGATTTCAGGGTAAGGGTGTGCACGGCGCTGTCGCCGTGGGAAAAGCAATGGTCTTTGGGCAGACGGAAACTGATGTGAGGAAGGCGGCGCAGGACGCCGGAGGAGAGAGGACAAGATTGAAGGCCGCCAGAGAGACGGCCAGAAATCAGCTTCAGGAGATATATGAGGGTACGCTTGAGGCGGTGGATAGAGAGAGCGCCCGAATATTCGAGACACATATGATGATATTGGATGACTGCGACTACATTGAACATATCAACAATATCCTCGAAAGTCAGAGCGTGAGCGCGGAGTATGCCGTGGCGGTGACGGCTGATCATTTCGCGGAAAAGTTTGGCGCCATGGAAGACGCCTATATGAAGGCCAGAGCCGCCGATGTGAGGGATGTCTCCAGTCGGCTCATCGCCAGCCTGAGGGGAGCGGCCATCCCACGGCGAGTACTGGATGAAAAGGTGATCGTCTGCGCGCTGGATCTGACGCCCAGCGAGACAGTGACTCTGGACAGGGATAAGGTACTGGCCTTTGTGACGGCCTACGGCTCCGTCGCCTCCCACACGGCGATATTGGCTCGGGGTATGAATATTCCCGCTGTCATAGGGGTGGGAGAGGATTGCCTCGCGCAGATACGGGATGGTAGCCAGGTCATCGTGGATGGCGCTACAGGAGAGATCATCATAGAGCCAGACGAGGAAACCAGCAGGAGCTTCCAGTTAAGGCAGCTGGCGCATGAGGAGGAAGGGCGGCTTCTATGGAAGCTAAGGGGCAAGGAGAATATCACACTGGACGGCACAAGGATTCATATCCATGCCAACGCTGGAGGCGTTGAGGACATAGGCGCGGTGCTGATGAACGACGCGGAGGGGATCGGTCTGTTCCGCAGTGAATTCCTGTATCTGGAGAGCGGCAGCTACCCCACGGAGGAGCAGCAGTTTGTCGCCTACAGGACTGTGCTGGAGAGCATGGCGGGCAGGAAGGTGATTATTCGGACGTTGGACATAGGCGCGGATAAGCAGGCAGACTATTGGGGATTCAAAAAGGAGATAAATCCCGCTCTGGGGCTCCGCGCCATCCGAGTCTGTCTCACCAGGCCAGAAATCTTCAGGACGCAGCTTAGAGCGCTGTTTCGTGCCTCCGCATACGGCAATATGGGAATAATGTTTCCCATGATTATCAGCGAGACGGAGCTTGAAAAAGTCCTGGATATATGTCGGGAGGTGAAGGAGGAGTTGCGTTCGCGGGGCATTCCATTCTCAGAGAATGTGGAGCTGGGAATCATGATTGAGACTCCCGCCGCCGCCGTCATCAGCGACCGGCTGGCCCCTCTGGTGAATTTCTTCAGTGTGGGAACCAACGACTTGATACAGTATACTTTGGCATGCGACAGGCAGAATCCGGACGTGGAAGCCTTTGTGGATCCGCATCATGAGGCGGTTCTGCGCCTGATCAGGATGAGCGCTGAGAACGCTCACAGATATGGGGCATGGATTGGCATCTGCGGCGAGCTGGCGGCGGATACCACCCTCACGGAAGCCTTCCTGCGCATGGGGATCGATGAACTCTCCGTGGCGCCCTCCTGCGTGCTGAAGGTGCGGGAGGCGGTGCGGAGCCTTAATTTGTCATAAACGAGGAGAGAAGCGAATGGATAAGAAATATTTGCAATTGCTGGCGGAGAAATTTCCCTCTATTGAGAGTGCGGCCAGCGAAATCATCAATTTGTCGGCGATCAGAAGTCTGCCCAAGGGCACTGAATGCTTCTTCAGCGATCTTCACGGGGAATCCGAGGCATTCCTGCATATGCTGAAAAGCGCGTCCGGCATGATCAAGAGCAAAATCGACCTCATGCTGGGGAAAGCGGTGTCCAGCTCCAAGCGGGAGGAACTGGCCAATCTGATTTATTATCCAGAGCGGGAACTGAAGCGTCTTCGCGGAGACGGTCGTCTGGACGAGGAGTGGAAACGTCTGACCATATACCGTTTGATTCTGGTCTGCGAGGCGGTCTCCGCCAAGTATACCCGCTCGCGCGTGCGAAAGCGAATTCCGCGCGAATTGTGCTATATTGTGGATGAGCTCCTAAATGTGGCGGAGGATGTAAACAAGGATTATTATTATGAGAAAATCATCGGTTCGATCATTGAGACAGATATCGCGGAGACCTTTATCGTGTCGCTCTGCAAGCTGATTCAGGCGTTGGCCATCGATAAGCTGCACATCATTGGCGATATTTTTGACAGGGGGCCAAGGCCGGACGTCATCCTGGATGAGCTGATGAACATGCATGATGTGGATATCCAGTGGGGGAATCACGATATCTCCTGGATTGGGGCAGCGGCGGGCAATGAGACGCTGATCGCCAATGTGATCAGAATCTCGATTAAATATAATAATTTTGATCTACTGGAGGATGGCTACGGCCTGAATATGCGCGCCCTGGCCGTGTTTGCCAGAGAGATCTACGGCGATGATAAATGTGCGCTGTATTATCCCCACACTTATGATGACAATATCTATGATCCCATTGACGGAGAGCTCGCGGCACAGATGCACAAGGCCATCTCGGTGATCCAGTTGAAGCTGGAATCCCGTCTGATTCAGGCTCATCCGGAATGGCGGATGCAGGATCGCGATCTGTTTACCCGGGTGGATTTTGCCAGCGGCACGGTAGAGATCGGGCAGAAGACATATGCGCTCAGGGATACGGCGTTTCCAACGGTGGACCCCTTACATCCGGCCGAGCTGTCCTCTTCAGAAAAGGAGCTGATGGCGATCCTGTCCAACTCGTTTCTACATAGCGAGAAATTGCAGAGACATATTAAATTCCTGCTCTCCAAGGGCTCCATGTACAAGGTATGCAACGGCAATCTGATGTTCCACGGCTGTATACCCATGGATGAGAAGGGCATGTTTAAATGCCTGGAGATACAGGGAAGAGATTATTGCGGTAAGGCCTTGCTCGATGAGATCAACGAGCTGGTAAACAGGGCGTATTTCTCCAGAGAGGGCTATGCCAGAGACCTCATGTGGTATCTGTGGTGCGGGCCCTGCTCGCCCCTTTTCGGGAAGGATAAGCTGGCTTTCTTTGAACAGTATTTTGTCAACGACAGGGAGCTGCATCGGGAAAACTATAATCAATATTACACATTTTCTAAGGATCCCGACATATGCCGGATGATTTTAAGACATTTTTCCATGGATGAGGAAAAAGGGCATATCATCAACGGCCATGTCCCTGTAAAGATCAAGGACGGCGAGAGTCCGGTTAAGGCGGGAGGCAAGCTGTTTGTCATTGATGGGGGCATCTCCAAGGCATACCAGAAGGCCACGGGGATCGCGGGATATACATTGATTTATGACTCTCATGGGCTCAGCCTCGCGGAGCACAAGCCTTTTGTCTCCGGCGGTCCAGGACAGACGCCGGAGGTTCAGATTGTGGAAAAGCTGCAGGGACGCGCAAATATCTCCGACACGGATAAGGGGGCGGATCTGGCGGAACAGATCAGAGATCTGCGGGAGCTGCTGCAGGCATATCGCAGCGGGCTGATCAAGGAAAATGGGTAATTGCAAAGTCGGTGGCATAACAATTGTCTGAATATTCAAGCGAGGAGGGATAGTAACCAAACATTCCATACAAAATAAAATAGATGCAGCTGTACGAAAACATTTCCACAAACTCTATAACCGCCCGTATACGGGCTACATATCTTATTAGTGCCTTGTACAATCTTGATAGGATAATAGATAGGATAACTGATAGAGTAACGGGTGGAGAAGAGGATGAAGGCTCAGGAAGCAGTCGTTTTGAGGATCAACGGGCTGTGTAAAAAACACCAGATCTCTGTAAATCATCTTGCTATGCTGGCCGGCATGAATCCATCCACCTTAAAAAATATTGTGTATGGGCTTACCCGTAACACGGGAATAGAGACGGTGCAGAAGATATGCAGTGGTCTGAATATGTCATTAGCGGACTTCTTTGAAGATGACTTGTTCCGCAGACTGGACCTGGAATTGGATTAGGCGCGAATAAAAGGAATATGGAATGTACAAAATGAACTGGATGGCAGCCGCAGAGACGCGGCCAGATGAGAGGGGGCGGCCTCCTCCTACAGAAATGTGATTACACGAAATTGAGGCAACTTTAAAATAGAGTCATGATCAGGACATCGGACACATAAGCATGGTTGCATATAGGTAATGATGTTTTAGGGGATCAGAAAAGAGACTTTCCGCGGACACCGGTATGGAGGATGCGGGAGCAGGACAGGAGGGGATGGGATGAATAAGGCTGCGGCAGTCAATATTGCCCGCATGGGATATGAGGCTCAGGATATGGTGCTGGAGGTGCAGTTTCATCAGGATGGCAGGTGCTATTGCTATCGCGAAGTACCGGAGGAGCTTTGGTATCGCATGAAGCAGGCAGCTTCCATTGATACATTTTTTAATACCTTTATTCTCAATCACTTTGAGGAACAGATCAGGGGCTTGTAAAACGAGCCCCCTTTTTCCCTTGAAATATCCGTGCAATCATGTTAAAATATCACTAAAGTTTTTCTTTTGCTCGAAAGGGTTGGTATGTTATAATGGAAACAGGGCGGACATCTCAGGGGGATGACAGGCGCAGGCGGGTGCAACGTCTGAAAAAGATGATCGTACTGTCGGTATTGATATGGATGCTTCTTCCCGTGGGACTGAGCATTATCCTTTTCTGTAGAATAGGCGTATTACACAGGCAGTTGGAGGAGCAGCGGGAAGCTTTGCAGCAGATTGCAGAGAGGATTTCCCAACAGGACAGTTCGGCAAAACCACAGCAGCCGACGACGGGCAGGAAAGAGAGCATCGAAACGGTTCCCGTGGCCGGAATGGAAGTGGAAACGGTACAGCAGGAGGCGGCGCATAAGGTATATCTGACCTTTGACGACGGTCCCAGCAAATATACAAAGGATATTCTGGACATTCTGGATGCCTATGACGTGAAAGCGACATTCTTCGTTCTGGGCAAGGAGAATGATTATTCTATCGAGATGCTGCGGGAGATCGCTAAGCGGGGACACACGATAGGGATGCACTCCTATTCCCACAGATATGCGGATATCTATCGCTCCGTGGAAGATTTTTCGGAAGACTTTTACCGGATTTACTCCTATATTTTGGACAATACGGGGATCCAGAGCGTCTATTACCGCTTTCCAGGCGGAAGCTCCAATACGATCAGCGATATTGACATGCAGGTGTTTGCGGATTTCCTGGCCGAACAGGAGGTTGAGTATTATGACTGGAACCTCTCGTCGGGAGATGGCGGCAGTGTCCTGTTGGATGTGGATACCCTGATCAGGAATTCCACAGAGGGCATCATGCAGCATGGCACTTCCATCATTTTAATGCATGACGCGGCGTCGCGGCCCACTACGGTGGAGGCGTTACCACAGATTATCGAGAACATTTTGGCGATGGACGACACGGTGATACTTCCGATTACCGAGGAGACTACGCCGGTTCACCATATTCACAGTAATGAAGGCAGCTGATAAAATTAAGAATGGAGGAAGAGTAACATGGGGTTTTTCTCAGATTTGAAGGAGGATTTGTCTCAGGCGGTAAATGAGCTGATGCCTGAGGACACGCAGCCTCAGAAGGAAGGGTTTGGCGATATCAACGAGATGCTGGACAGGGTGGATTCCATCGTGGTATCGGAGGTGGCGGAAGAGGAAGCGGCTGTGGAGCAGTCTCAGGCGGCTGTCGAGGAGCCGGTGGAAGGTATGGAACTGCCGGAGGAATCAGTGGAGGCTGAAGCTGCAGAAGAGGCGTTGGAGGAAGTTACAGAAGAGCTGGCTGAGGAAGCCGCAGGGGAACCGGCTGGGGACAATCTGGAGGCAGAGCTGGCGGCTGCGCTGGACGAGGAAGTCGGCGCCAATGCTACGGAGCCGGATATGGATCTTGAGAAGCTGCTGGAGAGCGCGCTGGCCGCCAATGAGGTAGACGTCGCGCCGGTATATGAGGAGAAGCAGGAGCCTGTAAAAGAAAATGTGAAAGAGATAAAGGGGGAGACGAAAGTGGCAGAGTTGATTAATGCAAGAATGGCATCGGATGAGACATCTTCCGTGACAGCGGGTATGACAATTAACGGTGATGTGATAAGCGAGGGTTCGATGGATCTCATCGGCTGTATCAACGGTAATATCGATATCCTGGGCAAGCTGAATGTCACAGGTTATATCAACGGCAATTCCAAGGCTGCGGAAATATATATGGATAACGCCAAGATCAACGGAGAGGTTGTCAGCGAGGGCGCTGTGAAAATAGGATCCAGTTCTGTGGTGATCGGAAATATCTGCGCTACCAGCGCTGTTATCGCGGGTGCAGTCAAGGGTGATATTGATGTGCAGGGGCCTGTGATCCTGGACACTTCCGCCATCGTGATGGGCAACATCAAATCTAAGTCCGTACAGATCAACAATGGCGCGGTGATCGAGGGTATGTGCTCACAGTGCTATGCGGATGTGAATCCGATCTCCTTCTTTGACGACTACAAGCCGGAAGTGAAAAAGGGTAGAAAATAATCATGCAGCAAGGTGCAGGGGGGATAAGGATGCGGCGTATTCTGTTAAAATTGAGCGGAGAAGCTCTGGCGGGAGATAAGAGGACGGGGTTTGACGAGGAGACGGTCAGAGGTGTGGCCTTGCAGGTAAAGCAGCTGGTGGATGAGAAAATCCAGGTGGGTATTGTCATCGGCGGCGGCAATTTCTGGCGCGGTCGTTCCAGTGAGAGTATTGATCGGACCAAAGCGGACCAGATCGGTATGCTTGCGACGGTTATGAATTGTATCTATGTGTCGGAGATATTTCGCTCTGCAGGGATGCAGACAGAGATTTTAACACCATTTGAATGCGGGTCCTTCACCAAGCTGTTTTCCAAGGACAGGGCGTGCAAATATTTTACGCGGGGTACTGTGGTGTTCTTCGCCGGCGGAACGGGGCATCCCTATTTTTCCACGGACACGGGAGTGGTGCTGAGAGCCATCGAGGTTGATGCGGATGTCATTCTGCTGGCTAAGTCTATCGACGGGGTATATGACGATGATCCCGCCAGGAATCCGGCGGCGAGGAAGTATGACGAGGTATCCATCGGCGAAGTGATTGCCAGGAATCTGCAGGTTGTGGATATGACGGCCTCCATTATGGCCAGAGACAACAAAATGCCCATGTGGGTGTTTGGACTCAGTGAAGAGAATAGCATTGTCAATGCAGTAAAAGGCAAGTTCAACGGAACTAAGGTTATCGTGTGAGATGGCCGGAGCCGAAGGGATTTACCCTTCAGAGCTATCGCGCGGCGATTTCGCCCTTTAGTGCCGTCGCGCAGCGACTTATAAGAGGAGGAAGAGACATGGACGCAAGATTGCAGCAGTACGATGACAAAATGAAAAAGGCATATGAGTTCCTGGAGTCTGATTATGGGACGATTCGGGCAGGGCGCGCGAACCCACATGTGTTGGATAAGATTCGTGTGAACTACTATGGCACGCCCACTCCGGTTCAGCAGGTGGGAAATGTGACGGTACCCGAGGCCAGGATTCTTCAGATTGCGCCTTGGGAGAAAAGTCTGCTGAAGGAGATTGAGAAGGCGATCCAGACCTCTGATCTGGGTATCAATCCCACCAATGACGGCAGCGTGATCCGTCTGGTCTTCCCTGAGCTGACGGAGGAGCGCAGGAAGGATCTGGTGAAGGAAATCAAGAAGAAAGCGGAAGAGGGCAAGGTAGCGGTTCGCAACATCCGCAGGGATGGGAACGATTTCCTCAAGAAGCTGGGTAAGACCGAGATTTCCGAGGATGAGATCAAGCAGATGGAGGACAGTCTGCAGAAATTGACAGACAAGTATATCAAGGATATCGATGCTCTGATGGAAATAAAATCCAAGGAGATCATGACTGTATAATCAACGCAACAGGATACAATGGATAATGGGGAGGGACAGTCGTCATCCGGTCAGGAGGGGCTGCTCCCTTTCCATGCATTTATAGAAGATCAAGGTCTGCCTGTGGGAGAATTGGGAATATGGTTGGGAATATCGGGGGAGAATTGAAGATGCCGCGTCATGTGGCGATCATTTTGGACGGCAATGGGCGATGGGCAAAGGCCAAGGGAATGCCTCGCAATATGGGACATGTGGAGGGGGCCAAGACCGTGGAGGTAATCTGCGAGGAGGCATATCGTATGGGAATTCAGTATCTGACGGTATATGCCTTCTCTACAGAGAATTGGACCCGTCCCAGAGACGAGGTGGACGCTCTGATGAAGCTGTTGCGCAACTATATGAAGACCTGTCTGAAGACGGCGGAGAAAAATCGTATGTGTGTGCGTGTGCTGGGGGAGAAGTCGCGACTTGATTCAGATATCCGCGCGCGCATTCAGGAGCTGGAGGAGGCCACCAGGGATAATGACGGTCTGCATTTTCAGATAGCGATTAATTATGGAGGGCGGGATGAGATTGTGCGCGCGGTGCGGCGGATCGGAGAGGATATTCGCCAGGGGGCATTGGCCCCTCGGGACATCAGCGAACAATTGCTCAGCGATTATCTTGATACTCGTGGCATTCCGGAGCCGGATCTGTTGATCCGTACCTGCGGCGAGCAGAGGATATCCAATTTTCTGCTCTGGCAGCTGGCCTATACGGAATTCTATGTGACGCCAGTGGCCTGGCCGGACTTTGATAAGGAAGAATTGGTCAAGGCTGTGGCGGCATATAATCAGAGAGACAGGAGATACGGAAGGATATCCGGAGAAAGCAGTGGGGAGTAAGGCTTTTCCGGTGTATGGATGCAGAAAGAGGAGAACATCATGTTTTGGACCAGACTTATCAGTGGAGTCGTTATGGTGATTGTCGCGCTGGCTACCATGTGGCTGGGAGGCCCCTGGCTGGCAGGCATCCTGCTGCTCATATCGCTGGCGGGCTACAGGGAGCTGACAAAGGCACAGAAGGTGAACAATGCGGATAAGGGACTCAATGGCGTGGAGTTCATAGGGCTTGTCGGCGTTGTAGTCTATTATGTGGCTATGTATTTCTGGCAGGATACGACATCGATGTTGATGTGTATTGTGTTGGTATTTATGGCGGAGATGTTTTTATATGTGGTTCAGTTTCCCAGATACAGGGCGGAGCAGATTGCTGCGGCCATCTTTTCCTTCCTGTATGCGCCGGTGATGCTATCCTTTATGTATATGACCCGCATGAGCCGGATGGGGATGTATCTGGTGTGGCTCATACTGATCAGCTCCTGGGGATGCGATACCTGCGCCTACTGTGTGGGTAAATTGATTGGCAGGAAGAAGATATTTCCGGTGCTGAGTCCGCACAAATCTCTGGAGGGCTGCATCGGCGGGGTGGCGGGCGCCGCGCTGATCGGCGGACTCTATGCCTACTTTGTGGTGGAGCCGAGGGTGCCGGAGCAGGATGTTCTATGGGCTATCGTGTTTATCAGCGCCGTGGGAGCGCTGATGTCCATGGTGGGAGATCTGGCGGCCTCCGCAATCAAGAGGAATTATCAGATCAAGGATTATGGCAAGCTTTTGCCGGGACATGGCGGCATTATGGATCGGTTTGACAGTATGGTGGTAACTGCTCCCATGATTTATTTTCTGTCGGTGCTGCTGATTCACGCGGCAGGGTAAGGAATACTTTGGAGGATAGATTCAGAGATGAAGAAGATAGCCATACTGGGCTCCACAGGTTCTATCGGCACCCAGACCTTAGATATAGTGAGAAATAACGCGGATGAACTGGAGGTGTTGGCTCTGGCAGCTGCCAGCAACGCAGAGTTGATGGAGGCGCAGATCAGGGAGTTCCATCCGCGGTTGGCGGTGATGTGGTTCCCAGAGGCGGCGGCGGAGCTGAGGCTTCGTGTAGCGGACTGTCCGGTTCAGGTCATGCAGGGGATGGAGGGCTTGCTGGAGATTGCGGTTTTGCCTGAGGTCGAGGTATTGGTGACGGCCATTGTGGGAATGATTGGTATCAGGCCGACGATAGAGGCAATCAAGGCGGGGAAGGACATCGCCCTTGCCAATAAGGAGACGCTGGTGTGTGCAGGTCACAGGATTATGCCACTTGCCAGAGAGCGGGGCGTATCCATCCTGCCTGTTGACAGTGAGCACAGTGCGATTTTTCAGGCTTTGAACGGCGAGCCGACAGGAAGGATCAGCAGGATATTGCTGACCGCGTCAGGAGGCCCCTTCCGTGGATGGAAGAGGGAGCAGCTTGCCGGAGTGCAGGTGGAGGATGCCTTGAGACACCCCAACTGGAGCATGGGGCGCAAGATTACCATCGACTCTTCCACTTTGGTCAACAAGGGCCTGGAGGTTATGGAGGCAAGGTGGCTCTTCGATGTGGAGCCCTCCCAGATTCAGGTGGTAGTGCATCCGCAGAGTATCATACATTCGATGGTGGAATATATTGACGGAGCTGTGATCGCTCAGCTGGGCATACCAGACATGAAGCTGCCGATTCAATACGCCCTGTTCTATCCGGACAGGAGGGGTATGAGGGATAATCGGGTGGATTTCTTTAGACTGGGCAGCGTAACCTTTGAGGAGCCGGACATGAAGACCTTCTATGGGCTTAAACTGGCGTATCAAGCTCTGGAGCGGGGCGGCAGTATGCCTACGGTATATAACGCAGCCAATGAGAGGGCGGTGGCGTTGTTCCTGGAGCGGAAGATCGGCTATCTGCAGATTCCAGAGCTGATTCAGCGCTGTATGGAGCGGCACAGGGTAACGGAGAATCCAGATGTGGATGAGATATTGGCGGCTGAGCAGAGCGTATATGATTATATAAAGGAAATTAAGTAAAATGACAACTTTTATGACTTTTGTACTGTTTTTCTTGATATTTGGCGTGGTGGTGATTTCCCATGAGTTTGGGCATTTTCTGCTCGCAAAATCCAATGGCATCCATGTGGTGGAATTTGCAATTGGTATGGGACCAACGCTTTTTTCCTGGAAAAAGAAGGAGACCAAATACTCGATTAAGCTGTTGCCGTTAGGTGGCGCCTGCATGTTCGAGGGCGAGGATGGGCTTAATACCCAGGAGGGCGAGGCTACAGAGGGTTCCTTTTTACAGGCGAAGGTATGGGCCAGAATATCGACAGTTCTGGCAGGGCCAATATTCAACTTTATCCTGGGCGCCGTTATTGCCGTGATATTGGCGGGAATTATGGTATTCTATGATCCGGTGGTGGTGGATGTGAGCGAAGGAAGTCCTGCTCAGCAGGCGGGACTCCAGGCGGGGGATGTGATCACTGCTTTGAACGGTGACAGGGTGTACCTGAGAGACGAAGTGATTCTCTTTAACAGGGTCAATAACGGCAGAGAATTTACGTTGGAGTATGAGCGGGATGGAGAGCGCCACACGGTTTCTCTCACTCCGATGTCCAGTGAAGGCGGTTATGTCATGGGCATTCACGTGGGGAAGGCGTTGAAGGCCGAGGGTTTGAACGTGCTGAAGTACGCCTGGTATGAGATTCGTTACTGTGTTCGCTCCACCTGGCAGAGTCTGGGGTTGATGCTGCGGGGACAGGTCAAAAGCGACGAAGTGGCGGGACCGGTTGGCATTGCGGTCAATGTAGTAGGCAAGACCTATACGGAGGCCAGGCAATACGGCTGGCAGACGGTAGCGTTGAATATGGGATATATCACGCTGCTATTGACCTTCAATCTGGGTATCTTGAATCTCCTTCCGATTCCGGCGCTGGATGGTGGGCGTCTGGTATTTCTCCTGATCGAAGTCATACGGGGTAAGCCAGTGCCGCCGGAAAAAGAGGGAATGGTGCATTTTATCGGTCTTGTCTTCTTTATGATATTGATGGTTATTGTCTTTTTTAACGATCTGCGGAATATTTTTTAACCTTTTATTTCTCATGCTTTTTTGCCGGACAGGGTTTCTAAGCCCTGTCCGGCAGAGAACAAGTCTTAATGGAACAGGTTTTGGGATTTCTCCCACTATTTCAGATGAATGATTCAGACGAATGAAGATGAAGAAAGGAAAGTATAATGGGTTTTGTGTCGAATTACATATGGGAAAGGGCTGCGGATGGCGGGACAAACCCCATCTCCCTGGTGTTGCAGCAGGTTAAAGTAAAGGGAAGGGAGGCCTGTCTGCTATGCATCTGTGGCAGCTCCTGCTGCGGCTCCGGCCAGAGGATTGGAGGACAGATGGCTGAACAGCTGGTAGAGTGGTTCCACAAGGTCTGTCTGCCAGCCTGTGAGGGAAGAGTTCTGCCGATGCCTGCGGAGTTGATGGAGCCGGAGCTGGAGATGATCTATGGGTCCCTCTCGCAAGGGGGAAGAGCCGCCTTGGATTACGGGGGGCTATTATTGATTGGCAATCAGTTTTATCTGTTTGGCGAGGGAAACATAGCCGTACAATTGATCAATTACCGGTACAATCGCCCGCATATGAGGATGTTGGCTGCTCCGATGGCAGGCAGGATGCAGAGAGGGATAGGGCTGCTGCTGCACACGCCGGAATTGCTTCGCGGTCTGAAGAAGGAGGAGATATGCCAGATTCTGCATGGCGAAGGTGTCTGGCGGGAGGAGCGGATTGCCAGGCGCCTCAGAGAGCTGTGTCGGGAGGGTAGAAGCAGGGGGAGCACAGGAGCGGTGGGAGGAATCTATCTGCAGGTGGTGTAAAGATATGTTGTAGGGATGAGAAGTATCGATCGGGAAGGAGTATCTGGACGAGGAGGCGCAGAGGAGAAATGAACAACAGGAATCTTATAAAAAGCAGGATAGGAAGCTATCAGCTGGCGGGAAGGTTGGGCTCAGGGGCGACCGCCACGGTATATTTGGCGCAAAACCAGGGGTCAAATAAATGGTATGCCTTAAAATACAGCGCGCGTTCCGAGCTCATACAGAGGGAGGCAGAGGTGTTGAAAAGCCTGCGTCACAGTGGTTTTCCGCAGTATTTCGAGGCGGGGCAGGATACTTCGGGGGCCTACCTGGTTATGGAATATATCAGAGGTATCACTTTACAGCAGATGATGGAGCAGTATCCGGCAGGTATGCCGGAGCCTATGGCGGTGGGGATCGCGGTGGATGTGGCAGCGGCTCTGGCGTACCTGCACAGCTGTTCGCCCGCGTATATTTATCGGGATCTCAAAGCGGCCAACGTCATGCTGACAGTTGACGGCAGAGCCAGGCTGGTAGATCTGGGCGCTGTTGTCAGTCAGAGGGAGACGGAGGCGGAGTGCGAGAGGGCGGGAACCTATGGGTACAGCGCGCCGGAACAATTCTGGGAGGAGGCAAGGCTGACTCCGGCCTGTGATGTCTACGGCATGGGAAAGCTTCTGGCATTTCTGCTGACGGGACAGGACCCTGGAAAGCCGCCCTATGACACTGTGAACTACTATGGCAGACATTATGGAATTCGGCGGGAGCTGAAGCAGCTGTTGGATTGCAGTCTGCAGTCCGAGCCTCAGCTGCGCTATCCGGACGCCTCTTTTCTGGTATGCAGACTGTCGGAGCTGGCGGCGGGAAAGAGGGGACTGAGAGATGTAGTCGGGAGAATTACGGGGCGCAAAAGCTCATATCGCTACATAAAATGTATTTGGAGGAGCGAATATGAAAGAATATTTTGACTTTCCGCACAAATAATACTATAATAGGAACAAATTGTTGATTGAGGCAGTTTTTGTCAGATGGAGGAGATAAGATGAAAGCATTGGAGGACTATGTGAGAAGTATTCCGGATTTTCCGGAGAAGGGCATTATTTTCAGGGATGTGACCAGTGTGCTGCAGGATGCGGACGGACTGCGTCTGGCCGTTGACACCATGCAGGAGAAGATCGGCGATCTGGAGTATGACGTGGTGGCGGGACCGGAGTCCAGGGGATTTATCTTCGGAACCCCTATCGCCTACAATAACCACAAGCCCTTTGTGTTGATCCGCAAGAAGGGGAAGCTTCCCTGCGAGACAGTGGAGATCAGCTATGATCTGGAATATGGCCAGGCCACGATCGAGATGCACAAGGACAGTATACGCCCTGGACAGAAGGTGCTGCTCGTGGATGATCTGATTGCCACCGGAGGGACCACCGAGGCCATGATCAGACTCATTGAGAGACTTGGCGGGCAGGTGGTAGGCGTGGTCGTGCTGATGGAACTGGCGGGACTGAAGGGCCGCGAGAGGATTGCGGACTATCGGCTGGAGGCGGCCATCACTTATCCTGGCAATTGATCTGCATTACATAGTCCGCGCGGGTATTGGAGGCCTGTGCGGGCAGGGGTTACAGAAAGGCAGCAGGCGTTATGATGGAAGAGAAAGATGTGATATTTGACGATGTCAGAGTCGGCCAGATGACAGAATTTACATCTCCTGAGCAGTTGTATCAGGATCTAATTTCCTGCGTCAAAAAATATCATCCCAGCGATGATATCACTATGATTGAAAAAGCTTACCGGATTGCCAGCCAAGCCCACAAGGACCAGTTGCGCAAATCGGGGGAGCCATATATCATTCATCCCCTGAATGTGGCCATCATCCTGGCCGAGCTGGAGCTGGATAAGGAGACTATCGTGGCGGGTATTCTTCACGATGTGGTGGAGGACACCATCATGACGGAGGAGGATCTGATTCAGGAGTTTGGCGAGGATGTAGCGCTGTTGGTGGATGGCGTGACCAAGCTGGAGAATCTTCCATTGTCTCACAGCGATGATCCGACGGATACTAAGCTGGAAATGCAGGCGGAGAATCTGCGCAAGATGTTTTTGGCCATGGCAAAGGATATCAGGGTGATCATGATCAAGCTGGCGGACCGGCTGCACAATATGCGCACGCTGAAGTATCAGAAGCCGGAGAGCCAGATCCGTATTGCCAGGGAGACCAGAGAGATTTATTCTCCCATCGCGCAGCGACTGGGTATCTCCCGCATCAAGATCGAGCTGGACGATCTGTCCATGAAGTATCTGGAGCCGGAGGTATACTATGACCTGGTGGATAAGATCGCTGTGCGTAAGAGCGTGCGGGAAAAATATATTCAGGGCATCGTGGACGAGGTGCGGGAGTATATTGAGAGCGCAGGCATCAAGGCTCAGGTGGATGGACGCATTAAGCATTTCTTCAGTATCTATAAGAAGATGAAGAACCAGAACAAGACACTGGATCAGATCTATGATCTGTTTGCCGTGCGGATCATCGTGGAGACGGTGAAGGACTGCTATGCGGCGCTGGGTGTGATACATGAGAAATATACGCCCATTCCGGGCAGGTTCAAGGACTATATCGCAATGCCCAAGGCCAATATGTATCAATCCCTGCATACCACTTTGATCGGCACGAACGGTCAGCCCTTTGAGGTGCAGATCCGCACCTTTGAGATGCACAAGGCGGCAGAATACGGTATTGCCGCCCACTGGAAATACAAGGAGGCCTCTGACGGCAAGAAGGTGGAGGCCCAGGAGGAGAAGAAGCTGGTGTGGCTGCGCCAGATATTGGAGTGGCAGCGTGACATGTCCGACAATCGGGAGTTCATGAACCTGCTGAAGAGCGATCTCGATCTGTTTTCTGACAATGTGTACTGCTTCACGCCTACCGGAGAGGTCAAGAATCTGCCCGCAGGCTCCACGCCGATTGACTTTGCCTACAATATACACTCCGCGGTGGGCAACAAGATGGTGGGCGCTCGGGTCAACGGCAAGCTGGTGACGATCGACTATGTGATCCGCAATGGGGATCGCATCGAGATCATCACTTCCCAGAATTCCAAGGGGCCAAGCAGGGATTGGCTGAATGTGGTCAAGAGTACCCAGGCCAAGAACAAGATCAACCAGTGGTTCAAGAATGAGCTGAAAGAGGATAATATCGTCAAGGGCAAGGAGCTGCTGTCGGGTTACTGTAAGTCCAAGGGCATCAATATGCCTGAGCTGATGAAGAATGCATATATGGACGCCATCATGCGCAAGTATGGCTTCCATGACTGGGACTCCGTGCTGGCCGCCATCGGCCACGGCGCTCTGAAGGAGGGCCAGATCATCAACAAGATGCAGGAGCTCTACGACAGGGAGCATAAGAAGGAGATGTCCAACGAGGAGGTGCTGCAGACCATCGCGGAGAACGGGGCCATGCTGATGCGTCCCGGCAGCGGCCGTTCCAAGAGCGGTATCGTGGTCAAGGGCATCGCTGACCTGTCGGTGCGTTTCTCCAAGTGCTGTTCTCCTGTGCCGGGCGATGAGATCGTGGGCTTTGTGACCAGGGGAAGAGGGATATCCATTCACCGGACGGACTGCGTGAATATGCTGAGTCTGCCGGAGCTAGAGCGGGCCAGACTGATCGACGCGGAGTGGCAGACCGGCGAAGGTGACAGCGGGGAAGAGGGCAAATATATGGCCGAGATCCGTATCTATGCCAACAACCGCAACGGCTTGCTGGCGGATATCTCCAAGGCGCTGACAGAGAAAAATATCGATATTCTGTCCATGAACACCAAGACCAACAAGCAGGGGTTGGCAACCCTGCAGACGGCCTTTGAGATCTCCGGCCGGGAGGAGCTGAACCGGGTCATAGACAAGATTCGCAATATCGAGAGTGTGATTGATATAGAAAGGACGACAGGCTGATGAATGAGATCAAGATCGGGAGAATGGTGCTGGGCTCCTGTCAGACCAACTGTTATTTTATCTATCGGGAGGAAGAAAAGAGGGCTCTTGTGGTGGACCCGGCAGATCAGGGAGCCAGAATCTACAAGGCTCTGACGGACAATGGGATTACTGTGGAGGCGATCTTGCTGACTCACGGGCATTTTGATCATATCTGGGGCTCCAAGGAGCTGCGGGAGGCGGCTGGGGTGAAGATATACGCGCTGGACGCGGAGAAGGCTCTGTGCGAGGACGCAAGCAGCAATGTGTCGGATATGGCGGGCAGACCCTACACGGTCACGCCGGACGAGTATCTGCGGGATGGGCAGGAGCAGACGCTGGCGGGGATGGCGTTTCAGGTCATCGCCACGCCGGGACATACCGCCGGCAGCTGCTGCTACTATTTTCCCGAGGCGGGATTCGTGGTCAGCGGGGATACTCTGTTCGCCGAGTCCGTGGGCAGGACGGATTTCCCCACCGGCAGCATGAGCAGCATCGTGCGCTCCATCAAGGAAAAGCTCTATACGCTGCCCGGCGAGACCAAGGTCTATCCGGGACATGGGGACAGCACGACGATTGCGCATGAGATGCAGTACAATCCGTTTACCGCGTAGGAGAGAGGGGTATGCTGGCAGTACGTCTGAATCAGGAAAATTATGAATACGATATCCAGGCGCTGCTGAGGTCCTTCTACCCGGAGGAGCCGCTGCGGGTGATCACGCCGCAGAGCCGGGATCAGGAGCGACGCGAGGGAGAGCGGGAATGGAATATCCGCATCGAGGAGCCGACGGCTCTAATGCAGTTCGCGGGAAAAGAGTGGCAGTGGCGGCACGACGAGCGGGAAGGAGTTTTCAAGGACTGCTTTAAGCGCTTTTTTTATCGGACTCTGGCGGAGCTTACGGGGCGGGAGCTGCCATGGGGCAATCTGACAGGCATCCGTCCCACCAAGCTGGCTTACAATATGCTGGAGAAGGGGCTGACGGAGGAGGAGATCACCGCGTCGCTGCAGCGCGCCCACTATGTGAGCAGGGAAAAGTGTGCGCTGAGTATCGAGATTGCCCGCAGAGAGAGAGAACTTTTATCGGGGATTCATTATCAGGGCGGGTACAGCCTCTATATTGGGATTCCCTTTTGTCCCAGCACTTGCCTGTACTGTTCTTTCACCTCCTATCCCATAGCCGCTTATCGCAAACATGTGGACCGCTATCTCGACTGTGTGGTGCGGGAGATGGAGTATGTGTCCGAGGCGTATCGGGATAAGATATTGGATGCAGTATACATCGGCGGGGGAACGCCTACCACCCTGGAGCCGCAGCAGTTGGAGAGGCTGCTGGGCTGCCTGACGTCTCTGTTTGATTTCTCTACCGTGCAGGAATTCACGGTGGAGGCGGGGCGTGCGGACAGCATTACCAGGGACAAGCTGGAGGTGCTGAGGCGCTATGGTGTGAGCCGGATTTCTGTCAATCCCCAGACTATGAAGCAGGAGACATTGGATATCATCGGACGGCAGGCGTCCGTGGAGCAGGTGGAGGAGGCTTACAGGCTTGCGAGAGAGGCAGGCTTTGACAATATCAATATGGATCTGATCCTGGGGCTTCCCGGGGAGGACGAGGCGGATGTGCGCCGCACGATAGAGCGGGTGGTAAGTCTGGCTCCGGACAGTCTGACCGTGCATTCTCTGGCCATCAAGCGCGCTTCTCGCCTCAATCAGTGGATACAGGAGCATGGCATAGAGACGCTGCGCAACACGGACGAGACCATGGAGATCGCGGCGGCGGGGGCCAGGACCCTTGACATGCATCCCTACTATCTCTACCGGCAGAAGAATATGTCCGGTAATTTCGAGAACGTGGGCTATGCAAGGGAGGGAAAATATGGTCTGTACAATATTTTGATTATGGAGGAAGTGCAGACCATCGTGGCGTTAGGGGCCGGTTCGATCACCAAGCGGGTCTATGGGGACGGCCGCATCGAGCGGTGCGAAAATGTCAAGGAGGTAGCGTTATATATGGATAAGCTGGACGAGATGATCCAGCGGAAACGGAAGCTGCTGCAGGACGTGAGTGATAACCTTTGACGGAGGCTGTTATGGAGTGGAGGAAGATAAAGGGTGGGCGGTTTTTGGAAAAAAATAGTCTGATCTTGATTAATATTGCCTGCATAGTGGCTCTGGTTCTCATCCTGGTTCCCATTTTATGGATTGCGCAGTACAATTATCCCTCCGCGGACGACTGGAGTCTTGCTCTCAATACCCACAGGGCGGTCAGAGAGGGCGGGAATCTGTTCGATGTGTTGAGGGCGGCGTTGGAATCGGTACGAAGCAATTACTTCGAATGGGAGGGAAGGTATTCGAGTGTGTTTTTTGCCTCCCTGCAGCCGGGTATATGGGGGGAGAAATATTACGGTCTGGTCACATGGCTTATGCTGGGGGCGCTCTTGTTCTCAGAATTATTTTTGTGTAAGAGTTTGCTATGCGACAACAGCGATAAGAAAAACCGCTCTCTCTACATTCCCGTCATGATACCGGGGCTTATTTTGCAGATTCTATACACGCCTTATCCGGAAGAGAGCCTGTACTGGTATACTGGCTCGGTCAATTATACCTTTGTCTATGGGCTTTCTCTGATTCTGATTGCGCTGTTTATCGTGCTGGCGCGAAATGCGCCCTGTCCGAGATGGAGGTATGGACTGCGATATGGGCTGGCTTGCATTCTGGCGATACTTGTCGGGGGGGAACAATTTTGCGACGAGTCTCTCCTGCTTCCTGACGCTGGCGGTGTTGACCTTTCTCCTGTTTCTCACAGATCGGAAGTCTTTTTTTAGAATGGTCTTTATTGCGCTGCTGTGTGGGGCAGGGCTGCTGATTTGCGTTTTTTCGCCTGCCAATCAGGTGCGGGTTAATGCGAATTTTATGGGGAAGTCCAACAGCGCGGTGTGGGCGATTGGGATGTCTCTGGTGCGTTCTTTCACCAATATTTATTCCTGGACAAATGTGAAGATATGTCTGATGATAGCCTTTGTGCTGCCCTTTGTCTGGAAACTGGTAAAGGACATAAAGTATCGTTTTCCGTTGCCGGCATTGTTCACGCTGATTACTTTTGGACTCTATGCTTCGCAGGCCACGGCAACCATGTATATCGACGGAACTACTGGCGGCGGAAGAATGGGGGATATTTTATACTACTCCTATTATATGTGGGTGATGGGGAATGTCTGCTACTGGATGGGATGGCTTTCCAAGCATTGCGGAGGATTCGTAAGGACAGCGGAAGCGATAAGCCATAGGTTTGGAAAGTATTTGCTGCTTTATTGTGCTGTCATTGGCATCAGTCTGGCCGGCATCGTTTACTTCTTTGATTTGCATGAGACCACAACTTATCGGGCATATCGGAACTGGCGTCAGGGATGGGCCCAGCAATACGCCTCCGAGTGGGAGGAAAGGATTGAGGTGCTGCATGACGATACGGTCCGGGAAGTATATTTTGCTCCTCTGTCTGTACATCCGGAGATGCTGCTGTATGTGGATTTGCAGCCTGAAGACGGATATGTATGGGTGAATGATGCCTGTGCGCTGTACTACGAGAAAGAATTTGTCAAGCTGAAATCATCAGGGCAGTGAATGATAAAACATTGACAGCGGGAGGAAAAAAATATATCATAGTCGTGAGAAAGAGTGGAGGAAATGAAATGGCGCTGAATAAAAAGCCAGTATATGGCATGAAAGATATTTTACCGGAGGAGATGGAGATCAGGGAGTATGTGCAGAGAGTGATCAGGGACACCTATCGCCAGTTCGGATTTACTTCCATAGAGACTCCCTGTATGGAGAGCATCGCCAATCTGACCAACAAACAGGGCGGCGACAATGAGAAACTGATCTTCAAGGTGCTCAAGAGAGGAGAAAAACTGAATGTGGCGGAGGCTACAACAGAGGAGGACGTGGTGGACTTCGGGATGCGCTACGATCTGACTGTGCCGCTGGTGCGGTATTATGCGGGTAATGCGGCCAGTCTGCCCTCTCCGTTCAAGGCATTACAGATGGGCAGCGTGTGGCGGGCAGACAGACCCCAGAAGGGGCGTTACCGCCAGTTCATGCAATGTGATATTGATATATTGGGGGAGCCAAGTAATCTGGCGGAGATCGAGCTGATTCTGGCCACCACCACTACACTGGGCAAGCTGGGATTTCGGGATTTCGAGATCCGTATCAACGACAGGCAGATCTTGAAGGCGATGGCGGCGTACAGCGGATTTGCCGAGGATGCCTGCGACAGCGTATTTATCACGCTGGACAAGATGGACAAGATCGGTGTTGACGGCGTCGAGGCGGAGCTGCTTCAGAAAGGTTTTGAAAAGTCCTGCGTGGACAGGTATCTGGCGCTGTATCGGGAGTTGGGGCAGCAGGAGGATGGAGTGGCTTATCTGGCGAAAACCTTGGACGGCGTGCTGGAGCCGGCGGTATCCAAGGGTTTGCAGGAGATCATCTCCAGCGTCAGAGCTACCAAGGCGGCGGATTTCAAGCTGGTGTTTGACGCCACACTGGTGCGGGGAATGTCCTACTACACGGGGACGATCTTTGAGATTTCCATGCCTCAGTTTGGCGCGGCCTGCGGCGGCGGAGGCAGATATGATGAGATGGTGGGAAAATTTACCGGGCAGAATGTTCCGGCCTGCGGTTTTTCCATCGGATTTGAGCGGATCATCCTGCTGCTGATGGAGAATGGCTTCAAGGTGCCTGGGCAATCTAAGAAGGTTGCCTATCTGATCGAGAAGGGTGTGGGCGGACAGGCGCTGTGCGAGATCATCGCCCAGGCGCAAGTCGCCCGTCAGGAGGGCAGTCAGGTGTTGGTGGCCCGCATGAATAAGAATAAGAAGTTCCAGAAGGAGCAGCTCACGGCGGAGGGCTATGAGGAATTTGTAGAGTTCTACCGGGAGGCGCTGAAGAACTGACAGTCTATATCGGTCGGTCATAGGGAACAAAAATATTATGAATGCCCTGTGGGGCGGAATCGAGGAAGGTACGATGGCAGAGTCAATGAAGGGATTGAAGAGAACATACAGGTGCGGTGAGCTGAGCCTTGCCAACGTGGGGGAGGAAGTCACCGTCATGGGCTGGGTGCAGAAGCAGCGAAACAAGGGAGGTATTATCTTTGTGGACCTGAGGGACCGGGCCGGCATCCTGCAGGTGATCTTTGAGGAGAGCGACTGCGGTGCGGAGAATTTTGCCAAGGCGGAAAAGCTGCGCAGCGAGTTTGTGGTCGCTGTGGTGGGCAAGGTGGAAAAGCGCAGCGGCGCGGTGAATGAGAACCTGGCTACAGGGCAGATCGAAGTGCGGGCCGCGCAGGTGCGCATCCTGGCGGAGGCGGAGACGCCGCCCTTTCCCATCGAGGCGGACTCCAGGACCAAGGAGGAGCTGCGCCTGAAATATCGCTATCTTGACCTGCGCAGGCCGGACCTGCAGCGCAATCTGATGCTGCGCAGCCGGATTGCCACCACGATCAGGGCGTTCCTCAGCAGGGAAGGATTTCTGGAGATCGAGACGCCGATCCTGAACAAGTCCACGCCGGAGGGAGCCAGAGACTATCTGGTGCCCAGCAGGGTGCATCAGGGCAGCTTTTATGCGCTGCCCCAGTCCCCCCAGATCTTCAAGCAGCTTTTGATGTGTTCCGGGTATGACAGGTATTTTCAGATCGCCAAGTGTTTCCGCGACGAGGATCTGCGGGCCGACAGGCAGCCGGAGTTTACCCAGGTGGATCTGGAGATGTCCTTTGTGGATGTGGACGATGTGATCGACGCCACCGAGCGCATGGTGGCGGAGGTGTGCAGGGAGGCCATCGGCCTGGAGGTGGCGTTGCCCATCCCGCGCATGACCTGGGACGAGGCCATGAACCGCTACGGTTCCGACAAGCCGGATACCCGTTTTGGCATGGAGCTCACGGATGTGTCCGGGGTCGTAAGCGGCTGTGGCTTCGGCGTGTTCACTGGGGCGCTGGAGTCCGGCGGGAGCGTTCGTGGTATCAATGTGAAAGGCCAGGCGGAGATGCCCCGCAAGAAGATTGACGCGCTGGTGGAGTTTGCCAAGGGGTATGGGGCCAAAGGGCTGGCCTATCTGTCCGTGATGCCGGACGGCAGCTATAAGTCCTCCTTTGCCAAGTTTATG
Source organism: bacterium (assembly GCA_023663725.1). Classification (GTDB taxonomy): domain Bacteria; phylum Bacillota; class Clostridia; order Lachnospirales; family Lachnospiraceae; genus Acetatifactor. The sequence goes on along the minus strand of JAMPGX010000001.1, from coordinate 299,192 downwards.
ACGCCGGAGCAGCTGACGGAGCTGGTGGCGGCTATGAAGGGTGAGCCGGGGGATTTGCTGCTGTTTGCGGCGGACCGCTTAAAGATCGTGTGGGCTGTGTTGGGGGCGCTGCGCTGTGAGGTGGCCCGGCAGCTGGAGCTGGTGGACAGCGACAAGTTCAATTTCCTGTGGGTGACGGAGTTCCCGCAGTTTGAGTGGAGCGATGAGGAGGAGCGCTTTGTGGCCATGCACCATCCGTTCACGATGCCCATGGAGGAGGATCTGGAACGGCTGGAGTCCGATCCTGGCAGTGTGCGGGCCAAGGCTTATGACATCGTATTAAACGGCGTGGAGCTGGGAGGCGGGAGCGTGCGTATCTTCCAGAGCGACGTGCAGGAGCGCATGTTCCGGGCGCTGGGCTTTACGGATGAAAAGGCCCACGAGCAGTTTGGATTTCTGCTGGACGCGTTCAAATATGGCGTCCCCCCTCATGCTGGATTGGCTATCGGACTGGATCGCTTCGTGATGCTGCTGGTAAAGGCGGAGAGCATCCGCGAGGTGATCGCGTTCCCCAAGGTGAAGGACGCCTCCTGCCTGATGTCGGAAGCACCGAACACGGTGGACGAAAAGCAGCTTGAGGAGCTGTGTCTGGCGGTGAAGCTGCCGGAGCAGGAGCCTGTTGAAAATCATAGCGTGTAGAGCAAGGCAGGGGAGTTGCAAAGGAGCGTTTGCAACTCCCTATGTGGTATTTTTCAGGCAACGCGTCAATGTCCTACCTGCGGTGATATCAGGTATGACTCTTTGGACATACAGCTGCAAGCCTGATACAGACCGCAGACATATTGAGATGAGAAAAGAGGAGCGGATTTGGATACAACGAGGATAGATTTTACGACGATAACGGCCTGCGGTGAATGCTGCAACGGCTGTTCCAAAAAAGTGAGCGGAGACTGTAAGGGCTGTATAGAGGCGGACGGTTATGTACCGGAATGGGCAGGCTCCGGTCGCTGCAAGGTACACGCCTGCGCAAGAGAGCACGGCGTACAGTTTTGCGGGATATGCGGCGAGTTTCCCTGTGAACGGCTAACCTCCGTGATACATTGGAATCCGAATGTAGTAGAGCATTTACATAAGCTTGCAGAGCAGTATCGCAGGCGGGAAGAGGGGGATTATATTAGGAAAAAATAGGGGCTATAAAACTCCAGATGGCTTGTATCGTGAGCTATTACTGAGAATATTTTAAGGTCGGAGGTTATAATTTATGACGGAAAGTCAAAATATCGAATATAAGGAATCTTGGAGAGATGAATACTTAAAATGGGTGTGCGGTTTTGCCAATGCGCAGGGTGGGATGATTTACATCGGTATCGATGATGCCGGAAAAATTGTTGGAGTAAAAAATATAAAGAAACTGATGGAAGACATCCCGAATAAAATCCAGTCCGGACTTGGTATAATTGCTGATGTCAACAAACTGACAGAGAATGGTCTGGATTATATTGAGATCAAGGTAGAGCCAAGCAGCTATCCAATCAATTATCATGGAGAATATCATTACAGGAGCGGTGCTACAAAGCAGCAGTTTCAAGGCGCTGCTCTGACGGAGTTTATCAGAGAAAAGACGGGGTTTCTGTGGGATGCGGTTCCCATTGACAATATAGATGTGGAGGATCTTGATAGGGATAGTATTGATATCTTTAAGCGTGAGGCTGTACGTAAGAAAAGAATGACAAAGGATGATCTGGATATTCCAAATGATGAACTCATGGATCATCTTGATCTTTTGGTAGATGGAAAGCTGAAACGCGCAGCCGTGATGCTGTTCTATCGGAAACCGGGAAGAATTATCACGGGAAGTTATGTTAAAATCGGAAAATTTGGAGAAGGTTCTGATCTACAGTATCAAGATACCGTGGAAGGTTCTCTTTTTAATATTGCTGACAAGGTAATCGATCTGATTTATACGAAGTATTTGAAGGCAAAGATTACCTACGACCATGATGTCAGGGTCGAGACCTATCCTTTTCCCCGTGAAGGCGTGAGGGAGGCGATCTATAATGCACTGGGACATAACAATTATGCCGCAAGCATTCCGATTCAGATTAGGATAGAAGATGACGCCATGTATATCAGCAATAATTGCATTCTCCCCAAGGGGTGGACGGTGGACACGCTGATGAAGTCACATAAATCGGAGCCGTTCAATCCATCCATTGCCCATGTATTTTATCGGGCGGGGTATATTGAGGCATGGGGGCGTGGAATTCAGAAAATCTGTGAGTCGTGTCGAGAACTGGGTACACAGGAGCCGGAATATACGGTCCAGGGAGATGATATTACAATCAAGTTTTTTGCCCTGGAGAGTGCCAGAATTTTTGATTCCAAAAATACAAAACATCAAAATGATGTTTTGGGTGATGTTTTGGAAGGTAGAATTTTAATTGAATTAAAACGGGACAAAGAATTGAATCAAAAGGAATTAGCTGAAATACTACAGACATCCGTTTCATCAGTTCAAAGAGCGATGAACAGATTGAAGGACTGTGGGCGCATAGTTCGCCGGGGTGGAAAGCGTTTTGGATATTGGGAAATATTTTCCTAAAAAACGAATAAAGGCTGAGGAGGAAGATAAAGATGCGTGACCAGGAAAAAACAGTAGGAAAAATGATTGACAAGGCGGGAAACGCCTTTCTGTCGTATATTGACGCAGACGGTTTTCCCGTCACCAAGGCGATGTTAAGGCCCAGGGAGAGGAATGGGATCAGGGAGCTGTGGTTTAGCACGAACACGTCCTCCAACAAGGTGAAATGTTTCAGGGCCAACAGTAAAGCCAGCGTTTATTTCGTGGACAGGCGGTTCTTTCGGGGGGTAAGCCTGGTGGGTACGGTGGAGGTGCTGGAGACGCCGGAGGCGAAAGAGCGGATCTGGGAGAGGGGCGATACCATGTATTATAAGGAGGGCGTGACAGACCCTGACTATTGCGTACTCAAATTTACGGCGGTAAAGGGGAGATATTACAGCAATTTCAAGTCGGAAGATTTTGAGATACAGCCCGCCGATATGCAGTAGGCGGACAGGGGCGACGGCGTGCGGCAGGCAGGAGCGGCGACATGCAGGAGCGGCGACAGTCAGGGGGATAAAATGATAACACTGGAGATATTAAACAGGGAAAACCAGGCGCAGGCCATGGGCATTGACCGGACAGATATCAGTCTGGACCTGGTGGATTCTACGGAGGAGATTCTGGAGCAGAACAAGTACGGTGAGGAACACGGGTACATCGGCCACACCTATCTGATCCGGGAGGACGACAGATGCGTGGGCATCATCCTGATGGGGGAAGGGATTCCCTGGGAGATTGACCCGCCGCAGATCGCAGGCAGACCCTTTTACCGGATCATGGGCTTTGTCATAGACAGACAGTACCGCCACAGGGGTATCGGCTCTTTTGTGCTGGAAGAGGTAATACGGCGGATATACGGCGAGTTTGGTCCCAGGCCCATAGTGATAGGCTGCCAGAAGGACAATCTGGCGGCCATGGAAATGTATCAAAAGCATGGATTTGTCAATACTTATGCTATGGACGAGGACGATTATTTTCTAATCCGGGAGGTGTGAGCTTATGTGGTTGTTGCTTGCGATATTGTCGGCGGTGTTTGCGGCGCTGACCAGCATACTGGCCAAGGTGGGCATAGAGGGCGTCAACTCCAACCTGGCCACCGCCATCCGCACGGCGGTGGTGCTGGTCATGTCCTGGGGCATGGTGTTTCTCACAGGCGTCCAGGGTGGGATCTCTGCCATCAGCAGAAAGAGCTGGCTGTTCCTGATCCTGTCCGGCCTGGCAACAGGGGCGTCCTGGCTGTGCTATTACAGCGCGCTGCAGACGGGCGAGGTGTCCAAGGTCGTGCCCATCGACAAATTGAGCGTTGTGATCACGCTGGTGCTGGCCTTTGTATTTTTACATGAACAGTTCACGGTGAAAGCCTTTTTTGGCTGTGTGCTGATCGGGGTGGGCACTCTGCTGCTGGTGCGGTAGCGGAGCGCCCTGTTTTTGTGTCTTGCCGGCTGCTGGTGATGATGGTAGAATGGAGATATCGGAAACCGGAGAACAGCGCCAATGAGGAGATCAACAGTATGAAGTATGATGCATTCATCAGTTACCGCCACACAGAGCCGGATATGTACATAGCGAAAAAGGTTCATAAAGGTCTGGAAACGCTGAAGGTTCCCCGGGGCATAATCAAAAAGACGGGGAAAAAGAAGATAGCGCGCGTGTTTCGGGATCAGGAGGAGCTGCCCATAGGGAGCGATCTGGGAGACAATATCCGGACGGCGCTGGAGCAGTCGGAGTATCTGATCGTCGTCTGTTCTCCCAGAACGCCAGAGTCTTACTGGGTGCAGAAGGAGATCGACACGTTTATCAGTCTGCACGGACGGGTGCATATACTCGCCATTCTGGTGGAGGGAGAACCCCAGGAGTCCTTTCCGGAGAAGATTCAGGTCGATGAGGAAGGGAATCCTGTGGAACCGCTGGCGGCGGATGTGCGGGGAGCCACTAGGCGGGAGATGGACCGCAGGATGAAGACGGAGCTGATTCGGCTGGCGGCCCCGCTTTTGCATTGCAGCTACGACGATCTGCGGCAGCGCCACAGGGAGCGCCGTATGAAAAAAGCAATCTTTGCCGCGTCTCTGACGGCGGCGGCGGGAGTGCTGTTCGGGGCGTACAGCGCCTACAGCGCGGCGATGATTCGGGAGAACTACCGGCAAAAGCAGATCAACCAGTCAAAGTACCTGGCGTCCACGGCCCTGAGTCTTCTGGAGGAGGGAGACCGGCAGACGGCGGCGTTGGTAGCGCTGGAGGGATTGCCCACCCCAGGGGAGGACAGACCCTATGTGGCCAGTGCGCAGTATGCCCTGAGCGCGGCGTTAAACAGCTATGATGTGGGGAATGTCATGGGCATGGACAGGAGCCTCAAGCATGATCTGCCGGTGCAGGATTTTTCCTTTGACGATACGGGAGACAGGATCGTGTCTGTGGATCAGGGCGGGACGGTCTATGTGTGGGAGACGGCGGACGGCGCGCTCCTGGCCAGGATCAGACCGGAGCTTGACGAGAGCGGTTATGTGGTGGGGCCGATTGAATGCATGGTGTATGGAGAGCATATTTTGATCTGTGACCAGGGCGGGATTCGCAGTCTTAACCTTGAGGGCGAGATAGAGTGGCGGGTGGATACGGGGGAAGTCTTCGTCTATTGCGAGATGGACGCTGAGTCGGGTATCATTGCATGTATTGCCAACGAGAGGGTTGTTTTTTACGAGCTTGCCACAGGGGAGATCAGGGCGGAGATGACCAATGAGCAGGCGAGCTCCTACAGTGGAGCCTATGCTTTCAGTGAGGACAGATCAAAATTCGCCGTATCTCATTATGATCGTGAGATCGCGGAGGGGTGCGTCACCGTGTATGATTTTGCAGAAGGAGCCTGGAGAGATTATTCGGTGGCAGACTCCTATGTGTCTGAGGTGGGCTTTAGCGCAGATGGAAATCTAGTTGCCGTCAGCATTAAAGGATATGACTTTCAGACAGTTTCCATAGGAGACGTGGAGACTGGCTATGTGGAAAAAATTGACTGTGGGAGCGGAGAGCGGCTCTGGCTGCAGGAGTTTACTTATCAGGTGATGGGGATGGATACTGCGGGGGCAAGGCTGCGGTGCAGGAAGTATCAGGATGAGAAGACGGGAGATGTCTTTGATCAGGTACTTTTATCTGTAGATCAGAGCGCCTACGCATGGGACGCTGCCACGGGTGAGCTCCAGGCGCAGGTGAAGGTCACGGGAGGCATCAGGGCTTTTCTGGCCGCCAAGAATTCCTGTTATGGATATCTTGCCGAGAGCAATGGAACAGTGGATATAGTGGATATGAGTAAGGGCGTCAACTATACCACTCAGGGCATAGAGACCGGCAAGAATATTATGGACATGAGTATTAAGAAAGGGGTGCTTGTGGTGAGGGCCTATGCGTCCCCTGAGCTTACCGTGATGAAATATCATGAGGGCTATGGGAAAAAGGAGGTCGCCACCTATGACGATACCGTGGAGGAGTTGGTTTACTCAGCCGGGGAGACCTATTACGCGGTGAGAACTCAGGGGTTATCTCAGCAGGAGAAGGTATATATTTATCGGACGGAGGACGATCTCTGCGTGGGCGAATGGGCCAGCGAGGAGGAGAAGGGATATCTCAAGGCCTTTAGGTTCCTGGACGATACACAGCTTGTCCTCGTTCACACGCGGGGAGGGATCACCTTTTATGACGCGGAAACGATGCAGACAGAGCAGCTGAGAATAGACGCGGATGTGTCTCCGGACTGTGACTGGAATGGTTCGTTGGCGCTGCTGTATGGCTCGGGAAAATATTATGTGGTAGATCTGCGGGAGAGGAAGCTGTTGTATTGCGGCGGAGTGGGAGAGCGCATCCGCAGCGGCGTTATCGTGGAGGACGGCAGCAGGCTGTACTGTAATCTGGACGACAGTGGGATATGTGTCGTGGATACATCCTCCGGCAGTGTGGAGGTTCTTGGAGCGGAGGGTTATCGCTTAGTTCAGGGAGGAGACGACCATGGTACGCTGGCGTTAAGCCCTGACGGGGGGCTGCTGGCGGCGGCCTGTGTGGACGGTAATCTGCGTGTCTTGGATGTGAAGAAGGGGGAGACAGTGGCGACAATTCCCTTTGCCAGCGCTTATCACAGATTTATACGGTTTACGGCGGATGGAAACAGTGTGATGCTGCAGGGGGACGACTATTATTTCAGGGTCTATGATCTGCGGAGAAAGAGCTTTTCCCATATTGCCGCAGTGCAGTATAATGCGATCCGTCAGGCGGACATCGACGGGGAAGCTCAAACGATAAGCCTGGTGACTTCTGCGGACATGGTCATCCTGGACGGGGAGAGCTACGAGAGGATGGCCCAGGTGAAAAAGGGCATCGGTTATCTGCCCGCAAGGGGCGCGGTATTTTGCAGGAATTACAGTTCGCTGTGCCGTTTCCCGTATATGACGCTGGATATGCTGCTGGAGGAGGAGCGGGCGCAGTTTGGGGACGCACAGCTTACGGAGCTTGAGCGGACGCAGTACAATGTGGACTAGCGCGCCGGAGCATTTATCAGAAGGAATATAAATGAGGCGGCATACCGGCGCGCCGGAAGGAGGAAGAGATGAGATTAAGCGAGCTGTTGGAGTATGACCGGATCGTGGTGCAGTGTCATGACAATCCGGACGCAGACGCCATCGCCAGCGGATATGGGGTGTACAGCTACCTGAAGGGGCGGGGAAAGGATGTGCGCTTTGTGTATGGGGGGCGTTTTCGCATACAGAAGAGCAATCTGACGCTGATGGTATCGGAGTTAAAGATTCCCATAGAGCATGTGGAAGCGCTGGAGACGCCGGAGCTTTTGGTCACGGTGGACTGTCAGTACGGCGAGGGCAATGTGACCAGATTTGACGCAGGCACAGTCGCTGTGATCGACCATCATCAGGTCAGCAGAGATTTGCCTGCCTTAAATGAAGTCCGCAGCAATCTGGGGGCATGCTCTACCGTGGTGAGGGAGCTGTTAAGGCAGGAGGGAACAGAGATCAACGGGGATAAAGGTCTGGCTACGGCCCTCTATTACGGACTTTTGACGGACACTAACAATTTCTCGGAGATATCTCATCCGCTGGACAGGGATCTGCGGGATGATGCCGTGTTTGACAGGAGCCTGATCGTCCGTTTTCGCAACGCAAATCTGTCCCTGAGGGAGCTGGAAATCGCCGGCGCAGCGTTGATGAACTATCACTATCACGAGGATCATCACTTTGCGGTGGCCATGGCGGAGCCCTGCGATCCCAATATTCTCGGTATGATCAGCGACCTGATGCTGGAGGTGGATACGGTGGATACCTGTCTGGTATACAGTGTGCTGCCCTTTGGCGTCAAGCTCTCTGTGCGGAGCTGTGTGAAGGAGGTCAAGGCCAGCGAGTTGGCTGAGTTCATTACGGAGGGGATTGGTTCGGGAGGCGGGCATCTGGAGAAAGCGGGCGGTTTTATCCAGAGGGAGCTGCTGGAGAAGGTATTCCCGTGTCAGGGAGAGAGCTCCTGGGACGAGGAAAGCGGACGGACTGGCGCGAATCTGGAAAACGGGCGCATCCGGCAATATCTGCTTGGGCGGATGAACGATTATTTCAGTGGGACACAGATTATTCACGCCAGTGACTACAGCGTGGATATCACTGAGATGGCAATGTACGAAAAGAAAAAGATACCCCTGGGATATGTGGAGGCTGACAAGGTCTTTCCTGTGGGAACCAGGGTATGTATCCGTACATTGGAGGGAGATCTGGATGTTCGCATCAGCGAGGATCTATATATCATGATTGGGATACGGGGGGAAGTATATCCCAACGACAGGACTAAATTTGAGCGCAGCTATGACAGGCTCGATGTTCCGTATGCTTTTTCGGGGGAGTACCCGCCGGTGGTAAAGGACGTGACGGAGGGCAGGAACATATCTCTGATCCCCTACGCGAAGAGTTGTGTTTCCAGCGGCGAGGTGCATATCTACGCCAGGGAGCTGGAACACCGCGTGAAGGTGTTTACCGCCTGGGACGAAGAAAAGTATATGCTGGGAAAGGCGGGAGACTATCTGGCGGCGCGCACGGACGATCTGCACGATATCTATGTTATCGAGAGGAATATTTTCCACAGAACCTATGAAAAGACAGGCGGTTGAGAGATTTATATCGCGCGGTCGGTGCTGGACGTCTGCATGGGCGAGTACGCGGCGGGAAACCGTCAGTAGGGCTTTGCAGAGCGTGAACAGCAGAGATGAGGCGAAAGCGCAGTGGAAATAAGAGGAAGGTATGATTCAGGTATATTTGCTGGCGGTTAGCGAACTGCGCCGCCGCATGGAGGAAATCATGACGGCAGGGAAGGTCCCCGAAACGGTGGAGGAGGCTGGCGGCGATAGAGTCCGGCAGACCGTATTGGCCGGAGGAAGGTCCAATATGAAGACTTTGTCGGGGTGGAATGTACTGGTTCCCTGGCAGCAGGAGAAAATATGCCGCTACGCCCAGAGCGGCGTGAGGGCGCTGTCTATGGGAGGCCAACTGCTCCTGCAATATGGGGCGCACAGGAGGAGAGTCGCAGGGGAGCGGCAGGGCGGAGAAGACGGGGAGAGGGAGGCGGACAGGGCTATCACCTGGGAGCGTTTGTCCTATCCCCAACTGCTGGAGGATATTTCGGCTTCGCTGCCGTTGCAGGCGGCCTATGGCCCCCATGGGAAACCCTACATTGCGGATGTGCCCTGGCATTATAATCTGTCTCACTCTGGGGACTATGTGGCGCTGGCGATGGGGGATGCTCCGGTGGGGATTGATATCCAGCAGATGTCTCCTTATCGCAATACGCTGGTAAGGCGTTTTTTTGCGGAGAGGGAGGCGGCCGCCTATGAGCGAATAGGGGCAGCGGCGGGTCCGAAGGAGTGTTTATGCGGGGACAAGGCGGCTTTTTTTTATATGCTCTGGTGCCGCAAGGAGGCATACGGAAAGCTCAAGGGAACAGGCTTGACAGAGGATGTGTTAAAGCGTAATATGTTAGAGGATGTGGACGCACGTCTGTATGAATATGAGGAGATACCCGGCTACCGCGTCTGCGTGTGCTGTGAAGCGTGATGCGTCGCAGGGGAAATAGAATGAGGTAGAAATGAAAAAACTGTTTGTATTTTTAAAGGATTACAAAAAGGAATCTGTGCTGGCTCCGCTCTTTAAGCTCCTGGAGGCATTTTTTGAGCTGTTCGTGCCGCTGGTCATGGCCAGCATTATCGACAGGGGCATCAGCAATGCGGATACGGGCTATATTGCCAGGATGGGGCTGTGCCTGCTGACGCTGGCGGCGGTGGGGCTGGCCAGCTCGGTGACGGCTCAGTTCTTTGCGGCGAAGGCGGCGGTAGGATTTTCCACCAAGTTGCGCCAGGCGGTGTTTGAGCATATTCAGGGATTGAATTTTACCAATATAGACAAGGCGGGGACTTCCACGCTGATCACCCGTATGACCAGCGATATCAACCAGGTGCAGTCAGGGGTGAATATGGTGCTGCGGCTGTTCCTGCGCTCGCCGATCATCGTGTTTGGCGCGATGATCATGGCTTTCACGATCGACGTGAAGTGCGCGCTGATCTTTGTGGTGGCGATCCCTCTGCTGGCGCTGGTGGTATTTGGAGTGATGATGGTCACGATGCCCATGTATAAAAAGGTGCAGAGCGCGCTGGATCGGGTGCTGGGCATCACTCGCGAAAATCTCACCGGTGTGCGCGTGATCCGCGCTTTCCATCAGGAGGAGATAGAGGAGAGCCGTTTCCGAGAGCAGAACAGCGCTCTGTCCCATATGCAGACGGCGGTGGCAAGGATCAGCGCCGTCATGAATCCCGTGACTTATGTGATCGTCAACGGCGCGATCATCGCCCTGATCTACACCGGTGCGATTCAGGTCAATATCGGCAATCTGACCCAGGGCGAAGTGGTGGCGATCATCAACTATATGTCCCAGATATTGGTAGAGCTGGTGAAGCTGGCCAATCTGATCGTCACGATCACCAAGGCGCTGGCCTGCGCTGACCGTGTGGCGGGCGTGCTGGAGATTCCCACCGGAGAGGCGGTGGAAGGGCTTGGCGCGTCAGGGGCACCTGCAGGGGAGACGGCGGCGGAAAGAATCGGCGCGTCTGGGGCTGGAACCGGCACATTCGGAGGAACAGCGCAGTCAGTTCCGTATCTGGAGTTCGACCATGTGTCCCTGACCTATCAGGGGGCGGGAGACAAGACCCTGCAGGACATGCATTTCACAGTGGAAAAGGGCCAGACCATCGGTATCATCGGCGGCACGGGCTCCGGCAAGTCCTCTCTGGTCAATCTGATCCCAGGTTTTTATCCGGTGACGGAAGGGACGATCCGCTTGGAGGGGCAGGATATCAAAACCATGCCGCCGGAGCAGCTCCGCAGCCGCATCGGTGTGGTGCCGCAGAAGGCAGTGCTGTTCAAGGGAACCATCCGCAGCAACCTGCAGTGGGGAAACCCAGACGCCACAGATGAGGAGATGTGGCAGGCCATTGACACGGCTCAGGCCAGAGAGGTGGTGGAGGGCAAGGAGGGGAAGCTGGACGCGAAGATCGCCCAGAATGGCAAGAACCTCTCCGGCGGCCAGCGGCAGCGCCTGACCATTGCCCGCGCGCTGGTCCGGAAACCGGAGATCCTGATACTGGACGACAGCGCCTCTGCGCTGGACTACGCCACGGACGCGAAGCTGAGGCTGGCGCTGAAGGAGGTGGAGAGGGACACCACCACCTTTATTGTCTCCCAGCGGGCGTCCACGATCCGCCACGCGGACCAGATCATTGTGCTGGACGACGGCATGATCGCCGGTATAGGCACCCATGAGCAACTGCTGGAGGGCTGTGAGGTCTACCAGGAGATATACTATTCCCAGTTTGAGAAGGAGGCTTGAATATAGGCCTCTTGTGGGGAGCCACTCTGGTTATTAATGCGATATCCCTTCAAAAATTTCGAGAGAAATGTGGGTGGGATATGCTGGATTTTATAGCGGGGTTGAAAAATTTGGAAGAAAAGTATGGGGAGCAGCCATGCCGCAGTTAGAGAAAAAAACAGGCCCGTCTTACCGGATCGGCGAGCTGTCCCAGATCACGGGTGTGAAGGCCGGAACCATCCGGTTTTATGAGAAGTGCGGATTTGTGGGGCCGGTGGGCAGGAGTGCCAACAACTACCGGATCTACGACGAGCGGCATATCTTTCAGGTGCGTGTCTGCAGGCTGGTATTCGGCGGATTCGTGAACCGCAGACTGCGCAGGGAGAGCCTGAAGGTTCTTGACGCGGCGACGCGCTGGGATATGGCGGCCTACGCGGAGACCGCGGCAGACTACCAGCGTGCGGTGGAGGAGGACATAGACAGAACCGAAAAGGCCATAGCGATCTGCATGGAGCAGATGGAGCGGGAGACGACAAAGGAGCGCTGTTACAGCAAAAAGGAAGCTGCTGCTCTGACAGGCACGACGCCGGAGGCGATCCGCAATTGGGAGCGCAATGGCCTGTTGGGAGTGTTTGAGCCCTATCAAAAGCGGTTATATGGACAAGCGCTGATAAACCGTATGTATGTGATTCGCCTGCTTTTGGACACTGGCTACAGTATGATGGCCATCAGGAGCTTTATGCAGGAATACACAAGCGGCCGGACGGGGGAAGCGAGGATACTGCTGCTGGAACCCGGAGAGGACGAAGAACTGCGCTACCGCTCGGACCGGTATCTGGAGGCGCTGCATGGGCTGCGGGAGAGAGCGCTGCAACTGCGCATGATGGCGCCATTTTCTAAAGTAATATATTGAATTCGCAGTATTGGTAACATAAAATGTGGATGAACATCATATGCTAAAGTGTACACGGTTGACATTGTGTACACTTTAGCGTATAATGGAGGTATCAAAGGAGATGATGAATATGTTGATGGAACAGGCTACAACTGTAAGAAAAGAATGGAGCGCGGTCTGTGACAGTGTTATTCATGAAAAGCCTAAGTTTATAAAACGTACAAGAGATAAGATGTGGTTTTCTAACTTAGAGACAATATCTGAATTTTTAAAAGCATATAATTTTACTGCAGTGAAATATATCGAAGATGATAATTCTGTCACTTTATCTCTTAATGAAATTGATCTTGTAGAAAATGGTAAAGATGAACGTGAAGCACGTCTAAAGATGGGGAGAGCTATATTGGAATATTCTTTAGATTTTTATAATGAATACGAATTGTATTCTCGTAGTTCTAATAGGAAGAAGCATATCCCTTATATTTTCAAAGCATTGATTATAGATCATCCGGAAAAGATAGGAGATATGTTACAATGCCAAGATGGAAAGAACTAAAGAGATTTTGTGACAGGGATGGATGGGAACTATATAAGGATACAGATCATTATTTTTATCGGAAAATGGATGACGATGGCAATATGAAATTGACAAAAGTCTCAAAAGGATCAGGAGAGATTCGTCCTCATATGTGGAGGGAAATATTAAAGAAACAGTTACAAGTAACGCAGGAATACTTCAACAGTAAAATATGATGGAGAGCAGCGAAGCATCTGGATAATCATGTTCCAGGTGCTTTTTTTTACTTCAACACAAGCCTATAGACAGATTGGACACATGGGGAATCTTTCAACCTTCCATTTGTACACCACCTTCTTCTCATATGCTATGCTTGGTAAAACAGCAGTTCCCGCAGGCGACTGCACGGGCAGAGCAGGAATACACGGACGAAGGAGTGTCTATGAAAAATCATGTTTTCGATCCTTACAGATTTATGGGAAAGACCGTATGCAAGGCTTCCCCGTCGCGGCTTTGGCTGCAAATATTTTTTACCGCGATAAGCGATCTGTTTTCCATATGCTACAATGTGTTCTTTTTCGCCTATTTTATGGACGCGGTTGAAAAAGGGAAAAGCATCGCCACGGTCGGCAGGGTGTTAATCGTTTTCATATTGGTCAACATTGTGTTTGAACTGTTGAATGCCTGTTACAACCAGGCGTATCTTCCCCAGAGCGACGTCAAGCTCTCACTTTTCCTGAGAAATATGATATATGGCAAAATCATGACGGTTGACGTGGAATGCTTTGACAACCCTGAGTATTACGATAACGTAACGTTTGCGCTAAACGATTTATTCAACCGAGTGAACAGTATCCTCAACAACATAGCCCAATTTATCTCCCATTCCTGCTGTGTGATTGTGCTGATCGGATACTTTTCGCAGATTGATTTTGCCATTGTCATGATATCTCTGCTCTCGGTGTTGACGGGATTGTTCTTTGAACCGGTTATCAATCGGTACAGATACCGTTATACCAATGAAAGTTTACCGTATCAGCGAAGATATGATTATGTGAAAAGAATTTCCATTCAGGCGGAATATGCCCAGGAGCTGAGAACCACGAATGTGAAAAAGGTTCTGCATCAAATGCTCGACGGTGCATATGGGGGATTGAGGGCGCTTCTTAAGCAGTATTACCGAAAAATAACGGTGCTGGACAGCGTTCAGGTCTTTTTCGGATTTGGAATCGTATCCTGTGTGACGACGCTCATCTCGATCCACAGAATCCTCATAGACAAGTCGGTGACAGTGGCAATGTTTTTGCCTTTGATGGGGGCGATCGCGCAGTTTACCTGGAGGGCATCCTCGGTGATCAGTTGTTTTACCGATATTTTGAATGATACGATCTATCTGAACAAATTCGATGAATTCTACCGGTATGAACCGAAGATCATATCGCACAGAGAGGAGACGGTGGATACGCCTTTCAGTGGGATCAAGATAGATCATCTGTATTTCAAATACAAGAAGGAGGAAGCGTACACCCTGAAGGATATCTGTATGGAGATTCGGCCGCAACAAAAGATTGCGCTGGTTGGATACAATGGGGCCGGTAAATCGACACTGATCAATCTGATCCTGCGCTTGTACGATCCGGATCAGGGTAGCATCACCTATAACGGTAAGGATATCTGTGATTACAGCGTAAAGAGCTATCGCAGCAAATACGGGATTGTTTTTCAGGACATAAATGTGTATGCAGCGACCGTCGGTCAAAATATCGCGATGGATACGAGGGTTTATCCGGAGGAGGAGATGCAAAGAGTCCTGAATTTGCTTCGCCTCAAAGAAAAAATAGACAATTATGAAGACGGGTTCAACACACAGCTCACCCATGAATTATCCGATTCGGGCGAGACGCTGTCTATCGGCCAGTGCCAGTGTCTGGCCCTGGCCAGGATTCTGATCGATCCGCAGAAGCAGATATACATTCTGGACGAGCCCACCAGCGCGCTGGACCCCATTGCGGAAGAAGAATTTTTTAAGACGGTCAACAGGTATCTGGCAGACAAGACAGTGATATATATTTCCCACAGATTTTCGGCGTCCAAAATAGCCGACCGGATCTATTTCATGGAGAAGGGGCAGATTGTCGAGCAGGGGACGCATGACGAGCTGATCCTTTTGGGCGGAAAATATGCGGATATGTTCCAATTACAGGCAAAATACTATCGAGACGGCGCGGCATATGCTGATCGGAGCGCCCGCTGAAACGGGCAGAAGGGAGTCTTATGAAAAAAGTAATCCGCAACAATCTGTATATGCTGAACATATTTTTCAGAGCAGTTCCGCTGTATGCGATCGGCTATGCATTGCTGACCGTGGGCAGAAGCATCCTGTTCAACACCGTGGGAAACGTTCTGTTCATCCGGTACCTTGTCAAGTCGGTAGAATATGCGATCGCTCATCCGCAGGGAGCGCCGGAAGTTCTGACGCGGTTGATTGCGGTAACCTGCGTATATTATGGGCTGGTGCTTCTGCTGAATACCGTCATCGAGGGAGTCTTTAACAACAGTTTGGCAAAAAACGCGGAGAGCAGGGTCAATCATGTTTTTACCAAAATGATGTTTGAGAAGTCCGCTTCGATTGATCTTGGCTGCTATGACGATCGGAAGTTTTATAGCGATCTGATTGCTGCTAACAGCGAATCCAATGACAGGGCCTGGAACACTTACCGGAATTTTGTCAGCTTGACTGAAAATTTCCTGGTATTGCTCTCGCTGTTTTATCTGATCAGTACTTTGGATTTTGTCGTGTTTGTCCTGGCGGTTGGTGTTAACGTTCTCTCCTTTTTGCATCAGATCAGACTGAACCGAATAAACGGTGAGATTTATGACAAAACCTTGCCCTGTATGAAAGAGATCGACTATGCAAACCGCATATTTTTCCTGAAGCAGAATGCGAAAGATATACAGACGACCAATATCGGCAGGGTTTTGCTGGATAAACTGACCTCTTCCTCCCAAAAGCTCAGCGATATTCATGCCGCCTATGGAGCCAGGAAAGCTCTTGTCTGCTCCGGCGATAATCTGATGAAGAAAATTCTTGGAGATTTTGTGACACTGTTTTATCTCGCCTATACGGTGTTGGTAAAATGTGCGTATTCTTTTGACGTGATGACTGCTCTGTGGAATGCCTACGGCACGGTAAAGGGAAATATGAATAACTTTGTCAATTCGATCAGGGAATTGCACCGTAACAGTATATACATTGAAAAGTTTCTTCATTTCATGGAAAGAGAAAACCGCATCGTATCGGACAAGGGCCTGAAAATCCATGTCAATACGCCGATCACAATTGAGTTTGTCGATGTGTCTTTCTCCTATGACGGAAAACACAGAATCTTAGACGGATTACAACTCAAGATTAATGCGAATGAAAAGGTGGCAATTGTCGGCAGCAACGGCGCCGGTAAGAGTACGCTTGTCAAGCTTCTGCTGAGACTGTATGATCCAGACAGAGGGAAAATCCTGGTAAACGGAACGGATATCCGCGACTATGATGTGGAGTTTTACCGAAAGAGCATCTGCGGGATATTGGTTCAGAACTTCCAACTGTTTGCGCTGACGCTGTATGAGAACGTAAAAATGGATCTTGTTGAACCCCAGACGGAAGGCGCTGAGCTGGACCAGGCGCTCTATGCGGTCGGGCTGAGAGATGTGCTGGAGTGTCTGCCCGATCGGGGGGACAGCGATTATTCCAGAGAATTCCGTGACGGCGGCGCGGTATTCTCAGGGGGACAAAAGCAGAAGCTGGCGCTGGCAAGAGTGCTGTCAGGCGATAAGAGAATGGTGGTTCTGGACGAGCCGTCGAGCGCGCTGGACCCGAAAGCGGAGAGCGAATTCAATGAACATGTGTTCCATATGCTGCCGGAGAGGACGGTGGTCATCATTTCCCACAGGCTGTCCACGACGAAGATGGCAGACAGGATCATACTGCTCCAGAATGGCAGGGTGGCGGAGGACGGCTCGCATGGCGAGTTAATGAAGCGCAGTGGCATCTACGCGAAAATGTTTGAAATACAGTCCAGGAGATATCAGTGAGGAACAAAAAAATGCAAAGCGGCGATTCCTCCGCTGGGCTCCGCCTGATCAGGGAGCCGTGCGTTCCACGGACTCCGAGAAAAATGCCTGCTGTCCGTTTACATTGTACAGCACATAGAAGGGCAGCTTATCCATGGTCTGACCGCTCCAGAACTGTCTGCCGCTGCGAATCCACGCCCAGGCCTCTTCCGGCAGATCCGCCAGCGGGTAACCGGGGAGATAGATCCGCACTTCATCCACCTGGTCGAGACCGTAGGGATTGGCGCGGATATACAGGGTGTCGCCCACTTTGGTCTCACGCCCCGGTTCCTCATATTCCAACGACTGCACATGGGTGGACCAGACCAGTTCCTCCACCTGTACCGGCGCGGTGAAGCTTCCCTGGAAGTCACAGATGTAGACAGTGCCCACGTCCGCGTCCTCGAAAGCGCCGATAAAGCTGCCGTCCTCCCCCAGATGCAGCTCTGTCTGCCAGGCCCCTGCGCCGCTGAGAAAATAGTAGGTCTCCGGCATCTGGGCGAACAGCGACTCAGAGCCGTCCTGCGGCGGGAGAACGGTATCCGGCTGCCGCTCCCCCGAATAAAACGCCCTGTCCTTGTTTACATGGTGCAGGACAAAAAAGGGGATGTTGGCCGGTCCGATTCCTTCCCAATATTCAGGGGTGCCCATGATGTCATAATAGGCATATGATGATAAACCGAAATCCGCCACCGGATAACCGGGAAGATGGATCAGGAACTCATCTTCTTCGTCGATGCTGTACATATTTTTCGAAAGATACCTTATTCCGTCCGCAACGGTCTCCGGCTCTGGCTCTCTGTATTCCAGCGATTGCACCCGAACGGACCAGGTGAGGTCGTCCACCTGCTTCGGCTGCATAAAAACACCTGAGAATTCACAGGAGTATACAGTACCCAGAGGATAGCGTTCCGGATCTGCCGGCTCCAAAATTTCAGAATCGACGAAATGGTTGCAGATGCCGGTAAAGCTGCCGTCCTCCCGCAGATATAGTATCGTGCTTCTCTTCTTGCTGCCCTCAGGGAGATAGAAGACTTCTGGTATCAGGGCAAACAGGTTCTCGGAGTTCATCTCCTGCGAGGAGGCAGACGGCCCACTCTCCTGACAGGAGACAAGCCGGTTTGCCGTCAGCCAGTCGATATCCTGCTGGGACGGAGTCTCATAGGCTGCGGCGATCCTCAGATGAGCCGGATTTTCCCCGCAGAGATAGCCGAAACGAACCTCCAGCGTCCATTCGCCCGGCGTAACGGCAATCTGCGCCTGCGTGGAGGTGTCCTCTGTGATCTCCTCGCCCTTTTTCTCAAAATGATACGCGCATTGTCCATCTGGGGAAAAGAGATCGACTGCCACCTGCTCGTCCATCGGGAAAATATCTTCATGGGACTTCATCAGCAGATCAGAGAAGGCGATCTCCAGATTGACGGTATTTCCTTCGTACACATAAAAAGGCCACCGCCCCTGTGAGACAAAGGGTGCAAACGGTTTCTGCAATGCGGTGTCCAACCGAAAGATAACCCCCTGTTCCAGGTCCGCCATCAGCTCCTCCTCCGTGAGATAATATTCATAGTAGGTATAGTCGTCTTTGTTGTAAGCGTCGGAGGCTTCACTGTCCTCTGCGGGCGTCCCCAGTGTATTTTCCTCCGATGGGCTGTCGGGAGAGACCTCCTGCGATTCCGGATTGATATCCTCCTCCCTGGGATCGGTCAGAAAGCATACGGCTACGACAACGCAGGCGACGAGGGCGGCTGCGCTGATCCAGAATACCGGTTTCCTGTAGCGCAGGACCTTTATCACCCTCTCCTTTACCCCCACCTCGCCGAAAGCCAGAGGACAGGCCGAGATCAGCCTGCGGGGAGAACTGCAGTCCAGCAGAGCCTGGGCATATACGGCCTTGGCGTCACGCTCCATGCCCCGCACCGCCTTTTCATCGCAGGCAAGCTCCACATCCCGACAAAACAGGATGTAGGCAACCCACAGCAGAGGCTGGAACCAGTATACGGACAATAATAAGTATCCCAGCGGCTTCCACCAATGATCATGGCGCCGCAGATGCATACGCTCGTGTGTGATCACGCTTTCCACAGTCTCTTTTTTCATGCTGGAGGGCAGATAGATGCGGGGGCGCACGACGCCGAGGATGAAGGGCGACGGTATTTCATCGCAGAGATAGATATTTTCCCGCAGCAGAAGGGAAGCCTTCACTTTCCGCCTCAGGTGCAGGTAGGAAAAGGACGCATAGGACAGCATCAGAACCACTCCCGCAAGCCACAGTGCGGCGACTATTTGCATGTTGCTGCGCACGACGGGACCTGCGGTATCCGTGAGGGTCGGACTGACCGCTCGGTCTATCACGGTCACTCCGCTGTGGACCTGATAGTGGTAGGGATTGTCACGGATGATTGGATCCTCCGAATAGATATGGCTCACCGGTATGGTTTCCGAGCTGGGAATCAGGCTCAGGATGCTCTCAAAGGAAAAGGGACAGACCAGTCGGAATGCTACGATTGCCCACAGCAGGCAGTTGATCCACCTGGGAGCTTTTCTCAGGAGCAGGCGCAGCACCGCCACGGCCAGAATCACCCAGCCTGCGGCGATGCTCCTGTTGACCATACCCGCAAAAACAGCGCCTATATCCGTCATCATCTTCAGTCCTCCCTTCGGAATTCGTCGATCATCCGCTGTATTTCCTCCGCCTCGCCAGCCGACAACGCCTTACGGGATAGGAAAGCGGCCACAAACGCCGGCAGCGAGCCGTCAAAGGTCTCCTCCACAAACTGCTCGCTCCTGGCGGAATAGAAAGCTTCCCGGGAGAGCAGGGAGGTGACGATCCCGTCTTTGTTCTGGAACAGTCCCTTTTCACACAGCTTGCGCAGCACTGTGTAAGTCGTGGGTTTCTTCCAGAGCAGCTCCCTCTCGCAGATCTTCACCAGCTCGCCGGATGTGACCGGCTCGTGCTGCCAGATCAGATCGGCGAAACGGGCCTGAACAGCGCCCAATTCCATCTCTGCCATGCCATACCTCCTGTCTTTGGGAATCAGCGGATTCCCTGTTTCACTGGTTTATTCGCAATAAACTACGCAGATGAGTTTATCATGAATAAACCACCTTGTCAAGCGATTTGTATGAGCTTTTAAAAAATCTAAAAAATAGTTGACAAATGATGGGAAAGCGTTTATAGTACTAAATGTAGCGCAAAAAAGTACTGAATAAAAAACGGGGAAAGGAGGCAATCACGATGTTGCGTTTATTGTTTGACGGAAAACTAACTCAAAACGAGCTATTTGGTATTGTCTCCCGAAAGTATGCTGTACTGTCAATTTGATTGTATTTGGCAGCGTACATATGTGCATATATAGATGGACTGAGGGCATGACATACATTTGTAGGTTATGCCTTTTCTGCGTCTGAAAATGCGTGCGGGAGAAGAGTTGATGCAGTATCGCAAGCAGGCTTGCGATATGCGGGGTGTAAGTTTGGAAGTATACTTTCAAATATTGATTGGTGCAATACCGCGGGCAAAGCCAGCGGTATGCGGAAAGAGGAAAAATGAATTTACCGAGAAGCTTTACCGATGTCATACAGAGGTATGGCATCGACAAAAAGGATGTAATATTTGCTGCCACGGGAGATCTGGACGAGGAACAGCGCTTTGCCGACTCCATCGTGGCGCTGACGAGGGGGAAGCTGATTGTCGCCAGATATCCTTATCGGGAGAAGCAGGAGTACCGATTGGGCGGCTATAACAGCTGGTCTCTGGAGCAGGAAAAGAGCATGGAGGAGCCGGCGGTGCTGTTGTACGATCTGGCTGGCGTGGAGAAGCTGGAGGTGATCCGACAGGTCAGCACAGGTATCCTGATGGGCCGGATCGATGGCGTAGACAGATACTTATGCCAGTTCTCCAACACCAGGATGGAGGCCTTTATGCGGATCGGCCGCCTGCTGGAGAAGATGAAAAAGGAAGAGGAGATCACTTCGGATGATCTGGATGTGAAGCGGGGAAAAGAATGTTGTCCCAAGTGCGGCATGATCTATCCCGATCAGGAGCGCAAGGTCTGTCCCAAATGTATGGATAAGGGCTCGATCCTGCTGCGGGTGGTATCTTATTTTAAGCCCTATAAATTCCGACTGGTGGTGATGATGTTCTGCTATCTGGCCACGGCGGGGCTGAATCTGATATGGCCCTATCTCAGCGGCACGGTGCTGTACGACAGGGTGCTGGCCAAGGACGAGAAGTTCCTCGCCATGGTACATCTGCCTGCTGGACGGTTCGTGCTGGCGCTGGGGATATTGGTGTTGGTCATGATCGGCACTAAGGTACTGCTGCAGGGCTTGGGGATATTGCAGGGCGTTCTGACAGCCCACATTGCCCCTGAGGTAGTGGCAAAGTTGAAGAGTCAGGTGTTTGACTCCATGGGAAAGCTGTCGATCAGCTTCTTTACCAGGAGGCAGACCGGCGGACTGATGACCCGTGTGTCCGATGACGCGGAGGAGATATCCAGCTTTTTTATCGATGGAATCCCCTACTTTTTCATCAATGTCGGAACTATTATCGCCACCTGTATTATCATGTTTATCCTGAGCCCCCTGTTGGCGCTGGCTTCCGTGGTGCTGATGCCCATTCTGTTCTTTATCAGCTACCTGCTGATGCCCAGGCTGTGGCACTATTACGGCAAGCGGCATCGGGCCAACCGCAGGCTCAACGGTCAGATGAACGAGAATTTTACCGGAGCCAGAGTGGTCAAGGCATTTGGTCAGGAAGAGCAGGAGATGACCCGCTTTAGCAAGAACAACAAGAAGGTGCGGGACGCGGAGCTGGATGTGTCCAGATACGATTGCAGGTTTTCTGCGCTGTATATATTTGTGGAGGATATGCTGACATTTCTGGTATGGGCAGTGGGCGGAGCGCTGATTATCAGCGGCTCCAATATGGAGCTTGGCCTGCTGATCACCTTCAGCGGCTATGTGGGCCAGCTCAAGGGCCCTCTGGATTTTATGTCCAGGATCATCCGCTGGTACACCAATGCCATGAACTCGGCGCAAAGGCTTTTTGAGATCATTGACGCGGTGCCGGAGGTAAGAGAGGCGGCCGATCCTGTGCGGCCCGAACAGCTGCGGGGAGAGATCACGCTGGAGCACGTAACCTTTGGATACGAACCCAATAAGCCTATATTGAAGGACGTGAGCTTCCATGTCGATGCAGGGGAGGTGCTGGGTATAGTGGGACGCTCCGGCGCCGGAAAATCCACGCTGGTGAATCTGATCTCCCGTCTCTATGATACCGAGGAGGGACAGGTGCTGGTGGACGGCGTCAATGTCAAGCAGTATGGCTTTAATGAACTGCGCAAGAATGTGTCCATGGTGTCTCAGGAGACTTATATTTTCATGGGTACGGTGGCGGAAAATATCGCCTATGCCCGACCTGACGCCACCAGGGAGGAGATTATAAAAGCGGCGGTGCAGGCCAGCGCTCACGACTTTATCTGCAAGATGCCCCAGGGCTATGATACGATCCTGGGACACTCGAACAGATCTCTGTCCGGAGGCGAGAAGCAGCGAATCTCCATTGCCAGGGCGATCCTGGCAGACCCCAAGATTCTGATTCTGGACGAGGCCACATCAGCGGTGGATACAGAGACCGAGCTGGCGATCCAAAAATCACTGGAGCAGCTGGAAAAGGGCAGAACGGTGTTGTCCATCGCTCACCGCCTGTCCACGCTGCGCAACGCCACGCATCTGATCGTGCTGGACGAGGGTAAGGTGACAGAGTCCGGAACCCATGAGGAGTTGATGGCGCTGAAGGGTACCTTCTATAAATTGAGCGAATTGCAGACGAAGGCGCTGGCGATGCGCGGCATAGAGTAGCAGAGTTGGAGCAAAGAAAGGAAACGATATATCATGGAAGAAAACAGAGAGAATAGTATGCCGGATTTATTGAACTTGCAGGAGTTCGATGAGGAGGCTTTGAAGAAGGAGTCGGAGGAAGTGCTGCAGATGCGGATGCTGACGGCACAGAACGCGGTGTTCACCCGCACGGAGGGCGGCTTTCTGGAGCTGGAGTTCGACGGGAAGAAATATGACAGAGTGGGTGTGTACCTGACTTTTCCCCTGACAAATCCCCAGGAGTTCATCTCCATTCGGGAGGCGGATGAGAAGGCCAAAGAGATTGGCATGATCCGTGCCCTGTCGGAGATGCCGGAGGACGTGCAGGACATGATACAGGAGCAGGTGCGTCTGCGCTACTTTATGCCTGTGATTCGCAGGGTCATGGAGGTTAAGGATGAGTACGGCTATGCCTACTGGCATGTGCAGACGGATTTCGGCAGTTGCCGTTTCACCACCCATATGGGCGGCGATGCCGTAGTGTCTCTGGGCGAGGCCCGCTACCAGATCACCGACATAGACGGCAACCGCTACGAGCTGCCCGATCTGTACGCCCTGACTGTGATGGAGCGCAAGAAGCTGGATTTGTTTATCTAATATAAGGAGCAACTATTCATGAAACTATTATACACACTAAAGGAGTCCCAGCGGCAGGCCCTTTCCCTTCAGGACGGCGAGACGATCTGGTATTGTGTTCCAGTGGATCTGGACTTTGACAATGGGGCGCGCAGCGCCCGGAGCAGCTACACGAATCAGAC
This sequence comes from bacterium, assembly GCA_023663725.1. Taxonomy (GTDB): domain Bacteria; phylum Bacillota; class Clostridia; order Lachnospirales; family Lachnospiraceae; genus Acetatifactor. The sequence continues at coordinate 275,553 of JAMPGX010000001.1, read as the reverse complement.
CTGGATCGTCGTCACAGAGGATCGCCTTATGACCCTTAGAGGGGAGGAAAAGACCTCGGAGCATTTGCTGGCGGACTGCGAGAAAATCAAATGCGAGCACCAGGTGGGCTGCGGCATTGTGACTGTGTTTCCCAAGGAGGGAGGGCCGGAGTGCGTCGCCCGTTTCTCCATGCGCCATATTATCAGGGTGGCCTATGCCGTGCGGGGAGCGCAGACTCTGGTACAGGCCAGACAGGAGAAAAAAGAACTCAGAATGGTCAGTCGGGTGGAGAGCCGCGAATACGAAAAATACTGTGAAAAATGCGGCCGCGCTCTGCCGGGTACCAGCAAATGCATGTACTGTGAAGGCAAATCGGAGATATTAAAGAAATTCATGGCCCTGTGCGGAGACTTTATCGGCGGTCTGGTGGTGATCTCCCTGCTGCTGGTCCTGCTGGCGGGAATCAATATGTTCAATCCCATGGTGCAGCGGTATTTTATTGATAACGCTCTGGCTAACGGGCAGGGAACAATGACGGACCTGTGGCTGTTTATCGGCCTTACCTTTGTGCTCACTGTGGGCGGCATGATCTGCTGGATCTATCGTTATTGGCTGTGCGTCAAGCTGGGAGCTTCGCTGAGTATGAGTCTGCGGTCCAAGCTGTACTACAAGATTCAGGTGTTATCGCTGTCCTTTATCAATAACCGGAAACCCGGCGAGTTGATGAACAGAGTTTCCCGCGATACCAAGCAGATTCGGATTTTTATGGAGGATGTATTTGGAGATATGTTCTCCACGCTGGTGACGATGATCGTATCACTGATCATGATGCTGATTATCAGTTGGAAGATGACACTGCTGTCCTTGCTTTTTGTATCGGCGGTGGTGGTGATCGTGCGGATCTTCTGGCACCATATCCACACGATCTTTCACAAACAATGGCTGCGGGCGGATGACCTGAGCAGTAATTTGCAGGATATTCTCTCCGGCATGCGCATTGTCAAATCCTTTGGCAAGGAGGCGAGAGAGAGCGCCAGGTTTACTGAGAAAACAGAGGCATTTGCCACGATTCAGAAAAAAAATGAGACCTTCTGGGCCGTGTTTTTCCCCATCATGACATTTCTGTTGGGAGCAGGCACTTACATTGCGATCTATTTCGGCGGCATACAGGTGTTAGACGGAAGCATGACTGTGGGAGAGCTGGTGCAGTTTGTGACCTACAGCGGTTATCTGTTTGGCCCTTTGAGCTGGATGACCCATCTGCCCAGAGCGGTGATGCAGATGCTGACCAGCCTGAACCGTATCTACGATGTGTTGGACGAGGAGCCCATGCTGGCGGATAAAGCGGAGAGCAAGGCGTTTCCGATAGAGGGGGCATTTACCTTTGAGGATGTGTCCTTCGGCTATCAGACCTACGAGCCGGTGCTGGAGCATATCTCCTTTGCCGTAAAGCCTGGGGAAATGATCGGTCTGGTGGGCGCTTCCGGCACAGGGAAATCCACGCTGATCAATCTGATCATGCGGCTCTATGACGTGGACCAGGGGCGGATCACCCTGGATGGATACGACCTGCGGGACGTGCAGATGGAAAGCCTGCACTCCCAGATCGGCGTAGTGCTGCAGGAGACGTTCCTGTTCTCCGGCACGATACTGGCCAACATTCGCTTTGCCAAGCAGGACGCCACTCTGGAGGAGGTGATTATGGCGGCCAGGGCTGCCAATGCCCACGACTTTATCTGCAAGACGCCGGACGGCTACAACACCTATGTGGGTGAGCACGGCTATAACTTGTCCGGCGGTGAGCGGCAGCGTATCGCTATCGCTCGGGCGATTCTGAATAATCCCCGGATACTGATTCTGGACGAGGCTACCTCGGCGCTGGACACAGAGAGTGAATTCCTGATTCAACAGGCTCTAAACCGTCTGGTGAAAGGGCGGACCACCTTTGCGATCGCCCACCGACTGTCCACTCTGCGTGATGCGGACCGTCTGGTAGTCATCGACAAGCACGGAATCGCTGAGATCGGCACGCACAACGAGCTGCTGGAACAGAAGGGAATTTACTATGGACTGGTGAACGCGCAATTGCGCATGAGCAGCGGAGAAAAATAGACGAATTATCGGTGCGGATGCATGGCCTTTGTGAAAGCCAGCATCCGCATTGTGGTATCTGCACGCTCTACTTCGAAGCGCCGGATATTTCCTTATAGTGATCCATATGAATCCCAATGTGGCCAATCCCCAGAATCACTGTCGAGACGAGGAGAAACAGATTGCATCCGTATACGCCGAGGAGCAGGAACGCGCATACCGGCAATGTGGCTCCCGCAACGGGAATTCCGCAGATACTCCGGTAGAAATCCGACATCCTCTTTTCGCTTCGGAAATACCGTATCCAGTACGCTTCATACAGGAGCATCAGCGCAAAGGAAACCAAAAGCCATATGCACCAAGGGAAATGCAGTCTTATATTGAAATCAGAGAAGATCAGCACACAGCAGCACACCGATACTTCTCCTATTCGTTCCAGCATCTGCAAGACCTTATTTTCCCGCTGTGCGTATTGTTCGTAGTCCTGGGGCTGATATTTTGTCCAGATGATGTTGGGGATAAACAACATCAAAAGATAGATCAGTCCCACATAGGAAAAGCCGAAACGGAACATATTTGTACCTTTCTGATGAAATGCTTTTTGAGTAACTGCCCTTTATCGCTCTTATTATATCAAAGGTATTATGCTATTTCCACTCCTATTTTGATTAAGGGATTTTTGCGGAAATATTGGCACTGAAACTGGAAACATGTTACAATGAGCATTAAAAGAATAGTTGTCTTCAGTACAACGGATTGGAGGAAGATATGCCTATCTGCGCTGCAAAAGCTCTGTGCAGGGTTTGAGGACACCGCACAGAGGGGATTACTCACGAGCCTGGCGCCCGTCAGTATCAGTCCTCAGACTTTGCACTTCGGCAAAAATATAAAATCTCGTTATTATAAGAAGGAGCAAAGTCATGATGAAGAAAGATTTAAAAACGTATCTTATATTATGGAGTACACAGTCGCTGTCCGCGTTGGGGAGCGGCCTGACGAGTTATGCCCTGGTGCTGTGGATCTATCTGCAGAGCGGTTCGGCGCTGCAGACCGCGCTTCTGTCGGTGTGTTCCTATGCGCCCTATGTGCTGATGAGCATCTTTGCGGGCGCGCTCAGCGACAGATGGAACAAGAAGAAAACCATGCTGCTCTGTGATCTGTTTGCGGCGCTCACCACGGTGGCCGTGCTGGTGCTGAGCAGGACGAATACCCTCCAGGTGTGGCATCTGTATCTCATCAATGCGCTCAACGGCCTGATGAATACCGTACAGCAGCCTGCGGCCGAGGTTGCGGCAACGATGCTGATTCCAGAGGAGCACTATCAGAGGACGAGTGGACTGCGCTCCTTTTCGCAGTCATTGAACTCTATTTTGACGCCGGTGATCGCAACGGCGCTGTTTGCCTTTGCAGGCATGGAAGTCGTGATCGCGGTGGATCTGATCACCTTTGCAGTGGCCTTTTTCACCCTGCTGCTGTTTATCCCCATCTCCGAGCCAGAGCGCTCTGAAGTGGAGAGAGAATCGCTGCTTAAATCGGTGGGCAAGGGGCTGTTGTGGCTGAAACAGAATCCGCTGATCCTGAATTTGATTGCGTTTCTTTCCTGCATCAATCTGATCGCTTCGGTCTATGACGCCGCGCTTCCGGCGATGATCCTGTCCAAGAGCGGGGAGACGGCTCTCGGAGTCGTGAATACCTGCGTTGGGATAGCGACGCTTGCGGGGAGCGCTCTGGCTGCTCTTCTGCCCGCTCCGAAAAACAGAGTGCGGGCGATCTGCGCGGCATTGCTGCTCTCGATGAGCACCGAGAATTTCTTTCTCGCGTTTGGCAATTCCACGCCGCTGTGGTCGCTGGGAGCCGTCCTGGGATGGCTTTCGATCCCGTATATGAATGCCAATATGGACGTAATTTTCCGTAGAACTATCCCTACTAAAATGCAGGGACGCGTCTACTCCTGCCGCAACGCGCTGCAGTTTTTCACGATTCCGATGGGATTCCTGGTCGGTGGGATTCTCGTGGATGAACTGTTTGAGCCGTTTATGGCGAGAGCTGGCGGACAGGGAATCCTCAGTCTGCTGTTCGGCACGGGCAAGGGTTCAGGCGCGGCGTTCCTGTTCTGCTGTATCGGATTTACAGGCGTCGCGGTGTGCGTCGTGTTCTGGATCATGTTACGAAAATACCGTTGGAGCGACGGAGAAAAGCATCCTCAGAAAAGTCAAGAATCCGCTGGAGATTCCTGTTACAATGAACCTACACTGCAGTGAGAGAGGAACAGTCAATGAGCTATTCAACCATAACACGGGCCATGGTCAGCTATGTGGAGAGTCATGTGACCGACTCCCGCCTGGATGTAAGGCGGATGGGTCAGAAATTCGGGTTCTCAGAAAATTATATCCGGGAACTTTTCGCAGGTCAGGTGGGGATGTCTATTATGCGTTACCATAGAAGACGGAGGATTATTTTGTCGGCGGCGCAGCTCTTGCATACGGACAGGAATATATTGGATATCGCTTTGGAGTGGGGCTTTGGCTCCCACGAAGCCTATACCCGTGCCTTCTGTAGAGTCATCGGCATGTCGCCCAGCGACTTTCGCCGTGACAGACCTATTCTGGGCAAGGCGTCGCTGCGGTCCGGCGTGTATGGTCTTGAATTGCTCCAGGAGAAAGAGAAGAGGAGTAATATGGATAACAGGAGACAGGATGAGCAGAACGGTATAGTATTATATGACATTCAGCAAGTGAAATACGGCAGTTATGGCAGTGCCACGCCCTTCCCCATCTGTATCAAAGCGGTGTCGGAGTATCTGGGGGACGATGTGTCCTACCCCTATATCATGGCAGCCACCGGAGCGGCGTTTCGGCTGGTGTGGAACACAGCGTGTTGGGATCTGAGCAATGTAGATATTTATCATGCTTTCAACGAGTCTAATCAGGTGTATGGGCTGGGAGCGAAGGCTCTGGGAAGGGAGTTCTCTTTCCTTGGAAGGGAAGAGTCTACGACCAAGGAGGATTTTCTGGCATATATTAAGGAACATCTGGCCGAGGGGTATCCCTGTATTGCGTTGGGTATCATCGGGCCGCCAGAGCCATGTATTGTGGCGGGGTACGAGGAGGACGGAGACAGTCTGCTGGGATGGAACTTTTTCCAAGATGACCCGGAACACGCGGGCGGCGTCAGCACTGCGGAGAACGGGTACTTTATCAGCAAGAGCTGGTGGGAGAACACAGACACCCAGGCGGTGATGTGTTTAGGCCCCATAAACGGGGAGGGCATGGCTCCCAGAGAGATATTGAGGCAGGCAGTCAAGGCTCTGGAAGGGCGGAAAGATCATTCTTACGCCAAGGGAATACTGGCCTATGACGCATGGAGGGAGATGCTTTTGGAGGATAGCCACTTTGCCAGCGAGGTCTATGATAGTCTGTTTTCCAAGCTGTTGGTACAGAACGACGCTGCCCAATGCCTGGCGGACGGCAGAGAGCAGGGAGCCAGATACCTGCTGGAGCTGGCGGGGCAACAGACAGGGGAACATAACGCGAAACTGGAGCAGGCGGCCCGCCATTTTCGGAATGTGAGTGCCGCCGCAGGGGAGATGAGCGGACTGATCGGCGATTGGTCGGACATGGACGCCATGTTACGGCAGCTGGCGGACAGAAAAGTACGCGAACAGTTGGCGGAGCTGATTCTGCAGGCTAAAGCCCAGGACGAGGCGGCGCTGTCGTGCCTTGTGGCATATCTGCAAGAATAAGACGAAGAGGGGGGACTTCCCGACAGTGGGAGGTCCCTCTTGTCATGTGCGCAGCCGAAATGGGATAATCTTAGCTTTCGTCAGGTTAATGCTCGTCGCTTTTGCGGAGCTGCTGATAGATTATCTCCTTGGAGCCGTCATCTCGAATTCCCGAAAAAGTGAAGGAATCACAGGCGTTCAACGCATCTATAGGCAACTGTGCACGGAATCCGCTCATCAGAAATGAATCGTTCCCGAAGACATCCACAACATCTTGACGTTCTAGCTTTTCAACCTCTATCACAGTATCATCCAGCTCAAAAAGATATTCCGTGAATGGCAGGTTCGTCTCTTCGTCAATGCACCAGCCGGAAAACAGGATCAATTGATCTACGACCTTTAGACTGTCTATATAGAAATACTGCTGTTGCTCTACCGCCAGATCAAAATTTTCCAGAGGACTGATAAAATAGATGAATTGATCAGTCTCTATGGGGGTATATCCCATCTCTGACAGCAGATCAATGGAGCTTTGATCCGTGTGAAAGATCACATAGTTGCAAGCTACGAGCGTGTTGGGGACAAGCTCATTGATATAATCTCCTCGGAAGCTGTCATGCCCGTTGGCTGTGAGATTCATCTCATAGGGATTTACCTTGTACGACCATAGATAATATACATAGTTGAATGGATAACAGGTTGAGCGGGAGGTCCATTCTTCCCCCCAGTGTTCTTCGAGGAGAGAGGATATTTCCTCGTAAGTTTCGTAGAATAACCAGTTTAGCGGAAAGGCTTGCCGGTTATAGTCCGTGAAATAAAAATGGATAAAAGAGACAAAGGAGATAGCATACAGTCCAGCCAGTATTGAGGCAAAGGCTTTTTTCAGCCAGCTCTTCCTCAGAAATTCCCAGACAGAATAGATTCCGCTGGCAATAAAATACAGGTATGTGATGTATATGCCGATCATGCGGGTGGTGTTGGGAGTGGACCAACCTTTTAAGAGGCATCCCATGACAAATTCTCCGATCAGCCAGAACAGGATGAGGACAGAACAGTCAAAATGCCGCCGCTTAACGGAAACACATGCTTCTCTGATGGATTTGTACAGGCCCACAAACAGGAAAGGCAGCGAAAAATAATACAGGGTTCCATATCTTGGTATCGTATTGTATGATAGGTTGTCATAGAGCATGGTGTTTGTAAACATCTGCTTCAGATTGCGGAATATATCCTGAAAGCCAAGCTCTCCGGAACGGTAATTGGGGAGCCGCGTGAGGGTAAAAGGGCCGATATGCATCTCCGGCAGAGAGAAGATATTGATGATCTGTACCATTATCAGGGGAGCTGCCAGCACTCCAAGGGAGAGAAGTAGAAATGGCAGCTTCCGCAGCTGTATTTTTCGCAGATAGATTCCATAGGAGAACCACAGGAGCAGATAGACAGGCATTACGATATACATAAGCGCGTAGGTGTACAGGGAAATGCCCGCGACAATGCCCGCCAACAAATAGAACTGCCATTTGCCCGTTTCCAGCGCCTTCATGGTGATATAGAGCGTAATAATCGAGGCGGACAACATCAGATGACTCTCTAGGCCAAAACGCTGCGTCATGATAAAAATGGGCAGAATGGTATATAAGCATAGAAATAGAAGGGGAACTTTTTTCCCTTTCCATTTTTCGGCGGACAATAAATAGCCAAACAGTGCGCCTGCCAGAGCAAAGAGAGCGATTCCCAAGCGAATAACTGTCTTGGAGGTGCCAAACAGACGGAAAAACAGAGCTGTCAAGTAGGTATAGAGCGCATTTTGCCCATCTCCATAATTGGTAAAATAGACTGGATAGCTTTTAGCATAACGATCAGCACCATATTTTGCTATGCAGTAAGCATCGTATGCTGAACCAACCTCATCCACATTCAGTCCATATGGGATTTCGGATAATTTGTAAAAATGTAAAAATATTATTGTAAAAATGATAACACCCAGAGAAATGTACCAGAATATACGGGTATTTTGCGGTCGATGAAACATAATTCCCTCTTTTCCATACTGCTGGAAGATAGATGAGATAGAGCCTATCTACCGGCGTTATTGTATCATTGATGAGCCTGATTGCGCTGCGGAACAGTCTCAGTGTAGCACAATTTGATAATTGTTACAAGGATAATAGCGCTAAATAGTAAGTCCAAAGTGAGTTCAAGAACACGCAAATGCAGGATGGCTGTGCTACTTGTTCAGGAAAAAGTGTCACTTGTCCTGTGCAGTATTGCCGTTGGGAAAAGAAATTGTTACAATAACCTTGCTGTATTGAAATCCAGTTCCGACGAAAGGAGTCTTTATGAAATACACCATAGAACATATCTCCCAGGGAGAGAATGAAGTGATTCTGCGCTGTGCGGACCTGTCGCTGGAGATGGAACAGCTGATACGGTTTCTGGAGCTGCAAAGCCGCAGATTGATCGGAAACAGTGAGGGGAGGCGGATGATTCTGGAGCCGTCGGAGATCCTGTATCTGGAAAGCGTAGAGGGAAGGACCTTTGCCTATACAGAGAACGATGTCCTGCAGATGGATTATTCTCTGCTACAGCTCGAACAGTTGTTGGGCACAGTCAACTTCTTCCGGTGCAGCAAGTCTGTCATCATCAATATCGACAAGGTGCGGGAGCTTACGAGCAGGGCGAACAACCGTATCGACGCCACGATGTGCAACGGGGAGCATATCATGATCTCCCGCACCTACGCGTCAGATTTCCGCAGGAGACTTAAGGGTGAATAGATATAGAGTTGGGAGGGCATGAACATGGATAACAAGAGATCGGACAGAGGCGGACGGGATGGGAAAAAGATGACGCTGTTGGAGCGCTATCTGGTGGTGGAGATCGCCATAGAGTTCAAGGCGTGTATCTATTTTTTTTGCATCCTCTTCTTCTACTCTGTGTATCGGTTGCTCGGCGGCAGCAGGGAGGCCGATATCCTGCATATGGGTGAGATGATCTTGCTGACTTATGGGATGGGATATCTGCAATGGTATGTGCTTGACAGATTCGACGAGGGAGAACGGCTGGGTATTCGGGAGAGCGCGTATCTGCTGCTCTGCGCCGGTATCCACACGGCGGTCTCCTGGCTGGGTAGCTGGTTTGACAGGAGCGTTTTCGTGACCGTCTTGTTTGCGCTGTTCATGGTGCTGGCCTACCTCTGTGGTTTTCTGGTCTATAAGATCAAGAGGGTGCTGGACGCCAAACAGTTAAACGAGGATCTGCGGGCGTTTCAGGAGAGAGCTGGCAGTCGGGAAATCGGAGCCGAAGATAAGGCAGAAAAAAAAGAGCGGGATCAGGAGTAGTGGGAAAAATCAGAGTACAGGAAAGAGAGGGAGCGAAGATGAGCAAGGCAGAGAGGGTCATAGAGATCGAGCAGATGACGAAGAGCTATGGAAAACACAGGGGTGTGACAGATTTAAGCCTGTCGGTAGAGCAGGGGGAGATCTTCGGATTCTTGGGTCCCAACGGGGCGGGCAAATCCACGACTATCCGGTCAATGCTGGGATTTATCGGCTTTGACCGAGGCAGCATACGGCTGTTTGAACGGGACATCCGCCGCCATCGGGAGGAGATTCTGGCCCAGATCGGCTATATGCCCTCGGAGGCCATGTTCTATCCGACCATGAAAGTGAAGGAAGTCATTCGCCTGGCGGCCCGCGTGCGAGGGGTGGATTGCGATGAAGAGGCGGCCATGCTCTGCGAGCGGTTACAGGTGGATACGGAGAAGCGGATACGGGAGCTGTCTCTGGGGAACCGCAAGAAGGTGAGCATTGTCTGCGCCATGCAGCACAGACCAGGGCTGTTCGTGTTTGACGAGCCCACCAGCGGCCTGGACCCGTTGATGCAGACGGAATTTTTCCGGCTGATTCGGGAATATGTAGAGCGGGGCGCCACCTGTATGCTGTCCACCCATGTGCTGTCGGAGGTGAAGCGCTACTGCGACCGGGTGGCCATTATGAAGGAAGGGCGGTTGCAGAGCGTGGAGTCGGTGACAGAGTTGACCGGAGCTGGTGCAAAGCGGATCAAGTGGATACGGGACGGCGTGGAGGAAGAATTCCTGTACGAAAAGGACCTGAACGAACTGTACCGCGAACTGATGGGACACGATATCAGGGAGCTGCTCATCGAAGAGCCGCCCCTGGAGGAAGTCTTTATCCAGTACTATAGAACCTGAATATACAGAACGAGAGGAGAATATCAAATGCGCTATATATACCGACATGAAATGAAGCAATACTGGAAAACCCTGCTGCTGTGGTCCGTCTGCGTGGGCGGCATGGGGATGGCCTGCATCCTCCTGTATTCCAGTATGCAGGAGGAGATGGCGGGCATGGCGGAGAGCTTTGCCGCCATGGGCTCTTTTTCGGCGGCCTTTGGCATGGACCGGCTCAGCATCGCCACATTAAAAGGCTTTTACGCCGCGGAGGTGGGAACCATCCATGAACTGGGCGGCACCATGTTCGCCGCCGTGATCAGCATGACCATGCTCTCCAAGGAGGAGGACAGACATACCAGTGAATTCCTTTTTTCTCTGCCCATATCCAGAGGAAACGTGGTCCTGGCAAAATGGGGCGTGATCTGCACCAATCTGCTGCTGTTTCATCTGCTCTGCACGGCGTTCTACGGTCTGGGATTTGCGCTGCTGGGGGAGGGGATTCCCGCAAAAGAGATGTTTTTGTACCATGCCATGCAGCTATTGTTGGGGCTGGAGATGGCCGGCATATGCTTTGCCGCGTCCGCCTTTTTCCGGCAGAACCGGCTGGGTGTGGGCCTGGGGGTGGTGCTGCTGCTCTATGCCTACAACCTGATGAGCAGGGTGGCGCCGGAGATGGAGAAGCTGTCGTTCCTCAGCCCCTTCTCCTACGCCAACGCGTCCGACATACTCAGCACGGGGGAGATCACTGTCGGAGGCACATTATTGGGAGCGACGGTATTGGTCATGGCGCTGGGAACCGCCCGCGTGAAATATGTGGGGAAAGATCTGATGTAGAACATACAAGAGCCGCCGCAAAATCATCAAATCAGATGATTGAGTAAAAAGAGATTAGCTGAATTCGGGCTAATCTCCATGCTCGACTACTACGCCGCAGGGCATATTTCATGTTAAGTTGATTGAACCGCCGTGTACCGAACGGTACGCACGGTGGTGTGAGAGGTCGGGGATTACTCAAATCTCCCTCCTACTCGATCGTACTTCGGGACATTTGGTCCCCAAAGTGGGGGGATGGACAGTAGCACAAGAAAGTGTAATACTTAATTTCAATGAGCTGCTTACCAGTAAATAATAACTTATATTTTGTCTTAGGTGGTCATCATGATTGAGATTGTAGAAATATCTAAGATTTGTCCGTGGTACAAAATCCCAAACAGCATAGCAAGGGCCGTTTCCTCCACTATGGCCAGTGGATAGGGGAAAAGCCGCCATCCGCCAGGCAGCGGGCGGGGCGGCGTGGTGTCGTTCCTCGCGCTGGAGCAGGACAAGTATGTTACCAAAATCACCAAATAGCTGCCCACTGAGTCGGAAGCTATTGAGCTGAGCAAAGAAATGCAAATCCTTTTTCGATCACATATGCCATGCCGTCTCCACTCGGCATATGCCCGCTATTTTTCACAAGGGCGAAATGTAAATTTTCATTTTTAGACTCCTTTACAAAGGATTCTATATATTTTGTTGACGTGACAATATCGGTATCCCCCTGCATGATCAAATACGGAACCGTAATGCGCTCAAGGGTGCTTCTCAAATCCAAATGAATAAGCTCTTGAAACAGAGATTGATTCTTTCTCGTTCCATTGACAGCCACGGCCTTGAAATCCTTTATCGTATAATCAGGGCTGGTGAGCAGACCGAAAAGGATTTTTCCCATAGGAGTCTTACCGCCGTTTTTTGCCTGATATCCCTCTGTGTGACTGCGGATCAGTCCCGCTATGGTCATGATTTCCTTTTGCCCAATGGAATCGACAGTTTTCAGATATTCCAGCTTTTCTTTTTCCTTCCTGCTTAGCGCGGCTTTCTCCAATGTGTCAAACACTTCTTTGTTGAAAAACAGATTCTTCATCACCTGTCCGTATACCACAATACGGTTGATCAGTTCGGGCACTTCTACAGCGGCATTTGCCGCTAAAATTGAGCCCCAGGAAACGCCGAAGAGATTGATTGGATTTTCGGGGAAATCGTTCCGAACAGCTTTGATCAAATCTACCGTCATTTTGGTATAACTGTCAATAGAGAAAGTGTCGTCGATGGGATAATCGTTCATACCGCAGCCAAGTTGATCCCAATAGACCATAATAAATCGATCAGTGATCTCAGGAAATAGTCCCCTGCTTCCAGCACAAAAAGGTATGGGCGAGCCAGGTCCTCCGTGAAGATAGATAATAATCGGCGAAGTACTGTTTTTACCCTCAAATAAAACCTTTTGGAAATATCCGTTTAGGCTATTAGTTTTTACTTCAGAGACCTGACAACTTTCTATGTATTTTTTTCGGTTGCTCATAGTTCTTTACCCTCCTCAGAAAATTGTCCGGTAAGTTCAAAAAATTCCAATTTACAGCTCCAATTATAACATAGGTAATTTTCATCTTCAACCTATGATTCATTTGAACAATTGTTGGTTGAAGTAAGTTATCATTGACTATGTATATGTTTGGGACCTATAATAAAATCATATCAGCAAGAGGCTTATATAATGGACACATGTTGAAAGAAATTAATGAGGTAAAAATCGCAAATTTTCAACTTCAGCAAATTATAGTTCAATTCATTTAAGTGGGGATTATAATCAGGCACATATGGGAGGGTAAGCATTTGGAGGACAAAGTGATAAAGGATATAACGTATGTACTGGAGACGAATAAGGAAAAAATACCTGAAGGCTACAAATTGTGGGAAACATGGAAGTTAGGTAATTCCAAATCATTGGAGGAACTAATACAGCTCCTGAGGGATATTTTTAGAGAAGAAGAAAAGGCAATTGAATATGAACATAAAAAGCCCTATGTTACGGATGTATACGAAGATGGGGTGAGACATTTTGCAATTGATTTGTTGAGGGTAATGCTGAATAATCATACAGTATTGGATGAAATAGATATATATGTGGAATTGCTGGGACAAAAACATATGGCATACGCTTTTTATCATATGTCAAATGAAGACTCAATTGACACACGTAAAATGCAGAAAAATAGTAGATATTTAGAAGCATTATATAATGGACTGGTGAATTTTTATTGTGATTTTCGTGGAAGATTTGCGGACAATGAAGAAGCGATATGTCTTCTTTGTAAATATTATCCGAAGGAGGAGGGTTCATGGCTGAGGAGGGAGAAAGTTATCAGTGCATTGCTTAAACATATAAAATTTGCAGGAGCCTATAATGACTATGGTTATGCCTTTCATGGGATTGAACAGATATATAAAAATATTGACAAATTGCCAAATGATTTAATTTGTGAATTGTTAAAGCAATATGCTCTATATGACGTGGTGAACCAAAAGGTATATCGGCATCAGATATTTGCAATCATAGATGGATCAAAAATGGAGGAAAGAGATAAGCGAAAATTGAAATTCTTTTATCTTGATTCCCTATTACTAGCAAATATTTATAATATGGCATGGGTTGCCCAAGCGGAAGAAAATGGTGAAAGAATAGAAGTTCACTATAATATGTATGATGAGAAATTAGATAAATTGCAGATACAGGTATTTAAGAATCCGGATGCCTACTGGGATAATGATACTGGAGATAAACGTTTGTTTTGGGTGAATGGGAAACAGATGGCGGAAATTATTTTGGAGGATGAGGCAATTGTTTTTTCTGTTCAGGACAAGAAGGATTATTTCGTTTTCAAATATGATGACTGGAAATTGGAAAGCATTCAAACGAAAGAATCCATGGAGATAATTCGTAAATTGATATCAGACAGCGAAAATTTTCGATCGGAAGACAAACAAATGACATTTTCGCTGCTATATTTAGATAATTATAGAGGAATGCAGGGACAAATCCTTGATTTTGACCATAAATATGCGTTCAGCCCGGAGAGAGGTGAATTGAGACGCAATGAGAGGATGGGCATGCCAGGCTTATACTTCTACGGGAAGGAGATATACTCTCTTTCCTGTATCGTGGGAAAAAATGGAACAGGAAAAACCAGTATTATTGATTTCTTAAGGGATACTTTTTATAAAATGCTCAAGATTCTTGAGGACTTTAATGTTCCCTGTGAAAATGGTTATATTGAAACGGATAGTTTTCAAGAATACGGAATTCTGGATAGGGAGCTGGAATTGAAATTCTTAGTAGTATTCCGTATCGGAAAAGAATTCTATTTTTTGACTAATATCGATGGGGTAAATGCACAGGGAATTTTGCCATATCGGAAAGGTATCTGCCGATATTTGGATTTCTGTAAAGTTGTATATTTTTCTCAACAGATGAGGGCAGACCAGATAATCCTTTTTGAAAATGGCGAAAGAACAGACAGGCAGAGGCAGCAGGGGATAGCAAAAACGCTGGAGGGCCTGGGACAATGCGATTTTTCTGAGATGAAAAGTTTTGTGCAGAAAAGAAATGCGCTTGCAATTTTGCAAAGCCAGAAAGATATAGTATCGAAGGAAACGGAGCAGATGATCAACAAAGAGCTCTGTTACCAGTTCTCTTTGCTGAGAAATGTTGAAACTGGTAAGATATGTGATTATCTGGATATACAGCCAGAAAAGGAAATATCAATATATGATTTAGAATCCGGTAATATATGGGAAAGATTTTTAATCAAAGATTGTGGAGATATTTCTAAGTTGAAAGAAATTGAGAAAACGTATGATAAAAGGCTGGATGTGGGTATCGGTTTTTTCTCATCCGGGCAGTATGCAAAGTTAATGTTCTTGGCTAAGCTACACTGGTTTCTGGCAGGATACAATAAGGATAAGGAGTATTATGAAAGTATACTTGGCGGGACTTTTTTCTCCAGAGAAGAAGCCTTGCAGAAGGAAGAATCAGCACTTATTTTCATTGATGAAGGAGAATTATATTATCATCCAGAATGGCAAAGAAGGTTTTTAAAAACTTTATTGGACGTGCTTAGTCTGTGTAATGGAGAAGCCAAACTGCAAGTTGCTTTTACAACAAACTCGCCATTTGTAATTTCAGATTTGTTGAAAGAGGATGTACAGTATCTTTGTATTCAGGAAAAAGATTTTGGATGCACTCTGGGGCAGAACATACATACATTGCTGAGAAGCAATTTTTTTCTGGAATATACAATTGGAGAGTATAGCAGAGAACTGATTGAGGCAATAATGATATGGTTGGGCGGGGGGAAGTCGAATTTACAAATATTTTATGACATTATGCAAGATGAAGAGGATCTATATAAAAATGTGGAATTCATAATTCAACAGATAGGTGAGCCTATATATCGAGAAAAGCTTGGGAAAATGTTAGAAGAACGGATAGCGGCTCATGGAACGCAAATAGAAAGGCGGATTCGAGAATTGGAGAGTCAAAAGGCTGAGTTAGAGAAGGAATTAGTTCAGTTGAAGGGGGAGAAAAATGCTAAGAATTGAACGATATGAAAAGTGGGTAGAGGAGAAATATTGGGCATGTGTCAGCGATTATTTTTCTTTGTCAGAGCAAAAGAGAATTGCTTGTTGTTGCAATAAGTTTATGCCGCAAGACTTCTTTTCAACGGAGGCTTGTTTTAAAGAGTTGATTCTAGCGCCATACGACAAAATAAAGAGGGCATATCAATACATTGAATCAAGTAAGGGTGTTATGGAAAACGAATGCTTTTGCATAAATAATACCGGAAAAAGGGAAAAGAAATCATTATACAAAAAATTGTATGATACATATGAAAAAGTCTCTCAGAAACTGATACATAATATAGATGATAATGAAGAGAAGATGAATGTGTTTCTTGTGAAGCAGACAGGATTTACGGTTTGTCCTTATTGCAATCGGGATTATATTAATTGCAGGTCAGAAAAACTGGCAGGAGCACAGATGGATCATTTTTATCCGCGTTCAAGATATCCTGTGTTTTCTCTGTGTCTTTATAATTTGGTCCCAGTCTGTGGCAATTGTAATAGAATAAAGCATGACAATATGCAGAGATTTGCCTCACCCTTTGATGAGCAGATAGATTGGGAAAATGATCTTAAATTCAGTTATGTACCTTTAGATATGAATAGGAAAAAGATAGTTATTAATGCAAAAGGGGCGATTAAACAAAATGTGAAAGCGATGCATATAGAAACGGCTTATCAAATTCATGAAATGGAAGTGAATGAATTGTTGGATAAAGTCGAAATGTATTCCAAGACACAACTGGAGGAGTTTAGGGAGGTACTTGACAAGGTAGAGTTGACAGAGCAGGATTTGAAAAGAATGGTATTTGGCTCTGAAATAACGGAGGAGAGTATAAAGAAAAGGCCATTGGGGAAAATGATACGGGATTTAGAACGGGAATTGAAAATATATGAATGAAGCTATTGATACGGATAAACATCCTCGATGTAAAAAATATGGTATTCATCGGTTTTCTTTTCACGCATCTGACTTGCCAGGTGATTGGATAAATGGTTGCCCCAGTAGAAATCGTACAGGATAATGGCTGTGTTTACGCGGCGCTTTAGCGTATCTGCAAATTTCGCTTTTAAGACCTCGATAATCTTTTCTCCATAAGGGAAATCGCTAAATAGTTCTTCTGCCTTGTTCGTCTTTTTGTCAAAAAACCTGATTTCAATGTGTCCGGTAAAATCACCTTGAAGATAAAGTTCTTCCATAAACCGTTTGGGTTTTCCATCCACTATTTTCATAAATTCTTCCGCGGCCTGTTGAGAGCTAAAATTTCCTCCGAAAACGCTGAGCGCATTTATATCTGATTTCACCATCTCCATATTCTCCTGATTTGATTGATATATGCTATTATATAGAATCTGCTCGCAATTTTCAAGAGGGATTCGATTAGCTCAGGAAGTCAATTTAGGCAATCTTTACCAAGTTTCCAGCCTCTGTTTTGGTAAACTCCACGAAACAAAAAAATTTTTTCTTAGGCCATTGAATTATTGGGCAGGGTCTGTTAGTATTGAACTAACAAATGATTAACAGAAGATTAAATTTACCTAAAACTAAAGCAAAATAATTAGCCAAGAACTGTTAAACATTAAGTATATAAAGATTCAATTCAGAAAGGAGTTAACATGGGAATTACTTTCATACCGGAGGAGCGTCTGTTCAAGCTGGACACTCCGAACACGACCTATTGTATCTGCATTGTGGATCAGGAGGGCTTTCTGGGCCATGCCTATTATGGCAGGAGGCTGGAAGCTGTGCAGGGGATTTCCGCGCTGATGCGCATCTATGAGAACCCAATGACTCCTCAGGTCAATGCCCGTGACAGGCTTTCTTTTCTGGACAGCTTTCCCACGGAATACTCCGCCCACGGTGTGGGAGACTACCGCGAGAGCAGCGTTCGGGTGCGGAGCGCGGCGGGACACAGCGCCGTGCTGCTGACTTATGAGTCTCATGAGATTGTTCAGGGCAAGCCTGGACTTGACGGCCTGCCGGCCACCTTTGGCAGCCAGGGGGAAGTGACCACGCTGGCCATCACCTGTCGGGACAAGGCGCTGGGCCTGCGGGCCGTGCTCTATTACAGCGTGTTTGAGAAAGTCGATGCCATTGCCAGAAGCGTGTGTTTTTACAATGACAGCGAGCAGCCTCTCTATCTGGAGAAGGCGATGAGCGCCTGCCTCGATATGGACAATCGGGACTATGATATGATCACGCTCCACGGCTCCTGGGCCAGAGAGCGTCACATGGACCGCCGCAGGGTAAGCCATGGCATACACGCCGTGTCCAGCCTGCGGGGGGAACCCGGACATCAGGAGCATCCATTTCTGGCCCTCCTGGAGCATTCGGCGACTCAGACCAGGGGGGATGTATATGGATTCAGCTTCGTCTATTCCGGCAATTTCCGGATGCAGGCACAGAGAAATCAGTTTGACAGCATCAGGGTGACGGTGGGCATCGAGCCGGAGGACTTCAGTTGGAAATTGATGCCGGGCGCAGGCTTCCAGACTCCGGAGGCCGTGCTGGTATACTCCGGCGAGGGACTGGGCGGCATGAGCCGTGTCTTTCACGATTTATTCAGAGCACACCTGATTCGCAGCCCCTACCGGAATAGGAAGCGCCCTATCCTGATCAACAACTGGGAAGCGACCTATTTTGATTTTGATGAGAAGAAGCTTTTGGATATCGCCAGAGAAGCGGCGGGCATGGGTATTGAGATGCTGGTCATGGATGATGGCTGGTTCGGCAACCGCTATGACGACAATCGGGCTCTGGGGGATTGGCAGGTCAATGAGGATAAGCTCAGGGGCGGCCTTGGGAAGCTGGTGGAGGGAGTGAACGCCCTCGGTCTGCAGTTCGGCATCTGGTTTGAGCCGGAGATGATCTCGCCGGAGTCGAAGCTTTACCGGGAGCATCCCGACTGGGCCATCGCCATCCCGGGACGTAAGCCCGGCCTGGCCCGCAATCAGTATGTGCTGGACATCAGCCGCAGGGAGGTGCGCGACTGTATTCTGGAGCAGATGTTCGCGGTGCTTCACAGCGCCAATATCCAATATGTGAAATGGGATATGAACCGTCCGCTGAGCGACCTGGGCAGCGCGGCGCTTCCGGCGGACCGGCAGGGTGAGCTGTATCACCGCTATGTGCTGGGCATGTACGAGATGCAGGAGCGGCTGTTGGCGGAGTTTCCGGAGCTGCTTCTGGAGAATTGTTCCGGCGGCGGCGCCCGTTTTGACCCCGGCATGTTGTACTACAGTCCGCAGATCTGGTGTTCCGATGACACGGACGCCGTCGAGCGGCTGGCCATTCAGGAGGGCACGGCGCTGGTGTATCCGCTGTCAACCATGGGGGCTCATGTGAGCGTCTGTCCCAATCATGCGGTTGGCCGCAATACGCCGTTTGAGACCAGGGGCAATGTGGCTCTGGCGGGCACCTTCGGCTATGAGCTGGATATTACGGCGCTGAGCGGGGAAGACAAGCGGATGGTGAGCAGGCAGACGGCCATCTATCACAGGTTCAATGACCTGGTGCGGGAGGGGGACTATTACCGGATTGCCTCCTACGCGGACAATCATCTGTATGACTGTTATCAGGTGGTCAGCAAGGATCAGCGGGAGAGTCTGGTGACTTATGTGCAGGTGAAGGGGGAGCCCAACCAGCACAGCCGCATTCTGCGATTGCAGGGTCTGGATGAGAAGGCGCTGTACCGTCTGTACGAGGTGGAGCTGCAGGGCGCTTCCGAGGAGGAGCTTGTGAAGGACACCGGCAAGGTATACGGCGGAGGGCTGTTGCAGAGCGGCGGTGTGATCATGGAGCGGATGTGGGGGGACTTTCGGTCTAAGCTGATCTGGCTTGAGCGCCAGTGACAGGGGGCGGCCGGAGGGAATGCATTCCCCGCAGCAGGCGGTGAGACGGACGAGAGAGGGCGGATCAAGCGATGGCAAAGGTGAGAATGTCAGACATTGCAAAGCGGCTGGGCGTCAGCACGGTGACGGTGTCCAAGGCATTGGCCGATCAGAAGGGCGTCAGCGAGGAGCTGCGCGGGCGCATCAAGGCACTGGCGGAGGAGATGGGATATCAGACGCCGGCCAGCACCAGACAGGAGCGGCAGCGCGGCTACAATATCGGAGTGCTCATGAGCGAGGTATATGCGGAGAAGTACGCGACCTTCTATTGGGAGTTCTATCAGAGGATGATTACCTGCGCCGGACAGGAGAATTGTTACGTGATCCTGGAGATGCTGGACGACAGCCGCCAAAAGGTTCTGGAGGAGCCAAAACTGGTACAGGGAGACAAGATTGACGCTCTGATCATATTGGGCAGTATCCCGACCGAATATCTGCGGATGCTGAAGAAAAAGTGCAGAATGCCCGTGGTTTACATGGATTTCTACGACCCTCAATTGCGGGAGGACTGCGTGATCAGCAACAATTTTTATGGCGCATACCAGATGACCAACTATCTGTTCCAGATGGGCCACAGGAAGATCGGCTTTGTGGGAACCACACTGGCGACAGAGAGTATCATGGACAGATATCTGGGGTATCTGAAATCGCTGATGGAGCATGAGACTCAGCTGCGGGAGGACTGGGTGCTCAGGGACAGGGAGAAAAACAGCGTGTTCTGTTTTGAGACGATTGCCCTGCCCGCGGAACTGCCGACGGCCTTTGTCTGCAACAGCGATCTGACTGCGGGCAGGATGGTCAGGAGTCTGCGGGAGGCGGGGTATCGGGTTCCAGAGGACATCTCTGTGGTGGGGTATGATGACTGGCTGTATCCCGGACTGTGCGACGTGCCGATCACCACCTATTCCGTCAATATGACGAAGATGGCGGAGACAGGCATCCAGCTGTTGATCCGCAGGCTTGACGGCGATGAGAGACGCAGCTCTTGCTGCGGCAAGGGTGACGATAAGGGTCGCGGCAATATGTATATTGTGGAGGGGGATATCGTGATCAGAGACAGCGTGAGGAGCTTAAATCAGGAATAAGGGAAAAAGAAGAATAAGCAAAAAAGAAGAATAAGCGAAATAGAAGAATAAGAAAAATAAGGGAAAAGGGGGATGAGAGAGATGGATATGGCAATGGAGATGAGGGAGCATCTGGTGAACAAGCTGCTGCCGTTCTGGGAGAAGCTCAAGGACGAGGAGTACGGCGGATTCTATGGCTGGATGGACGCGGAGCTGAGAGTGGACCGCAGGGCGGTCAAGGGCTGTATCCTGAACAGCAGGATTCTGTGGTTTTTCTCCAACGCGTGGATGGTGCTGCAGGATCAGCGACTGAGGGAATATGCGGACCATGCCTATTTGTTTATGAAGGAGCACTGTCTGGATGAGAGCAGGGGAGGCGTCTACTGGTCTGTAACCTATGACGGTCGGCCGGAGGATACCACGAAGCACACCTACAATCAGGCTTTTGCCGTCTATGCCCTGTCGAGCTATTATGCGGCCTCCGGCTGTGAGGAGGCTCTGAACATGGCGAGGGAGCTTCGGGGGGTGATCGAGAGCAAATGCTTTGACGAGCATGGCTACAAGGAGGCGCTGGACGTCAATTTCCAGCCGGCGGACAATGACAAGCTGTCGGAGAATGGCGTTATGGCGGACCGCACCATGAACACGCTGCTCCATGTGTTCGAGGCGTACACGGAGCTGCTGCGGGTGTCCGGAGATGAGACGGCGGCGGTGAAGCTCCGTTGGATGATGGACCTGATTGCGGATAAAATATATAACCCCGCATTACACAGGCAGGAGGTTTTTTTCGACAATGACATGAACAGTCTGATTGATCTGCACTCGTATGGGCACGATATCGAGACCGCGTGGCTGGTGGATCGGGGCGTGGCCGTGCTGGGCGACCCCGCTTACGCGCGGAAGATGGCTCCCATCACCGCCGACCTGGAACAGAATGTGTATGAGACGGCCTACAGCGCCCATTCTCTGAAAAACGAGTGCGAGCGGGGAGTGGACGACGAGTGGCGAATCTGGTGGGTGCAGGCGGAGAGCGTGGTGGGATTCTACAACGCCTGGCAGAAAGCGCCGGATAAGGAGTATTTCCTCAAGGCGGCTGAGAACATCTGGCGGTTTATCAGGGAGTATATGGTTGACTCCAGAGCGGGCTCCGAGTGGTACTGGCGCACGGACGCGAGCGGCAGGCCGGATCTGGATAAGCCCATTGTGGAGCCGTGGAAATGTCCCTATCACAACGGGCGTATGTGTATGGAGATCATAAAGCGCACAGCTGCGCAGGATAGCGGGAGGGCTTGAGAGATGGCAGTGATACATGAAAAATATTATGATCTGGCGGCAAAGCAGGAAAAGCTGCTGGCCAGGAAAAATGAGGTGGACACGGAGTTCTACAACGGATTGTATGAGCGCTATCGCTATCCGGTGCTGACAAGGGAGCATGCGCCGCTGCACTGGCGATATGACTTAAACAGGGAGACCAATCCCTATTTCCTGGAGAGACTGGGCATCAATGCGGTGATGAATTCCGGCGCTATCTATCTGGACGGGAAATTCTATCTGGTAGCCAGGGTGGAGGGTAACGACAGAAAGTCATTTTTTGCCGTGGCGGAGAGTGACAATGGCATAGACAATTTTCGGTTCTGGGACTATCCGATCCTGCTGCCGGACACCTGTCCGGAGGAAACCAATGTGTATGACATGCGGCTGACCCAGCATGAGGATGGTTGGATATATGGCGTGTTCTGCTCTGAGAGCAAGGATACCTCTGTGGGCGATCTGTCCGCGGCGGTGGCGGCGGCGGGTATCGTGCGCACCAGGAATCTGAGGGACTGGGAGCGTCTGCCCAATCTGAGGACGCTGAACTCTCCCCAGCAGAGAAATGTCGTGCTGCATCCTGAGTTTGTGAATGGCAAGTACGCGTTTTACACCAGGCCCATGGATGACTTTATCGATACAGGCTCAGGCGGAGGCATTGGCTTTGGACTGTGCGAGGATATCACCAACGCGGTGATCGATGAGGAGATCATTACCAGCACGAGAAAATATCACACGATCACCGAGGTGAAGAACGGCGCGGGAGCAGTTCCGATCAAGACAGATCGGGGATGGCTCCATATCGCCCACGGCGTGCGTAACACGGCGGCGGGGCTGCGGTATGTGATCTATGCTTTCGCAACCGCTCTGGATGACCCTGCCAGAGTGATCGCGGAGCCGTCTGGCCTGTTGCTCGGCCCCAGAGGGACCGAGCGCGTGGGCGACGTCTCCAACGTGGTGTTCACGAACGGAGCTATCGCCATGGAGAATGGAGACGTCTATATCTACTATGCCTCCAGCGATACCCGAATGCATGTGGCTACGACCACCGTTGACAAGTTGATTGACTATGTGTTCCATACGCCGGAGGACCCCCTGCGCAGTGTGGAATGTGTGGCGCAGAGATGCGAATTGATCGGCAGGAACCTGGAGCTGCTGGGCAGATAAAATATGCAAAACAGCGCTGCGCGCGCGGAGAGGAAACGATGGATCAGGAAAATATGCATACAGAATATTTGCAGCGTTATGCTGACGGGGGAGAGCAGATCATCTCCTGGCGGGAGGAGGCGCTTCAATATTGCGGTCGGATTGACCGCGAGCGGGAGGACGGGGCCCTGATGGTGTATCCGGCCAGCTTCGTCAGAATACGCTTTACAGGCAGCCGTATCAGAGCGGTTTTTACCAATATCCGCTCCTACTGGACCAGCTGCATGGGCTGGATACTGGATGGAACACAATATCGGGGAGATCTGGCGGACGAGGGCGATACGATCTTGACGCTGGGAGACAATCTGGGTGAGGGTGAACATGAGTTGTGCCTGTTCAAGCGCATGGATTCCTGCCATATGGCATTGTTTCACGGTTTTCTGCTGGCGGAGGGTGGCAGGCTCCTGCCTCCGGAGCCGCTGCCTGACCGCAGGATAGAAGTATTCGGGGACTCCGTGTCCGCCGGAGAGGTATCAGAGGCGGTCGAATACTGCGGACTGCCTGACCCGCAGCACAACGGGGAGTACTCCAACAGCTATTATTCCTATGCCTGGCTGACTGCCAGGCGGCTTGGGGCACAGCTCCATGATGTGGCGCAGGGAGGCATAGCGCTGCTGGACCGCACCGGATATTTCAACGAGCCGGACGCGAGAGGAATGATATGGCTGTATGACAAGCTTCAGTACCACCCGAATCTCTGCCAGCCCAAGATCTGGGATTTCACGCGGTATGTGCCCCATGTCGTGATTCTGGCCTTTGGACAGAATGACAATCACCCCGAGGACTATATGGCGGCGGACTATGACGGGGAGAAGGCCAGGCGCTGGCGGGAGGCATATGGAGACTTCCTGGGCACCCTGCGCGGCATCTATCCGGACGCGCACATCATCTGCAAGACCACGATTCTGGAGCATGACAAGAGCTGGGATCGGGCCATAGAGCAGGTGGTGAAAGAGAAGGCGGATGAGCATATTCACTATTTTGCCTACAGCAATAACAGCGTGGGCACGAAGGGACATATCCGCAGGCCGGAGGCGGAGCGGATGGCGGAGGAACTGGCGGGATATATCGAACAACTGAATGCGACCTATGCTTTCTGGGCATAGCAGGAATAGGAGGAGTCAAGATGTCGGACAAATATCTGGATGCGATTGTGGTGAATCGGGGCAATCAGAAGAGGCTGAAAAATGTCATGCTGCGGGCGCGCGGCGGGGAGCCGGTGACCATCGGTTATCTGGGAGGCTCTATCACGATGGGGAGTGGGGCTACGACGCCGGAGAAATGCTATGCACATCTAAGCTGTCAGTGGTGGAAGGAGCATTTTCCGCATACTGATGTGGGGTATATCAACGCGGGAATCGGGGCTACCACCTCTCAGTTCGGCGCGGCCCGCGCGGATGAGGATCTGCTCTGTGACAAGCCGGATCTGGTGTTTATTGAGTTCAGCGTCAACGATGAGAATACGGACCATTTCAAGGAGACCTATGAGGGACTGGTGCGCCATGTGTACACCTCACCGTCTCTTCCAGCAGTGGTGCTGCTCCACAATTCCTTTTTCAGCACTGGCGTCAGCACCGAGGAGATACATACCGCGGTGGGCAGATATTACGATCTGCCGTGCCTCAGCATCAAGAACAATGTCCACGCGAGGATTGCGGCGGGGGAGCTGGCGGCGGAGACTGTGACCGCCGACGATCTGCATCCCAATGACAGGGGGCATGTCATGCTGGCGGACACGATAAAGTATTTTCTGGATGGCGTGTATGCCCAGGTCGATGTGCCGGAGGTAGAGCCGGCATATCCGGTCGCCTCGATGACGCGCAACCGCTATGAGGATTCCTTGCGCCTGCGCAACTCCAATCTGGAGGTGACAGCGTCGGAGGGCTTTGTCGAGGACCACACTCCCCAGAGCCATATCACCGATATTTTCAGATGTGGCTGGGAAGCCTGGCAAGAGGGGGCATATTTGGAGTTTGCCGTGACGGGCAGCGCTCTGGCTGTGCAATACCGCCGCACCATCCACAAGCCCGCTCCCGCAGCCAGAGTGATCGTGGATGGCGATGAGGCTGAGGCTGTGCTGCTGGATGGCGAGTTTGACGAGAGCTGGGGCGATCTGCTGGCGCTGACCACCATTTTTGAAAAGGAGGAGCCGGAGGAGCATCATGTGCGGATTGAGTTGTGCCGGACACATGAAAATGATGCGTCCGGATTCTATCTGACTTCTGTGATCGTATCGGGGAGATGAGGGAAATATGTTTGGTGAGAATTTTGTGTGGGGCGTTGCGGACAGCGCTTTTCAGGTCGAGGGCAGAGACCCTCAGGACGGCTGCGGCAAGACCGTGTGGGACACCTTCTGCGAGGAGGGAAGGATATACGAGGGGCAGGACGCGAGGGTGGCCTGCGATCATATTCATCGGTACAAAGAGGATTTTGCACTGATGAGAATGCTCGGGGTAAAAAACTACCGCTTTTCGTTGAACTGGGCCAGGATTCTGCCGGAGGGAACCGGCCAGGTCAACCAGGCTGGAATCGACTACTACAAGGATATGCTGCGGGAGATGCGCGCCAATGGCATAGAGCCCTACCTGACGCTGTTTCACTGGGAGTATCCCCAGGCGCTGCAGGACAGGGGCGGCTGGCTGAATCCGGAGAGCGTGGAATGGTTTGGAGAGTACGCGAGGGTGGTGGCGGAGAATTTCTCCGAGGACTGCCAGTACTTTTTTACGCTGAATGAGCCTCAGTGCTTTGTGGGGTTGGGGCATCTGCGCGGAGAGGCTGCGCCGGGACTGAAGCTCTCCTACAGGGAGACCTTTCAGGTTGCCCACAATGCCCTCAAAGCGCACGGGCAGGCGGTAATCAATCTGAGAAAATATGCCAGGGGGCCTGTCAAGGTGGGATTTGCGCCTACCTGCGGCGTGGCTATCCCCGCCACTGACAGCCCGGAGGATATCGAGGCGGCACGGGAGGTATATTTTGGACTGCGTAATCCGATGGACAATTGGACCTGGAATGTGTCCTGGTACAGCGACCCTGTGCTGCTGGGGCATTATCCGCAGGAGGGCCTTGAGCGCTTTGCCGAGTATCTGCCTGAGATCACCGAGGAGGATATGGAGCTGATCTCCCAACCTCTGGATTTCATGGGACAGAATGTCTACAATGGGTATATGGTGCGGCGGGCTTCGGACGGCGGCGTGGAATATGTGAACCGTTATCCGGGCTTTCCCAAGACGGCGATCCAGTGGCCAGTGACGCCGGAATGCCTCTACTATAGCTGCAAGTTCCTGTACGAGCGCTATCATATGCCTCTGTATATCACGGAAAATGGCATCTCCTGTCATGATACGGTGTCGCTGGACGGCAAGGTGCATGATCCGAACCGCATTGATTTTCTGGAAAAATACCTGTACCAGTTGCAGCGGGCCGTAGACGAGGGCGTGGATGTCAGAGGGTATTTCCTGTGGACATTTCTGGACAATTTTGAGTGGACTAACGGTTATCACGAGCGCTTCGGTCTGGTGTATGTGGACTATCGCAACCAGCAGCGCATTGTCAAGGACAGTGCTCGCTGGTATCAGAAGATTATGGACACTAACGGTGCGGCGCTGGCTATGAACAGGACTGGCGGAGAGATCCTGCATCTGGAGCCGGTTCTGAAGGAATGTGTGTGGGGCGGACGGCGGCTGGTGACACAGTTCCCCTATCACGCGGACGGCGAAGCCATCGGGGAGTGTTGGGCTGTCAGCGCCCACCCTCACGGGGACTGCCGCGTCAGCCAGGGGAGATATGCGGGGCAGACTCTGTCCAGACTGTACAGAGAGCACAGAGAGATGTTCGGGAATCTCTCCTATGAGGAGTTTCCCCTGCTGGTCAAGATCATCGACGCGAAGAGCGATCTGAGTATCCAGGTACATCCCGACGATACCTATGCACGGGAAAAAGAGAAGGCGCCATTTGGAAAGACTGAGTGCTGGTATATCATGGACTGCGAGGAGGGCGCGGAGCTGGTGGTGGGACACCATGCCCATAGCCGCGCGGAGCTGAGGGAGATGGTGGAGCAGGGGCGCTATGAGGAGTTGATTCGTCGGGTGCCGGTGCGAAAGGGGGATGTGATTCAGATCAACCCTGGCACAGTGCATGCCATCACGGGCGGTTTCCTGATTCTGGAGACGCAGCAGAGCAGCGATATCACCTACCGGATCTATGATTATGGACGCCTGGTGGACGGTAAGCCCCGCCAGCTTCATCTGGCTCAGAGCATTGACGTGATCAATGTGCCGGATGAGACGGAGCGGACGGCGATCAAGAGAGGGCAGCCGCAGCCGCCGAATACCTGGAATCTGCTGGCGGAGAGCGCCTATTACAAGGTGTGGAAGCTGGTGGTGAAGGATTCCTTCCAATTTCATCAGGAGCATCCCTTCCTGATCGTCAGCGTGATAGAGGGAACAGGCATTATCGAGGGCTACAGCGTGGGAAAGGGAGCGCAATTGTTGATTCCCGCGGGCTATGGACGCGTGGAAATGCTGGGCGATATGGAGATTATTGCTTCTACCGCAATGGAGAGGAAGGAGG
The DNA here is from genome assembly GCA_023663725.1 of bacterium. GTDB lineage: Bacteria > Bacillota > Clostridia > Lachnospirales > Lachnospiraceae > Acetatifactor. The sequence continues at coordinate 248,089 of JAMPGX010000001.1, read as the reverse complement.
CTTTATGATACCCAAGGACCCTGTTATGTTGTTGAGCTTTGTCAATCTGAAGCTCAGAGATTACTATTCGAGCCTGGAGGCCATGTGCGAGGATATGGATATCGGGCAGGAGGAGATTGAGGAGAAGCTTTCCGGCATTGGCTATCGCTATGATCGGGAGAAGAATCAGTTTGTCTGAACGCGGCGCAGACCGCGCCGCTGATATGAATGGCGGATGTAACGGAAGACACAAAGAGGAGGTGCAGCACATGGCTTGGCAGGGAAGCAGATGCCAGGTGTGTACCGGTTGCGGCTGTTGTGCGCCCGGGGGAGACCTGGAAGATAAATTGCGGGTGATTACAGCTTCTTTTCAGTTGTCAGAGCAGATAGCCCTGCGACCTGTGGGAGAGTTTGCGATTGCTGATCTGGGCACCACCACCGTTGCGATGGAGTGGTATGACCGGATGGGGAAAAAAGGGGGGCAGTATGTATGCGCCAATCCGCAGAGATGTCTGGGGGCGGATGTCGTCTCCCGCATTCAGGCCGCGGAGAACCCGATGGTGAGACGGCAGCTGCAGCAGTTGGCAAGACAGGCTCTGGAGGAGGGAATCAGGCAATGCCGGCAGCAGGGGGGGAATCCGGAGCGGCTGGTCATCGCAGGCAATACGACTATGCTGTATCTGCTGGTGGGACATGACCCGACGCCGCTTGGAGCGGCTCCTTTTCGGGCAGACTATCTATCGGAGGAGAGGCTGACGGTGGAGGGAGTGGAGGCCGTGACGCTGCCGGGGTTATCCGCCTTCGTGGGCGGAGATATCGTGGCAGGCATACTGGCGTGTGGGATGGACCAGACGGAGGATATCACGCTGCTGGTGGATCTGGGAACCAACGGAGAGCTTGCGTTGGGCTGCAAGGACAGGCTGATCTGCACCAGCACTGCCGCCGGTCCTGCTTTTGAGGGCGGGGGCGATATCTGGGGAGCGGATATGGTTGCCCTGACTGCCAGACTGTTGGAGCTGGGTCTGGTGGACGAGACGGGACTGCTGGCGGAACCCTATTTTGAGCAGGGAGTTACCATTGGAAATGTGCGAATTACGCAGGACCGTATCCGACAGCTTCAGATGGCTAAGGCGGCGATCTTTACAGGCATCCATATGTTGGCGGAGCAGTATGGACTGACAGAGCTGAAGCAGATTCAGAAGGTATATCTGGCGGGAGGATTCGGATACTTTCTGGAAGTTGGGGCGGCTATAGCGCTGGGACTGCTGCCGCAGGAATTGTCTGGACGGGTGACAGCCGCGGGAAACACGGCTCTGGCCGGAGCGTGGCTCTGGGCTGCGGATAAGGGTGTCTGTGGGCGTACCGAGCGGCTGAGGCAGAGAGCGCAGGTGATCAACTTGGCCGAGCAGCAGGATTTTGGAGCGGAATATATTGCGCATATGAATCTCTGCGAGTCGGTGGGAGTATGAATCAAATTGTACTAAATTGACAGGGCTTCACACATGTCTGTGTGTGGCCCTGTCTTTGCTTGATTGTGAATATGGATAAGTCGAAATACATATATTTCTATGAAAACAGCGGACATTTTTCTGATAAAGGATTTGAGTCGCAAGGGGGCTTCGACATGAGAGTGAGTATGAAGGAAATCGGGAAAGCGCTGGCTTTGGGGGACATATTGCTGTGTCTGATGTTAATAGGAGTATATGGATTCAAGGAAAACCCGAATTGGCGCCAGGCGGCGGTGATAGGCGAGGTGGAGGAGCAGGAGGGCGCGGAGCGGGAGATACGCAGGATTGCGCTTACCTTTGATGACGGCCCTCACCCCAGATACACGGAACAGTTGCTGGACGGCCTTAAGGAGCGGGGAGTGGTGGCGACTTTTTTTGTGACTGGGGAGCACGCGCAGTTGCATCCTGATATTATAAAGCGTATGCAGGAGGAGGGACATCTGATCGGCAACCATACCTACAGCCATATCCAACTGAGAAAGGGAAATCGAGATATCTTCAAGGAAGAACTGGTAAAGACCAACGAGATATTGAAGGAGATCACGGGACAGGAGGTGATCTACGTCCGGCCCCCCTACGGCTCCTGGGATAAGAGTTTTGAGAGCGAACTGAATATGTTTCCCGTGCTTTGGACCGTAGATCCATTGGACTGGTGCTCCAGCAATGCGGACTGTGTCGCGAGGAAGATCGTGAGCAAGACGGGAGAAAACGACATCATCCTGATGCACGACTACTACGACAGTTCTGTGAAAGCAGCGTTGCAGGCGGTGGACGAACTGCTGGAGGAGGGGTATACCTTTGTGACGGTGGAGGAGATTTTATTTGATTGACGAGGAAAAAGGGGTATGTTACAATGCAATAAATGAGATAAATGGAGCAAAGCGAATGATTTGCAAGTACCATATAGGGACTGTCTAAAAGGAGGCAGATATGCCGAGGACAGTGAGTATTGGATGTCAGGATTTTGAAAAGCTGCGGTGCGTAATATTTTCTATGTGGACAAGACGGCTTTCATCAGAGAGTGGTGGGAGGCGGAGGATGAGGTAACGCTGATTACCCGTCCCAGGCGTTTTGGGAAGACGCTGACCATGAGTATGCTGGAGAAATTCTTTTCCGTGGAATATGCCGGTAGGAATGATCTGTTTGAGGGGCTGGATATCTGGAAAGAGGAGAGATATCGGCAGCTTCAGGGGACATATCCAGTGATCTTTATCAGCTTTGCTCCTATAAAGGAAACGACTTTTCTGAGTGCGCAGAAGAAGCTTTTCTTTCTCATTGCGGAGTTGTATAATCGGTTTGATTTCCTCTTGGATAGCGGGACTCTGAGGGAGGATGAAAAGAAATATTATCGGAAGGTTTCTTTTGACATGGAAGCCCATATAGCGACGGATGCTCTGAAAGCGCTGTCAGGTTCCTAATGCGGTATTATGGGAAGAAGGTAATTTTTCTTTTGGACGAATATGATACGCCCATGCAGGAGGCATATGTCTATGGATATTGGGAGGAGTTGGCTGCGTTTACCAGAAGCCTGTTTAACGCAACGTTTAAGACCAATCCTTATATCGAGAGAGCTGTCATGACGGGAATTACCAGAGTAATCAGGAAATACGGTTTTGCCTTTGAGGGAAGCAAGGTGTTGATTGGGAGATAAGGATAAATGGTAGGTAAATAGCGGGAGAATACTTTACCCCCTCAGGAGATGAGGGGGTAAAGTAGTTGTTGCCCGATGACGTTAATGCTTTCTTTATTATTTCAACCCGCAGCCTAAACTGACATGTAGATTCTATCATATGCAGAATCAGAAGTAAAGTTTTGAAAATGATGATGCTTTTATATATGGTATGGCGAATCTTTATAAGCGTTCGGAATAAATGCAAAAGGACATAAATAAATCTTTCAATAATGAAAGTATTATCTGTTGACACATAATATACTTTATGGTAAACTATGGTATAAGATTCATAATTGACATAAAGGATTAGCAAATATATAACAGTATAAAATACAAGCTATTACACTAAAACATATTATATCATATATTGGAATTTTTTGTCATGAGGTTTTAGAATTGGGGGCAAAAAGCGATGATTAACGGATTTCAAAAGCTAATCTATAAAATGAGTTGTGTTGCGCCAGTCTGTGTCTTTTTGGCGATTACTCTTTTCCTGCAAGGTACAAACATAGTAGTCTGCATACTGTTGGGACTTTTCGGTTTAGTCAACATGATTTACACCTATATTTTTATCAAATTGTGTGAAAAGAAATTGCCTGTATTAAAAATTACGATTGACAGCATATCGCAGGACGATTCATCTGTTCTGGTAAGCTTTGTTGCGTATTTGATTCCACTGGTAGGAATTGTGTGGAAAAATGACATTATCGTATGGATATTGATTGCAGTGAGTATTTTTGCCGTACTGATAAGGGTGGGTGACCTGGGATTTTGTCCCGTCTTACTATTGGCAGGTTATCATTGTTACAGAGCGAATCTGTCTACAGGGACGGCATGTGTGCTGATCAGCAGGAGGCGGGGAATGAGAAGTATCGAGCAGGTTACCCAGGTTGTCCGTATCAGCGATACCTTGATGCTGGAATACATAGAGGGGGATCAATAACGGTCACGGATCTGCCTTACGGGGAACCGAGCGAGGGAATGCTATCATTATATGGGGAGGAATACATATGTTTGAAAATGCGTCAGTGATGGTTTTGCTACAGGACAATGAAAAGCTGGAGATATGTAAAATAGAGACAGACAGAAAAGCGCAGGCCGCCATATGTCAGAGCTATGTCCAAGCTTACCGTGTCATGCTGGAGGGTGTGGAGCAGATTCCTTTTGACGGAAATTACAGTCCTGATGCGGATGAAATGCTATATATCCCAGACTATGAATTGGAGGCGGAGATACGAAGAGCAGTGGAAACGCCGGCAGGCATCGAATCGTTCATTCCCAATGAAAGCAATGCGGACAAGATCAAGGCCGTCTTTGTCGGGGAAGTCTGTGACAACAGGACAATCATTGCATTCCAAAAGTTTAAGAGGGAGCAGTACATCAGTGTAAAGGGCATTAATCTGTTCTTTGACAGGGACACTTTTGTACAGGAGAAGCGTTTCGGGATATCCATATCTGATGAGATAGACTGTATCTATGAGGACGGAAAACTGTTGTTTAAGTCCTTCTTTATGGCAAGGCAGATATTCAGCCTGATGGCCTATTACCGTCAGGCGACGCAGGGCGAGGTGGAGAGATTTACACAGTTGAAGGAGCTGGCAATGGATAATGCGGAACTATTCATTGGACAAGCAGACAGTCGGGTCCGCAAAAAGATAGCGTCTATTCTGGATTCGGGAGTACTGGAGAAATATTCGGCCCGTGAGATTCAGAGAATCGGGAAGCGGACAGGGATCAATGTCGTGATCAGGGATGAAAAAATCGTGATTCCCATGGGAAAAAAGGATATGAAGATTATATTGGGTTTTCTGGACGAGGAAGTATATAAGGGGTCATTTTCCAATGCCACATATATTACAAACTCAAAACGGTCTGTAAGCTGACGGTGGAAACTCCTCAAAACAAGATCGTAAGGATAAGCGGGAGAGGTACGATAGTGAAAACAAAGATTGCACATATCACGCATACGGAGAATGGAATCACAGAACAGGACTTGACGGCGCATTTGACTCAGGTGGCCCTGTTATGCTGTGAAAATACGCGGAAGATGCAGTGTCCGGCCATGGGATATCTGGTCGGTCTGTTGCATGATCTGGGCAAGGCCGGCGCATCGTTTCAACACAGGATGGATGTCATACGCTCAGGCGGCTCCGATCCGGGACAGACAGGCGGTCACGCATCCGCAGGTGCGGTGCTCCTGAATAAGCTAGCGGGCAAACAGGATAATCTGTTTCGAAGCCTTGCGCTGCAGGCGATGTGTGAGGCGATATTTTCCCATCATACCGCATTGTCGGACAATATATCTCCCCAGGGAGAGGACGGATACCGGGCCAGGATGCAATGCGACGAGACAGAATTGGCCGAGGCGGAGGAGTATTTCTGGGAGGCGGTTATATCTCATGAGAGTTTTGAAAAGCTTTTGCGGCAGGCCTATGCGGAGGCAGAAGCGTTGTTTCAGGAGATAATAGAACGTTCGGATAAACCGGCGGAGACCGGTTTCTTTCTGGGGATGGCGGAAAAGATGCTGCTTTCGTCCCTGATTGACGCGGACTGGCTGGACAGCGCGACCGGCGGAGAACTGGAGTCGCCAGCAGCCGACTGGCGCGGCGGACATCATGAGCGCATAGCGCCCGCGAAGGCGCTGTTTGCACATTGCCTGAACAATCTTGAGAAGGAGATACAGCGGATCGGTCAGTCTCCTAAACCCATCAATGTATGGAGAAATTATATCTCTGACCGCTGCGGGGAAGCAGGAGCGAGGAAGGGCGGCATCTATACGCTCTCCTGTCCTACCGGGGCGGGAAAAACTCTGGCTGTGACCCGTTTTGCCCTGTCCCACTGTATCCGGCAGGATAAGGATAGGATATTCTATATCATTCCCTATCTGTCCGTTATTGACCAGACCGCAAAAAGCGTAAGAAAGGCGCTGCGTGGAGAAAACGCCGGCGATAGCGCCATGGACGATCTGGTGAAAAACAGTATTCTGGAGCTGCACTCCCAGGTGGAGCACAGCGGTGATCCACACGGGAGCAGGGGGGATATTTCGACGGATGGGGATTTCTGGGCGCAGAGAATGGAAGAGCCCATTGTCCTGACTACGATGGTTCGTTTCCTGAATACCTTTTTTGCGTCTGGCACAAGGAATCTGCGTCCTGCCCATCAGTTTCAGAATGCAGTGATACTTTTTGACGAGGTTCAGACTCTTCCGGTGAAGCAGATCGCTCTGTTCAACAGCCTGATCAACTATCTGACAGAGTTCTGCGGCTGTACTTGTGTGCTGTGTACCGCCACACAGCCGCTGCTGGGGGAGACGGTGAAGCCGACATACCCTGCGAGAATCGCGGCGTCTGCGGCTCTGGCGGAGCTGCCTTCGGAGGCTGGAGACATCTTCAGGCGGGTGCGGGTGGAGCCGCAATTGAAAACAGGCGGCTATACCGAGGAGGAGCTGGCGGATTTTATCTGGGAAAAGGCGCAGGAAAGGGGTAATCTGCTGGCGATCCTGAACACCAGGAACTGTGCGCTTGCCCTGTACGGCGCGGTGCAAAAGAGGGCGGGGGAAGCATATCAGGTGTATTATCTCTCCACAAAGCTCTATGCGGCACACAGAAAAAGTATCATCGATGAAATTCGCAGGGCTTTGTCTGACGGAGAAAGAATCATCGTGGTCAGCACCCAATTGATCGAGGCGGGCATCGACTTCGATTTTTCCTGTGTGGTGCGCTCTCTGGCGGGGATGGATTCCATCGTGCAGGCGGCGGGGCGGTGCAACAGGGAGGGACTGCGGGGCGTGGAGACCGTCTATATTGTCAATCCCTGTGAAAAATTGGAGTCGCTGAAGCAGCTAAAAGATATCAAAGTTGGAGCGGAAGCTTCGGATAGGCTGCTGAGGGAGTTCGCTGAAAATCCCGCGGGTTTTGACGGCGAATTGTTGTCGGAGAAGGCGATACAAACTTATTTCCGTTACTATTTCTGGAAGAGAAGGAGCGAAATGATTTATCCGGTTTTAGCGCCAAGTGGCCATACCCTATACGGTCTGTTGGCGGACAATGGCAGCTTGGTTCGGTCTGGCGTGGAGCATAAATCCTATGAACCGAGAGGGTTAAATCAGGCGTTCAAGACGGCGGCAGAGCAGTTCCGTGTGATAGAGGAAGGGGGGAGCTCAGTGTTCGTTCCCATAGGCAGGGGAAAAGAGATCTGGGATGAAATACAGAGAAATACAAAACCCGGAAATGCGGAGTACAGGCGGATAAAAAGCTTGTTGAAGGAAGCGCAGCAATATGTGGTAAACCTGCGCGATCATGAGATAAAAGAGCTGGGAAAGGGGGTTGTGCAATGGGAGGATGAGATGGGGATGTATGTTCTGAATGATATGTACTACGACGAAAAGGCCGGTATAACCGGAGAGATCAGCGGGAATATGCCGATACAGATGTACTGAGCGATTACTGTATCCGGCAGGAAGGAGGAGCATGGAGAAAGAGAACAGTATTACATTTGCGCTGACAGGCCGGCGGGCGCTGTTTACAGATCCTGTCAGCAGAATGGGCGGTGAGAAATTCACCTATCAGGTCCCCACTTACCAGGCGCTGAAGGGCGTGCTGGAAAGCATCTACTGGAAGCCGACTCTGGTCTGGGTGGTGGACAGAGTGCGCGTCATGAAGCCCATCCGTTCAGAGTCTCAGGCCGTGCGGCCCATAGACTATGGCGGAGGCAATACCCTGTCCATCTACACGTATCTGACGGATGTGGAATACCGGGTGCAGGCGCATTTTATATGGAATGAGAACCGGCCGGACCTGGCAGGAGACAGGGATGAAAACAAGCATTACTTTATTGCGAAGCGCGCTCTGGAGAAGGGGGGAAGAAGGGATATCTTTCTCGGAACCAGGGAGTGTCAGGGCTATGTGGAGCCCTGCGATTTTGACAGCGGCCAGGGGGCGTATGACGGGTGCGGAGAGTTCCCGTTGGGGCTGATGTTCCACGGCTTTACTTATCCGGACGAGGCGGTGAGGCACGAGGAAAAAAATATGTTGACCGCCAGATTTTTTCATCCGGAGATGCGGGAAGGAATTATCGCGTTTCCCGCCCCGGAGGAGTGTCCGATACGCCGGATTCTGACAGGGCGCAGAGCCAAGGAATTCAGTCTGAAAAAAGGGAATGTCACTTTTGCGGGGGGAGGTGTGCTGGATGAGCTGGATGACTGATTTGTACCTGACCTATGAAGCCTGCAAGAGTGAGGCAGGAGTGATCAGGGAAGGGCAGCCGCTGCTACTGCCCATCGCTCATCTGACACAGAATGCTCAACTGGAGGTGACTCTGGATGAGGAGGGAGATTTTGTCAGAGCCTGCAGAGTGGACAAGGAGGATGCGGTGACTGTCATTCCGGTGACGGAGGATTCCGGCAGCAGGAGCGGCAAGGCTGTTTTTCCCCACCCGCTGTGCGATAAGCTGGAATACATTGCCGGAGATTATGGGGACTATGTGCAGGGGGCCAAAAGGGAGAAGAACACAATCTATCTCGCGCAGTTGAAGGACTGGGCGGAGTCCGAGTACGGCCTGCCCAGGATCGGATCGGTCTACCGGTATCTGAGCAGGGGGACTTTGATGCATGACTTGTTGGAAGCGGGATTATTTGCTTTTGAGGACGGCGCTATTATCGCGGAAAAGCAACAGGGGATAGCGCTGGAGGATTGGTTTGTACGTTTCGCTGTGGAGATACCGGACCAGCCGGAGAGCAGGCTGTACTGCGACCAGCAGGTGTTTGAGAGTTATATTGCGCACTGTCTGGCCGGCCAGAGTGACAGGGAGCTGTGCTATGTGTCTGGCGAGACAGTCCCCTGCTCCGAGAAGCATCCCGCCAAAATACGGAATACCGGCGACAAGGCCAAACTGATCTCCTCCAATGATGCGTCGGGAGTACTGACATACAAGGGGCGCTTCAGCGATAGCCGTCAGGTGGCTTCCGTGAGCTATGAGATTTCTCAGAAGGCCCACAGCGCGCTGCGCTGGCTGATTGCCAGGCAGACTGCTTATCAGATGAAAATGGGCGAGCAGGTTTTCGTGGTGTGGTCGATAGAAAAGCCGGAAATGAAAAATCCCTTTGCCGAGTTGTACTGGGAGGACGAGGATCAGGCTTTCACGGATGAAGCGTATGCCGACTGGGTGAGAAAAGCCATATGGGGTCCCGGCGAACCTCCCGCAGATAAGGATACCGTAATGGTCATGGGGGTGGAGGCGGCAACCACAGGCCGGTTGTCCGTGCCGTTCTATCAGAAATATGGAGCCAAGCAATTTATCCGCAATATTTCCAGATGGAAAAAGGAGGTCTGCTGGCTGAACCGGTCCAATAAGCTTCAGACCTTTGTACCCTGGTCCCCCTCTCTGCCGGAGATCGTGAAGCTGGTGGCAGGAGATAAGAACGAAAAATGGAATAAGAGCATACGGGAACGGCTCTTGCCCTGTATCGTCGAGGGCAGGAGACTCCCCTATGACATCGTGCTGTCGGCTCTGCAGAAAGCGGTAAATCCTATGCATTATAAGGACTATTGGGAGTGGAACAGGGCAGTGACGGTCACGTGCGCGCTGCTGAGAAAGTGGCAAATAGAAAGAGGAGACGGGAAGGAGGAACACCGTATGAGTTTGGATGTGGAGAGCAAGGATAGAAGCTATATCTTCGGGCAACTGCTGGCCACCGCGGAGATGCTGGAGAGAAGCGCTCTGGCAATGGGAAGCGGCGGCAGTAAGGAGGGCAGAAGTACGGCGGCAGAGAAGTATTTTATCCGGTTTCAGAGGTATCCGGTGGAAACCTGGACAACGATCAGGAATCAATTGCAGCCGTATGTGATGAAGTTGAAGTCAGCGAAAAAAACCTTCTATATAGAACAGATGGACAGACTGACAGCCAGACTGGATCTCGCCGAAAAAGGAAAGCTGGAGCCCACATTTTTGCAGGGCTACAGCAGTCAGATTATCGAGTATCGGGATTATTTCAGGAAGACGGAGAGCGAAGAGACAAAAGATTGAGCGAAAAACAACCATGGTACGCAGAAAAGAAAGGATGGTAAACAGATGAGCGAATTTACAAATAAGATTGATTTTGCAGTGGTATTCAGCGTGAAGAATGCCAATCCTAACGGCGATCCGTTAAACGGGAACAGGCCCAGGGAGACTTACGACGGTTTTGGGGAAGTATCTGATGTATGTCTCAAGAGGAAGATCCGCAACCGTATGATGGATATGGGATACCCGGTGTTCGTCCAGTCCGATGAGAAGAGCATGGACGGCTTCAGGAGCCTGAGCGAGAGGGCGGGCGCCGCGCCGGAGCTCAAGGAGGCGGGCAAGGATAAGGAGAAATATGCGGCGGTAGCCTGCAAAAAATGGATGGATGTGCGCGCGTTTGGCCAGGTGTTTGCCTTTAAGAGCAAGGGGAAGGATGAGGACGGCGTCTCGGTGGGCGTGAGAGGGCCGGTGTCCATACAGACGGCTGTGAGTGTGTTGCCAGTAGACATTTCGTCCATGCAGATCACGAAGAGCGTCAACAGCGAGCCCAGCGACAAGAAGTCCTCGGATACGATGGGGATGAAGCACAGAGTTGACTTTGGTATGTATATTACCTACGGCAGCATTAATCATCAGTTGGCGGAAAAGACCGGTTTTTCCGACGAGGATGCGGAGGTGATCCGGCAGATATTGGTGACGCTTTTTGAGAATGACGCTTCCTCCGCCAGACCTGACGGCAGCATGGAGGTGTGCAAGGTGATCTGGTGGAAACACAATTGCTTCCTGGGACAGTATTCCTCCGCCAAGGTACACAGGAGCTTGCAGGTACATAAAAAGCCTGAGGTGGAGATTCCCAAGAGTCCAGATGATTTTGAGATAACGGTGGCTGAGATGCCGGATTTGAAGGTTGAGATCTATGAGGGAAACTGAGTACAGGGAGGAGGATTTCCTGCAGCTTGCGGGTCTGCAGCATTTTACATTCTGCAGGAGGCAGTGGGCCTTAATCCACATCGAGCAGCAGTGGGAGGAGAATGTCCTCACGGTGAAGGGCAGTCTTTTCCACGAGAAGGTGCATGACGGGTATTCCAGGGAGAAGAGGAGAGATGTGATCGTCTCCAGAGGGATGCCCGTGCATTCCAGAACGCTGGGTGTAAGCGGGGAGTGCGATGTGGTGGAATTTGTACGGGCGGAGGACGGAATATACTTGCCCAGTCGCGGAAGCCGTGGGAGTTCACTGCTGCGTGATGAGCAAGGCGATATTTTTGTCAGGAAAAGCGATATGCGGGAAGACGAAACGTATATTCTGTATCCGGTTGAGTACAAACGGGGCAAGTCGAAAATCACTGACGAGGACAGGATGCAACTGACGGCTCAGGTCATTTGTCTGGAAGAAATGTTTTTGACGGAAATCCCGCAAGCCTACCTCTTTTACGGGGAGACCCGCAGAAGAGAATGTGTGGAGATTACCGATGATTTGCGGGAGGAGTGTCGGCGGCTGCTTCAGGAGATGCATCAGCTCTACGAGAGGGGATACACTCCCAAGGTAAAGAAGACAAAAAAGTGCGAGGCGTGTTCACTGCGGGAGGTCTGTCTGCCCAGGCTGGAAAATCGGAAAGATGTGAAACAGTATATCTCTCAATTTGAGGACTGAGAATAAACTGAGACTGTATTGAATCAAAGACGGGGCCACTCTTAGAGTAGGTAGGAGCAGGCGGTACATTCAGGGGAGAGCTTCACGCTAACTCCCATCTGTCCACTTTAGCGGACATTTAAATTAGGATGTGAAATTTTATTTCACACTATTTGTCTACAATATCAGATGTGGCAACTGCAATAAAAAAAGGCGCGAGGATGCATTTATTATGAGGAAATTGCTGAACACGTTATATATTACTTCCAACGAATATTATCTGTCGCTGGATGGGGAAAATGTGATTATTTCTCAAAATAGGAAAGAGGTAGGGAGGCTGCCGCTACACAATTTTGAAGCGATTGTGACGTGCGGATATGCAGGTGCAAGCCCGGCTCTCATGGAGAAATGCGCGAACCGCAATATCTCCATGACATTTCTGGCACCTTCAGGCAGGTTCAGGGCTAAGGTGACGGGAAAAGCATATGGCAATATCCTGCTGAGAAGAACGCAGTATCGGATGGCGGACGACCGAGGGCAGACCTTGGAGATCGCCAGGAATTTCATGATTGGAAAAATATTTAATCAGCGAAGTGTGATCGGTAGAGCTGTACGCGACTATGAAGAGAGACTGGATACGGAAAAGCTCAGTCTTGTTTCCATGCAGTTGAAGGAAACTCTGCAGATGGCAAAAGAGGCGGATTCTGTAGATATGCTGCGGGGAATTGAGGGGGAGGCGGCTTCGCGCTATTTTTCCCAGTTTGACCAGTTGATTTTGCAGCAGCGAGAAGAGTTTTTCTTCGATACCAGAAACAGGCGCCCACCGCTGGACAAGGTTAATGCGTTGCTCTCCTTTACCTATGCGCTCTTAACCGGTATGTGTGTAGCTGCTCTGGAGACGGTGGGGTTAGATCCCTATGCGGGCTTTATGCATACGGACCGACCGGGGCGTTGTTCTCTGGCGCTGGATCTGATGGAGGAGCTCAGAGCGCCTTATGCCGACCGCTTTGTCCTGTCCTGTATCAACAAGAAAATGGTTGATGCCTCGGATTTTGAGCAAAAAGAGAATAAGGCGGTTTTCCTGAATGAAGCAGGGAGGAAAAAGGTCCTGTCCGCGTGGCAGAACAAAAAGGCAGAAAAGCTAACGCATCCCTATTTGCAGGAGAGCATTGAGTGGGGACTTGTCCCCTATGTGCAGGCATTGCTTCTGGCAAGATTCATAAGAGGTGACTTGGACGGATACCCGCCATTTTTGTGGAAATGATGCGAAGACACTATATTTATGTAGCATTTGTCATGGAGGGAAGCAGGATGCTTATCGTTGTCACTTATGATGTGTCTACTGAAACGTCTGCAGGAAGAGCCAGATTGCGGAAGGTCGCCAAACAATGTCAGAATTATGGTCAGCGCGTCCAGAACTCGGTGTTTGAGTGCATTATGGATGAGGCTCAATTTGTCTCATTTAAAAGTGGTCTTCTGAAAATAATCAATGAAGCGGAAGACAGCTTGCGGTTTTACCGTATGGGGAATGCATACCAAAACCGTATTGAGCACTATGGCAATAAGGCGGTGCCAAATCTGGATGCTCCGATTATCTTCTGATAGGTGCGGATGCCAAGTGAACATGTTTTTCCAGAGGGTTTCGCACCTAAAAATGTACCTTAAAAGGAGAAGATTGTATATGTATGAAAAGCGCAGGTATGGAAATTTGGGGATTATATACAAGTTAATTTGTTATTAGTGAAGACTTAGTTATGTATTTTTGCTGTCACTCCCCGTGCGGGAGTGTGGATTGAAATCGTTTCATATTCCATGATTACATTGGCAGCAAACGTCACTCCCCGTGCGGGAGTGTGGATTGAAATCCTTGGCCTCACCTGGCAGCGCCACGAGTCGCCGTCACTCCCCGTGCGGGAGTGTGGATTGAAATTTCTGGCGGAGCATGGGATACGCTCAATGAAAAGTCACTCCCCGTGCGGGAGTGTGGATTGAAATCTCTTTTTAACTGACGGATGCACCCTTTGGGGAGGGTCACTCCCCGTGCGGGAGTGTGGATTGAAATTTTAATATGCTCTGACAAAGATAGATTGTCGTCGTCACTCCCCGTGCGGGAGTGTGGATTGAAATCTCCTTAAATTGCACGAAAGGACAGAATCAATGTTGTCACTCCCCGTGCGGGAGTGTGGATTGAAATAGGAAGCAGTTGAAGAGAGCCAGGCGAATGATCCGGTCACTCCCCGTGCGGGAGTGTGGATTGAAATAAAATCTATCTCTAGGCGACAACACGGCAAACATCGTCACTCCCCGTGCGGGAGTGTGGATTGAAATTGCCGTATCGAAAATGCTGGGACAGGGTAGGGAGGTCACTCCCCGTGCGGGAGTGTGGATTGAAATAGGCAAACGAATACAACCCTAACCATGTAGCCGGTCACTCCCCGTGCGGGAGTGTGGATTGAAATAGGCTATACTTTGAGGACGGCAAAAATCAAAAGGAGTCACTCCCCGTGCGGGAGTGTGGATTGAAATGGGAAAGATCAGGAGAAGCGCGCAAATACAGGGGCGTCACTCCCCGTGCGGGAGTGTGGATTGAAATTTGAAAGCCTGGGATTATATGCCCCAGAGGTTCGGGTCACTCCCCGTGCGGGAGTGTGGATTGAAATTCAAATGACTGGGATCTAGGAACGAGACTACAGGTCACTCCCCGTGCGGGAGTGTGGATTGAAATCATCCTCTCTTTGTGCCAACGCTCTGACACCTGCGTCACTCCCCGTGCGGGAGTGTGGATTGAAATCTCATCCGGTCTTTTGACTATATATGCAGCCAGCGTCACTCCCCGTGCGGGAGTGTGGATTGAAATAGAACAAGAAAGATATAACGGGCTTGGAATTTCGTCACTCCCCGTGCGGGAGTGTGGATTGAAATCTGTTTCGGATATATGTATCATTAAGAGACTATGGTCACTCCCCGTGCGGGAGTGTGGATTGAAATATGGCCGTACTGGGCGATAATAAGCGAGAGCCGGGTCACTCCCCGTGCGGGAGTGTGGATTGAAATTACAAAGCGAATATTTTCCAGCGATTCCAGATCTGTCACTCCCCGTGCGGGAGTGTGGATTGAAATCGAAGATCCCAGAAGATCAACGGCAGCAGGAAATAGTCACTCCCCGTGCGGGAGTGTGGATTGAAATGGAAAAGCCCACAACATTTGAACAGGGTGTAATCGTCACTCCCCGTGCGGGAGTGTGGATTGAAATTTTAGAACAAGCTATTGGCACCAAGGCAAGCCAGGCGGTCACTCCCCGTGCGGGAGTGTGGATTGAAATGGGATCACTACCACTCTAAAATCCGTACATTTATGTCACTCCCCGTGCGGGAGTGTGGATTGAAATTACATAGTCTCTTAATGATACATATATCCGAAACGTCACTCCCCGTGCGGGAGTGTGGATTGAAATGCCCCCATATGGGGGACAATCATAGGCGAAGAGTGTCACTCCCCGTGCGGGAGTGTGGATTGAAATCTACTCCCGCTGGTAAAATACATCCGCCAGCAGGTCACTCCCCGTGCGGGAGTGTGGATTGAAATGCCCCCATATGGGGGACAATCATAGGCGAAGAGTGTCACTCCCCGTGCGGGAGTGTGGATTGAAATATATATTAACTTTATTCAAGGGGGTATAGATATGGTCACTCCCCGTGCGGGAGTGTGGATTGAAATAGAGCGCCGCATACCATAACACGCAAGGACAATGGGTCACTCCCCGTGCGGGAGTGTGGATTGAAATTCTGGGAAAGGTAATTCCCGTTGCGTCTGCATATGTCACTCCCCGTGCGGGAGTGTGGATTGAAATCGCTTACTGCTTTCCCGGCCATTTTTACCACCTCGGTCACTCCCCGTGCGGGAGTGTGGATTGAAATATGAAATCCAGTCTTACAGACATATGGGGCGAACCGTCACTCCCCGTGCGGGAGTGTGGATTGAAATGATTCAAAGTTTATCGAATATCCACTTACCATTCGTCACTCCCCGTGCGGGAGTGTGGATTGAAATCGGCAACGGTGGCGGCAACTGCATGAACGGATGGGGTCACTCCCCGTGCGGGAGTGTGGATTGAAATATCAATCACCAACTCGCTATCATGATAAGCGCTATGTCACTCCCCGTGCGGGAGTGTGGATTGAAATCTCCGCAAGAATGCACCATAATCCTCTAATCGCCGTCACTCCCCGTGCGGGAGTGTGGATTGAAATCGCAATCTACAACAACACCATTCTTTGTATACTCTGTCACTCCCCGTGCGGGAGTGTGGATTGAAATTGCTATCCTGAACGCACAGAGCGGTATCCAGAACAGTCACTCCCCGTGCGGGAGTGTGGATTGAAATAGAAATCCAAGAATTAAGAGTAAAAACAGGCTTAGTCACTCCCCGTGCGGGAGTGTGGATTGAAATTTAAATAATTTAATAATTCCGACGACCACAATAGTCACTCCCCGTGCGGGAGTGTGGATTGAAATTTACAGGAGTATTTTGAGGTACTGCCAGATAAAGTCACTCCCCGTGCGGGAGTGTGGATTGAAATCGGCCAAGCTATTGACATGCAGAATGCAAACATCGTCACTCCCCGTGCGGGAGTGTGGATTGAAATTTGCTCCACACTCATATCTATCCTGTAACTCATCAGTCACTCCCCGTGCGGGAGTGTGGATTGAAATTGGCAAGCAAGCAGGATGAAGCGCTGCATGGCAAGTCACTCCCCGTGCGGGAGTGTGGATTGAAATACATCCGGCAGCAAGCAGGGAGAAAGGAGTCACACGTCACTCCCCGTGCGGGAGTGTGGATTGAAATGTGATTATTATACATACAATGATATTAAAAAATATGTCACTCCCCGTGCGGGAGTGTGGATTGAAATTGCCTATCATGATATCATTCCAGCCTTTTTCCGCGTCACTCCCCGTGCGGGAGTGTGGATTGAAATGCCATGAAAAAGGAATGACACTCAAGGAGTTGGCGTCACTCCCCGTGCGGGAGTGTGGATTGAAATCATCACGACCAAGAATTAAATTGTAACCAGATGTCACTCCCCGTGCGGGAGTGTGGATTGAAATCTTGCGCTGCTGGGTCTCCAGATCATCCGCCAAATCGTCACTCCCCGTGCGGGAGTGTGGATTGAAATCTGATCTTGATCAATCTTTAACTGCTCCAGGGAGTGTCACTCCCCGTGCGGGAGTGTGGATTGAAATTGCTTCTTACAGAGTCCCGGAAAGGAGGGACTATGGTCACTCCCCGTGCGGGAGTGTGGATTGAAATAGGCAGGGAACGTGGATGCCTTTGTGGAAGAATGGTCACTCCCCGTGCGGGAGTGTGGATTGAAATTCTGGAAGATGATGGGAATATAGCAAATGATAAATGGTCACTCCCCGTGCGGGAGTGTGGATTGAAATTTGCGATTCTGAGTGACCACCTCGAACATTTCCGGGTCACTCCCCGTGCGGGAGTGTGGATTGAAATTTTTGTATTGTTGTATGGCTATAATCTTGATTGAGTCACTCCCCGTGCGGGAGTGTGGATTGAAATTGTAGGTATTGGACTGGATATTCAAGGCTTACATGTCACTCCCCGTGCGGGAGTGTGGATTGAAATGGGAAAAACCGATCACCATCCCTTTTTAGCCCCGTTGTCACTCCCCGTGCGGGAGTGTGGATTGAAATTTATCCACTATCGGCTTGTCCGCCGGAGCAGCGACAGTCACTCCCCGTGCGGGAGTGTGGATTGAAATTTGTCGGTGACAGCCTTATGATGTATCCGCATGACGTCACTCCCCGTGCGGGAGTGTGGATTGAAATCCACAGATCGCCATAATTATGCTAGTGTGTTAATTGTCACTCCCCGTGCGGGAGTGTGGATTGAAATGGCGCAGGTGGCCGGCCTTATCTTGATGATGTAGAGTCACTCCCCGTGCGGGAGTGTGGATTGAAATCAAATGACAGAAATCAAAGCCATTGAATGGCAAAAGTCACTCCCCGTGCGGGAGTGTGGATTGAAATTTATCCCCCCCCCTGGGGTAGAGCCTGCCGGGGGTCACTCCCCGTGCGGGAGTGTGGATTGAAATATTCCAGTGCCATCCGTGCGAGTAGCAGTAGTTGTCACTCCCCGTGCGGGAGTGTGGATTGAAATTTTCAGCGATTGATAACGGTATTTATATCGTTTTTGTCACTCCCCGTGCGGGAGTGTGGATTGAAATTGCTGCTGGCGTGCAACATAATGGATTATGTAACGTCACACCCGTGCGGGAGTGTGGATTGAAATTCTGCAAATTATAAAGCTTGTCTTTATCACACCTGTGTCACTCCCCGTGCGGGAGTGTGGATTGAAATAATGATCTCATAAATAGACATGCCGGAAAGAATGTCACTCCCCGTGCGGGAGTGTGGATTGAAATTACCGTTGCCAGAGTATCGTAGCCGTTATAAATGTCACTCCCCGTGCGGGAGTGTGGATTGAAATTCTGACATTTACATGATATGAATTTGTGATGTAGTCACTCCCCGTGCGGGAGTGTGGATTGAAATTGCACCGATAGCCACAATGACCACCTTTGTTCACGTCACTCCCCGTGCGGGAGTGTGGATTGAAATTCCCTGGCCTGGCTACTCAGACACGAGCCGGCTCCGGTCACTCCCCGTGCGGGAGTGTGGATTGAAATTATAGTGTCCAATGTATAATCAAGGCTATAATATAGTCACTCCCCGTGCGGGAGTGTGGATTGAAATGATGTAGTTGACGCTATCGGGTGCGGTCAAAGCGGTGTCACTCCCCGTGCGGGAGTGTGGATTGAAATGGAACCGAGACATGAAGAAACTCCAAAACCAGAGTCACTATCAATGCTTCGAAAAATCCATTAGATATTCGGGATGTTTTGATTGATGATAATGGAAGAAAGAGCCAGAGGTTTATAGGCGAAAACGCCACTGTAAATATAAATCCAGATACTGGAAATGTTATTACAGTCTGGAAGAACGGAAGCGCTACCAAAAGAAAATATGAGAAAAGAGAGGATTAATAATGTTTAATAAAACGGAGATAGATTTTATGAAATCGTTAGGTATTGATGTGGATTTTGAAAATTTATCTGATGATATGCTTGTGGAAATTGAAAATATTGTTTCTGAAAAGCTTCAAAAGTCAGGGTTTGATGCAGATTATACAATCACTGATAAAGGAAAGATATGTGAAGCGATTCTCGATAAATTATAATTTGTACAATTCTTATCGAATCTGCTGTAAAATTGTGGTAGAAGGTAGGGAACATGAGCAAATGGATAAGAGAATTATCGCCAAAAGATATAAAATATGGTGACGGTTGGTGCGGAGATTCAGACGGGTGCTATCGACTTGACAGAAAATATATCATAATGATACGCCTAGTCAAGACGGATATTGGCGTTGTGGAACATTTCCGTATAAGAAGTATAAGAAATAGAGGCAATGGATATTTCTTGGTCTGAAAAGCAGAAAATCAAGAATGACTTAGCAGGAAGAAAGCGGACTGCAATAGAAGTATTTCCGAGAGAGGATAGATTGATTGACAAAGCCGGAATGTGGATTGAAATATGTTTTCTTTGCCAACTACACCTACTCTCAAAACGCAGTAACAGGAGGAAACTTACATACGGATTTTTCATAAGAAGTCAGCCCTATACAATTGGAGAGAAATCACCTTGAATAGATACATGATACATATCTCAAGATGATTTTTTTCAATCATAAGCTTTCAAACGCCATATATTTTACATATGCTTGTCGAGTTCATCCTAAATTAATAGTTCGATAAAAAAGTTCTTTGAGACGAGTGCCTAGCGCTTTTTGGAAAGCTGTAAATTCCTAACAGTTCAGAGGAAAATATCTTAAAACAGATATGATCGGATTTATGAAAACAGTAGTATATAAATTGGTATAATAAATAGAAAAGTAGTCACTACATACAGATGCATGGAAAAAGGGAAGAAATCGTTGACGATTTCTTTATAAATAGTATAAAATAAAAATATCAGAAATAGAGTGGCGTACAGTGGAAGGGTTTTCCGTCTGGAGTGAGGGGATTCAGTTTAGAGAGCAGCAGATAACAGCAGTTTTTGAGCAGGTCGTCCTATTGTCATAGTGGTGTTACCTATGGAGAAGATCAAGAGGATTGCCGGGCGTCACAAATGATATTGAATAAGAGACAGAAAATACTTTCGTTGAGATTTGTGGAGGTGCCCGTGATGGCTATCAGGATTGACGAGTTGTTAAAACAAGACGAATACGATATATATCACGATAGAGATATCAGTGACGAAGCGATTGAAACGATAGCACAGATCATCGTCGCTGACAAAAGTATTGATTTGAATGAATACTTTGATGTATTAAAGTGCTCGTCTAAATTCTGTTGGTTGAATTTTCTTTATATATTGGAAAAAATGCCCGAGGAAGATAAAATCAGGGGAATTGATGTCTTATTTGAGTTGCTGCAGGATGAAAATTGGCCGACCTTTCATCAGACAATCGCTCTATTGGAAACGATTAATCCACAAGTGATTGAGCACTATCTAAACAGATATTTGGCGCAGGCCTATGCGGAACATGATGAGATGTGGATTTCAGGTATGCAGGTATTGGTAAAAAGACTTGAGCAAAAGGGATATCATCTCCACCTCTTGTATGACCTGGAATCGTATAGCTGGGACGAAGCATAGCATTTGACATAGAGAAGAGCACATGCGAATATCGCTGGCAAATAACAATCTGACGGCGGGAAAGTCAGGAAGGTGGGAATATTGTTGAGGCATATCTTCGCAAAAAATAAGAGAGCATACACAATCATCAGCGCTATTTTGTTAGGCACAGCGGTAATAATCGGAGGCTGTGTGTTTATTGCCTCCAGAAGTAAAGTGACTGTCATTGCGGATGAAAGCTATTTGGATGAGTTTGAGGTGATAGATCAGGAAGTGCATATATACTGCATCGTGTCACTGAGAAACAGGAGCGGTGATGACAAGACAGTTCGTATTCTGGGTGACTTTCAGGAAGAAGTAGATATGGGACTGTTAAAGGAGAATCATCTGGAAGCCTTTTTTGTGGAAGATGGCAGCAATACGATAATCATTAAAGGGAATTCAACCATAAGGAATATCATGATCGAATTTGTTGGGGAATATGGCGGAAATGCCGTCATGAGCAGTAGATTGCTGCCGCAAATGAAGGTGATTGAAGTGGAGGAGAAATAATTGTCAAAGCAGTATTACATAGAGAAAATCAATACAAATCTGCAGAAAGCTGAAATAGAGGAAAAAGTAAGAGATATTGTGCTAGAGGATCAATTTTTCAATATTTTTACAGCAGGGAAAAAGCTGTGTCGAGCAGAGTATAATGAAAATACAATTTCTTTTTGCTACCTATCAATTGGAAGGCATGACATGCTGTCTCCACGCATTCATATGAAAGTACTTGAAAAAGGGGAAGGCTGTAGCTGTAATGTATTTTACAGCAAAACGTGGGGAGTTTGGTGTGTATTGATATGGTGGCATCTGTTTTTGGGGATGTGCATAGGCATAAGTGCCTTTAGGGGGAATATGATACATCTGCTATGCTATGTAGTGATATATATTCTGGGTATTTATGGCGCTCATCAGCATCGTATGAACATATGCAACAAGGTAGTTAAACTGCTGGAACTCCAATTGAATCCATAGCGAAATGTGCCCGTCGCTAAAATAGACGGCTACTTAGAATGAAAAAAATGAGGGCGGCAACTCGTTTTTTCGAAGGGAGTATGTCAAGCCTGTAGCTACTAAAAAAACCTTTCCATGTGCGGTGCCTTGAGTTATAATGGGAATAGAAAAAGAGGTGCGGAGGGCGATATGAAGAAAAACAATTTTTGGCTGAAATCCGATACAATAACAATTACACCGTCGAACGAGGAGGATCTGTGGGAGTCCGATTGGATTGTTGCCTTCAGGAAGGGAGAGAAAGAACAAATTGGGACGGCGTCCTTTGCAGGGGAGAAGCTTCTGGGCGCCATTCCTCTTAAGGTGGAGCTTGCGCAGAGATACAGGAATCGGGGGCTCGGTACGGAAGTAATCAAAATGATGGTAAACTGGGCATTTCTGCACAGAAACATATACGAAGTTATCTCCCATGTGGAGCATGAAAACGACAAGGGTGTGAATGCGCTTCAAAAGGCGGGATTTGTATTTCGCGGCAAAGAGGGTAATGTGGAGACATATTCCATTGTCAAAGCGAAAACGGTATGGACAGGTGTATATGTTGTTGTGGGGATAATAGTGGGTATGATTCTGGGAATTGTCTTAAACAATGTGTGGTTAGGCTTTGCCATCGGACTGGTTTTCTGCCTGTGTATGGGGGTTATTAAGGATTCCAACACGCAGAAATACAGGGAGAGCGTCACGGGAAAAGGCGGACAGTATAGAAACCGTTCTAATAAGTAGGGATAGCATCAAACGACCATGGACAGCTCCTGCCCATGGTAAATTTTTCTACGGAGTATGCCGATATATGAGATAAAGTAATTATTTTTTTAATCATCTGATCGTAAATGGATTTACGATAAATGGCAATGGAGTGCAGGAGAACGGACTGTACGCTTCAAGGCGGTTCTCCTCAGACTTGCGTCGGCGCCGCATTCGCGAGTCTGAAGATCAAAGCGGCGCAGAAAAGAGGAAGTATGAGCAAAGTAAATGGCTACGGCGCTTATCAGCAGACCAGCTACATGAGCGGCGCTGTCCAGAGGAAAAGGGAGCAGACCAAGACGGACAGGGCAGGCAGCACGCAGCGCGGCGGAAATGTCAGAAAGACTAACACAAATGAGCTCAGCGATGCGGCTAAGGCCCTGTTAAAAGATCTGCAGAAGCAGTACCGCGACATGGATTTCATTGTCGCCAAGTACGACTCAGAGGAGGAGGCGTCCTCCTATCTGTCCAGAAGCGCCAAGGAGTTTGGCGTGTTGCTTGATCCCGACGAGTTGGAGGAGATGGCGGCGGACCCCGAAGTGCGCAAGCAGTACACCGATCAGTTGGATGATGCTGTAGAGCAGATGAAGGAGATGAAGGAGAAGATTCAGCTGGATGAGGGGGACGTGCTGCATCTGGGAGTGTCCATCGACCCCTATGGCGTGAAGCAGTTCTATGCGGATATCGAGAGGGCGAATACCAAGCTTCATGAGAAGCAGGCGGTGAACCGAGCGAAAGCACAGAAAGAATTCGAGACTCGGCTGGCCAAGAAAGCGGAGAAAAAGAAAGCCGATCAGAAGGCCGCAGCGAAAAAGGCACAGGAGCGAACTGATGAGAAGAAGGAGGCCGAGCGCCTGGCCGCTGAAAAGCTGGCTTCACAGGATGGAACAGCAACACAAACGGTACAGCGCGTGCATGTCACTGGTTCGAGTGTGGATGAACTGCTCAGGAATATCCAGAATGTAAACTGGGACGAGGTACCTGCGCAGGAGCGGCAGGTTCATGGCGGACGGTTTGATTTTACAGTATAAGATAAGTACAGCCCTCATTCCCTTTGTGGGAATGGGGGCTGTACGCTATTGCTTAGTTAGATGGATGTAACAGGGATCTTCTGACAGATTCCATAATCTCATTGCGCAAGGAATCTATGTTCAGCTGTTCTAAAATGGACTCCCTGATTTCTTCTCCCATATTCTCCTGTAGTTCATCCAAGTCCAGATTGTCCATGACTTCACTGGCGATATCCTCCGTCAGGCCAGACCAGTTAAAGTTATTGAACATAGGCGGCTTAAAATTGAATTGGGAATCAAACGGAAACCCCTTAACAGCTGCCTCATCATCGCCTTTTCCCTGGGCCAAATTTTCAGTGGAATACCATCTGTTCACCGGCCAGCCGTCCTCGAAAATAATGTTGTGGCGCTGAGGGCGCCGCTTCTCATAGGGATCGGTCACATCCTGTAAATCTCTGTACAAGTCAGGCTCAACAGCGTCCATCAGCGCCATTGGCGCTCTGTCCGCCACAAACTGAAATTGAGTGTACCTGGCCTGGGTTGTAGTGAACGGTATATCATAGTATTCCCAGCCCTTATACTTTTTCAGCGGTTTGATATATCCGCGGTTTAAGCGGAAACACATACCCTGTGTAAACTCTCTGTTGGAGGCGGTGATATTGTCATCGGTGAACAGAATCTGTAGCTGGCAGGTCTCATCGCTGCGGTCATTCTCGCCGCCGTTCAGCCAGAACACAAAGTGATATTCTGTATTCGGCGTAAGCTCCTGAAAGCCATTGGTGACATAACTGGGGTTGTCCCAGTTCCATGTGCCGACAGATAAGACCTCGACTAAACTGGAAGCGTTAGCAACGGCGCCGAACAGCGGATTGCTGATCATAAAGCGGTCACTGACAGTCTTATTGGCTCCATCGGGATTCTTGCGCCACACTGTGGGGTGTACGGTTATGAAATTGGTTTGATCCATCTCTTTGTCCTCCATATTCTCATATGTCGGGCATTGCCTGTGTAGACGGATTGCATTGTCGGAAACAAACTCTGCCCGACGTTTTTTGACAAGTCCTTTTGCTCTTTTTGGATAGGTATGACCAATCACAGTATCCTGTTCATCCAGAACGGATACAGTCTGCCTGTTTTTTTCCATGGGTGTCCTCCCCTGATTGGTATTTGTGTTCTTGTATCTGCGTTTGTTGGTATGGGTGTCTTCCCCGGATACATTTTCATTATAAGATAAGGAATGGGCAAAGTCAATTGGTAATTTGCCCGCGGAGCGTGAAGGGACAGTCTTGAGAAATGCGACGTTGAAAAAAGCTCTCTGGGGCGTTATAATAATCAGGAGAAAACGGATGAAAGGATGCAGACAATGAAGCACATTTTAGTTATTGATGAAGACAGAGAGCTATGCGTCATGATCAAGCGCGCAATTCAGGGGGAGAATATCAAGGTGGACTGCAGTTACAGCGGCAGGAGTGGTCTGGAACGGTTGCAGACAAAAGCCTATCAGCTTGTCATACTGGATATGATGATGTCGGGCTTGGACGGCTTTGAGACGCTGGAAAAGATCAGGGAAGAGAGCAGTCTGCCTATTCTGATACTTACAGCCCATGGCGACAACTTTTCCAAAGTGCGCGGCCTGCGCGCAGGGGCGGATGAATGCCTGTCCAAGCCCTTTGAACGGGAGGAGCTGACCGCCCGCATTCATTCTCTGCTCCGCCGCTATACCTGGAATAGAACAGGGGAGGAAGAGATGAAATATCTGTGCTTTGAGGGTATGGCGATTGATCTGGAAGCACGCAGCGTCACTACGGAAAAAGGCACATTTTCTCTGTCGCCTAAGGAGTTTGGCCTGTTGCTTTTCTGCGCGGGAAATCAGGGCAAGCTTGTGACCAAAAAGAGCATATGCGAGGAGGCATGGGGGGAGCCCTATGACTGTGATGACTGCAATATCACAGCAGTCGTCAGCCGTCTGAGAAAGAAGATAGAGAAAAACTCCAGCAGTCCACGATATATCCAGACGGTGAAGGGTATTGGATATCGTTTCAACAGTGAGGTATGAGATCTGGTGACATCAGGGCATATTAATCCATAGATTGATGATATCAGATCATAGCCGATTGCGAAACTCGGTTACTTTGCCAGTGTCATTGTGCACATTGTGTATCCCAACGTAGGCACGCTCTCGCTCCGTTCTCACCGTAGCGGTACATAAGATGCCAAAATACAGCATCGAGGGTTGCTAGCAACCCTAGGTACCGACGGTTCGAAAGGGCCTACTTATGGAATATACAATATGCACAATTCGGTACTGATAAAATCAGGGTTTCGCAATCAACTAATATCAGATCATTAGGTAAGGAGCTAATATGACAGACAGGACAATGAAGAGGATGAAGAAAAAGCAGTGGTGGAGTTATCTGCTGTGGACTTTAGGTGTGCTGGCGCTGTTGGCAGCGTTGGTGCTGCTTGGCGCAAGGCTGTATTTTCGGATACCGGTGCGGGCGTATTATCAGGCATCGGAGCGCGGTTTTATCATCCCAGACTGCGGCAGTGGTTTTGTGGCGCAGGGAATTGCCTATGACGGGCAGAGTGAGCGTTTTCTGGTAGACGGTTATCAGAAGGACAATGTCGCCTCCCCGATCTATATTATTGCTGCGGGGGCAAGGAAGCCCGACAAGACAATCCGCATGGCGCTGACAGACGGCTCGGATTACACGGGACATGCAGGCGGCATTGCCGTATATGGCGATTATATCTATGTGGCGGACGGCGGAGAGCGCAGACTGCTCGTTTTTTCCCGCCAGAGTATCTATGATGCGGCGGATGGGGAGAGCGTGGCGGCTATAGGGACATTCCAGACGGCGGTGTCGGATACGGATTATATCGGTCCGGCCTTTGTGACGGTGGATGGAAACAGGCTGGTGACTGGCGAGTTCTACCGCAATCCCAACTATCAGACGCCGGAGAGCCACAAATATACTACGCTGGCAGGCGATTATCAGCAGGCTCTGGCGGTGGAATATACGCTGGACGCACAGGCGCAGTATGGTATTGACCCTGTACCAGTCAAGGCCTATACGTTGCCCGATCTGGCGCAGGGCATGTGCTTTGACGGGGGCCGGATCTATGTGTCCTCCTCCTGGGGAACGGCGCAGTCTCATATCTATCAGTACGATGAGTCACGGCTGCAGCTGCAGGGGAATATAGCGCTGCTGGGTATGGAGCTGCCCTTATATGCGCTGGACAGCGCGGCTCTGCTCAAGGACGGTGTGATTGCCCCCATGTCGGAGGAGATCGAGATAGTCGATGGCAGGCTGTATACGATGTGTGAGTCCGCCTCCAACAAGTATATTTTCGGCAAATTCACGTCCGCGAAGTGGTGCTATGCCACGGACGTGGAGGCTTTTTTCCAGTAAAATATCTGTGGCAGATGATAAATGCCGTGCGTAGAGGGGGGACAGTATGCGGCTGGTGGAATTGTTCCAGGATATTAGCAAAATAGCGGAGAGCAAGGGCGTGAGTTGGGTGGCGTTCTGGCTGGTGATGGTGCTGTTGTATCTCAATATCGCTCTGTACCTGATGGACCTGTATGCGCTGGTGAAGAAAAAGACGGGAATGGAGACTTTGATGGTCATGCTTTTGCCGGGGACCATCACGATTATGGCGGCATCGCTCATTGCCATCCTCCTGCAGATGCCCGCCAGCGCTGAGCTGGAGAGAGTGTGGACGCAGGCCCTGTCTCCCCGCCTGTACACGGAACTGCTGTGTCTTGCGGGTCTGTTTGCCATCCTCTGGTGCCTGACCTGGCGGCTCTGGAGAAAGAATCGGGAGAACCGCTTGAACGTTGTCCGGTGGATCTTCTCTTACAGCCTGGACTTCCTCATGGCGGCGCTTCTGACAGTCGTGGGCATTGCCGGACTGGTTGGAGGAGTCGATCTGCTTGCGCTGGCGGGCAGATCGCTGGCAGGGCTGGGATATAACCTGCCGCTGTACCTGTTTCTGTACGGGACAGTGGCGCTGGCGCTGAAGACGGCGCTGATTGTGCTGGCGGGACTCACACAGATCTGGTCGATGCGGATTTCCCGTTTTCCGTACCGGGAGGGGCATCATCCCACAGTAAGCTTTCTGCTGTATGGACTCCTGTGTCAGAATGCCACCGTGAGAGGCGCGCTGGCGATCTGGATTCCAGCGCTTTGCTTTGCCTTCTGGATGTCAGGTGAGGTGGACAGCTTTGCGCTGAAGGTGTGGTTTCCGGCGCTCATTGTGTTGGCATTTATGCTGTATCTGCTGATGGCCCTGCGGCCCATGGTGGACAATATGGCCCGCTTTGCCAGATGGGGGGACAGAAAGCAGGTCCTATCTAAGTTCTGCAAGGAGTATTTTCTGGAGGAACCGCTGGTTAAGACTAAGGATTTTACCGTCACCAGGCACTATCTGGTGGATGAGAGAGGGATGCTTCAGGTCTTTTCGTTCGATGTGGTAATGGAGATCAAAAGCGGCTGGGTATCGGACCCCAAGAAGGGCTGGGTGCGAAATCTGTCGTTTCTGGACGGCGGGAGCTGCAGCGTCAACAAGAGCGATATGGGCGCCGATGAGGTATTCAGGTACGCAAGGCAGTACTGGGAGAGGGAGCAGTTCGCCGCGTCAGGCAGCGCACAGCAACGGCTGCGTCCGCCGGCGGGAGAGGGTCTGTACGACAAATTGCTGCGCTTTGTCATAGCGGCGATGGTGTTGCTGTTTCTGTCTCAGATGGTGAGGGCTTAAGCCCCATTATTTGTTTCCATGTAAATGAAAACTGTGTAAATGTAGACTGTTTGTCCGGCGGTCTTGCTTGCCGCAGAATGAATCGGACAAAACTGTATTGCAGAAAAAATACTTGACAATTAATAGTTCTATATAGTACTATTCGTTATAGGAGGAAAAATGATCGAGACAAGGGGCGGTTTTTTGATTTCACAGATTAAGCAGATTCAGGGGCGTATTTTCGGCAGACTGCTCATAGAAGCGGGGATTGAGGAGTTCAACGGTGCGCAGGGACGTATACTTTATGTCCTGTGGCAGGAGGATGATTTGCCCATCGTAGAACTGGCTAAGAGGACAGGGCTGGCCAAGACTACGCTGACCGGTATGCTTGACCGGCTGGAAAGCCAGGGACATGTGGTGCGGTGCTATGACGCAAAAGACCGGAGGCAGATACGCATTTGTCTCACTCCTCAGGCCAGGAATTTGGAGCGGAAGTATCAGGAGGTGTCGGACGATATGAGCCGTCTGTTTTACAGGGGATTTACCGAAGAGGAGATACTTGCTCTCGACGACGGCCTGGAGAGAGTCCTGCGAAATCTGGAAAAAGAAGAAGGCAGTGGACACAAAAGAAATCTTTGCGGAGAATAACAGTTATCGTTTGTGCGCTCGCTCAAGCGGGCAGGAAGGAGTCAATATGACATTAGAAGAAATCAATGACCTGGTCAAGAAGGCAGGGTCCGCAGGTCTCGGTTTTCTTGACGGGGAGGGCAATCCCAGTATCAGGCAAGTCTTTAGTACCTGGCACAAGGGGCTGGGAGTACATTATATCTCCACTAACACCTCTTCCATGCATGTGCAGGCATTATTGAAAAACGACAGAGCGTGTCTGTACTTTGTTGATTGCACGGCATTTGAGGGAGTATGTCTCGCCGGTAAGGTCACTGTTCATTTTGAGCGGGAATACAGAGAACTGTTGTGGAATGAGGGGGATGAGCGTTATTATCCTGGCGGTGTGGAGGATGAGGATTACTGTGTGCTGGAATTTCGGGCGGACCATGGCCGTTATTACCGATATGACGGCAAGGGCGATATTCCGAGGGAAGAATTGGAGGCATTTGACAGGGGCGCGGAGATGAAAAATTATGCGGCGTGTTAAGGAGGAAGACGATAAAGCTTTTCCAGCAAAGTGCGGTATTTCCCAGATCGAGGGAAATACCGCACTTTGACTATACCGGTCGGTTGCGGCTATTTGAGGAATCCGTTCACGATCTGCGCCTCGGCCTCGGTCTCCGTCAGTCCCAGCGTCATCAGCTTGACGATCTGGTCTCCGGCGATCTTGCCGATGGCGGCCTCGTGAATCAGCTCCGCGTCCAGATGGTTGGCGGTGATCTCTGGAATAGCGCTGATCCTGGCGTTATCCATGATGATCGCGTCGCATTCGGAGTGACCGGCGCAGCGGTTGTTGCCGTTTATCTTGGCCAGGAAGAGCTGGCGGGAATCATCCTTAGCCACCGCCCGCGAGATCACATTGGCGCTGGAGCCTTCGCCATCCAGATCTACGTCAAAGGAGGTCTCCGCGTACTGCTTTCCGTGGGTCATCAGCTTCTCGGTGACGATGATCCTGGCTCCGTCCGCCAGTGTCGCTTTCGTGGAGCGCTTGGTGGAGTCCACGCCCCGTATCTGTACGGTCTCCAGCTCCATGAAGCTGTTTTCGCCCAGTATCACCACAGTCTCAGGGTTCATGATCCGCTCTCCGGTGCCCTCCCCGGAGCCGTAGTGTTTTTCCACATATTTGACATGGGAATTCTTCCCAATGTAAAAGGTGTGGACGCCGTCGTGTCGGGACATCTGATCGCCGCTGTTGTGGATGCCGCAGCCCGCCACGATAGTCACGTCGCAGTCGTCCCCCACATGGAAATCGTTGTAGACCATCTCGGTCAATCCACTCTGGCTCAGGATCACCGGAATGTGAACGCTCTCCTTTTTGGTGCCGGACTGTATGACAATATCAATGCCCGCTTTGTCCGTCTTGGTGACGATATCAATATGAGCAGTGGTGCTTCGGGCCACGGCCTCACCGTTCGCCCGAATATTATAAGCTCCGGCGGGCATCTCGTGAAGCCCAGCCACCTGCTCGAGCAGCTCCTTCTGTATTGCATCCATTTAGAACACCTCCTGTCTCACTGCACTTCCTGATAGAAGCGGCAGCTTCCGGTATCCTGCAGCAGCTCCGGCAGGATATTTTCCTTGCGTCCCTGGGCTTTCACCTGACCCTCCGCAATCACGACGATCTCATCCGCGATATTCAGGATGCGCTCCTGATGGGAGATGATGATCAGGGAGCGATCGGTCCCCGTGTCGTGCAGTTCCTCAAAGACCTTAATCAGATTGTTGAAGCTCCACAGGTCAATGCCCGCCTCAGGCTCGTCAAATACGGACAGGGGGGTATTGCGTGCCAGCACTGTGGCGATCTCGATGCGCTTTAGCTCTCCACCGGAGAGGCTGGCGTCCACGTCCCTGCCGATATAGTCTCGGGCGCAGAGTCCTACCTTGGACAGATACTCGCAGGCTCCGGCGGTGGAGAGGGAATTCCCAGCGGCCAGGGTGATCAGGTCTTTGACCTTGATTCCCTTGAAGCGCACCGGCTGTTGAAAGGCAAAGCTGATACCGCATCTGGCCCTCTCTGTGACAGACAACTCTGTGATATCCTGTCCGTTAAACAGGATTCGTCCTCCGGTGGGCCTTTCGATACCCATGATCAGCTTGGCCAACGTGGACTTGCCGCCGCCGTTTGGTCCGGTGATCACGATAAAGCGGTGGTCGCCTATGGTCAGGTTCATATTTTTAATGATCTCCTTGCGGGAGTCGGATTCGTCCGCCACCTGATAGGAGAGATTCTCCAATTGCAGCATAAATACCTCCTGAGTTTGCCCATTGCTCCATGCGCCAATGACGCACATTTTATTCATTATAGCATACTCTTTCAAAATTGACACGAAAAAAGACAGAATTAACCTATCTTTTTTTTGTTAAATATGGTATAACTTATATATTATTTATTATTATTTATAGAAAATACAATAGGGATCAGGGGGAAGGAAATGAAACTGTCAGAGAAAGCGTATATCAACCGAACGGCCATTATGTGCCATACGATCATAGATGTAGTACTGGCCCTGGCTTATATGGTGGAGTTGTTAAAGGGCGCCAGAGGCGTGGGTTACATATGTGTATTTCTGGCCATATGTCTGGTGCCGGTAATTGTGGAGTGGATCCTGTTTAAAAGGGAGCCTGACAGCGGGCTGATTATGCACGTTATCGCAGTGTGTTATGGCATCTTGTATGCATTTGCCATATTTACGGCTAACAGCATTACCAATTTTGTGTATGCGATTCCGATGTTTGTTGTGCTGTTGCTGTACTCCAATGTGCGTTTTACGGCTCTGTACTGCGGAAGTATGTGCGCGCTCAATATAGTTGACATTATATACGTGGCCATGACTGAAGGGTATACGACTGAGCAGATTGCGGACGTGGAGATCAGAGTTGCCAGTATCACATTGATTTCTATTTTTTGCGTTATCACTACTATGTGTTTGAATAAGCTCAATCAGAGCAAGCTGTCTAGTCTGAATGCGGAGAAGGATAAATCTACGCAGATGCTCAGCAGTACCCTGCAGCTCGCGGAGCAGATCAGTCAGGGAATCGAGCAGGTGACGGAGAAGATGGAGCAGCTCGATCAATCTGTAACGCATATTCAGGGCTCGATGAAGGAGGTGACGCAGGGAAGCACTGAGACAGCGGAATCTATTCAACAGCAGCTCAGCCGTACCGAGGAGATACAGAATCATATCTCCAAGGTCAAGGATAATGCCGAGAGCATTGACAAGGGTGTGGATGATGCCTCCGAGATGATTCGGGAGGGCCAGAAGAATATTGACGCTATGACGGAGCAGGTGCAGAAATCCATAGAAGCCAATAATATGGTTATCAGCAGGATGGAGGATCTGAATGTTCAGACGGAGAAGATGAACACCATCATTGAGATGATTACCGGTATCACGAGCCAGACCAGCCTGCTGTCCCTGAATGCCAGCATAGAGGCCGCCAGAGCAGGGGATGCGGGCAGAGGGTTTGCCGTGGTAGCCAGCGAGATATCTTCCCTGGCCAATCAGACCAAGTCTGCCACAGTCAGTATCACGGAGCTGATTCAGAATATCAACGCAGAGTTAAAGGAGGTGTCCTCCGCTATTGATCAGGTGACAGACAGCAACAGTTCTCACGCTGTGACGGCCAGGGAGGTCATGGGCAGCTTTGAAAAGATCGCGGGTATGACGAAGAATATTGAGCAGCAGACCACAGCTATGAGAAATACGGTCGTCGAGCTGGAGACCGCCAATGCGGGCATCGTGGAGAGCATTCAGACGATCTCCGCCATCACGGAGGAGGTGTCTGCCCATTCCAGTGAGACCTACGACGCCTGCGAGAAAAATAGCAATATGGTGTCCGAGGTGACGGCAATTGTAGAAAATCTGAATGATGAAACGAAAAAAATTCAAAAAAGCTATTGACAACTGAAGCAGATATTAGTAGAATATATAGTGTTGCAGAGAGAATCTGCAACAGATGTGCGTTTAGCTCAGCTGGATAGAGCGTTTGGCTACGGACCAAAAGGTCGGGGGTTCGAATCCTCTAACGCACGTTGAGATTGAGTGGCGGGAAAGCTTTTAAATAGGGATTCCGCCACTTTTCCAATAGCTGAGAATATAATGTCTTTTTGTGATGTGTACTTCCTGATCATCTTAATAGTCGTATGTCCTATGATCCTGCAAATTATTTCGAGAGCAACTCCATTGTGAAACAAAGTGAATGATATAAGAGGCAGATATTGTGGCAACCAAACCGTCAACGAATTTTCAGTATATTTGGTTGTAAGCATAGTAGACCTGTGATAAAATAAATATAGGGCAGGTGAAGAATAATGTACGCTGCTGACAGATCAAAGTTGTAGTAGTGAGAAAGGCAGGTTTTATGAGACGACTAGTTTTGGAAGATTTATATGTAGGGCGTAGAGTCACATATGACGAACTCAGGGGTATTACTGATGTTTATATTATTCTGTCCAATGCATCCGGTAGTCTGAACAAGTTATCAGGAGATATTGCATATGTTACTGAGGAGAGGGACGCGCATTCGACAGAACTGATACTGTCAGGCTGTCGTTGTATATATAACGACAGCCTGGATATGGACGAGGATGTGACCTATGATGAATAAGAATTTTGTCCTGTCAAAGCTTGGGGAAGTTCGCAGGAATGCTTTTGTCGTTGAATTTGAACTTGGTCTGATGACACACAGGCTTGCCTTGTCAGGAAACGCGAAGATAGATACTGGCTGTGAAAACACCAGTATTTCATTGCAGTCGCCATCAGTGGGCCTGGATAAGAAAACAGCGATGGCCTAT
Source organism: bacterium (assembly GCA_023663725.1). Taxonomy (GTDB): domain Bacteria; phylum Bacillota; class Clostridia; order Lachnospirales; family Lachnospiraceae; genus Acetatifactor. Next base: position 214,575 of record JAMPGX010000001.1, on the reverse strand, counting down.
AAGAAGCAGGCGATAGAAGCGAAGCTGGATATGAGTCTTGGATTTGGCGCCAATGACACAAGGCTGTTTCGGAGGGAACAGACAGACTTGTTTAGATGTGGAGATTTTTTGGAGTGTTCAGTACTCAAATTTGATGTGCCTGTTACACAGTTTTATGTTAATGGCTATAGCATACCAGTCGGACATATCGGAGTTAGCTATGACAGAACATCAAATGTTCTTATTGGTATGGATATCTTGAAGCACTTTGAGTACCATTGTGGAGTGAGTCTGACTGAGGACGTCGCCAATGATATCTTAGAGGGTGACTTTATTTTTATTGGCTGTTTAAAAGATCACATTACAAAAGAGTATCTGGTTGCAGTTGAAAAATTTCTAGGTTATAGCTGTAACAATTGCGAGGGAGCTTTTGGAACTGCATGTTAAACGATAAACAGGAAATGCGTGATACCTTGAGAGGTAAGGGGCCCGAATTCCCTGTTTTTTTGAGCGTTAAAGATGATTTAGAGGCTGGCTTGATATAGTCTGATCAGTACCAGAACAAATCAAGCACAGAGGAGAATCATCTACTATGGAATATACAGATTTTTATGCCAACGAGAGAAAACAGGTGGTCGTTTCGGTCTGCGGCAGAAGCTATGCCCGCCATGCGATTGCGACACACTTTGTCAGGATCGGTGAGAGCTATATCGATCTGATTGAAAAATATGTGAAACCGATTTACGAGCCGGGAGACATTCTTTTTTTCCAGTGAGAAGATTATCGCTCTCTGTCAGGGGAGAGTCATTACGGAGGAGGAGGTCAGGCCCGGATTCTGGGCCCGGATATTGTCCCGCTTTGTCCATCAGACTTCTGCCGGGCCGGGCATGGGACTGCCGATGAAAATGCAGTTTGCCATCAACCTGTGCGGCCTTAGAAAAGTCCTGTGGGCGGCTGTCCGTGCAGGTGTTGACGCGCTGCGCGGAGTTCATGGCACCTTTTATCGGATGCTGGGTGAGGAGATTAGGAGATTGGACGGTTTCTATGGGAAAGACATCTCTGAGTATGAACATATTGGCATTCGCATTCCCAGCGAGCCGGACAGGGTCTGTGATGAGGTCTGGCAGAAGACGGGCGTTACAATGGTGATTGTAGATGCCAATGATCTGGGGATTGAGCTTCTGGGGAAAAGCAGGCAGCTTCGGAGTTGGCCAGGGGCAAAGCTCACAAAGCTGGTGGCAGATAATCCGGCGGGCCAGGGCCGGCAGTTTACGCCGTTTATTCTGGTCAGGGAGTATTCTCTGGAAAACTAATAGCTGTGGGTACATTTTGTCTGCGTGATAGCGTAGCGGCACAGGGAATGGAGGTTGATTTTTGCCGAGGCTGATGTTATGCTTTTTCATATATAGAATGAATATAGAAAGAAGTTTCGCCTAGCGGTGAGCATGGAGGCATCTTATGGAGGAAGCCCATAATCAGAGATATTGTCGGAAGTGTCTGACCAGGGATATGATCGGTCAGGAGGAATATTTTAAAAATCTGCAGGAATACATAGCCAATATTGAGCCGGAGCTGAAGACGCCGGAGGACTTATATGAGGAGAGACTGGCTCTCTGTAAGGCCTGCGATCTGTTGCTGGAGGGTATGTGTCGCAGCTGTGGATGCTATGTGGAGCTGCGGGCGGCCATGAAAAAGAATGGCTGTCCAGTACATAGATGGGAGAGCGTCGAGAGCCTAGTGTGCTGACACGCTCATTTTTGAACCAACAGCACCGCCTATATCGCCATCTGCTGCGTTGTCGTCAGTCAACGATGCCACCGCATCGCCTCCTTCCTCCGCCTTACAGAGTGACGATATATTCGGCACTGTTAGTTCGAAAATGAGCATGCCAGTACACTAGATTAAGGACTTTTCAACCAGTCATTTATTTGCTATACTAAGAGGGACACAAAGGCGGATGCCGGACCCTCGGCGGAGCGCCCAAGATAGGTAGAGCGAAAACAGGAGGATTGCAGAAATGGCGATTATGGTGAATCAGGTGGGGTATGAGGCGGTTACAGCCACCAAGAGGGCGGTGGTATCCCAGCCGGGAAGCTATGTGCTCAGGAGCGTGACGGGAAAGACAGTCTGGGAGGGGGAAACCGGTGCGGCAATTGAGGACCCTCTGTGCGGCGAAACCTTATATTCCGTGGATTTTGGCAGTGTGCAGGAGGCGGGGAGATACTATCTGGAGGGAGCCGGCGAGAAGAGCGATACCTTTGCGATAGGCCAGGATGTGCTGGCAGGCGTACATAACGCCATGATCAAGGCGCTGTATTACCAGCGCTGTGGCTGCGCGCTGGAGGAAAAGTACGCGGGGCCCTATGTCCACGCGGCCTGTCATATGGCGGACAGCGAGGTCTACGGGGAGTCTGGGCATATGCTCAAGGCCCAGGGCGGCTGGCATGACGCGGGAGATTATGGGCGTTATATTACGCCCGGAGCGGTGGCAGTCGCTCATCTCCTGTACGCTTACAAGCTGTATCCGCAGGCTTTTGCGGAGGAGCTGAACATCCCTGAGAGCGGCAACGGCGCGGCGGATGTGCTGAACGAGTGCCGCTATGAGTTGGAGTGGATGCTGAAGCTGCAGCGGCAGGATGGCGGCGTATATCACAAGCTGACAGCCTGGAGTCATGCGCCGTTTATCATGCCGGAGGAGGACGCTGACCCGTTCTACGCCTTTGCGGTGTCTTCTCTGGCCGTGGCGGATTTCTGCGCATGCATGGCGCTGGCCGCCAGAACATATGACTGCGTGGACAGCGAGTTCGCAGGGCAGATGGAGGCGGCGGCAAGGCTGGCCTGGAAGTGGCTGACAGAGAATCCTCAGCCCGTATTGTTTACCAATCCCAAGGGCAGCAACACCGGAGAATACGGGGACAGGTCCGACGCGGACGAGCGCCTGTGGGCGGCGGCAGAGATGCTGCTGCTGGCATCCTGGCGGCGGGAGGACACGCAGGAGTATGTGGCGGAGCTGCGCAGGATATTGGCGACGGGGATGTCTGTGACGGATTTTGGCTGGACGGATGTGGCCGGCTTCGCGGCCATGGCAGTTCTCACGGACTCTGAAAAGGTTGCGGGGGAGGAGACGACACAGATTTTCCGCAGCGCTGTGCTGGCAGAGGCGGACAGGCTGGCTGCTCTGAGGACAGGCAACGCATTTGGTATGGCTATGGGCGTCAGGGATTTCTGCTGGGGCAGCAATATGGTCGTTACCAACAGAGGTATCCTGTTGGCGCTGGCGATCAGGACGCTGGAGACAGACGGGACGGCGCAGGCGGATGCCGCTTCCCGCATTGCCTCCTATCAGGAGACGATTCGGGCTCAGATCGACTATCTGCTGGGCAGAAATATCACGGGTTACAGCTTTGTCACAGGGTACGGGGAACATGCGTACAGGCATCCTCATCTGCGCACGACGGAGGCGGACGGCATAGACGAGCCTATGGCGGGATGGGTATCCGGCGGACCCAACGGAAGACCCGGAGACGAGTTGGGTATTCGGGAGATTCCGGCAGGGACGCCGCCCATGAAATGTTATCTGGACCGGATGGAGTGCTATTCGTTAAACGAGATCACGATCTACTGGAATTCTTCCGCGGTGTTTGTGACAGCATATCTGCGCAACCTGGCGATGCAGACGGCATAGACGGGAGGATATGATGAAAGCATTTCAATATCAGGTGGTTGGCATTGATGGCGACTATGCTCATCTAAAGAGGATTGACGAGGATTCCGAGGAGCTGAAGCTGGTGGCCAGGGCGCTGCTGCCACCGGAGATCACGGAGGGGACCAGGCTCCTGTACGAGTGGATGCAGTATAGCATTATTTCTGATTGATGAGAACGTGGAGTTAGTAGACTATTGCGAGAGCCAGTTATTTTGCGAGTGTCATTGTGCACATGGTATATTCCAACGCAGGCACGCTTTCGCTTCGTTCTCACTGTAGCGGTACTAAGCTCGTGCCGAATGAATTCGGCAAACCTCGCTAAGTACCGACAGTTCGTGGTGTTACGGTTGCAAACCGTAACACGAAGCCTGCTTTTGGAATATACCATATGCACAATTCGGTACTGGCAAAAGGCTGTTTTACAATTGTCTAGTGAACTTAGTAGTTGATTGTGAAACGACTCTTTTCTGGAACAGGGAATGGGCAATATATACAAAATAAGGGCGACTTGCCACTGCATCGGAGCCCGTTTTTGTATATATTGACCAGTCCCGTCACTCGCGGAAAGAGTTTCGCAATTGGGGGCTGTGAAAAATCAGGTTTTATACCATACATGACGGAGGAGATTTTATTGACGGCGCATATGGAGAAGGTGATTTTACGCGATTTTTCGGCAGGGAGAGAGTGTGATCTGTTTCATCATGGCATTGTTAGAGACAGCCTGTCTCACCATAATTTTGAGTTTCGTGCAGGCAATCTCTACGGTATTATTGGCGAATTTGGAGAGGGAGGCGCTGCATTAAGCTGTGCTCTGACAGGGAACACAAACTACTGTGAGGGGAAAATATTTATAGATGGCAAGGAAGAGACGATAGATCATATCATAAAAAGCAGTTGGTATGTCGGATATGATATATATGGTGCTCGCTCTCCATTCAGGAGAAAAACGGTCAAGGAACAGATTAGAAATGGGATTTTGGCAACTCATTGTCAGAAAGACGCTGACGCGATTCAGGAAATGTTTCGCGTATCTGAGGAAAGAGTTGGACGCACTATCGGGAGAGTAAGCGGCGAAAGGTGGAAAGCATCCATAGCTATCGGCTTTGCCTATGGCAAAAAGATATTTTGCTATCCCTGGATGAATTCGCAGGATGTAGAGCATCTCAAAGAACAGATAAAGCACAGCGTCCAGATACTTATACAGAATGGTTGTATTGTAATATTGCCAACAACCAGAGAGGAGAATATGAGAAAAGTATTTTCAGAGTACACTGTATTTCATGTGGGGACAGTTGAATGGCAATGAGCAGGTGTGTCAGACCGTCAGGCAAAACGATAAAACAAAGGCTTTGAATACTGTCAGCAGACAGTGCTCAAAGCCTTTTTCTCTTACTCTTATTTCTTGAAATTCGCCCTCTTGCGCAGTGTGGGGTCCAGTATCTTTTTGCGTATCCGCAGCTTGGAGGGGGTGATCTCCAACAGCTCGTCGGTGTCGATGAAGTCCAGCGCCTGCTCCAGGCTCATGATCTTGGGCGGCGTCAGCCGCAGGGCCTCGTCTGCGCTGGAGGAGCGGGTGTTGGTCAGTTGTTTTTTCTTGCAGACATTGATCTCGATATCCTCGCTCTTGCCGGTCTGTCCCACCACCATGCCGCTGTACACCTTTTCGCCGGGGCCGATGAAGAGGATGCCCCTCTCCTGAGCGTTGTACAGGCCGTAGGTGATGGATTCTCCGGCCTCAAAAGCGATCAGGGAGCCCTGTCCGCGGTAGGCGATATCCCCCTTGTAGGGTCCGTAGCCGTCGAACACGGTATTCAGGATGCCGTTGCCCTTGGTGTCGGTCATGAACTCACCGCGGTAGCCGATGAGTCCCCTGGAGGGGATGGAGAACTCCAGGCGGGTGTAGGTGCCGCCAGTGATAGAACCCATGTTCCGCAGCTCGCCCTTTCTCTGGCCCAGCTTCTCAATCACAGTTCCCGCGTACTCGTTGGGCACGTCGATATAGGCCAGCTCCATCGGCTCCAGCCTGTGTCCGGCCTCGTCGGTCTTATACAATACCTCCGCTTTGCTGACGGCGAACTCAAAGCCCTCCCGTCGCATATTTTCAATCAGTACAGACAGATGCAGCTCGCCTCGCCCCGATACCTTGAAGGTGTCTGTGGAATCTGTCTCCTCCACCCGCAGGGACACGTCTGTGTTGAGCTCACGGAACAATCTGTCCCGAATATGGCGGCTGGTCACGAATTTGCCCTCCAGACCTGCCAGCGGGGAGTCGTTGACCATGAAATGCATGGCGATAGTGGGCTCGCTGATCTTCTGGAAGGGAATGGGTATGGCGGCTTCAGGGGAGCAGAGGGTGTCTCCGATATGGATGTCAGCTATGCCGGAGATCGCCACGATGGAGCCGATGCCGGCCTCCTTTACATCCACTTTGTTCAGACCGTCGAACTCATAGAGCTTGCTGACCTTGACCTTGGTCTGCTTGTCCGGCTCGTGATGGTTGACGATCACCACCTCCTGATTCACACGGATCACACCGTTGTCCACCTTGCCCACGCCGATGCGTCCCACATACTCATTGTAATCGATGGTGCTGATCAGCACCTGGGTGCCGGCGTCAGGGTCTCCCTCGGGAGCGGGAATATAGTCCAGAATCGTCTCAAACAGCGGCGTCATATCTGTGCCGGGCTGCTCCGCATCCAGGGAGGCGATACCGGACTTGGCGGAGGCGAATACAAAGGGGCAGTCCAGTTGAGCGTCGTCCGCGTCCAGCTCCAGGAACAGCTCCAGCACCTCGTCGATGACTTCATTGGGACGGGCCTCGGGCCTGTCGATCTTGTTGATACAGACAATGACGGGCAATTTCAGCTCCAATGCCTTGCGCAGCACGAACTTGGTCTGGGGCATGGCCCCCTCAAAGGCGTCCACGACCAGAATCACGCCGTTGACCATCTTCAGAACCCGCTCCACTTCGCCGCCGAAGTCCGCATGGCCCGGGGTGTCGATGATGTTGATCTTGGTGTCTTTATAGGTGACGGCGGTATTTTTGGACAGGATGGTGATGCCTCGTTCCCGCTCGATATCGTTGGAATCCATGATCCGCTCTGCCACCTCCTGGCCCGCCCGAAACACACCGCTCTGCTTGAGCAGTTCGTCCACCAGAGTAGTCTTGCCGTGGTCCACATGAGCGATGATGGCTACATTGCGGATGTCTTCTCTTTTTTGCCTCATAAAAATTCCTCCCTATATAAGTCGCTGCGCGACGGCACTAAAGGGCTGTCAAGCCTGACAGTGCATATCCTGTATAGATGCCTTGGAAATATATCTCAAACTGTTACAGTATATCACTATTTGCGCGGGTACGCAACAGAAGATTGTCGAAATTTTTTGCCGAAAAGGACTTCTCAAATACTGGAAAATGCGGTATAAATATATTACATTACAGGCGCGGTGTGCCGGACAAATTCTTAATGTGTACGAAGGGAGAACACAAAATGACAGATAAGGTAATTGAAAACAATCAGGTGACGGTGATGGGCGAGATCATCAGTGATTTTTCCTACAGCCATGAGATCTTTGGGGAGGGATTCTACATGGTTGATGTGAAGGTGCAGAGGCTCAGCGAGAGCTTCGACATCATTCCGCTGATGGTATCGGAGAGATTGATTGATGTGAGCGCGGACTATAAGGGGAAAAATATCTGCGTAAACGGTCAGTTTCGCTCCTACAATCGCCATGAGGAGCGCAAAAACCGTCTGGTATTGTCTGTTTTTGCCAGAGAGATTGATTTTGTGGAGGAGATTGAGGAGAGCTCCAAGACCAATCAGATCTATCTGGATGGCTATATTTGCAAGGAACCGATCTACCGCAAGACGCCTCTGGGCAGGGAGATCGCTGACGTTCTGTTGGCGGTGAACAGGCCTTACGGCAAGTCGGATTATATCCCCTGTATCTGCTGGGGACGGAATGCCCGCTATGCCAGCAGCTTCCATGTGGGAGAGCGCTGTGCGATCTGGGGGCGCATTCAGAGCAGGGAATATATGAAGAAGCTGGACGAGGAGCATGTGGAAAAGAGGGTTGCCTTCGAGGTTTCTGTCAGCAAGATGGAATTAGTTGAAGAGGAGACGGAACAGTCTGAACAGTGAAGCGGTGCGAGGGGGTCAACTTGCGGTTGCCAAAATCTGTAAAACAAGGTATAATGAATAAAATGCGTCGCAATCGGCTCATGTTGAAGTGGAGACGCAGGTACATCAGATAGAGGGAAAAGAGTTATATCGCAATATGGTTTGCGGTATGCATGAGGAATCATATGGAAAGAGGAAACATCTACATATATACAGGTGATGGAAGGGGAAAGTCCCCCGCCGCCCTGGGCAGGGCTCTGCAGACGGCGGCGGAGGGGAAGACGGTTGTGATTATTCAGTTCCTGAAGGGGAGAGGACTGGCTGACAGCCCTTTTATCCGCCGTATGGAGCCTGAGATAAAGCTCTTTCATTTTGAAAAATCCAACGAAAACTACATGGAGCTTTCCGAGGAGAGAAAGAGAGAGGAATGTGTCAATATCCGCAACGGTGTGGCTTATGCCAAGAAGGTTCTATCTGTAGCGGGGTGTGACCTGTTGATTTTGGACGAGGTTCTGGGACTGATTGAGAAGGAGATCATCACGGTGGAGGAACTGAAGGAATTGCTGGAGTGCCGCCGCGAGACCGATGTGATACTGACAGGAGCCAGCTTGGTTCAGGAGATTCTCGTTCTGGCGGACGAGGTCTCTCGGATAGAGACTATGAAATTCGATTGATGTGCCCGTGTATATTTTCTATGTACGGGCACATTTGTATTTTGTCGGCAGATTTGCCGGAATGTCCTTCCGCCGCGTTGCTTTCATACAACGATTCCACAGAAGGTCAGGATTTTTGCATTGACAAAGGCGGGAGTCAATGCTATGATATAAAAAATGAGATAGAGGTTGCGTATTTTATGAGTACTCTTTTGGATGTGGCCACCACATAGGAAGAGAGAGGAAAGGAACATACGCCGAAAGGAACAGTGGGTTGGCAGCTGTATCCTTGGGCATACAGTGAATAATTGTATGACTGTCATCTGTGTAACTGGATGGGGCGCTATCGTGTAATATCAGGAATAATTTCGTGATATGATTCGTCGGCGCGTGTGTGCCGGCATTTTTATTCCCGCGGGCAGAGAGGCGTGCATCTTGGCCGATGCAGCGGGATCAGATTGTGCGCGGGCAGCGATGCAAAGCTGCGGCAGCAGCAGAATGGAGGAGAGAGTATGGCAATATTTACAGGATCAGGGGTGGCGATTGTAACACCAATGCGCGAGGACGGGAGTATAAATTACGAGAAGTTTACCGAGCTGGTGGAGTTCCAGGTGTCGGAGGGCACGGACGCTATCATTGTCTGCGGCACCACGGGGGAGGCGTCCACGATGAGCCATGAGGAGCATCTGGATGTGATCCGGCACTGTGTGGAGACGGTAAAGGGCAGGATTCCCGTGATCGCGGGAACGGGTTCGAACTGTACGGAGACAGCGATATATCTGTCCCAGGAGGCGGAAAAATATGGTGTGGACGGCCTGCTACTGGTATCTCCCTACTATAACAAGGCGACTCAGAACGGCTTGTATACACATTTCAAGAAGGTGGCCGACTCTGTGAAGGTGCCGATTCTGCTGTACAATGTGCCCAGTCGTACCGGCTGCAATATCCTGCCTCAGACGGTTGTGCGTCTGTGCCAGGACTGCGAGAATATCGTGGGAGTGAAGGAGGCCAGCGACAATATCGTTCAGATCGCTCAGCTTGCGGCTCTGGCCAAGGGGAGCGTGGATATCTATTCCGGCAATGACAATCAGATCGTACCCATCCTGTCTCTGGGCGGCAAAGGGGTGATCTCCGTGCTGGCCAATGTAGCTCCTCGACAGACGCATGATATCTGCGCCAGATTCTTTGAGGGGGATGTGGCGGGAAGCCGCCAGCTGCAGTTGGAGGCCATGGATCTGTGCGGCGCTCTGTTCTGTGAGGTCAATCCGATACCGGTGAAGAAGGCTCTTAACCTGATGGGCATGGAGGCAGGTTCCCTGCGGCTGCCGCTGACGGATATGGAGGAGGCGACCTCGGCCCGGCTTGAGAAAGCCATGCGGGAATACGGCATTCTCAAATAAGGCATTTTAAGGACGCACTTATCAATAGGAAGAGGGAGAACAAAATGATTCGGTTAATTATGCATGGCTGCAATGGTAAGATGGGCCAGGTGATCAGTGGCATTGTGGCGCAGGACCCTGAGGCGGAGTTGGTGGCAGGGATTGATGTGAGGGATGACGGACACAATCCCTACCCTGTGTATACGGATATAGACAAGTGTGATGTGGAGGCGGACGCGCTGATTGATTTTTCGTCGGCGCCTGCGGTGGATAAGATGCTGGATTACTGTGTGGCGCATGGGCTTCCCTGTGTGCTGTGCACCACGGGGCTTAGCCCGCAGCAGCTTGAAAGGGTTGCGGAGGCATCCAATCGCGTGGCAGTCCTGAAGTCCGCCAACATGTCCTTGGGCATCAATCTGCTGTTGAAGCTGCTCAGGGATGCTGCCGGCGTGCTGGCGCCCGCGGGATATGATATTGAGATTGTGGAGAAGCATCACAATCAGAAGGTAGATGCTCCCAGCGGGACAGCGCTGGCTCTGGCGGATTCTATCAACGCACAGTGCGGGGATGTCTATGAGTATGTCTTTGACAGGAGTCAGAGAAGGGAAAAGCGGGATAAGAGAGAGATCGGCATCAGCGCCGTTCGCGGGGGAACTATCGTTGGAGATCATGATGTGATATTCGCCGGAGAGGACGAGGTGATTACATTTTCTCACACGGCCTATTCCAAGGCGGTCTTTGCCAAGGGTGCAGTTCAGGCTGGCAAATTCTTGGCGGGCAAGCCTGCGGGCATGTACGATATGAGTCATGTGATTGAGGCGCACGCATAGAGGATAAAAAGGCCACAGGCTTTTACACCTGTGGCCTTTTGACCGGTCAGGTCAAACTATCGGCTGGATCCTGTCGCAGTCCCTGCGGAGCTTGTTCCAGAAGTAGTGCCGGAGGTGTTACTTCCCGTAGTGCCAGTGCCAGAGCCACCATTTCCAATGGCTGGATCTGAGACGTCGCCGGTGTTGTCTCCTGCCATATCGCCTATGATATCGGACACACCGTCAGTTACGTCACCTACAATGCCGCCTACGACATTGCCGGCATCGTCCGTCGCATCATCGATGGCATCACCTACAGTAGAGCCGTCTGTAGAGCTGTTCATGCTGTCGTTGTTGCCGCCGGTAGTACCGTTCATGTTGCCATTGTTGCCGCCAGTAGTACCGTTTGTGCTGTCGCCAGTGGAACCGCCGCCATTGCCTCCAGTGGTGCCGTTCGCGCTGTTTCCGCCGTTACTGTTGTTGCTGCCGGAGCCGTTCCCTGTGTTGTTGGCCGTGGTGCCGGAGCCGTTCTGACTGTTGGTCTGATTGTTAGCCATATCGTCAGTACTGTTATTTTTCTTGTTGGAGCATGCCATGGCCATACACATATAGGCCAGCAGCATACCGATTACAATTAACTTTTTCCCATAATTGCGCTTTTTCATTATTAACTCCTCCTGAATGGTTTTTTTGGCTCTGCACATATTATGTGTAACTGCGAGTTATTTATACAGAGACATGAGGCTGCGATTGCCTCAGGAGGTAAATTTTGGAGTTTTTTTAATGGCGCTGTCTGAAAAATAGACAAACGATGGAGGAAGATTATGGAATTTCGACCTTGTATTGATATTCATAACGGTAAAGTCAAACAGATTGTGGGAGGTAGCTTACAGGATCAGGGAGATATGGCTCAGGAGAATTATGTGTCAGGACAGGATGCGGCCTTTTACGCAGAGATGTACAGGCAGGCGGGGATACGTGGCGGGCATATTATTCTGCTGAACGGCGCGGACAGTGTCTACTATGAGGAGACGCGTCGACAGGCTTTGGCGGCTCTGCGGGCCTATCCCGGCGGTCTGCAGGTGGGCGGCGGAATACATACCGGCAATGCGCGGGAGTACCTGGACGCCGGAGCCAGCCATGTCATCGTGACCTCCTATGTATTTCATGATGGACGGGTAGATTATGAGCGGTTGAAGGAGCTGGAGCTGTCCATAGGCAGAGATCGTCTGGTATTGGATCTGAGTTGTCGCAGGATTGATGGAGAATATCGGATTGTGACGGATAGATGGCAGAAAGCGACGCAGGAGGCGTTGACGGAAATGTTGCTTAACCGACTGTCAGTCAGCTGCAGTGAATTCCTGATTCATGCCGTCGATGTGGAGGGTAAGGCTGCAGGTATCGAACGCGAGCTGGCCGCCATGTTGGGGGCCTGGGGAGGACTTCCCATTACTTATGCGGGAGGAGTACATAGCTATGAGGAGCTGCGTCTTCTCAAACAGCTGGGGCAGGATCGCCTGAATGTGACGATTGGCAGCGCCCTCGAGCTCTTTGGGGGAAAAATGCAATGGGAGAAGGTTTTAGAAATATGCAAAGAAAAGAGCTGACAGCTCTGTGTCAGCTCTTTGTCTCTAATCCCATAAAACGATATTGCTATTCATAAAACAATTTGGCATTATATTAAGAACAGGTACATCGTGTTACTGATTATAAATGTGCATTACTTCTTATAACTTGGTTACGTTTACAGCCTGAGGACCCTTCTCGCCGTTTACAACCTCGAACTCAACTGCCTGGCCCTCTTCAAGAGACTTGAAGCCTTCCATGTTCAGTCCGGAGTAGTGTACGAATACATCATTGCCAGACTCATCAGAGATGAAACCATAACCCTTTTGGTTGTTAAACCACTTTACTGTACCTTTGTTCATTGTAGATACCTCCAAAAAAATGTACGTTGCACTATTACAACATTTATAGAATAGCACAGGAATTAGGAGTTGTAAAGACTTTTTGTAAGATTTTTTACAGAAAAATATAAAATATTAGATTTTGCAGGGCTAAGCGTGAGCAAAATGTTACAAATTTATTAATTTTTGTTGTGAAAATGAAATGTCTGTGATAGAATAGAGTTTGTTAATTGGAGGTGGTTGATGCGGATGAAGACCCGAAAGCATAAACGCAAGACAAACCGTGTGGTGATTGTGGCTTCGAACGCAGTTGACATAGGGGTGCGTCAGGTGCGTTTGAGTCGGTATGCAATCTGGATCATTGTGACTGTGCTATGCGTGGGAATCGGATATGTGCTGGGGAGCGTTGCCTACGAGGGGCAGTACAGGGCCATGATCAGGGAGAGTGCTGATAAACAAATTGAAGAAGTGAAGGAGCAGAATCGGCAGCTGACAGAGGAGCTGGAGACGGCGGAGGCGAGGAGACTCGAACTGGAGAGTGAGGTTATTGCGCTGAATGGCAAGATAGATATTCTGAGTGATACCGTCAATCAGAAGACGGAGTCCGAGAAGCAGCTCATGGAGCAGATGGCCTGGCAGAGCACACCGAGCATATTCCCGATAACTGGTTCCGCAGCCATAGAGGAGATAACGGAGGGAGAGCCCGCCTGCATCCTGAATGGCCCAGCTGGAACTACAGTGGTGGTCACGGCAAACGGCGTCGTGACAGCGGTGGAGGAGGATCCGGACTATGGGAGCCGCGTGACGGTAGAGCATGGTAACGGATATGTGACAGTCTATCGCAACAAGGGCGAATGTCTGGTTAAGGTAGGCGATTCTGTGGTTCAGAGGTCTACCCTGTTTCTGATCGGGGAGAACAATACCAGATTACATTACCAGATTCAGAAGGACGGCGTATTCATTAACCCCATGCAGATGATTGAGATCAGCGGGTAATAAGAGAGAAGTGAATTGATCCGCAAAAGCGGAAGAATGGGAGGATAGACAATATGACAGGAAAAAAGGATAACACAGTGATAACGACGATTCTGGGACCGGGTTGTGTGGTCAATGGAGATTTTACCGTGAATCAGAGCGCTCGGATAGACGGCGAGATTCTGGGGGATGTCAGTGTGGCAGGGCTATTGATTATGGGGTCAGGCGCTCGGATAGACGGCAATATTGATGCGGATGAAGCGATCATTGGCGGCGATGTCGTAGGCAATATCCAGGCCAAGAGCAAGGTAGAGCTTACGGTTACAGCCAAGGTTATCGGAGATATTACCACTAATGTCATTGTGATCGATGAGAATGCCATCTTCCAGGGAAGATGCGATATGAATCAGGACGCGCCGCGCAGAAAGAATCCGGCAGTCAAGAAAGCGATCAAGGAAGGAAGGCGCTCGGCTAAAGCAGCTCTGCAGGAGGCTCTGCGGGAGGTACAGGCGGAGAGGGACATGCAGGAGGATAACGGGCAGACAGCCGTCTTCGAGGATGGCAGTCAGGAGACAAACAGCGAGGTGTGACAGGAGAGGGCAGATGGCGCCAGTGCCATCTGCCCTTGATTGATAGCTGTCTTGATGCAGCTACTGTCCGCTGGGGGAGGTCATTCTCTTAAATACCATTTCGTAACCGTCATTGCCATAATTCAGAGACCGATTTACCCTGCTGATTGTCGCGGTGGAAGCCCCCGTTTTCTCCGCGATTTCCAGATAAGTCTTGTGGTCGTCCAGCATGGCGGCAACCTCAAAGCGCTGTGACAGGGACAGGAGTTCATTGACTGTGCAGAGGTCTTCAAAAAAGGTATAGCACTCATCTTTGCTCCGCAGACAGAGAATCGCTTCAAATAATCTATCGACTGCTTCAGTCTTAATCTTTTTATTCATATTCATCGCCAAGCCTTTCTGTTTTCTGGATTTATTTTACTCATTTTATCATATTAAAGTTGTAAAGTAAATATGGGAGCGGATAACTTTTTTGTTTCGTTTTGGAGAAAAAGGTTGTCATGTAGTTTTTAATACTATATAATATAAGTCAATGAAATCCAGATGTAAACTATTGGGTATTGATTTCTGCATTGGAAAGGAACAGGCAAGTCTGAGTGTGTGCGTATGAGAATGCACGTGGAGGAAGAGATGACGATTGATACGGAGAATTTGTTAAATAGCATTATGGAGAGTCTTGACCGGATTGAACATATCCATCCGGAGGATATTCCTGACATTGACCTGTATATGGATCAGGTGACTACCTTTATGGACAGCAGGCTGAGAACCACTACCCGCAATCCCGGCGACGACAAGGTGCTGACCAAGACTATGATCAACAATTACGCCAAGAATGACCTATTGCCGCCCCCGATCCGGAAAAAGTATTCCAAGGAGCATGTGCTGGTGCTCATCTTTATCTACTATTTTAAAGGCGTCATGTCGATCAATGATATTCAGGTCCTATTAAGGCCTATCACACAGAAATATTTTGGAGGGGCAGGGAGCTTTAGCCTGGAAGATGTGTATCAGGAAGTCTTTGGCATGGAGAAGGAGGAGGTAGAGCTGCTGAAGGAGGATGTGAGGCGTAGTTACCTCAAGGCCCAGCAGACTTTTCAGGACGCTCCCAGGGAGGATCAGGAGTTTTTGCAGAAGTTTTCCTTTATCTGCCTGCTGAGCTTTGACGTATATGTCAAGAAGCTTTTGATTGAAAAGATGGTGGATGATCTGGCAGGATATAAGGCGGAGCCAGACAAAAAGGACAAGAAGGAGAAGAGAGAATGACCTATGTGATGGATATGCATACGCATACCATAGCCAGCGGCCATGCGTACAGCACGTTACAGGAGAACATTGCGGAGGCCAGGAGAAAAGGACTTCGATTTCTAGGGCTCAGCGAGCATGGCCCGGCTGTGGATGGGGGGCCGAGCCCGCTCTATTTTAACAATTATAAGATTATACCGAGACAGTACGGGGAGCTGAGACTTTACTGCGGGATAGAAGCCAATATTACGGATTATGAGGGGCATCTGGATCTGGATGCTCCTATTTTGGAGCGGGTGGATTACTGCATCGCCAGTATGCATACGTTGATTTTGACGCCGGGTTCTGCCATGGAGAACACGCTGGCTGCGATACGCGCCATGGAGAATCCGCTGGTCAAGATACTGGGACATCCCGACGATTCCCGCTACCCGATGGACTATGAGCAGCTGGTCAGAGCGGCGGCCGCAGCGCATACGATGCTGGAGGTCAACAATTCTTCGCTGCATCCGCTGTCCTCCAGGCGGGGGGCGAGGGAAAATATCTGCGAGATGCTGAAGCTCTGTATGCGCTATGAGGCCAGTGTCATACTGGGGACTGACAGTCATATCTCCTCGTCGATAGGGGATTTTGCATGGGCGGATCAGTTGATCAGGGAGATGCATTTCCCCATGGAGCTGATTGTCAACACAGATGTCGCCAGAATCGGCGAGGTAGTCAATGTTTGAGAGGCATATGTACAGGACGGCGAGAGATGAAAAAGGGATTGCAATCGGTGTTGCTGCTGTCGGCATTGACGGTGGCGCTTATGTGGATGAATGCATATGGGCAGAGAACTCTGCGGATGGAGCTGACGGCGGAGAGCTATGTGGAGGCGCAGGGGCTCTGGCAAAGCTATCAGCCGCATCTGACTCTGCCCAAGGGAGAATATGAGCTGCTCGCAGGAGGGACGGGTCCGGTCTATGTATATAACGGGGAGGGTACTCTGCTGGGGACTGGCGATGCACAGGAGCCGTTTTCCATTCATTTGAAAAAGGATGAGAGCGATATTGTTCTCTATGGGGGACAGGAGGGCAGCATCAATTACCTGGAGGTAGTTCATGTCAGGGGAGGCGCCATATACAGGGATTATTTTCTTCTGAGCCTGGGCCTTGGAGCGCTGGTGCTGGCTCTGGGGTGGAACCGACGGAGGAGTGATTCCGCACCGCAGTCTCTGGTATTCTGTGTGCTGCTGGCAGTGACAGTGCTGGCCAGCTATCCCCTGTATGCCAATGTAGTGGGGCAGGGACATGATCTGAATTTTCACCTGTACCGGATAGAGGGGATCAAGGACGGCCTTTTGGAGGGACAATTTCCCGTGAGACTCCATCCCACCCATAATAATGGCTACGGATATATAACGCCTGGCGTTTACCCGGAGCTTTTTTTGTATTTTCCGGCGATCCTCCGACTCATGGGAGCGTCTCCGGTGATGGCTTACAACACTTTTCTGTTTGCTGTGAACGGTATGACAGCATGGATTATGTATGTCTGCGCGAAGGGTGTCGCCAAATCTCGGTATGCGGGAATGCTGGCCTCCATTCTGTACACGCTGTCCACCTGGCGGATCATCAATCTCTATTATCGGGCCGCTCTGGGGGAGGCGCTGGCCATGGCTTTCTTTCCGGTGTTGCTCTACGGACTGTACCTGCTGCTTGCCGGAGAACCCAGGAAATGGTGGGTGTTGGCATTGGGCTGTAGCGGCATTTTCCAGTCTCATATGATCAGCACGATCTTTGCGGCGATCACGATAGCGGTGGCGGCTGGGATCTATTGGCGTGCGCTTGCTACAAAGGAGCGCTTTCTGGGATTTGTGAAGGCGGGAACACTCACACTGTTTTTAAACCTGTGGTATCTGATCCCTTTTCTGACTTATTATCTGGGGACGGACCTGGCGATCAAGCATACTCCGGAGAATACGGAATTTTATCAGAATGCAGTGTTTCCCACAGAGCTGTTCAATGTCTTCAATACCAGCTTCGGTTATTCGCAGCTGCTGGAGCATGGGCTGCGGGGGAATATGTCCCTTTCTCTGGGGGTAGGTGTGACTGGGGCGATGGCGCTGTGCGCGGTGTTCTTCCTTAGGGGAAAAAGGGGGGAGGACGACAAGGAGAAATATTACGGTGTGCTGACGGCGATGGGGATGGCGCTGCTCCTGATGTCCAGCACGCTGTTTCCCTGGCAGCTGTTACAGCGCGTCAAGCTGATCAATGCATTCTGCGGTACAGTGCGGATGCCCTGGCGGTTCCTGAGCCTGGCTTCTCCCATGTTCTGTCTGGCAGCGGCGGGGATTATGGCCGGACGTGGGGAGCAGGAGCGGCGTCTGACTATCTGGGCGGCGCTTGGCATATGCAGCCTGGCCTTCATTTACTGGGGAACCGCCTATACCACCGGCCTTGAACCCGCGCTGAAGCAGGGAAGAGCCGTGGACAGTTATGCTACCGCAGGGTATGATGACGAATATTTCCCGTGGGGAACAGATAAAAGTCGGTTGACGCCCGGGCGATATATCACTGGTGGCTCCGTGGGTTTGACCGGATATGAGAAGCAGGGGACCCGCATCAGTCTCCAGTTGCAGGATGCCCATGCGGGAGACTGGGTGGAGGTTCCTCTGCTGTATTACGGAGGATATGAAGCTCGGGACGGACTGGGACAGAGGCTGGAGGTTGTGGATGGGGATAATCATGTGGTGAGGGTCCGACTGAGGGAGGGTACCAGCCGTGTAGAGCTGCAATACCAAGGATTCTGGTATTTTCGAGTGGCGGAAGGGGCCACATTATTGACGCTGGGAGCATGGGGGATATGGTGGTGGAGAAGGAGAGGTCAGGGCGCGCTTGCCGGGCGCGCGATAAGGCGGCCATAGCGGTGATCTGTCTGGCAGTGCTGCTCTGTGAGCTGTTTGTGATGAATTATAAGCATTGGGAGTCTCTTCTGTACAGGCCTGTTGAGGGCGCAGTGCGCCATTATGAGGTCTGCGGTGAGGAGGCTGTAGTGGAATTCTCAGAGATTCATGAGCCAGTGACATATCTGGCCTTCAGGCTGGAACCGGAGCAGCAGGCAGAGATCACGGTGGCGGCTGTGGATGAAGCCAATTCCGCTTATCTGTATGCTCCGTCCCGTGTTGTGCGGGGGGATGTGCCACGCAGTCAGTATTTGCGCCTGCATTTCAGCGGCGATGTATATCAATTGAAGGTGATGATTCGTGGAATGCGGGGAGAAGCCATCCGGGAAGGAGGGCTTAATACTGTGGTACTCAATGCCACAGTCCCTCTGTTCTTTTCCTGGCAGCGTTATCTTATCCTGACGGCAGGGATTTGCTGTCTGTATCTATTACGGCCCTCCAGCAGATGTTATGAAGTGTGGACAGATCTGACGAAGAGGCGCCAGTGGATATTCACGGCTGTCTGCATAGCGATACAACTGTTATTTTTGGGCAGGATGCTCCGGTGGAATACCGGCGCGTTGGCCTGGCCGGATTATATGGAGCATCATCAGCAGTACTATCGGCTGGCGGAGTCCCTGTTGGAGGGGAGAACTGATGTCGGGGAGGCGCCGGCGCTGCAGGCCTTGGACAATCCCTACGATCCGTCGGCGAGGGCGGCAGCAGGGATAGGATATGAGAATTTCAAGTGGGACCACGCATATTATAACGGTCGTTATTATGTGTACTTTGGGATAGTACCTGTGTTGATGTTCTATCTGCCCTACTATGCGTTGACGGGTGTGCATCTGCCCCATATGCATGTGATCTTTATATTGGGAGGGTTGCTGATGGCAGGCTGCGCCTATCTGCTGTGGCAAATGATCCGCAGATGGTTTCCTCATACGCCGTATATACTGTATCTGTTATTGACAGTGACCATGGGGGCCGCGTCCTGCCTGGGATATGCGGTATACAAGCCGGATCTCTATCTGGTGCCTGTGCTCTCAGGCATCGTTTGCGGCGTGTGGGGACTGGCGTTCTGGATATCGGCCGTCAGGGAGGACGGTTATTGTGCATGGAGGCTGGGGGCGGGGTCTCTGTGTATTGCCCTGATTGCCGGGTGCAGGCCGCAGATGTTGTTGATTCTGGCCATGGCGCCAGTGCTGTTTGGCAGGGCGATTCTGCGGGAGAGGAGACTGTTTTCCAGAAGAGGGATGGCGCAGACTCTGGCGTTGTGCCTGCCCTTTGGGGTGGTTGCGGCTGGAATCATGTGGTACAATGGGCTGCGCTTTGGAGCGGTATGGGACTTTGGAGCCAGCTATAATCTGACCACCAATGACATGACCCATCGGGGCTGGGTCTGGGGCAGATGTGGCCTGGGAATCTTCTCATATCTGTTGCAGCCGCCCCGCATAGGAGGGGTTTTTCCGTTTTTGCAGGACTTTCGGGTTGAGACGGTGTATCAGGGCTTAACGCTGTCGGAGATGATGGTGGGAGGCGCGCTGTGGCTGTTTCCGGTGCTGTGCTTTGGTCTTTGGGGGCTGAGAAAAAGGGAGATTTTTGTGGAGCAGTGCTGCTATCGCCTGGTGTGGGTCAGCCAACTGGCGATGGTCGCTCTGGCGGTGGTGGACGCGCAGATGGCAGGGCTTCTGACCAGATATTTTGGGGATTTTGTCTGGATGGGTATGATCGGCAGCGTACTTGTCATACTGTCCTGGCAGGATATGCGGGTTAGGACGGGGGGAAGCAGCCGCATTTTGCGAGGTCTGGTGGTGGCGGCCTGCTGTGCGACGCTTACCTTTGCCTTTTTGCGGATATTCGCGCACAGCGAGGACTCCATTCAGAGCGCTAATCCGGCTCTGTTTTATCAGGTCAGATCTCTGATTGCCTTCTGGATGTAGCGGCAGGCATTGCCGATATATTCCTGATTCTCCGAAAAGGGAAACACTGCGGTGGGCTCCTGTTCGTGGGCAGTCAGGAAATTCTTCTGTATGATGAACGCCTTGCTGTCCTGGAGCTCCTGGCAGGTGATATAGTCGGTGATCTCGTACTGCCGAAGTGAGAGCAGAGTATCCGGCATAGGATGCAGGAAGCGGTATTCCCTCACCAGCTGCCAGTCGTTTACATCCACGTCGTGACCAAAGGCGGCGAAATAGGTTGGGTCATCCAGGGCTCTGCCAGCGTCTCTCAGTCTTTGGACATGGGCGTCCCGCAGAGTCAGAATAAATACCTCGTCCGCCAGGATATGGGTCACATAGCCCAGATATAATTCGTAATCTGGGTGGTCACAGCGCAGATGGCGCTCCGCGAAGGAGAGCAGGGTGCGGCGATACCGCTGATAGCACTCCGGCAGATGCAGATCGTTCAAGCGGATATCGTCCTTGAAGTGTGTGTGGCGTTTCATCTCCCGCTGATACCCCTCCCTGGCCATGATAGCATCGGGGGCCAGGTTGCCACAGTAGAACAGAGCGGGATTCTGAATATTCAGTGGTTCTAACAGCCGGTCGGCAATGACCAGGTGGGTGACGGTGCCTGCCATGGGAATTCCTCCATTTCGTTGATTTTAACAGGATTATAACACAGTTGACCTCGGTCAGCAATCTGCGGAGACAGACATATTTGTATATTCTTTGTACAAAAATATCAGATAATGCAAAAAAACAGGTTGGATTTTGTGTATAAACACAAGAATTCACGTGTTATGCTAAGTTTATCTTAATACTATTCCCCACGCGACGATCTCAACGCCACTGTAAATCCGTTTGGAGGGGAGGCCGGAGATCAGGGCGGGGCTGGTATGGTAACTTTAGTTCACTTATACGGGAGGAACAAGATGAAGAAAAAGACGTTACAAAAATTGCTTGCCACTGTTCTCGTAACCGCTATGGCAATAAGCGTAGTCGGCTGCGGAACGCAACCTGCGCCCAATGAGGGGAGCGATAGTTCAGAGGTTCAGGACAGCACAGAGCCTGCTGCGTCGGATTCCACAGAGAGCTCTGAGCCGGAGACCGAGTCCTCCTCCGAGGAAGAGGGAGTGGGTGCCTATTCTGTCAGAACCGATGAAAATGGCAATCCGATAGACCTTGGGGGAATTGAGGTCATTATTCGTGACTGGTGGAGCACGGATGAGGATAATGGAGAAGAGGCGGCGGACGGATACGCTGAGGCGCGCCAGGAGTATCTGGAGTGGGCGCAGGAGACATACAATTTCACTGTCAAAGAGCAGGCGATCAGCAGCTGGGAATCCACGCCGGAAGACTTCGCCAACTATGTTACAACCGGAGGGGATGACAATTACTATGTGTTTGCCCTGCGCACGGGCGACGAGTTTATCGCGGCCATGAACAGTGAGCTGATGTATGATGTATCCACGCTGGATTGCTTTGATTTCTCAGAGGAGAAGTGGGTTTCCGCCATTCTCGATCAGTACAGTAAGAAGGGCGCTATCTATGGCTTCCGCACACATATCGGCGAGATGCTGGGCGGAAGAGGAGTCTATTTTAACAAGAGAATTCTCTCAGAGGCCAACATCGATCCCCAGCAGATATATAAGTGGCAGGAGAGCGGTGAGTGGACATGGGACAAATTTGAAGAGGTGTGCGCTCAGGTAGAGTCAGATGCTGACAACGACGGTATGGTTGATACCTTCGCCATGGCTGCCTACAACACCGTGTGGTACACAATGGCGGTTTACTCTAACGGAGGCAGCTTCATCAGCCAGGATGAGAACGGCAACTATATCAATACGGTAGAGAATAACGAGGCGCTTTCCGCTCTTAACTGGGCATGGGATATGTGGGAGAGATACGATGCATCCAAGTCGTATCCTGAGGATGCCTCCTGGGATTATTTCCTGACTATGTTCCAGACTGGTAAGGCCTGTTTCCTGCCCGCTGAGCTGTGGAGAGCAGGCGGCTTCAATGAAGGCATGGAAGATGACTTTGGATATGTCTGCTTCCCCAAGGGACCCAATGGAACGGATTATGTGAATGTATGCTCTGACAATCCCTATGTTATTCCCGCCTGCTATGACGCGGAGAAAGCATGGAAGGTTGCGTTTGCATGGGATATCTTCACCGATCCTACTCCTGGATACGAGGATTATGTCACATGGAGATCTGCGGCCCTGCAGAACTTCAGGGATACGGATGCTGTGGACTCTACGGTTACTAAGCTGATGTCCTGCGGACGTCCCGCCTATGACGCGTTGATTCCTGGTATCAACACAACGGATATTATCTGGAAAATTGACAAGAACAACACTCCCGCACAGGCGGCGGAAGCGGTCAGATTCAGCTGGCAGGCGTTCCTCGATGAGGCAAACAAATAGGTCAGTTAGCACGGAAATGATGAAGGAGGGGTATCTTCGGATACCCCTCCTTTTTAGGCTGATAGAATCAACTGCCGAATTTGTCAATCTGATACTTTTTGGGCGGCATTCCCACGTTTTGCAGAAAGGTTCGGGAGAAATTGGAATAATTGTTGAAGCCCGACATATAGCACGCGTCGCAGGGGCTGATCCCCTGTTGCAGATACTGCTGTGCCAGAGTGATACGTTTGGCGATAATATATTGCTGGAGCGGTATCCCCGCCACCTTCTTAAAACACCGGCTGATATAGGTGCCGTTGTACTGAAATTGCTTTTCCAACACGTCGAGGGTCAGATCCTCCGTGAGGTGTTGGTCGATATAGGCAAAGGTATCCGATACCAGGCGGGGCATTTTCCCGACGTATTCTGTTATGGGAGTGACTGCCATGCGGCGGTTGACCATGATCAGTATCTGTATCAGCAGCGAATTGGACAACAGATCTGCGCCAAAGCGGGAATCCTTCAGTGCGCCTTCCAGCATTTCGGCGTAGGATACCAGCTCCTGTATCTCGGCCTCATCAAGGCGGACAAAATGCAGTTCACCCCAGGTAGCCGCATGAAAACAGCGCCCCAGGTCCGTCTTTTCGCTGGAGAGCTTCTTCAGTTTGGATTCTCTAAAATTGATGACTACCCTGTTGTATACGTCATACTCAAGTATCTTGGCGTGATGAAAGGCGTGAGCTTCAAAGCATATCAGATCTCCTCTTTCCAGTATTTTACCATCGCCCTCCGTGTACATCAGAACATGGCCATCCAGCATCAGAAAGAGCTCATATCCGTCGTGATTGTGAATAATGGGGGCGTCATTGACGGCGGACGATATATTTTTGCATTCGCATAGAATGTCCGCCTCAAGCGGGACAAAGTTCTTTGCGACATAATTAACCTGCTGTTTCTTCATCGTCCAAATGACACCTCCGTGCTCTCATAGTTTGCTGAATCAGCATAAATTAATATTAATTGTTAGTATATCATATTCTGTGGGAAAAATATATAAAAAAAGTAATCTGAATACAATAAAATGCAGACGGATTTTCAGGGAACCTGTATGAATAGACTACGCCTAATATAATAGTAAAATAGTACCGCTCAATTGACAGTCGTAGGGAAAAGGACTATAATATACATGATAAAATGTTATCTGCCATGAGCGGATAATGGGGTGTGTAATGAAGAATCAGAGGCGGAAGGACAGCAGAACAGGACTGGTCGACGTATCGGTGGATCAGCGAGGCGATAATGGGGGAGTAGATGCACTGACAGCTCTCTTTACATTCTCTACTGCTCAAAAACAAATCAATGGTATCATGGAAAAGAGCCCACATGGTGTCTATCACGTGGTTATGTTACATGTTGGCAATGTTTCACAGTTGACAGAAGAATATGGTTATTCATTTGCAATGGCGGTGCTGGAGGACCAGGCGGTTCTCTTGCGGCGCTATTTTCAACTGTTGGATGAGGTAGTGCTATGCCGGATTGACAGGGATACTCTGATGGTGTTCGTGCAGTGGGAGGATGCTCAGGAGATTGAGGAGCACGGACGTCAGGTGAGGGAAAAGCTGCAGAACCGCTACTTTGGACGCAGGGAGAGACTGCAATGCAGGATTACTATGGGTGTATACCATGTCCCGGAGGGGGAGAGGAACCCGGAGAAGCTTTTGTCCTGTGTCAGAAAGGCGGTATCCTATGGCGTGCGCTGCCGGTTGTCCTTTGTGATCTATGAGGAGAGCATGGGGGGTGAGGTTTTCCTGCCTTTTGAAGATGTACGGGAACGGGAGGTCCCCCTGTGTGACAGCAGTTTCATTGCTTTTGCTGTGAGTCTGTTATCTGATACGGCGGATCTGGACAGCGGTCTGGATATGTTGATCAAGCAGGTCGGATGGCATTATGGCTATGACGAGGTGATAATCTCTGAATTTATCGGCGACAACAGTACCATGGTGTCCAACAGATGGAGACGTGGGGAAGGTGTTCTGCGCCATCCGGAGGAGATCAATGCCTTTGACCTGTGGGACGATTTCTTCTCCAACTTTGACCGGAATGGGGTCAATGTCACCTGTGATGTGGAGCAGAGCGGCTATTCGGTCAAGGACATGGGCTTTTTCAGGGAGAAGGAGATAGGCAGTTTTATCAATCTGCTGCTGTACAGCAATGGACATCCTATCGGTTATATTAACTGTAACAGACACCATGCCGTAGAGCAGATGCCAGAGAGGGAATTGAATACTTTGATTCAATTGAGTAGAGTGATTGGCTCCTTTGTGTCTCTGAGGTTTCAGAACCGGCAGAATCAGGAGCATATCGAGGCTTTGCGGCGGGACGAGCTGACGGGACTGTATCACTATGGGGCCTTTTTAAGAGAGGCACGCCGTGCCCTGTATCAGTTTGACACCGGTCTCATCTATGCCATGATATATATCGACATCAGTAATTTTGCCTATCTAAATGAGAATTTTGGATATGGCGAGGGGGATCAGCTGCTTAAGGATATGGCCAGATGGCTGCGGTATATGAATGCGAAGCGCTGTATCTGTGGCAGAGTGTATGCGGATCGTTTTGTGATCCTGGTGACGGGAGAGAGCAGGACGGCGATAGAGAATCAGGTGCAGCATTCGATAGAGCGTTTCTCAGCTTATCTCCATAGCAGATATCCCATGGGGGATCTGCAGGTGAGAGCGGGCCTGTATTTCATAGACAATCCGGAGGCGGAGATTTTTACCATGATAGACGCGGCCAACCATGCCCGTAAGATCATCAAGGACGATTATCTGAATCATGTGATGGTCTATACGGAGCGTCTTCGTCAGACCAGAGCGGAGAAGCTCAAGGTGGTGGCCAGTATCCATGACGCCATAGACAAAGGGGAGGTGGAGGCTTATCTCCAGCCCAAGTTCTCCATGAATACGGGAGAGGTGATCGGTGCGGAGGCGCTGGTCAGATGGCGCAATGCGGATGGCAGCATGAGGTATCCGGATCAGTTTATTCCGGTATTGGAGGAAGTGGGCTATATTGTCAATGTGGATTTCTGCGTGCTACGGCAGGTGTTGGAATGTCTCCGGCGATGGGGGCAGGAGGGCAGGCGGATGATTCCTGTCTCGGTAAATTTTTCCCGTGTACATTTTCGAGACCAGCATTTCTGCGACAAGGTGGTGGGAATGCTGCGGGAGTATGAGGTGGAGCCCAGATACATAGAGATCGAGGTGACGGAGAGCTGTATCTCCGGCAATCAGATGGGCATGGTGCAGCAGATGACGCAGCTGCGGGAGCATGGACTGAAGATTGCAATGGATGATTTTGGTATCGGTTATTCCTCGCTGGGTATGTTGATAGACGCCAATGTGGATATCGTCAAGGTGGACAAAAGCTTCATCGATCATTATGAGACCGATCAGGAGCAGCAGTATATCAATCGCATCGGCCAGCTTGTGCGGGCCGCCGGCAAGGATATTATCTTCGAGGGCGTGGAGACTCAGCAGCAGATTGATTTCCTGCGGGATTACGGCTATGACAAGGCACAGGGCTATGTGTTCTCCAGGCCGGTTCCTATTGCGGATTTCGAGAAATGGGTGGAGAGGCCGGAGAGCCAGGGCGCATGACGGACAGACAGGCTGTACATATATGAGGACGTGACTTGGGGAGATGTGAGGTCACGTCCTTTTACTGTGCGGCATTTTGCTAATTTTTAAAAAAAGGCACTTTTTTCCTTTCTCAGACATATCATAAAGCATCAGTCATCCGAAGAGGGAGGATAGAAAAGTTGACAAAAAGAAAGAGCAAGTTGAGTAGAGCGGCCTCGCTGACGCTGGCTGCCATGCTGGTAGCCGGTCTGTTGACTGGCTGTGGCAACGCACAGGATGAGGCAGGCGATAGTGGCAATCTCAAGAAGGTCACGCTGAATGAGGTGGCCCACTCCATCTTCTACGCGCCGATGTACGTGGCAATCGAGGAGGGATATTTTCGGGAAGAGGGGCTCGAGGTGACATTGGTGACCGGCTTTGGAGCCGACAAGACCATGACGGCCGTGCTGACCGGCGATGCGGATATCGGATTTATGGGCAGCGAGTCCACGATCTATACTTATGTGGGCGGCACCGATGACTATGTGGTGAATTTTGCCCAGCTGACGCAGCGGGCTGGCAATTTCCTGGTGTCCAGGGAGCCGATTGAGGATTTCTCCTGGAATATGCTCAGGGATAAGGATGTGCTCGGCGGCAGAGCGGGTGGGATGCCTCAGATGGTGTTTGAGTATATCCTGCGCAAGAATAATATTGATCCGGCGGCGGATGTGCGGATTGATCAGAGCATTGACTTTGGCTCTACGGCGGCGGCCTTCTCCGGCGGGGACGCGGATTTCACAGTAGAGTTTGAGCCTCACGCCACCGCGCTGGAACAGAAGGGGGACGGCTATGTGGTGGCCTCTCTGGGCGAAGATTCCGGCTATGTGCCCTATACGGCATTCAGCGCCAAAAAGAGTTACATCGATCAAAATGGCGAGACCATCCAGGCGTTTACCAATGCGCTGCAGAAGGGGATGGACTTTGTGCAGTCCCACAGTCCGCAGGAGATCGCGGACGTGATTGCCCCTCAGTTCGCGGAGACCGACAAGCAGGCACTGGTGACTATCGTGGCCAGATATTATGATCAGGATACCTGGAAAGAGAATCTGATCTTCGAGAAGTCCTCCTTTGATCTGCTGCAGAATATTCTGGAGGACTCCAAGGTGCTGGAAAAGCGGGTTCCCTACGAGGATCTGGTGACTACAGTCTATGCGGAGAACGCGGCCAAAAAGTAATCGCCGCGGAATCTATTTGAGGCGGATATTCTTCTCCGCCCAGAGGCGCAGCGCCGTGGCGTTGGCGCTGATCTTCTCCAGAGAATCCAATATGTGTTGAAAAGCGGGCCTCTCGGACTCGTCGATGTATCCGTCCTCGGATATCGCGATCAGGGAGGCCCGAAGTCCGTCTATGTCCTTCAGGGAGCCCAGGACCTTCAGCGCCAGCCTGTCGAAATCGTCGATAGTGACCTCAGGGACGCTGTCTCTGCCGATGGGACACTCTCTGGCGCAGTAGGCATTGCACAGCTCCGGAGTGTTGTAGGACTCGGCCATGGCCTTGACCTCCTCGGGATAGGGCGCAATAGTGTCCAGCTCGATCCTGGCAAGGCGGGTGCGGTCGATGCCGACGATCTCCGCAGCCTTTTCCCTGCTGGAGAAGTCGTCGCTCTTTTCAGCGGCCTCGCAACGTGCGAGATAATACATGTTATCGGCGGCTTTTGTGGCTTTTTTACTCATGGTCTGTCTGTCCTCGTTGATGTATACTAATTTTATGGTTATATGGGTATAAAAGAAACTGATTTCAGTGTATCGGATTCCCGCTGTTTTGTAAAGAAAAATATTTCCTGGAAAATGTTTCTGAAAATGTTACACAAATCGGTTGAGGAATCGCCGGAAATCTGTTAAAATAAACTATGATCTTTTTTACCTGTAAACAAATATTTTGAGGAGGAAATACATATGGGCTTAATCAAAGCGGCAAAAGACGCGATCAGCAGCATGATGGCGGATCAGTGGAGAGAGTTTTTCTACTGTGATGCGCTTCCCAACGACGTGCTGGTGAGCAAGGGAAAGGTTCGCACCAACAACAAAAACAGCAATAAGGGAGTGGACAACATCATCACCAATGGCTCCATTATCGCTGTCAACGAGGGGCAGTGCATGATCATCGTGGATCAGGGGGAGATCGTGGAGTTCTGTGCGGACGCGGGTGAGTTCGTCTATGACACTTCGACCGAGGCCAGCCTGTTCTATGGCAACCTGGGTGAGAACGTGGTGGGCACGTTCAAGAATATCGGCAAGCGTTTTACCTTCGGCGGCAATACGGGTAAGGATCAGAGGGTGTACTTCTTTAACATCAAGGAGATCATGAACAATCTCTTTGGCACGGCCAGCCCCATTCCGTTTCGGGTGGTGGACAACAATATCGGCCTTGACGTAGACACCTCCGTCAAGTGCAATGGCCAGTACTCCTTCAAGATATCAGATCCCCTGCTGTTCTACAAGAATGTGTGCGGCAATGTGACACAGGACTATAATAAGTCCGAGTTGCTTGCCACATTGAAGACGGAGTTCCTGACGGCGCTGCAGCCCGCGCTGGCCAAGATATCCGCCATGGGCATCCGCTACTATGAGCTGGCGGGTAACACGGAGCAGATGGCGGCGGCTCTCAACGAGGTGCTCAGTGAGAAGTGGAGCAATCTGCGGGGTATTGAGATTGTTTCCATCGGCTTCAACAGTGTGAAGCTTCCAGACGAAGATGAGAAGATGATCAAGGATCTGCAGAAGACCGCCGTAATGCGCAATGCGAATATGGCGGCCGCCACTCTGGTGGGAGCGCAGGCGGAGGCTATGAAGGCCGCTGCCTCCAACACATCCACCGGTCCGATGATGGCTTTTGCAGGTATGAATCTGGCAAATCAGGCGGGCGGCTTCGACGCCAATTCCCTGTTTGCCATGGGAGCTCAGCAGGGACAGCAACCCGCGCAGCAGGCTGCACCGGCGCAACAGACTATGGCCCCGCGCGCGCAGGCTCCGATTCCGGGCTGGACCTGTAGCTGTGGCAAGGCAGGCAACACGGGTAAGTTCTGTGAGGATTGCGGCAAAAAAAAACCTGACGACGCAGGCTGGACCTGCAGCTGCGGCGCGGTGAACCAGGGGAGATTCTGCTCAGAGTGCGGCAGCAAGAAGCCTGTGGGTGCACCGGTCTACAAGTGTGACAAGTGTGGCTGGGAGCCGGAGGACCCTGCACATCCGCCCAAATTCTGTCCGGAGTGTGGAGACGTATTTGATGATGGCGATATTGTGTCATAGAGATCCATGAGAATAGGATAGAGAGGCGCCGGCAAAGCTTTTCGGCTGAGCCGGCGTCTTTGTGCAAAGGACACAGGAAAGAGGAAATATGAGAGGGAAGATGATCGGAATCATTATTGTGCTGGTATTGCTGCTTGTTCTGGCCGGTGTGATTTATCTGGCTTATCGGAAGATCAGCAGGACGGTCAAAAGCTATAGCCGGATGATCTTCGGGACGGAGGATGTGAAGGAAGGCGTGCGGAAGATGGAGATGGAATATGCCGCTACGCCCAAATCCGTATCCTCTGCTACGGGCTTATACTTGCCCAGCATTATGAGGGATTTCCCGGAGTTTCATCTGGAGGAGATGAAGAGCCGGGCGCAGAATGTGTTGACCTCCTATCTGCGTGGCATAGACGCAGGAAACAGTAATCTGCTGACGGAGGGAACAAGGGAGCTGCGGGATAAGCTGGACATGAAGATCAGTATGCTGCGCAATACGGAGATACAGGAGCACTATGAGAAGATTAAGGTTCACAGAACTGAGATCCACAAGTATCGCAAGGACAAGGGGCGCTGCAGTATAGTGTTTCAGTCGGCGGCGGAGCATATTCACTATCAGGAGCAGGGCGGCGCTGTAGTGAAGGGGCGCAAGGACAGGCTGGAGCAGGCCAAATATAATGTGGAGGTCAGCTACATACAGGATGTGGAGCAGGTGGAGAATACTTCGGATATGGGCCTGGCGATGGTGTGTCCCAACTGTGGAGCTCCGCTGCCGGCGCTGGGGGCCAAGACCTGTGCCTACTGTGACAGTCCCGTGCTGGAGTTGAACCTCAAGGCGTGGAACTTCACGGATGTGATAATGGTGGAAAAGTAGGAAAAGGATTGAATCCGCAGTATTTGGAGAATGACAAGACGATGAGTATCTATGACACATTGAATAAAGAACAAAAAGAGGCTGTCATGACGACGGAGGGGCCTCTGCTGCTGTTGGCGGGCGCCGGCTCCGGCAAGACGAGGGTACTGACTCACCGGATTGCCTATCTGATCGACGAGTTGGGTATCAATCCCTGGAATATTCTGGCGATCACTTTTACGAACAAGGCCGCCGGGGAGATGCGGGAGCGGGTGGACAATATTGTGGGTTTCGGCGCAGACCAGGTGTGGGTGTCTACATTTCATTCCACCTGTGTGAGAATCCTGCGCAGACATATTGACCGGCTGGGGTATGACAATCATTTTACGATCTATGATACGGACGATCAGAAGTCCGTGATCAAGGACGTGTGCAAGAGACAGATGATCGACTCTAAGACGCTGAAGGAGCGGTCGGTGCTGTCCGCCATCTCCACTGCTAAAAATGAGCTTATCTCTCCCACAGAGTATGAGCTGCAGGCCATGGGCGATTATCAGAGAAAAAAGATAGCGGGGGCTTACAAGGAATACCAGCGGGAACTGAAAAAGAGCAACGCCCTGGATTTCGACGATCTATTGGTAATGACGGTCGAGCTTTTTAAAAGCTGTCCGGAGGTATTGAATCAATATCAGGAGCGATTCCACTATATCATGGTGGATGAGTATCAGGACACCAACACCGCGCAGTTTGAGCTGATCCGGCTGTTGGCGGACAAGTACCGCAATCTCTGCGTGGTGGGGGATGACGATCAGTCTATCTACAAGTTCCGCGGCGCCAATATCCGCAATATTCTGGATTACGAGAAGGTGTATCCGGAGGCTAAGGTCATCAAGCTGGAGCAGAATTACCGTTCTACCGGCAATATTCTGAATACGGCCAACGCCGTGATACGCAACAACAGGGGGCGCAAGGAGAAGACGCTGTGGACGGCCAGGGAAGAGGGCAGCAGGATTCATTTCCGCCAGTTTGACAACGGCTATGAGGAGGCGGAGTATATCTCAGACGATATCGCGGCGCGGGTGAGAAAAGGAGATATCCGCTATGGCGACTGCGCCATACTCTACCGCACCAACGCTCAGTCGCGGGCGCTGGAGGAGCGGCTGGTAACGGACGGTATGCCCTACAATATCGTAGGGGGAATCAATTTCTACGCCCGTCGGGAGATCAAGGATATCCTGGCTTATCTGAAGACGATTGACAACGGCAGGGATGATCTGGCGGTAAAGCGGATTATCAATGTACCGAAACGTGGCATTGGCAATGCCACGCTGGACAAGGTGCAGAGCTATGCAGATATGCGGGGAATCACGTTCTGGCAGGCATTGGAGCAGATGGAACAGATTACCAGTCTGGGCAGGGCGGCCATCAAGCTGGAGCCTTTTGTGAAGATGATTCAGGTATTTAGGGCCAAGGCGAAGTATTATGGCGTGGTGGATATGATTCATGAGATCATGGATACCATCAAATATGAAGAGTATCTGCAGGAGCTCGACGACGAGGACGCCAATGACCGCATGGAGAATGTAGAGGAATTCATTAACAGGGCTTTGTTCTATGAACAGACCCATGATGAGATATCCATGAGCGAGTTTCTGGAGGAGATTGCACTGGTGGCGGATATTGACAGCCTGGAGAGCGGGAGCGACCGCATCCTGCTGATGACGCTGCACAGCGCCAAGGGACTGGAATTCCCCTTTGTGTATCTGGTTGGTATGGAGGACGGTCTGTTTCCCAGCTATATGTGTATCACCTCAGACGACCCGGGAGATCTGGAGGAGGAGCGAAGACTCGCCTATGTGGGCATCACCAGGGCAATGGAGGAGCTGACTCTGACCTGCGCCCGCAGCCGCATGGTGCGCGGGGAGAACCAGTACAATCCGGTGAGCCGTTTTGTGCAGGAGATTCCGCCTGAGCTGCTGGACAATAGGGCTCCCCGCACACGGATGCCAGATGTCTATGAGGGGGCTGTTCCCGTTAAGGATTTTCGCCCCAAGGCTATCCTGCGGCCCCGCACGACACCGAGTGAGAACAAACCCTATATCGCCCAGGGGATCAGTGACCTGAACAGGATCGCCGGCATTACCAGGGGCGACAGCATGAAGACACCGGGAGAACTGGAGTATCAAGAGGGGGATCGCGTGCGTCACCTGAAATACGGCGAAGGCACCGTGACGCAGATATCCCGTGAACCCAGAGACTATAAGGTTACGGTGGTCTTTGAGCAGGCAGGGCAAAAAATCATGTACGCATCTTTTGCAAAACTAAAAAAAGTGTAGTAAATTCTTTACATTTGTGGTATCCTATACATATACTGACGAACGCTAAGATTTTTCAGCTACCATACAGAGCATATTGTCCAATTGCACAGCATATGCTATGCGGAGAGGAAGAATTGATGGTCGTGGGTATAACAGCATATCAGAAAGGATGATAGCGATATGAATTTGGCAGAATTGAAGAAAATCAGTGATTTGGTCGGTTGCAGGAAGGAAGAGGAGAAGAAGGGTAATGTGCTGGTTTGGATACTGGCCATCATCGGCGTGATCGCGGCCGTGGCAGCCATCGCCTATGCGGTATATCGCTACCTCACTCCCACCTATCTGGAGGACTTCGAGGACGATTTCGAAGACGAGTTCGAGGATGAGGACGACGAGGAAGAGGATATCTTCGAGGACGAGGGAGAGAACTGATTCATGAAAAAGGGACAGGTGTATACAGGGGTCGTGGAGCGTGTGGATTTTCCCAATAAAGGCGTTGTAAGGGCCAAGGAGGGAACCTGCATCGTAAAGAACAGCCTGCCCGGACAGAAGGTCTCTTTTCTCATCAATAAAGTGCGACACGGGAAGGCGGAAGCCAGACTTTTGGAGGTGATAGAAGCATCCCCTCTGGAGACTGGTGAACCGTGTTCCCTTTTTGGATTGTGCGGAGGCTGCACTTATCTGTCCTTGCCCTATGAGGAGCAGCTTCGGATCAAGGAGCAGCAGGTGAGAGCGCTGCTGGGACAGGCGTTGGAGGGACAGCGGGAGCCCTGGCAGTGGGAGGGCATCAAGGGAAGCCCACGGCCCTATGAATATCGGAACAAGATGGAATTCTCCTTCGGGGATGAGGAAAAGGGTGGGCCGCTGTCACTGGGAATGCACAGGCGGGGCAGCATGTATGACGTGGTGCATGTGAAGGACTGTAAGATCGTGGACGGGGATTATCGGGCGATCCTGCAGGCGGTGTTATCCTATTTTCAGAGGCAGGGCACTGGTTTTCATCACAAGCTGCGGCATGAGGGCTTCCTGCGTCATCTGCTGGTCAGGAAGGCGGCCAGGACGGGGGAGATACTGGTAGCGCTGGTGACTTCCTCCCAGGCGCCGAGGGGCGGCGTTTACGGGCAGTCCGGCGATGAGGGGGAGATACGCGCCCTGATGGATGGGTTTCGGGCCTGTCTGCTGGAGCTGCAGGAGAGAGGGGCGCTGGAGGGCGTTCTGGCGGGAATCTTACATATCACTAACGACTCCCTGGCGGACGTGGTGCAGAGCGACCGCACTGACATTTTGTACGGCAGGGACTACATCTATGAGGAGCTGCTGGGTCTGCGGTTCAAGATTTCCCCCTTTTCCTTTTTTCAGACGAATACTTACAGCGCCGAGGTACTGTATGAGACGGCTCGCGAATATGTGGGGAAGCAGGGTGGACTGCTCTATGATCTCTACAGCGGCACCGGCACTATCGCCCAGTTGATGGCGCCGGCTGCGGACCGTGTCATCGGCGTGGAGATCGTGGAGGAGGCCGTGGAAGCCGCCAGGGAGAATGCGGCGCTGAACGGCCTGGATAATTGTGGCTTCATCGCTGGAGACGTGCTGAAGGTGTTGGACGAGCTCACCGAGAAGCCGGATATGATCATCCTGGACCCGCCCCGCGACGGCATCCATCCCAAGGCGCTGCCGAAGATCATCGGCTATGGCGTGGAGCGGATCGTGTACATCTCCTGCAAGCCCACCAGCCTGGCAAGGGATCTGGCGGCCTTCCTGGACGGCGGCTATCGGGTTGAGCGGGCCGTGGCGGTGGACCAGTTCCCCTGGACGGCGAATGTGGAGACGGTGGTGGTGCTTTCCTGTAAATAGAGCGGGTTACCAGTATGTATAAAACATAGTGCGGGGAGTAAGAAGCATGAAGTATTTAAAAGTCGATGACATATATTGCGGTCTGGCAGAAAAACTTATGCCTCGGATAAAACAGGATTCGATAGCGGTTAGCGTATGGTCACCGCCCTATCATGTTGGGAAGAACTACGAGAGTGATCAGACTTATGAAGAATGGAAGGAAATGTTGAGATGTGTAATTAAAAATCATGTCAGAGTCCTTAAGGCTGGCGGTTTTTTGGCAATAAATATAGGAGATATTCTCTGCTTTCCTGATCATAACATGCCTCGGATTCAGGCGGATAATGTTAGTATGAGAAAATGTAAGGTTACTGAAGAAGACGTAAAAAAAGCGGTGGAGGAACATCCTGACTATAACAGATACCAACTTGCTAAGCTTCTTGAATGTAGTGAACAAACGATAGACCGTCGATTGCATGGAAATAATATTCGCGGTGGCAAATATAACACACAGACTCGCGTGAAAATTGTCGGGGGGATGCTGGAAGAGATGGCTTTGGATGCCGGCCTATATCTCTATGATAGAAGGGTTTGGGTTAAGGATGCTGCATGGGCTAACAGTAATTGGACGACAAACTCTTATCGTGCTGTTGATGAATATGAGTATGTATACATTTTCTGGAAACCAGGAATAACAAAGGTGGATCGGAAGCGATTAACGAAGGATGAATGGACTGAGTGGGGGAGCCGAGCTGTATGGAATATACATTCGGTCCAGCGAAATGACGATCATGAGGCCAAATTCCCTGTTGAACTTCCCAGAAGAGTGATAAAGCTTTTTTCGGATGAAGGAGATATAGTTCTTGATTGCTTTGTGGGAAGTGGAACCTCGGCTGTCGCAGCGTTAATGGAAAAGCGTCACTATATTGGAATAGATAAAGAGAAAAAATCTGTGCAACTCGCAAAAAAGAATATCGAACAATTCATTCCACAGAGCTGCACAGACGTCGTTATCTGAATAATGGCAAAGTCATAAGTTTTTATCAGTGCGAGGAAATTCTGTTACTCGCCAAGGGGCAATTTCTCTCAATATTTTGAACGAAACACGAACTCGAATTTTACGAGGAGCCTTTGCTTTGTCGTCTTTGCCAGGGAAGAATAATCCAGGATATTTGTTCAGATACCCAGGATTTTCTGAGAGAAGCAGCCCGTTTGGAACACAAATATTTTTGATACTTTCTAACGGTTGTCCTCTCAATCCGTCTGAAGCTAAACTGAGCATCCGATAAACTGGTTTGACAAATAGATGAATGGTTGGGGCAGTATCTCCCCTGGTAAGGGGGTAAATTGGAGAGATTGCAGGGTAAAATTCGTGAGCCGCTATTTTGCCTTGAGCATACATAGTTGTGTTTTCCATGTCCTCATTTGGATTATTCCAGATACCGTCACCTGATACTTGATACGGTGAAATAACAGTATGATCGAAATTGTCGCGGGGGCCTACCGATTTGATATCAAGGAAAAAGAGAGCGCAATTGGTAAAACCATCAGTTATATCGGAGATTTCGTCAGAATATAACACGAAACGATTATCGGCTCCGGAAGGAAGACCAATCTCGGAAACACGATATGATGAACCAATTATGCGACTGAGTTTATGGCCGATAGCGTGTTCTCCAACCTCTATCCAAGGAATCTGGTCACCAACAGGCTGGCGGCCTCTATCGTCAGGAGGGTATTTTGCCCAGAAAGCGTTGAGGTAAGTGGCTTCGTTATAATCGGCTTCGATCTCACTGTAGTTATCTTGTATAATATTGTTAACAAGCTCTGTACAGTACTTCTCTAATTTGATTAGTTGATCAGGATGAGCTGTAAAATGATCACGGGCCTTATTATAGCTGTGAAATAATTGTTCGCGTTTTCTATAATACATTAGTGTCAGTCCTTTCAATGAATAATTTGTAAGGCTCAATATTAAGAGCTTCCGCTATCTGCTGGATATTGTCGATAGAGATATTTCTTTTTTCTCTTTCAACAGCACTGATATAGGTGCGATGTAAGCCCGTGAGTTCCGCCAATTTTTCCTGGGATAATCCAGCCTGGGATCTATAGTTCCTGACATTTGTAGCAAAAATATGTAAAAGATCCATGTAACTACCTCATATTTAAGATATTGATATGTATATTATCCCCAGATGAACACAATGAGTCTACAGACAATAAGTCACATAAGAGATAGAGCTGACTTCATATTCTGATTTGAGCCCCCCAAAGAAGGCAGAAGGGAGTCAATATGAATATTCATTACTTTGACACATTACCTTAGGTTGCCAACACATATCATGTGGATTTAAAGCAGGAAACAGAAAGCGGAAAGGGATTAGCGGCATTTGATGAGATCGCAAATGGCATGGGCGATGCTGTATGAGGATGTGCCGATTGAGATTCTGGAGGAATTGCAATAATGGAAAACGGGCGCAAAATTCGTCGCGCGGTCATAGCTGACGATGAGATTTTGAAAGCGGTGGATATCAGGAAAGCGCTGGAGTTTAATAGGGTGTTTGATGTGAAGATTGTCGGCAGTCAGGACAGGCTTTGGGAAGAAATCTACCGAAGCCAGGAAGACGGAGAACCGGTAGACTTGATTGTCACAGATATGCAGTACCCGCTGATCAGGGGAGAGACCCCAGACAGGGAAAGTGGATTTAAACTCATCACGAGACTCAAGGAGGAGGAAATCGAGATTCCGGTCATCATCTGTTCACGAATAAATTATACAGAGATTCCTGAGGCACTCGGATGCGTATGGTATAACCGCTTAACTGATATGGAGGCGGCTTTTCAGGAAGTGTTGGGAAGGAGATGATGGTTCATGGCTTGTAATAGCGGAGATATACAAAAAATTGCAGAGCGGCGGAATGCTGCTGATATTTGGCGCGAGTTCCAGGACAAATTGAAGCACGATACCCTTACCGCGGCTGACTTTACTACAGAAATGTGTGCATATTTGCAGCCGCTATTGTGCGGGGAGCACACGGTGCAGAGAAGACAGAAATATCTGGATTCGCCGTATGATATCTATGAGGGCGCTGATCGGGTCTCGGTTGTTTCTCATTGCGCGGATGACGATTACCGATTTGATTTCTTGTCCGATGGGACTTCATGGCGGCTCGCGTTTATAGAATGTATCACACTTCCAGTCTCAGATATGAACAACTTTCCATATTCTGAGTTCCGCCCTTTGGATAAAAAAGAGATATGGATACGAAGAGAAAAAGAAATAACCCAACTGGTGTATTTCTATCTGAAATTCAGGGAGCTTATCGGCAAGGAGGAAGCATTGGCCTGTTTCCATGATGGGGGAGGCGAGTTCATATGCGCTAGATCATGGGTTCCGTTCTATCGTGACAGACTCTCCTATATTGCGTACTGTGCCTGGTACGAATGCCGGATCAACGGAGAAAATGTGGTGGTCAAGGAATTTCAGGAGAGCAGGTGTGAAGTGGTGATCTATCACCATATCTGGAGAAGTATATATTTTATTGCGGCGCACTTAAAAGCTGTAATCGAATATTTCGAGTATATGGAGCTGTACGAAGCGATATGGAAGGACCGTGCGGCAAATGCCGGATGGAACATAGAGTTTGTCTATACGGATGAGGATACGTCTTTGATTTTCAACAGATAATATGAGGAATATCTAAGCATGAGCGCCTGTGTCAGGCAGGCCGACTCATTTCTGCAACCGTCGTTTGACACTCAAAGTATGTTGCAGTTGCAAATCTATAATTTGACAGAATTTTCAAACAAAATAGTTTCTTTTTGCCAAATATTGTGTTATAATATTTTTTACATGGAGGCGTAAGGACTCTGGAACATATAATTAAGGAGGGAAAGAAATGGATTTTTTACGCGATCTACTGGAAAAAGTTTTGGGAGGGGTTGGCGCCATTGTCGCTGCTTTGCTGATTCTGCTGGTAGCTTTCGTGGTGGCTTCAATCGTCAAGTCTCTGGTGCTGAAGCTGGTGGACAAGACCAAGCTGAAGGATGTTCTGACTAAGGCGGATACGGAGGGCAAGCCTGGGAGCGCCAAGGAGTTTATCGGTAAGCTGGTATATCTGCTGGTATTCCTGTTGTTCGTGCCGGCGATCTTCTCTGTGCTGGGACTGGGTAGCGTGATGTCACCGATCAACAACATTCTGGACACAATTTGGGGGTATGTACCCAATATCGTGGCTGCGGGTATCGTCCTGGTCGTGGGCAATCTGATTGCCAAGCTGGTCAGTCAGCTGTTGGTACCTGTCTTTGATAAGCTGAACATCAACAAGCTGCAGGAGAAGGCTGGAATCGAGGTCAAGAATGCGGACAGGCTCTCCAACACGCTGGCTTACATCGTGTATGTGTTGATCCTGATCCCCACTGTGGTGATGGCGCTGAATGTGCTGAATATCACGGTGATATCCGGACCTGCCATCGGTATGTTGAACACGGTAATCAGCTTTATCCCCAGCCTGGTGATTGGTCTGATCATCATTGTGATCGGATGCATGATCGGCAAGCTGGCAGGGCAGATTGTGACTCGGCTGATCGCTTCCGCCGGTCTGGATGCCAAGCTTCAGGGATTGCTGGATGAGAAGGCCCAGAAGTTTGTGTTGTCCAAGGTGACAGGCGGCGTGGTGTATGCTGTGGTGGTAATCTTCTTCGTTGTGGAGGGACTGAATGTACTGAGGCTGGATGTGTTGACGGATATCGGCTCTGATATCATCGGCTTCATGCCCACCGCTCTGGCGGCTGTTCTGATCCTGGCGGCTACCATGATTGTGAGCTCCATGGTTGAGAAGGCGTTGCGCAAGAACGGTATGAACAACTATGCTGTAGTGTCCAAAGTTGCCATCATCATTGTGGGTGTATTCATGATTCTGAGCCAGCTGCATATCGCTTCGGCGATTGTGAACGAGGCGTTCACCCTGATTCTTTCCGCTGTAGCGATTGCCTTTGCGATTGCCTTTGGTATCGGCGGCAAGGAATTCGCGGCTAAGACGCTGAAGAAGCTGGAGGAGAAGAAAGAAGACAAGAAAGAGGAGAAGGCTGAGTAAGAGGTAGCCTAATCTGGATAGAGTATCGATTGATAGAATGGAAGGCTGTATCCGCGTAAGTTCTCGCGGAGGCAGCTTTCTTTTTGTATAGATTACACAAAATTCGGAAACTGATTTTGTAAAAAGAGTTTCTTGAAAAAAGAGGAAGATATTGCTATAATTGAGGAAACTAAAAGTGAAAAAGTAGTTTCCTACAATGAAGAGATCGGAATGTTTGCAGTATGCGGGAAAGGGATAAATATGGAGCTTAAAGAGACAATATTGGAGGGAACCATTCTTGTTTTTAATCAAAAGGGTTTGAAGTTCACGATGGATGATGTGGCCAGGGTGTTGTCCATCAGCAAAAAGACGATCTATACCGTGTTCGAGGACAAGGAGAGCCTGTTTCTGACCATGGTGGATTATATTTTTGACCAGATCAAGGACAGTGAGCGGCAGGTGTTGGAGGACGGGAGCCTGACAACGCTTGAGAAGATCCGCAGGATACTGGGGATCATGCCAGACGGCTACAGGGAGATCGACCTGCGGCAGCTCTATGCCCTGAGGGACAGATTTCCCCGCATTTATGCCAAGGTGGAGGAGCGCCTGGAAAACGGCTGGGAGTCCACCGTTGCCCTGATTGCCAGGGGAGTGGAAGAGGGCGTGATTCGTCCAGTGTCCATCCCTCTGGTGAAGATGATGCTGGAGGCGTCGCTGGAGCAATTTTTTCAGAGGGATATACTGATTCAGAACCGCATGAACTATGTGGATGCGCTGGAGCAGGTGGTGGATATTCTGATGTGCGGCATTACTGCGCGGGATATTGAGGCATAAGCGATGGTACGAAATGGATGAGAAGGAGGGTGCAGTATGGAGCGATCAAAGGTTATTTTTGGCAATGAGATGAAAGCTTCGACCTATCGAAAGGCTGTGAAATCTAAACAGAAATATCAAAAGAAATTTGGAGACGACAGTCAGGCGGATTATCAGGTGACGGTAAAGAAGAATCCGCATATCGGCGAGAGCCTGGGCGTCTGGAATGTGGGGTTGGGCGAGCAGCCGGGACAGGAGACTTTTGATGCGCAGAAAGGGATCATTGTGGGCAATATCCGCATGGGCTTCGGACACTACCGTATTTCCATGGCGATTGCCTCCGCCGCGAAGTCGATGGGCTATATCCCATATTGGATGGATCTGAATTCCTTTCCCCAGACCACCTGTACCAAGGTGATCAGCGCCCAGAACGATCTGTATTCCCTGGGTTCCAGGCTCTCTCAAAAGAGCAGACTGTTCAACCGTCTGGTCTGGGAACCCATGAACTATGAGGGATTCCGAAAACTTTCCTACAACGCGTCGGATCAGAAAAATGCGGAGTTGATGGCGCCGGTATACCGGCATATCCCCAAAGAGATCCCGGTGGTGGCGACTCATGTATGGCCTGCCCAGGCTGCCGTTCATGCGGGGATGCGGTATGTGGTCAACGCTATTCTGGACAATTGGCCCATGGCGCTGCATCTTGCTCAGGGGAGTCTGCATACAGTTCAGACTCATTACGCCTATCAGGGGTATCGAATACTGAATGGTATGCAGGGCAAAGAAGTGCTAAAGCCTATGGGAGATAAAGATCTGGTGTATACCGGACACTATATTGACCATGAGCTTGTGTGCAATATTGAGACGGACTGTAGCCGGAGAAAAGCCAGAAAAACGGCGGGGGAACCGATGCGGTTCCTGCTGACCGTAGGCGGCGCCGGAGCCCAGCGGGAGATATTCGCGCAGATCATCCGCTATCTGCTGCCCCATATACGCGAGGGCCGTGCGGCTCTGTATGTGAATGTAGGTGATTACCGGAATGTGTGGGAGCAGCTTTTGGAACAGATTCCAGAGATGGGGGAAATGTGTACGAAGCATTTTGACAACTGGGAACAGACCCAGACGTTTGCGCAGGCGGCGCTGGACGGGAAGGTGGAGGGCATACACAGTTTTTGGCACAGGGACATTTTTCGGGCGGTATACTGTACCAATCTGCTGATGCGCAGCTGCGATGTGCTGGTCACCAAGCCCAGCGAACTGGCCTTTTATCCGGTTCCCAAACTGTTTATCAAGCGGGTGGGCGGCCATGAGCAGTGGGGCGCTATCCACTCAGCGGAACTGGGTGAGGGGACGTTGGAGTGTCGGGATATCCCCCACACGCTCCAGATGTTGGAACTCTTTCTGGAGGATAAGAATTATTTGGGCGGTATGTGCGACGCAATCCTGCGTAATCGGCAGGCGGGGGTCTATGACGGCGCTTACCGGGTGGTGGAACTGGCCATGGGACTGAAAAAGAACGGTCTGACAAAATAGACAGGGAAAATGTGAGGAGGACGATATGAAACTGACATGGAAAGAAAAGGTATCTTACGGATTGGGCGCAGTGGGCAAGGATATGGTTTATATGCTCTCCGCCAGCTATGTGCTCTACTACTATCAGGATATCCTGGGGGTGAGCGCCATCGCCATGGGCATGATTCTGATGGCCGCCAGGGTCTTTGACGCGTTCAACGATCCCGTCATGGGAGTGCTGGTGGCTAAGACCCGCACCCGCTTCGGCAAATTCCGGCCCTGGCTGCTGATCGGCACGCTGCTCAACTCGGTGGTGCTGTATCTGTTGTTCACTGCGCCTCCCGCGCTGGACGGCAGCGGTCTGGTGGTTTACGCCGCCGTGATCTACATCCTGTGGGGCGTGACCTACACGATGATGGATATTCCCTACTGGTCCATGATCCCCGCCTTTACCCAGGGCGGCAGAGAGCGGGAAAATCTGTCCACGCTGGCACGCTCCTGCGCGGGTGTGGGTTCGGCCATTATCACCGTCATCACCATGCTCTGCGTGAACTGGCTGGGGCAAGGCAATGAGAGAGTGGGATTCCAGTTCTTTTCTCTGATCATTGCCGTGTTGTTCTCCGTGTTCATCCTGATCACTTGCCTGACCATCAGGGAGAAGTCCACCGTGGATGTGGAGGCGCCCTCCGTGGGGCAGATGTTTAAGGCGCTGGTTCAGAACGACCAGGCTATGACGGTGGTGATCGCCATCGTGCTGATCAACAGCTCCATCTACATCACCTCCAATCTGGTGATCTATTATTTTAAATATGACTTTGGCGGACTGGGCTGGCTGGCGAGCTATACCCTCTTCAATATCTTTGGCGGGGCCGTCCAGATCCTGTCCATGATGCTGCTGTTTCCGCTGCTGCGCAGATTTATGAGTTCCATCAAAGTATTCTATGTAAGCTTCTGCATGGCGATCGTCGGCTATGCGGTGCTGTTGTGCCTGATGTTTATCAGTCTGCAGAGCGTGTACCTGTTGTTTATTCCGGCTTTCTTTATCTTTGCCGCCAACGGTATTCTGAGTGTGCTGACTACTGTATTTCTGGCGAATACCGTGGATTATGGAGAGCTGAAAAACAACCGGCGGGACGAGAGCGTGATCTTTTCCATGCAGACCTTTGTAGTAAAGCTGGCGTCCGGCGTGGCTGCGTTGGTGGCATCCGTGGCCCTGAGCCTGTGCAATATCAGTCGGGATACGGAGAGTGAGGTCCCCGCTATGGGAGGCAACGTGGTGGGGCTGCGCATGACCATGACGCTGATCCCCATTGCGGGCCTGCTGATCGCGGTGTTATATTTCCATAAAAAATATATGCTGTCGGAGCAGAAGGTAGAAGAGATCGCCGCGCAGGTGCAGGCGAGGAGAGAGGGGCGGTGAGGCGGTAGTCTTCTGCTTCCATGAAAAATGAGGGACAGCGGCATGTTGTCTGGCAGCTATCCCTCATTTCCGTATACTTTTTATAAAGATGGTGACAATCTCTTTTTCTTCCAGCTTTAGACCGTTCCATAGCAGCAGGAGTTCTTTCTGTTCGTCGGACAAGTCAGGGAGGTGTTCGCCCTGTGTGAAGAACTGTGCGATGGTGATCCCGAAGGCGGCGCAGATTCTCTCTATTGTGATCAGGCTCGGCACATTTTTCTTTCTCACGATATCTGACAGTGCAGACTGTGAGATACCCGTCCGGCTGGATAGCTGGTATCTGGTGATTCCGCCTTTTGAGCAGAGCTCCTCAATCCTCATTGGTACATAATCTTCTATGCACAAGCATTACCCACCTCTTTTCCGAAGTATCATAATGCTATTGTATGTGTATTTGTAAAAAATGATTAGAACCAAATTCCCTTAGCAAGTACTTTTCAGAAGAGAAGTAGAGGAATAAAAAAATATGGCAGGTTGTGACAGCATTAGGCATTGGGGTCCCACAGTCCGTCTTTTATGAGCTGTTCCCAGTTAGCACAGACAATTTTTATTTTGCGATTGAAGGCTATGGAGACATCTTTCTGGTAGATGTACCCTTTGTCCAGCATTTCCTGGAGGGCTGCTCGGACGGTGTCCTGGGGTATCTGGTTGTGTTCCGCCACGGCTTCCACGGTCTTTATGAAGGTGGGGGTGATGTTTTTGTCGGAGATGTAGTCAAAATTCTGTATGATCATGTCGTAATATCTACGAGTGAGTTCTGCAGGGTAGGGGTATTCGATGTATTTTGTGGCGGCGGCTTTTAACTGGCTGCTGAAAGCGTTTTGGACCCCGTAGACAATGACTTCTTTATTCTTTTTCTGGGTGAGGTATCTTGTCACAGGCTGGAAGTGGCCATCGCCAGTAAAGAGTATGTAGGTATCTATGTGTTTGTTTTCGGCGGCTGTTTGATAGAGGCTGTCCAGCATGATGAAGTCCGTCATGTCCTTTTTGAAGCTGGGATTGGCGGTCTCTATGATGGTGTTGGTGGCTTCCCGTATTTTGGGGAGTTCCTGATTTATGGGTGTCTGAGAGAAGTCGCCGAATACCAGGATATCCGTGAGATAGAAGCGGTTTTCCAGTTCTTTGCGCCAGGCGATTAACTGGGGCTTGATTCCGTACAGGTTCTGGTAGGAGTAGTACCAGTGTTCATAGTCTACGAATGCCATAGCTTGTTTTGGCGTGCCTGTGTGTTTGTGAAAAAGCGTTCGGATGTTTATCAATGGATTTCCTCCTGTTTGTTTTTGATTGTGATTTTATTATAGCAGGAGAGGAGGATTCTGTAAATGTGGTGGCAAATAGGTTTTTTCGCATTTCTCTCATTTTACTTTGGAATCGTTTAGAATTTGGTGGATTCTGTATGGTTTTGTGCTATACTGAGTAAAATGCTCCGCATTTAACTCTACTGAACTGGATGTGCGCTAAAGCGCACGGAATCGTGGTATACTGAATAAAGCATGGAGAGGAACAGGCTGGGCGTACAACAATTATATCCCAAACAGGATTAAGAGGAGGAAAACTATGTTAGAAACGCCTGAAAGAGTATAC
Source organism: bacterium (assembly GCA_023663725.1). Taxonomy (GTDB): domain Bacteria; phylum Bacillota; class Clostridia; order Lachnospirales; family Lachnospiraceae; genus Acetatifactor. The sequence goes on along the minus strand of JAMPGX010000001.1, from coordinate 169,608 downwards.
TATGAAGAATGGGACAATCCTGCTTTCATCATTCCGACGGAATTACAACTAACCGAGGACAATTTTCTACATGAGGCTATACAGGTTTTTTATAAAGCGGGAGGATATGACTTTTTTCATGTTGTTAATCCAGAAAAGTATGCAACAGCATGGTTGGAGGTTTTGGGTGGCCTGTACGCGGATATTGTAGAAGATAAGTATAAAACAGACGGTAGATTTCATAAAAATCCCCTGTCTTATGAGGACAGAATGTCATTGAATGAGCAAGGAGTTCCTGAATTATGTACAGAAGATATTGATAACTAATGAGCATTTGTGGTATCATTTTTAGTATATTATCAAGCTGCCTGTAAGATGATTTGGCGGAGAATCTAAGGATATGAAAATCGAACGTCTCTACGCGATAACTGTATATTTGTTAAACCACGGCAGAACCTCGGCGGCTGAGCTGGCCCGGCATTTTGAGGTGTCGCTGCGGACCGTGCAGCGGGACATGGACTCGCTGTGCCTGGCGGGGATACCGATTACTGCGGTCAACGGGGCGGCAGGAGGGTATGAGATCTCGGAGCGCTTTGTCATGGATAGAGGTTTTGTCACCTCAGACGACTATTCCTATATCTTGACGGCGTTGCAGGGGCTGGTGTCGGCCACCGAGGACCAGAAGGCCAAGATCATATTGGAAAAGATTTCCCATGCGTCCAATCCCGGTGAAAACGGCATGATCCTGGATTTTTCGGCGCTGCAGGAGGTGGATCGGGAACTGCTGCGGACTTTGCAGACGGCGGCGCTGGAGAAACACACAGTGGAATTCACCTACACCAACAACAATCTGGAGACCCGCACGCACACCGTGGAGCCGGTGGCTGTCCTGTATAGGTGGTATGCATGGTATCTGCTGGCCTATTCCCGATTTAAGCAGGATTACCGGACCTATAAGCTGGTGCGCATGAGCGATTTGAAGGTCACAGATCAACCCTTTGAGCGGGAGCATAAGCCTGCCGCTGATATCTTGCGGGAGACGGATGGCAGCGACTCGCGCAGATACATGGAGATTGTGATCAGGTGTACGAAGGCGGCCAAGGCCAGGGTCAGGGAATATCTGGAGGGAAGTGTCATCCAGGAATTTCCTGATGGCAGCGCCCTGATGAAAGCCACGGTGGTGGAAAACGAACAGTTCTGGCTGGGAACGCTGTTGTCTCTGGGGGATGCGGTAGAGGTAGTCTCACCGGAGGAGATTCGCGAAAGGTTACTCGAATCCGCACAAAAAATAGTTTCCCTGTATGGAAAAGTATGACATGCTGCTGTCGTATATGCCATGCTATACTGTTGAAAAAATATAGAAAACAGGAGGTATCATCATGGTAAGTCCATACGACAAATGTCCCATTCTGGAAAATGACAACTACAGGTTGCGGCTGGTGGAGGCCACGGACGCGCCCGATCTGCTGCGAGTGTACTCCGATGAAAAAGCGGTGCCATTTTTCAACGGAGACAACTGCAATGGCGACGATTTTCACTACACCACATTGGAGCGTATGCAGAGCGCTATTGAATTCTGGCTCTGGGCCTATCAGGATAGAGGTTTTGTGCGCTGGGCCATCGTGGACAGGCATGCGGGGCAGGCCATAGGCACCATCGAACTTTTCAACCGTAGAGCTTTGGAGGGGCAAGAGCCCAGAGACTATTTTAACGAATGCGGCCTGCTGCGGCTGGATTTGCGGAGCGATTACGAGGAGGCGGCACAGATCGAAGAGATCCTTTCCCTGATTGTGGAGCCGGCCTTTGCGCTTTTTGCCTGCCAGATGATCGCTACAAAGATTCCGCCTGCTGCTGCCAGACGGAAAGAGGCGGCGGAGCACATGGGCTTTAGGCTTTCGGAGGAGAAATTGATCGGCGGAGACGATGATAAGGTTTACGGGGACTACTATGTGCTGCTGAAACCACACACTTTCCGTTAAACAAGAGAGGCATTTGCCTTTCTATGGGAAATAGTCAGTTGCGAAACTCTCTCCGCAAGTGACGGGACTGGTCAATATATACAAAAACGGGCTCCGATGCAGTGGCAAGTCGCCCTTATTTTGTATATATTGCCCATTCCCTGTTCCAAGAAAGAGTCGTTTCATAATTACCTACTATGGGAACAAAGCAAAGGAGAGCCCCATGAGTGATGAAATATTTCTGACCAAAGCGCAGGCCCGAAGATTTATCCTGTATAAGCAGGGTCTGTTGGGAGAGTACAGATTCAGGGGAAAAGAAGGAGTCCTGGACTTCATACGCCAGGCCGGTTGTGTCCAGTTTGACCCCATCGACGTGTGCGGCAAGAGTCCGGAGATCACACTGCAGTCCAGAGTGGCCGGATTCACCAAAGCCATGCTCTATGAGCTGTTGTATGAAGACCGAAGACTGGTGGACTATTTTGACAAGAATCTGGCCATCCTGCTCGTGGAGGACTGGAAATATTTTGGGAGAGAGCGGGCTAATCATCGCGGCTGGGAGCGAAGCCACCAGGAGATCAGTAAGGTACATGACCGGATTATCGCCGAGATCGCCGAGAGAGGGCCGCTCTGCTCCGCAGACCTGGATATCGCTGAGAAAGTGGACTGGTACTGGAGTGAGACCAAGCTCTCGCGGGCGGCCCTGGAGCATATGTATTTTTGCGGTGAGCTGGCAGTACATCACAAGCGGGGGAATATGAAATATTATGACCTGATCCGCAACTGCATTCCGGCTCAGATCGTGGATGCGCCGGAGCCCTGTCCTGAGGATATGGCGTATCTGGAATGGCGCGTGCTGCGCCGGATCAGCGCTGTGGGCCTGCTGTGGAATCGGCCCTCCGATGCCTGGCTGGGCATACCTTCGCAGTACAATTCCTTTAAGGCGAAGGAGCGAAATGAGGTATTTGCCAAGCTTTTGGACAAGGAGCGCATTCTGCCTGTCAAAGTGGAGGGGCTGACCCACACGCTGTACTGTCTGGCCGAGGATGCGGAGATCGCCGGAATCATTCGGGAAGATATCGTTAAAAAGCAGCGCTGTGAATTCATCGCGCCGCTGGATAATATGATGTGGGACCGGAACCTGATCAGGGAGATATTTGATTTTGATTACAAGTGGGAGATCTATACGCCCCAGTCCCAGCGCAAATACGGCTACTATGTGCTGCCCATCCTGTATGGCGAACGGCTGGTGGGTCGGATTGAGATGGTGTATGACAGGAAAAATCGGCAGCTTGATGTTCGTCATATCTGGTATGAACCGGGGGTGAGGGTGACGAAAAAGCTGGAAAGCGGGGTACAATCCGCTCTGAAGCGGTATCAGGTGTTTTGCGGAAGTTGATTTTGGTTATTGACTCTGCCGTTGGGGAACCGTGTATACTGACACTACCACATAACGACAGGAGGACAATAACATGAAGGAATTGATCAAGATCAGGGACATGACGAGCAGATATGATCTCTCAGCCCGCACACTTCGCTATTATGAGGATATGGGACTGATTGAGAGTGTCCGCAGGGAAGGCTATGCCTATCGGATGTATGATGAGGCCAATGTTAAGCGGCTGGAGCAGATTCTGATTCTGCGCAAGCTTAATATCAGCATTAAGGATATACAGCGCATATTCCAGACATCCGGCTCGGAGATCGTTCTGGAGGTGCTCGGCAAAAAGGTTGACGATATTGATGGGGAAATCGCTCTTCTGCATGAACTGAGGAATATTGTCCTGGAGTTTATCCAGCAGATTGAGCTGGCGGACTTTGGCAGGGAATCGGATGTAAAGCTGTTGTATGAAAAGGCCAGAGAGGTCAAGACACAGCTTGTAAATGTCAATTACAGTGGCAATCCGTCAACGGTGAACCGTCTGTTGGAGGTCACGGAGAGACTGGACAATAAGGTACCGGATATTACGATTGTCAGAATTCCCAGGTTCAGGGCGGTAACGTCTGGACTTGTCACATTCGAGGAGCTTTTCGGAGGAGGGTTCGAGCCCTGGCAGGAAGCGCACAATCATCTGTTCAAGCCCGTCATCTTCGATGCCGCTGATTTTTTGTGCGAAAAAGGCGGCAAAGTGCAGTGGATATGGGCGCTAAAAGACGATGTGACGGGAGCCGACGTAGCTCCATACAGTATCATTGAGTTCCCTGGCGGTCTGTACGCGGCTGCGGTCAGTATGGACGGCGACGGGGAAAGCAATGGCAGGGTGAGAGGCAAGATGGAGAGATGGCTGGAAGGGACCAACTTTGTCGTGGACAAAGATCGCGGCCTGATGGGACATATGATCTATGTGGACGATGAGATCAAGCAAGGCCTCGGATATCACCAGATGAATCTCTATACGCCCATAAAATTACAGGACTCTTGAAAAGTGGCGTATAAATTCGAAATCAAAAAGCAACTTGCCATATGAGTGAAATCGCAATATAATATTCAGAGCGGAGGATACAGGGAATGCTGTATGCTTCGCTCTGATTTGTATATGCGCAATATTCAGGCCGGTTCAGTCAGCTACAACTGGCAGAGAGGGAGAGTTTCACAGGCACAGTGAATATGACGGAGAAGAGAGAGTATGGAGAAAATATTGATCGTAGAAGATGACGCGTCCAACAGCCAGATGATAAAGGAATATCTGGAGAATCACGGATATGCCTGTACCCAGGCTTATTCTGGCAGTGAGGGCAAGCTGCTGTTTTCCATGGAGGAATACAATCTGGTGTTGCTGGATCTGATGCTGCCCGGTATTCCGGGGGAGGAGCTGGTGGGGCTGTTCTCAGAGAAGGCTCCGGTGATCGTGCTGTCCGCCAAGAGCGGAACCGACAGCAAGGTGGAGGTGTTGTCGGCGGGCGCCGAGGACTATCTCTGCAAGCCCTTTGACTTGCCGGAGCTGCTGGTGCGGATACAGATACGCCTGCGCCGCAGCAGGGAAAAGAATGCCGCCGCGCCCAGCCTGACATCCGAAGCAGGGGTGGGAGACAGCAAACCGCAGGATGAGGACTCCCACGGGGAGAGCGGAGATTTTGGAGTGAGAAAGACCTATACATACCGAGATTGGACACTGTCTCCAGACACGCAGGAGGTGACTGCCTGCGGAGAGCCGGTGGAGCTGACCCGCCACGAATTCCTGATCCTGGAGCTGCTGATCCGCAATCCCAGGAGAGTGTTCACCAAGCAGATGATCTACGAGTACGCCTGGGGGGAAGAATATCTGGCGGAGGACAAGACCATCAACGTACATATCAGCAATATCCGCTCCAAGCTCAAAAAAAGCGGTACAGATTCCTATATCCAGACCGTGTGGGGAATAGGCTTTAAACTTTCTTAAACATTTCTGAACGCTTTTTAAAACATTCCATTTTATACTCTTTGTGTATGAGATAACAGTTATAGGCATTTTCCAAATTTAGTTACTATGCGAGTGTCATTGTGCACATTGTATATTCCAACGCAGACGCGCTCTCGCTTCGTGAAAAACGTAACGGCACTAAGCTCGTGCCGAATAAATTCGGCAGACCTCGCTAAGTGCCGACGTTTTTCAAGAGTCTGCTTATGGAATATACAATATACACAATTCGGTACTGGCAATAGAGACAAATAAGGGCAACTCTGTCACCGCATTAAAGCATATATGGATAGTAGATTTACTTGCACAACATTTTGCCTATATTGAACAATTTCGTTACTTGTAGAAGATTTTGCAATTGTCTATAGGACCTTATCTACAGGCAATCGCAAACCATCTTTTTGCTGGTATCGAATGGTGTATATTGTATATTCCATAAGTAGGCTCTTGAAAAACGTCAGTGCTTAGTGAGGTTTTTTCGAGCTTAGCACTGTTACGTTTTTCACGAAGCGAGAGCGTGCCTACGTTGGATTATACAATGTGCACCATGACACTTGCATAGTAACCAGGTTTCGCAACTGCCTATGAACCTTCTCTGGACAGAAAGGAGTAGAAAAGTGAGTACAGAAAAAAGAAAAGCATATGCCGTGGAAACGGTAGGGCTGACAAAGCGCTACGGCGATAAGGCGGCGGTAAAGGATCTGAATTTACAGGTGGGGGTGGGGCAGATATACGGCTTTATCGGCAGGAACGGCGCCGGCAAATCCACGACCCTGAAGATGCTCAGCGGTCTGGTCGCTCCCACATCGGGGGAGGCCATGCTGTTCGACAGGCCGGTCAGCGATCCGGTGGTGCGCAGGCGTCTGGGCGTGCTGATCGAGTCTGCGGGCCTGTACCCCAACATGACGGCCAGGCAGAATGTGGTCATGAAAGCCAGATGCATGGGGCTTTCCGAGAAAAAGAGCGTGGATGAGGTGCTGGAGCTGACAGGACTTGCGGATACCGGAAAAAAGCAGGTCAGACATTTTTCCATGGGGATGAAACAGCGGCTGGGAGTGGCGCTGGCATTGCTGGGGAATCCCGATCTGCTGATCCTGGACGAACCTATCAACGGCATGGACCCGGAGGGATTCAAGGAGCTGAGGCAGCTCCTCCTACAGTTGCAGGAGGAGGGCAAAACAATCCTGCTCAGTTCCCATATTCTGGGAGAGCTGAGCAAGATAGCCACCAACTACGGCATCATCAAGGACGGGGAACTGATCGAGCAGATCACTCGTCAGGAGCTGGAGGATAAAAGTCAGGATTATTTTCAGGTTGAGGTGGAGGATGTGCGCGTGGCGTTGCCGCTGATTCAGGAGGCTTTTCCCCAGCTGCGAACCGAGGTGTTTGACGCGCGCACGATAAGGGTGTACGGTCCTGCGGATGGCGCGGAGCTGAACGGGATACTGGCGAGGGGCGGCGCGGCGGTATACGCATCAGGATTTCATCATATTAACCTGGAGGAATATTTCCTGGAGTGCATGGAGGGGGGAAAAGAAGATGTTTAATCAATTTCGCATGGATCTGTACAGAATGGTGAGGAGCAAATCGACTTATGTCTGTCTGGCCTGTCTGCTGGTGACGATAGTACTCTGCTATGGGCTGCTGTGGCTGATAGGAACACCGCAGGGGCAGCAGGTGGCGCTGAGCATCGGTATGTTCAGGGAGGAGGATATCGAGGAAGCCGGGGGGATGCAGGCGATGTATGCGGAGTTCTCCGGTGTATTGGATGGCGTGGACACTTTGGTCATGTTCCGGCAGAGCGATATGAATGGAGGAATGTACAGCCTGGTGTTCGGGATATGGGTCATATTGTTTGTGTGCATGGACTATCAGAGCGGATTTATCAAAAATATTCTGGCACACCATAAAAACCGGTGGAGCTATGTGGGCAGCAAGGTGTTGACGGCAGGTCTGTTGAACCTCGTCTATCTGGTGCTGCAGTTGGGCTTTACGATACTGCTCAACTTTCTGTTTGGCAATATGGTGCCCTACACCGGAGTGGGAAGTCTGCTGTTCTACCTGTCCTGGGTATGGCTGCTCACCACAGCCTTCGCCGCAATGGTGATACTGGTCAGTATCTGGACCCGCAGCGTGGCGGCGGGAACGCTGACGGCGGTGTTGATAGGAGGCGGTCTGATTCCTATGGCTCTGTACGGGATACTGAATAACTTCCATGCGGCGGGTTGGATGAAATATACGATCTATCTGAGTATCCAACAGGGTGCAGGCAGCTACACTTCCCCTGCGGATCTGTATGTCTACGGGGTGGGCGCCGGTTTCCTGCTTCTCTATACCGTGACAGCCGGACTGGTGCTGCGGCGGCAGGACATTTAATAGGAGTTTTAATAGGAGTATTGATATGGTTGTGGCAGTGGTGATATTGGCGATATTTTGTGGGATTCTGCTGGTGGGACATATTCACCGTGTTCAGGAGCTTCGGTTCCTGTGCAGGCAGCTTCAGGAGTTGGAGCGGGGGAGTCATATAGAGCTGGGTACAATGGGGCGGCAGCGTGATATGCTGGCCCTGTATCGGGAGCTGAATCATCTCCGCGCATATTGGTGTCAGGGCCAGATTCGCTATGAGAGGGCAGAAAACCGGCTAAAGCAGAATATCGCGGGGCTGGCCCACGATATCCGCACGCCGCTTACCGGCGCCGCGGGATATCTGCAGCTTGCCCGTGAGTGCTCGGAGAATGAGCGTCGGGATTACTATCTGGGAGTGGCACAGGAGCGGCTGGGCGATCTGCAGGATATGCTGGAGGAGCTATTTCTATACACGAAGCTCACCAGTGAGGGCTATGCGCCGGACATGCGGGACATTCAGGTATTGCCTCTTCTGAGCGAGTGTCTGGTAGGATTGTACCGAAGCTTTGAGGAAAAAGGGGTCTCTCCCGAAGTGGAGTTTCAGCAGGAGGAGATTCGGGTGTGGGCGGACGAGGAATGTCTGCGTCGAATTTTTCTCAACCTGATTCAGAATGGACTGATTCACGGCTCAGGGGAAATCAGAATCCGGCAGGAGGGAGGTTGTCTGACATTTGACAATGAGGTGCCGCCAGGCAACAGACCTGACCCCGAACACATTTTTGACAGATTCTATAAGGCGGACCCGGCCCGTCAAAAGGGCTCCTCCGGACTGGGCCTGTTCATTGTAAAGGAGTTGGCCGAGAGCATGGGCGGACAAGTGAGCGCCAAACTGGTGGAGGGGAGGCTGCGTATTCTGTTGTCTTTGCAAACCAAAAATAAAGAATTGATTAATTCTCCATAAAGTGCCTTGCCATTCAGCGAAAAGGGCAATATAATAATCGGGAAGTGAGTCCCGATTATTGTATTTTGAGGTATGTGAAAGCAAGGTGTGAATATGGCGGAGGCGGATAGCAGAGGAAAGCGATCGGAGATGGAGCAAATCCACAGAGGACTGGAGGAATTTCTGGAGAAAGAGGTCTATGAGGAGTATGCGTCCCGATCTGGAGCATACGGGGAAAAGGAATACAGTGAAAAGGAAGATAATGAAAAAGAAGACAGCGAAGAGGAAGACAGCAGAGAAGATAGAGACGGGGAAACGGTGAGGACAGCTATGGCACAGAACAGGACAGATACATCCGCGGGGCAGAGGAAACCGCAGCGGGGCGGACGGGGGCAGGCATCCGGTCCGCAGGGCAAAAAGAAGAAAAAGCGCAGAGGTTTGAAACGATTTCTGGCAGTAGTGCTGGTGCTGTTGTTGGCGCTGGTCGGCCTGTGGTATACCGCTGTATCCTATCTGTACGACAGAGTGGGACATGCGCCGACGGATATACTCTCCGGCGAGCCCATGAAGGAGGACGGCGTCATCAATATTCTCCTGATTGGCAACGACTCGCGGAAAAACGGGGAGGATGGGCGTTCCGACGCCATGATTCTGGTATCTGTCAGCAACCGCACCAAGACGATCTATATGACATCCCTGCTGCGGGATATCTATGTGGAGATTCCGGGACATGAGGGCAACCGGCTCAATGCGGCCTACGCCTTTGGCGGACCGGAGCTGCTCCTGGAGACCATCAAGCTGAATCTGGACATCGAGGTGAACCGCTATGTGCAGGTAAATTTCCAGGCCTTTGCCAATCTGATCGACGCGGTGGGCGGCGTGGAGCTGGAGCTGACGAACGAGGAAGTACAGCTGGTCAACGCCTATCTGAATGAGTATAACATGCTGGAGGGGCGGCCTATAGATACGGACTATCTGCCGGCGGATGCCAGCGGGCGGCTGCATCTCAATGGTCCTCAGGCCCTGGCCTACAGCCGCAATCGCTATATTGGCACGGACTTCGGGCGCACGGAGCGCCAGCGCAAGATTCTGGAGGCGGTATTCCATCAGCTGCCCTCCTCTCTGCTCACCAATGCAGGCGATATGATCGATGGCATCCTGCCCAATCTGACTACCAATCTCAGCAAGTCAGAGTGCTATGCCCTGAGCCTGGAGGCTCCCAAGCTGCTGACCTATGATCTGGTGCAGGCCAGCATCCCGATAGAGGGAAGCTTTCAGAACGCTACGATCCGCAAGATGTCGGTACTGCAGGTGGACTTTGAGAAGAACAAGGAGTTTATCCGCACACAGATCTATGGGGAGCAGCAGGGTACAGAGCAGGAGGAGCCATGAAGGGAACAATCATTGATTATCTGAGAGAATACGCGGATGTGAGTCTGCAGGAAGAGCCGATGAACGACGTGGACAGCCTGGTGCTGTGTCAGTTCTCTTATCTGAAATTTGACGGGCTGGTGCCGCTGGTGACGGAGAACGGCCGGTCGGTGTCCCTGCAGCAGATATACGGGCATCCGGACTATGAAAAGCTCTACGGGGACGAGCGATATGAGAAGGAGAACAGGGCTCTGTTTGAAGCCATGCAAAAAAGTGTTCGCTTTCGGAAAATGAAGCTGAACTGCTATGTCAATATTATCGAGACCCGAGCGGATTTCGAGACACAATTTTCCGCTGTGACCTTGCTGCTGGAGGATGGCAGCATGTATGTCGCATACCGTGGGACAGATGAGACCATTGTGGGGTGGAAGGAAGATTTCAATATGGCTTTTCTGTCGCCGGTGCCGGGGCAGGAGTTTGCCGTGAAATATCTGAATATGGTCACGGAGAGGCTTCCGCACAGGTTCTATATCGGCGGACATTCCAAGGGCGGCAATCTAGCGGTCTATGCGGCCATGAACTGTTCGCCTCAGGTGAGGGAGCGCATTATCAAGATTTACAGTATGGATGGCCCCGGCTTTCGTCCGGAGGTTCTGGAAAAGTGTGATTTTGGACAGATCGAGGAGCGCACCTGCAAGATTTTGCCCCACTCCTCGCTGGTGGGGATGCTGTTTGAGAAGGATATCCGCTATCAGGTAGTGGAGAGTCGCACCTTTGGCTTAGCTCAGCACAATCCCTTCACCTGGCTGGTGCAGGATGGGCATTTTGTGACGGTGTCTGATATCTATGAAACCAGACGTTTTATGGATGACACGCTGAACGAGTGGATTCTCTCCCTGGACGAGCAGAGTCTGCGCACCTTTGTGGACACGCTGTTTCAGATTCTGTCAGCTTCAGAGGCGGACAACCTGATTGATTTTACCACCAATCTGAAACGCAGCATGAAGGGTGTCGTGGAGGCGATGAGAGGATTGGACGAGGATACCCAGAAAGCGCTGCGCAGGACTGTCAAATCGCTGTTTGAGATCGCGGGTCTGCGTATGAAGCAGGAGCTTAGGGCGAGAGCCCCCAAGAGGGAGACAGAGGCGATAGCGACTGCTACGTCGATGGAAGCCAACGCAGCAGTTGGAAACGCAGGCAAATCAGTTGGCGAAATGTGAGCGGTACAGTACACTGGGGTTCCAGGCAGCCGCATTCATCCTCCGAGAGACAGAAAATAGTGCAGGAGCGCTGAGCCGGAGACGCTTGTACGCAGAGGGTCGAGTCGTTCAGGGTGCCACTGGACTCCAATGATCGGCAGGGATTCGTGGCAGACGGCTTCAACGCACTGATCAAGAGGGCAGCGGGACACGATACGCAGCCCCTTGCCCAGCTTGCCCAGCCCCTGGTGATGGGCGCTGTTTACCACCATGGTTTCTCCGTACAGCTCGGCGATGAAGCTGTCGGGAAGATTGACCGCCTCGTGATATTGGTCTGCACCCTGATACCGGTGTATGCCCGCTGTGGGCAGATCCTGAATGATGCTGCCGCCCAGTCCCACATTGATGATCTGCATTCCCTTGCAGATGCCGAGAATGGGGATGCCGCGCTGCACGCCGTATTCCAGCGCCTGCAGCTGCAGGATATCCAACTCTGTGTCGATAGAGCGGGACCCACGGTCAAGCTCTCCAAAAAAGGCGGGCGTGATATCGCCTCCCCCCGGAAAGAGCAGGCTGTCACAGCTGCCCAGCTCACTGATGGAGAGGCTGGTCAGATATTCGATCTGATGATTTCTCATAAAAGCTTCATAATTGCCGGTATCTTTTTTCTTTCCCACAATTCCGATTTTCATAAATCCCCCATATTACAAGCGTGCTTGTGATACTGTCTTGCTCTGTTTATTCCCGCGAGCAATGAGCCAAGTCAACATAGTTGACTTTGTGCCGGTGCCTATAGTCAACCTTGGTTGGCCTGAGCATATTGGCGAACGCCGCGAGGGTCAGATACCCTGCAGCTTTGCAGGAGTGATGCCCCGTCAACTTGCTGAGGGGTATTTGACTCCTAATAACATATGAAAACCCTTAATTTTTTATGAATTCATTTCCAAGAGTAGGAAAAGATGGTACAATAAATACACTTAGGCAATTGCAAAACTGTCTATCGCCAGTACCGAATTGTGTATATTGTATATTCCATAAGCAATGCCTCGTGTTACGGTTTGCAACCGTAACACCACGAGCCGTCGGTACTTAGTGAGGTTTGACGAATTTATTCGGCACGAACTTAGTACCGCTACGGTGAGAACGGAGCGAGAGCGTGCTTGCGTTGGAGTATACAATATGCACAATGACACTCGCATAGCATCTAGTGTGCTGACACGCTCATTAGTCAAATTATGAACGTGTCAGTACACTAGCTTTTACAATCGCCTGATAAGGTATAATAAGTAAAATGCTGTGCATTTAACTTTACTGAACGAGATGTGCGCTGAAGCGCACGAAATTATGGTATACTGTGCGCAGGGAGGACGCAGACGATGAACAGATTATGGTACACATCTCCGGCCAGGGAGTGGGAGGAGGCCCTGCCGCTGGGCAATGGCCGCCTGGGAGCCATGGTATATGGCGGCGCGGAGCATGAGCATATACAGGTGAATGAGGAGAGCGTCTGGTATGGCGGGCCTGTGGAGCGCAACAATCCAGACATGAGGGAACAGCTCCCCGAGATCAGAAGGCTTTTGTTTGACGGAGAGATCGCCCAGGCAGAGCAGCTCATGTGGCATGCCATGTCCGGCTGTCCGAACAGTCAGCATCCCTATCAGACATTGGGAGATATCCAGATCGGCTTCGACGGAATCGGAGAGGTGCGGGAATACGAGCGTGAGCTGGATCTGGAGCATGCCCTGTGCAGGGTTCGTTTCACAGCGGGGGGAGTGGGATATCAGCGTGAATACTTTATCTCCCATCCGGCGGATTGCATGGTGATGCGATTTGACGCGGACAAGCAGGGAAAGGTCAGCTTCTGGGCCGCGCTGGAGCGGGGCCGCTTCTTTGACGGCGTGAGACAGAGCGGTCAGGGGGAGCTCTGTCTGTACGGCAATCTGGGCAGGGGCGGCGCAGAGTTCGCGATGCTGCTGCGGGTCAGGACGAAGGGCGGAACCGTGCGGCTCCTGGGCGAGCATATTCTGGTGGAGGGCGCGGACGAGGCGGAGTTGTACTTCAGCGCGGATACCACCTGGCATTACAGCCCCGAGGAGAAGGAGGCCGCAGTGTTGGCCTGGGTGGATAGAGATAGAGATGGAGATAGAAGAGCGGGAGAGTGGCAGGGGCATCTGATGAACGCGGGGCGCATGTGTCCCTCTGAATTGCGGGAGCTTCAGATGCAGCAGGGGCTGCAGGAGCTGCTGGGCAGCAGGCTGCGCCAAAGGCTCGATCAGGCTTCGGGCCAGAGCTATGAGGAGCTGCTGAGGGGCCATATTGCGGATTATCGGGAGCTGTTTGACCGGGCGAGTCTGGAGCTCGAATGGGATCACCAGGCGGAGCAATTGCCCACAGACAGGCGGGTGGAGCAGGCTCATGCGCAGCATGCGGACCTTGGCTTGGCGCCGCTGTATTTTGCCTATGGCCGGTATCTGCTCATCGCCTGCAGCCGTCTGGGAGGATTGCCCGCCACGCTGCAGGGGCTGTGGAACAAGGATATGACCCCGCCCTGGGACAGCAAATATACGATCAATATCAATACGGAGATGAACTACTGGCTGGCGGAGAGCGCCAATCTGTCCCCCTGCCATATGCCGCTGTTTGATCTGATATGCAATATGGTGCCGAACGGACGCAGAACGGCCAGGGTGATGTACGGCTGTCGGGGGTTCGTCGCTCATCATAACACGGATATCAACGCGGATACGGCGCCGCAGGATCAGTGGTTGCCCGGCACATACTGGGTGATGGGGGCGGCCTGGCTCTGCACCCATCAGTGGAAGCATTATCAGTACACGCGGGATATCGTCTTTCTGAGGCAGCAGTTTCCCATCATGTGTGAGGCAGCGCTGTTTTTCCTGGATTTTCTGGTGGAGGACGGCCCTTATCTGGTGACCTGTCCCTCTGTGTCGCCGGAGAATACTTATATTTTGCCCAACGGGGAGAAGGGCGCCAACGGGGTCGGCGTGACGATGGACAATCAGATACTGCGGGATTTGTTTGGGCAGTGTCTTGCGGCATACCAGGTGATCACTGAGCGGGGAGGCTTCGACGAGGCGATATACGCTGCGCTGGCTGAGGCGGAGATTGAGGATCTTCCAGTATTTATCAGGCAGGTGGAGGAGGCCAGGGAGCGTCTGATCCCGACTCAGATCAGCAAAAGGGGCACAATACTGGAGTGGAGAGAGGACTATGAGGAGTGGGAGCCGGGGCACAGGCACATCTCCCATCTCTACGGTCTGCATCCCTCAGAACAGATCACGGCGGACGGTACTCCGGAGCTGGCCCAGGCTGCCAGAGCCACCCTGGAGCAGCGTCTGGCTCACGGGGGAGGTCACACGGGTTGGAGTCGGGCGTGGATTATCAACCATTATGCCAAGCTGTGGGATGGGAATACGGCGTACTGGCACATTGAACAGCTGTTGGGACATTCCACCTATCCCAATCTGTTTGACAAGCATCCGCCGTTCCAGATTGATGGCAATTTTGGCGGCGCGGCGGCCATGGTGGAGATGCTGGTGCAGAGCAATGACAGGCGTGTGGTGCTGCTGCCTGCCCTGCCGGACGCCTGGAGAAGCGGCAAGGCAAGGGGACTGCGGATACAGGGGAACGCGGCGATGGACCTGTCATGGAAGGATGGCGTGCTGGAGCGCTGTCAGATCTATGCGGGCAGTGATGATTTGAGCACAGTGATTCGATATGGGGGGGCCATCCGTCCTCTGTGGATAGAGGGGGGAGAGAACGCCGTGCTTACGGCGGAGGACTTTCAGGCAGATCAAAAGGGAGTAACCAGTGTATAAGATATTGCGCAAAATGATACCCGACCGGTCAGGGGAAGAGACTGACCGGCATCGAAGCATACAGATTAACGTCGGATTGGTGGCCGCGTGGGGCATTCCCACCGCAATTATGCTGGTGCTCTTTTTCTTCAGATCCATCTATCCGTTCGGGGGGAGAAGCTTCCTCTATATGGATATGTACCACCAGTATATGCCTTTTTTCAGTGAATTGTATCACAAGCTTCACGAAGGGGGGAGCCTGGCCTATACCTGGAATGTGGGCATCGGGTCCAATTTTGTGGCGCTCTATGCGTATTATCTGGCCTGCCCGCTGCATTTTCTGGGAGCGCTGTTTCCTGAAACTCTTATGATGGAGTTTTTGAGCTATCTGGTGGTGTGCAAGGTGGGGTTGTGTGGGTTGACGGCCTGCCTGTATCTGCAGCGTCGCTACCGTACTCGCTGTTTCGCCTGTGTGCTGTTTTCCTGCTTCTATGCGCTGTCCGGTTTCATGGCGGCCTACAACTGGAATATTATGTGGCTGGACCCGGTGATACTGTTGCCGTTGGTATTGCTGGGGCTGGAGCGGCTGGTGAAGGAGGGACGCTGCGGGCTGTATTGCGTCTCGCTGGCTCTGTCCATCTATACGAATTTCTATCTCTCCATCATGGTGTGCATCTTCCTGGTGCTGTACTTTCTGGCGCAGCTGCTTGCGGAAAAACACAGTCTGCGAATTCTGTGGGATTTTATCCTGTTTTCGCTGCTGGCAGGTGGGATGGCGGCGATACTGCTGGTGCCGGAGGCCTGTGCGCTTCTGGCCACGGATTTTGGCCACAGCAGCTTTCCCTCGGAGGTTAAGGACTATTTTTCTGTGCTGGAGGTGTTGGCGAGGCATTGCCTCTGTGTGTCCGCGGAGCGGGGGCTGGCTCACTGGCCCAATATCTATTGCGGCGTGGCGGCTTTCCTGTTGGTGCCCCTGTATGCGGTCAATCCAGGGATACCGCTGAGAAAGCGGTTTGTCCATCTGGCGCTGGCGGGCTTTATGCTGGTCAGCTTTGGTACCAATGCTCTTGATTTTGTGTGGCATGGGTTTAATTATCCCGACTCGCTGCCGGGCAGACAGACCTTTCTCTATATTTTCCTGATTCTGACGATGTGTTTTGACTGCTTCTGGCATCTGCGCGATCTGGAGGCCAAGTATATCTTATACAGTTATCTGGGGACAGTGCTGTTTTTGCTCTGCTGCCAGCAGTTTATTGAGCATGAGGATTTCTCGCAGGAGGTGTGGCTGGTTACTCTGGTATTTGTGACGGTTGCTGCCATCCTGCTGCATCTGTATTACACCCGCTGCGGTCGGGGTGGGAGGAATAGATATCTGGCGGTGCTTGCCCTGTTGACTGTAGTGTTGGAGACAAGCGTGAACACCTTCGATACCAGCGTGGGCACTACCAGCCGCAGCGCCTATCTGGGACAGCTGGAGCATTATGAGGCGCTTGTCGGTCTGGCCCGACAGCGCGAGGCGGAGGGCGGCAATGAGGCGATATTCCGGATGGAGAAATTCTCCCGCACCACCAAGAATGATGGCACTCTGGCAGGCTATCCCACGGCCTCCGTGTTCTCCTCGACGATGAATTCTCCGGTGGCGGATCTCTATGAGCGGCTGGGAATGCGCCACAGTAAGGTATATTACAGCTACGACGGGGCCACGGCTTTTCTCTCGGCGCTTCTGAATGTGAACTATATGTTTGGAGAGGCCGGCGGAGCGGATGAGGAGGAGGTGCAGAGCGAGGAAAACAGTCTGTACAAGCTGGTGGATACCAGCGGCGAGGTGGCGCTGTACGCCTGCAATGCCACGCTGTCCTTTGGCTATGTGGCGCCTGTGGGCTATGATCTGCCCGAGGGATACAAGGGGGAGCCGCTGAAGCTGCAGAATGAGATGGTGGAGCTGCTGGGAGTTGAGGGCAGTCTGTTTGTGAGGGCGGACTGCAAATCCTCCGAGGAAAAGGTGACGATGACAGCCAGGCAGGACGGTTATTACTATATGATACTCACAGGCTCGGGCACCAAGAAAATTGCGATGACGGGAGCATTGGAGCGCAAATACGCGGATTTGAAGGCGTATTCCGTGCTGTATGTCGGATATCTTGAAGAGGGGCAGAGCGTGAGCTTCGCCAACGATGACGACAGCGACGACACGCCGCAGTTTCGCTTGAGCGCCTGGCGGATGGATGAGGAGGTGCTGACAGAGGCGCTGGAGGTGTTGGGAGGTCGGCATCTGGAGGAGGTGAGCTATGACGATACTCATGTGAGCGGCAGCCTGGAGCTGGCGGAGGCCGGCAGGCTGATTCTGTCCATCCCCTATGAGAAGGGGTGGAGCATCCTGGTAAACGGGGAGAAGACGGAGCCTGCGCTGGTTGGTGGATGTCTGATGGCGTTGGATCTGGAGCAGGGGAGCTATCGGATTGAATTGTCATATGAGCCCTATGGTCTGAGGCAGGGAATTTTGCTCAGTGTGGTAAGCATTTTGGTGTTTGTCGGGATCATGCTCTGGCGACGCCGCAAAGCATTTTATGGAAAATATTGACTATTTGTCGAAAATATGCCAATATATTTGTATATAAACATACTGGCCTCGGAGGATATGCGGGCGCAGAGCATGCCTGCTTGCAAATGTGGGGGGATAGGAATGAGAAATATCTATATGACGCTGCTGCTGATGTTTGCTCTTGTCATATTGGTCTGCAGTTGGATTATCGCCAAGAGAGATAAGACACCGCTTACAAGATCGATCAGCTATATTATGATTGCCGCGCCCTGCACAATGGTGGCGTATGCCTGGGCCTTACTCGCAGCCGGACAGCCCTTTGCCGATCTGATGTATGCGACATACTACACGATATCGGACATCCTGCTGATCTGTATGCTGTTTTATGCGCTGAAGTATACCAAGGTATATGAGCTGCGTCCTGTTCAACAGGTGGTGCTGTACTGCATTGTCGGCGTTGATGGACTGTTAATGCTGTTGAATGTATTCACCGAAAAGGTATTCATATTCCGCTGCGAGCTGATGGATGACGGGTCAGGGACGATGTTTTACGGAATTGCCGAGAGGGGCGGCCTGTACAACCTGCACCGGACGATTATCTATGCGCTGGTGGTGATGGTGGTCCTCCCGCTGGTAGTCAAGATCGTGCGCTCGCCGTCCATGTACCGCAAAAAATATTGGTTGACATTGCTGAGTCTGATCGTCATTATCGCCGCTAATGTCGTCTATCTGCTCACGGATATGAAGATTGATTTCTCTGTCTTGTCCTACGGAATCATGGCGGTGGCAATATACTATTTTAACGTGATCTATGTCCCGCAGGGCTTGATTGAGGGCCTGCTGTCCTCCAGCATCAAGAATATGGATGACAGCGTGATCTGCTTTGACGTCGAGGGGAACTGCGTGTATGCCAACTCTGTGGCATATGTCTTTTTTAAAACAGATGACACGGAGCCGCTGACGGCGTACTATCAGGAATGGATGAATGGCAGGGAGCTCTCACAGACGGAGGACTCTGAGTGGAAAGAGGTGCGCGGAGAGGGTGAAGCGCAGCGGTATTATGCCTCGCAGTTCAAGAGATTGTGTGATGGGGATGGGAACTGCGTGGGATGCTTTTTTAAGATACATGACGAGACGGAGGATGTGAAAAAGCTGGAAGCGGAGCGCTTTCGCGCGACCAGAGATCGGCTTACAGGAATCTATAATCGCGAATATTTTTATGAGAGAGTCGCGGAGACAGTCAGAAACGCGCCTGCGGGAGAATACTGTATGGTGTGCTCGGACATCAGGGATTTTAAGCTGATCAATGATATTTTTGGGATCAATGTGGGTGACGAGATTCTTGTGAGCATTGCAAATTCACTGAGAAAGCTTTCGGGCAAGGGATCGGTTTATTGCAGATTGTCAGGGGATCGCTTTGCGATCTGTATGCCGAAAAAGCGCTTTGATAAGGAGGTTTTTGCCAACGAAATCAGAAGCCTTGGGCAGCTCCTTGGAGCGTCGACCTATAAGCTGCATATTCATATTGGGGTTTACGATATTGTCGACAAGGATATCGAACCGTCGGTTATGTGTGACAGGGCATTTATGGCGATCACTACGATTAAATCAAGCTTTACGGACATGATAGCTCACTATGACGACGAGATTCGCGAGGCGACGCTTGAGGAACAGAAGGTATCCGCTGAGTTCGGAACGGCCCTGCGTGATGGACAGTTCTGCTTCTATCTGCAGCCGCAGGTGTCTGTCACAGGGAAGGTATTGGGCGGAGAAGCTCTGGTGCGGTGGATTCATCCAGAGCGCGGGCTGGTTTCTCCTGGTGGATTTATCGGCGTTCTGGAGCGGACAGGGCTGATCTGCCGTCTGGACATGAATATCTGGGAGATGGCCTGTATGAAGCTTCGCGAGTGGAAAGAGAAAGGATACGCAAACTATCATATTTCCGTGAATATTTCGCCTAAGGATTTTTACTTTACGGATATATATAAGATATTTACCGGACTTGCGGAAAAATACGAAATCAATCCCCGAAATCTGCGGTTGGAGATTACGGAGACGGCGATTATGACCGACTTTAAAAAGCAGCTAGTATTGATTCAGCGCCTGCGGGAATACGGCTTCTGTGTCGAGATGGATGATTTTGGAAGCGGTTACTCATCGTTAAATATGCTCAAGAATATGACGGTGGACACGCTCAAGATAGATATGGAATTCTTGCGCAGAACCGAGAATCCTGAGCGTACCCGCACAATACTCAAGATGATAGTCTCCCTGTCCAAGCAGTTGGGCATGGAAGTGATTACCGAGGGTGTGGAGACCAGGGAACAGGTTGATTTCCTCACAGAGATCGGCACGGATATCTTCCAGGGTTATTATTTTGCCAAGCCCATGCCGGTAGATGAATTTGAGGGCCGGTATCTATCAAAGTATGAGCAGGTACGGCGTTGACTGCGTCGTTGGTTATCCGGTACATAAGCAGTAGAAGAAAAGGGGACGAGATGCCAGTAACGGTATCCCGTCCCCTTCCTGATGCGTCTTGCAGCGCTACTGAGGACTGAGCTGGTACACTGCACAGGCGTGGGGGGCGATTTCTGTGGAAATTGCGGACTCTGTCAGACTGTTTTCCTTAGTCCAAAGCTCTTTCAGCGCAATCCTTCCCTCATAGCCCAACTCCTCCAGAGAAACGGACAGGGTCTGCGTCTCTTCTCCCAGATTGAACAGCGCGATATAGTGGAGGTCTGCCGTCCAGTCATCTGCCCGCCAGATGGCTTTTTTATCGTACAGACAGATTTGGCGGGGCTTTACCTGGGGAGGCAGCATAGCCAGCAGCTCCTCATTGGTCAGCAGAGACAGGGTGGCCGGGTCCAGCAGGGTCAGTTCCGCGCCGATCATCAGCGGGGAGCCGAACAGACACCACAGGGTCATCATGGTACGGGCCTCGTCCCGCGTGAAATGGGAGGGGCGCTCATGCCCGAAGCCCTTGCCAAGCATACCGATGGGCAGCATGTCGCAGTCGGGGTAACAGCCCGCAGACACATGCTCCTGCCACAGCTCGCAGCGGTAGAACATATTTTTCAGCAGGTCGAAATTGTCCCAGAAATCATCCGTGATGCGCCACATATTGGCATGGGTCTCATAGTACCAGGCCTGATCGATCCTGGCGGGGCCGGGGGACAGGGACAGCACAATCGGACGTCCGCAGCGCCTGATCGCCGTGGACAACATACGCACCTCATCCTTGCAGGAGGGCTGGTCATAGCGGCAGATATCGTCACATTTGATAAAGTCCACTCCCCAGGAGGCATACAGCTCCATCAGGGAGTCGTAGTAGGTCTGGCCCGCTGGGGTGTCCTTTACTCCGTACATGTCAGGGTTCCAGGGGCAGACTGAGGAGGCGATGGCCACATCGTCCGCAGTCACCTTGGTGCCCTTGATGGCGCAGTGATGGTGGGCGGCGATTCGGGGAATGCCTCTCATGATATGGATGCCGAATTTCAGTCCCAGACTGTGTATGTAGTCAGCCAGAGGCCTGAAGCCTGCCCCATCCGCGGCGGAGGGGAAGCGGGCCGGATCCGGCAGCAGGCGGGAGTACTCGTCCATGGCCACCTCTGCAAAGGGAATATATTGGTGCTCGTCGCGGCGGCTTCCCGCGCCGATGGCGTACCACTCGATATCGATCACGATATATTCCCAGCCGTACTGCTTCAGATGCGTGGCCATATAGTCCGCATTGGCTCTGACCTGTTGCTCGTTTACGGTGGTGTCGTAGTAGTCATAGCTGTTCCAGCCCATGGGTGGGGTGGGGGCGAATTCGTTCTTATTGTTCATAGGTAACTCCTTTCTGATATGCAAGTTAGTTAGGCGTTTGCGAAAATCGGTTACTTTGCTAGTGTGCTGTACCGTTCATTTTCAGCTAAATGACGCAGAATGGATTTTCAGTCTGCAAGGCGGCTGAATGAGGCGTAGCGGTGGCTACGTCGATTGAAGCCAACGCAGCAGATGGAAATTCAGGCAAGTCATTTGGTGAAATGTGAACGGTACAGTACACTAGTGTCATTGTGTATATTGTATATTCCAACGCAAGCACGCTTTCGCTCCGTTCTCACCGTAGCGGTACTAAGCTCGTGCCGAATGAATTCGGCAGACCTCGCTAAGTACCGACGGTGCGAAAGGGCTTGCTTATGGAATATACAATATGCACAATTCGGTACTGACAATAAACTGTTTTGCAATTGCCTAATGCAAGTTAGGTATAGGCAATAGACAGGTATACAATCGCCTATACGGTGGATAAATATTTTGAGATGCTTTTGATATTATTATAGAGCTTTTGTAAAAAAAAGGAAATCCCTATTTTGAAAGTATAAAGATAACAGGGATGGCGAGTGGAGATGAACAGGCGTTAATAGGGTGATGCGCGTGGAACGGGAATTCAGAAAGCGGGAATTTTTGAAAAAAGTGGTGGAATCTGTAGGAAATGAGGTGTATAATTGTATCTGTAGTGCGAAAGAGAGACTGGCATAGATGATGGCATGGCGCTCTGTGCGGGGACAGTACGACAGGCCATGCGGAAGCGAGGAGAGCTATGAATGCAGTGTTGGAGAAGCTGAGCAAAATAGGCATTGTGCCGGTGGTAAAGATAGACCGCGCGGAGGATGCAGTGCCTTTGGCGAGAGCCCTGTGCGCGGGAGGTCTGCCCTGCGCGGAGGTGACATTCCGCACAGATGCTGCGGCTGCGGCTATCAAGTCCATGACAGAGAATTTTCCGGACATGTGTGTGGGCGCGGGTACCGTGCTGAATGCGGCTCAGGTGGATGCCGCGGTGGAAGCGGGCGCGCAGTTTATTGTGAGCCCGGGATTAAACCCCAGAACCGTGAGGTACTGTCAGGAGAAAAATGTGCCTGTCACTCCCGGAACATCGAGTCCTTCGGATATCGAACAGGCCATCGAGCTGGGCCTGGAGGTGGTGAAATTCTTTCCGGCGGAGCAATCCGGCGGTCTGGCCAAGATCAAGGCCATGGCTGCGCCCTATGTGAATATGAAGTTTATGCCCACCGGCGGTATCAATGCGGGGAATCTGACGTCCTATCTGGACTATAACAGGATCATCGCCTGCGGCGGTTCCTGGATGGTCCCCAGCGATCTGATCAATGCGGGAGAGTGGGAGAAGATCGAGCAATTGACCAGGGAGGCCGTACATACGATGTTGGGCTTTGAACTGGCGCATATCGGCATCAACGCAGAGAGCGCGGAGGAGGCGGAGCGGATTGCCAGACGGTTCTCCTTTATCTTCGGTATGCCGGTCAAGGCGGGCAACAGCTCCGTGTTCGCTGGAACTGAGGTGGAGGTATATAAGACGCCTTATCTGGGAGCGCACGGACATATCGCGATCAGGACCAACTATATTGACAGGGCAGTGAATTATCTGACCGGCGTACTGGGCGTGGAGATCGCTCAGGAGACGGCCAAGAGGGATGCCAGCGGCAAGCTGAAGGCTGTCTATCTGAAAGAGGAATTCGGCGGCTTTGCTCTGCATCTGGTGCAGAAGTAGGGGCCGGAGCAGAGAGAGTGCAGTATCGCAGGCAGACTTGCGATATGCAGAGATATTAAGAGAAAAAGAGGGCTATGACTATGGCGAAGGTGGTAACGATGGGGGAGATCATGCTGCGGCTGTCCACTCCGAACAATGAGAAATTTATTCAGGCGGATGAGTTTGATGTCTGCTACGGCGGCGGCGAGGCCAATGTAGCGGTATCCCTGGCCAATTATGGCCATGATGCGGAGTTTGTCACCGCGGTTCCCGACAATGAGATCGGCGAGTGCGCAGTGGCGGCGCTGCGCAAGTACAATGTGTGCACGAAGCATATAGCCAGATGCGGGGAGCGACTGGGAATCTATTATCTGGAGAGCGGCTCTTCCATGAGACCTTCCAAGGTGGTATATGACAGAGCGCATTCCTCCATCTCTACGGCTACCGAGGCGGATTTTGACTTTGACGCTATCTTTGCGGGCGCGGACTGGTTCCATTTTACCGGCATCACTCCCGCCGTGTCCGACAGCGCGGCGCAGTTGACCGAGAAAGCGCTGATTGCGGCGAAAAAGCATGGCGTAAAGGTGTCTGTGGACCTGAATTTCCGCAAGAAGCTGTGGTCCTCCGAGAAGGCGCAGAAGGTGATGAAGAATCTGATGAAGTATGTGGATGTCTGCATCGGCAATGAGGAGGATGCGGAGCTGGTGCTGGGCTACAAGCCGGGTAAGACCGACGTGACCAGCGGTGATCTGGAGCTGGCGGGCTATCAGTCCATCTTTGAGCAGATGGTGGCGGATTACAATTTTGAGTACTGCGTCTCCTCGCTGCGCGTGAGCCATTCCGCTTCCGACAATGGCTGGTCGGCCTGTATTTATTCCAGAGATACCAAGGAGTTCTACCACTCCAAGGAGTACAGCATCCATCCCATTGTTGACCGTGTGGGCGGCGGCGACTCCTTTGCGGGCGGCGTGATCTGCGGCCTGTTGGACGGCAAGGATTTTCGGTCTGCGCTGGAGTATGGCGTGGCGGCCTCCGCGCTGAAGCATACGATTCCCGGCGACTTTAATCTGGTGTCTCGTAAGGAGGTCGAGACGCTGGCGGGCGGCGATGCCTCCGGACGGGTGCAGCGCTGACGCATGTAAGACATAAATAACCGGCATTTCCGTGGCCTTGATTGTGCTTTCGGAAATGCCGGTTTTGTGCGCTATATTCACTTAACGGATATGCTGTTTGATGGCCTCGAAGCTCTCCTTGCTGATCACATGTTCAATGCGGCAGGCATCCTCTGCAGCGACTTGAGGGTTCACCCCCAACTGGGTCAACCACTTAGAGAGGAGCTCGTGCCGCTCATAGATCATATCGGCGATCTCCTTGCCACTCTCTGTCAGGTAGATGAAGCCCTCGCGCGTCACGGTGATGTGATGCTTTTCCCGCAGATTCTTCATGGCAACGCTGACGCTGGATTTCTTGAAGCCAAGCTCCTCCGCGATGTCTACGGAGCGAACCACAGGCTTTTGCCTGCTCAATATCAGAATTGTCTCCAGGTAATTCTCAGCCGATTCGCTTGTGCCCATATCTCTACCATCTCTTTCTACGATATTGCGCATCCTTAAATGGATGCTGGTATCAGTATAACATATCCGATTTCTGTCGGCAATGGGGAATCGAGAGATCAAATTACACTTTTTCACGGATGAATCTTAATGTTTTATAAATTGTGTTTACAAAGTAGACAGGCGGTGGTATATTTACACTGTCAACAGGGGCCTGGGATAAACGGCCGGATCACAGGACTCTGTTTGCATGGAAATACAAGGCAAGGCGCAGGCATAGTCTGCGATATGCGGAAAAGAGGAAATGATGAAGAGAGGATTATGGAAAAAGGCGATAGCTCTGTCGCTGGCGGCGATGATCGGCCTGGGGCTTGCCGCCTGTAACAGCGGTAGTAACGACAATCCTGGCGGAAACGGCGGCAGTGGCGACGGAGCGGCAGGTGGCAATGTGGCGGGCAAGGAAAATGTATATTCCTATCAGGAATTGAAGCTGCTTAAAAGCAATGACAATGTGTGCAACATGACCTGTCGGGATGACAAGCTCTATTTGTTGGTTTATAACTGGAGCGGTTCCGGCGAGGAGAGCGCAGCGGAAAATACATTTGGCTGTTATCAGGCCGGCGTGGATGGCTCTGCGAGCAGCTTCATGGAACTGGAGCTTCCCAAAAAGGAGGAGAGCTATAGCTGGATTAACAAGACGCTGATCACGGACAGCGGTTATATCTATGCGGAGGAAAACAGTACCTATGAGGATTATTCTGATCCGGACAACTACATCTATGAGGACCGGTACTATCTGAACTGTTGGAATCCGGAGGGGAGCCTACAGTGGTCCAAGCAACTGGACAGGCAGGCGGGGGCGTATTGCGACTATCTGTTCGACGGCGGCGATGGAAGGGTACTGGCGATTATGAGTGGAGATAGAAATGAGGCGGTGCTCTACTCACAGCAGGGAGAGGAACTCAGCCGCAGGGAATTGTCGGGGGAGGCCTTTGAGCGCTGCTCTTCGATGTACGCGATAGATGCCAATACGCTGGCAGTGCTTTTTTTCAATGAGGAGTATACGCAGCGTTATCTTGTCAATTATGATATGGAGACTGGGACGTTCGGAGAGCAGTCAGAGCTTCCCTTTGGCGACAGCTATGATGTCAGCTGGAGCAGTGCTACGGAGCTGATACTGTCCAACAGCATGGGGGTATACCGTTGGAAAAAAGGAGATGCAGCGCCGGAGATGCTGATGAATATTGTGAATTCTGATTTGCCTGCCGACAATATGAGCTATGTGCGGATCGTTGACGATAAGCATTTCGTGGCGATGTATAATGATATTTATGATTGGAATCAAAAGTGCGCCTATTTTACATATGTGGACCCGAAGGACATTCCCGACAGGGAGAGTCTGATATTGGGAGGAATAAGTATCGACTCGGATGTCAAGGCCAGGGTAATTGAGTTCAACAAGACCAGCGACCAGTACAGGATCACGTTGAAAGACTATCGGGATTACAATGTCGGCGAGGACCAGATGGCGGGCTCAAACAGGCTGAGCAGTGATATCATCAGCGGTCAGATGCCGGATATCATGATGTTGGATGATATAGACAGCTACAACCGTTATGTGGACAAGGGAGCGCTGGCCGATGTCTCCAGCCTGCTTGCGGCAGATCCGGAGCTGAGCAGTCAGGAATATCTGCAGAACGTATGGGACGCTTATTCTGTGGGGGGCAAGCTGTATGCGGTGGTTCCCAATTTTCATGTGCGAACGATGATTGCAAAAAAATCACTGGTGGGTGAACCTCAGTCCTGGACGATGGCGGATATGGACGCGGTGCTTGCCGCGATGCCCCAGGGCGCGGAGGCATTTGGCAGACTGACCCAGGAGGGCTTCCTCTATCAGATTATGAATTTTGCCGCCAGGGATTTTATCGATGTGGAGACTGGCAAGTGTGATTTTCAGTCACAGAATTTTATGGAGATGCTGGAGTATGCCAAAGCCTTGCCCAAGGAGATAGAGAAGGATACAGGGTCGGAGGGGGACTACGAGTATTCAGATGAAAGCGCGAACCAGTACCGCGAGAATCGCAGCCTGTTGTATGATTTGTACATCGGCAATGTCAGGGATTGTAAATATCAGATCAAGGGATATATGGGTGAGGAGGTGTCCTTCGTAGGCTTCCCCACGGAGAGCTCCAAGGGGTCAACTCTGGGCACGGGCAGTTATATTTTTGTTCTCTCTGCCAAGACAAAGCATATGGATGGCGCCTGGCAGTTTGTCCGACAGTTCTTGACACCGGAGTATCAAAACAGCGGTGATTTCTATGAGATGCCAGTATTGAAATCCGCTTTTCTGAGCAGGGCTCAGGAGGCCACTGAGCGTCCCTACTGGGTGAATGACAGGGGCGAGAAGGAGTATTATGACGACATCTGGTACATCAATGGGGAGGAGGTTATTCTGGAGCCGTTTACGCAGGCGGAGGTAGATCAGATCTGTGAGTTCATCTATACAGTGAACCGCACCTCATATTATAATGAAGAAATCTTCAATATCATCATGGAGGAGGCAGAAAGCTTCTTTTCCGGTCAGAAAACGGTGCAGGAGGTTGCCGATATCATCCAGTCCAGAGCACAGTTATATGCCGATGAGAATCGGTAGGTGAGGAGTTAATGCGTCCGGCATTGCCGGACGCGGCAGTGCGGGCTTTTCAAGGACAATATTGTGTGCTATAATGAGTAAAACGCTCCGCGTTTAACTCTACTGAATAGAATATGCGCTGAAGGCGCATGGAACAGAGGAGAGGCTGATATGAATATTCTGGTGATAGACAGTCAGGGAGGCGGGATGGGCAGACAGCTGGTCAGCGCCATCAAGGAGCAGCTGCCACAGGCGCATGTAACGGCGGTGGGAACCAACGGCGTCGCGACGGCGGCCATGCTGAAGGCCGGCGCGGATGCGGCCGCCACAGGGGAGAACGCTGTGATCGTGGGATGCCGGAGGGCGGATGTGATCGTTGGGCCGATTGGGATTGTCATTGCCGACGCGATGTACGGTGAGGTGACGCCCGCCATGGCGGTGGCAGTGGGACAGAGCAGAGCCAGGCGGGTGTTGATTCCGGTAAATCAATGTGACAATATCATCGCGGGTGTGACTCAGCAGCCGCTTGGCAGTCATGTGGAAAGCGCTGTCAGGTATATTAAGGAGATCGGGAATGCATAGTTTCATTTTCTCTGGCGACGGTGCAGGGAATCCATATATGCTGAAAGCTGATGGAAAAGTAGCTTTTTGTCATTCAGGAAAAGAAAAAATAAATATGTGCAGGAAATAAAGAAAAAGCATTGACAGCGCACACATAAAATGGTAAAATTCTATCTGTTTGATAAACAAATATGCGAGAGTGTCGGAACTGGCAGACGAGCAAGACTAAGGATCTTGTGCTGGCAACAGCGTGTGGGTTCAAGTCCCATCTCTCGCAGTGGTTATTGATTGGTTGGAAGCTTGAAGAAAGCTTCCATTTTTAGTTGTAAGTAATTGGTATTTGTGATATCATAATCATAACAGTAGTATTATCTATGTACGAATATGAGAGGAATGAGTGGAGATGGAGAATCAAGATACATTTATGGAGCAGGCGAGGAGGATTCCTCAGTTGGAGCAGTTGTTTGTGATTTTCTGCGCGGGGACCAGGCTTCCCTTTGTCACCTGTGATGACGAGGACTTTACCGACCAGATATGGACCTTTGTGAATGAGGAGAAGGCCAAGCACTATGTTGATGTGAGAAAGGAGAACTTTCAGGATATATTGGCGGTAGTGAAGGTGCAGGCGGATAAGCTGTTGCAGTTTTTTTCCGGCTTGTTCTATTATGGCATTGATACCATTATGTTTCAGGAGGAGGAGCGGTTGACGGGGATTCCACTGGACAAGCTGGTGAGACGTCCAGACTTTTCTGAGTTGCCGGAGGAGAAGCGGCCTCCGTTCAATCCGCAGATGCAGCTCTCCGGTATGCATTTTATGCAGGAGATGAACCGTCGGGAACGCGATGCCCAGAGATTACAGGAATACGAGGAGGAGATGGCTGTCAATATAGTGCGAAGCCGATTCCTGATGCCGCATGAGATAGACGGGGATGCTCCCCTGCCGGATGGATCCAATGTACGGATTCCCTGTGTGACAGACAAGGCAGGGCAGATGTTCCAGCCTATATTTACGGACTTTCAGGAGTTGGTCAAGTTTGACAAGGACAAGAAGTTCCGTGTGGCGATGATTGAGTTTAAGAATATCTCAAAGGCCGTGGGGAAGCAGGTCAAGGGTATAGTGATCAATCCTATGGGTCTGAACATTGTCTTGCGGGCAGATAAGATTGAGGCGCTGATTGAGAGATTTCAGCCCGCCGAACAACAGGCTGATTAACGAGGCGGAAGATATGAATAAAAACCATGATTTCGATGCGTTTTGCAGGGTGGCGGAGCAATTTGCAGCCTGCATGAACGATAATCTCTATGTGTACGATATTGTGAATGACGTGTACTATATTACGGAGGGCGCGACACAGCGTTTTGCTCTGCCGGGATGTAGGTTCTGTGATGTGCTGGAGAATCTGAAAGGTTTTGTGTATCCTGACGATTATCCCATGCTGGAGACGGATCTGAAATTGTTGTTGTCTGGTCAGAAGGTGGAGCATGACCTGCGTTATCGCTGGCTTGGAAAGGATGGCACGCCGATCTGGATTATCTGCAAGGGACGGGTGGTGCAGAATGAAGAGGGGCTTCCTTACCTGATGCTGGGCTGTATCAACGAGATTGGGCGGACGCAGAAGGCGGACAATGTGAGTGGCCTGTTGGGGGCTTCTTCTTTCCGTGAGCTGCTGGATTGTCAGAGGGATTTGACGGAAGGCTTTGTGATGCGCATCGGCATTGACGACTTCCGAATCATCAATGAGAGATTGGGCGTGGATTACGGGGACACGGTGCTGCGTCAGGTGGCGCAATGCATTGAGGGCTGTCTACTTCCGGGACAATGTGTTTATCGTGTTATCTCCGATGAATTCTTGATATTGGATCTGCACAACGGATTTGTCGACGAGATCAAGGCGCAGTACGGCAGTATACGTCTGTCGGTGGAGCAGGCGATTGCCCAGCGCAATTATGAGGCAGTTTACACGATATCCGGCGGTATCATCAATATACAGGATATGCAGAGGCCGGATTATGAAGAGGTAATGCGTTTGTCTGAATTTGCACTGGGGCAGGCTAAGCGTCTGGGAAAAAATCAGGTGTATATATTTACGCAGAAGGATTATGCGGCGTTTCTGCGCACCAGAGATATCAGCAGGAGTCTGCGGAAATCTGTCTCCAACGATTTTGCGGGTTTGGATCTGCATTTTCAGCCGCTGGTGTATACCAGCAGCGAGGAGCTGTATGGCGCGGAGGTTCTATTGCGCTACCAGATGCCGGACGGAGAATCCATACCGCCTGGGGAGTTTATTCCGATTCTTGAGGAAAGCGGACTGATTTTGCCAGTGGGTAAATGGATTATTCACAGGGCGGCGGAGATGTGTCGGATCTGCAGGAAGAAATATCCGGACTTTCGGATCAGTATTAACCTGTCTTATATCCAGCTGACAAAAAGTCCTGTTTTTATGGAGGTCATGGATGCGTTGCATGACACACAGCTGCCTCCGGATGCTTTGATTATGGAACTGACGGAAAGCGGATACCTGGAAAACAGTATTAATGTGCAGAAGGAATGGCAGAGGTTCAAGGAGGCAGGTATCCAGATCGCTCTGGATGATTTTGGGACAGGATATTCAAATCTACAGAATATTGCTCGGTTCAGTCCGGATATTGTGAAGATAGACAGAAGCTTTACCCTGAAAGCCCTGCAGAATGATTATGAGCGCCAGCTGCTCAGCCATATCATCAACATGGTACATAGCATTAATCTGCGCATTGTGATAGAGGGCATAGAAGAACGGGAGGAGCAGCAACAGATCGTACAGCTCGGCTCGGACTTTATCCAGGGATATTACTATAGTAGACCCTGTCCCAAGGAGGAGTTTCTCAAAAAATACAAGGTTGAAGAATAATCGGTATCCGCTTTTTCAGATGTATACAACACACCAGTGTACTGACCCGTTCACATTTCGCCAAATGAGCGGGTCAGTACACTAGTCACAATTTTTCAGTGCGCGCCGCACGCCGATCACCACCGGGGGGATCAGCAAAATATGGCAGATAATGCCCGGCGCGGCGTTGATAAACGCTCCCAGCAGGAATGCAGACAGGGTAAAGGTGGGTCCGACCACCAGCCCCAAAATATACCGCGCAATTCCCCATATGACGCGGCCGCCCAGCATGGCGCCGATGAGGGAGGTATACAGGAATGCTGTTTTGTCTGGCAAGAATTTTAACAAAAGTCCGGAAAGAGCGCCGTAGGCGGCAAGCTCGAACATCATGGCCAGGCCGATGGGCATGAGAGGCGGCATCCCGAACAGGACAAAGCGCAGCAGCGGCGCAATGAAGCCAATCACCAGACCATAGGGCCAGCCGCAGAGCAGACCGCACATCAGTACAGGGATATGCATGGGGGACAAGGCATTGCCGATCTGGGGAAGCTGTCCTGTCAAAAAGGGCAGGAGCATACACAGCGCGAGACAGACGGCGGAGAGACACAGGTTTTTCACATTTTTTTTCATATAGATCTCCTTTCCTGGCCAGACATAAAAAAACATCCAAGCCCTTCTGGGCGTAGATGTCTTCCTGACACTTCGTTCTTGATTCAATAAATTGACATATTAAAGGGAAGTCAGACTTCTGTCTGCTGTGAGGTCGCTTCTGCTGAACCTTAATAACCTTATCACAGCATGAAAAAAATGTCAAGAGGCGCGAAGCATTCGTGTTAGTTGTAGAAACAATAAATATTTTTTGAAAAATTTATATATTCCTATTGACATTTCCCGGCAGATGATATATGATATGTGTTGTTCGCAGGAGTGGCGGAATTGGCAGACGCGCACGGTTCAGGTCCGTGTGGTGGTAACACCTTGAGGGTTCAAGTCCCTTCTCCTGCAGGGTAAGCGCAAAGCAGAACGTGATAGTTCGTGTTTTGCGCTATTTTGTACATTAAGAAAGAAATGTACGGATTCTTTCCTGAGCAACGGCATGGAATTTCCGCAGAAGAATTTTATGAAAAAGGATTTTCGGATTGAGAGCGCTCAATCTTTTCTCTCCGTATTTCCTCTTCGGCTTCCTTAAATTTTTGTAGTATTATTTCCTTTTCTTTGCGGTATTTTTCCATTTCGGCCTCAAAAGCGGCAAGACGGCGATCAATCTGTTTCTGGTTGTGCGTCAAATACCAGGTGGGATGCGCGGCGACCTCACGGAACTCGACCTGCGTGTCCAGCCAGTGAAAGCGGAATAAGATTTGAAGCTTTTGCCATAGATTTAGTTTTCTTTTCATATTGATTATTTTTCCTTTCCGTGAAATAATAGGTGTGTAACAAAAATATCGCCAATCAATTACAATGGTATTATACCATGAGATATGGCAAAAGGCAATGGGTTTTTAAAATTAAATATATTGTTTCTAAAATGTGGAACAATCACGACAAATGGAACGGGGTAGCTGTAAAATGATGAACGAGGATGCGAAAATATATGTTGCCGGTCACAGAGGAATGGTGGGATCTGCCATTGTCAGGGAGTTGGAGAGAAATGGGTATTGCAATATTATTACCCGCACTCACCAACAGTTGGATCTGTGCAGTCAACAGGCGGTGGAGGACTTCTTTGCGGCAGAGAGGCCGGAATATGTGTTTTTGGCGGCTGCGAAGGTGGGAGGAATTGCTGCTAACGACAGCGCTCTGGCAGATTTTATGTACGAGAATATGATGTTGGAGATGAATGTGATTCACAGTGCATGGAAGCATGGCTGTAAGAAGCTTGAATTTCTGGGCTCTTCCTGCATCTATCCCCGAATGGCCCAGCAGCCGATACGGGAGAACTGCCTTTTGACCGGCGAGCTGGAAAAAACCAATGAGGCCTATGCGCTGGCGAAGATATCAGGTTTAAAATACTGTGAATATTTAAACAGGCAGTACAAGACGGATTACATCTCTGTGATGCCCACTAATCTGTATGGTCCCAACGACAACTATCACCCTACTCACAGCCATGTTCTGCCTGCGTTGATCAGGCGTTTTCACGAGGCGAAGGAGCAGCGGCTTCCCTATGTAACCTGCTGGGGGGATGGCAGCGCTCTGCGGGAGTTCCTCTATGTGGATGACTTGGCGCAGCTGTGCGTATTTCTGATGAATCATTACAGTGGAAATGAGACTGTGAACGCAGGGACAGGGAAAGAGCTGAGTATCAGGGAGCTTGCGGGCCTGGTGGCCTCTATTGTCGGCTATGAAGGAGAGATCCGCTGGGACACGAGCAAGCCAAACGGTACGCCCAGAAAGCTCTTGGATGTGAGCAAGGCCAAGGCTCTGGGCTGGCAGTATAAGACAGAGTTGGAGGATGGGATTCGGCTGGCCTATGAGGATTTCCTGCTCAGTCCCATGCGTGCAGAGCGATAGATGGACAGGTTTTTATTCTTCTGATGTCGGTTCGGGCTCTGGAGGAATGAAACTGGGGGTATTCTGCTCCGAAGAAGAGAGGGACGGAAGCTCCATTGTATCACATACGGATAGCATGGCGAGGTATTTTGCCAGGTCCTGACGGCTTTCAGGAGATAGTTCTACTATTGCGTTCATAATAGAACTGGTGGTATATTGATCGATCAACTCGTGATTGAGATCCTCGATGGGCTGGATATATTCTGTACGGTCCAGCAGATAGTCAACAGAGACATGAAAATAGTTGGCGAGCTTGCACAGTGTCTTGAGGTCAGGAGAATGTACGCCGTTCTCGTAGTTGGAGATTGTTCCGACAGACACATGCAGATATGCCGCCAACTGCTTCTGATAGATTCCTCTTTCTATTCTAAGACGATATAATTTTTCACCGAATTCCATGTTGACCCCTTTCTCGTTGGCTGGACATGTCTATGCCATCTATGTATGTGTAATGCTTCACGGTTGCTAATTGTAAGCAACAGTATTCAGAAAATATTTTAACTCGTTTCAATTCAAAACAAAATACCATTATAGTATATCTGCAAATTTTGTGTTCTACACCCGACGTAGTTCAGAGATGATGAAGCAATTGCGGACGGGGCACGGCGAATATCTGTCAGTGATGTATGATTTGTGTTGTAAACCTTGTCAAAACATGTTATATTTGGTAAGGAATATACACTCTGGGAGGATGCGCGCAATGGCAATCATGCCCAATCGATTGGATAGGGTCTTCTATAGATATCAGGAGGAGCTGGAGGCGAAGGCATTGAAAGTGCTTCGCTCAGGGCGGTATGTCCTGGGGCCGGAGGTGAGTGAGTTTGAGAAGGAGTTCGCTGACTTTAATGGCTCCGGCTTCTGTGTTGGTCTGGCAAGCGGTCTGGATGCCCTGTGGCTTGCGTTCCGCATTCTGGGAATTGGCGCTGGCGACGAGGTACTTGTACAGTCCAATGCCTATATTGCCAGCGTGATGGGTATTACCATCAATGGCGCGACGCCGATATTTGTCGAGCCTGATGAGTATTACAACATGGATGCCGGCAAGCTTGAACAATATGTGACGGATAAGACGAAGGCCATTCTGGTGGTGCATTTGTACGGTCAAGCCTCCAATATGAAGGAGATCGTGGAAGTATGCAAAAGGCATCAGTTGCGTCTTGTGGAGGATTGCGCGCAATCGCACGGGGCGTGCTTTATGGGCAGGAAGACGGGCACATTCGGAGATATCGGTTGTTTTTCCTTTTATCCGTCCAAGAATCTGGGCGCATTTGGCGATGGCGGGGCTATTGTCACCGATGATGAAGAGATTGCCTCCAGGATGCGCATATATCGGAACTATGGAAGTGAGAAGCGGTATTATAACAAAGTGGTGGGAGCCAATTCCAGACTGGACGAGCTACAGGCGGGCTTGCTTAGAGTTCGTCTGCAGCATTTGTGGGAGCTGACGGAGGAGAGAAGAGCGCTGGCGGGCAGATATGCCGGCGCGATTCATAATGAGCGTATTGTCCTGCCTCAGGTCAGGCAGGGAGCGGACAGTGTATGGCATCAATATGTGGTCCGTACGCGGGAGAGGGACAGGCTGATCTCCTATCTGGAGGAAAAGGGGATAGGGACGATTATTCACTATCCGATACCGCCGCACTTGTCAGAGGCATATGCCTGTCTGGGACACCGGCGGGGAGATTTTCCCATCGCGGAGGAATATGCGGATACGGTTCTGTCCATTCCGATGTATAACGGTATGACACAGGAAGAACAGGATATGGTGATAGAGGCGTTGAACTCCTTCGTATGACATAATGGAAGATGAGGTATTCATGAAGCTGGAACAACAATATAAGATAATTGAGTTTGTCGATCTGGGAGACGAGCGGGGTAATCTGGTGGTTATCGAGGGAGAGGGACAGGATATTCCTTTTGATATCAAACGTGTTTTCTATATATACGGCTCCGACGAGGAAGTGGTAAGAGGTCAGCATGCGAATCGGGAGACAGAGTTTCTGCTGGTCAATGTGGCGGGTACCAGTAAGGTGAGGATTGACAATGGGGTGCAGTCTGTGGTGGTTGAACTCAACAGGCCCAGAATGGGATTGTATATATCGCCTATGCTGTGGAAGGATATGTATGATTTCTCTCAGGATTCAATTCTGCTGATCCTGGCGAGCAGGCATTATGACGCGGAGGAGTATATACGAGACTATGATGATTATTTGGCGGAGCTCAGTAGGGTGAAGGGGGATAGCCGTGAGTAAGCTTTCTATAGTGGTGCCGGTATATTATAATGAGGATACGCTGATGGACCTCTATGAGGACATGCGGACCAAGATATTGGACGCATTGGACGAGTACGAGATCGTTTTTGTGGACGACGGTTCAGGGGACGGGTCCTGGGAGGTTATGAATCAGATACATAGAAGGGACAGCCACGTACGCCTGGTGAAGCTGTCGAGGAATTTTGGCGAGCATGCGGCGTTGCTTGCTGGATTGTCTGTCTGCACCGGAGATTGCGCAGTTACCAAGCAGGCGGATCTGCAGGAGGATTCGGAGCTTATCCTGCGGATGTATGACAGCTGGAAAAAGGGAAACAAGGTGGTGCTGGCTGTCAGAAGTTCCAGGGATGAGAGCAGGGTAAAAGTGTTTTTTGCGAATTTATACTATGTACTGGTGAGAAAGCTCGTCAATAAGAACATGCCGGCCGGCGGCTGCGACTGTTATCTGATCGACCGCAAGGTTATCGAGGTGCTGGAGAGACTGGACGAGAAGAATTCCAGCCTGACCCTACAGGTCTTGTGGGCGGGATTTCAGACGGATATGGTGTATTTTGACAGACGGAACAGGGAGAAGGGGGAGTCGAAATGGACGTTTGCCAAGAAGTTTAAACTGGTTATGGATTCCATGATGAGTTTTTCCTATATACCGATCCGCTTTATGTCGATAGTCGGTGTGCTCTTTAATATTGGCGCCGTTATATTGTTTATCAGCGTTCTGGCGGAATATTTTACATTGGGAACCCCCATCGCGGGATGGTCCTCCCTGATGTGCGTTGTCCTGTGCTCATCTGGGCTGATCCTGCTGATGCTGGGCATTCTGGGGGAGTACCTGTGGCGCACACTGGATGCGGCCAGAACCCGACCGCCGTATATTATTGATCAGATGGCCGCGCCTGCGGAGAGAGACGAATTGGAGAGCGGCGATGTCATGGGCCGCTGAAATCCCGCACTTTTTAAAAATAGATATTGACAAAAGCGCTATCAGGGCATATACTTAGGAAGAATTAAAGATTATTACTAGAGTAAGAGTGGTCGCAAGCCACTCTTTCTTGATGTTATAGCCAGGAGATGAGGGAATCAACATGTCGAGGAGAGAGAGCTATGAGACGAGGACGGAAGCTCTGCTGCAGCCCATTGCGGAGAGCTGTGGAGTGGAAATCTATGATGTGGAATATGTGAAGGAGGGAAGCGACTATTATCTGCGGGCCTATATCGACAAGCCGGAGGGCGTCAGTATTGTGGATTGCGAGAATGTGAGTCGGGCGTTGTCCGACGCGTTGGATCAGGAGGACTTTATCTCCGATGCCTATATTCTGGAGGTGAGCAGTCCCGGGCTGGGGCGTGCTCTGAAAAAGGACAGGCATCTGGCAGCCAGCATTGGCCAGGAGGTGGAGATCCGGCTGTATAAGCCTCTGGATGGTATCAAGGAGTATGTCGGCGTGCTGAAGGGCTTTGATGAGAAAAGCATTGTGATTTCAGGGGAAGCTGGTGAGAGGAATTTTGCCAGGAGTGACATAGCGGTTGTCAGGCTGGCGTTCGACTTTTAAGCAGGAATTGCCCGAAGGGGCGGAATGGAGGATGAGTAGAAAATGAATAAGGAACTGATGGAGGCACTGGATATTCTGGAGAGGGAGAAGGAGATCAGCAAGGAGACGCTGTTTGAGGCGATAGAGAATTCACTGCTGACTGCCTGCAAGAACCATTTTGGCAAGGCGGACAATGTCAAGGTGGAGATTGACCGGGAGACCTGTGATTTCCTGTGTTACATGGAGAAGGAAGTGGTGGAGACCAAGGAGGACGTGGAAGATCC
This sequence comes from bacterium, assembly GCA_023663725.1. Classification (GTDB taxonomy): domain Bacteria; phylum Bacillota; class Clostridia; order Lachnospirales; family Lachnospiraceae; genus Acetatifactor. Next base: position 132,287 of record JAMPGX010000001.1, on the reverse strand, counting down.
CGTACTGCAGATCGCTCTGGAGGATGCGCAGGAGCTTTCGCAGAAGGCTCAGGTGGGCGATATTCTCAATGTGGAGATCAAGTCCAAGGAGTTTGGCCGTATTGCCACCCAGAATGCCAAGAATGTGATCCTGCAGAAGATCCGTGAGGAAGAGCGAAGTGTGATCTATAATCAGTATTATGAGAAGGAGAGGGACGTGGTGACCGGCGTGGTGCAGCGCAACATCGGTCGCAATATCAGCATCAACCTGGGCAAGGCGGACGCTATGCTCAGCGAGAGCGAACAGGTGCGGGGGGAGGTCTTCATGCCCACGGAGCGCATCAAGGTGTATGTGCTGGAGGTCAAGAACACGCCCAAGGGCCCTCGCATCAATGTGAGCCGCACACATCCGGAGCTGGTCAAAAGGCTGTTTGAGTCAGAGGTGACAGAGATCAAGGACGGCACAGTGGAGATCATGAGCATTGCACGGGAGGCCGGCAGCCGCACCAAGCTTGCAGTGTGGTCCCATAACCCCAACGTGGATGCGGTGGGCGCCTGCGTGGGTTTGAACGGCGCCAGGGTCAATGCCATCGTAGAGGAGCTGCGAGGGGAGAAGATTGATATTGTGAACTGGGATGAGAACCCCGGTATTCTGATTCAGAATGCGCTGTCTCCGGCCAAGATAGTGGCGGTGTTTGCGGATCCGGACGAGAAGACCGCCAAGGTGGTGGTGCCGGACTATCAGCTCTCTCTGGCTATCGGCAAGGAGGGACAGAATGCGCGACTGGCGGCAAGACTTACCGGATACAAGATTGATATCAAGTCTGAGACTCAGGCTAAGGATGCGCCGGGCTTCCGCTATGAGGATTATCTGGACGAGGACTACGACGAAGAAGAGGACTACACGGAGGAATACGACGGAGAGTACGATGGCGAATATGCCGGTGAGTACGAAGACGAGTATCAGGAATAAGGGGGCGGAGCAATGGCAAAAAAGGTTCCCTTGCGGCAGTGTATCGGCTGTGGCGAGATGAAGAGCAAGAGAGAAATGCTGAGAATTCTGAAGACCGCAGAGGGTGATATCTGCCTGGATGTTACAGGAAAAAAGAATGGCAGGGGCGCATATATTTGTACACAGAGAGAATGTCTGCAGAAGGCCCGCAGGAACAAGGGGCTGGAGCGCTCCTTTAAGATGAGCATTCCCGATGAGGTGTATGTGACCCTGGACAGGGAATTTGAAGGCCTGGACGCGGTATGCGGGAAAGAGGAGAGTATTGAGGCAAAATAAAGTATTATCGTTGCTCGGACTGGCAATCAGAGGGCGTAATTTGGTAAGCGGTGAGTTTCAGACGGAGAACGCAGTAAAGAGCGGGCACGCTATGCTGGTTATCGTGGCAGAGGATGCGTCAGCGAATACCAAAAAGTTATTTATAGACAAGAGTTCCTACTATGGTGTTCCGGTTTACCAGTATGGGACCAAGGAAAGCCTGGGCAGCGCCATCGGCAAGGAACAGAGGTCTTCTCTGGCAGTATGCGATGCAGGTTTGGCAAAGGCGGTTGTTAAGGCACTGGAAAGTGAAGGCGTATGCCAGGTAAAGGGAGGTAGTGAGCATGGCAAAAATGAAAGTACATGAATTGGCTAAAGAAGTAAACAAACAGAGTAAGGAGATCCTGGCATTTTTGCAGGAAAAAGGAATAGAGGCCAAGGCTGCTAACAGCTCTGTGGAGGAAGAGAATGTGGAGCTTGTGAGGAAAGCTTTTGGCAGAAAGGAAGACACAAAGGTGGAGACCAGAGAAAAACCTTCTGAGGAGAGCATAGAGGAGAAACCGACGCAGAATAAGGCTCCGGCGGCTCCCAAGAAAAAGAAAACGATTATTTTTTTGAATAATTCACAGAATTCTAAGATGCCCAGCCAGAAGGGAAGAGGCAATGGGCAACAGCAGGGTCAGGGCAGACAGGGCCAAAATAGCCGCGGCGGTTCGAACAATGGCGGCACTGGCGGCAGACCGGCGGCGAGAATGCCGATCAAGCCGCTGACACCGCCCTCCCCCACCCCCAGCGTCCAGATGGTGCCATCAAAGCCGCAACCCAGGAAACAGCCCAAAGAGGAGGCGGTAGTGGAGAGCGCTCCACAGCAGGCTCCCGTAGTGGAGAGGCCCCAGCAGCAGGAGAAGGGTGCCGCCGTCAGGCCGCAGCAGGGCGGTCCGGCCAGAGAGCAAAACAGGGCCTATGACAATAAGGAAAATAAGAATTTTGACAGAGGCGCTGACCGTAATCAGGACAGAGCAGTCCGTAGAGACGGCAGTTATCAGGGAAACAGAGATGGTCAAAGGGGCGATGGCTTTCAGGGAACGAATCAGGCAGGCCAGGGCAGCAGAGACGGTCAGAGAGGTGGCGGCTATCAGGGCGGCAGAGACGGCCAGAGAGGTAGCGGCTATCAGGGTGGCAGAGACGGTCAGAGAGGCGGTAGCTATCAGGGTGGCAGAGACGGTCAGAGAAACGGTGGCTTCCAGGGCAATCGCCAGGGAGGACAGACCAGTGGCGGACAGTTTGGCGGGCGCGGTTCTGCTTCCGGCGGCAGGCCTGCTTTTGGTAAGGACAGCGGCGGCGGACGCTCTTTTGGAGGCGGTAGACCAGGACAGGGAGACAAGTTCCGTGGCCAGCAGCAGGGAGGCAAGGGCTTTGGCGGCGAAGCCCCTGGCAAGGACAGCGAGAAGCATAGAGAGGAAGAAAAGAGACGTATCAGTCAGGAGAAGGATAAGCGCAGCCGCAAGGATTATATGTATGAGGACGAAGGGGCCATGAAGAATAAGCCCGGACGCTTCATCAAGCCGGAGAAAAAGAAAGAAGAGTCGGCGGAGGAGGCGATCAAGGTTATCGTGTTGCCGGAGGCTGTCACGATCAAGGAACTGGCGGATAAAATGAAGCTGCAGCCCTCTGTGATTGTCAAGAAACTGTTCCTGGAGGGCAAGATTGTCACTGTGAACCAGGAGATATCTTATGAGGATGCGGAGAGCATCGCCATGGAATATGAGATTCTCTGTGAGAGAGAAGTCAAGGTGGATGTGATCGAGGAACTGCTGAAGGAGGATGAGGAGGCAGAGGAGAATCTGGTGGAGAGACCCCCTGTCATCTGCGTCATGGGTCATGTGGATCACGGTAAGACCTCACTGCTCGACGCCATCCGCAGAACCAATGTCACCGACAAAGAGGCGGGCGGTATCACGCAGCATATCGGCGCGTATACCGTATCTGTAGGCGAGCGCAAGATCACGTTCCTGGATACTCCGGGTCACGAGGCATTTACCGCCATGCGTATGCGGGGCGCCAACGCCACGGATATCGCCGTGCTGGTGGTGGCTGCTGACGACGGCGTGATGCCTCAGACCATTGAGGCCATCAACCATGCCAAAGCCGCGGGAATCGAGATCGTGGTGGCTGTGAACAAGATCGATAAGCCGGCGGCAAACATTGAGCGTGTGAAACAGGAGCTGACCGAGCATGAGCTGATCTCCGTGGATTGGGGCGGAAACACTGAGTTTGTTCCCGTGTCCGCCAAGACGGGAGAGGGCATCAACAATCTGCTGGAGACGATACTGCTGACTGCCGATATTCTGGAGTTGAAGGCCAATCCCGACAGAAGAGCCAGAGGTCTGGTGATCGAGGCGGAGCTGGATAAAGGCCGTGGCCCTGTGGCAACGGTATTGGTGCAGAAGGGGCGTTTGCAGGTAGGTGATTTTATCTCCGCAGGTTCCAGCCACGGCAAGGTGCGGGCGATGATTGATGACAAGGGCCGCAGAGTGAAGGAAGCTCTGCCGTCCACCCCCGTGGAGATATTGGGGCTGTCGGATGTACCCAGCGCGGGCGAGGTGTTTATCGCCCATGACAGTGATAAAACAGCAAAAAATTATGCCGAGACATATTTGGCGCAGAATAAGGAGAAAATGATAGAGGAGACCAAATCCCGCATGTCGCTGGATGATCTGTTCTCTCAGATCAAGGAGGGCAATCTGAAAGAGCTCAATCTGATTGTTAAGGCGGATGTACAGGGCAGCGTGGAGGCGGTGAAGCAGTCCTTGATGAAGCTGACCAACGAGGAGATCGTGGTGAAGTGTATCCACGGCGGCGTGGGCGCCATCAACGAATCGGATGTATCGCTGGCCAGCGCCTCCAACGCTATCATCATCGGCTTCAATGTTCGTCCTGACGCCACCGCCAAGGCTACCGCCGAGAGAGAGGGTGTGGACATCCGCCTGTACAAGGTGATCTATCAGGTGATCGAGGATATCGAGGCTGCCATGAAAGGTATGCTTGATCCTGTCTTTGAGGAGAAGGTCATCGGTCATGCCGAGGTGCGCCAGATATTCAAGGCATCCGCAGTGGGCAATATCGCCGGATCTTATGTTCTTGACGGTATATTCCAGAGAGGATGTAAGATACGCATTACCCGCGAGGGCGATCAGATCTATGAGGGCAGCCTGGCTTCGCTGAAGCGGTTCAAGGATGATGTGAAGGAAGTCAAGGCAGGCTTCGAATGCGGACTTGTGTTCGAGGGCTTTGACCAGATGCAGGAATTGGATATTGTGGAAGCTTATATCATGGTTGAGGTCCCCAGAGTCTGAGGCATATATGCCGCATATTCTGGTCAGGCCGGTGCAGCATTACAGGCAAAGCCAACGATATGCATGAAAAAGTAAGTTATACTCACTAACGATTAGATTTTCCCTTCCGCACAGTGCATGTTGCCTGATTATGTGACATGTGCTGTGCGGAAATTGGAAAATCTTAACGTTAGTCAGTATAGTAGTCAGATCGGGGAGAAGGCTTTCTCCCCTCCACAGAAAGTAGGATTTATGAGAAAAAACAGCATTAAAAATACCCGCATTAACGGAGAGGTCCAGCGCGCTCTGGCAGAAATTATCCGTAGCGGAATCAAGGATCCCCGCATCAGTCCGCTGACCAGCGTGGTGGCCGTCGAGGTCGCTCCGGACCTGAAGAGCTGCAAGGCATGGATCAGTGTCCTGGGTGGGGATGAGGCCAGAGAAGCTACCTATCAGGGTCTAAGGAGCGCAGAGGGATTTATTCGTTCCCAGCTGGCGCGAACCGTCAACCTCCGCAATACTCCCATGATTACCTTTGTCATGGACCAGTCTATCGAGTACGGCGTAAATATGTCCAAGCGAATTGACGAGGTGATCAGCGCCGATGCAGGCGCAGGAGAGTGTACAGAGCTGGTTGGTATGGAAGCAGACTCCGGCGACCAGCCTGCCGAGGAGAGTTGAGCGGGAGGAAAGTGATATGGATATTTTACAAGAATGCCAGGGGGCTTCCCGCATCGCCATCACCGGACACGTCCGGCCTGATGGCGACTGCGTGGGCTCCTGCTTGGCGCTTTATCAGTATTTACGCAAAAAGATGCCCGAGGCTCTGGTGAAGGTGTATCTGCAGCGTCCTGCTGATATCTACGCACAGATCAAGGGCTTTGATCAGATAGACAGCCAATGCGAGGATGCCGAGCCCTACGATGTCTTTTTTGTGCTGGACAGCGTGCCGGAACGTATGATGCCGCCAGCAGTCAAGCACTTTGAACAGGCACGCAGAACCGTCAATATAGACCATCATATCAGCAATACGGGGGCCTGCGACAGCTTTTATGTCGTGCCGGACGCAAGCTCCACTGCCGAGCTGATCTACGAACTGATAGATAAGGAGGCGTTGGACGCTGAGTTGGCCAAGGCCATCTACATAGGCATGATTCATGACACAGGTGTGTTTCAGTACTCCAACACCTCTCCCAGAACCATGGAGATCGGCGCCGACCTGATTCGTTATGGCTTTGATTTCCCACGGTTGATACAGGAGACTTTTTATCAGAGAACTTATGTGCAGACGCAGGTGTTGGGCAGAGTGCTTCTGGAGAGCATCCGCTTTATGGACGGGAGCTGCATCGTCAGCTGCCTGGATCGCAAAACGATGGATTTTTATATGGTGGGTGACACGGATTTGGACGGCATTGTCAATCATCTTCTCAATATCAAGGGGATTCATTGCGCGATATTTATACACCAGACAGATGTGTTGGAATACAAGGTGAGTCTGCGTTCCGACGCCTGGGTGGACGTCTCGCGGGTGGCGGCATTTTTTGGCGGAGGCGGACATATGCGCGCAGCAGGGTGTACTATGAAGGGGACCTTTCATGACTGCGTAAACAATCTGTCTCTTCAGATCAAGCAGCAGATGGAGGACAGCGCCCGCGCTCACATCGAGGGACACCTGTGACAGCGGTATATCGGGAGTGACAGAGAAAATGTATCATGGCATAATAATCGTTTATAAGGAAAGAGGCTATACCTCCCATGATGTAGTAGCTAAATTGCGGGGCATCTGTGGACAGAAAAAGATCGGTCATACCGGCACTTTGGATCCGGAGGCCACAGGCGTGTTGCCTGTGTGTCTGGGCAGCGGCACGAAGCTCTGCGATATGCTGACAGACAAGGACAAGGAATATGAGGCCGTGTTGCGCCTCGGAGTGAGGACAGACACGCAGGATATGACAGGCAGTGTGTTGGACAGGCATCCCGTGGATGCGAGCGAGGAGCGGGTGCGGGAGGTGGTGCTGTCCTTTCAGGGCGGATATTGGCAGCTTCCCCCTATGTATTCCGCCTTGAAGGTGAATGGCAGAAAGCTGTACGAGCTGGCCAGGGAGGGCAGAGAGGTAGAGCGCCAGGCCAGGGAGGTGCAGATTCCGGAGATTGAGATACAGGGAATAGATCTGCCGCTGGTGAAGCTGCGGGTGGTGTGCAGTAAGGGCACCTACATTCGGACGCTGTGCGCGGATATAGGGGAAAAGCTGGGCTGCGGCGGAGCCATGGAGAGTTTGGTCCGCACCCGTGTGGGTGGTTTTGGGTTGGAGGACGCCTATACGCTGGAGCAAATACAGGCATTTAAGGATCAGGGGCGTCTGGCAGAGATCATAGCTCCGGTGGAAAGTGTATTTGGCAGCTGTCCAGTGATACATGTGCGGGAGGATATGGAAAGGTTTCTGAATAATGGCAATGCGCTGGCTGTGGAACAGACGGTGGAGCGGGAGCGACACGCTTCGGGGCGCTGGGTGCGGGTCTGTCGGTTGGATGGCAGCTTTGCGGGTATCTATGCCTATGACGAGGGCAGAGGAAGATACCAGCCGGTAAAGATGTTTTTGGAGCAGGAATAGTGGAAATAATCAATAACACTTTGGATTTTCAATTAAACAGGGATACGGCGGTGGCGATGGGCAAGTTTGACGGTCTCCATATCGGGCACAGAAAGCTTTTGGAACATGTGCTTGAGCAGAGGGAATGGGGACTTGCCCCCTGTGTGTTTACCTTTTATCCATCTCCTGCCGTGCTTTTTGGTCTCTCTGACGGCAGAGAGCTGATGACCAGAGAGGAAAAGTGGAAGGCTTTTGATAAGCTGGGAGTGGAGCTGTTGGTAGAATTTCCTCTGACGAGGGAATCCGCCGCCATGATGCCGGAGGAGTTTGTGAGAGAGATATTGGTGGGGCGAATGAGGACTCGCTATGTGGCGGCGGGGGAGGATGTTTCCTTTGGACGCCAGGGGGCGGGGGATGCGGTTCTGTTGCGGAGACTGGGGGAGCGCTATGGATATGCCGTAAACACGATAGAGAAGATAAAGCTTCACGGGCGAGAGGTCAGTTCTACCTATGTGCGCGGCCAGGTGGAGGCCGGTCGTATGAAACAGGTGGCAGAGCTGATGGGAGATTTCTATACCATAGAGGGTGAGGTGTGTCATGGAGCGGGGTTTGGCCATGACTTGGGGATGCCTACGGCAAATCTGCTGCCCTCTCGGACCAAGCTGCTGCCGCCCTTTGGCGTATATTTTTCCAGAGTGCGCTATAAGGACCGCTGGTTTCCCGCCATCAGCAATGTGGGGTGCAAGCCGACCGTCACGGACGCAGGGCAGCCTGGCGTGGAGACTTTTTTGTATGACTTTGACGGGCAACTCTACGGAGAGGAGATTGCGGTGCAGCTTTTGTTATTTCACAGACCGGAGAGACATTTTCCCTCCGTGGCGGCTCTAAAAGGGCAGCTGGAAGCGGATATGGAGGCCGGATGTGAATATTGGCGGAGTTCGAATGCGGCGCCGGATTGTACTGGGGACAGAAGCCTCTGATTTGTGGATGGCATCAGGAAATATGAAAAAATAATGAAAATTTTGTAAAATATAGATATTGTCAACCTGCCTATTTTCCCTTAGAATAATATTGTATGTGTATTGGATGTCGGTACGAATGAAGGGAAGAAAAGCATGAGTTTACGCATCGTTTTATCTCTGGCAGGTGGTCTCGGTCTATTTCTGTTTGGCATGGACCTGATGAGTGATTCCATTGAAAAAGTGGCGGGCGCAAGGCTTCGCCGCATCCTGGAGATCTTTACCACCAACCGTTTTACGGGTATGCTGGTGGGCATTGTATTCACCGGAATTATCCAGTCTTCCTCGGCCTGTACGTCCATGGTGGTCAGCTTTGTCAACTCCGGACTGATGAATCTCTATCAGGCGGCAGGCGTGATCTTTGGCGCCAATATCGGTACGACTATCACTTCCCAACTGGTATCATTAAATCTGTCGGCAGCAGCGCCGGTGATTCTGCTCTGCGGCGTGCTGGTCATGATGTTCAGCAAAAAGGAAAAAGTGAAGAAGTTTGCAGAGGTGATCGTGGGCTTTGGCATCCTTTTCACCGGATTAAATACGATGTCAAACGGCATGGAGGAGATGAAGAACGTGCCGGAGGTGGTGAATCTGATGAAGTCTCTGACCAGTCCGTTTCTGGCTACGTTGACAGGTACCGTGTTGACGGCGGTGATTCAGAGCTCCTCCGTGACGGTCAGCATCGTGCTGCTCTTGGCTTATCAGGGATTTCTGGACCCGGGGATATGTCTGTACATCATATTGGGCTGTAATATCGGCGCCTGTGCCACAGCTTTGATCACATCCCTGCCGGGCAAGAAGGACGCCAAGAGAGCGGCATTGATTCATTTTTGGTTTAATGTTATCGGCACTCTGCTGATTTATGTGATACTCTTTGTGGCGAAGGATCCGATTATTCAGTTGATTCAGACCATCTCGGCGGACAATGGCAGGTTTGTGGCCAATGCGCATACAATCATTAAGATATTCCAGGTGATCGTTCTGTTTCCCTTCTCGGGGGCCATTGTCAAGCTGGCCAGTGCCACTGTGCCGGGCGAGGATAAGAAGGTGGGCTACAGGGAGAGCTATCAGCTCAAATATATCGGGGAAAAGGTGGTGTTTAATCCGGCTACGGCGGTAGTGGAGGTCATCAAGGAGTTGGATCGTATGGCATCTCTGGCCGGAGAGAATCTGAATCGGGCTATGAATGCCCTCATCACGTTGGACGAGGAGGACATTGCGGAAGTCTATGAGGTGGAGAAGAATATCAACTTTCTCAATCATGCCATCACCAACTATCTGGTGAAGATCAATCAGACCACTCTGCCTATCGAGGATTTGAAAAGCCTGGGCGCCCTGTTTCATGTGGTCAACGATATCGAGCGTATCGGTGACCATGCGGAGAACGTGGCGGATGCGGCGAAGCAGCGCAAGGAGAGCGGCATCAATATCAGCAAGGAAGCCCAGAGAGAGTTGGGAGAGATGCTGGATATGGTCAATACCATTATTCAGTATTCCATAGAGATGTTTGCGAGGAGCGATGACAGACATATGAAGGAGGTCATTCTTCTGGAGGACAAGGTGGACAACAAGGAGCGGGAGTTGCAGCAGCGCCATGTGGAGCGTCTGGCCAGAGGGGAATGCACCCCTGAGGCGGGCATGATCTTCTCCGATATTGTCTCCGGTCTGGAGAGAGTGGCCGATCATGCCACCAACATCGCTTTCGCTATTCGGGAGGGGGAAGGCTTGTAAGCTGAGAGCTCTGTCGGTAATACGGGAAGGATAATGGCATGATATCAGGAAAAATAAGGAAATATGAGGAAACAGTTGACAAATGGGGATATATGTTGCTATAATTCATATCAGTTAATAAATTCGTAACAAAATCGTAAAGAATGTTGACTGGTATGACAGGAAGGGAGTTTCATGCCGGCGGTGTGAGACTCCTTTTGATATACGGAGGGAATATGCGGAGAAAAGCGAGCGTTGCACAAAAAACCATAGGGATCTGTCTGGCGGCTTGTCTGATGCTGCCCATGGAGGCGCAGGCGGCAGAGAACAGCAGCGCCAAGGATGTTCTGCAGCAGGCGGGTATCGCTTCCGTGATGGATATGTCTCTCACGGAGGAGGAGTACATAGCTGTCGCGCAGGAGGCGCAGGGCGCATCCTGGGGATATACGAACATCGGTATTGCCGAGGTGGAATCGGGCAATCTGAATGTCCGCGCGGAGGCTTCCATCAATGGCAAGCTGGTGGGCAAGATGCCTAAGGGATCTGCCTGTGAAGTGCTGGAGGTGTTTTCGGATATTGGCTGGGCCCATATTAAGTCCGGCGAGGTGGACGGATATGTGAGCACAGAGTTCCTGTTGATGGGACCAAGCGCCAAGCTGCGCGCCAATGAGCTGGTGCGGACCGTGGTGGTGGCGGACACAGACGGGCTGCGCGTGAGAGATGAGGCGGGAACGGACAGCGCTGTATTTACCCAGGTGCCAGAGGGCGAGGAGCTGGACTATGTGAGCGCGCTGGGGGGCTGGTATGAGGTGGACATAGACGGAGAGCAGGCCTATGTCTCCGCGGAGTTCTCTCATGTGGAGGAGCGTCTGGACACAGCGATCACGATGTCGGAGCTTCTGTATGGACAGGGCGTCTCCGATATCCGTGTGGATCTGGTGGAGTACGCCAAGCAGTTTGTGGGCAACCCCTATGTGTGGGGTGGCACCAGCCTGACCAAGGGCGCGGATTGCTCCGGCTTCGTTATGAGTGTGTTCAAGAACTTCGGCATGACCCTGAGCCACAGCTCCAGGGCGCAGGCCAAGGAGGGGACCAAGATATCCTATGCGGATATCCAGCCCGGCGACCTGGTGTTCTATGCGGACAGCAGCGGAACCATCAATCATGTGGCCATCTATATCGGCGGTGGCAAGGTGATCAGCGCCAGCAGTCCCAAGACGGGTATCCGAATCACCAAATATAATTACCGCACGCCGGTAAAATATGTGCGGGTGATAAAGGACTGATCAAGATAATGGCAGGAGATCAAAAATAGTGGTTTACAAATAGCTCAGGATATGTTATTCTTAATCGGTATGAGTTCGCTGACACTCAGATATGGGACGCTCCGACCCAGTCTTAGTGTTTGGCAGGTAGAAAAATATGGAGGAAAAGAACATGATTTCTAAGGAAAAGAAGACGGCAATTATCAATGAGTACGCGAGATCAGAGGGAGACACCGGTTCACCCGAGGTACAGATCGCGGTGTTGACTGAGAGGATTAAGGAGCTTACACAGCACATGAAGGCGAATCCCAAGGATCATCATTCCAACAGGGGCTTGCTGAAGCTGGTGGGCCAGAGACGCGCTCTTCTTGCATATCTGAAGAACAAGGATATTGAGCGATATCGTGCCCTGATCGAGAGACTGGGTCTGAGAAAGTAAGACTTTGGGAAGGCGGAGCAGCAGCCGGATACGGCACTCCGCCTTTTTGCCATAGAAGATACCATGAAAGATATTATGGAAGAATAGCAAACTGGATGCGATATCGCAGATTAGCTGTGATATGCGGGAAAGAGGTAGATATGTATAATTCTTATTCAATGGAACTGGCCGGCCGCACTCTGACGGTAGATATCAACAGAGTAGGTAAACAGGCCAACGGCTGTGCTTTTATGCACTATGGAGAGACGACCGTGCTGAGCTGCGCGACGGCGTCGGAGAAACCCAGGGAGGGTATTGATTTCTTCCCTCTGAGTGTGGAGTTCGAGGAGAAGTTGTACTCCGTGGGTAAGATTCCAGGGGGCTTTAACAAGAGAGAGGGGAAGGCCAGCGAGAACGCGGTGCTGACCAGCAGAGTGATCGACAGACCCATGCGTCCTCTGTTTCCCAAGGATTACCGCAATGATGTGACGCTGAACAATATGGTGATGAGTGTGGATCCGGAGTGCCGTCCTGAACTGGTGGCGATGTTGGGCGCGGCGATTGCGACCAGTATCTCTGATATTCCCTTTGACGGCCCCTGCGCTATGACTCAGGTGGGAATGCTGGAAGGGGAATTGATCATCAATCCCTCTCAGGAGCAGTGGAAGAAGGGCGATCTGAACCTGACCGTGGCCTCCACCCGTGAGAAGGTGATTATGATCGAGGCGGGAGCCAACGAGATTCCTGAGGCCAAGATGATTGAGGCGATCTACAAGGCCCATGAGATCAATCAGACCATCATCACCTTTATTGACAAGATTGTAGCCGAGCAGGGCAAGCCCAAGCACACTTATACCAGTTGCGCTGTTCCGCAGGAGATGTTTGACGAGATCATGAAGCTCGTGCCTCCCGCGGAGATGGAGGTGGCTGTGTTCACCGACGACAAGCAGACCCGCGAGGAGAATATCCGTCAGATCACAGCTAAGCTGGAGGAGGCTTTTGCTGACCAGGAAGAGTGGCTGGCGATGCTGGGCGAGGCAGTATATCAGTATGAGAAGAAGACTGTGCGCAAGATGATCCTGAAGGATCACAAGCGTCCTGACGGGCGCGATATTACCCAGATTCGTCCTCTGGCGGCCGAGGTGGATCTGATTCCCCGCGTACATGGTTCCGCTATGTTTACCCGCGGACAGACGCAGATCTGTAATGTGTGTACTCTGGCTCCTCTGTCCGAGCAGCAGAAGCTGGACGGTCTCGATGAGAATGAAGTGAGCAAGAGATATATGCATCACTATAATTTCCCCTCCTACTCTGTGGGTGAGACCAAGCCCTCCAGAGGCCCTGGACGCCGTGAGATCGGTCATGGCGCGCTGGCTGAGAGAGCGCTGATTCCCGTGCTGCCCAGCGAGGAGGAGTTCCCCTATGCGATCCGCACGGTGTCAGAGACCTTTGAGAGCAACGGCTCCACCTCGATGGCTTCCACCTGCGCATCCTGCATGTCCCTGATGGCAGCGGGCGTGCCGATCAAGAAGATGGTGGCCGGTATCTCCTGCGGCCTGGTGACTGGTGAGACCGATGATGATTTTGTACTGCTCACAGATATTCAGGGACTGGAGGACTTCTTTGGAGATATGGACTTCAAGGTGACTGGCACCACGGAGGGTATCACAGCGATTCAGATGGATATCAAGATCCATGGCCTGACCAGACCGATTGTGGAGGGCGCTATCGCCCGCTGCCGTGAGGCAAGGCTGTTTATCATGGATACCTGCATGAAACCTGCCATCTCCGCACCGCGCCCGCAGGTGGGACCTTATGCGCCCAAGATCATCTCTATCCAGATTGATCCGGAGAAGATCGGCGACGTGGTCGGTCAGAGAGGCAAGACCATCAATGAGATCATTGCCCGTACCGGCGTGAAGATTGATATCACCGACGACGGCAAGGTATCCGTGTGCGGAACGGAGAAAGAGATGATGGACAAGGCCGTGGAGATGATCAAGATGATCGTCACAGATTTTGAGGAGGGTCAGGTCTTCAAGGGTAAGGTGGTCAGCATCAAGGATTTTGGAGCGTTTATCGAGTTTGCTCCCGGCAAGGAGGGAATGGTGCATATCTCCAAGATTGCCAAGGAGAGAATCAACAGAGTGGAGGATGTGCTTACTCTGGGCGATGTCGTTACCGTGGTATGCCTGGGTAAGGACAAGATGGGCCGCATTAGCTTCTCCATGAAGGATGTAGCGCAGGCATAAGGTGGTGTCGCGGCGCTTATATGGGATATAACGATAGCAGGCGTCACTATTGACCAGTTTGATAGTGACGCTTTTTATATATTCTTTAGAATTGTTAAGAAATCATATATTGTTTTTCTCGGCCATTGGGAATATAGTAAGAATGAATTTTCATATCCTGATTAGAAAGTTAGACGTTTACAAAACTCAATTACTATACGAGTGTCATTGTGTACATTGTATATTCCAACGCAGGCACGCTCTCGCTTCGTTCTCACTGTAGCGGTACATAAGATGCCAAAGAACGGCATCTAAGTACCGACAGTTCGAAAGAGCCATGCTTATGGAATATGCAATATACACAATTCGGTACTGGCATAAGATAGTTTCACAATCGTCTACCTGATTAGAAAGTCTTAGAAAGGCGAGGTTTGGCATGAGAGAGAAAATGATGCAGTTTATGCAGGGCAGATACGGCAGGGACAGGCTGGGGCAGGTGATGCTGATGCTGGCGCTGGCATGTGTTGTGCTGTCCCTGTTCCGAATCCCGTTTATCTCTACCATTGGACTGGTGATCCTGATGTTGACATACTATCGGATGTTCTCCAGGCAGCTTGGCAAGAGGGCGGCAGAAAACCAGAGATATATGCAGCTTGAATGGAAAATGCGTGCGAGGCTAAAGGCGAGAAAACAGGCGTTAATTCAGAGTCGGACGCATCGCGTCTTTAAGTGCCCCAGCTGTGGGCAGAAGCTTCGTGTGCCCAGACACAGAGGGCGGATTGCCATCAGCTGCAGGAAATGTGGCACGGAGTTTGTTAAAAGGACCTGATGCGCTGTTATTGCAAGGACACGATATGCCGGAGGCGTGAAGATGTTTGGATATATTGTGGTTAACCAGCCTGAGCTGCGTATTCGGGAATGGGAGATCTATCATTCTTACTACTGCGGGCTGTGTCGGATATTAAAGGAGAAGTACGGGCGTGTGGGACAGACCACTCTGAGTTATGATATGACGTTTGTATTGCTGCTGCTCACGGGACTCTATGAGCCGGAGACAATATGCGGTAAAAGCCGCTGCATCGTGCATCCGGGCAAAAAGCACGAGTACCGCTACAATGAGCTCACGGAGTATGTGGCGGATATGAATATGCTGCTTGCGGAGTACAAATGTCTGGACGACTGGAAGGATGACGGAAAGCGTCTGCGCCTGATGACTGCCCACATGTTAGGGCGCAGGACGGGAGAGAGCAAACAGCGGTATGCCAGGAAGCTGGAGCAGATTGCCGCCTCCATGGAAAAGCTCTCCCAGGCGGAGGAGCAGGGCGTGACGGATTTGGACCAGGTGGCGGGTTACTTTGGACAGGTGATGGCCCTGATCGTAGCCTGCCGCGAGGATGAGTGGATGAGTACGCTGCATCGTTTCGGCTTCTACCTGGGTAAATTTGTCTACCTGTTGGATGCCTATGAGGACTTGGAGGAGGATATCAAAAGAAACCGCTACAATCCGCTGAAGGAGCGGTATGGCGAGCCCGACTTTGAACAGAGCTGTCAGGATATCCTGACGATGATGATGTCATCCTGCTGCAGGGAATTCGAACAGCTTCCCATATTGGACAATGTGGGGATACTGCGCAACATTTTATACTCCGGTGTGTGGAGCCGATATGAGGCGGTGCGCCGCAGGAGAATGGAAAAAGAGCGGAAAGAAGACGGAGAACAAGATGAGTGATCCCTATCAGGTGCTGGGGGTACCCCGCAGCGCTACCGAAGAAGAAATCAAAAAAGCATATCGGGCTCTCAGCCGCAGATATCATCCGGACGCCAATGTGAATAACCCCAACAAGGCACAGGCGGAGGAGAAATTCAAGGAGATTCAGGCCGCATATCAGCAGGTTATGAAGGAGAGAACAGGCGGATACGGCTCCACAGGAGCATACGGCTCCACAAGAGCCGGTCAAAGTCAGGGGGGCTATGATGGACAGGACCCTTTCGGCTTTGGACCCTTTGGCAGCTTTTTTGGCGCTTATGGCCAGCGGAGCAGCGCCGCGCATGACGAAGAGCAGCTTCATCTGCGGGCGGCGGGAAATTATATTCGCAACGGCTGTTACCGAGAGGCCAGGACCACACTGGACCAGATGGAGAGCGGGGAGAGAAACGCCAGATGGTATTATTACAGCGCGATTACCCACTCCAGTCTGGGCAACAATGTGGCGGCCGTGGAGCATGCCAGAAGAGCGGCATCCTTAGAGCCGGGGAACAGCGAGTACAGGCAGCTCCAGCAGACTCTGGAAAACGGCGGCGTATGGTATCGCCAGCGCCAGGCCGGTTACGGTTATCCGGTCATGGGGGATGCCAATATGTGTATGAAGCTCTGCGTGGCCAATATGATCTGTAATATGTGCTGCTGCGGAAGAGGGTTCTTTTGCATATAGCGGCATTTAATCGGCGTCGGTAGGAACGTCCAGGCTTCCCCGCACCGTGATGCCGTTCACCTCCACATTGGCGCCCAGCTCGATGACCAGACATTCTCTGCCGTCTATGACGCGAGTGGAGATCAGATCGGTGCGTCCGGGGTCTACCTTTACCACTACCTCCGGAGTCTTGACATCAAAGGAACGACTGTTTACCACATTGCTGACATACAACTGGGTGTCGCTTCCGGCGGTGACGTCATAGCATTGATCAAAAGCCTCCATTTTATCATTCGCGACGCCGCTGTCGGCGAACACGGTTTTCACTTCGTTTTTATCCAACATCAGCGGAGCGGGGTCTTCCTTGTGCTCCTCCGCCATCTCGATGATTTTCTCGTGAATATTTTTCACGGCCTCTATGCTGCAGGTCTCTCCCAGCGTCTCCTCCACCAGCATCTGAAAGGTTTCCTTCTGGCCTCCGGCGGACAGGGGCAGGGGACAGCCCAACAACAGGTCCACGAAAGCCTCCTTCAGCTCCTCTGCGTTCTTTGAATAGTACAGGACGCTGTGAAGGTCGGCTCCGCGGTCATTGAAGGCAGGAAACAGGAAGCCAGCGTCCGGCGCTCCCACCACCCAGTCGCGGATTCGGTTGTGGAAGCTGTTCTCCTCCGCGTCGTAGGACAGGCCGGGCTTGGAGAGGTTTACCGGACAGATGCTGGCCATGATGTACTCATACACCTCGTCGGAGGCATCCTCCATCTCCAGTCCGTCGCGGGTGCGTCCGGGTACGTCATAGACGTCATGGATCAACAGGATCAGGTAGTTGCCCACATACTCGTAGGAGTCGATCACGTTCTGATAGAACTGCTCCAGCAGTTCATCATCCTTGAGCTTGCTGTCGCGAAGGCGCAGCAGCAGCTCTTGTGTGCCTCCCGCCTCCTCCGCCTTAAGGGGAAAGTCCAGAGTGTGCAGATTCTTACCGATGGAGCCGGACAGGGTCTTGCGCAGAATCTCAAAATATTTGAACATCTCCTCCTCAGGCAGGGCCAGGAAAGCCTGCCGGAAGAGGGCTTTTTTATTCTTCTCACCATCCACATAGCAGCCGCAGATGCGCGTGATGGAGCAATTGTTCTGGGTAAAGAGTTTCTTGATCTCGGATATCTCCTGTTTTACCATATGTACCTCTTTTCTGCCGCTTATCCGACTTGGGAAAATGTTCAGCCTGCGTCAATAATCTCATAGCCGCCCTGTCGGAAATCTCCGGCGGAGCGGCTACTTGATAACCGAAGCAATATGAAATGGAGATAGCGAGACTCGAACTCGTGACCTATACGTTGCGAACGTATCGCTCTCCCAACTGAGCTATATCCCCATGCCAGTATTATAACACACTTGCAAAAGATTGCAAGTCCTGATTTTTCTTCGGAGAAAAAATTCTTATTCTAGTATGTGTTTTCAGCGACTGCCGGATATCATGACTCCCTCCTGCCGTGCATGTGGGGAATCCTGGCATTTGCTGGCAGAAAAGAAGGATAAAGGGAAATGAACGGGGCAATTTGCGGTGAATAGCAGTTGATGTCTGATATGGGAGAATCGTATAATAGATAATGGTAAAAAGTCAATATGTGGAGGAAAGGGGAAATTATGGAACAGTTGCGAATTACCGCTGCCGACGACGATGAGAAGGTGTATAGAATACTTGGAGATCTGATGAACGGGGACAAGGAGTTTCAGATTATGATCACTGTACCCGGAGGAAAGAGAGGGGGAAGGGAACGTCAGCAGTCAGCGGGGGAGGTGCTGATCCAGGCCGCTGAGGAGAAGCCTGCATCGAGGGACACAGAGGAGAAGGCATATGACCTGGAGCAGGATGTGACCGACATTATCCATGAGATCGGTGTGCCGGCGCATATCAAAGGATATCAGTATCTGCGGGAAGCCATCATGATGTCGGTGAGGGAACCCGCCATGATCAGTTCGATCACCAAGGTGCTGTATCCCACGATTGCGAAGCGTTTCCAGACCACTCCCAGTCGGGTGGAGAGGGCAATCCGCCATGCCATAGAGGTGGCGTGGTCCAGAGGCAGGATGGAGACGCTGGACGCCCTGTTTGGATACACGGTAAATACCGGCAAGGGCAAGCCGACCAATTCCGAATTTATCGCTCTGATTGCGGACCGTATTCGTCTAAAGTATCGGGAATAGGCGGATATATTGGTAAAAATTTCATAAAAAGGCTTTTCTAAAGAAGCGGGATGTAGTATAATCAATACTGACTACGAAAAGGTACAAATGGAGGTTTGCGCATGAAAAAAATATTGTTTGCAGCATCTGAAGGAGTTCCTTTTATCAAGACAGGAGGTCTGGCCGACGTAGTGGGGTCCCTGCCGAAATGTATTGACAGGGAATATTACGATGTACGGGTGATCCTGCCCAAGTATACCTGCATGAAGCAGGAGATGAAAGATAAACTGGAGTATGTGACGCATTTCTACATGGACTTCAACTGGACGGATGCCTATGTGGGCGTACTGAAGGCCGAGGTGGAGGGAATCCAGTATTACTTTATTGACAATGAGGGGTATTTTGGCGGCTTCAAGCCCTATGGGGACAATGCCCTGTTTGAGATTGAGAAATATGCCTTTTTCTCCAAGGCGGTGCTGTCGGTGCTGCCCATCCTTGACTTCAGGCCGGATCTGATTCACTGCCATGACTGGCAGACAGGCCTGGTGCCGGTATACCTGAAGGAGCGTTTTCAGGGCAGTGACTTTTTCCGCGGCATCAAATCCGTGATCACAATCCACAACCTGAAGTTCCAGGGCAAGTGGGACCCCAAGGTGGTACAGAGCATTACCGGACTGCCGCAGTACTATTTTACGCCGGATAAGCTGGAGGCCTACAAGGACGCCAATCTGTTAAAGGGCGGTATTGTGTTTGCGGACGCGGTGACCACGGTGAGCGATACCTACGCCGAGGAGATCAAGACGAAGGAGTATGGGGAGGGGCTGGACGGCCTCCTGAACGCCCGCAGCAACAGTCTGCGGGGGATTGTCAACGGAATAGATTATGAGGAGTTCAACCCTGAGACGGACAAATATATTGTGAAGCCCTATAATGCTGTGAACTTCCGCAAGGAGAAGGCCAAGAACAAGAAGGCTCTGCAGGAGGAGCTGGGGCTGGCGGTGGATGAGAAAAAGATGATGATCGGCGTTGTGTCCCGTCTGACGGATCAGAAGGGCTTCGATCTCATCGCCTATGTGATGGATGAGCTGTGTCGGGACAATATCCAGCTGGTGGTGCTGGGTACTGGCGAGGAGCGCTATGAGAACATGTTCCGGCACTTTGACTGGAAATACAGCGACAAGGTATCGGCAAATATCTTCTATTCCGAGGAGCTGTCGCACAAGATATATGCATCCTGTGATGCTTTCCTGATGCCCTCTTTGTTTGAGCCCTGCGGACTGAGTCAGCTCATGTCTCTGCGCTACGGAACTGTGCCCATCGTCAGGGAGACCGGCGGTCTAAAGGATACGGTGGAGCCATATAATGAGTATGAGAGCACGGGTACAGGCTTCAGCTTCGCCAATTACAACGCCCACGAGATGTTGGCCGCTATCCGCTATGCGGAGCAGATCTACTATGACAGAAAGCGGGAGTGGAACAAGATCGTGGATCGCGCGATGGCAACAGATTTCTCATGGGAGGTGTCTGCCAAGAAGTATCAGGAGATGTATGACTGGTTGATAGGATATTGAGAGAATGAGCGGTAAAGGCAGCAAGAGAGACAGCTTTATCCTGCAGGCGGGGATATTGGCCGCGGCGGGATTCATCAGCCGGGTCATAGGGCTTCTGTATGTGAGTCCGGTGACCCGGATCATTGGACCTGTGGGCCTGGGATATTACCAATACGCGTATAATTATTATGCGATAGTGCTTATGATATCCTCCTACAGCATTCCCTCAGCAATATCCAAGGTGATAGCTCAGAAGCTGTCACTGCGGGAATACCGCAATGCCCACAGAGTGTTCATATGTGCCATGTACTATGTGCTGGGAGTAGGACTCGTTGCGAGCTTGCTCCTCTTTTTTGGTGCGAAGTATCTGGTGCCGGAGTCGGCGGTGCCAGTGCTGCAGGTGCTTGCACCAACGATCTTTATCTATGGCATTCTGGGGGTGCTGCGGGGATATTTTCAGGCTCACAGGAGCATGGTGCAGACCTCCTTCTCCCAGATATTGGAGCAGATTGTCAACGCGGCGGTGAGCATAGGGGCGGCCTATGGGTTTATCGTGCTGTTTATGGGGACCTATGAGAAAAGCGAGCTTGCCGCGCAGCAGAACAGCCGCGCTGTGTATGGAGCGATGGGAAGCGCGCTGGGAACCGGCGCGGGAGTGCTGGCAGCTCTGTTGTTTATGGCGGCAGTCTATGTTCTGAACCGCCCGATGATCCAGCGGCGGATCAAGAGAGATCATGCAAGACAGGTGGATTCCTATCGGGAGATCAGCGGCATGATTCTGCGGGTGGTTTTGCCCTTTATCATGAGCACGGCTATCTACAATCTCAGCAGTTCTCTGAATAATAAGCTGTACACGGACATCATGATGAAACTCCGCCATTGTGCGGAGGGTCTGGTGGCGGAGGATTACGGGGCGTTCAGCGGGGAAGCTATGAAGATTACGAATATTCCCATCGCCTTCTCGTCTGCCATGGCTGCCGCCATCATTCCCACGGTGTCCCAGCTGCTGGCCCGCAGGCAGCTGGCAGATGCCAGGGACAAGATTGCTCAGGCGGTGAAGACCATCATGCTGATCTCCATTCCCTCGGCTGTGGGACTCCTTGTGCTGGCAAAGCCTGTCACCTGGTTACTGTTTCCCATTGAGTCCTCCATTGAGACGGCGACGAGGATTCTGATGGCGCTGGCTGTCTCTGTGATATTTTACGCCCTGTCCACACTGAGCAATTCCATCCTGCAGGGCATAGGCAGGGTGAATACGCCCATCGTCAATGCGGCCATTGCGCTGCTGTTGCAGACCGCGGTTATGGTGCCGCTGCTGATCTTCACGGATCTGGGCGTGTATGCCGTGGTTATCGCAACTATCGTATATTCTGGGCTGATGTGCATTTTGAATCAGATTTCCATGCACAAGGCTCTGGGATACCGTCAGGAAGTTATGAACACATTTGTTGTTCCATTCATAGCGTCTGCTTTCATGGGAGCCATCGCCTGGTTGATCTATGAGGGACTGCTGATGCTGACCGGCTACATCGTGGTGTCTGTTCTGCCGGCCATCCTTGTGGCAGTGGCAGTGTACTTTGTGCTGTTGATTCTGTTCAGGGGAGTGACTGAGGACGAACTGCGGGGGATGCCCAAAGGCTACTTACTGATCGCAATAGCAAAAAAATGTCGTTTGCTCAGATAGGAGAGGGATGCCCGCCGTGTCCGAGACGGACACAAGCGGGCTTTTGACTCACACCTGTTGCAGACCTGAGATATCGCTGTCGATCATCATGGAATAGTTGGTGTAGTATACCACGAATCCGGGCTTGGCTCCCCCTGGCTTTTTCACATGCTTTTTCTGAATATAGTCGATCTCAACCTTTTCCTGGCTCCGGCCCCTGGAATAAAATGCCGCCAGTCTCGCAGCCTCCTCAAAGGTGCGATCGGGCAGTGTGTCTACGCCCTCACATTTGACGATCACATGGGAACCGGGAATTCCCTTGGCGTGGAACCACCAGTCGCCTCCTGTGGCAAATTTGAAGGTCAATTCATCGTTCTGATAATTATTTTTACCCACATACATATGGAAGCCGTCGCTGCTGATATAGTGGAAGGGCCTGCTGGTGACCTTCTCCCGCTTGCCGCCGCGTCTGTGAATATAGCCGCTTGCCGCCAATTCCTCACGAATCTGCACCAGATCCTCCTCCTGCAGCGCGATGTCCAGCGCGGCGGAGATCGACTCCAGATGCTCAATCTCGGACTTGACTTCCTGCGTCAGAACGGAGAGCGCCTCATAGGTGCGTTTCAGCTTGCCGTATTTGTCAAAGTAGCGCTTGGCGTTCTCCGCGGGAGTCATGTCCGGATCCAGAGGGATGGTGATCATCTCGTCCGTGTAGTAATTCAACGCCTCCATCGATTTGCTGCCCTCCGGGACATGATAGCCGTAGGTGTTGATCAGTTCGCCGTAGATGCGGTATTTGTCGCGTTTCTCCGTGTCCTTGATCTGCTGGGTCTGGAGGTCATATTTTTTTACATTGCGCTCCAGCGCAGTCTGTACGATCCGGCGCAGATCTGCGGATCTCTGCCGGATGCGGGTCAGTGTGTTTTTCTCCGCATAGTAGCGCTCCAACAGGGCGGATATGGAGACAAAGGGCTGCAGGGTATCCTCTCCCCGACTGTACAGCGTCAGGGGAAAAGCCGCATATTCCACAGGCTGGCGGCCGGTGTAGGCGATGGCAGGGGAAAATTCTCCGCCTTGCACCCGGTCCATCATCTCTCGAAACGCCCGGTAGACATCTCTTTGCTGTTCCTGGGAAAAGGCGGCGACCGGGGCATCCCCATCCAGACCGCCGCGATAGCAGAGCTCCTGCGCCAGTATGGGCGAGATGCCGGTGTAGCTCTGATAGATCGCCTTGTGCAGCGCAGCGGGCCTGGCGGATATGGCCGCGAGGAAATCCTCCTCGCCGCAGGTCAGGGGATCTGCCTTGTCCTGCGTCTGAGCCACGAAATAGGGTTTGCCGGGCAGTACCTCGCGCAGGCTGCTGACCAGGCCGGAGACATGCTTGATGCTGTCCAGGATCATGCCGTCCTCATTGCAGAAGATGATGTTGCTGTGCTTGCCCATGATCTCCACGATCAATGTCTTGCGGCGCAAATCTCCCATTTCGTCCAGATGCTCTACATCGATGTGGATGATGCGCTCTAAGTCCGGCTGACTGACGGCGGTGATGCGGCCGTTTTGCAGATGCTTGCGCAGCAGCATGCAGAAGCCAGGAGCCGTCATGGGACTGGGCTTGTTTTGCTCCGTCAGGTAGACCAGAGGCAGGGAAGCGTCCGCGGACAGAAGCAGGCGGCGCTGCCCCTCGGCAGTCTTGATGGTCAGCAGCAGCTCGTCATTCTCCGGCTGCGCAATCTTGTAGATTCTGCCTCCCACACAGGTGTCATTCAGTTCCTTTACAATAGCGGCAATGGTCACGCCGTCAAAAGCCATGGGTATTTCCTCCTCGTTGAGAGCTCCGCGACTGTCTCTGGCAGGCGAACTGTCGGTTGGACAGGGTGGGAGCTGTTTTGTGTTTTGCACATTTTATTATATCAAATTGCGGGAAAAAGACAAGTGTGTTCCTTGGCATAGAGGAATTCAATATTTTCTTCTAACTGGTTAAAACAATTCAAAAATGCTATTTACAAATTTAATGCGGTGCCTTATAATAAAAGACAATCAAAGGGATTTTATCCAAGATTTTACAATATAGAACAGCAACCTAAACAAATTAGAATTAGAAAATGAATATATAAAGCGCTCGTGCGAAGATACGGTACGGCAGGTGGATATAGATTTGTAATATAAAGGATATTAACGCGCGCGGTTAATATAGTTGTTAAATCAACCATTATTTTTAAGAAAGAGAGGTATTTACATGAAGAAAAAACTGGTGATATTTGGCCTGGCTGGGATGCTGTTGTTCTCAGGATTTAGTGTCTATGCGGCAACAAATGGTTGTGGGCATCCGGCGACAACTACTTCTTATCCAACGGAGAGAAGAGATTTCCGGAAATGTAGTGAGCATTATCGGTGTGAGGTATATGATCTATATGGACTGGAAGTGGTGGAATGTCATAGCTGTTTTCAGGTAGTAATAATCAAAGAAACTAAGCTGGATACTTATCATATTCCAAGTGACAAGTATGAGTAGGTTATGGATTCATGCAATATGGCTGACATAGTCAGCGATATGCTGCCAGAGTAAGGCAAGAGCATGCAAGGGGAGTACCTACATTGGAATCAAATACCTGGTAATAAGCACGACACTTGGCTCATTGCTTGAAGGAATAAAAAATGGCGGATACTCCCTTTATGCCAATTAATGTTAGGTTGAGAGGATGGATATTGTATGGACAATAAAGCTGGTAACCTAAAGACAACGATTACGCTATTCTGTATCCTAATACTACTATGTCTGTCTGGCTGTGGAAACGTCGGGAATGTTGTGGACCCGGCGGCGAATCCCTCCGCGGATCAGGGGAGCGAGGAGGCTGTGGACCGCTCAGGCTTTGACTGGAGGACATCGGAGTGGAAGCAGACCAAGTCCAGAGGCAAGGGGGAGACACTCTATGTGGAGCAATATATCGATCATCTGCAGTACGATCCCGACTTTGCCTATCAGTCGCGCACCGTTGTCGGCGGAGGATCTTACGGAGCTCTCTATTGCTTTGTGGAACGCATTGTCACAGAAGAGGGTGAGGCCCGCTATTTTGTAAGCCGCTTTGATGGGGACACGGGAGAGGTAAGCCATGCAGAGTTGAATGCGGATGATCTCACGGGCGGGGAGAGCGAGGTGGAGCTCTGCACATTTAGCATGCGCAATGAGGAGGAATATGTGTTCCTGCGGGTGGCATATGAGGAGGGGCATGATTTCGGACTGGGATGGCATGAGGAGGACGACAGGGTGCGCGCCCTGACCGCGGTGCATATGGATGTGGAGGGCAATCTGGTCAAGACCGTGGATCTGTACCAGGGCGTGACTGAGAGCGGTTATCTGGCGGACAGAGGATGGGGGCAGTGGCATAGCCTGCGCGTGGACCGCCAGGGAAACTATTATTATTATTCTCGGCCGATGGAGGCGAGTGAGACCGCGAGGAAGATAGCTGTTTTGGATGCCGAGGGCCATGCGTCCTGTGTCATCACACCCTTTCCGACAGAGGACCAGGGTGGGCCTGAGGAGGGAGCGGATGAGATACGCTATCTGGTGAGGAACCCGGACGGAGCCCCGATATTTAGCATGGCGCATTTTGGCAGGGGTGAGACGAAGCTGTTTATGTATGACCAGCAGAAGCAGGAGATGAAGCTGCTGCTCTCACTGCCATACGGTGACAGGATGGATATGTGCTGTTGTATGACGGAGGATGGAATGCTCTACTATCTGTCAGAGGGGACTCTGTACCGATGGGATCTGTGTACGGGTGGGATACTGGAGCTGATGAACTATCTGGCGGAGGACATTTCCATCAATGTCGGCGACCTGAGTCTGTTCAGGAACTCAGAGGGCAAGCTGCTCATCCGTGAGAGGGATTACTATGGCGGAGGGGAGGATGTGGCGATATATCTGTTGAATACCGAGAAGCCCTCTACAGAGGGCAACATGACAGTGACGAGCCTGACATCGAACTGTGCCGAGCTGCAGGCATGCGCTGCGGATTATACCAAGAAGCATCGGCAGCAAGGGATCACAGTGGAGTACGACGCGGAGGACCCGGAGGCGTACCGGGACCGTCTGATGGCGGAGCTGGTGGCGGGGAGGGGGCCGGAGGCCCTGTATGTCTCCCGCGAGGACATGGAGACCCTGTATGAAAAGGGACTGCTGGAGGATCTGACTGATGTGCTGTCGCAGGAGGTGAGGGATTCCATCTTTCCAGGAGTGCTGGAATGCGGCAGGATTGATGGCAGACAGGTCGGACTCGCCCTGGACGCGGAGCTGCGGACGATGCTGGTGAATCGCAGTGTGTGGGATGAGGACAGCTGGAGTGTGGAGGATGTACTCTCACTGCTGGGGCGGGAGGAGATCCGCTCAGAGCTGGAGGCGGTCGTGGCGACGAGTGTGGCGCCCTTTGGAGGAAGAGGGATATTTCAACATCTGGTATTGCAGAATGTGGTGAATAGTCCTTTTCTGGATTTGCAGGAGAACACCTGCAGTTTCGACAGTGAGGAGTTCATCAGACTGTTGGAGTTATGCAAACAGTATGGCAAGGTGTCGGTGGGCTCGGAGGCGAATACGCTGATGCAGGAGGGGAAGGCCTTGGCTTATGTGGGAAATTTCAGTACCCTGAACAGGCTGTGTGACACGATAGGCAGTCTGGGGGAGGATTTCCACTGTGTGGGATACCCGACGGAGAGCGGCTGCGGGAGCTTTTGGAGCTGCGACTATTTTCTGGTGGTCAGAAAGGGCGCCGACTGCCTGGACACAGTAAAGGGATATGGTGAGTACCTTTATAGCATGAGGCGTCAGAGGAGGCAGGATACTCCGCTGTGCAGGGAGATTTATGTCCGGTATATTGGACAGGATAAGGACGATCCCGGATATGAACTTCTAAATAGGGGCCATGGACACTATACCGCTCTGCGATTGAAGCCGGATGGAAGCTCTTGTATCGGTGATTTTCTGGAGCTGGCGGAGAAAAGTGGTCCCCTGCCGCGCAGTGATGATGCCATAGCCAGGATTGTGATGGAGGAGGCGGAGAGCTTTTTCGCTGGAGACAAGGATGCGGTCACTGTGGCAGGGATTATTCAGAGCAGGGTGAGGTTGTATCTGGCGGAGCACAGTTAGAGGTCATAAGGTACGGGAAGGGGCTGTCATGGTCCTTTCCCTTTTTAGTATCCTCTATTTTGGTTATCTATTCTTCGGGACTTGACTATCTGGGCATTCTACTCTATAATATAATGAAGTATGCAGCACAGAGGATGAGATGCAGAAGCAGTATTGCAAGCGGGCTTGCGATATGCGGGGGTATGATATGATCAAGAGTATGACTGGCTTCGGCAGATGTGAGATCGCCGAGAACAATCACAAGATAACGGTGGAGATGAAATCTGTGAATCATCGATATCTGGATGTGAACATCAAGATGCCCAAGAAGCTCAACTTTTTTGAGTCGTCTATCCGCACCGAGCTGAAGAACTATATCTCGCGGGGCAAGGTGGATGTATTTGTCACTTATGAGGATTACAACGAGGACAATGCGGGCATTCGATACAACAGGGAGCTGGCGGCGGAATATATGAAGTATCTGCGAATGATGCAGGAGGAGTTTGGGCTGGACGATGATGTGCGGGTATCCACCCTGTCGCGCTACCCAGAGGTGTTCACGATGGAGGAGCAGAACATCGATGAGGAGGAGCTGTGGAAGGAGCTGCAGAAGGCTATCAGGGGCGCGGCGGAGGGCTTTGTACAGACGCGGATTGCGGAGGGCGAGCACCTGCGGGATGATCTTATAGACAAGCTGGACGGTATGTTGGAGATGGTGGACTTTATCAGTGAGAGATCTCCTCAGATTGTGCGGGAATATCGGCAGAAGCTGGAGGACAAGGTGAGGGACCTGCTGGGGGATGCCCAGGTGGATGAGAACCGATTGCTGATGGAGGTGACGATCTTTGCGGACAAGGTCTGCGTGGATGAGGAGCTGGTGCGGCTGCGCAGCCATATCGAGACGACGAAGAAGACTCTTCTGGAGGGCGGAAGCATTGGAAGAAAGCTGGATTTTATCGCTCAGGAAATGAATCGGGAGGCCAACACCACACTGTCAAAATCGAACGATCTTGAGATCACAGGCTGTGCGATTGAGCTCAAGACAGAGATAGAGAAGATACGGGAACAGATTCAGAACATTGAATAGCAGTGAGGATACTCCATGAATAAACTGATTCATATAGGATTTGGAAATATTGTCAACACCGGCAAGATTATCGCCATTGTCAGTCCGGAATCCGCGCCGATCAAGCGGCTGGTGCAGAGGGCCAAGGAGGAGGGCACGGTCATTGACGCGACCCAGGGTCGCAAAACCAAGGCAGTGCTGGTGATGGAGAACAGCCGTATCGTACTGTCAGCCTTGCTGCCGGAGACCATTGCCGGAAGAGCCAGGGCGGAGAGTGGAGGTAATGAAGATGAGTAGAGGCGTGCTGACTGTGATTTCCGGTTTTTCCGGTGCGGGCAAGGGAACTTTGATGAAGCGGTTGATGCGGGACTATGACAATTATTCCCTGTCCGTATCCATGACTACTCGGAGGCCAAGAGAGGGAGAGCGAGATGGCATAGAGTATTTTTTTGTGGATACGGACGCTTTTCAGGAGCGTATCCGACGGGGACAGATGTTGGAGTATGCCTGTTATTGTGGAAATTATTATGGAACTCCCCGCGATTATGTGCAGGAGCAGCTTGAGGCGGGCCGCGATGTGATACTGGAGATTGAGATACAGGGGGCGCTGCAGATTAAGAGGTTGATTCCAGACTGTCTGCTGCTCTTTGTAACGCCGCCCAGCGCAGCAGAGCTCAGACGGAGACTGGAGGGCAGAGGTACGGAGACGCCAGAGGTGATTGCCAGGAGACTGGCCCGAGCGGTGGAGGAGTCAGAGGGCATAGAGGCCTATGATTATATTGTCATTAATGATGACCTGGAGGCGTGCGTGCGGCAGATTCACAGCATGATACAGAATGCGCATTGTACCGTTTCGAGGCAGCAGACATTAATAGAAGAGATTAGAGGAGGACTGAGTCAGTTCTCGAAAGGAGCGCAGTAATGTTACATCCATCTTATTCAGATTTGATGAAGGTAGTAAACAGTGAGGTAGAGCAGGGAGAAGCGCCGGTAGTCAACAGTAGGTATTCCATTGTTATGGCCACATCCAAGAGGGCCAGACAGATCATCAGCGGTGACGAGCCGATGGTGGATGGCATGGGCAAGAAGCCTCTGTCGGTGGCTGTTGAGGAATTAAATCAGGGCAAAATCAAGATTCTTGCTGAGGACGAGGTAATGGAGGAACAGATGGACGCTCAGGAAGCGGTCATAGCAGAGGATGCGCAGGAGCAGGAGGCATCAGCGCAGGACACAGAGGCTTAAAGGGTAAAGCAGGGGGAGAAATGTTTCGCTTGAGGAGTGTTTCTTCCCCTTTACAAGGCCTGCGCTGTGCGGAGGTGCGAACATGAAGATTTTGTTCATTTCCCTGGGATGTGACAAGAATCTGGCAGATACGGAAGAGATGCTGGGATTGCTGCAGCAGAAGGGATATTCTTTTACGGATGATGAAGAGGAATGTGATATCATAGTGGTGAATACCTGTTGCTTTATCGGGGATGCCAAGGAGGAGAGCATTAGAGCATTGTTGGAGGCTGCCGAGCTGAAAAAAAGCGGTAAAGTCAGTGCTCTGGTGGCCTGTGGATGCCTGGCTCAACGATATTACAGGGAGATTTGCAGCGAGATTCCCGAGGTGGACGCCATCGTGGGCACTACGGCTCTCGACCAGATCGTGGATGCTGTCGAACTGGTTCTGGAAGGGGGACGCCCGACAGTGCTTGTGCAGGATCCGGATGCTCCACGTATTCCCAATGTCAACAGGGTGCTGACCACCGGCGGTTATTATGCTTATCTGAAAATTGCGGAGGGCTGTAATAAGAGATGCAGTTATTGTGTCATTCCTCAGGTCAGGGGAGGCTACCGCAGCGTGCCGATGGAGATTCTGCTGGAGCAGGCCAATATTCTGGCGCAGCAGGGGGTCAGAGAGCTGATATTGGTGGCCCAGGAGACCACGATATACGGTGAGGACAGGTATGGGGAGAAGACTCTTCCCCTGCTCTTGCATGAGCTTGGTCAGATTCCGGGAATCAGCTGGATTCGACTCTTGTACTGTTATCCGGAGGAAATCACTCAGGAGTTGATTGATGCGATCAAGAAGGAGCCCAAGGTCTGTCATTATCTGGATATTCCCATTCAGCATGCCAGTGACAGGATTCTGCGGCGCATGGGCAGACGCGCCACCCAGAGTCAGCTGCGGGAGTTGATCGGTCAGCTGCGGGAGGAAATACCTGATATCTGTCTGCGCACTACATTGATTACCGGATTCCCGGGAGAGAACCAGGAGGATCATGAGAAGCTGGTAGATTTTGTAAATGAGATGGAATTTGACCGTCTGGGAGTATTTACCTATTCTCAGGAGGAGGGCACAGCGGCGGCTGAGATGCCGGATCAGGTTCCCGATGAGCAAAAGGTGGCCTGGCGGGAGGAGATCATGGAGCTGCAACAGGAGATTGCGTTCGCCAAGGCGGAGGATATGATAGGGCAGGTGTTGACGGTTATGGTCGAGGGCCGGATGGCAGGGGAAGAGGAGCAAATATATGTGGCACGCACTTACCGGGATGCGCCGGGAGTGGATGGCTATTTGTTCCTGCATGCCTCCGTTACACTGATGAGCGGTGATCTGGTTCAGGCACAGGTGACGGGATGCAATGAATATGATCTGATCGGTGAGCTCTGGTCGGAGCAGCATGGATAATGAATGGAGAATGTGTGATGAATTTACCTAATAAACTGACGATATTCCGTATGATTTTGATTGTTCCGTTTGTCATTGCGCTGCTGGGAGGAGATGCGGGTTGGTTTGGCAGTAACCTGCTGATCTCGGAGATCGTGGCATTGGCTATCTTTATCATTGCCAGTCTGACGGATCTGATTGATGGCAAGATTGCCAGAAAATACAATATGGTCACCAATTTTGGCAAATTTATGGACCCGCTCGCGGATAAGCTGCTGGTCAGCGCGGCGCTGATCGCGCTGGTTGCCATGGAACGGATTCCGGCCTGGGTGGTCATTATCATTATCAGCAGGGAATTTATCATCAGCGGCTTTCGTCTTGTGGCGGCTGATAATCGGGTGGTGATTGCGGCGAGCTATTGGGGCAAATTTAAGACCGTTTTTCAGATGGTTATGGTGTGTCTGATGATTGTCGATTTGTCTTGGATATGGTCGGGAATGAAAATTGTTACGGATATGGTGATGTGGATTGCTCTGGTGCTGACAGTAGTTTCCCTGGTGGATTATCTGATAAAAAACAGGGCAGTTATGGGGGAACAGGCGTGAGGGATGTCAGTCAGAGCTTATATCGGGAGTGGAGAGGGCGACTATAATGACGGCGGAATTGATTTGTGTGGGAACGGAGCTTTTGCTGGGCAATATCGTGAATACCAACGCGGCTTATCTGGCGGAAAAATGTGCTGGACTGGGATTGTCCTGCTATTACCAGTCTGTGGTGGGGGACAATGAGCAAAGGCTCGAGCAGACGCTGCGGATGGCGGTGGGGCGCTCGGATGTGGTAATTCTGTCCGGTGGTCTGGGGCCCACGGAGGATGATTTGACCAAGGAAGTGGCGTCGGCGGTCATGGGGCGAAAACTGATGGAGGATGTTGCCGTCAGGAAGCATATTGAGCGCTATTTTGCAAGCAGGGGAGTCACGCCTACGGATAATAATTGGAAGCAGGCGTTGATCCCGGAGGGGGCGGTTGTATTGCCTAATCCCAATGGCACCGCGCCTGGGGTCATCATAGCGGGGGACAAAACCCATGTGATATTGCTTCCTGGTCCGCCTCATGAGCTGAAGCCTATGTTTGAGGAGCATGTTATTCCATATCTGAAAAAGCTGGAGCCGGGAATTATCACTTCCCAGACTGTCAAGGCATGCGGTATCGGAGAGAGCAAGGTGGAGACGCTGTTGAAGGATATGATTGACAGTCAGACCAATCCAACGCTGGCGACCTATGCCAAGCCGGGCGAGGTACATATCCGGGTGACGGCCAGGGCTGAGGGGGAGAAGGAAGCCCGCAGATTGATTAAGCCGGTGATCAAGGAGATCAAGAGTCGGATGGGAAGCCATATCTATACCACGGACGAGGAGGTGACGTTGGAGAGAGCGGTGGTGGAATTGCTGCTGGCCAACAAGCTTACCGTGACCTGTGCCGAGTCCTGCACGGGGGGATTGCTGTCCGCCCGACTGATCAATGTGCCTGGCGCTTCCGATGTCTATAAGTCCGGCTATGTGACCTATTCGAACAAAGCCAAGAGGAAGATACTGGGAGTAAAAAAAGGAACTTTGGAGAAATATGGTGCAGTCAGCCGTCAGACAGCGGAGGAGATGGCCAAGGGCCTGGCTTTTGTGGCTAAGGGCGATGTGGCAGTAAGCGTAACCGGCCTCGCTGGTCCGGACGGAGGGACGGAGGATAAACCTGTAGGTTTGGTATATATCGCCTGTTGCGTGAAGGGTGAGGTGACTACCAGAGAATATCATTTTTCAGGAAACCGCCAGACAATTCGGGAAGCGGCGGTTTCGGCAGCGCTGGCGCTGATGCGCGGATGTATGCTGGAGTATTTTAGTAAAGTTACATTTGGCGAAAAAAAATAGCCCGTGTACGGATTACTTTATAAAAAGAATATAAAATGTATCATATCTTCTTGCATTTGTATGGAAAATATGATACATTTTTTTTGAATTCAACTGCTATACTCTGATACGGTCCGGCGTTTCGCCCTTGAATTCATGTATGTATAATCAAGATGGCAGAATAGTGGTCATGTATGAAGCAACATGTCCTATGGAAAAGGGGAGGAATGTTTATGAGTACTGTTTAATGGACTGGAAGTAAAGTATTATGAATATGTAGACACAATGTGGAAAAAGTAATCCCAAAAGTGTTGACAAAACAGAACAAATGTTTTATTCTGGAACAAACAAGAACGTTTGTTCCCTGCTCCTGAGAGGGAGCTTATCCGGATGCCAGTCATCCAAATACAGACAAATGCGATGTGACGGAGTGACACTGTAGTATCGCAGGAAAGAGGTTAGTATGGAAAAGAATGAGAAATTGAAGGCATTGGATGCGGCTATCAGTCAGATTGAGAAGCAGTATGGCAAAGGAGCCGTGATGAAGCTGGGTGACCCTGCCAGCCAGATGAATGTGGAGACAATTCCCACAGGCTCTCTGAGCCTGGATATTGCGCTGGGACTGGGCGGTATCCCCAAGGGCAGGATTGTCGAAATCTATGGACCTGAATCCAGTGGTAAGACAACGGTAACGCTGCACATGATTGCAGAGGTGCAGAAAAGGGGCGGTATTGCGGGATTTATTGACGCGGAGCACGCGCTGGATCCTGTCTATGCCAAGAACATTGGCGTGGATATTGACAATCTGTACATATCTCAGCCGGACAATGGCGAGCAGGCTCTGGAGATCACGGAGACTATGGTGCGATCCGGCGCTATAGATATCGTGGTTGTGGACTCTGTGGCGGCGTTGGTGCCCAAGGCTGAAATTGATGGAGAAATGGGAGACTCTCATGTGGGTCTGCAGGCCCGTTTGATGTCCCAGGCGTTGAGAAAGCTGACGGCAGTAATCAGCAAGTCCAACTGTACCGTAATCTTTATCAATCAGCTGCGGGAGAAGGTGGGCGTGATGTTTGGCAATCCAGAGACCACCACTGGCGGTCGGGCGCTGAAGTTTTATTCCTCTGTGCGCATGGATGTGCGCCGTGTGGAAGCTCTAAAGCAAGGTGGCGAGATCATTGGTAACCATACCAGAGTCAAGGTAGTTAAGAATAAGATTGCGCCGCCTTTCAAGGAGGCGGAATTTGATATAATGTTTGGTGAAGGGATATCCGTAGTTGGAGATATTCTTGACCTGGCCGTCAGCGTGGATATTGTAAATAAGTCCGGCGCATGGTATGCATACAATGGGGATAAGATTGGACAGGGCCGAGAGAACGCCAAGCAGTATCTCAAGGACAATCCGGCAGTGTGTCAGGAGCTTGAGAGCAAGGTGCGGCAACACTTTGGGCTAGGTGACAGCGCGGCTGATGAGGCGCAGTCGGCTTCCACATCACAGGCTTAGCAGCGGACATATGGACAGGAGCGAGACCACATGACAGTGACAGAGATTGTAGAGCTATCCAAGAAGCGGAGCAGAGTATGTGTGGATCATGAATTATGTTTCGTGTTGTATAAGGGAGAGCTGAGTCAATATGGGATTGCGGAGGGGAAGGAGCTGGCGGAGGAACTATATCGTAAGCTTTTTGATGAGCTTCTTCCCCGCAGGGCAAAACTGCGGGCCATGAATCTGCTTCAGAGCCGCGACTATACTGAGAGCCAGCTTCGGGATAAGCTGCGAGATGGCGGTTATCCGGAGACGGTAACTGCCCAGGCTCTGGAGTATGTGAAATCATTCCGCTATGTTGATGATTTGCGGTATGCGGGAGATTATCTCACTACATTTGCCGGCAGGAAATCCTTGCGCAGGATGGAACAGGACCTACAGCAGAAGGGGATTGCCAGAACTGTCATTGAACAGGCTGTGGAGCTCTGGCAGGAGCAGTGCGGCGGTCAGGACGAGCTGCAGATGGCCTGTGAGCTGCTGGACAAAAGGCATTATGACAGGGAAGCCAGCGACCGCAGGCAACAGCAGCGCATGTACAATTTTCTGATGTACAGAGGTTTTTCGAGCGATGTGATCCGAAAGGCTTTGCAGGCGGAGTGATAGGTGTTTGGGCTACACATATTTTGGACGGATTTCAAATATTCTACTTGACATAAAGATCATTTCGGTTTAGAATTTAAATGTTGTAGATTGCCTGTTAGAATGTGAGAAGTACATACATTCTATATTAGATATTTGTACAATGAAAATTTAATAAGGAGGTGCTCCTGTAATGGATCCAAGCGTAATTATTGGTTGTGCTATTACAGCGGTAATCTGTATCCTTGTGACTGCGGTGGTCACAGCGGTTGTTGTTTCTTCTTACCAGAAGAAGGTGACGTCCACTACTATCGGCAACGCGCAGGACAAGGCCAGAGAGATTATTGATGAAGCCCTCAAGTCTGCGGAGGCCAAGAAACGTGAATCGTTGCTTGAAGTCAAGGAAGAGTCCATTCGTACCAAGAATGAGCTGGACAAGGAGATCAAGGAACGCAGAGCGGAGGCGCAGCGCTATGAGCGCAGAGTTCAGCAGAAAGAGGAGAACATTGATAAGAAAGCTGACGCAATCGAAAAACGTGAAGCAAGCTTGACTGCCCGTGAGGAAGCTTTGAACAAGATGAAGGAAGAGGTTTCCAAGCTGAACGAGCAGAGAGTACAGGAACTGGAGAGAATTTCCGGATTAACCTCTGAACAGGCAAAAGACTACTTGTTGAAAATTGTTGAAGATGAAGTAAAGCATGAAACGGCCGTGATGATCAAGGAAATGGAGAGTCGGGCCAAGGAGGAAGCAGACAAGAAGGCCAAAGAATATGTGGTATCGGCCATCCAGAGATGCGCTGCAGACCATGTGTCTGAGACCACGATTTCGGTCGTGCAGCTTCCTAACGATGAGATGAAAGGACGTATTATTGGCCGTGAAGGGCGAAATATTCGCACCTTGGAGACCATGACCGGTGTGGATCTGATTATTGACGATACGCCGGAGGCTGTTATTCTGTCAGGCTTCGATCCAATTCGACGCGAGGTGGCGAGGATTGCGCTGGAGAAGCTGATTGTGGACGGTCGAATACATCCTGCCAGAATCGAAGAGATGGTGGAAAAAGCTCAGAAGGAAGTGGAGATAATGATCAAGGAAGAGGGTGAAGCCGCTACTCTGGAGGTAGGCGTTCACGGTATTCATCCCGAACTTGTCAAGCTTCTGGGCAGAATGAAGTTTAGAACCAGTTATGGACAGAATGCGTTAAAGCATTCCATCGAGGTTGCCCAACTGTCAGGCTTGTTTGCAGCTGAGATGGGACTGGATGTGAGATTAGCCAAGCGTGCCGGCTTACTGCATGATATCGGCAAGGCCGTGGATCATGAGATGGAAGGCTCTCATATTCAGCTGGGAGTAGAACTTTGCAGGAAGTATAAGGAGAATGCTACCGTTATCAATGCCGTGGAATCTCATCACGGAGATGTGGAGGCCACTTCCCTGATTGCATGTATTGTACAGGCTTCTGATACAATTTCCGCTGCAAGACCGGGAGCTAGAAGGGAGACTCTGGAGACCTATACTAGCAGATTAAAACAGTTAGAAGAAATAACCAACAATTTCAAGGGAGTAGATAAGTCTTTTGCTATTCAGGCAGGTCGTGAAGTTCGTGTGATGGTGGTACCGGAACAGATTACAGATTCAGATATGGTACTGCTGGCTCGTGATATCTCTAAGCAGATTGAAGCTGAGCTGGAATATCCCGGACAGATCAAGGTGAATGTAATCCGAGAATCTCGAGTAATTGATTATGCCAAATAGGGCGGCCAGTTACTGACAATTTCATAGGACAAAGAGAGTCCCTTCAGCGGGGCTCTTTTTTGTGCAGTAAATAAGGGTGTAAATTTATGTAAAAAAAGTCTTGTCTAATAATGGATTTTGTAGTAATATATACGGGATGTATGATTGTATACAATAATTCAATTGTATTCCTCAGGCTTTTTCGGGTATATTTAAGGAAGGGGCTAGATGATACATTACTGTTTAATACAGGAGAGCCTACAGACTGTCATTGGAGGATAGCTTACGGGCTCGGGAAGGATCAGGTTGAAAGGCATGGAGAGAAGGGCTTATAAGGACTTAAGCAGAGAGGAATTGCAACAGTTGCATACAGAGTTGGTGAAAGCGTATGAGGAGGCAAAGGGAAAAGGGCTGAGCCTTGATATGTCTCGCGGAAAGCCCAGTGTGGTACAGCTTGATATGGGTATGGATATCTTTGATGTGCTGAACGCATGGAGTGATATGAAAAGCATGGATAACGTGGATGTCCGTAACTATGGTGTACTGGATGGCATTACGGAGGCTAAGCATATGATGGCGGATATCATGGGGGTCGCAGCGGATAATGTGATCGTGTGCGGCAATGCCAGCCTGACCATTATGTATGACACGGTATCACGTTCCATGACCCACGGCGTGATGGGCAGTACACCGTGGTGCAAGCTGGATAAGGTGAAATTCCTGTGCCCTGTGCCGGGCTACGACAGACATTTTGCCATCACGGAGCATTTTGGCATTGAAATGATCAATGTACCCATGACGCCTCAGGGACCGGATATGGATATGGTAGAGAGGCTGGTGGCGGAGGATGAGAGTGTCAAAGGGATTTGGTGTGTACCTAAATATTCTAATCCACAGGGATATAGCTATTCAGACGAGACCATCCGGCGGTTTGCGGCATTGAAGCCTGCCGCAAGGGATTTCCGTATCTTTTGGGATAATGCCTATGCGGTACATCATCTGTATGAAGACAGGCAGGATGAGATATTGGAGATCTTGAGTGAGTGTGAGAAGGCAGGGAATCCGGACATGGTGTATGAGTTCGCCTCCACCTCCAAGATCAGCTTTTCTGGAGCTGGTGTGGCAGCTATTGCCGCCTCCAGAGCAAATTTGGATTATATCAAAAAATCAATGACCATTCAGACGATTGGCTATGACAAGATTAATCAGCTTCGGCATGTACGGTACTTCAAGGATTTTGAGGGTGTCAAGGCACATATGAGAAAGCATGCGGCTATTATGCGTCCCAAATTTGAGGCGGTGCAGGATGTGCTGGAGAGGGAGCTTTCGGGGCTGGAGATCGGCAGCTGGACGAAACCAAACGGTGGTTATTTTATATCCTTTGATGCCATGGAGGGTTGTGCCAAGGCAATTGTCGCTAAATGCAAGGAAGCGGGCGTGACGTTGACTGGAGCGGGAGCTACTTTTCCCTATGGCAGAGATCCGCAGGACAGCAATATTCGTATTGCTCCTTCTTTTCCGACACCGGAGGAGATGGCTATGGCTACAGATCTCTTTGTGCTCTGTGTGAAGCTGGTCAGCGTGGAGAAGCTGCTGGCAGCCTGATGGCTTAGCGTGAAATGAATTGCCATGTCAGGCATGCGGGCATTTCCTGCGGCATATAGATAGAGAGACCATATTTCTATATATGCATTGCGCGGCTGTACAGGTGCGACCTGTGGCTGTGGCAGGGAAGAGGGAGATTTGAAGTTTGCCAATAAACAGCTGATTCTGTTTATCGTTGGAATATGCGGCGGGATTGTACTCGCCAATCTGATAGATAGTGAATGGTTGTCAGGAACGGAGCTTTTGCAGGAGAGCGCCTTGTTTCAGGCGCGTTACGCCGTGATTGACAACCGTTCACTTTTTCTCTGTCTGTTGGGACAGAGGTTAGGGGCGGCAGTGTTATTAATTCTTCTGTCAACAACGTTTTTGGGCCTGGTGGCGGTATGGTTTTATGCGCTTCGCTATGGCTTTTCTCTGGGGATATTGATAGCAGCTCTGTTTTCTGAACGGGGAATCATGGGAATGCTTCTGCTGCTGGCAGGCTTATTTCCTCAGATATTGCTCTATGCTCCGGCATGGATGCTGTTGCTTGCTCTGGCGGAGAGGACCTGCAGACGTCTCTATTATCTGAATGGTAATGAGGGATTGAGTGGATTGAAGCGTATGGGGATACATCTGTCTGCTCAGTCCGGTTTGCTTCTCTTTGTATTGGCGGCAGGCTGCTGGCTCGAGTCTTATGTAAATCCTGTCCTGCTGCGGTTGGCGCTGCGGCTGCTATGATGGATGGACTATGGTTGAGGGGTGTGATAAGATAAAGATATATGGTCTTGTATCTGAGAGGTCTGACAGTGTGTCTGAAAGGAGGTCAGAAAAATGCAGGAGAAGCATAGCCAGAAAAGACAGCTTGGAGAGTCATATCTGGAAGAGCAAATAGGGCAATTTATGGCATATCTGCAACATAGCAAGGCGTTGTCCGAGAACACATGCAGCTCCTACAGACGAGATTTGCGGCAACTGGGACAATATCTGGAAAAAGAACAGGGAATCAGTGATTTCAGGTTGGCAACACCCTCTCAACTGGATGCCTATTTTCATATGTTGGGACAGGATAAAAGCTCCGCTACCGTTTCCAGACATATGGCTACTGTGCGGGCAATGTACCGCTATCTGGTGAAAACACGGCAGATAAAAGAGGATGTGTCAGAGGATTTACAAGTTCCAAAGCAACAGCGGGAACAACCGGAGATTCTGACGCCGGAGGAGGTACAGGCGGTGCTGGAGCAACCCAGAGGGGACAAGCCCAGAGCATTGCGAGATCGGGCGATTCTGGAGTTAATGTATGCTACGGGCATCAGAGTGTCTGAACTGGTGGTTCTGAGCGTATCGGACGTGGATCTCAGGCTGGGATTCTTACATTGTCGGGAGAGTGGCAAAGAGCGGGTGATTCCCTTTGGCGTCCATGCAAGGGACGCCTTGCTGCAATATATCGATAGAGGGCGGGATGCATTGCTGTCGGGCACAGGGTCACGACTCTTGTTTGTGAATTACAGTGGCGGGGCTATGAGCCGTCAGGGAGTGTGGAAGCTGGTACACAAATATGGTAGACAGGCCGGTATTTGCAGGGAGGTAACGCCCCACAGCCTGCGACATGCATTTGCGGTGCACCTGCTTGAGAGAGGCGCGGACCTGCGGAGTGTGCAGGAGATGCTGGGGCATGCGGATATAGCGGCCACGCGGGTCTATGCTAAGATGTATTGCCACAGGGGGCGGGAGGAATATGTCAAAAGCCACCCCAGAGATTAGGGGTGGCATGATGGTTGCCTTATATTATTCGTATTCTGCCAGATCAAAGATCAATCTCTCTGTGTCCGCCCATCCCAGGCAGGGGTCGGTGATGGACTTGCCGTATACGCCGCCGCCTACCTTCTGGCAGCCCTCCTCGATATAGCTCTCTATCATGACGCCCTTGACCAGCCGATGGATATCCGTATTCAGCTTGCGGCTGTGCATGACCTCCTTGACGATGCGAATCTGCTGGGCAAATTGTTTATTGGAGTTGGAGTGGTTGGAGTCGATGATGCAGGCAGGGTTCTTCAGGTCCATCTTATTATACATCTCCAGCAGCCGATTTAAATCCTCATAATGGTAGTTGGGTGTATTGTTGCCATGCTTGCTGGTGGCTCCCCGCAGTACCGTGTGGGCCAGGTCGTTGCCGTTCGTCTGTACGGCCCAGCCCCGATAGATGAAGGAGTGCGGGTGCTGGGCTGCGTAGACGGAGTTCAGCATCACGGAAAAATCGCCGCTGGTGGGATTTTTCATGCCGGCAGGCACATCGAACCCGCTGACGGTCAGGCGGTGCTGTTGATCCTCCACAGAGCGTGCGCCGATGGCCACATAGGAGA
Organism: bacterium; assembly: GCA_023663725.1. Classification (GTDB taxonomy): domain Bacteria; phylum Bacillota; class Clostridia; order Lachnospirales; family Lachnospiraceae; genus Acetatifactor. Next base: position 92,126 of record JAMPGX010000001.1, on the reverse strand, counting down.
GGATGTCTGACACATAGCCCCAGTTCTCCGGATACAGCATCTCATCCGCCGCTGTCAGTCCGGTCTCCTCCACTGCGCGGATATGCATTTTCCGCATGGCGATCAGGCCAGCCAGAAAGTCCTCCTGCTTTCCGGGGTCGGGCTGGTGAACGATGCCCTTGTAGCCCTCGCCTGTGGTGCGGGGTTTGTTGGTATAGATTCGGGGAATCAGGATCAGTTTGTCGGACACTTTGTCATTTATTCGGGCCAGGCGGTTCACATAGTCGCACACAGCGTCCTCATTGTCTGCGGAGCAGGGGCCAATAATCACCAGCAGTTTGCCGCTCTGACCGGTGAGGACTTCCCGTATCTCTCGGTCGCGTTCCGCTTTGCGCAGGGCGAGCTCCTCGGGGAGCTTATAATGCTCTCTGATCTCGTCCGGAGTAGGTAATTTTTCAATAAAAGTAAAACTCATCGTATCTTCAGACCTTTCTGTATCGTAATATGCCGTAGCGCCTTCTATTTTTGGGCTACCCACAGCCGTATTTATTCTTCCTTATTTACACACGCCATGGAGCACGTTTAATTATAATATATCCCCTCACGGAAGGCAAGTATTTTGTGGGGGTCTATGCCTGCCTTGAGCTGTCTATATTTCTCCGCGGCGGCTATGTAGCCACAGGCAGCCCAGGTAGAGGATGCACTGCAGAATCTGGCTGACCAGCAGCCCATACAGGTAACCGCTGATACCCAGGAGAGGAACTGTCTGCAGGATAAAGAGCAGTCGTACCAGCAGGGCGGTGACATTGATCAGAAACAGGCGGCCCGCAAGCCCTAGCCCCTGGAGGATGCTGGACAGGGTGTTGTCAAGATAGAGAAAGGGGCAGATCAGGCTCAGAGTGCGGATAAAATGTCCCGCCAGAGGACTCCGGTATAGTCCTTCCCCTAAAAGCTTTCCGGTGATCAGGAAAAAGCCCATGCAGGTAAAGCCCAGAAGCAGGCAGTATTTTACCGTGCTCAGAACCGCTCGACGGATTCCGGCGAGATCTTTTCTGGCATAGCTCTCGGCCACCATGGGCAGCAGCATGACAGATACGGAGCCAGTCAGGGCGTTGGGAAAGAAGATCATTGGAAATGCCATGCCTGTGAGCACGCCATAGACGCTCAGGGCGGTGGCGTTGTCATATCCATAGCTGCGCAGTCCGGCGGGGATGGACACAGACTCCACGCTCTGCAGCAGATTCAACACGATCCGGTTGGCGGTCAGAGGAATGACCATGCCCAGCAGTTGTCCATAGGTAAAGGACGAATGCTGGGGCAATAGACCGTTCTTGCCCACGCGGGAGCAATGATACCACATGGCCAGCAGAGCGGCCAGCATGGAACAGCCCTCTCCAATAGTCAGGCCCAGCACAGCCACATTGATGGAGGGAGTATGTCCCTGAGAGAATATGATGGCGGAGACCAGATAGACACAGCCCACGCGACAGCACTGTTCCAAGAGCTGAGTACCTGCGGGTGTGCCCGCCTTTTTAATGCCATAGAAATATCCGTTGACACAGGCGTGAATGGCGCTCAGCGGGACGGAGGGCGCAAGCAGCCGAATCATGGAGGCGGTGCGGGGCTCCTGCAGCAGACTCGTTGCAATATAGTCGCTGCCCAGATAGAGTCCGGCGGTACAGGCCAGAGACAGAGGAACGGTCAGCAACAGCCCCATGATCATGGGGCGGCGGGAGGGAGTACGGCCGCTCTGAAGCCCCACCTGTCCCGCTACGAATTTGGAGATGGCGGTCTGAAAGCCTGCCGCTGTCAGAGAGAAAGAAAGGGCAAGCACGGGAGACAATAGCTGATAGATTCCCATGTTCTCCTCGCCGAACAGACGAGAGAGGTAGATGCGATAGAAAAAGCCGATAATACGGGTGACCAGGCCAGTGGCGGTCAGTATCGCAGTGCCCATGATCAGGGGATGTCGTGCGCGGGAGGGAGATTTTTTTTTCAGGAAAGACGCCATGGAGAGCCTCGTGATAGATTAGATTTCTTTTATTATATTTTCCGATTGCCCATGCTATGCATAGGGAGAGATATTCCCTCCTCCTGACAGGCTGCGCATCGGTATGCCACAGGGGAGTTGACAGAACAGGCTACGCGTGATATATTGAAACCATCAAATCTTAGTGAAATGCTAGGAATTAACAAGGAGGAATCTGTCGTGATCTATTTGGACAATGCGGCCACCACTCGGACGGCGCCGGAGGTGGTGGAGGCCATGCTTCCTTTTTTCAGTGAGAGCTACGGCAATGCCAGCAGCATCTACACTCTGGGCTCTGTCAGTAAGAAGGCGCTGAACCAGGCCCGTCGGACCCTTGCGGAGTATCTGGGGGCCAGGCAGGAGGAGATCTATTTTACCGCCGGCGGCTCGGAAGCGGACAACTGGGCGTTGAAGGCGGCAGCAGAGGCTTATGCGGGAAAGGGAAAGCATATCGTCACCACGCAGATCGAGCACCATGCGGTACTCCACACCTGCGAATATCTGGAAAGACAGGGATATGAAGTAACCTATGTCGGGGTGGATGAGAACGGTATCGTCAGGCTGGACGAGTTGAGGGCAGCCATTCGCCCTGACACCATATTGCTCTCTGTGATGTACGCGAACAATGAGGTCGGCACGCTGCAGCCCATCAGGGAGATTGGTCTGATCGCCCAAGAGAGAGGGATACTGTTTCATACGGATGCGGTGCAGGCGTTCGGACAATTGCCGATCAATGTGGACGAGCTGCATATCGATATGCTCAGCGCCAGCGCACACAAGGTAAACGGGCCCAAGGGCGTGGGCTGCCTCTATATCCGCTCTGGGCTGAAGCTGCGCAGCCTGATTCACGGCGGCGCCCAGGAGCGGTCGAGAAGGGCTGGGACGGAAAATATTCCCGGCATTGTGGGATTTGGCAAAGCGATCGAGCGGGCGGTGCGGATCATGCCCGAAAAGATTGAGAAGGAGACGGAGCTGCGGGATTACCTCATCGCACAGATCAGGGAAAAGATTCCCTATTGTCATCTGAACGGCGATCCCGTCAGGCGGCTTCCCGGCAATGTGAATTTCAGCTTTCGATTTATCGAGGGAGAATCACTGTTGATCATGCTGGATATGAAAGGGATCTGTGGCTCCAGCGGCTCGGCATGTACATCAGGATCCTTAGACCCTTCCCATGTACTGCTGGCCATGGGGCTGCCCCATGAGTTGGCTCACGGCTCCCTGCGGCTGACATTGTCCGAGGAGAACACCCGCGAGGAGATGGATACGGTGGTGGAGGCTATCGCGGAGATCGTGGGCAAGCTGCGAGCCATGTCGCCGCTGTATGAGGATTTTCTGAAGCTTGCCAGGTAAAGTCGCGAAGGCGCATGAGAGCAAATTTCATGAGAGTATTTGCGAATGAAATTTGTCTCTCCCGTATGTGCGTCGAAGAGACTTTACTCTTCAGAGCTATCGCGCAGCGAAGTAAAGTCGCGAAGGCGCACGAGAGCAAATTGCATGAGAGTATTTGCGAATGAAATTTGTCTCTCCTGTATGTGCGTCGAAGAGACTTTACTCTTCAGAGCTATCGCGCAGCGAAGTAAAGTCGCGAAGGCGCACGAGAGCAAATTGCATGAGAGTATTTGCGAATGAAATTTGTCTCTCCTGTATGTGCGTCGAAGAGACTTTACTCTTCAGAGCTATCGCGCAGCGATTTAATTATAAGGAGAGAGAAATGTACAGTGAAAAGGTGATGGATCATTTTCAGAATCCCCGCAATGTGGGAGAGATAGAGGATGCCAGCGGCGTGGGCACTGTTGGCAATGCCAAGTGCGGCGATATCATGCGGATTTTTCTGGATATCGACGAGGAGGGCATTATCCGAGATGTCAAGTTCAAGACCTTCGGCTGCGGGGCGGCGGTGGCCACGAGCTCCATGGCCACGGAGTTGGTCAAGGGCAAGACCGTACAGGAGGCCATGCAGGTCACCAACAGGGCGGTGATGGAGGCGCTGGACGGTCTGCCGCCGGTGAAGGTACACTGCTCGCTGTTGGCGGAGGAGGCTATTCACGCCGCTCTGTGGGATTACGCGGAGAAACAGGGCATCGTCATAGAGGGGCTGGAGAAGCCGAAGTCTGATATCGGGGAGCACGAGGAAGAAGAGCAGTATTAGAGGAGTGGAGCTGAATGGCCAGGCAAAAAGTAGTCGTGGGCATGTCGGGAGGCGTGGATTCCTCCGTGGCAGCCTATTTGTTGAAAGAGCAGGGATATGAGGTGATTGGCGTCACCATGCAAATCTGGCGGGAGGAAGCTCAGTGGCAACGGGAGCAGGGAGGGTGCTGCGGTCTGTCAGCGGTGGAGGATGCCCGCAGAGTGGCGGAGAGCCTGGACATTCCTCACTATGTCATGAATTTTCGCAGGGAGTTCCAGGAAAAGGTGATGGACTATTTTGTGGCGGAGTATCTGCGGGGGAGAACTCCCAATCCCTGCATTGCCTGCAACCGCTATGTGAAATGGGAATCCCTGCTGCAGCGAAGCCTGGAGATCGGAGCTGCCTATATTGCCACCGGTCATTATGCACGGGTAGACAGACTTGATAACGGTCGTTATGCAATAAGAAATTCTGTGACGGCACAGAAAGACCAGACCTATGCGCTCTATAGCCTGACGCAGGAGCAGTTGGCTCACACACTGATGCCAGTGGGGGAATATACCAAGGAGCAGATCCGGCAGATCGCGGAGGAGCAGGGACTTTCCGTGGCTGATAAGCCTGACAGTCAGGAGATCTGTTTTATTCCGGATCATGACTATGCGGCCTTTATCGACCGCGAGGCGGGGGGAAGTGTTCCACCGCCGGGGAATTTCGTCACAGAGGATGGACGGATACTGGGCAGGCATAAGGGGATTACTCACTATACGATCGGCCAGCGCAGAGGTCTGGAGCTGGCAATGGGGCATAGGGTGTTTGTGACCGCTATCCGGTCTGAAACCAATGAGGTGGTAGTGGGGGAGAATGAGGAAGCCTTTACCTCTCAGGTCCTATGCGACGGGGTGAATTACATGGCCATAGAGGAGTTGACGGAGCCAAGACATGTTGTGGCCAAGATCCGTTACAATCATAGCGGTGCGCCCTGTGTGATTGAGAAGCTGCCGGAGGGAAGAATACTGTGTCATTTTGAACAGCCGGTGCGGGCCGCTGCTCCCGGGCAGGCGGCAGTGTTTTATGAGGGAGAGTATGTGCTGGGAGGCGGGACGATACTGCAGGGATGAGGATAAGTCTTTTGGCAGTGGAGTTTGTCTGTGTGCAAATACTTTAGATACTGTGGAAACCAGACAGGCATCGCGGCATAGGATAAAGGAGACAGCGATGCCTGGTGGTCTGCCGTCGGGAAGAAACATACCGGGGCCGGCCATGGGCAGGAGCTGGATATCAGGTGTTATCGCAGGAACGGCGTGCTGTGATGCGGGAGGGTAAAAGTTTGGAAGTACGACTTCCAAATACTGATTGGTACAATACCGCAGGCAAAGCCAGCGGTATGCGGAAAGGGGAAAGAATGGATATGCAGTTCAATGGAAGACCAGGGAGAGAGAAGAGTTACCGGGGAGTGCAGGGCACGATTGTGAGTATAGAGCCCACTCGCATCGGCAATCGTCGTGCGGACGGCTGCCTCATGTTTGTGGGCCTGGAGGATCAGGAGGGGAATCTGGTGAACTTCCTGGTGTCCCCCAGCACTTTTGTACTGGACTATGTGATGATGAGGGAGGGGATGGAGGTGATTCTGTACTATCGCACGGATGAGCCGGTGCCCCTGATCTATCCTCCTCAGTATCGGGCGGCGGTGGCTGTGCCCGTGATGCAGGGACAGATGGTGGATGTGGACTACTACAACAAGTCTCTGCTGAACCGAGATATGACATTGCAGTTGAATCTGATCGCGGGCGTGGACATTACCACCACCAATAATCAGCGTTTTCTGGGAAGTCCGGCGGATAATGATTTGGTGGTCGTATACAGCAGTTCCACCAGGAGCATACCAGCTCAGACGACTCCATCCAGAATCGTGGTGCTGTGCCCTACAAGCGCATGAATTGTGGCAGGCGCTTTTCAAAGACGGTATAGTAGGAGAAGCCGCATTCCAGCAATACCTCTCTGGCAATGTGAAAATCAGCGGCAATGTGGGCGGGATCATGGGCGTCGGAGCCGACGGTGATGATCTCGCCTCCCTTTTGTCTGTAGCGGCGGAGCACCTCCAGGCAGGGATGCACGTCCTTCAGACCATCCCCGATGCCGCCGGTATTGACCTCCAGTCCTTTTTCCTTCTCCAATAACAGCTCGATTATCTGGTCAAACAGATCCCGATATTTCTCATAGGAATAATCTTTATCTCTCTCCGGTCCGTAGCGCACCACATAGTCCAGATGTCCATATACATCAAAATTGTTAAATTTTTTGAGATTATCTATGATGGACTGAAAATATTCGCGGTATGCCTCCTCCTGGCTGCGCCCCTCATAAAATGCAGGATAGTAAGGGTCTCTGCCCGCGCAGATATGGGAGGAGCCGATGATAAAGTCGTAGTCATGCGCCTTGGCAAAGATGGCGTTGCGCCGCGCCAGATGAGGCTGCAGGCCCAATTCCACGCCAAAGAGAAGCTGAATCTGTCCGGCGTATTTTTCGCGCAGCCGGATCAGGTCGTACAGATAAGCGTCCGCATTCAGCTCGAACATGCCCTGCGGCGTATCCTCCGAAACGGGAAAATCAAAGTCGTTGTGCTCGGTAAAGCACATATGGGTCAAGCCCCGTCGGATGCCCTCCCGGATCATTTCCTCCATGGAGGCGGTGGAATCTCCGGAATGGGAGGAGTGCAGATGACAATCGGCTGTGATGAACATGGTTTTGAATCCTTTCTGTAAAATAAAATATAAAGCGTTATTAGATGTTTGTGAAAGCCGGTTGCTTTGCGAGTGTCATTGTGCATATGGTATATTCCAACGCGGGCACGCTCTCGCTTCGTTCTCACTGTAGCGGTACTAAGCTCGTGCCGAATAAATTCGGCAGACCTCGCTAAGTACCGACAGTTCGTGGTGTTACGGTTGCAAACCGTAACACGAAGCCCACTTATGGAATATACCATATGCACAATTCGGTACTGGCAATAAAGGGTTTCGCTATTGTCTATATAATGCAATGTAGGTGTTTGTAAAACTAGATACCGTGTTAGTGTTATTGTGCACATTGTACATCTCGGTACTGGCTAAAAACTATTTTGGAGTTATATAAAAGGATGTACATGTAATCTATGTTAGCAGTATGAGGTGGACTTGTCAAATAATAAATGATAGCTATGGTGGACAGGGCATTTTGCAAGGGCAAAGTTGATTGTGAAACTCTCTCTACAAGTGACAGAATTGGTCTATATTATCCAGTCCATGTTCTATAAAGGAGATGTTTGCAAAATTGTTTTCTGCCAGTACCGAATTGTGCACATGGTATATTCCATAAGCAGGCTCTTTCGAGCTGTCGGTACTTAGCGAGGTCTGCCGAATTTATTCGGCACGAGCTTAGTACCGCTACAGTGAGAACGAAGCGAGAGCGTGCCTGCGTTGGAATATACCATGTGCACAATGACACTAGCAAAGCAACCAGCTTTCACACCCCCCCCCTTTGGCAAGGGGGATATAGAAACAAGGTGTTTGGTGTACAGTTAGGGCTGGAATCAATTTATTAACAAAGTGTAAAAATTCCCAGTTTTGCCAAATATTTTTGATTTACATCTTGAATTTTGGACAGGAATTAGGTAAAATAACTGTGTTGACAAAATTTTGACAATCCTGTGGCTGTTATAAAAGGGAGTTCCGGGAGTTTTGTCAAAATAATTTAATATATTTAGGAGGAAATGAAAATGGCAGTAAGAGTAGCAATCAATGGTTTTGGCCGTATTGGTCGTCTGGCTTTCAGACAGATGTTCGACGCGGAGGGTTATGAGGTAGTGGCTATCAACGATCTGACCAGCCCCAAGATGCTTGCGCATCTGTTGAAGTATGACTCTTCTCAGGGCAAGTACAAGTACGCTGACAGCGTAGAGGCTGGTGAGGACAGCATTACGGTAAACGGCAAGACCATCACGATTTATAAGGAGGCTGACGCTTCCAAGCTTCCCTGGGGCGAGCTGAAGGTTGACGTGGTTCTGGAGTGTACCGGTTTCTACACCTCCAAGGAGAAGGCTTCCGCACATGTTACCGCTGGCGCCCGCAAGGTTGTTATCTCTGCTCCTGCAGGCAACGACCTTCCCACCATCGTATACAATGTAAACCATGACACCTTAAAGGCTGAGGATACCGTTATCTCCGCAGCATCCTGCACCACTAACTGCCTGGCTCCCATGGCTAAGGCATTGAACGATTTCGCTCCAATCCAGAGCGGTATCATGACCACTGTACACGCTTACACCGGCGACCAGATGATTCTGGATGGCCCTCAGAGAAAGGGTGATCTGAGAAGAAGCCGCGCAGGTGCCTGCAATATCGTTCCCAACTCCACTGGCGCTGCCAAGGCTATCGGCCTGGTTATCCCTGAGTTGAACGGCAAGCTGATCGGTTCCGCACAGCGTGTTCCTACCCCTACCGGCTCCACCACGATTCTGGTAGCTGTTGTCAAGGGCGAGGTTACCAAGGAGGGCATCAATGCCGCTATGAAGGCTGCTGCTACCGAGTCCTTCGCTTACAACGAGGATGAGATCGTATCCTCCGATGTGGTTGGAAGCACCTATGGTTCTATCTTTGATGCAACACAGACGATGGTATCCAAGATGGAGGACGGCAACTCTCTGGTACAGGTTGTCTCCTGGTATGACAACGAGAACAGCTACACCTCTCAGATGGTTCGCACCATTAAGTATTTCAGTGAGCTGGCTTAAGCATGATTGAAGCATGACCTTAAGGGTCCGGTCCTTGGACCGGACCCTTTTGAAACTTCTAAACGCTATATCCTCGAGACATACAGTGGCTGTAGGGGATATGCGGAACTTTAGTATGGTAAAGGAGAGCAGGAAATGGGATTGAATAAGAAATCCGTTGATGATATCAACGTAAAAGGAAGAAGAGTTCTGGTGAGATGTGATTTTAACGTGCCTCTGAAGAACGGAGAGATCACTGATGAGACTCGTATCGTGGCGGCACTGCCAACGATCAAGAAGCTGATTAATGATGGCGGCAAGGTGATTCTGTGCTCCCATCTGGGCAAGGTGAAGGAAGGCCCCAATGAGAAGGAATCTCTGGCTCCCGTGGCCAAGAGGCTGTCTGAGAAGCTGGGCAAGGATGTCGTATTTGTGGCCGATTACAATGTGACCGGCGAGGCTGCTACCGCAGCGGTGGAGGCTATGAAGGAGGGAGACGTGGTACTGTTGCAGAACACCCGTTTCCGCGGCACGGAGGAGACCAAGAACGGCGAGAAGTTCTCTCAGGAGCTGGCTGACCTGGCTGACGATTATGTCTGTGACGCTTTCGGCTCCTCCCACAGGGCACATGCCTCTGTCGAGGGCGTGACCAAGTGCATCACCGCCAAGGGCGGCTCCAACGTCGTGGGATATCTGATGCAGAAGGAGATCAATTTCCTGGGCAATGCAGTAGAGAATCCGGTACGTCCCTTCGTGGCGATCCTGGGCGGCGCCAAGGTTGCCGACAAGCTGAATGTGATCTCCAATCTGCTGGAGAAGTGCGACACGCTGATCATCGGCGGCGGCATGGCTTACACCTTCTTGAAGGCGCAGGGCTATGAGATCGGCAACTCTCTGGTGGACAATGAGAAGCTGGACTACTGTAAGGAGATGATGGATAAGGCGGAGAAGCTTGGCAAGAAGCTGCTGCTTCCTGTGGACTCTGTGACGATCACGGCGTTCCCCAATCCCATTGACGCTGATGTGGAGACAGAGGTGTACGGTGTGGAGAATATGCCTGCGGACAGAGAGGGCTGCGATATCGGACCGAAGACGGCTCAGATGTATGCGGAGGCTGTCAAGAGCGCCAAGACTGTGGTATGGAACGGTCCCATGGGTGTGTTTGAGAATCCCACGCTGGCGGCTGGTACCATCGCCGTGGCCAAGGCTCTGGCTGAGACTGACGCCACAACGATCATCGGCGGCGGCGATTCTGCGGCGGCTGTGAACCAGTTGGGCTTTGGCGACAAGATGAGCCATATCTCCACTGGCGGCGGCGCATCTCTGGAATTCCTGGAGGGCAAGACTCTTCCCGGTGTGGCGGCGGCCGACGATAAATAAGACTTGAGACGAGAGCGGTATGGAAGATTTCACTGTAAATGAAATGCTGGAGATGCAGAGAAAGCTCCAGAAGGAATACCAAGACTGGTGGCAACCCAATTGTCCGGAAAACGGCAAGGACAAATTGCTGTGGATGATCGGGGAGGTCGGCGAAGTGATCGATGTGGTCAAGAAAAACGGCACGCAGCGAGTCGTTGAGGATGCGCAGGTCAGAGCGCATTTCGTCGAGGAGATGGCGGATGTCCTGATGTTCTACAGCGATGTGCTACTGTGCTATGGGATCACAGCCGACGAGCTAAAACAGGTCTATACAGAAAAGATAGAGCGGAATATGACCCGCTGGAAGTAGAGAAGTGCAATTTAAACAAGAATCGAGGGAAAAATTATGGCAAGAAAAAAGATTATTGCCGGCAACTGGAAGATGAACATGACTCCCAGCCAGGCAGTAGAGTTGGTCAATACGTTAAAGCCCCTGGTGGTTAATGACAAGGTGGACGTGGTGTTCTGTGTGCCGGCCATCGATATCATTCCCGCTATGGAGGCCGCCAAAGGCACGAATATCCAGATTGGCGCGGAGAATATGTACTTTGAGGAAAAGGGCGCTTACACAGGCGAGATCTCTCCCGATATGCTGACGGATGTGGGGGTAAAGTATGTGATCATTGGCCACTCCGAGAGGAGAGAGTACTTTGCCGAGACGGATGAGACGGTGAACAGGAAGGTTCTGAAGGCGTTTGAGCATGGCATCACTCCCATCATCTGCTGCGGTGAGTCGCTGACCCAGAGAGAGCAGGGTATCACGATCGACTGGATTCGCCAGCAGATCAAGATTGCTTTCCTGAATGTGACCGCTGCGCAGGCGGCGACGGCAGTTATCGCCTATGAGCCGATCTGGGCTATCGGCACCGGCAAGGTGGCTACCACCGAGCAGGCGCAGGAGGTGTGTAAGGCTATCCGTGATTGCATCGCCGAGATCTATGATGAGGCTACTGCGGCAGCCATCCGCATCCAGTACGGCGGCTCCGTGTCCGCTTCCAGCGCTCCTGAGCTGTTCGCACAGCCCGATATTGACGGAGGCCTGGTGGGTGGTGCGTCCTTAAAGCCTGATTTTGGCAAAATCGTGAATTATTAAGAGATTCTGTAGATTAATAGAGAACAGTGAACCCGATGCACATTCCGGTTTGGCATGTGCATCGGGTTTATCTTTCGGTCCTCTGTCTCCTGTATATGGTATACTGTATTTGTTCATTGGCTCTTGTCTTTGGTGTCGGCGGCGCTGTCAGTATTTCCCTCAGCTATTTCTTCTCCCACGCCCGCCTCCAGATCCTCGACCTCCTTCTGAACGGACTGTACCTTAGTGTCAAGATGAATGGCTCGCAGGATCCGGTTTACATCTTCCGGCGAGAACATGCCGATGGCCTTGGAGAGTTGTCCCAGATTGGCCCGATTCACTTTTAGATGCCCACCGCCGGAGAGCGGGATATTGATGGTATTCTTCTTGTCCGAGGTATCACCCAGACAGATGCTATTGGTTTTCTCATCGCAGGTGAAGGTCACCCCATTATAGACAATGACGCCATCCTTGGCCAGATGGCCGTAAGGCACCTTGGGTGCTGTCCTGATACTGGTCAGGGAAGCTTTGTTTTCACCCTTGCAGGCAGTCTCACATACCAAGGATGCCTCGCTGCGGCCGGTGGGCATTTCCGATGTGTTCTCCCTCATGGCCTGCCCATCCGTTTTCCTGGCCTCTTCTTCCAGCTTTTCCCGAAATAATGCATTTCCTGTCGTTATTCTATCAGAATTGTCTACCCTGCCGGCGGTAGAACCGACTCTTGGAATACGCCTGTCCGTCAAGTTTGTCCTCGCCACACCTGTATTGATTTTCATGACTGTTGCCTCCTATCGCTGAATAAAGCCACGAAGAACATGAAATCCTTCATGCCCTCCGTGGCTATTATTATTTTACTAATACATATATCGGTGCATCCTTCATAAGCTTTAGTGGGGCGCTTAGTCGAATTGTGCCATTTGACGTGGCATTGGTTGCAACTGAATTGTGCATTGCGAAAATTCAGTCTTTTTGGTACAATATAGAATAAAGATACATCAAAGAGGAAATTGGTTGAATAACATGCATAGAGGTCTGCACGATGACACTGGCATGGTCATCGAGTTATACAATACCGATTACATATTTTATGGAAGGAGAATGAAAGATGGTATTTAAGTGCAAGAACTGTGGCGGCAACTCAGTCTACAGTCCTGAGAAGAAGATGATGTATTGTCCTTTCTGCGACAGCGAGAAAAGTGATGAGCGCAAGCACGAGCACGCGCAGATGGAGATATGTCCCAACTGTGGCGGCGAGGTGACTTATACGGAACACACAAGCGCTCTGCAGTGTCCTTATTGTGATCATTACATCATTCTTGATGAACGGATCGAGGGAGCCTATGCACCTGGCCGAATCATTCCCTTTAAGCTCAGCAAGGAGAATGTTAAGAACCTGATCCGCGAAAAATTCAAGAAATGTACTTTTGCGCCCACAGATTTTCTGTCGGAGGTACGACTCAATACGATAACGGGTGAATACATTCCTTTCTGGCTGTATAGTTATCAGACGCGCTGTCAGTTCCAGGGTGAGGGCGTCAAGCGCCGTGTCTGGGTGAGTGGGAATACCGAGTACACGGAATCTACCTACTATCAGGTAGTTCGGGATATGAGTATCGCATTTGAGGGTATCCCTGCGGACGCCTCCGTGAAGATGCCGGATGGGACGATGGATCTGCTGGAGCCCTACAATTATGGCGAGCTGGTTCCTTTCCAGCCGGAATACCTCTCCGGCTTTCTGGGAGAAAAATATAATATGTCGGCGGAGATGATAGAGAGTCGCGCTCATGCCAAGATGGAGAGCAGCGCTTCCACGATGCTGCAGCAGAGCATCAGCGGGTATTCCTCCATGAGTACTGTAAACAGAAGTGTCACAGCCCCCGCGCCGAACACGGAGTTTGATCTGTTGCCGGTATGGACATACCGCTATACCTACAAGGATAAGGAGTATCCTTTCTATGTGAATGGGCAGACGGGCAAGATCATCGGAGTGACGCCTATATCCAAGGCCAAGGTGTGGGCCTACGGCGCAACGCTGTGGGCTTGTGTGACAGCGTTGTGCGTGATGATCGGCTGCATCGTCATGTGACATTCTGCAGGGGATGCTTCAAAGGCAGGAGAGTGGCGGCTGGATGGCGTGAATACGATTGCGAGGGAAAGGAACGAAAATGGAGAATGATTTAAAAAAGGAAGCCAGAAGACAATATCTGCATTTTTTCCGTATTTGGTTTGTGATTCTGGGCGTATTGTTTGTTGTGACGGTTCTGGTGGTTATTGCTAAAAATGTCATGAGAGCTCCAAAGGAGCGCGGCAATTCGCAGGCGCCGACGGAGCGGGTCTATGATTATGCAGATATGTTGACAGATGAGGAGGAGGAGCAGCTGCGGGAGCTGATTGCCAGGCAGGAGGCGCTTATCGGCTGTGACCTGGTGCTGATGACGATAAATCAGCCGGTGGAGGGAAATGATGCCAAGGAGCAGTACGGTTATCGGTTTACGGACTGGGAACGCAATATGCAGGATATTGCCGACGATTTTTATGATATCAATTTATTTGGATTTGACGCACCCCACGGGGACGGCGCGCTGATTCTGGACAATAGTTACACCGGTCAGGGAGGCACACATCTTTCTACCAGCGGCAGGGTTTTTGCCAAATTTGGCACAGATGAAATAGATCGGGCATTGGATCAGGTGGATGCGTATATCGAAAGTAATCCCTTTAGAGCTTACAGCGCTTGTATCAATTATATTGCAGACAAGATGGGTGGTACAACAGACAGCGAGTCTGGCGCAAGTGTGATGCTGATAGCAGTGATCGTTCCTCTCATTGTGGCAGGTATCTTCGTGGGAACTCATCTGCGCAGTAAGGAGGGCAAAAAGACTACCACGGTCACCACCTATGTGGCGGGCGGCAAGCCGGTGATGAATCGGCAGCAGGATGATTATATCCGCAAGCATGTGACGCAGAGGCGGATACAGACCAGCTCTTCGTCGGGCGGGGGCTCATCCAGCCGCGGGCATGGAGGAGCCCATCGCAGTAGCGGCGGCCACAGTCACGGCGGCGGGAGTCATCGCAGATAAGGGAAATACAGATCAATACATAAAAAATAAGCATCCACATGACGGTATGGATGCTTATTTTTTGTTCCGTTTTATTTATGCCATCTGATTGACAGCCTTGCTCAGACGGGAAACCTTTCTGGCGGCATTGTTCTTGTGATAGATGCCCTTAGATGCAGCCATCTCAATGGTTTTGGTCGCGGCCTTCAATGTCTCTGTGGCAGCAGCCTTGTCCCCTGCCTCTACAGCAGCCAGCACCTTTTTCATTGAGGTCTTCACGCTGGAGCGGACGGATTTATTCCTCTCCGCTTTCGTGCGGTTTACCAGAATTCTCTTCTTTGCGGATTTGATATTTGCCAAAATTACACCTCCAATTATGATACATTTGTCTTGTTGTCACAGGGTTTGCTTTAGTCAGACACGGAGAACTAAGGCAAACATACTCTTGTATTTTAGTAAAAGAATGGAAGTTTGTCAATACATAAATCCCAAAAAATCGCAAAAACTGTAATAGAAATATCACTGTCTATTTCGTAGATAATTGTAGAACTCGGATACTGTGCGAGTGTCATTGTACACATTGTATACTCCAACGTAGGCACGCTTTCGCTTCGTTCTCACCGTAACGGTACATAAGATGCCAAAATACGTCATCTAAGTACCGACGGCTCGAAAGAGCCTACTTATGGAATATACAATATGCACAATTCGGTACTGCCAATATGCGGTTTCGCAAATGTCTAGCTGTCTATTTCGTGTGAGAAGGAGAATTCGTATGAGCGGGTTTCAGGTAAGGACGGATCTGGCGTTGGAGGCCAGGGAGAGTATCACGGAGGCTGAGAGTGAACTTCGCGGCGTCCGTGTGGAGGAGTACTATCAGGAGCAGGAGGATATCAGGGTTACCAAGGTGATGATCGACACCAAGAATGCGGCCAAGGCCATGGGCAAGCCCATCGGAACCTATGTGACGATCGAGGCTCCCGATATGCTGGAGCCGGATGAGGATTACCACAGGGAGATATCGGAGTGTCTCTCCCAAGAGCTATCACAGATGATGGAGCTGGATCAGGAGGAGGTGTCAGTGCTGGTGGTGGGACTGGGCAACCGAGAGGTGACGGCGGATGCCCTGGGCCCCCAGGTGGTAGACAATCTGTTTATCACCAGACACATTGTCAAAGAATATGGCTCGGCAGCCTACAATAAGAAGCGTATGAATCTGATCAGCAGTATTGAACCAGGTGTGATGGCTAAGACCGGTATGGAGACAGCCGAGATCGTCAAGGGCGTGGTACAGGAGACCTGTCCGGATCTGTTGATTGTCATTGATGCTCTTGCGGCCCGCAGCACCCGCCGTCTGAACCGCACGATCCAGATCACCAACACAGGCATACAGCCCGGCTCTGGCGTGGGCAATCATCGCAATGCATTGACCAGAGAGAGCTTGGGGGTGCCGGTGATTGCCATCGGCGTTCCGACGGTGGTAGATGCGGCAACGATTGTTGGAGACGCACTGGAACGTATCATGGAGGCGGAACAGGACTTTGACAGGGTAAAATATATGGGACAGCACAGGACCGCTTTTGTGGAGCTGAACAACATGTATATGACGGGTAAGGATATTGACGCTGTCGTAAAACGGGTCAGTTATACCGTGTCCGAGGGTATCAATATGGCTTTGGAATGTTCGGGTTAGAAGGCTTTGCGTCCCAGGACGAGGAATGTCACAGGTATGAAAAGCATATAGTAATAGGGATATCGGATGAGAGCAGGTGAGGCCTGTCAAAAGCAGAAAGAAAATGAATGCAGTTCTGATTACCGTGGCATGCGGATTCCTGCTGCTGGCATGGCAGGCGTTTTCAGGCGGAGGCGGAGCGGATAAAGACAGCCTGATCAATCGGTTGATGCAGATGGGACGGGACCAAAGCGTTCGGGAAATACTCCCCGTTCTGGCACGGCAGGGTTCGCAGACAGAAGCACCGGAGGAAACACTCCTGCAGAGAGAGGCTCTGGAGGAGTGGATGCCAGGGTATCTATATCAAACTCAGACCGGCCAGGTGGCAGTGCGCGTGATTGGAGAGGATGGGCTGAACGATAGTGCGGACGGAAGTAGCCTCTCTGAACAGGAAGAGACCGAGCTGTCCTTGGAGGAGCTGATGAGGTTGGAGAATCAGGAGAGCCAACATGGGGACAGCACTATAAAGCGGCTGGATCTGGAGAGCCTGCTGGCCGAAGAGTCCCAAAATACAGAAGAAGCGCAGGGGACAGACCGAGAAAAGCCGTTTCAAATGGCTGAGGCGAATCAGGAGCTCATGACACAGGGAGAACTCTTTGTGCCTCATATCCGTCAGCAGACAGTAAATATGGAGGAGCTACAGAACTATGAGACCTTGCGAAACCGTTTTTATACCGTGGACAGCATTACCAATATTGGCAGGGAGCTGCTGGATGTGGAAAAGCTGACGCAGAGGGATATGACGATAGACAAGGGGCAGGAGGGGCCGCACATCCTGATCTATCACACTCACTCTCAGGAGGGCTTTGCGGATTCTGTATCGGGGGATGCCTCGACTACCATTATGGGAGTGGGACAACATCTGGCAGATATTCTTGAACAGCAGTATGGGTATCAGGTGCTGCACCATTTGGGAACCTATGACAAGGAGACCAGGGATAATGCCTATTCCCGCTCCCTGCCAGAAATCACTCGCATTTTGGAGGAGAATCCTCAGATTCAGGTGGTCATCGACCTGCATCGGGATGCGGTAGCGGATGAGAATACGCATCTGGTTATGGATCTGGATGGACGCCCTACCGCTCGGTTCATGTTTTTTAACGGTATCAGTTGGACGCGCAAGACTGGCAATATCGGTTATCTGCAGAATGACAATCTGGCGGATAATCTGGCATTTTCTTTTCAGATGAAGCTGAAGGCCGAAGAGTATTATCCGGGACTCACCCGAAAGAATTACATAAATGGTTACCGCTATAATATGCATGTGCGTCCGCGCACCCTGCTGATCGAATTAGGGGCGCAGAACAATACGTTGGAGGAGGCCATGAACGCCTGTGATCCGATTGCGCATCTGTTGGATATGGTGCTGTCAGGGGAGTAGGATTTATCTTGCATAGAACTTGCATAGAAAGCGCTTTTCTGTTAGAATAGGGGCATGTTTGAATAAAGAGAAATGAATAAGAATTTTTGGACTAAGAAAGCTTGAGGAAACACGAATGAGTCATACAGAGCAGAGCAGAATACGCAATTTTTGCATTGTGGCGCATATTGATCACGGCAAGTCTACGCTGGCGGACCGGATTATCGAGAGCACAGGACTGTTGACCAGCAGAGAGATGCAGGCTCAGGTGTTGGACAATATGGAGCTGGAGCGTGAGAGGGGCATCACGATCAAGGCTCAGACCGTGCGCACCGTCTATCATGCCCAGGACGGGGAGGAATATGTGTTCAATCTGATTGATACGCCGGGACATGTGGATTTTAATTATGAGGTCAGTCGTTCCCTGGCGGCATGTGACGGGGCTATCCTGGTGGTGGACGCCGCTCAGGGAATAGAGGCTCAGACGTTGGCGAATGTGTATCTGGCGCTGGATCATGATCTGGACGTGTTTCCGGTGATCAATAAGATCGATCTGCCCAGTGCGGAGCCGCAGCGGGTCATAGAGGAGATTGAGGATGTGATCGGACTTGAGGCTCAGGATGCGCCGTTGATCTCCGCCAAGAACGGCATCGGTATCGATCAGGTGTTGGAGCAGATTGTCCATAAGATTCCCGCTCCCGGCGGCAGTCCGGAGAATCCGTTGCAGGCGTTGATCTTTGACTCGGTGTATGATCCCTACAAGGGTGTTATCATTTTCTGCCGCATCATGGAGGGCAGGGTAAAAAAGGGTACCATGATCCGTATGATGGCGACTGGAGCCAGACAGGAGGTGGTGGAGGTTGGGTATTTTGGCGCAGGGCAGTTCATTCCCTGTGAGGAGCTTTCGGCCGGTATGGTGGGCTATATCACCGCCTCCATCAAGAATCTGAAGGATACGGCGGTGGGCGATACGGTCACGGATGACGCACGTCCCTGTACGGAGCCGCTTCCCGGCTATAAAAAGGTGCAGTCGATGGTGTACTGTGGTATGTATCCGGCGGACGGCGCGAAGTACCCTGATCTGAGGGATGCGTTGGAAAAGCTGCAGTTAAATGATGCTTCCCTGAATTATGAGCCGGAGACCTCTGTGGCTCTGGGCTTTGGATTCCGTTGCGGCTTTCTGGGGCTGCTGCATCTGGAGATCATCCAGGAGCGACTGGAGCGGGAATACAATCTGGACCTGGTGACTACGGCCCCCAGCGTAATCTACAAGGTATATCGCACCAACGGGGAAGTCGTCGAGCTGACCAATCCCTCGAATCTGCCAGATCCCTCTGAGATCGAATATATGGAGGAACCTATTGTCAGCGCGGAGATCATGGTGACCAGTGAATTCATCGGCTCTATTATGGAACTGTGCCAGGAGCGGCGGGGACGTTATCTGGGTATGGAGTATATTGAGGGAACTCGAGCGTTGCTGAAATATGAGCTTCCATTGAATGAGATCATCTACGACTTTTTTGACGCGCTTAAGTCCCGCTCGCGGGGATATGCCTCTTTTGACTATGATCTGAAGGGTTACGAGCAGTCCAATCTGGTGAAGCTGGATATCCTGATCAATCGGGAGGAGGTGGACGCCCTGTCCTTCATCGTGCATGCAGACTCTGCCTATGAGCGGGGCCGAAAGATGTGTGAGAAGCTCAAGGAGGAGATTCCTCGGCATCTGTTTGAGATTCCAATTCAGGCGGCGGTAGGCGGCAAGATTATTGCCAGGGAGACTGTCAAGGCCATGCGCAAGGACGTGCTGGCCAAGTGCTATGGCGGCGATATCACCCGCAAGAAGAAGCTGTTGGAGAAGCAGAAGGAGGGCAAGAAGCGCATGCGTCAGGTGGGCAATGTGGAAGTCCCTCAGAAGGCGTTTATGAGTGTGCTGAAGCTGGACGACAGGAAATGACGGCTGATGCGACGCGGGGAAAAGCAATCCATGAAGCGAAGGAATCTGGAAATCTATATACATGTCCCTTTCTGCGTGCAAAAATGTGGGTACTGCGATTTCCTGTCCGCACCGGCAGGCGGGGATATTCGGGAGCGGTATGTACAGGCTTTGGCATGCGAGATCGAGGGCAGAGCGGCGCAGTGCGGGGAGTATGAGGTGTCCACCGTCTATTTCGGCGGGGGGACTCCCAGCCTGCTTACGCCAGAGCAGATGGCGAGGCTTTTGAAGGTCTTGAAGGGGCATTATCTGGTGTCACCCGCAGCGGAGATCACGATGGAGGCCAATCCGGGCACCGTGGACGGTGATTCTCTGACACTGTATCGCAGGGCGGGAGTGAACCGCCTGAGTCTGGGGCTGCAATCCTCCTGGGATGAGGAGCTGAAAGTTCTGGGGAGGATACATACCTGGCAGCAGTTTCTGGAGGCATATGAGGCGGCGGGGGAAGCAGGCTTTACCCATGTGAATGTGGACCTGATGTGCGGCCTGCCGGGGCAGACCCTCACCTCCTATGAGACCACTCTGCGGCGGGTGGCGGAGCTGATACCGGAGCCGGAGCATATCTCCGCCTACAGCTTGATTCTGGAGGAAGGAACGGCGTTTATCAGGCGGTATGAGGCAGGAGAACTGAAGCTGCCGGACGAGGAGACGGAGCGGGAGCTGTACGGGCTGACGGAGCAGGTTTTGGGGGAGTATGGATACAGGCGTTATGAGATATCCAACTATGCCAAAGCGGGCTGTGAATGCCGTCACAATGTAGGGTATTGGACCAGGGAGAACTATCTGGGTTTTGGCATCGGGGCGGCATCTCTGATGGAGAATCGAAGATTCCAGAATGGGGAAGATTTACAGGTCTATCTGGAAAATCCCCTGGGACAGCGCCAGCAGGAGCATCAACTGTCTGTGGCAGAGCAGATGGAGGAGTATATGTTTCTGGGACTTCGTCTGACGAAAGGGGTTGAGGCAGGCTTGTTTGAAAGAACCTTCCACTGCGCCTTGGAACAGGTCTATGGGGAGGTCATCAGGAGGCATGTCGCTCAGGGCTTACTGGCCTTTCGGGAGGGAGCGTCAGGCAGATTCCTGCACTTGACTCCAAGAGGGCTTGACCTGGCCAATTATGTGATGGCAGATTTTCTGGACCCGCTGGTTTGACGGGGGTCGCGGTCGGTGTGACAGACCTCAAAGCAGGTATTTTCCTTATAGGCGTAAGCTGTGAGGGATGATCTGAATTTGGGAAAGGCACGCATAATGTCCTAAGCACATAGACTAGAGGTAAGAGTATCCTGTGGAGGCTACGATTGAAGACCTTTCAAAAGCCTTTGACCTCTGGAGAAGAAGCCTGTTATGTCCGCCTGCTCAGGGAGGGAGATGCTGAGCAGGCCAAAGCTGCCAAGGACATTCTCATAGAACGTAATCTGCGTCTGGTAGCTCATGTGGCCAAGAAATATCAGAATGTGGACGAAGATATGGAAGACATGATATCCATTGGCTGTATCGGTTTGATCAAGGCCATAGACACCTTTGACGCTGGGAAGGGCCGGCTGGCCACCTACGCCTGTAGATGTATTGACAACGAGCTGCTGATGCTGCTGCGCAGCAAGAAAAAGACGTCGAGGGAGGTATCTCTCTACGAACCCATCGGGCAGGACAAAGAGGGGAACGAGATCCATCTGATGGACGTGATCGAGCAGGAGCAGCCGGATGTGGTGGAGGCGCTGGAGCTGCGGGGCAATGTCCGCAGGCTGATGGCGCTGATGCAGCAGGAACTGACGGAGCGGGAGAGGGAGATATTGCTGCTGCGGTACGGGCTGTGGGGGAACCGCGAGCTGACCCAGAGCGAGATCGGGGAGAGATTGGGGATCTCGAGGAGCTATGTGAGTCGGATCGAGAAGAAGGCGCTGGGGAAACTGCGGGAGAAGTTTGAGCAGGGGTGAGTATACAGGGGGAAACGTGTCATAGCTATAAGGCAAAATCCATTGTCCCGTATGTGGCAAAGAGATTTTGCCTTAATTAGCATACAGGCAGACATTTTTGTCAGGAGGCGTATAAGGATAGGAAATCTGTATTGCTTTTTGGGCGTAAATTGCATATAATAAAAAGGCCAATGGACAAGAAATCGCACTTGGTAAGATTTATTCACTAATTTGTGACTGAAATATGCAGAAAGGCTGTTTGGACTCATGGCGAAAAAGAATAGGAATGATCAGATATTCACTCCTGACAAATATGTGGAAGATATGTTGGATCGAATAGGATATGTAAAAAATCTGGTAGGTAAAACTGTTCTGGAAAACTCGTGTGGCCAGGGAAACATACTGGTGTCGATAGTTAAAAGATATATTAAAGATGCAAGGACACAGGGATTAACAAATGAGTATATAGCAGAAGGCTTGTCCCAAAATATCATAGGATTTGAAGTTGATCCAGAACAACGGGAGAAATGTATCGAACATCTCAACAGAACCTGTAGTTCCAGTGGAATAGAGAATGTGCGGTGGAATATACGGAATCACGATTTTTTAACCTATAATACTGACGAAATCAAAGCATCATTTATTGTTGGAAATCCTCCATATATCACATATCATGATATGACAGAAGAAGAGAGGCGGTATCTTAAAAAGCATTATGAGGTGTGCAAAAAAGGAAGATTTGATTATTGTTATGCTTTTATTGAGGCCAGTATAAACGCATTAGAACCTGATGGAAAGATGATTTACTTAATACCGTTTAGTATTTTTAGAAATAGATATGCGAGAGAGCTACGGAACTTTATAGTTGATGGGATGACAGGAGTGGTTGACTTAAGTGGAGAAAGTGTCTTTCCGGGCATTACCTGCTCTGTTGCTTTCCTTCTCTATAAAAAAGGAAAAGTTAGTGATAAGATACTGTATGAGGTGAGTAAAACAGGTAAAAAAATAATAATTCAAAAAAAACATCTATGTGAGGACGATAAGAAATGGGTCTTTCAGAAGGTGGTTAATGGACAAGAGCAGTTTGACGAATATTTTGATGTCTGTAACAGTGTGGCCACATTGCTAAATGAGGCATTTTTGATTAAGCCCACAAAAGAAGATGAATGCTACTTGTACATAGAAAAGCAAAAAGTGGAAAAGGCAATTTGTTTGAAAGCGATAAGTACAAAAAGTGAAAAGAAAAAGCAAGCAGAGAGACAATATATAATTTTTCCCTACAAAAGAGAAGAAAGGAAGATAGAAAAATATAGAGAAAGAGAATTTAAGCAGTTGTATCCATATGCATATCAATATTTGACTCAATTTAAGAAGAGGCTGAAGAGTAGAAAGAGTGACAAAAATGCACAATGGTTTGAATATGGCAGATCTCAGGCACTTAAGGAGTTATGGAAAGAGAAACTGGTTTTACCAATGGTAATAACAAAACAGGCCAAGGTATATTGGGGAGACAGAGATGCGGTTCCATATGCGGGGTATTTTATTACACAGAAAGAGAATTCATGTTATACTTTAGATGATGCTGCAAGAATTCTGCAAAGTATGGATTTCTATCAATATGTCAAAATGGTAGGCACTCCTACAACAGAGACATCATATAGGGTTTCCGTTAATGATATTAAGCAATATAGGTTTTAGTGAGGTACGTCTTATGGTGAAAAATCTACAATTTAAAACAAATTCCAGACATATTGGGCAATTGGGCCGTGAACTGGTCACTGACTTTGTCACAGCTCTGGTAGAGTTGGTTAAAAATGCCTATGATGCGGATGCGCCAAGCGTGCGGATAATGATAGAAAATGCTAATACACCCAATAGCCGCATTATTGTAGCGGACACAGGATGTGGCATGACGGAATATGAGTTTGAAAACCGTTGGATGGTAATTGGGACAAGCAATAAATTGAGTTTGCCATATACACTAAAAGGAAGGAAAAAGGCAGGTAAAAAGGGAATTGGTCGTTTCTCGGTAGAGCGATTGGCAGAGCGTGCAGTTATTTATTCTTTTACTAAGGAGGAGTCATTTAAGGTTTTTTTGAATTGGAATCTTTATGAAGAAATATCAATTTCCGGATTACAGCAGAGAGTTCAGATTTTACGTAATAAGAATGATGCTTCAGCGGCAAAATATATAGCAAATCAGGTGGAATATTATTTGTCTCTGCAGTTGAGTGATGGAATTGAGCAGGGTTATGTGAGGGAAAAAGTTGGCGGGATAATCGGTGATTATGAACTGGCATATGATACTGCTTTTTTGGATTTTTTTGAAAACCAGATTATTCCGATTTTAAAGAAACAGGAAAAAGTGGAACTAAAGCTGGAAAATATTTACAATCCTCTGGAGGAGATAGATAACAGGGAGGGTGAGGAGACATATAATATATTAAAAGAAATGTATGCAATGGAAGGCAGGGAGGAACTGTCTGTGCATACAGGTCTGGTTATGGTCTTGGAGGGTTTGAGAGATAACTGGAGACAAAAAGATATTGACAAGCTCCAGAAGGAACTTCGCTTGCTTATAGCGCCTGAGTTTATTGAAAAAGATCCCTTTCATATTGATTTGATAGCCAATCAATTCAATATTCCGGAAGAAATCAGCGTGAACTCTATTTTGGACTTAAAATATGCAAAGGTGACAGCCAGAATATATGCAAATGGAACCAGGTCTGAAATCAGGTATTCGGATATAACGGGCAAAAATGATGAAAAGAATATGGAATATGAATTGCCTTTGCTTTGCGGAGATATATCATTTGAATTGTATTATTTTTTACGTGATTCCGTTCATATGACTAATGAAACATATAATTATCGGCTGGCAATAGAAATTTTGAATTTATATTCCGGAATAAAAATATATCGGGACAATTTTCGAGTAAAGCCATATGGGGATATTGAAAATGACTGGTTAAACTTAGATAAATCTAAGGTCAGCGATACTCATGGATATCGCGTTGGCAATAATCAGACTATAGGTGTGATTAAGATATCCGATGAGACAAATCCACTCCTGATCGATGCGACAAACAGAGAGGGAATTATTGAAAACGAGGCATATGAACATCTGAAAAAATTTGTTCTCACTTGCATCGAAGTGATATCGGAGATAAGGCGGGAAGAATATGAAAGGTCAAAGCCTGAACTGGAAAAGGAAAAAGAGAAAAGGCAGAAACAAAAGCAAATAGCAGAGAAACAGAAATATATTCAGGAAAAACAATTTGTAGAAACGTTACAGCTATTAAAAAAAGGGGCGCCACCTGAGACTGTAGCAAGTTCATTGGAACAGTGGAAGTCCAAAGAAGAGAAGAGGCAGAAGGAAACAGAAGAGCAATACGAAAAAACAGAGAATGCATATGAAAAGTATGTGAAAATGCAGGAAACGGAACTGTCCATGTATAAGAATCTGGCCACGCTTGGCATTTTAACGGGTAATTTTGGACATGAAACGCAGGACATTATCTCCAGAATAGATAACACGTTATCTTTTTATACAGAGATGGCTTCAATGATTGAAAATCCGTATTTTGTTGACATAACGGAAAATATAAAATCAGATTTTACCAGAATTTCGGGATATAGTCTGATGATTGTGGAATTCTTGAAAAAGAAAAAGAGAAGTCCTCAAACTGATTTAAATTTTGGTGAGGTTCTGAGAAATATCTGCAGACTGTATCGGGGTATGCTGGAGGCGTTTCATGTGGATTTGCAATTGATAACAGAGGCCGGCATATGTCGAACGATGCGCCAGATTGATTTGGAATCCATTATTATTAATATGATTACCAATGCCTTTGAGCAGATTAAGGCCAGACAGAAAAAGAAGATACAGATTATTTTTCAACAGAGGGAAGAAGATATTTATCTATATTTTGAGGATAGCGGATTGGGGGTGCCGGAAAACATACGTGAGGAAATATTTAAGCCATTTAAAACTACAAAAGAAGATGGAATTGGGCTGGGCTTGAATATTGTAAAGGATATTGTGGCAAGTTATAGTGGTGAGGTATATGTAGAAGAATCAAAAGATCTAGGCGGGGCGAAATTTGTTGTTCATTTTATGAAGGAGGACGCTTAATGCAGACTTTGACAGGATTGTATATTGAGGATGAACCCAAAAATATCACTTTGATGCAGGGACGATTCAGCTTATTTCCTGGAATTAAATTGATAGGAATAGATTCATATCCGCAATCATTAGATGAGTTTTACGATTTTGTGGTCGAAAATGATGTGGACTTTTTACTGATAGATCATGAACTGGAAAAGGCTTCGGTTGACTACAATGGAATTGAGGTGTTACGAGAAATAAGGAGTCATGATAGTAATATTTATGCAGTTTTATTGACAAATTATCCTCTGGACGATTATAAGGATGAGTTGGGAGAGTATGATTATCAGTTGAATAAGGCAGAACTAAAAGACACGAAAAAAATGAGTGAATTGATAGCCAAAATAAGGCGAGCGTGTGCTTTGCGAAAGGATAATGATGTACTGTCACTTATGAATGAAAAAAACGAAGAACTGAATCTTTTACTGCGGCAAATCAGTAAAGCTACAAAAAGGGAAGAATAAATGACATATATACGAAAAAGACATTGGGTCACCTATAATTCTGAAAAATGTAAAATGTATCTTCGGAATGATTTTAACTTCGAGTGTGCATATTGTGGAATGCAGGAAAAGGATAATGTGGTGGGGGAACAGTTATTTGAGAAAGACCATTTCGTATCCAGGAAATCAGATGTAGAATGGAATGTTGACTGTTATGATAATTTGGTTTACTCTTGCTGTAAATGCAATAGAACCAAAAGTGATCAGAATATAGAGATGATATTGAATCCGTGTAAAGATGATATTTACGAGGGAGAACATCCACATATACTTAGGCTGGGAGCGGAAAATTATTATAAACTGCAAGGTGTTACATTACAAGGAAAACAGTTTATTGATTATTTAAAGTTGAATTCACGCTATTACCGTAAAATACGTCAAATACAGGCGCAAAATGAGGAAATCAGAAAAACAATTTATAAAGTGTTAAATGAGTCATCTGATCTTCGGTTTTCTGAAATCGATTGGCAGATTAAAGCATATTTGGAAAATGGTACCTTAATAAAGGAAAAAAGTGATGAGTTTCGATGTGGAACCTCTAAGGCAGGAGAAGATCTATATGCGGTATTAGAGAAATTAAAAGAAAAAGGGATAAAATACAAACTCCTTTTTGCTGACGATGATTTAGATTTGAGGGTGGAGTATTGTGGAAGTACATATTATTGTGAAATTCGTGTTACTGATTATGCGGGTATGAAAAGAAGAGGGCCTATTGTAGAGCGAGAAAAGAAAGCAGAGTGGCTAAAGACAGGAAATGCTTGTGGAGTTCTGTATTTCTATAAGGAGCAGGACATTATATATCTTTACATATATCCAGATGAGGAGCGAACAGAGATTGTGAAATTGGAGTAGATTTTTTAGCCCTAACTTGACAGGAGAGTATGTGAGTCGGATCGAGAAGAAGGTGCTGGGGAAACTGCGGGAGAAGTTTGAGCAGGGGTAAGAAGCGGATATGCAAGGCTTGAGAGTTATGTAATCTCCCAAGCCCTTATATTCTGGCATTTTATTTCCGCGAGTGATGGACCAAGCGACCATATTTTCACGGACAATTGGCAAATGCAGCAGGGTGGTTGACTGAAGCTGCAATATTTATTGAGCAAAAATCGCTGCATACTTGGGATTATTTTTGATCGCATCCACACATTCCACAGGGAAAGCTTGCATATGCTCCTCAAACCATTCACGGTCCAGCAGAACGATACTGGGTCTGTAATCCTTTGCCTTATTGATTAGCGGCGCCGTAAGCTGAGGCATTCTCTGTATCTGTTTGAATTCCAGAAAATGATCTAATGCAACCTCATAATAACTCAAGGCACGTTCAGAATCATTCAGATGAACGGCTATGGAAGAACAGTGCAAGTAAAGCATACACATGTCGTTGTGATACATTCCGTAGTTCCCATCGTCAAATATACCTTCATATAACCGTACAACGGCAAGCAACACGTCAAGCCCCGCCTGTGAATGTGAGAGCGAATGTCTTCCCATAACAGCGGGTCTGAGCACCTTGTATAACTCGTGCATCAGGGCAAGAATTGCCTCTCCGCTATATTTTTCAATTGTTTGGTCTACAGTCGTGTCTGCAAGAAGTACCTCTCTGCTGATTCTGACGGGTGATTGGGAAAGAGCTGTTCTCTCCGCATTTTCCTGATCACCCATCCAGGAATAAAGCCACATGAGGGAACAGATTGCCGATGTACGGATATCATCGTCAATTTCCTGTTTCAAAACTTCTTCAAATAGAGATACCGCTTCTTTCCAGTATTCGTTTTGAGCATTATACTCCGCGTTATACTGAGAATAGTCGCTTACCTTGACAACTATTTTATGTGGATCGCTTTTTTGATGTCCCAAGGATACCAGGGCATTCGCAAGACGGTACTGAAGCTGCCATTCCGATGGAAACTCTGAAATCGCATCTCGAAGGAACTCAACAAGCGGCATATTATCTCCGTGTTTGAATAGCCGGTCTGCCTGTTCGATATACGTTTGCAGTTTTGTTTGCCTGTCGCTGTCATAGCCGAAAAGCTCGTCTATCGTGATATGAAAGTAGTTGGCGATCGCCGGAAGCAATTCTATATCGGGGTATCCGCCGTTTGCCTCCCAGCGGGAGACGGCCTGATTAGTGACACCGAGAGCTATTGCAAGATCCTCCTGCTTTCTTCGGTCGCGCCCGCGCAGTTCCTTGATTTTTTCTCCAAGTTTGATTTGCATACTGTCCTCCTACAATTTACAATTCACCGGTGTGCTTACAGTATAGCAAAGAGACTCTTGAATAATCAATTATCAATTCGTTGTTTGCCAGTCAAGTCATCATTGACTTTTTGCATGAAACTGACAGGCCGGAACAAGTCAGTGTGGCATATGTTTTTTATGTTGTAAAAATATGGAAATTCCACTATAATAAATTTATATAGCGGGGTCACAGCGGCAACGAGTGCGGGATAAAGCGTATTATTTAAAGAGGCATTTGCATTCTGACTTGATTTCTCTATAGACCTAATGTATACGCAAGGGGATAAATGGATGCTGAGTGTTATCCTGAATTGGATCTACATAATTGTCACCGCTTTTTGCACAGGATACGTTGTCGCGTATGTGGTGGAAAAAAAGCTTCATTACCACATACAGGGCATGGACAGCATCTTGATGGCTGGCGTGGTGGTTCTGTCGGTGTATGCGCAGACGTTCAGCCTTTTTTACAAGGTGGGGGCTCTGACCAACGGCGTTTTGCTCGCGGCATGCATTGTGATACTGTTCTTTCTTCGCAGGCAGATCGTGCAACGTCTTGGAATTTGGTGGAGGGAGACCTCTGTCATCAAAAAGCTGTTGATTGTCCTTCTCTTTCTGTTGTGGGCATATTATACTTCTCGGGGCGTGATGCATTTTGACACGGATCTGTATCACGCTCAATGTATTCGTTGGATAGAAGAGTATGGGGTGGTCCCTGGTCTTGGTAATCTGCATGAGAGATTTGCGTACAACAGCTCCTATTTTCCATTGAGCGCTCTGTACAGTATGGAATTTCTGGTCGGCAGGTCTATGCATACGATGAGCGGCTTTTTCGCTCTACTGCTGAGCATGACAATACTACGGATTGTAAGAAGCAGGAAGAAGCATTGTTTTACCTTGAGCGGCTTTGCTAGGGCAAGCGCAATTTACTATCTGACTACCATCGTGGACGAGGTGATTTCGCCGGCAACGGACTATCCCGTCATGTGTGTAATCTTCTTTGTGGTCATCAAGTGGCTGGATCTCCTGGAAGAAAAAAAGGATACGGTTCCCTACTCGTTACTCTGTGTGACATGCGTGTATGCGCTGTCGCTGAAATTGACGGCGGGCGTGATTTTGCTGCTGGTGTTGAAGCCGGCATTTCAGTTGATTCGGGAAAGACGAATCAGGGAGATTGTCCTGTATCTGGGCTTGGGGATGGTGGTAGTCGCTCCATGGCTGGCGCGGACGGTAATCATCTCCGGCTGGCTGCTTTACCCTTTCCCGAAGCTGGATCTGTTTCAGGTGGACTGGAAGATGGACGCGGTGTTCATTGAGGTGGATGCGGCCCAGATTTCCGCGTGGGGAAAGGCATTGTATGATATAGCGCTGTTGGATAAGCCCGTGATGGAGTGGATGCCCAATTGGTTTATACGTACCCTATCCAATACGGAAAAGCTGCTTGTCCTTGGCAACGGGATATGTGTTATCCTGTTTCTGGGAGGAGTTGGCTGGACATTTGTAAAAAAGAGATGGGAGGAGTTGGACATGCTCCTGGTGCTGGGGACCCTGGATTGCTGTTATCTGTTCTGGCAGCTCAGCGCGCCTCTGATGCGCTACGGGTATGCGTATGTTCTTCTGGTAGACTTTGTGACGGTCGGGTGGTTGCTCATCCGCCTGAACTGGGTCAGGCTGCAGAAGCTGGCTTACTACGTATTGATTCTGTATGGGATGTACAAGGCCGTCATCATGGGAAAATTTGTTTATGACAGCAGATTGGTTGAGTGTTATATCTGGCAGGCTGACTACGGAAAATATGAGTTGGAGAGCTATGAGATTGATGGGTATATATTTTACAAGCCGTCAGTGGGGGCTTTGACAGGATATGAGCTGTTTCCCGCGGCGCCTACGCGGGTGGATATGGAGTTGCGCGGAGATGACTTGAAGGATGGATTCAGGAGAAAACAGAAGTCGAAATAAACAATTTTATTGACGATATGCGCTTGCCATCAGACAGTTTCTCATGTAAAATGTAATTTGGGGTTATTTATACTGACTAACGTTAGTGAGTATAACTGAAAATAGCGGAAAAGAGGATAAGTATATGCCAACAATCGAAGAAATACTGTCAGCGGCCAAGGATGCAGGTGCGTCGGATGTGCATCTGACTGTTGGGATCCCGCCCAAGATGCGGGTGAATGGCAACCTGATTACGATGAATTATTCCAGAATGATGCCAGCGGATACTCTGGACGTGCTGATATCGATTATGACAGAGGTGCAGAGGGACCGCTTTGAGGAGAGGGGAGAGTACGATATGTCCTTCTCCATTCCCAATGTGGGGCGTTACAGAGTCAATGCCTACAAGCAGAGAGGTTCAGTTGCCATGGCTTTTCGTCTCGTGGGGACGAAGGTGCCATCCCCTGAAGAGCTGGGAGTGCCAGTGTCCGTGGTCGATCTGTATCAGAGGAAAAGGGGACTGATTCTGGTGACGGGACCTACCGGAAGCGGTAAGTCTACTACTTTGGCGGCTATTATTGACAAGATTAATAACAACAGAGATGCTCATGTGATCACGCTGGAGGACCCGATCGAGTATCTGCACCAGCACAAGATGTCCATGGTCAATCAGAGAGAGATTGGCCTGGACTCTGAGAGCTATGCCAATGCGTTGCGGGCGGCGCTGCGTGAGGACCCCGATGTGATACTGGTGGGTGAGATGCGTGACTTTGAGACGATCAGTGTGGCGATCACCGCGGCGGAGACAGGCCATCTGGTACTCTCCACATTACATACCATCGGTGCGGCCAGTACTGTGGACCGCGTCATTGATGTATTTCCGCCCCATCAGCAGCAGCAGATACGCGTACAGTTGGCCAACGTGATCGAGGCGGTTATCTCGCAGCAGTTGATTCCCACGGCGGACGGCAGAGGGCGTGTGGCGGCATTTGAGGTCATGCATGCCAATCACGCGGTGCGCAATCTGATCCGTGAGGGTAAGTCCCATCAGCTGGCGTCCGTCATGCAGACCAACCGCAAGATGGGTATGATCACCATGGATGAGGCGATTTCCCAGCTGTATTATGAGGGTAGGATTGACAGGGAGCTGGCGATTCAGTTCGCCCAGGACCCGGATGCCATGGAGAACAAGATATAAGGATGGACAAGCGATACTCACTGGCGGTTGGGAGTGGCAAGCAGAGTGAGCTTGACCGTGAATTCCCTGTCGTCACAGCTCAGGCTGCAATCGCCATTATACTTGTAGGCAATCCGCTTCATGATGTCGATGCCGTATCCGTGTGAGCTGCGGTCCTTTTTGGTGGTAGTTACGCTGTTGCCGCGGATTGCCACCTTTTTTTGTACAGAATTAATGATTTGCACCACTATGTAATTGCGGGTGGTGCTTATTGTTGTCCGAATATAGGCGCCAGTCTGAGACAGACATGCTTCGATGGCATTGTCGTAAGCGTTGGACAAGAGCCCGCAGAGGTCGGGGGCGTTAATGTGATCGAGGCCTGCCAGAGAACCGTTGAAGGTAAAGTCAATGCCGTGTTCTGCACAGAGCTTCCGCTTGGCATGCACAATCAAGTCAGCCGTCTTGTTGCCAGTGGCGATTCCGCTGCCGAGAGAGACGGTCTCATGGCTCAGCTGCGCCGTATATTTCCGAGCCTCCTCGTAATTCCCCTCCTCGAACATGGTCTGAAGCAACGCCATATGGCGGGACAGATCATGCTTTAGTCTCATGGTCTGCTCGGCCTGTTCTCTGGTATCCTGCAGGGAGTCGATCTGTAATCGCAGATATTCGGTTTCACTTCTGGACAGAGCTTCCTGGTAAATCTTTCTACGGGAGGATACGATGCCATATACGAAATAGCCAATACTGAGAACGAAAGCGCCCACAAATATGACCAACATAATATAGTGTTCCAACGGCGATATCTGTGCATGGTAGAGAAACATGATCAGACCGAGATCAATGAAAGCAAAGATGGCGAGAGCAATGCAGGCCAGGATTTCTTTGGCCCGAAAGCGCAGGGATATCTGATACTTGGATAATAGGCGTCCCAGGAGAATCAGGGCTATGAGAGTGACACCGTCCGAGATCAGTTCAAACCATGCGACTCCCAACGCACCCGAAAAGAGACGGGAAAGCCCCCCAGGGAAAATCGTGTCCATTATGCCCATGGGAATTACCATGACGGTAAAAAAGATGGCGAAGGCGGCGATTAGACGTATCAGGTCTGAGAGCCTCTGCCTGCTGAACAACAGGATAGTCAGCACAAGTGCCAGAGGCAGAGTAAGAGTATCACTGCTGTCATCAAAGATCAAAAAGCCAGAGGTAATGCAGACAACTGTAATGACGGAACAGATCAGCATATTCCTGCGGCGCAGCTGCAGATGAGCAGAGCAAATATACTGAGCTGCCAGAATGATGATCCAGTATTCTATAAGATCGTAAAAAACCCTATATATTGTAAGGGTATTCATAGTGTAGTCTCTCCTTCAATAAAATTCTTCAACGCGAGACGAAATGCCATATTCTTCCGGCGGCTGATCGGAAGGGTCTGGCCGCAGTCGAGAGTCAGTCTTGCGGCATCATATTCCCTGACATGGGACAGATTGATCAGAAATTTACGATGAATGCGGAAGAACAGGGGCGGAAGTATTTCCTCCAGCTCGCTTAGTCCCCTGCGCAGGGTGATAGTATCCCCCTGATAGTGAAGGATGGAATCCTTGTTATTCGCCTCAAGATACTGCAGTTCATGGGCATACAGCAGAAAGCTGCCTTCGGGAGTCTCCAACAGGATTCTATGGGAATCTGCCATCTGAGAACGGATTTCCTCCATGGTACGTGTGATATCTTCCTGCTTTACAGGCTTGAGCAGATAGCGAAAAGCCCTCACCTCATAGCCCGAGGGCGCGTATTCCAGACAGGAGGTCAGAAATATCAGGATCACATTGGCATCAAAGGCCCGTATTTTTCGGGCCAGCTCCATACCGTCGATGTCGGGCATCAAAATATCCAGAAAGAGCACATCATACCGCTCTCCCGCAGTATATTTTTCTAATAGGGCAGCGGGGGAGACGAAGCATTCCACAACGCAGTCCGGCTGCTGCCACAGACATTGATCTATCTTCTTGACAAATATATCTTCATCGTCACAAACTGCTATTCTCATGCGTTCCTCTTCCTGTTTGTTCAAACGTTCAAACATACTTTAACATATTTCGACTTTCTCGTCAAGAAAGCGCGACTTTTCGAGGGCTGCCATAATGTGGGAGTCTGTCATGACCGTTCGCGGCGTATTTAGTACCGCTCACGAATTTTTTTGTGGAAAGAAAGATTTATCTGGTAGAATAGCAATGAGATCCAGCGTCAGCGGAGTCATGAGTGAGGGCGCTATGACGATGGCGATCCGACTTTTGGTGACAGAGTGGACTGCTGTTCTGAGCCTGGAAGTGGTTTGCGATATATTGAGTAGGAGGAAAATAATTTATGAGAAAGAAGAAATGGTACTGTTTCCTGACGTTGTTGAGTGTTTTGGCTTTGGGTGCATGCGGTGTACCGGATGAGGAATCCATGCTGGATGATGAGAGCAACCCTCCTGCAGTCGTACAGGACAGCTCTGAGCGTGAGGATGCTTCCAGACAGGAGGAGAGCGATAGTAGTGAGAGCGCACAGAGTCATATTTTGGATGGCCTTTTTCAATATGAATTGATCGAAGAGGAAAATACCATACTGCTGACGGATTATATAGGCGAAGAGGAAAATCTGACAGTTTACGGTACTTATGAAATCGGAGGGAAGGAATACAAGACCCGTCTACGGGATGCTACATATGAGGGAGGAGTCACCTATTCGCCTTTCGGGCACAAAAAAAGAATTCTTGTATCCATTGCGTTTATAGGCGGTGTTAAACTGAACGATTGCAGCAGATATTTTTATGAATGTGAGAATTTGCAATCAGTGGACCTCAGCGGTCTTGATACCAGTGAATGCAGCGATTTCTCCGGTATGTTTATGAGATGCCGTTCCCTTCAGGCCGTGGATCTGTCCACGCTCAATATGGAGAATGTCAGCGACATGAATGAGATGTTCAGCTCCTGTGAGTCGCTCACGGAGATGGACCTTACGATGATCGACACCAGCAAGGTGATAAATTTCGGTAATCTGTTTGATAATTGTAAAAACATGCAAAAAATTAATCTCATGGGTATGAATACGGAAAGCGCGGAAGAGATGTACGGTATGTTTTCTGGTTGCAGTTCACTGACGGAAATAGATGTAAGCAGCTTTGACACCAGCAATGTCGACTCCTTTTCCGGTATGTTCGCTCACTGCTCTTCCGTGGAGAGTCTGGATCTGAGTAACTTTGATACGTCTAAGACACATCTTATGACGAGCATGTTTTCTTCGTGCAAAGCGCTGAAAACACTCAATATCAGTAGCTTTGACACTTCACAGGTGCGGGATATGGCGTCTATGTTCAGCCGCTGCAGCTCTTTGACACAGTTGGACATCAGCCATTTTGTTGCCAGTGAATCTTTGAATTATGTGGAGCGTATGTTCCAGGAATGTGATCAGCTCACAGCAGTCTATGTGAACCGGCAGTTTTATGATCGGGTCAATTCCAATGAGATCAGAAAAAATGAAGATATATTTCTGGACAGCTCCATTACGGATTTCACCATAAAGTAACAATTATGAGTAGCGTCTGAAGTTGGTTTGAATATGGAACTCGTGCCAGATGGCGCGATGGAGGAACACAGCGGCCCAGGAAACTGAGCCGCTGTAAAATTGATGCCCCGTTGTTTGCAGCGGGGTTGTTGACTATTGGGCCATCAGGGATTATAATGTGCATATGAGAGCTCTGCGGAACTGTACTTCGACATACAGGGCAGGGCGGGGAACGAGCCAGTGCGACGGGGATAGCCGGGCATCTGGATAGAGGTAGCTATGGCGGATAAAATAATTGTTAGCTGTCTGCGGGAGGACCTGGCTGTCTGTCCGGGCTGCGGCAGCAGGAATATTGTGGGCAGGGATAAGGAACACTGTCATTGTGGTCAATGTGGCCAGATGTTGGAAATCCATGTGGTCAATAAGGTTGTGAGTGACGGGGATGCGGGGAATTCAAAAGAATTCGAGCAGTTATCCCTGTTTTGAGATGCGCGAAGAGCGCGGAAAAGAGGTAGATATGGCGGCAACAGGCAAAAGCATTGCAATACCGGCGATCCTGAAGGTTGGCAGGGGCGCCCTTGAGAATATCGGCAGTTACCTGCGGGAAGAGAATTTTAAGAATGCGGTGATATACTTTGGCAGCGGGTTGATAGAGCTCTTTGGCGTGAAGGTGATGGACTCCCTGAAGGATGCGGGCATTGAAGTGATGGAGTACCGCGAGATCGATACTGTTTGTATTGACGATATTGTGGAGATGGCTTTCACACTGCCGAACAAGGTGCAGGCCATCATCGCCATCGGCGGGGGCAAGGTGATTGACGCGGGAAAATATACGGCCTTTCTGCGCAATCTTCCCTTTATCAGCGTGCCGACCTCCAGCTCCAGCGACGGTTTTTCCAGTGCCAGCGCTTCCCTGATCGTGGAGGGCAAGCGGACTTCCGTGCCCGCCAGATTAGCATATGGCATTATTGTGGACACGGAGGTGATTCGCACCGCCCCTGAGCGGTTTATTTACTCTGGAATCGGCGACATGGTTTCCAAGATCACCGCGCTGTACGATTGGTTGTTCGAGGCGCAGGCAGGGTATGCGCAGGTGAATGACTTTGCAGTCATGATAGCGAAGAAGGCGGTAAACAGCTTTGTGCGGACGCCCTTTCAGAGTATTCAGGAGGAATTGTTCTTAAGGGAGCTGTTGGATTCTCTGGCGATGAGCGGCATTGCCAATGAGATCGCGGGCAGCAGCGCTCCGACCAGCGGTAGTGAGCATCTGATCTCCCATGCGCTGGATAAGCTGCTCGAACAGCCTCAGCTTCACGGAATTCAGGTGGGGATCGCCACCTACCTGATGGCCAGGGTGCAGGATCACCGCTATGAGCGGGTCAACAGGATTTTCACTGACACAGGCTTTTGGAGTTATGTGGAGACTCTGGGAATGAGAAAGGAAGATTTTGCCAGGGCCATTGATTTGGCTCCTTCGATCAAGCCTCACAGACATACCTATCTGCATGAGGAGAAGTATCGGGAGGCGGCAAAGCGTCTGTTGGAGGAGGACGAGATGCTGAGGAAGATTCTGGTATAAGGAAGAGCTTCCCAGTCAGCGCCGTGCGATAGGCTGCTATTGAATGCCAGAGCTGTATCTGGCGGAGGACGACTTCGCAATTGTCTGGTGACGGATAAGGCGCAGGGAGAGAAATAGGAGGTGGCAATTCTGAAATTGGTCAAGAAACTTTTCTATGTGTTTTGCATATTGATTATTCTGCTCTGTGCTATGGTGGTGTGGTTTGCATTTTCCCCGTCCGCTTCAGAGAAGCTGGCGGATATGTTGTACGGAGAGAATCAGGGCGGGCTCGTGGAGGTGGTCGACCCAACTGAGCCGCAGCCGCCTGAGGGGGGAGTCGATGTAATGGAGCCTCAGACAAGTCCAGAACCCACTGCGGAGCCGCCTCAGATGGATTACCCGCTGACTTGGGTGCCAAAGGATACGCCGCAGCCTGTGCAGACGCAGCCTCCGGTTCCGGATGTCACACCGGGCGTTGATGTGAGCGGCATGGTGATCAATATCTACGCGGTGAAGAAGGGCAGCACAGCCAATGCACCGACTAATTATGTAGTACCTGCCGGAGATAAGGTGGAGGCCCCCAAGGATCTGGCGGACAGAACCGGATATACTCCCGTGGAGGACAGTACTACAGAGCTGAATATTGAGGAGGCCAACAAGCTTAAGGCGGAATTGACGCTGGGAGAAACCGGCTCCAGTTTGTATTTTGACAGCCTGTATTATCCCTACTATTATCTTTTGGATGAGACAGGGCAGGCTGTATACCGTCAGATTTACGCCAATGCTAACAGTCTGAACAAGACCTTTATGCCCTGTCAGGATATCACGGTAAATGCTCTCAAAACGGTATTTGAAGCGGTGTACAATGATCATCCGGAGCTGTTCTGGCTGGAGACAGGCTACAGCTGTAAATATAGCCGTAGCGGGAAATGTGTGGAGATATCGCTGCAGTTCAGCGTCACGGCGGAGGAATTGCCGGAATTCAGATCTACCTTCCACACGCAGGTTGACCGGATTCTGAGCCAGGCCTGGAATCTGGCCGACGATTATGAGAAGGAGAAATACATCCACAACCGATTGTTGGAGCTGACGGAATATCAGAGCGGCGCGCCCATGAGCCAGAGCGCCTACAGCGCCCTTGTGAACGGCAAGACGGTCTGTGCGGGCTATTCCAGAGCATTTCAATACCTGATGCAGCAGTTGGGGATTCCCTGCTATTACTGCACGGGATATTCGGGTGAGAATCACGCGTGGAATATCATCTGTCTTTATGGTGAATATTACAATGTTGACCTGACATGGGACGATACGGAGCCCGCTACATATCTGTATTTCAACAAGACAGACCAGGATTATGCTTCTACCCATGTGCGCAGAGGCTTGGCTCAGAAGCTGCCGGCATGTGGAGGGATCGCGTATCGGAATCTGGAGCCCGAACCGCAAGGTGTTGCTCCATCGCCGTCCCCATCACCGTCTCCCGCGCCAAAGGGGACTCCGGCGCCCACCAGCACGCCGAATCCGCTGAACATATCGGCGGAGTTGGAGGAATATTACCGCGATTGTGGCCAAAAGATCATTGACAACGGTCTGGGGAGCTCCCGTTTTGTCCAGGAGATTGATGGTACGCTGTGGGATGAGCTATGGCAGGCTTATAACAATGGTAAAATCTCAGACAGCTTTCTCATCAGAGCGATGAATCGGCTGGGAGGCAGCTCGTGTAGCGTACAGATATCCTGTCAGGAGACTGCAGACGGGCGTTATCGCCTTACCCACATCGTCAACATACAATAATTGCACGTGTTATCAAAGGCATTCCGAACGATATTTTCGGGATGCCTTTTTTTGATGTGCCTCTGTTATGGAGAAGAACATTTCGGGAAAGAAACAGGCATATCTTACTTGTCCTATCATATATTGAGATAAGGAGGTGGAGGGAATGAGCACAAATCTGGCGGATATATTTCCTGCGGTATACAGGGGACGCTTTGTTATGGCCAGTGAGCGCGCGGAGCTTGTCAGTGAGATCCGGCTCAGGATGAATCAGCCGGCGATATTGATGGAGGGAATCAAGGAATTTTTTCTGAAGGACAATGGCGCATATACCGAGTGTATGGACCAGGCCTGGCATCCGGACAGGCAGGCTCTTCAGGAGATTGTCGATCATCTGTGCCAGTATTCTCTGTATGCCTATGAGGATGAACTCAGGCAGGGCTATATCACGATTGAGGGAGGACACAGAGTGGGCCTTGTGGGGCAGGCGGTACAGGAAAGCGCAGGCTCGATCCGCACAATTAAGCATATATCGGCCGTCAATATTAGAATCGCTCATCAGGTTCTGGGAGCGGCGACGCCAGCGTTACCATATATTTACAGAAAGGGATGCATGCACAACACGCTCATCGTTTCGCCGCCAGGCTGTGGTAAGACCACTTTGCTGCGCGACCTGGTGAGACAGATATCGAGCGGCAATGCCTATGGCCCAGCCCGCACGGTGGGGGTGGTGGATGAGCGCTCGGAGATCGCGGGTTGCTATATGGGACAGCCCCAGAATGATCTGGGACCGCGCAGCGACGTGTTGGATGCCTGCCCCAAAGCGATGGGCATGATGATGCTGATGCGCAGTATGTCTCCGGCAGTGCTGGCGGTGGACGAACTGGGCAGCAGCGATGAGATTCGGGCGGTGCGCACAGCGGCCTCCTGCGGGGTTAGCCTGGTGGCAACGATACATGGCATGGACAGGCAGGATGTGCTGGGGAAGCCCGGAATGGGAGAACTGCTGTCGGAAGGTATCTTTACCTGCATGCTGCTGTTGCGGCGGGATGAACGGGGACGATGCGGTATCCGGCAGGTGATGCATCGCAGGCAGGCGGACGGGATGTGGGAGGAGGTAGCTGCAGTTGGTCAGAGCGGCAGGCTTTAGTATGATTGGATTAAGCTGTAGCGGA
Source organism: bacterium (assembly GCA_023663725.1). Taxonomy (GTDB): domain Bacteria; phylum Bacillota; class Clostridia; order Lachnospirales; family Lachnospiraceae; genus Acetatifactor. The sequence goes on along the minus strand of JAMPGX010000001.1, from coordinate 52,631 downwards.
CTGGGCATATGGTATGCCTGGAACCTGCAACAACGTATGTATCATCTACATGTCATGAATCGCATCATTGAATTGCTTATCGGCTTGTTGCAATATGGAAAAAGTACTTTGCCTGAGTGCTGCTGTCAACTGGCCGGTCAGGTGGAGGAGCCGTACAGTCAGGCGTTTCGACAGGTATACCGAGAACTGGCGGACAACAGGGGAAGCAGCTTTGTGGAGGTCTATGACAGAGTCATGGGTGAGACGCTGCGGCAAATTCCAGTCAAGGATCAGGACAGGCGCCTTTTCCTGCAATGTCTTCTTGAACAGGGCGGCGGGGATGGTGAGAGCAAAGTGCGGCTGATCCGACGGCAGCAGGAGCTTTTGGTGGAACGTATATCTGGACTGGAGGCGGAGAGACGGGAGAAGAGCCGTATGGCAATAGGCCTGGGAACGCTGGGAGGGCTTCTGCTCATTATCATACTGCTGTGAAAAATTTGTGCCAGGGAAATCGTTGGAGAGGGATACATGGGTGTGAGTCTGATATTTAAAATTGCGGCGGTGGGAATATTGGTTACGATATTGAGTCAGGTGCTCAAGCACAGCGGACGGGAGGAGCATGCCTTTCTGATCAGTCTTGCGGGATTAATTCTGGTGTTGACTTGGATTGTACCTTATATCTATGATCTGTTTGCTACAATACAAGCTCTGTTTGATCTGACATAGCAGGGAGATTTTTATCGGGGAGAGTGTTCCATGACTGAGTTGATTAAGATAGGAATACTGGGTATTCTGGGGGTTATGGTGGCGGTGCAGTTTAGAGCCACCCGTCCGGAATATGGGATTTATATGGGACTGGTTATCAGCATACTGATATTCGCATATGCGGTGCGGCAGTTTTCCGCCGTATTGGAGCAGTTTGCTCTGATTCGTCAATTTCTTGGCAGCAGTCAGAAGTATATCTCCATTCTACTAAAAATAACGGGCGTTACATACATATGTGAATTCAGCGCGGCGATTTGTAAAGACGCTGGATACGGAGCGGTTGCAGAGCAGATCGAGATATTGGGCAAGCTGTCGGTGATGTTTGCGGGATTGCCCATATTGATTGCCGTGATGGAGCAGATTCAGACATTTATGCGGTAACAGGGCAGCGCCTGTATACGGCGGTCTCGGGATAGGAGGGTTAATGGAGGGATTGTCTATTGATGCGGTGTGGGGGGAATACGGCCTGGACCAGCTGCAACAGGAGTTGGCCGCTCTGTTTCCGGAGAGCGACATCTCCCTGCATCAGATACTTTCCCAGATCATGCAGGGAGACGTGTTGGGAGCGGTTCGGGACCTCCTGAATGCCGTGCTGGGGGATGTGACGGGCATGTTTGCCAGTGTGCGGGGAGTCCTTTTATGGCTGGTGATGTTGGGAATGATATCTGCGCTAATGGGCCATTTTATGGATATCTTTGATAAGCACCAAATCGCGGATATCAGCTTTTATTTTATGTATTTGTTGCTGACAGCCGTATTGTTGGCCAGCTTTGGACAGGCTGCGCAGGTTGCGTCGGCCGCCATGGAAAATATTCTGTTATTTATCCGCCTGTTGGTCCCAACGTATCTGATGGCTGTGGGGGCGGCCAGCGGAATTACTACGGCGAGAGCTGGCTATCAGATGGTGCTTCTGCTGATTTACGGGGTGGAGCAGGTGTTGGTGAGAGGGTTGTTGCCCTTTGTCTACAGCTATGTACTGCTGGCGGTGGTCAATGGAATATGGATTGAGGAGAAGCTCTCTCTCTTAATGGAATTGTTGGAAAAGGGCATCAGGGCAGCGCTGAAAGCTATCATTGGCATAGTGACAGGCATCAGTATTTTTCAATCTGTAATAACACCTGTTATTGACACGGTCAGAGCTTCAGCCCTGCAAAAAATGGTGTCGGCTATCCCCGGGATTGGCGGCGCTGCGGACAGCATGGTTTCTCTGGTGATCGGTTCAGCGGTGGTGATCAAGAACAGCATTGGCGTTGTGTTGCTGATTCTGCTGGTAGCTATGTGTCTGGCTCCCCTGCTGCAGATTCTGCTGACAGCCTGCTGCCTCAAGCTGGCAGCGGCAGTTATGGGTATCATCAGTGATAAGCGTGTCACAGCGTGTACCAATAAGGTGGGGGAAGCCAGTATCATGTTGTTCAAAATAACAGGAACGGCGTTGCTGTTGTTCCTGATCTGTCTATCTTTGGTGGCTATATCTACGAATCATGGCCTGTAGCGTATGAGGGATGCGGTGAAAATGAGACTGGGAGGAAAGGGAGATGTGGGAGGGCTTGTTGGGCAGTATACGGCAGATGGGAGTATTCATGATATGCGCCCAGGCATTGATTCATTTTAAGCCGAAGGGCTCCTATGAGAAATATTTAAAGCTTCTTGTCAGCGCTATGCTTCTGGTGCAGCTTCTCAGTCCGATAGCCGCTCTACTGTCCGGCAGGGACGGCTTGAGCTTGGAGGAGCGGATTGCCCAGTATAGCGAGTCCTTTGAGCAGGGCATGGGGGAAGCGACGATGCAGGAATACCGTATTGATCAGCTTCGTGAGAGTCTGTTGGAGGCGCAGCTGGAGACATTGGGTATCCCCCTGCAGGAGACGGCGGCAGCGGGGAGCGCGGACCAGGAGCCTTGTCAGGAAACGGGAGAAATAAATATTCAGATTGATCCGGTAGTGATTGAAATGTCTCAGGGGGGATTGCGGGATATGGAGCAGATGGAGGAAGAGCATGGAAGAGAAGATAAGGAACCGGATGGCAAAATGGCTGAAGAAGGATAATCTGTTGATCCTGCTGTTGGCAGGCGTATTATTGGTGGTGATCGCCCTGCCTGCCGACAGGAGCGGGGGGCGGCAGGAGGACAGCACGCAGAGGCAGGTGGCGAACAGTCGGGACGAGGCGGCTTACAAGTCGGATGCGGAGGACACGGGCTTTGAGGACCTGGAGGAATATGCCGCCTACCTGGAACGGCGGCTGGAGAGTATGCTCTCCAATATCAACGGTGTAGGGACCGTGCAGGTAATGATTACGCTCAAGACAACACAGGAGCTGGTGCTGGAGAAGGATCGACAGACCCAGAGCAGCAATACGACAGAGGAGGATAATCAGGGCGGACATCGCTATGTCGGCCAGGTCAATCAATCCGAAAGCACCGTATACCACAGCTCAGGCAACAACGAGCCCTATGTGGTCAAGACATTGCTTCCCCAGATAGAGGGAGTAGTCGTAGTAGCTCAGGGAGCGGGAACGGGCAATATCAACAGAAGCATAACAGATGTAGTGCTGGCTCTTTTTGATGTGGAAATTCATAAAGTAAAGGTAGTGAAAATGGAGGACAGAGTGAATATATCCGAATAAGCCCTCATACAATGAACTAGTAAAAAGAAGAGAGCATAGAAAAGGGAGAAAGAGTGTGAAAAACTTAATCAAGAAAAATCAACTAATGATTACCGCACTTGCAATTATGTTGGCTATCGCGGGATATCTGCAGTTTGCGGGAACCAATCTGGACGAGAAATATCTGGACGACGATAAGAAGACGGCGGAGGTAACCAACACGGACGGAGTGATCACAGACAACGTGGTAGCGGGCCAGTACAGCGTCAGTGATATCGACGGCATGCTGGATCTGTCGGAGACGGACCTGCTGGCCTATGGCAATACGGAGATTGAGAGCCTGGATAGCGACGGAGATGTGATTGCGGAGGACTATCTGAACACCGATATGGTGGTGCCCGAGGCGCAGCCGGCCGAGGGGGAAGTACCTGGCGAGGCAGTATTCTCTTCCTCAAACGGTGTAGCCATGCTGTCGGAAGCCAAGCTGTTAAAGGAGCAGGTCAGAGCCAAGAACAAGGAGATGCTTCTGGAGATCATAGGGAGCGACGGACTGTCGGATGAACAGAAGCAGGAGGCGGTAAACACCATGGTGCAGATGACTGCCATTGCCGAGAGGGAGGCGGCCGCAGAGATATTGTTGGAGGCGAAGGGCTTCTCTGACGTAGTGGTGAGCATTAACGACGGAGCGGTGGACGTAGTGGTCAACGCCCTGACATTGACGGATGTACAGCGCGCTCAGATCGAGGACATTGTAAAGCGCAAGACGGAGATTGATGCGGAAAACATTATTATCAGTACGATTGTGCAAGATTAATTTAGTGTACATTACATAAAAATGTGTTATACTACTCATAAGAGAGTTATCTACGAAAGGTGAGGAAAAGGCGTTGAGTAACAAACGAGTGTTTTTAATTGTGCTGGATAGTTTTGGAATCGGGGAGATGGAGGATGCGCCGCAATATGGGGATGAGGATGTGAATACCCTGCGGAGCGTGGCCGCCAGCTCCTGTTTCCATGTGCCGAATTTGGAGCGGTTGGGATTGTTCCGGATAGACGGAGTGGCGGATGAGCCGATTATACGGCGGCAGATTACAGTGCCGGAGTCGGAGGTGATCGGTAGATATGGCAGGATGGCGGAGCTCTCCTGCGGTAAGGACACCACGATTGGTCATTGGGAGATTGCGGGACTGGTATCGAGTCGTCCGCTGCCTACTTATCCGCAGGGCTTCCCTCCCTCGGTGATTAACGAGTTCAGCCGTCGCACCGGCAGAGGTGTCCTGTGCAATCTGCCGTATTCCGGCACTCAGGTGATTCAGGAATACGGAGATGCTCACATGCGCACGGGTGATCTGATCGTGTATACCTCAGCGGACAGTGTGTTTCAGATCGCGGCCCATGAGGATATTGTTCCAGTGGAGCAGCTGTACGAATATTGTCGTATGGCCAGAGAGCTCCTGCAGGGAGAGCACGGGGTGGGCCGCGTGATCGCCAGGCCCTTCATGGGACCGGCGGGAGGACACTTCGTGAGGACGCCGCGCAGACATGATTTTTCTCTTGAGCCTCCCGGTGTGACGATGCTGGATCAGCTTTCGCAGGCGGGAAAGAGTGTGATTGCTGTGGGTAAGATACAGGATATCTTTGCGGGCCGTGGAATCACGGAGCATGTTTACACCAGTGGTAACGAGGAGGGGATCCAGCGCACTTTAGCGTATCTGGATCAGGATTTTGAGGGATTGTGCTTTGTCAATCTGGTGGACTATGATATGCTCTACGGACATCGCCGTGACGTCGATGGGTATGCCCGAGCGCTGACAGCCTTTGATGAAAGGCTGCCTGAGATCATGGAGAAAATGCGTCCTGATGACCTGCTGCTGATCACGGCGGACCATGGTTGCGATCCGGCTTATACCAAAAGCACCGATCACACCAGGGAGCATGTGCCGCTCCTGATGTATGGGGAAGCTGTGCGGCCGGGCAATATGGGTACGAGGAAAACCTTTGCAGATATTGGTGCCACTGTGTTACAATATTTTGGGATTCCCGTGAGGACCAGCGGGGAAGCATTGCTTCCCCATTAAGGGTATGAAATGAGAGCGCGACATTTACATGATCTATGAATAGACAACAGAAAGGGACATAAACCAATGGAACAATATACGGAAGAAATAAACAGACGGCGGACCTTCGCTATCATTTCCCACCCGGATGCGGGTAAGACTACCTTGACGGAGAAATTTCTCCTGTATGGCGGCGCCATCAATCTGGCGGGCAGTGTCAAGGGCAAGGCGACGGCCAGGCACGCGGTTTCAGACTGGATGGAGATTGAAAAGGAGAGAGGTATTTCCGTCACTTCCTCTGTACTGCAGTTTGAATACGACGGATATTGCATCAATATTCTGGATACTCCGGGGCATCAGGATTTCTCGGAGGATACTTACCGCACTCTGATGGCGGCCGATTCTGCCGTGATGGTCATCGATGCCTCCAAGGGTGTGGAGGCGCAGACCCGCAAACTGTTTAAGGTCTGCGGTATGAGAGGGATCCCGATTTTTACCTTTATCAATAAGCTGGATCGGGATGCCAACGACACCTTTGAGCTGCTGGATGAGATTGAGAAGGAGCTGGGTATAGCCACCTGCCCGATGAACTGGCCTATCGGCTCCGGCAAAGGCTTTAAGGGTGTGTATGACAGGGAGGAACAGGCGGTATATACTTATTCCGATACGGAGAAGGGAACAAAGGAGGGCGATACGCGTATTGTTCCGGTTCAGGAGGAGCGCGCCCTGCGGGAGCTGATTGGCGATGAGCCTGCGGACAAGCTGTTGGAGGAGATCGAGCTTCTGGACGGCGCCAGCGCAGAATTTGATCTGGAGGCAGTGCGTAAGGGTCAACTCACGCCGGTATTTTTTGGCTCGGCTCTGACCAATTTTGGCGTGGAAATATTCTTGAGACATTTTTTGCATATGACCACCACACCTCTGCCCAGAACGGCGGACATCGGAGTGATTGATCCGGCGGGTCACGAGTTCTCAGCCTTTGTGTTTAAGATACAGGCCAATATGAACAAGGCGCATCGGGACAGAGTGGCGTTCATGCGAATCTGTTCTGGTCGATTTGACGCCAATATGGAGGTGCGCCATGTGCAGGGGAACAGAGTGATGCGTCTCTCCCAGCCTCAGCAGATCATGGCGGATGAGAGGAAGATACTCAGCGAGGCGTATGCAGGAGACATAATCGGTGTGTTTGATCCGGGTATTTTTTCTATTGGAGATACACTCTGCATGCCCAAGGAGAGATTTGCCTACGAGGGAATTCCCACCTTTGCGCCGGAGCATTTTGCCAGGGTGCGTCAGGTGGATACCATGAAGCGCAAGCAGTTTGTCAAGGGTGTTCAACAGATTGCCCAGGAGGGCGCAATCCAGATTTTTCAGGAGTTAAACTCTGGCCTGGAGGAGATCATAGTGGGCGTGGTGGGCGTGTTGCAGTTCGACGTGCTGAAATACAGGCTGGAGAATGAATATAATGTGGAGATTCGGCTGGACAGTCTGCCCTATGAGCATATCCGCTGGATTGTCAACAAGGATGAGGTGGATGTGGGAAAGCTGACTGGCACATCCGATATGAAAAAGGTCATGGATATGAAAGGCAATCCATTACTGTTGTTTGTGAATTCCTGGAGCGTCGGTATGACCTTGGAACGCAACAAGGGGCTCGAGTTGGCGGAGTTCTCCCGTGAATAGTTCCGGCCCAGGACTGTCGGATGAAAAGGCATAAACCAGTGTAAGGGGCGGAGAGGAAGGTATCCGATTGCGTAGGCTGAAGAGTTGTTTGATTAAGGGAACTGCATATACGGGCAAGGCGGCGAAAGGGCTATTTATCCTGCTTGCAGGTGTGTTTATTCTGTCCGGCTGCAATATGAGGCCGCTGGAGGAATATCTGGGGGAGGCGTTCCCTCCCTCTGTAAATGAGGCAAGTTCAGCGCTGGAGGCGGTCGGTGGCAGCGGAGAGGGAGCAGGGGAGACGCGAACGCTGACCCTGCAGACGATGCTGGGTGAAGAGGCTCCTGATGACAGCCCGTCCAGGGTGGATTACACGGATGCAATGGCCTGGGAGTACTGCTATCAGTGCCTGGACGAGCCAAGGCGTCAGTGGTACAGAGATATCCAGCGGATCATCGCGGGCCTGGAACAGGAGCAGGCGCTGTCTGCGGAAAGTCTTGAGGCAGGGCTGACAGAGGAGGATATCGATCACATTTTCTGTTGCGTTCTGGCGGATCATCCCGAGTATTTCTATGTGGATGGATACCGCTACACTAAGTATAGCCGGATGGATAAGCTGGTTAAGATCGATTTTTCCGGCAGCTATATCTATGACGAGCAGGAGTGCGCGGTCAGATGGAGCCAGATTCAGGAAAAAGCAGAAGAGCTGCTGAGGCAGGCTCCATCAGAGGGGGATGACTATGAGAGGGTACGGTATATATATGAAACCCTGATCCGCAATACCGATTATGTATTGGATGCTCCTGACAGCCAGAATCTGTATTCGGTGCTGGTAAGCGGCGAATCCGTGTGTCAGGGCTACGCCAAGGCCACCCAGTATTTGTTGAATCATCTGGGTATCCCCTGTGTGTTGGTGCAGGGCCAGGTGGAGCCCGGCGAGGGACATGCGTGGAATCTGTTGTGCCTTGACGGAGAGTATTACTATATGGACACCACCTGGGGAGACGCTTCGTATCGTCGGGAGGATACGGAGGCGGGGGAGGAGGATTGGATTCCTCAGGTCAACTATGATTATCTGTGCGTGACTACAAGCCAGCTGTTGCGTACCCATACGCTCAGTCAGGATGTGCCGATGCCGGAGTGTACGGCCACTCGGGACAATTATTATGTGCGTGAGGGTTGTCTGTTGTCATCCTGCGATGAAACAGTGCTGCAACAGGCCTTTAACCGTGCCATTCTGACAGGCAGACAGGAAATATCCTTCAAATGTACGGATGAGGAGGTATATCTCCAGCTGTTGGAGCATCTGATCGAACAAAAGGAAGTGTTCTCCTATCTGGGACAGGATTATCGCGCTCTTCATTATGCGCGCAATGAGAAGCAGCTGTCCATCACTTTCTGGTTCTCATAGAAGTGAGCCATGGAAGTCGTTTTTGTGCTTGAGAGATTGAGCAGAGTGTGATACAATGAATAAAATGCGTTTTTAACAGTCAATATATAATGTGATGGAGGAAACGGATATGGAGAAAGATATAGATCGCAAGACAGTAGTGTTGCAGGAGGACGAGAGCGTGGGCAGTGTGAAGATTGCTGATGATGTGGTGGCTACGATTGCCAGGCTGGCGGCTACCGAGGTGGAGGGAGTGGCCCCTGCTGTCGGTTCAGGCGGTAAGCCGCTCAAAAAATATGTGAGAGTAGAAGTGGCCGAGGGTAATGTGATCGTGGATCTGGCGGTAGTGCTGGCCTATGGCTATAATATACCTGCGACCTGCAGTAAGGTACAGGCCAAGGTGAAATCCGCCATTGAGAATATGACTGGACTGACCTGCAGTGATGTGAATATTCGCATTGCGGGTGTGAAGGTGAGTTGAAGCTCTGGCGTTCAGGTGAGCGGCGGGAGTATCCTTGCGCCGGCGGTCAGAATATCGGGCTGCCCGCATAGACAAAGGAGAACGGAGAGAAAGACCCATGGGACGACGTGAACAGAGGGAGCAGATATTTAAGCTGCTTTTCCGAGTGGAATTTAATGTGCCAGAGGAGATGCCTCAGCAGAGGGAGCTTTTTATGGAGCAGCTCAAGCTGCCGCCGGAGGAGGACGGGATGGCGGCCAGGAGCAAAGACATTACCTATATTGCGGAAAAGTATCAGCGAATTCAGGACGTGCTTCCTCAGATTGACAGCATGCTCAATGAGAAGGCTGAAGGGTGGAGCACCAGCCGTATGGGAAAGGTTGATGTGACAATATTGAGGCTGGGTGTCTATGAGATATTGTATGATAAGGACGTGCCGGACAGTGTTGCAATCAATGAGGCGGTAGAGCTCGCCAAGAAATATGGACAGGACAATTCCAGTGCCTTTGTCAATGCGGTACTGGCAAAGTTTCTGCGCCCAGCTGAGGGAGACAGACAGTGATGGCGCGCAGTGTATATACAGTAACGCAGGTCAATGCGTATATCAGGAATATGTTCACGCAGGATTATATGTTGCAGGCTCTCTTGGTGAAGGGAGAGGTGAGTAACTGCAAATATCATTCCTCTGGACATATTTATTTTACGTTAAAGGATCAAAAAGGTACGTTGAACTGTGTCATGTTTTCCAGTTACAGCAAAGGACTGAATTTCCGTATGCAGGAAGGTCAGCAGGTCATCGTGGGCGGTGCGGTGGACGTATATGAGCGGGACGGTAAGTATCAGCTATATGCCAGGCAGATCGTTCTGGACGGCGCTGGAGCGCTGTACGAGCGGTATGAGCAGCTGAAGCGGGAACTGGAGGAGCAGGGGATGTTTGCCCCCGAATATAAGCAGCCTATTCCCCGCTTTGTCCGCACATTGGGCGTGGTGACGGCGGACACCGGCGCGGCGGTGAGGGATATTATCCAGATTGCGTCCCGGCGCAATCCCTATGTACAAATCCTGCTCTATCCCGCCATCGTCCAGGGGGATCAGGCGGCGGACAGCATCGTTAGAGGCATCAGGGCCCTCGAGAGGCAGGGGGTGGATGTGATGATTGTGGGACGGGGCGGAGGCTCTATTGAAGATCTGTGGGCTTTCAATGAGAGACGGGTCGCTCAGGCGGTATTCGACTGCCGCGTGCCTGTTATTTCGGCTGTTGGACATGAGACGGATACCACTATCATCGATTTTGTGGCTGATCTGCGAGCGCCAACCCCTTCCGCAGCAGCGGAGCTGGCTGTGTATGAGTTCAGGCAGCTGGCGGACAGCCTGGACGATGCGCGTGTGAAGCTGAACCGCGGGATGCAGCGCCAGCTGACGGATACGCGGAATCGAGCAAGACAGTATGAACTGCGCCTAAAGGCAGTGAGTCCGGGCAGCAGGCTGAGGGAAAAGAGGATTTATCTCGCACAGCTGGAGGAAAGGTTGCAGAAGGGAATGCAGAATGTGTTGAGAGAAAAGAGGCATAGGATGGCGATCTATGTCGAGCAGCTGAAGGGTTTATCTCCGCTGCAGAAGCTCAGCAGCGGTTACAGCCATGTGGCGGATGAGCGGGGGAAGACCATCCGGTCAATACAGGAGGTACTTCCGGAACAGGTGTTATCTATACAGGTGACGGACGGTCGCATCCGGGCGCGGGTGGTGGACACTGAGGCGATTGAGGCGCGGTTCTGATATCTGCGCAAGCGGATGGGGATCGACAGACGAGGAGGAGCAGATGGAGGAGAAAAAGGAAACGGGTCAGCCACTTGGCATAGAGGAGAATTTTGCAAGGCTGGAAGAGACCATACAACGGTTGGAGAGCGGGGAGGTATCCTTGGAGGAGGCTTTCGCCTGCTACAGCGAGGGCATGAAATTGATCAAGGACTGCAACAGCCAGATTGACAGAGTGGAGAAGCAGGTGCTTAAGCTGACAGAGGAGGGCGTCTTGGAGCCCTTTGACGCGTGAGGACTGATAGCTGCCCGCAAGACGTAAAACAGGAGATATCATGGAACAAATACAGGAAATCATACGGCAAAAGACAGAGGAGCTTGAGGAGATTATCAGCAAATATCTGCCCGCAGAGGTATGTCGCTACCAGCAAGCGGTGGTGGAAGCCATGAATTACAGCATGCTGGCGGGTGGCAAACGCCTGCGGCCCATGCTGATGTGGGAGACCTATAGGATGTTCGGTGGGAGTGGCAGGGAGATCGAGCCATTGATGGCTGCCATCGAGATGATCCACACCTATTCCCTGGTGCATGACGATCTGCCGGCTATGGATAACGACGAATATCGCAGGGGACGCAGGACCACCCATGCGGTTTACGGGGAAGCCATGGGGATATTGGCGGGGGATGGACTCCTGAACCTCGCGTGGGAGACGGCTATGAGGGCGTTTCAGATGGGGAGCATGTCAGTGGGGGAATCTGGAGGCTCTTCCTCCTCGGAGGAGCTCGTGCGGATGCGGCGCATTGCCGACGCGATAGCGGTATTGGCTGGGAAGGCTGGGATTTATGGCATGATCGGCGGGCAGACGGCGGATATAGAAGCGGAGGAATCACAGCGGGTTTCCATGGAACAGCTTCTGTTTATCCATGAGCGCAAGACGGCGGCGCTGATTCAGGCAGCCATGATGGTTGGAGCAATACTCGCAGGCGCCGATGAGGAACAGGTGCGGCAGATGGAGAGATGTGCGCGTGACATTGGCGTTGCTTTTCAGATCCAGGATGATATTCTGGATGTCACAGGCACTATGGAGGAGCTTGGCAAGCCTGTTGGAAGCGATGAGAAGAACCACAAACAGACCTATGTGACGCTCATGGGAATCGAGGCCTCAGCCATGGAGGTGGAGCGGCTTTCCCGCGAGGCCCTGAAGCTTCTGGCAGACTGTGGGGGTGACAGTAGTTTTCTGCAGGCATTGACGAAGTCTCTGATTCACCGCACAAAATAGGAAGCTTGTGATATGCAGGGGGATAGGTTTGAAAGAAAACTTTCAAACCTCTTATTGGTGCAGTATCACAAGCAGGCTTGTGATATGCAGGGGGATAGATATGTACTTGGAACAGATACGGGATGTCAATGACATCAAAAATATTCATCCAGACGATTATGAGCAGCTGGCTCAGGAGATCAGGGATTTTCTTATTCAGAAGATCAGCGTCACAGGAGGGCATCTCGGCTCCAATCTGGGCGCCGTGGAACTGACCATGGCGTTGCACCTGGCTCTCAAGCTTCCGGAGGATAAGATTATATGGGATGTGGGGCATCAATCTTACACACATAAGATATTGACCGGACGTAAGGAAGGCTTTGACGGTCTGCGCCAATTCCATGGCATGAGCGGTTTCCCGAAGCGCAAGGAGAGCAATTGCGATGCTTTTGACACAGGGCACAGTTCCACCTCCATATCCGCAGGCTTGGGGCTGGTAAAGGCCAGAGATATTCAAGGGACGGGGCAGACAATTGTGTCCGTTATCGGTGATGGGGCCATGACTGGGGGGATGGCTTTTGAAGCGCTGAACAATGCGGGTAAGCTGGAGACTAACTTTATCATTATCTTGAATGACAACAATATGTCTATCTCTGAGAATGTGGGAGGGGTTTCCAAATATCTGAACAATATCCGCACGGCTGACAGCTATCTGGATTTGAAAAAGGGTATCTATGAGGCACTGCGGGCAATTCCCCGAGGCAACAACATGGTGTCCGGTATCCGCAGGGTCAAGAGTAGCTTCAAGCAGCTGGTCATTCCCGGCATGCTTTTTGAGGACATGGGCATTACATATCTAGGGCCGGTGGATGGGCATAACATATCGGCTCTGACTCGGGTTATTCAGGAGGCTAAGAGGGTCAATGGGGCGGTGATGATTCACGCACTCACCCAGAAGGGGAAAGGCTATGCTCCGGCGGAGCGGCATCCGGCTCGGTTTCACGGGGCAGATCCATTTGACGTGAAGACCGGCTTGCCCACTAAGCCTCACACCACGCCCAATTACACGGATATCTTCTCCACCGTGATGTGTAAGCTGGGAGGGCGCGATGACAAGGTGGTGGCCATCACTGCCGCCATGCCCGACGGGACGGGATTGAAGCGTTTCCGCAATATGTATCCGGACCGCTTTTTTGATGTAGGCATTGCGGAGGAGCATGCGGTAACCTTTGCCGCAGGTCTGGCGGCAGGGGGGATGAAGCCGGTGGTAGCGGTGTATTCCTCTTTTTTGCAGAGAGCGTATGATCAGATACTACACGATGTCTGCATTCAAAATCTGCCGGTGGTTTTTGCCATAGATCGGGCGGGACTGGTGGGAAGCGACGGTGAGACCCATCAGGGGATATTTGATCTGTCTTATCTCTCCAGCATTCCCAACATGCATGTCTGCGCCCCCAAGAACAAATGGGAGCTGGCTGATATGCTGAAATATGCGGTGGTATTCGGCGGGCCTATCGCTATCCGTTATCCGCGGGGCGAGGCCTATGACGGACTCAAGGAGTATCGTGAGCCCATCGTTTGCGGCAGGGCGGAATGGATATACCGGGAGCAGGGGATTGCGCTGTTTGCTGTGGGCAGTATGGTGAAAACGGCCCAGGAGGTCAGAGAAAAGCTGAAAGCGGAGGGAATGCAGGTCAGCCTGATCAATGCCCGCTTTGTCAAGCCCATCGACGCCGATGCGGTGAGAGAGGCATGTAGGGAGCATGCTCTCCTTGTCACTCTGGAGGAGAATGTGTCTGCCGGAGGCTACGGTGAGAGGGTGCTCAAGTTGATTCATGATGAGAATTTGTCGGTGGATTATCTCCAGGTGGCGTTGCCCGACGCATATATTGAGCATGGCAATGTGGAGAAGCTCAAGGCTGAGGTTGGCGTGGACGCAGACAGTATATGCCAGAGAATAAGAGAACGTTGTGCAGTAGAAGGAATGGGTTGATTATTGAAAGGACAGCTATGAAGGAGCGTTTGGATGTGATCCTGGTGAACAGGGGCTATGCTCCCTCCAGGGAGAGGGCCAAGGCAGTCATCATGTCAGGCAATGTATATGTGAACGGCCAGAGGGAGGACAAGGCCGGCAGCATGTTTGAGCTGGAGGGAATGCAGCTGGAGGTTCGGGGGACGCAGCTGAAATATGTGAGCCGCGGCGGGCTGAAGCTGGAGAAGGCGGTGAAGAGCTGGGATATCTCGCTGGAAGGGTTGGTGTGTGTGGATATTGGCGCTTCCACAGGAGGCTTTACCGACTGCATGCTGCAAAATGGGGCGCGGAAGGTCTACTCTGTTGATGTGGGACATGGACAGCTGGACTGGAGGCTGCGAAACGATCCCCGCGTAGTATGTATGGAAAAGACCAATTTTCGCCATATGGCGCCAGAGGATATCGGGGAAGCTGTGGACTTCGCCAGTGTGGACGTCTCCTTCATCTCGCTGACTCGAATGCTTATTCCTGCCCGAAAGCTACTGCGCCCCGACGGGCAGATGGTCTGTCTGATCAAACCCCAGTTTGAGGCTGGTCGGGAGAAGGTGGGTAAGAAAGGTGTGGTCAGGGATCCTGCCGTGCATGAGGAAGTGATCCACAAGGTTATTGATTTTGCCGGCTCTATCGGCTTCGAGGTGCGGGCCCTGGGGCATTCTCCGATCAGGGGGCCAGAGGGCAATATTGAGTATCTGATACATATCAGAAAAGACGCGGAGAGCTGTCTGAATACAGTGGATGTCACAGAGCAGGAGGCTGAGGCGGGGCTCAGGGAGCTGACTGCACTTCAAAGCGGTCTTTCCTGGCAGCAGGATTGGCCGGATAGGATAGGGGACGCGGTGGAACAGGCGCATGGGGAGCTGGCTTAAGCGCAGGAGGCAGGGATGAAGCATTTTCTGATCTATACGAATTGCCATAAGGACAGGTGTATGGCTATCACAGAGCGGATTCGAGGTTATCTGGAGGCTCACGGGCACAGATGCACCGTGATTCTGCGGAACAGGGGGGAGTGCAACCACCATGGAGAAGTGGAATACGGTCAGGCGGAGGGCGGAGAGAGTCGGTTTGCGGCAGATGCCAGTTGTATGATCGTGCTGGGCGGCGATGGAACCATGCTGCAGGCCGCATGGGAGGTGAGGAAGACCAATATTCCTCTGATCGGCGTTAATCTGGGAACGTTGGGGTATATGACGGAGGTGGAGCCAGGATGTCTGGAGGAGGCTCTGGACCAGCTGATGGCAGGCGAGGCGTTGTCGGAGAGCCGCATGATGCTGAACGGCAAAATATATGGTCGGGAGGGCATGGTCACAGAGGACTGGTCTCTGAACGACATCGTTATCTCACGGAGTGGAGCGCTGCAGGTGATCAAGATGAATATCTATGTCAATGGCCAGTTTCTCAAGGACTACAGCGCCGACGGCGTGATCGTCACTACGCCCACCGGCTCCACCGGCTACAATCTCTCCGCCGGAGGTCCCATAGCGGAGCCTTCCTCGCGGCTGATTATTATGACACCAATCTGTCCTCACACTCTCAGCAGCAGAAGCATTATCCTGTCGCCCGAGGATGTGATTGAGATCGAGATTCCTGAGGGTCGGGAGGGCAGGAGGCAGCAGGTGACCGCCAACTTTGACGGAGCACATCAGGTGCCTATGTGTACCGGAGACCGCATCAGGATCGTGAAGTCGGAGAAGACTACAGAGATCCTGTCGCTGAACAGGGTCAGCTTCCTGGAAGTGTTGCATCGCAAGATGCGGGAGAACGAGTGAGGGCTGTGTTAATGCCATGAATCAGAATTCCTTCAGATGGGAGAAAGAGCTATGACGGCAAAAAAGGTAAGACATGACAAGATCCTGGAGATTATCACACAGCATGAGGTTGAGACCCAGGAGGAGTTGGCGGGGTATCTGAGAAAAAGCGGCCTCGATGTGACCCAAGCCACTATTTCTCGTGATATTCGGGAGATGAAGCTGTTTAAGATGTCCATCGGCGAGGGGCGGCAAAAGTATGCCGTGCTCAGTCAGGAGGATGGAAATCATATGGAGAGTAAGTATATCCGTGTTCTGAAGGATGGATTTGTGTCTATGGATATGGCTCAGAACATCCTGGTGATGAAGACGGTATCGGGAATGGCCATGGCGGTAGCGGCGGCTATCGACGCCCTTCGCTTTCAGGAGCTTGTGGGAAGTATCGCCGGAGATGATACCATCATGATGGCGGTTCGCACCGTGGCGGATACAGAGCTGCTGATGCATAGGATACGGAAGCTATTGCAGGAGGGCTGAGCAACGCTCCATTGCGAGACCGCCGATGCAGTCCCTTTGACACAGGGAGTTGGGGGACTGGGGAAGAGGGCTTGGCTCCCTTGAAGAAAGGGCGCCGGGAGGAAAGAGATGTTAGTTAGTTTACATGTGAAAAATCTGGCCCTTATTGAGGAGACAGAGGTGGAATTTGGGAGGGGGCTGAACATCCTCACCGGAGAGACCGGCGCGGGAAAGTCCATCCTGATCGGTTCGATCAATCTGGCGTTGGGGGCCAGATTTGACAAGGACATGCTGCGTCAGGGGGCGGAGAGAGCCCTGGTGGAGCTGATGTTTTCCTGCTCACCGGAGGATACGGTGCTGAGGGAAAAGCTTCAGGAGTTGGAGATACCGCTGGAGGAGGACACGGTGATGATTAGCCGCCGGATGCAGCCGGGTAAGAGTGTGTTGCGCATCAACGGCGAGACTGTCTCCGCCCGTCAGGTCAAGGAGGTGGCGGAGCTGCTGATCGATATTCACGGGCAGCATGAGCATCAGTCTCTTTTGCACAGGAAAAAGCATATGGAGATCTTGGACGCCTATGCGGGGCAGGGGGCCCAGGAAATGCTGGCGTCGGTGGCAGAGCGTTTTCGGGAGGTAAGGAGGCTTGAGCGAGAGATCGAGGAAAACCGTCTGGATCAGGACTCTCTGGCAAGAGAGAGAGATCTGCTGGCGTTTGAGCATCAGGAGATAGCAGAGGCTCATCTGATGCCGGGCGAAGATGCGGCGCTGGAGGAGAATTACAGGAGGATGGTGAACAGTCAAAAGATCACTCAGGCGCTAGGCGAAGCGGAACTGTACACTGGCGATGAGGAGGGCGGCGCGGGCAATACCCTGAGCAGAGCTCTGCGGTGCATGCACAGTATTGCCGAGTATGACAAACAGCTGGAGCAGCTTGCCCAACAGCTCACGCAGATAGATGATCTGCTGAATGACTATAATCGGGATGTCGCCCTGTATCGGGATGAACTGATCTGGGACGAGGAGGATTTCCGACAGACGGAGGAGAGGCTGAATCTGCTGAATCGCTTGAAGGATAAGTATGGCAATACTTTGGAGAAGGTGCTGCAGGCCTGTGAGGACAAGGGTAAGAGACTGGAAAAGCTGGCGGACTACGATTTGTATATGCAGAAGTTGGAGAAGCAGTTGGCGGAGGCGGAGGCGGCGCTGGAGCAGGCCTGCGGGGAGATGACCCGCATTCGCAGAGACAGTGCGGCGAAGCTCACTGAGGTGTTGACACAGGCCTTGCAGGGATTGAATTTTCTGGCGGTGAAGCTGCAGATTCAGGTGCGTGACGGGCAGAGCGTCAGCGCCAAAGGCTGGGACGAGGTGGAATTTCTGATCTCCACCAATCCAGGGGAGGCAGTGAAGCCTCTCTCTCAGGTTGCCAGCGGCGGCGAGCTGTCGCGTATCATGCTGGCGATCAAGACGGTGCTGGCCAGCCAGGATGATATTGACACGCTGATTTTTGACGAGATCGATGCGGGAATCAGCGGCAAGACGGCCTGGAAGGTGTCGGAGCAGCTCGACAGCGTTGCCCATACCCACCAGGTGATCTGTATCACCCATCTGCCGCAGATCGCGGCTATGGCGGACAGGCATTATGCGATTGAAAAAACGGCGAGAGAGGACAGTACCGTCACGGATATCCGGCTGCTTCAGGATGATGAGAACCTGCAGGAGCTGGGCAGGCTGCTCGGCAGCGACGGGATGACGGACGCCGTGCTGGGCAATGCCCGTGAGATGCGGCAGCAGGCGCTATCGCACAAAACGGGCAGCGCAGATTGATCCGCTCTGTGCTGAACTGGGGAACATTTGCGGGAAAAGAGATGAAAAAAGCGGGAGTAAAGTAATGGGATTGTTTGGCAGGAAAAAGGCAGAAAAGCAAATATGGCAGGACGCGGTTATGACAGTGTACGCGTGCAGGGGGGATATGGACGTCATTCCAGAAAAAATACAGGAGGCGTTTGCCCCGCTGCAGAAAAGCTTTACTCAGGTGGAGGCCGATCATTGTCAGATGTTGCTGAAGGATGGGTCCACTATGGATTTTCATATTAGGACGGATGCGGCGGAGACAGAAGCGCAGGCAATAGGCATGATGAACTTTTTCTCACAGGCTCAGCTCGAGAATCAGGAGGTGCGGAAGGCTGCTCTGATGCAGGTAAGGCTGTTTAACTGTATCGTGGGAATCAGTTTTCAGACCAATGGGGATGCCGCCAGGACCGAGGCGGTGGGGGAAGCGATCTTCAGGCTGGCTGACCTGCTGGTAGGTTTTGTCCTGAGTCCACAATTTTATCTGTTCCATCCTGACAGAAGGATTTTAATCTCCATGGATGGCAAGACAGATTTTGAAACCTTTAAACCGATGGCGGACTCATCGTATCTGAAAAAAGACAAAGCGGAGGAGACCCAGGCTGATAAGGACCGCAAGGCCCGCTCTATCGCCGCCTGCAGGGAGAGGGGGATTGCGTGCATAGAGCATCTGGAAGCGGCTGTCTATGAGAGCGAGTGCAGGATTCCCACACAGGAGGAGATTCTGCGCAGAGCCGCGGCTGTGTTCACTGCATGTGTCCGCTCGGAGGCTATCACCCAGGGGCAGGATGACGATCCGCAGAATATGGTGCGGGAGATGACCGAGCGGATGAATAAGGACTATGGCGTCAGGGCTTGGCTGTCCGAGCAGGAGCGGGATTATCTGGATGGGAAGCTTGATGACGCCGCGAGCCATAATCGGTTTGGATGGAGATATGAGTGCTGCGCGGTCCTCCTGTGGGCGCTTTCCCTTTATGAGCTGGGGGAGCCCAATGAGATATGCGACGCCTCCAAGCTGGGCGCGCTGATATGGAATAATGACTTTGACAGTCTGATGAAAAAAGCAAAACTCAGAAGTCGGGACGAGATACTGGATATGCAGGACCTGATCTTCCGCTATGACTGGGCCTGTGTGGACGCGAGGATACATGAGACCAAAGTGGAGGCTGTAAACAGCGAAATCGTCTATGAGTGGCATTATGCGCTGAATTGGTTAGTGGGAGCGGAAGGAATCACCGATTGGGATAAGGTGCGGACTACCACTTAAATTTGAAAACCATAAATTTCATTGATTAAAGTTCGGAAAAAAATCACACACTATTTGCAGGACAACTGAGGAAAGTGTGTGATTTATATGTGGAAAAAAAGGATTCATTTTGAGGATATTGATCAGCGCGACGCGGCAATCATAGATCAGGCAGGAGCGGATATGGCGGCTCTTTCTGAGAGATGGCGAAAGACCCGGAGACGCCGCCGGGTCTTTCGCTGCTGTCTGTGCGTTGCCTTAGTCTGCGCCTGCCTGACGCTGGGCGGCGTGGGCTATTATGATCTGTACAACCAGGTGCCTTCGGTGCTGCGCGTCAAGGCGGATATGGAGCAAACCATTGATCTCGGTGTGCCGCTGACAGGGGAGGTGGTGTCTGCCAGTGGCCGCGACGAGTCCAACATCCCTGAGGGCGCGGTGACAATTGACCTAAGCCGCCAGGTGACAATGAAGATGAGCTCCGATCAGAGCTATCAGATGAATGTGAAATTGTTTGGCTTTCTGCCCTTCAAGCGCGTCGGCATACAGGTCATCAAGGATCAGGAACTGACTCCGGTGGGCGTGCCCATCGGAATCTATGTGAAGGCAGATGGTTTGCTGGTGGTGGGTGTGGGAGAGTTTCAGGGCGTGGACGGCATCAGCTACAGTCCGGCGAAATATGTGGTAAAATCCGGTGATTACATCCTGCAGATGGACGGGCAGCCAGTGTCGGACAAAAAGGATTTTGTGCGACGCGTGGAGGAGTGCGAGGGCAGGGAGGTGACCTTGCAGATACGGCGTGGCAATGAGATCATGGAGGTGCAAGCTCAGCCGGAGCAAAACAGCGAGGGGACATATAAGCTGGGCGTCTGGATCAGGGATAATGCTCAGGGGGTAGGCACAATGACTTATATAGATGCTAACGGTAATTTTGGCGCTCTGGGACATGGTATCAATGATGTGGATACCAGCACTTTGATGAGCCTGGACGACGGCACCCTGTATCAGACGGAGATCATTGCCATTAAGAAAGGTAGAGACGGAGAACCGGGAGAGATGACAGGTATGATTGTCTATAGTCCGGAGCGGATATTGGGGAATATCTATTATAATGGCAAGGAGGGTATCTTCGGACACTGCAACGAGAAGGCGCTGGCCATGAGTACCCAGGAAGCGCTGCCGATTGGACTCAAACAGGATATCGAGAGAGGGCCAGCCAGGATTCTGTGCAGCGTGGATGGCGCTCCCCGATATTATGACGTGGAGATCACAGCCATACACTTAGATCACGACAATGTAAACCGAGGCATAGAGCTGGAGGTCACGGACCCTGAACTATTGGCGCTGACAGGCGGTATCATACAGGGCATGAGCGGCGCCCCTATTATTCAGAATAACCATCTGATCGGCGCAGTCACTCATGTGCTGGTGCAGGATGCGAGCAGGGGGTATGGAATATTTATTGAGAATATGCTGGAGCATTAGAAGGAGTATCTTCGTAATGAACATAGGGGCGTATATGCGGTTTTTTAGCGCATACGCCCCTTGCTCGTGGCGAGAAATTCGGCAATGCCGTCGGGCTCCGCGGTTATCTTCTACCTCCCCACGGTGATCAGGATTCCCTCTGCAATGGCCCTGGCAATCTCATCAAACTGGGCATCAAACAATTGATTGTCCGCATCCGTGTTGATAAATCCGACCTCCACCAGCACGGCGGGCATCTGCGTGCGGTTGAGGACCACGAGATTGGTGCGCTCGTTTACGCCCTGATTGAGAAATCCCACAGCCTCCAGTTGCTGGTTGATATTGGCAGCCATGCGCGCGGCTGCTCCATAGCGGTTGTAGACCAGGGATTCCACGCCGCTGTACTGATTGGGATAGGGGCTGGAATTGCGGTGTATGGATACAAAATAGTCCGCTCCCACCTGGTTGCCCTCCTGAGCTTTTTGCAGGGGAGACTCGTAGATATCTGTGGTACGGGTGTAGTACACTTCTACGCCCCGATCCTCCAGAATCCGTCCAATGGCCAGTGTAAGAGCCAGGACGTCATCCTTTTCCTGTCTGCCCTGATAGACGGCGCCAGGGTTGGCTCCACCGTGACCGGCATCTAATACGACAAGTGGCATAATCTTTCCTCACAGAATAAAGTTGCTTAATATGTTATATGCAATTCTGTCGCATCCCTTGACGATGTTCGCCTTTTTTGCAAAAATAAAGAAAACGGTTGTACGAGTGCAATATGTCTTCCTTAATACAGATAAAGAGCTTGACTGTAAACCTTATTTATACCTTATATTTCGAGACAAATCATATTATTGTAGTGCGACGAAAGAATTTCGCCCTTAAGTGCTGTCGCGCAGCGATTTAATCAGGAGGACACGACATGACGATCAAGGAAGTAGAGGAAAAAACAGGACTGACACGCTCCAACATACGATTTTATGAGAAGGAAAAGCTCATAGAACCGTCACGAAATGACAAAAACGGTTATCGTGATTATACAGAAAGAGACGTTGAGGTCATTAAGAAAATAGCTTATTTGCGTACCCTGGAGATATCCATTGAAGAGATACGCGATATTATATCTGATAAAGTATCCCTGATAGAAATTGTGGAAAAGCAGGCGGGGACAATTCAGACACAGCTTGAGCGTCTTAATAAGGCAAAAACCATGTGTCAAATAATGCTGGATGATGGAAATGTCAGCTTTGACGAATTAAAGATTGAAAAATATGTAGTAGACTTGGAGACTTATTGGAGTGATAACAAACCTGTTTTGAAATTCGATTCCGTTAGTTTCATGTACTTATGGGGCAGTCTTATTACATGGACAATTATTACAGCTCTGTGCCTGCTAACAGGAATGTTGTTCTATATGAAATTACCGGCTGAAATACCTGTTCAGTGGGATGATGGAATTGCCGTTTCATCTATGGATAAGAAATTTATATTCTTATATCCGATCATATGCGTGATGATACGAGTCTTTTTGAGACCAGTTATTTATGTGAGATTTTTGATCAATTATCCTTATGGGGAATTGATAAGAGAATATTTGTCAAATTATCTATGCTTTATTGCTCTGTCGGTAGAATTGTTCTCTATATTGTTCGTATATGGATTGGTAAAAAGCGTAGTGGCTGTTATGTTTGTCGATACAGTTGTACTTATTGGAATATTAATCGCAGGAATCACTAGTGTACTGACCCGTTCACATTTCGGCAAATGAACGGGTCAACACACTGGAGTAAGTCGCGTTCGCGATATAGAAAAAAAGGTTTAGGTTGACAACAGGAATGAAATCCTGTAGAATAACAAGTGTTATATGTGTTGGCTTCTCATCATCCAAGGAGGGATAGTATGCCCAGGAAAGAAAGCATCACTATAGAACAGATATTGGATACCGCATTTGAAATGACCCGCGAGGAGGGTTTTGCCAGCGTGACAGCCAGAAGGGTGGCCGCCAGAGCGGGCTGCTCCACACAGCCCATATTTCGGGTGTACAAAAACATGGAGGAGCTGTGGGACGCCGTTTACGAGAGAGCGGCTATCTTCTTTCAGGATTTTTACAGCCAGTATCCCCGTATGGCCAGGACGCCCTTTGTCAATTTGGGGATGGCGTACATAGCCTTTGCGCGCAAGGAGGGGCATCTGTTTGAACTGCTTTTCCTCTCTCGGAGGGCCAACAGAAAGAGCATGTATGACCTTCTGAACGGGACGGAGGGCAATGTGATCTACGAGATCAATATGGCGAAGACGGAGGGCTGTATGCATCCTCAGGATGTCTTTATGCGTATGTGGATCTTTATTCACGGCAGCGCCTGTATGACTCTGACGGGAGATTATGATCTGTCTGATGTGGAGACTCTATCCGTGTTGAAACAGACATATGGGAGGTTCGCTCAGTAGGTGCAGAGATGAGGAGGAGTATTGCGTATGCAATATGATGTACTGGACAAGATCAGAGAGCGGTACGAGGGCATGAGCAAGGGACATAAGAAAATCGCTTCGTTTATATTGGAGCATTATGACCAGGCGGTATTCATGACGGCGGCCAGGCTGGGGAATGCCCTGCGCATCAGTGAGTCCACAGTGGTGCGGTTTGCCGCAGGTATCGGCTATAAGGGTTATCCGGAATTTCAGAGGGCTCTGGAGGAATGTGTGCAGAACAAGCTGAGCAGTGTCCAGAAGATTGACGCCAAATACGGACACAGCACGCAGTCAGAGCTGTTGACCTCCGTGTTGACAGCGGATATAGAGAAGCTGCAGCACACGATACAGCATTTGGATGCCGCAGCCTTTGAGACGGCGGTGGACACTATGCTGGGAGCGGATCACATCTATATCATGGGGCTGCGCAGCAATGAGCCTCTGGCCGAGTTCCTGCATTTTTACCTGAATATGATTCGGGGCAATGTGGTGCTGCTTAAGACGACCAGTGTCAGCGAGACCTTTGAACAGATGATACGGATTGATGAGAGGGACTGCTTTGTCGGTATCAGCTTTCCCAGATACTCGATGCGTACCCTGAAGGCTATGGAATTTGCCAATGACAGGAACGCCAAAGTGATCGCTGTCACCGATTCCATTCATTCTCCGATGAATCTGTATTCCTCCTGCAACCTGCTGGCGCGCAGTGACATGGTGTCCATCGTGGATTCTCTGGTGGCGCCCTTGAGTGTGATCAATGCGCTGGTGGTTGCCATGTGTCTGAAGTGTCCCCAGGAGGTGAAGCAGAACCTGGAGATGCTGGAGGAGACATGGAACAATTATCAGGTATATCTGAATGACGAGATCAATTTTATAGACGATGAGCCGATATTGAATTATTCTCTGAGAAAAGAAGAGTAGCGGGAGGATGGAAGAGGCCGATGGATGTGATCGT
The DNA here is from genome assembly GCA_023663725.1 of bacterium. Taxonomy (GTDB): domain Bacteria; phylum Bacillota; class Clostridia; order Lachnospirales; family Lachnospiraceae; genus Acetatifactor. The sequence goes on along the minus strand of JAMPGX010000001.1, from coordinate 28,437 downwards.
GGTGGGCGGCGGCGCTGCGGGAATGATGGCTGCTGTGGCGGCGGCGGATGCCGGAGCCAGGGTCAGGCTTCTGGAGCAGAATGAAAAGCTGGGCAAAAAGCTGTTTATCACCGGCAAGGGGAGATGCAATGTGACCAACGCCGGTGAGCGGGAGCAGCTCTTTGCCAACGTGATGACCAACAGCAAATTTCTATACAGCGCTTTCGGCTGCTTTGACAATCGGGCGGTGATGGAGCTGCTGGAGGCGGAGGGCTGTCCGCTGAAGATCGAGCGGGGAGAGCGTGTATTTCCAGTCAGCGATCACTCCTCGGATGTCATTGCCGCTCTGACAAGGGCTCTGAAGCGGCGACAGGTGGAGATAGGTCTGCACACCCAGGTGCGCAGCCTGTGGTGGGAGGAAGCGCAGACGACTTCTCTGGAGCCGGTGGAAAATAGTGGAAAAAAAGCGAAAGCATACCGCGGGAGCATACGCGGCGTTCAGCTGGCGGACGGGAGGCGCTTGGTGGCTGAGAGGGTGATTTTGGCCACCGGCGGCCTGTCCTACGCTGCTACAGGCTCCACTGGTGACGGGCATAATTTTGCCAGAGAGACAGGGCATGATCTGACAGTGTGCAGGCCCTCTCTGGTGCCTCTGCGAATCAGAGAGGACTGGTGCCGGGAGCTGATGGGGCTGTCTCTGCGCAATGTGAGTCTGTCCTTGCGTCAGGGAGGCAGGGAGCTATACAGCGGCTTTGGGGAGATGCTGTTCACACATTTCGGAATCAGCGGGCCCCTGGTTCTGAGCGCCAGCAGCTATTATGCGGCGCAGGCACAGGGAGAGGCCGCAGCTTTGCTGGATCTAAAGCCTGCGATGGATAAGCAGCAGTTGGACAAAAGGGTGCTGCGGGACTTGGAAGAGAACCGGAACAAGCAGTTTAAGAATGCATTGGGTCGGCTGTTTCCCGCGAAGCTGATACCGGTGATGGTCCGTCTGTCTGGCATCTGTCCGGACAAGCAGGCGGGGGAGGTCACCCGCCAGGAGCGCATAGCCTTTGTGGAGCTGATCAAGGCGCTGCCCATGACAGTAATAGGGGCACAGGGCTATGAGGAGGCGGTTATCACCAAGGGAGGGGTCTCCGTTCGGGATGTCAATCCCTCCACGATGGAGTCCAGAAAGGTGAGGGGACTGTATTTTGCGGGAGAGCTCCTGGATCTGGATGCGTTGACAGGGGGCTATAATCTGCAGATTGCCTGGTCCACCGGACATCTGGCGGGCATTAGCGCTGCAGGGAGCGAGTGAAGCGATAATAGGAGGGACATATATGAGCTACAATATTGCGGTAGACGGGCCGGCCGGCGCCGGCAAGAGCACTATAGCCAGAGAAGTGGCCAGAAGACTGAATATTATCTATGTGGATACAGGGGCTATGTATCGCGGTATGGCGCTGTATATATTGCGCCAGGGCATCAATCCGGATGATGAGCAGGCGGTGATCGCCCGCTGTGACGAGGCCGATATTACGCTGCGGCATGAGAATGGAGTGCAGGTGGTGTACCTGAACGGGGAGAATGTCAACGCCTATATCCGCACGGAGGAGGTAGGAAGCGCCACCTCGCGGATCAGTGTGCTGGCTCCGGTGCGCAGACGCATCACTGCCTTGCAGCACGAGTTGGCGGCCTGCACAGACTGTATTATGGACGGGCGCGATATCGGCACCTGTGTGCTGCCGGATGCGGATGTGAAGATTTATCTGACGGCCAGCAGCGCTGTTAGGGCCAGGCGCCGATATGATGAATTGACAGCCAGAGGACAGAGCTGTGACCTGGCTCAGATTCAGGCGGATATGGAAGAGCGTGACTATCGGGATATGCATCGGGAGGTCAGTCCCCTGCGTCAGGCGGAGGATGCCGTCTTAGTGGACAGTTCGGATATGACGCCTGAACAGGTGGTTGAGAGGATTCTAAAGCTTTGCCGGAGATAATAGAGGATAAGTGAATATGGAAATCAGGCTTGCCGCCAGCGCGGGCTTCTGCTTTGGAGTGAAGCGCGCGGTGGATACTGTGTATGAACAGTTGCAAACAGGGAAAACTATATATACCTATGGCCCCATTGTGCACAATGAGGAAATGGTCCGAGAGCTGGCTGGTCGGGGCGTACAGGTGATTGAGGATCGGCGTCAGCTGGAACAGCTGTTGTGTCCGGATAACGGCCGTGCGGAGAGGGGGACAGTGATCATCCGCGCCCATGGAGTGTCGCGGGAGGTTCAGCGTCTGATGGAAGACAGCCAGTGGGAGATCATAGATGCCACCTGTCCTTTTGTGAAGAGGATTCACCATATTGTGGAGGAAAACAGCAGCAGGGGAGATCATATTCTGGTGATAGGAAGTCCAGAGCACCCTGAGGTGGAGGCGACGGTCGGATGGTGCAACGGTCCGGTGGATGTATTGGAGAGCGTTGAAGATGCCGCAAAATATATTCCACCAAAGGGGAAAAAGCTCACTCTGGTGGCGCAGACGACATTTAATTACAATAAATTTCAACATATAGTTGAAATTTTTCAGAAAAGAGGTTACAATGTTAATATTGTGAACACCATCTGCAATGCCACAGAGGAGAGGCAGAGGGCGGCGCGGGAAATAGCGGCGGATGCTGATGTGATGATCGTAATAGGAGGCAAGCACAGCTCCAATACCAGAAAGCTCTATGAGATCTGTAAGGAGATGTGTGACAATACCTATTTCATACAGACACTGGATGACTTGCATTTAGAACTACCTAAATCAGCTCGACTGGTGGGCATTACTGCAGGGGCTTCCACCCCAAATAAATTAATAGAGGAGGTTCAAAATTATGTCAGAATTAACTTTTGAACAAATGCTGGAAGAATCATTAAAAACAATACATGCAGGAGAGGTAGTTGAAGGCACTGTCATCGATGTCAAGCCGGACGAGATCGTCCTTAACATCGGATACAAGTCGGACGGTATTCTCACGAAGAGCGAATACTCCAATGACCAGAGTGTGGATCTGACCACGATTGCTAAGATTGGCGACACGATGGAGGTCAAGATTCTGAAGGTTAATGACGGGGAGGGACAGGTAGTCCTGACCTACAAGCGTCTGGCGGCAGACAGAGGTAACAAGCGTATCGAGGAAGCTTATAACAACAGGGAAGTGTTGAAAGCAACCGTGACACAGGTGTTGGAGGGAGGCCTTAGCGTAGTAGTTGACGAAGTGAGGATATTTATTCCCGCGAGCCTGGTATCTGATACTTATGAGAAAGATCTGACCAAGTATGCGGGTCAGGAGATTGAGTTCGTGATCAGCGAATACAATCCCAAGAGAAGAAGGTATATTGGCGACCGCAAGCAATTGCTTGTGGCGCAGAAGGCGGAGTTGCAGAGAGAGCTGTTTGCCAGGATTCACGAGGGCGATATCGTTGAAGGCGTCGTGAAGAATGTCACAGACTTCGGCGCTTTCGTTGATCTGGGCGGTGCGGACGGACTGTTGCATATCTCTGAGATGTCCTGGGGCAGAGTCGAGCACCCTAAAAAGGTATTTAAGGTTGGAGAGCCGCTTACTGTCTTGATCAAGGAGATCAATGGGAGTAAGATTGCGTTATCCTTGAAGTTCGATGATGCCAATCCCTGGAAGGATGCCTTTGAAAAATATGCGGTGGGCAATGTTGTGACTGGCAGAGTGGCCAGGATGACGGATTTCGGCGCGTTTATAGAGCTGGAGCCCGGTGTGGATGCGCTACTGCATGTGTCCCAGATATCTAAAGAGCATATAGACAAGCCTGCCGACGTGCTGAGCGTAGGCGAAGAGGTGACGGCCAAGGTAGTAGATTTCAACGGGGCGGACAGAAAGATTTCTCTGAGCATCAAGGCACTGAGCGCTTCGGATTCTGCGGCGCGGGACGAGGATGACGATTCGGATGTGGTATCTGTGGATATAGACGCAGTGATTGCCGCCGAAGGTGATGAATAGAATAGTGTATGCGGGTACAACAAAAATAATATAAGGTGCGGCCAATGCCATGGATTATGATTACGAATATTTGAAACAACAGATATTCAGTCTGACGACAATTGATCTGAATGCGTACAAGGAGCGTCAGATGAAGCGCCGGATTGATACATTGATCGACAAGCACAGCATCAAGGGTTATGATAAATATGTGCAGGCATTAAAGCAGGATAAGGCTCTGTTTGAGGAATTTGTCAACTATATCACGATCAACGTGTCGGAATTCTACCGTAATCCGGAACAGTGGAAAATCATGGACGAGCAGATTATCCCGGAGCTGATCGGTAAGTTTGGCAAGAATCTTAAAGTTTGGAGCGCTGCCTGCTCCACAGGGGATGAGCCATATTCCCTGGTGATGGCGTTCTCCAGACATATTCCGCTGGGGCAGATTAAAATCTATGCCACAGATCTTGACAAACAAGTCATTGCCAAGGCCAAGGCGGGATTGTATGCGGACAGAAGCGTTGCTGCTGTTCCAGCGGATCTGAAAAAGAAATTTTTCACCCAGATAGGTCCCTCCTACAAGATATCTGACGAGGTCAAGGCTCGGGTGGAGTTCAGAGAACATAATCTGCTAAAGGATACTTATCCCAGTGACTGCCATCTGATTGTATGTCGGAATGTGCTGATCTATTTCACCGAAGAGGCTAAGGATGAAGTCTTTGCTAAATTCCAGAAGAGCCTTAAGCCGGGAGGAGTTCTGTTTATTGGGAGCACGGAACAGATCATCAATTATAAGACGTTGGGGTATTCCCGCAAAAATTCTTTCTTCTATGAGAGACCGTGTTAAGAGGGAATATTATGTGTAAGTTGAGGGGCATTCAGAAATCATTCTGAGTGCCCCTTGTGACATTAGGCTATATACTTGCGTTAACTGTGGATTAGCTATCAGTATGCGGAAGCCATCATCGCCAGGATATGGTTGGCATAGATGGTAAATGCCGGACGGTTCTTCTTTAACTCTTCAGTCAATTCAAAAAATAGATCTTTGCTCTTGTAGTCCCGTTTGAAGAACGGCTCAATCAGAACATCCCACTGAGGAAGATAGCAGGAATATTTTCGGGTATAACAGGTGGTAGCCGTGGCAGGCACACGGTGTTCGTGGTCGACAAAGGAGGCCACGGATTTGTGCAGAGCCACGTCCTCGGCGGGCAGGTAGTAATAATCTCTGTAATTGGTGTAATAGTATTTCAGTTCCTCCTCATAGATCGGAACCTTCAGCAGAGCCTCGTTCCCCGATGCCTTAAAATAGCAATAGTTGGCGGACGCAGAGATATCTACGGGCAGAGTACAGGGAAGAGTGAGGGTCATTACCAGTTCCTGGCGGCGGTTGCCGGACATATCGCGGTAAGAGTTGGCTTGAACCTTGCGCGCTCTCACCCTGCCGTCGAACAGGTCATAATAGGTTAATATGGGCAGGATCTGCAACATACCCAACAAATCGTCCGCATTGTGCAGCAGCAGCGATTTCTCTGCAAATTCCGAGGGAAGCTTCACATAGTCATGATATACGCCGATCAGCTCTCCGCCCGAGAATACGTCCTCGCGCTGGATTCCGAGAAATTTTTCAATTGTTTTTTGCTTACAGTTGGGGAGCTTTAGGAAATATTTATAGAAGGAGACTCTTTTATAAATATCCAGGCCCTCAAAATTGTCAAAGCTGTAGGGAAGCCGCAATTGTTCGCATTTCTGCTGGATGAAGGGCAGATCAAAATTGTTGCCATTAAAATGGATCAGATATTTATAGGAGGATGCAAATTCAAAAAAGGCAGTCAGGATCTGAAGCTCTTCCACATAACTCTGGGCAAACCACTGCCTGGTATGCCAACAGCCCTCGCTATAATATGCGCAGCCAATCAGATACAGATAGGATGTGCGTGCTGTGAAACCAGTGGTCTCAATATCCAGAAATAGTATCTGCTCCAGAGGAGCCAGATTCTCCAGAGGATATCCGAGCTCCAGATTTTCCAGTATGGTATCATCTGTTTTCATAATTACACCCCCATGCCCGCCTCTGGCGGACACTAATATCAATAATATGGATTATCTCCAAGCTTTCCTCATTCATATCTTAACATAAATTTTGAAAATACTGTAGTATTTTTGTAAAAAAAATAGTATATTAATATTGAGAAAAAATTCGACAGAATATAACAGGATTAGTCGAAAGGCAGGAGCATGAGTATGCGAAAGTTAACGTTTGTGGGTGGCATCCATCCAAATGACGGCAAGAAACTATCCAAGGACAAGCCCATTGTGACGGTACTGCCAAAGGGTGAATTGGTATATCCGGTATCTCAGCATATTGGCGCCCCGGCAGTTCCTCTCGTAAAAAAGGGAGATCGGGTACTGGTGGGACAGAAGCTTGCGGAGCAGGCGGGCTTTGTGTCAGCCCCGATTTATGCTTCTGTGTCCGGCACGGTCAGGGCGATCGAGCCCAGGAGGGTGGTGACCGGAGACAGCGTCATGAGTATTGTGGTGGAGAACGACGGCCTGTATGAGGAGGCGCCGATGGAGCCGCTCGGAGCATGGGATGCGCTGAGCCCAGAACAGATCATCAACTGTGTAAAGGAGGCGGGCATCGTAGGCATGGGAGGAGCTGGTTTTCCCACCTATGTGAAGCTATCGCCCAAGGAGCCGGAAAAAATTGAATACTGCATTGCCAACTGCGCCGAGTGCGAGCCCTATCTGACCAGTGATTACCGCAGAATGCTGGAGGAGCCGGAGAAGCTGGTCGGCGGACTGAAGATCATGCTGCAGCTCTTTCCGAAGGCCAGGGGCGTCCTGGCGGTGGAGGACAATAAGCCGGACTGCATTAAGAGGCTACAGGAGCTGACTCGGGACGAGGAGCGCATCAGTGTCAGAGCGCTACAGACCAAATACCCTCAGGGAGCGGAGCGCATGCTGATCTATGCTGTCACAGGCAGGAAGATCAATTCCTCCATGCTGCCGGCGGACGTGGGATGCGTGGTGAACAATGTGGATACTGTGGTAGCTATATATCGCGCAGTGACGGAGGGGCGTCCTCTGATTGAACGCATTGTCACTGTGACGGGTGACGCCATCCGGAATCCCTGCAACTATCGGGTAAGGATCGGCATGAATTATCGGGAGTTGATTGAGGAGGCAGGCGGCTTCAAGGGGAAGCCGGAGAAGATTGTCTGCGGAGGTCCCATGATGGGATTTGCGATGTTTGATCTGGATGTGCCCGTCACGAAGACCTCCACAGCGCTGCTGTGTATGTCCCATGATGAGGTGTCAGCAATAGAGCCGGGGCCCTGTATCAATTGCGGACGTTGCGCGGAGGTGTGTCCGGGAAGAGTGATACCCAGTAGATTGGCGGACTATGCAGAGCATTTTGACGAGGAGGCTTTTGTCAAAAATAATGGCATGGAATGCTGTGAGTGCGGGTGTTGCAGCTTCATCTGCCCGGCGAGAAGGCCGTTGACACAGGAGATTAAATCCATGCGTAAGCTCCAGCTGGCTAAGAGAAAGAAATAGGAGGTGGGAAAGGTGGAGAGAAGATTAAAGGTATCGTCCAATCCCCATATCCGGTCCATGGTCACGACAAACGGTATCATGATGGCCGTGGTGCTTGCGCTACTTCCGGCAGCGGGATTCGGCATCAACAATTTTGGCGTAAGGGCTTTGTTACATATTCTCATCACTGTGTTTTCCACTGTGATGACAGAGTTTCTATTTGGGCTGTACCGCAGGAAGCTGACCATTACGGATCTGTCCGCAGTGGTGACGGGGCTGCTGCTGGCCCTGAACCTGCCGGCAAGCGCGCCCTTGTGGATTGGCGCTGTGGGCGGAGTGTTCGCCATCCTGGTAGTGAAGATGCTCTTTGGCGGTCTGGGACAGAACTTTATGAATCCAGCGCTGGCGGCGAGATGTTTTCTGCTGATATCCTTTCCGGCGCTGATGACAAATTTTGCCTGTGACGGGTACACGGGAGCGACTCCGCTGGCAGCTCTGAAGGCAGGCGAGGCAGTGAATGTGACGGACATGATCATTGGCCGTACTGCGGGAACCATCGGGGAGACTTCTGTGATTGCAATCGTGATCGGCGCCTGCTTTTTGATTCTGTTTGGAGTAATTGACCTGAGGATTCCTGGCAGCTACATTGTGAGCTTTGCCGCGTTTGTCCTGCTGTTTGGCGGCAGAGGACTGGATCTTCAATATCTGTCCGCACAGCTGGCCGGAGGCGGTCTGATGCTGGGAGCGTTTTTCATGGCGACGGACTATGTAACCAGGCCCATCACTGTGGGAGGACAATATCTGTTTGGCATCTTTTTGGGGATTATGACGGGAATCTTCCGGATATTTGGGCCAGGGGCGGAGGGAGTATCGTATGCCATCATTCTGGGCAATCTTCTGGTGCCCCTGATCGAGAAGATTACTATGCCCAGGGCATTCGGCAAAGGAGGTGCGCGATATGGCGGAAAATAACGACAAGAGAAATATGCTGAGGGATGCCGCCATCCTGTTTGCCATCACGCTGATCTCCGGATTGCTGCTGGGGCTGGTGTATCAGGTGACAGTGGAGCCAAGGAGGGAGCAGCAGGAGCGCAAGATTCGTGAAGCCTGTCAGACGGTGTTTGCCGATGCCGAGCAGTTTGAGGAATACGCCTGTGTTGTTTCCAGCGAACTGGCACAGCAGCTGGCGGAGGACGGAGTGAAGCTGGGAACTGTATTTCGGGCCATGGATGCCTTAGGCAATCCGTTGGGCTATGTGATTGAGATGACCTCCAGCGAGGGGTATGGCGGCAATATTACCCTGTATGCAGGCATTACAAATGATGGTATACTGAATGGGGTATCTATTCTGAATATGAATGAGACTCCCGGTCTGGGCATGCGTGCTCATGAGGTGTTGGTGCCGCAGTTTGAGCAGAAGACGGCGGCGGATTTTACATACACGAAGACTGGAAGTCAGTCGGAGCATGAGATAGATGCCATCAGCGGCGCCACTATCACCACGAAGGCTGTCACCAATGCCGTGAACGGCGCTGTCAGAGTCTTTGCACAGAATCTGCAGAAGGGAGGGGAAGGGAATGAGTAGAGCGAATCGTTCCAACAGTGTCGGGGAGAGGCTTTTAAACGGCCTGGTAAAAGAGAATCCGACCTTTGTACTGATGTTGGGCATGTGTCCCACTCTGGCAGTGACGACCTCCGCCATCAATGGCTTTGGTATGGGGGCCACCACGCTGGTGGTGTTGGCTCTCAGCAATCTGATTATTTCTCTGCTTAGGGGGATTATCCCCAGCAAGGTGCGTATTCCTGCTTTTATCGTGATTATTGCCTCCTTTGTGACAGTGGTGCAGCTGCTGTTGGAGGCCTATATCCCCTTTTTGAATGATGCGTTGGGCGTGTATATTCCGCTGATCGTGGTAAACTGTATCATCCTTGGCCGTGCGGAGAGTTATGCATATTCTAATCCGCCGATTCTTTCCCTGTTTGACGGTATTGGTATGGGATTGGGCTTCACTGTGGCTCTGACCTGTATCGGCGCGGTGCGGGAACTGCTGGGTGCGGGGGAGCTCTTCGGAATCCATGTCATGCCTCAGGCATATACGCCCATCGGCATCTTTGTGCTGGCTCCGGGAGCGTTCTTTGTGCTGGCAGCGCTGTGTGCTCTGCAGAATGTGGTGAAAATCAGAGGAGCGAGAGCCGGCAAAGACACCTCGAAGATTGGTTCTGGATGCAGCTTTGACTGTATGAATTGTGGAAAAGAGGGCTGTAGCAAAAGGAAATTCTATGATGATGGCGATGATCTGGTTGTGGAAGAGTTGTAAGGATACTCGCCTGCCAGAAACATAGGCAATGGGCCTGGAATAGAGTGTGGGGTATAAAGATGGAAACAGTGAAAGAATTACTTGTCATATTGATTGGCTCCTCGTTGGTGAGCAACGTGGTTCTGAGTCAGTTCCTGGGCTTATGCCCGTTTCTGGGGGTGTCCAGGAAGACCAATACAGCGGCGGGAATGGGCGCGGCTGTGATCTTTGTCATCACGCTGGCCAGCGCGGTGGCAGGGCTGATGTATCGGTTTATTCTGCAGCCCTTACATATTGAGTATCTGCAGACGATATGCTTTATCTTGGTGATTGCGGCGCTGGTACAGTTTGTAGAGATGTTCCTGCGCAAAGCTATGCCAGCGCTGTATGAGGCGCTGGGGGTATATTTGCCGCTGATTACTACCAACTGTGCGGTGCTGGGTGTAGCGCTGACCAATGTGCAGAAGGAATACGGCATTTTGACAGGGATTGTCAACGGATTTGCCACGGCGGTGGGATTCACTGTCGCCATCGTCATTCTGGCGGGGCTTCGGGAAAGGATGCAGTACAATGATATTCCGGAGGCCTTCAAGGGAATGCCGGCAGTATTGCTCACGGCCGGTCTGATGGCTATTGCGTTCTGCGGTTTTTCCGGCCTGTTATAGAGTGAAGGCCATCGCGCGGCGATTTAATTAGGAGGTAGGGTGATGATAACGGGAATCCTTATTGCGGCTGGCATCGTCGGGGCAATCGGAATTTTTATCGGATTGTTTCTGGGCCTGGCCGGTATCAAATTTAAAGTGGAGGTAGATCCCAAGGAGGAGGCGGTGCTGGGCGCTCTGCCCGGCAATAACTGCGGCGGCTGTGGATATGCGGGCTGCTCTGGCCTGGCGGCAGCCATTGCCAAGGGAGAGGCGCCAGTGAATGCCTGTCCGGTGGGCGGAGATGCCACGGCAGCTGTCATTGCTCAAATTATGGGCGTGGAAGCAAGTTCGTCGGAAGCTATGGTGGCATTTGTACGCTGTCAGGGGGACTGCAAGAAGACGCAGCAGGATTATCAATACAGCGGCGTCGAGGATTGCCGTATGATGCCCTTTGTGCCCGGAGGCGGGCCCAAGTCCTGTAACAGCGGTTGTCTGGGCTATGGCAGTTGTGTAAAGGTATGTCCGTTTGACGCGATCCATATTGTAGATGGCATTGCCAGAGTGGATAAAGAGAAATGCAAGGCCTGTGGAAAATGTGTTGAGGTCTGTCCGAGGAAACTGATCGCTCTGATTCCCGCCGAAGCCAAGGAGGTAGTGGCATGCAGTTCCGTGGACAAGGGACCGGTGACGTCAAAGGCATGTACCGTAGGTTGCATCGGCTGTGGCCTGTGTGTGAAAGCATGTCCTGCGGATGCGGTAAAGGTGGAGAATTTCCATGCGGTAATTGACCATCAAAAGTGTATCTCCTGCGGGGCCTGCATGGAAAAATGCCCTAAGAAGGTTATTGTTATCAATGAATGAGAAGCGGATTAGAATGCCCGCTAAAGCGGGCGGACAGGAGTTGGCGTGAAAATGAATTTTCACATCCTGATTAGAATGCCCGCTAAAGCGGGCGGACAGGAGTTAGTATGAAGTTGCCCGAGGATTACAATGACAAGTCAGGTCTGACTCCCACAATCATGTCTACGATTGTGGCCGTCAGTCTGTTTGTATTGATTATTTTGATTGTAGTCTTTGCAGTCAACCATAGACAGAATACGCCCAGGCAGCCGTGGAACCCACAGCCGTCTGTCGGGGTGGCAGGGGAGGAGCCTGTGGATGCGCCGACAGGCGGTAGCCTGACACCGGATGATTTTGATTTCTGGGATATGTATCCGCAGGCCACGCCTGAGCCTGAGCCGGAGGTCACTCCGCAGCCTCAGGAGAGCGATCCCGCCACGGATGGCAGGCACACCCTGGTGGTGGACAGAGATGGAAAAGAGGAGTGGGTATTGATCAGCCCCTATCTGCCCAAGAATGAATATGACTTTACTAAGCTTGTCTGCCAGTCAGATATTATGAAATACTATGAGGACAGCAAATTGGTGTCTTTTGCGGGGGTGGATATCTCCAAGGCGGAGGGTTATGTTGATTTCAACAAGCTGAAAAAGGCGGGAATCGACTATGTGATGCTGAGGGTAGGAGCCAGGGGTTATAGCAGCGGCCAACTGGTGATTGACGAATACTTTTCCGACAATATCAAGCGTGCTACCGATGCCAAGCTGGAGGTTGGGCTGTATTTCTTTTCCCAGGCTGTAACAGAGGCGGAAGCGGTAGAGGAGGCTAAGCTGGTGCTGCAGCAGATTGGGGACTATAAGGTGCGATATCCTATCGCTTTGGATATGGAATATGTGGATAATGATACCTCCCGTCTGGAGGGGGTCAGCAGAGCGGATAAGACTACGATAGCGAAAGCATTTCTTGATACAGTGCAGGCGGCGGGATATGTTCCCATGATCTACGGGGATAAGCAATGGCTGATCAAGCAGCTTGATCTATCCAAGCTGACAGGGTATGACGTGTGGCTGTCTCAGTTGGAGGATGTGCCGGATTATCCCTATTGCTTCAGCATGTGGCAGTATAGCAGGAGTGTAACGATAGACGGTATCTCCGGCCATGCCAATATGAACATCAGTTTTATTGATTACTCGGAAAAATAATTAACAATTTTTGCAGAGATGGGCAACGCGGAATAGATATTCGCATAGGCGGCAGGAGAGAGATCCTCTATGTAATTGCGAAGAAAATTCTTGCGAAGCCCATTTTGACGCAGGATATCGGCAGCCTTGTTGTAGGCGATGGCGGCTTCGATAATTGTGTCGTATACCCCCACCTTGTAATAACCGTTGACATGGATACGCACGCTGTAGCGGTTGCTGCCCCTGCCTGTAAGGATGCGCACTCCGTGGTAGGCATTGTTGATCTGCAGATTTTCCCGACGGAAATCCGTAGTATCTCCGTTGAGAAAATCAAAGTCTACGCCCGGGACGGCGTAATTCTTTATACCATAGCGGGAGGCTATATTGACCTGCATACCGTAATCTGCCACAAAGTAGTGGCTACCCCGACACATGATTTTGTGGGACGCATAGTAAAACAGATCGTCTGTGTCAAATTTCAGCACATGATTGGGTGAGAGATAGTAAAAAAAGAAGCGGGGACGGATATAGATGGGAGTCCCCAGATAGATGCCGTTGTCCCGAAAGTTCAATAAAATTACCCATTTTTCAAAGCTTAATACGGAAGTTTGACGGTAGTCCTCAAGGGTGACTGTCGACCCGTTCATGATCAGGCGCGAGGCGGTACGGTAAGCTAAATGGGCCAGCAGAGCATCCTTATAGCTGCCCAGACTGATGTGCCTGCGCCGGTAAGTGAGAGAAGCGCGATAATAGGCTTCTCCGTTTTTTTTTGTGGCCTGATATACGCCTTCCATATGCTCTGTCTCTGACATTTTGCCCATCCTGCTTTCCCATGTCTATTATTCCGCCAGTCGGCTATTTTTTCGCATTCATTCCATACATATAGAAATAATTTTATCATATATTCAGTCTGTGAGCAATATTTTTAGGACTTGCCGTATAAACTAGTAATAATGGGGGCTCAATAAGGGATTGATCATTAGCTGAGCGAAAGGAGAGGTGCGATGTATAAGAAAGCTTTGAGTATCCTTGTATTGGTACATATGTTATTTCTGGCGGGATATGTGTGTGTAGCGGTTATCGGTGACAGCATGCAGTTAGGAGCACCTGTGATGGAGGCTGTACTGGACAGGGAGTTAGTGGCGGACGAGCAAAGCAGCGCCCTGGGGGTAGCTGATGTGGCGGCTTCGGGACAGAGAGTAGTGGACTATGGGACGCTGGAAAAACCGCTGGCTTATACGCTGAGCGACGAGGATTATGACATTCTGCTGCGAATTGTGGAAGCTGAAGCAGGCGGGGAGGACGAGGACGGTAAATTGTTGGTGGCCAATGTAGTGCTGAACCGCATGAACAGCGAGGCCTTTCCCAACAGTGTGAAGGAGGTGGTGTTGCAGCGCAGCAGCAGAGTCACACAGTTTTCTCCGGTGGCTTCTGGACGAATCTGGCGGGTGGAGATCAGTGAGGAGACGGTTAGAGCGGTGGACAGAGCCTTGAACGGGGAGGACATCTCTCAGGGAGCGATGTATTTTGCCGCGAGAAGGTATGCCAGCAATGGCAGTATGCGGTGGTTTGATCAGAAGCTGACCTTTTTGTTTTGTCACGGAGGACATGAGTTCTTCTTTTAATCATTGCGCGAAAGGGAATTTCATGCTATAATCATTCCAGCGTCGGCGGTCGCGTATTACGAGAATGACGGCCGGAGGAATGAGGAATTCTGATCAGGAGGATAAGATGGAAGTATTATATAAGAGTACGAGAAGCAGCCAGGAGCCAGTGACAGCTTCCATGGCGATATTGAAGGGACTTACAGACGATGGAGGATTGTTTGTGCCGGATCATATTCCGGCGCTGGATAAGAGCCTCAAGGAGCTGGCGGGCATGTGCTATCAGGATATCGCCTACGAGGTGATGAAGCTCTATCTGACGGACTTCACGGAGGAGGAGCTGAAAGGCTGCATTGATCGGGCGTATGATGAGAAATTTGACACGGAGGTGATCGCTCCTTTGGTGGAGGCGGACGGCGCCTATTTTTTGGAGCTGTTTCACGGATCGACCATTGCCTTCAAGGATATGGCTCTTTCCATTCTGCCCCATCTGCTGACCACATCCGCCAGGAAGAATCACATAGAGGATGAGATCGTGATTCTGACAGCGACCTCAGGAGACACAGGGAAGGCGGCGCTGGCTGGCTTTGCCGGTGTGAAGGGAACACGAATCGTAGTATTTTATCCCAAGGACGGCGTCAGCCCTATACAGGAGAAGCAGATGGTGACCCAGAGGGGGGATAATACCTTTGTGGTGGGCATTCATGGGAATTTTGACGATGCCCAGACTGGTGTGAAGAGGATATTCTCAGACAGGCAGTTGGCGGCTGAGATGCAGGCGCAGGGCTACCGCTTTTCCTCCGCCAATTCTATCAATATTGGACGTCTGGTTCCTCAGATTGTATATTATGTATATGCATATGCGAGATTGCTTTCGGAGGGCAGACTGGAGGAGGGGCAAAAGATTAATGTGGTGGTACCCACAGGGAATTTCGGCAATATTCTGGCGGCATTTTACGCAAAAAATATGGGGCTGCCCATTGGCAGACTAATCTGTGCGTCCAATGATAACAAAGTGCTGTATGATTTCTTCCAGACTGGCGTATACGACCGCAACAGGGAGTTCGTGCTGACCAGCTCCCCCTCTATGGATATTCTTATCTCCAGCAATCTGGAGCGCCTGATCTATCGGATTGCCGGAGACGACCCGAAGCAGAATGCCATGTTGATGGAGGCTCTTGGCGGTCAGGGGAGATATGAAATCACAGAGCGGATGCGGGAGGGATTACAGGATTTCTATGGAGGCTATGCCACCGAGGAGGAGACATCAGCTACGATTCGCCGGATTTATGAGAACTTCGGTTATGTTCTGGATCCCCATACCGCAGTGGCGGCTTCGGTTTATGCGAGCTATGTGCGGGAGACTGGTGACAGAACCGCAACTGTGATCGCATCCACAGCCAGTCCGTTCAAGTTTACCCGAAGTGTAATGAATTCGATTGATGATAAATATGCGAGTATGACGGATTTTGTACTGGTGGATGAGTTGTCTGGAATCGCCAATGTGAAGGTGCCCGCGGCCATAGAGGAGATCCGCAACGCTCCGGTGCTGCACAACAACGTCTGCGAGGTATGCGAGATGGCGGACATGGTGAAAGGATTTTTGAAATTGCGGTGAGGGATGTGAGGGAGAGGCTGGCTGTGCGCAATGGCGGAGGTCAGCCTTTTCGGATTTCATACGAGACGCGTTTGGAGGGATGAACATGGCGGGAGAAGCACAGGCCAGCAGAAACGCAGAGGGCTTTTTCTTTTTGAATGCGGAGGATGCGGCTATGGCCCTCAAAGAGAAAAAGCAGATTGAGTATCTGGAGAAGCATCTGGATTATCGGAATCCAGAACAAGTGCTTACGCTCTATGAAAGAATGCTTCGGGAACGTTTATTTAAGACTCCGGTGGGTATGATATACTTGAAGCAGCTGCAGGGCTTTCTGCTGGACAAGTCAGAGATCGATCCGGCCAGAGTGCCCATGATTCCTGTGTATGTACCCTGTGCGAGTATACCGGTGAAGAGAGAGCGGCCCGCGCGAAAAGGCGGGGAGAAGCCACGGACGGAAAAGCAGCGGACAGTATGGCCGAGGATATCGGTGATTCTGAATGTACTGCTGGTGGCGGCTATCATCGTGATGTTTTTCATGACACTGGTCAGCGATTCTCCCAATGTGTTGAACTACAGAACAGCGATTCTGAATGAATACTCTTCATGGCAGCAGGAGCTGGTGGAGCGCGAGAGGATTGTCAGAGAGAAGGAAAGGGAACTGAAAATTGTGATAGAGTAGATGCGTTTTCACAGAAAAGACATAAAGATGTTTTATCATATTTCCTGACAATGCAGGAAAGAGGTGGCGCTGATGAATAAGCAAAGGATTCTGGTGGTGGATGACGAGAGCAGAATGCGCAAATTGGTGCGTGATTTTCTGGTAAAAAGTCACTATGAGGTATTGGAGGCTGAGGATGGCGAACAGGCGGTGGAAATCTTTTTTCGGGAAAAGGGAATCTCGTTGATCGTGCTGGATGTGATGATGCCGAAGATGGATGGCTGGCAGGTGTGCCGCGAGATACGTGAGTATTCCCAGGTTCCCATCATCATGCTGACGGCCAGGGGGGATGAGCAGGATGAGCTGCAGGGCTTTCAGCTGGGCGTCGATGAATATATTTCCAAGCCCTTTAGCCCCAAGATACTGGTAGCCCGAATCGAAGCGATCCTGCGGCGCACGCAGTCGGCGCAGAGCGAGGGGCCGCTTGACTGCGGCGGCATTACCATCGATAAGAGCGCGCATCAGGTGTGGATTGACGGACAGCCGGTGGATCTAAGCTACAAGGAGTTTGAGCTGCTTACCTACTTTGTGGAAAACAAGGGGATCGCCCTCTCGCGGGAAAAGATATTGAATAATGTGTGGAATTATGACTATTTTGGAGACGCGCGAACCATAGATACCCATGTCAAGAAGCTGCGCAGCAAGATGGGGGAGAAGGGAGATATGATTAAGACCATCTGGGGCATGGGCTACAAACTGGAGGCGGACGGGAAGTGAAGCGGTAATGATGAAAAGATCAATACGCAGGCAGTTGGCCGCAGTTACCATAGGGCTTCTGGTGAGCACCATACTGCTGTGCCTGTTTATCAACAATACTTTTTTGGAGCGATACTATGAGATGGAGAAGGCGGATGTGGTGAAGGAGGCATATCTGCGTCTGAACGAGGCGGCGGCCTCGGACAGCTTTTCCAGTGAGTCGTTTCAGCAGGAGATGGGCCGTTTTGCCTTTGTATCCAATATCAATGTGGAAGTGATCGACATCAATTCACTGGTGGTCTATGCGGCGGTTTTTAACAATGGGCAGGAGCTTTCGGACCGACTGGTGAAATATATTATCGGATATACCATCAACAGCCGCTTCTCTGAGGAGCTCACCGATGATGTGCCTGTGCCGGGTACGATCTTCAAGTTCTTGGATCTGCGCACGAAGACGGAATATATCGAGATGTATGGGCAGTTGGATAATGGGTATTGGTATATCATCAATACTACCATGGAGAGCATTCAGGAGAGCGTGCGGATTGCCAACCGTTTTCTGGCCTATATCGGGGTGGCATCGGCTCTGGTGGGCGGCGTTCTGATGTGGCTGATCTCCAAGAGGGTTACAGATCCGGTGCTGGAGCTGGCGGCGATCTCGGAACGGATGACGCATCTGGATTTCGATGCGAAATATCATGGCCAGAAAAAGAATGAAATTGGTCTTCTGGGAAGCAATATCAATCAATTGTCCGAGTCCCTGGAGACGACGATATCTGAGCTGAAGACGGCGAACAATGAGCTGCAGAGAGATATTGAGAAAAAGGAACAGATCGACGAGATGCGCAGAGAGTTTCTGTCCAATGTCTCCCATGAGCTGAAAACGCCCATAGCCTTGATACAGGGATATGCGGAGGGGCTGAAGGAGGGTGTCAGCGATGATCCTGAGAGCCGGGAATTCTATTGCGATGTCATCGTGGATGAGGCGGGCAAGATGAATGTCATGGTGCAGAAGCTTCTGACGCTGAATCAGTTGGAATTTGGCAATGATGTGATCAGCATGGAGCGCTTTGACATCGTGGCGATGATACGCGGCTATCTGCAGTCGGCGGAGATACTGACCCGTCCGAGTGAGATCAGCGTACAGATGAAGCAGACGCAGCCGATCTATGTGTGGGGCGACGAATTCCGCATAGAGGAAGTCTTTATGAATTATTTCACCAATGCCGTTCACTACTGTCAGGGCGAGAAGATGATTGATGTCAGGGTGGAGCCGCAGGAGGGTAAGGTCAGGGTCAGCGTATTCAATACGGGGGAGCCTATTCCCGAGGAGAGTCTGGCACATCTCTGGGAGAAATTCTACAAGGTTGACAAAGCAAGGACTCGTCAGTACGGCGGAAGCGGCGTGGGGCTTTCGATTGTGAAAGCCATCATGGAGTCTATGAACCAGGAGTATGGAGTGCAGAATTATTCCAATGGAGTGGAGTTCTGGTTCATGTTGGAGATGGCGTAAAACGAGGATAGCGATTTGGAGGATAGCATGAGGGAGCAGGAGGAATTGCAGGAAAGGGAGAGGGCGCTTCTCGTGGGAGTGGATATGGCGGAGGAAGCGGACTTCGAACATTCCATGGAGGAGCTTAGCAGTCTGGCCGAGGCCTGTCTGATGCAGGTGGCGGGGATTATTACGCAGCGGTTGGATGTTCCGAATAAGACATTCTATGTGGGCCCTGGCAAGGTGGAAGAGATTCGGGAGTATGCAGGGCAGTGCGAAGCAGAGGTTGTCGTGTTTGATAATGCTCTGTCTCCCTCGCAGATTCGCAATCTGCAGCGCGAGTTGGATATGCCCATTTTGGATAGGACTGCGCTGATACTGGATATTTTTGCTCTGCGGGCGAAGAGTCGGGAGGCAAAGCTGCAGGTGGAGACCGCCAGACTACAGTATCTGCTGCCGCGGCTGGTGGGAATGCATGACGCGCTGAGCAGGCAGGGCGGAGGCAGCGGGGCCTTGAGCAACAAGGGCGCGGGTGAGAAGAAGCTGGAGTTGGACCGTCGAAGGATTGAACATCGCATCAGCGAGCTGCGCAGGGAGCTGGCGGAGGTGGAGCAGGGACGGGGAACCCAGCGCAAGAGGCGCATGCAGTCTCGCATTCCGCAGGTCGCTCTGGTGGGATATACCAACGCTGGCAAATCCACTGTCATGAATCGGCTGGTGGAGCAGTACGGGCAGGCGTCCGACAAGACGGTGCTGGAGAAGGATATGCTGTTTGCCACGCTGGATACCAGCGTGCGCACGATTGACGCGGGGGACAACAAGCCCTTTTTCCTGGTGGATACCGTGGGCTTCATTCACAAACTGCCCCACGACTTGATCAAGGCGTTCCACTCCACGCTGGAGGAGGTACAGTATGCAGATCTGCTGCTGCATGTCGTAGATGTGTCGGATCCGCTGTACCGACAGCACATGGATGTGACCAGGCAGACATTGGAAGAAATAAAAGCAAGTGACATTCCAGAGATTATCGTGTATAATAAATGTGATCTGTCGGAGCAGAAGTATCCGCGCATTTCAGGGGATCAGGTCTTCATGGCGGCCAGGGCGGGAATCGGCATGGAGGAGTTGCTGGAGCTGATCCAGGAGAAGATCTATCAGAATTATGTGCAATGTAGCCTGTTGCTTCCCTACGACCAGGGAGCGGTGGCGTCATATTTTATGGAACATGCGGCTGTCAATCATCAGGAGTATCGGGAGGACGGTCTGCTGTTGGATGTGAGCTGTCATCGACAGGATGCCGACAAATATCGGCAATATCTAGTATGATCTGATCGCGGGCTGGTGCGGTGGATGTCTGTCGATAGCTGAAAGGAACATGGACAATGGAACAGCAGGGGATATACGAGAGACTCAGGGAACGAGTAAAATTACTGAAAGAGGAATCAAAGGACCATTTTTTCACGGATTATCTGGTAAGCTTTGACCAGAGGCTGATTCGGGAAAAGCATCAGCTGGATCTGCTGGAGCAGGAGCTGGAAAAGAGCAGTCAGAAGTATGCGCAGCGGATGGCCGCCGCACAAGCGCCGCGGCAGGATGTTCCTCCGGCGACTGCGCGTGAGAGGGCGCAGGGTAATACACAGGCGGCGGCACAGGGATATACACCGGTGAACACACAGGCGGCAGCGCAGGGATATGTGCCGATGAATACACAGGCGGTAGCGCAAACCAGTGCGCCGATGAGTGAACAGACGGCGGATATGGCTGGTCGGGCGAAAGTACTGCCGCAAGCGGCCTCCGGCCCGCAGAAGAACCGTGAGTTTGCCATCGGCATCAACGTGTTTGGCGCCATAGGCGTGCTGTTCGTGCTGGCGGCGCTGATTCTGTTGGGAATCAATTATATGGGCAGTCTGGCCAGGGAGCTGGGACTCTATGTGGTGGGGCTGTTGGTGTGGGGCGCTGCGGAATTCTTTGTGAAGAAAAAGAGCCAGACGCTGTCCATGATTATCTCCTCGCTTGGTATCGGGAGCCTGTATGTCACTACCATGGTGAACTTCCTCTATCTACATAATTTCAACGGCATCGTCACTATATTGATCACCACGCTGATCACGGTGGTGGTGATGGTGGTGAGCCGAAAGAAGGATGCGGGCATCCTGCGGGTGATCTGCATGGGGGCCTGCATGGTCAGCTTTCTGATGATGGACATCCCGCACCTGGACGACGGCGCGGAGCTGCTGATCTATATGGTGATGATTTTATCCGTGCAGTTGTTGGGAATATTGCTGCCCGTCAGAAAATGGGCCTATGGCATTGGCCTGGGACAGATCGCAGGGACGGCTTTGTTCGCCTGGATTTTTACGATCTCTACGACGGCGCCGAAGACGGTGATGGAGCTGCGGACGCTGTATATAATAGGATTTCTGGTGGCAAGCATGGTGCTCATGGAGTTGACGGCATGGCGGATTCCCTCTGCGGACAGCGGACAGAGAACAGGAATCTGTGCCATATTTGGAATTGGCGCAGTTCTGGTGG
Organism: bacterium; assembly: GCA_023663725.1. Taxonomy (GTDB): domain Bacteria; phylum Bacillota; class Clostridia; order Lachnospirales; family Lachnospiraceae; genus Acetatifactor. The sequence continues at coordinate 7,350 of JAMPGX010000001.1, read as the reverse complement.
TATCGGCATACAGATGGTGCGCAATATGGATCCATTTCCGGTATCAGGGATCTTATTCAGACATAGAGATATGGATTCGCCTGGCGGTGATGGCGGCAATTGTAGCTATGGCAATACTTTTCTTCTTCCTGATGCGTGGCCGCGGTTCCCTGTGTTGGATGCAGGGTTATTTTGCAGGCGGTGCGGCGCTGCTATTGTTTGGAAATGTCCTGGATCCTGGCACGGGTCTGAGTGCGACTGTCGCATTGACGGTCTTGATGCTGGTCTACAAGCCGCTGGCATATCGGTATCAGCCGCTGCGAGTAGCTGGCGTTATCATTACCTCCTGGACTGCAGTGGCCGCACTGAGCTATCACCACAGCATTTACGGATATGTGCTGCTGGGCGTACTGCTGCTCAGCCTGCTCTTGATGAATCACTGGCAGACCTATTATGAGCTGCTGATCACCATAACAACGGTGCTGTTTATTCCTCTGGTGCTGGACAATGACCTGGTGCTGCCGCTGGTGATTGCGGTGATGTGGTTAGCTTCCATGCTGTTTAATTATGTCAAGCGGTTTTCGGGTAAGGGAATCAGTGTCTTTAACTACACCATGTTGGTCATAGAAGGGGCCTGCTATTTGGGCTTGATGTTTCTTCAGACCTTCGATCAGGTCATGATATATTTTATCTTGACTGTTCTGGGGGTAGGAATTATCTTCTTCATCTTTCAGCCCAGATTCCATATGCCGGCAAAATGGCGGGAATTGGCTATGGCAGGTTTTTTGACCTATATGATTCTGGTGACCAGATTTCAGTTCCGGATTACCTCCAGCATATTGCTGATGATCGTGGGACTCTTTGGCATTATCCTGGGATTTGTGCAGAGGGACAGAAAGCTGCGCATATATGGGCTGGTGCTGAGTATGCTGATGTGCTTGAAGATCGCGCTGTTTGACTTCCGGGTGGAATCCCTTCAAAGGATAATTCTGTTCCTGGTGACTGGTTTTGCGGCGCTGGGGATATCTGGAGTCTATGCTCTGATGGAGAAAAAATATCAAAAAGAGGAAGACGAGACCTCGGCATAATGTTTTTGCGCGGCGTATCGACTGAACGTCAAACGAATATCAGCCTCGGAAATGTAGGGAAAGGAAATGATGAAAATGGGAAAAAAAATTCTGACAGTACTGTTGATCGGTGCGGCGGTGATGCTGACCGGATGTGGAAATTCTATACCGGATTTGACGGACGAACAGCTACAGGCCGTGGGAGAGTATACGGCGCAGCTCCTGCTGTCTCATGATAGAAATCATAAGAGCAGGCTTGTGGAGGTGGAGACATTGACAACGGAGGAGTCGGTTGAGCCGCCGCAGGAGATACTGCCGGAAAAAACTCCTGAGCCTGCGGGCATGGACCCTGTGGAGGATACCCCTGTTGTGGATATGACAGGGAGTCAGGGGACGCAGCAGGAGGATATGAAGCTGGAGGAGGCGATGGGGCTTCCAGAACAGATGACACTGACCTATAATGGGTACGACGTACAGGATCATTACTCGGAAGACGGGACGGATGATGATTTCTTTACTCTGGATGCGGAGGCGGGCAATCAACTGCTGGTGTTGCATTTTACGCTGCAAAATCAGGGCGAGGGAACTGAGACGGCGGATATCATCAACAAAAAAATGCAGATCAGTGTCTCAGTCAATGGAATTGACACCTATAGTCTGTCTACCCTGTTGAAGAATGATTTGACTCTCTATTGTGAGAGCCTCAATCCTGGAGAGAGCAGAGAAGTAGTGATTCTGGCTGAATACGAGGCGGAGAGCCTGCTGGATGTGGCCTCGATAGGAATAAAGGTAAAACGGGAAGAGATAAACGCGACAATTCGGCTTCAATAGAGAGACTTGCAGCAGTTACTTCTTTTTGAACTGTTCATGGTGCTGGCAGGGTGATATGTTAGTCCTCCTGTTTATCCAGGCGGCAATGGTTATGAAGGAGGGGGAGACGCTATTAAACGCTCTGGTATTTGTGGGACTGTATCAGGATGAAAAGGGCGTCTATGTGGAGGGACAATCCATGAAGATCGGATTCTAAGTTTTGGCATTCTGTATGGGGACGGAAATGAAATGGGGCTGATAGGGAGGTAGCTATGGTAACGATACGGTTGGCAGTGGAGGGAGATTACGCATCCGTGGAGAGGATCATGAAACAGGTACAGGCTATGCATGTGGCTTGGAGACCGGAAATCTATAAAGAAGCGGACCCGATATTGCCATATGATATGTATCTGGAGCATTTGGAGAGTCAGCAGGTCCTGGTGGCGGAATTGGCAGGAGAAGTGGTGGGCCTGATGATCTGTTTGGAGCGCCATATTTCCGGCGGTCCCATGCGGGAGAGGAAGGTGCTGTATGTGGATTCCATGGCTGTGGAGGAGAGATATCGGGGACAGGGCATCGGCCACCAGCTGTTTGATTATGTGCGGGGCCTGTGTAGAGAGAAGGAATATGATAGTCTGGAGCTACAGGTAAACGCCAGGAACACGGCAGCTAGAGCCATGTATGAGAAATATGGATTTACGGAAAAATCCATTAATATGGAGTTTTTGGATTTATAATCATAGAGGAAACCGAGACCCTCTGGAAGATGGGGAGTCATAATATTGAAGGCCTTCCGGGGATTAGATAATATAGGCATACTTGTTGTATGCGCTTTGAGAGGGTGGAACTGGAGCGAATTGGCAGGATGTTGGGATGGGAGAACGGATCGTGACGATAGTATTTCCTTCTAGTTATATGAGCGGCAGGCGAGTGGATGAGGCGTTTGAGCGAGAATATGAGGCGGCTCTGGAGGCGGGATTTAACATTGCGCTGTTTCAGCAGCAGCTCTGGGACGAGGAAAATCGAGTAAGCTTGGATAGCAAAATATCCGCTCAGGCTCTATATCGTGGCTGGATGATGAAACCAGAGGAGTATCAGCTATTTTACGAGTGCTTGGCAGATAAGGGATTGAAGCTTCTCGCTGCTCCCGCTCAGTATGCGGCCATGCATATTTTTTCCAACGCGTACAGATATTTGGAGGAGGATACGCCGAAAACGCTCTTCTTTCCTCTACATGCACAGATGGATGTGAAGGAGATATGGCAGTCTTTGGGCGATTTCATGATCAAGGATTATGTCAAGTCTGCCAAGAATATGGATTTCCCAGCTTTCTTTGGCAGGGAGATAACCCAGGAGGAATTTGACGGATGGATGGAGCGGTTCTATGAGATACGGGGAGAACTGCTTACTGGAGGAATCCAGGCGAAACAGTTTGTGCGGCTGAAACAGTATGGCGGACATAGCAATGAGTATCGTGTGTTTTACCTGTGGGGGCATATTGTGTCTGTTAGCAGGAACTCCCTGCAGCACGGGTACACTGCTGAGTTGCCCCTGCGTCTGGCGGAGAAATACTCCGCGCTCCCCAGTCCGTTTTACACGGTGGACTATGCGGAAAAAGAGGACGGCGGTTGGACGGTGATTGAGGCTGGGGATGGCGGCGTGTCAGGGTTGTCTGAGGGACAGGATTATGGCGCTTTCTTTCGCACGGTGAAGGCGATAGATAGTGAAATATCTAATATGTGGGAATAGTGGAAGGAGCACAATTAATAATGAATGTACTATTGCTAAATGGTAGCGCCAATCAAAAGGGATGTACCTACACTGCGTTGGAGGAGATTGGTCGGACGTTGCAGGCGGAAGGGGTTGCCTACGAGATATTTCAGATAGGCGCTCAGCCAGTCAGAGACTGTATAGGTTGTGGGCAGTGTTCAAAACAGGGGTGTATCTTCACGGATGATTCGGTCAATGTGTTTGTACAGAAAGCTCGCAGTGCCGACGGCTTTGTATTTGGAACGCCGGTGTATTATGCTCATGCCAGCGGGAGGATATTGTCCTTTTTGGACAGGGCCTTCTACAGCAGCAAGGATGCATTTATACATAAGCCTGCAGCGGCAGTGGCATCAGCTCGTCGGGCGGGGACAACGGCTTCGCTGGATGATCTGAATAAATATTTTGGCATCAGCCATATGCCTGTGGTAGGCTCCAGTTATTGGAATATGGTGCATGGCAACCGTCCGGAGGAGGTATTGCAGGATGAAGAAGGATTGCAGACCATGCGCAATATCGCCCATAATATGGCATGGCTGTTAAAGTGTATAGAGACGGGCAGGCAACAGGGGATATTTCCCCAGACGGAGAGCGGCAACTGGACGAATTTTATTCGTTGATATAATTATTGGACTTTCTATAAGAGTTCAGGAGAAGTAAAACAGACTGTCCAATCAAAATACGTAGAATAGAGAAAAAGAGGCGAGATAACGGGTATCGTCTCTTTTTTTATTCAGGTTAAGTGTTTGGGACAAATCAAGTATTGGTTGGATTAGTTCAAATACGCCTGCCTTGTATTCAAGTTGCTTTTGAGATACAATACAAGTATTCATTGAAATGGAGGGATTCGCGGTATGAATGACCACTTAATCGGTATTCAGATTTCCAAATTTCGGAGAGCAGCGGGGATGACTCAGGAGGAATTGGGTGAAGCGGTAGGAATCAGCGGCCAGGCGGTGAGCCGTTGGGAGTGCGGAGGCGCACCGGATATATCACTTTTGCCAGCTATAGCTGATAAATTAGGAATTACAATAGATGCCCTTTTTGGTCGAGACGGGAATGAGCGTGTAGATGTAGAAGATGTAGTAGGCGGCTGGCTGTGTTCTTTTCCCAATAAGGAGCGATTGAACCAACTTTGCCGGTTGGTCTGGTCAATGGTCAGGTATTTGCTTGACGATGGACTTGGAATACCGGAGATGGGATACCTGGAAACGTGTCAGGGAGACAGCCTGAATCGTCTGATGCTCAGCCAGATCAGGGCAGCAGGTGGTATCCTGTTGGATATCCATGCGGAGGACTTATCGTTTGTTACGCTCTGGCCGGAACCCGAGGATGGATATGCATCCTGGCTTGCGCCTAAAGAGGAATATCGCCGTCTGTTTGAACTTCTGTCGAGACAGGGGTGTCTGGAGCTGTTGGAATATCTCCATTGCAGGAAACGCAGCTTTTTTGTGGCAGAGGCGGCGGCAAAACAGCTTGAAATGCCTTGTAAAGCCGTGGAGGAATTATTGGATGCGCTGAAGGAGCGACAGATTTTGAGATCTATAGAACTGGAGATGGAAGGCGGAGAAGTAAAAGCGTATGAACTTGCCGAACCGACAGCTTTTGTTCCGTTTCTTTATATGGCCAGATGTTTTATGCAGACCGGAATGAATTATATATGTGTTGGCAATTATGACATACCGCTGCTCCGGAAGGAGAAATGGAAAGAACAGTATAGCTCCCAGAAAATCATGCAGACCGGAACAAATTATATTTATTATGGGAATCAGGATAATTCCTGTCTGCCAGATGATGTGTTGGCGGCAAAGGATAGAAGGGCATAGAAATGACTTTTTATCTAAGAAAGTACTGGAGACAAAATGCGTCGGCACTCCTTTTTGGGGTGGTATTGTGCGAGCTTCAGGTGGGGGCAAATATGTTGATGATGCAGTCCTTTCAGGGTATTATAGACAGGAATATGTGCCAATTTATGTTCTGGACATTGATTCTTGTGGTGGTCTGGTTTCTTATCTATGGACTGACTGGTGTGAAAAATTTTTTCCAATGCCGAGCGATTCGTATCATGAACAATGCGATTCGTAGAGATATCGCAGAGGATCTTTTGAAAAAAAGTTATTGGAGCTTTCATGAATAATCGATTGGAGAATACTTATCCCAATTTACAAATGATATTAGCCAAATAGAGAATCTGGCCTGGAATCCTTTTTATGATTGTATTTGCTCGGGAGTAACAGTTGTGCTTAGTATTGTTGCTCTGCTTACGCTCCATTGGTCACTGCTTGTGGCATCAATTGTAACTACTGTGATTATGCTATCTATTCCCAAAGTTTTTCATCAGAGGATGGAAGCTTTGGGCACTGTCTGTGCCCAGAATCAGTCGGTAGCGGTAAGTCAGTTAAAGGAGCAGCTGACTGGTTATGATGTTCTGCGTTTTTTTGATTGTGAGCAGCGGTTTATCCGTCACATAAAACTTGCCAGTGACCGGATAGAATCTTCAAAATTTCGACTGGCTTATGTAAAGGGATTTGTCGGTGCAGGGATGGGGTGCGTCAACATTGTCTGTCAGATGTTGCATGTCACCTTGATTGGCATACTATCTGTTCGGGGCATTGTAATACAGGGGGCTCTTACGGGAGGTGGTAATCTTTGTGCAAATCTTTCTGTCGGATTGGGCAACATGACACAGGACGTATTGTCGATCTGTTCCGCAAAGCCCTATTTTGAGAAGATTTCCATCCGTAAGACTTGAGTTTGTCAAAAATGATTTTGATTCAGATACGGGGATTGGGACAGAAGTTATACAGAATGGAATTACGATGAATCATGTAAACTTCTGCTATGATAAAAAAATGATTGTCAAAGATTTTAGCGCCTATTTTGAAAAAGGGAGGAAATATGCGCTAATAGGTTCTTCTGGCTGCGGAAAATCTACGCTGCTCAAGCTGATACTAGGTTGCCTGCCGGAGTATGCGGGTTCTATTTGTCTGGATGATCAGGAAATAAGGGATTGCAGGCCAGAGTGGATATGGCATCAGATCGGTTATATTGAGCAGGATGCATTCCTGTTTAATGCTACGATCTTGGATAACGTCACTTTGGGAAAGGGATTTGCGAAAGAGCAGGTATGGGAAGCATTGCGGGACAGCGCTCTGGAAAACGATCTGCTGTCTATGCCCGACGGTCTTGATACGATTGTAGGTGAAAATGGAAGCAATCTTTCTGGCGGGCAAAAACAACGAGTGGCGATTGCTCGGGCCTTGCTCTACAATCGTTCTGTTCTTCTGGTAGATGAGGGCACCAGTGCATTAGATCGGGAAAATGCTGACATAATAGAGAAAAATCTGCTGTCCAAACCCGAGCTGACATTGATTCTGGTCAGTCATCATCTCTCTGCAGAACAGAAAAAAAGGTTTTCACGGGTATTTACTTTGTCAGAGGATTATGGAACTTGACGATATGTCATATTTCTTGACATTTTTACTCTATGGATTTATAAAAGACAGGTTATAAACCGCTGGCGTTGATATTGAAAACAGGCATATAGATGCTAATTGTAGTTTATTTTAGAAAAATTTAGAAATCTTTTGATTTTTGTTGTTGACAACCGAAATTAGTAGTGTTATACTCATAAACGTCGCTGAGAAATCTCAAGTTTGCAGCGAAGCCAGTTTACTCCCAGTTCGTAACGAAGTCACGAACTGGAAAGTTCCTTGACAACTAAACA
>JAMPGX010000019.1:49622-61478 GCA_023663725.1 bacterium | reverse complement strand
AATTCGTAGGTCAAATCGACTAAAGTACCTATAAGTGGAACGCAATAGAGCTTGCACCGGAGGGAACCGGATACCGGGCAAAGACAAGGTTTGCGAAGTTTTTCAATCTGCCGGAACTGATTGCACTTTTCAAGGAGAGCGCAGACATTCAGACGCCGGATATGCTAAAGCTGCCCGTGCCGGAGGCGGAGTATGAGAACGTGGTGCTAAAGCCCAGCGAGTACCAGCAGGATATGGTTTCTTCCCTTGCAGAAAGGGCGGAGGCGGTGCGTGACCGCAAAGTGGATGCAACGGTCGATAATATGCTCAAAATCACGAATGACGGAAGAAAGTTAGCGCTGGATCAGCGCCTTATCAACGAAATGCTGCCGGATAACGAAAATTCCAAAGCGGCAACCTGTGTCGATAAGGCGTTTGAGATATGGGAGCAGACAACGGAGCAGAAGTCGGCACAGCTTATTTTCTGTGATTTATCCACACCGAAGGGGGACGGTACATTTAATGTCTATGAGGACATAAGAAACAAGCTGGTGGAGAAAGGAGTGCCGCCAGAGGAAATTGCTTTTATCCATGAAGCGAATACGGAGTTAAGGAAAGCGGAGCTGTTTGGCAAGGTAAGAAGCGGACAGGTTCGTTTTTTATTGGGTTCCACGCAGAAAATGGGAGCCGGAACCAACGTACAGGACAGGCTTATCGCCCTGCACCATCTTGATGTGCCGTGGCGTCCCTCTGACATCGAACAGCAGGAGGGCAGAATTTTACGCCAGGGCAACCTCAATCCAAAGGTTAAGATTTTCCGTTATGTGACGGAAGGCACATTCGATTCGTACTCATGGCAGCTCATTGAGAACAAGCAGAAATTCATCGGGCAGATCATGACGAGTAAATCCCCGGTACGAAGCTGTGAGGACGTGGACGAAGCGGCGCTCACTTATGCGGAGGTAAAAGCCCTTGCAACGGGCAATCCCTACATCAAGGAAAAAATGGATCTCGACATTCAGGTGTCAAAGCTGAAGCTGATGAAGGCGAACCATACCAGCCAGAAGTACCGCCTTGAGGACAATATCGCCAAGCACTACCCGCAGCAGATAGCCATTCTGAAAGAGAGGATTGAAGGCATGGAGGCTGACATTCAGACCGCAAAGGCAAACCTCCCGGCAGACAAAGAGCAATTCCGCATGAAAGTCGGGGATAAGATTTATACGGACAAAAAAGAAGCCGGAACCGCCCTTGTGGAGATGTGCAAGGAGATGAAAACGGCGGGTGTGCCTGCCACGGTCGGGGAGTATGCCGGGTTTAAGATGGCGGTATCCTTTGATTCTTTCAATCACAAATTTGTGATGAACTTAAAAGGGCAGCTTTCTCATAACCTTGAGATCGCCGCCGATCCGCTTGGCAACATTTCCCGTATCAACCATGCGCTGGAATCCATGCCGAAACAGCTTTCCGAAGCGCAGACGAAGTTGGAAACAGTGGAGCGTCAGCTTGAGACTGCAAAAGTGGAGGTCATAAAGCCGTTTGCGCAGGAAGCGGAGCTTGCGGAGAAGCTGGAGCGGTTATCGGCGTTAAACGCCCTGCTCAACATGGACGAAAAGGGCGATGATGCAATCGGCATGGACGATACGCCGGAGGAAGAAACCGGAGTGCAGGGAGAAGATACTTCTCAAAAACCGGCAGCAGTGGAAAACGCTGCAAAGATACCATGTCCGATAGAAAATGCAGGATGGGTGCCTATGACGGGCGGCGGCAGACCACCGGGAATGAAAGTTGCGGCGGCAATGTGTGACAAGCCGGTACAGAAGATGTCATTAAAGGAAAAGCTGGAGGCGTTCAAGGCACAGGCGGCTGGAACAGACAGGGCGGATGCTGAAAAGGCAAAAAGGAAGGAGGAAACGCTGTAGGCATAAAAAATTCACAAAAATTTTGTTGCAAAAGCGATTGCAAAACCGTACAATGTAGATAGGAAAGTATGTGAAATGCAAAAAGAGCCATACTAACAAAGGAGGTGTGTTTATATGGCAACTTCAAGTATCACAAAGAACTTTGTTATATCAGGCAAACGGCAGGTGGAAATGTTTGCTGATGCGATAGAAGCGTCTGCCAATGACCGCCCTGTCCGTGTTCCTGTGGCTGCAAAGGAAATCAAAGGAGAAGCTGAATTAAGGGCATTTATGGAAATGAGGAAGAAAGCGAATGCTAATAAAGGATAAGTACGTTAAAATCAACATTCGTGAGTATTTAGCATTGGGTACTGATGATGATGCCGGAGAGCCAGCGCTTGACAGGCTGCTCTCCGACTTTTCCTGTCCCAAGAATCCGGATGTCGAACTTTTTTTGAAGAAAAGTGCAATAGAATTTACAAAGAAAAACCAATCTGTTACATACCTTGTATTGTCTGTGGATAAAGGCGAGCTTTTAGGATATTTCACGATAGCATTGAAGCCATTGACGGTACGGGACGAAACGGTAAGCAACACTGTGAAAAGAAAGATAAAAAGAATCAGTGAGTTTGATGAGCAGACAAAATCATATACAATGGCGGCATACCTGATAGCGCAGATTGGGAAAAATTACACGAATGATGCCTGTGAGCGTATTACGGGATCGGAACTCCTTGAACTGGCATGGGGTGTGATTGAGGAAATGCAGTACAGGGGCGGCGGAATGGTGGTATTCCTTGAGGCAAATGATGAGGAAAGACTGCTTGCATTTTATCAGAATAATAAATTCCGGCAGTTTGATACCAGACTGACTGTTTCTCATGCTGAAAACCAGCATGAATTGATACAGTTGTTAAGGCTGCTTTAATTAAAAATTTCATAGTAACAGTAACTTTAGGTGTATGGTAGAGAGAAACTCAATATCATGCGCCTTTTTTATTTTGGAGATGCCGTCTTGTATGTTTGCAGGGCGGTATTTTGCATGGAAAAGAAAGGAAAATATATGGCAAAGACATATTCAAACCGTACCAGAGATAAACAGGAGGTAAAGGCGATTACCGACCAGTTGGAGGAAGGCTTAAAGGAGCTTTTTGCGAATGAGAAGTATAAAAGCTACCTTTCCATGATGTCCAAGTTTCACAATTACAGCGCCAACAATATCCAGCTCATCGCCATGCAGTGTCCTGATGCAACCTTTGTTGCGGGCAAAAAGGCATGGGAGAACGAGTTCAACCGTCAGGTAAACGGGCGTGAGGAAGGAATCCGTATTCTTGCCCCCGCCCCTTATACCATTAAAAAGGAACAGGATAAAGTGGACCCTGTGACAGGGGAAATCATGCTGGACAGGGACGGTATGCCGGAGAAAGAGGAAATCCAGATCAGAATCCCCGCTTTTCGTGTCGTGCGGGTGTATGACGTATCGCAGACAGAGGGGGAGCCGATTCAGGAACTGGAGGCAAAAGAGCTTTTGTCCTCGGTGGAGGATTATGAGGATTTTATTAAGGCGGTCAGTTTTGTTGCACCTGTTCCCGTGGGATTTGAAGATATTCCCGGCGCTACAAGGGGATATTACAGACCCTCAGAAAAGCGGATTGCGGTGCAGGAGGGCATGAGCGAAAGCCAGACCATAAAGACAATGGTACATGAGGTGGCGCACGCCATGCTGCATGACAGGGAAGTCAACCGCAGCAACGGGCAGAATGTTCCGGCAAAAGACGAGAGGACCCAAGAAGTGGAGGCGGAGAGCATTGCCTATACGGTATGCCAGCATTTCGGGATAGACACATCGCAATATTCTTTCGGGTATATTGCCGGGTGGAGCAGCGGGAAGGGTATGAAAGAACTGAAATCTTCCCTTGACACGATCCGCAGGACAGCATCGGAGCTTATCACGGGCATTGAGGCACAGCTTTTTGAATTGGAGCATGACAGAGAAATTATGCAAGAACAGGAAAAAGAGAGCCTGTTGCTGATACAGGACAAAGACCTGTCAAAGTACAGCCTTTTGAGCGTCAGCGGAATGGAGGCGGCGGAACTTGTAGAAGCGCTCTCCGCCATGAATGACGATGACAGGCTGGATATTGCCGCATATCTGGAGAGCAGGGGCGCATGGACAGCGGAGATTGCCAACGAAAAAACACGGGAGTTTGGGGAGTACCACCTTGATGTCCGGTATTACACCGATACCAATGAGATTATCAACCTAAAGACGGAGATGGAGTTTAATGAGAGGGCAAAGGAGCCAATCGGTGCAGACGATGTGATATTGAAAATTGCCTTTGCGGACGGCTTTGAGGTGGAGCGCATTACCAACAAGACGCCGGAGGAAGTGCAGGAAATCATGGCGGCGCTGACAAAGCTGGAGGAAAAGAACATGAAAACGATCCGTGGCTGTCTGGAAAGTTACGGTGCCGATTATATCCCGATCAGTGTCAGCGGCGGCAGAAATTCCGTAATGCCGCAGTTTAATGATTTTGAGATTGATCTGGATAAAAAAGAGGTCGTGATGATGCACCACCTTTCCCCGGCACAGCAGGCAGAGGGCATCATCAACCGTCTTGAATATGCAAAGACCGCTTTCTCTGATGATGAGCGTAACCTTATCGTGAATTACGCCTATAAGCTGAACGATATGGAAAAAACGAGGGAACTTGCGGAGCATATCTATTATGAGGAAGCGGAAGGCAATCAGGGAGCCGCCCTTGCGGTCATTGACGCACAGGCAGAGATTGACGCACTTCCAGACCCGGCGATTGGTCTGTCGGAAATGGAGGAATACGGCTATACATGGGAGGAAATGCTGCCGCTTACAAAGGAGACGGCGTTAGAACTGTTTGACCGTGACCTGCCCGTGTACCGGCTCCATGAGGACGGTTCGGAAGCCTTAATTGATGTCAGGGAACAGATCACAGGGCATGAGGGGATATTCGGCATTGAAAAGAAAGATTGGGAGCATGAAAAAATCCTGCGGGCATTGCAGGAAGAATTTGACGAGGGCAGGGCGGAAAAGGAAACACAGCTTTTACAGGCGGATTCCGACCAATACGGCATTTATCAGTTAAAGGATAATCCGGAACTGAAACAGTTTCGTTTTGAGGGTACGGAAGCCTTAAAACGCATGGGTATTACAAAATACAATTTTGAAGCCGTTAAGCCGGATAACTACAATCTTGTCTATGTGGGCGAACTTTCCGAACTGCAAGGGCGGACACAGGTGGAAACACTGGACGAAGTTTACCGCAAATTCAATATAGACCACCCGGCAGATTTTAAGGGACATTCCCTTTCCGTCAGTGATATTGTGGTACTGCACGAGAGCGGAAAGAACAGCGCACACTTTGTTGATTCATTCGGCTTTACCGGGCTTCCCGATTTTATGCGCAAACTGGAGGGCGTGAAAGAGCAGGAGACGACAAAGGCAGAACCGAAAACATATCCGCCGCTTTACCGCCAGCCAATCTCTTATGCGGCAGAGCATGGGGAAAAGGATGTTTACAGAAAATCATGGGAACTTAACCAAGACTGTAAAAAAGCGGTGGAGGAAGCCGTCAGCCGGAATTTTGACGGTATGCACCTTGGTAAAGATGCGGTAAAGCCTGTGCTGGAGGAATACGGGGCTGAGCGCCTTTCCTTTATTCTTGCCAATACACTCAAGCAGGAGGAATGGGACGCACGGTTTTCAAGCGATAACGTGGCATGGGCAACGGAATTTTTCAACTCTGAAAACATGGATTACGGTGCAGAAGGAAATGTGTATCTGTCTTTGAGCAGCCACCCGGCAGTCTTGGACGGTTTTATTGATATGTTCCGCAGGGAAGTCTTGGAACAGGAAAAAGAACTGTCTGCCGGACAGGAAAAGTTGACCTCTAGACATAATGTCCAGAAGTCGGAACCGGAACAGTCGGAGCAGTCAGAGCCGAAACAGCCGGAATCGGAACCGTCAGAACCGGAGCAGTCAGAGCCGAAACAGCCGCAATCGGAACCGTCAGAACCGGAGCAGTCAGAGGCGGCACAGCCGGAACCGGAACAGACAGAACCGCAGGCAGAGCAGAATGAGCCGCCGCAGCCGTCTGAAACGCCGGGGGAAGATATGGACGAGGACGACGGGGACGAGATCATTGACCTCGGAGACGAAAAGGATCAAGTGCTTGCGGAGATGAAGAAATCCTTAAAAGGGGAACAGGAAACAGAGCTTGCTTTCCAAATAGCAGACCGATTCATCAGCATACAGGAGACAGAGGGCGGCTATGACTATTCCATTATGGGCGCTGATTATAAGGAGATAGACGGCGGCGTGTATGACAATCCCGATGTCAGCATACGGGAAGCCCTCAATGATATAGTGGAGGATCTGAAAGAAAATCCTTTTGACAACGGGGCGAGGGGAAATATCCGTGACAGTGACGAATTGACGCCGATTGATTATGAGGAACTGATGGAAAAGGTGGAAGCGGCAGACCGTATCGAACCGCAGGCACAGGAAGATGTGGTTGAGAATTTCAGGGCAAAGACAAATGAGCTGTTCCATGAGATCAGCGAACTGAATCCCGCAGAGATTGAGGAAACCGTAAAATGCCATGTGCAGGCAGAGATAGACGAATCGGGCATTGACGCAGAGATTGTGGATGCGGTGGTAGTCGGAAGCCGGTGCCGGGGATTGGAACGGGAAGGCTCTGACCTTGACGTGGTGGTGGAGCTTTCCACGGATGAGCGGGAAGATGTCCTGTTTGATATGTTTAATGAGGCAGGGCTTCATATCGGCGGTGTAAAGGTGGATATTAACCCGATCACGGCGCAGAGGACGGGAACGCTTGAGACATATCTTCCGCAGGCGGAGGAATATCTGGAGGGTATGAGTGAGGCAAGGGAGAAAGAGCCAAAAAGCATTTTCAGTACGAAGATGTATGATGAGCAGCGCTTTTATGAGAATACCAGCGGTCTTGATGCGGACGCACTGTGTAAAGCCTATGCGGAATGTGAGAAGCCTTTTGTGGAAATGGGGCAGTACGGAGAGCGGATTTCAGAGGCGGATTTTGCGTATATTCAGCAGGGGGACAGGCTGGCATTTTCCGTGGAATTTGATGCAGACAGGGACGAGATTACCATATCGGACGGGGAGCATTTCACAACAAAGGGGCTGACGGAAACGCTATTTTCGCAGAAAGCCGAGCCGGAGAAAGAAGTGACGCTGACCGTTGCGGAGTGCGGCGAGTACCACAATTTAGGCGAGTTTTACGAGAATATCCCCACCGTGGAGGAAGCCGTGGCAATCTGGAAACAGATACCGCCGGAGCGCATGAACGGAATCCCCGCAATCGGCATCAATATCCATACGCCGGGGACAGAGCCGATTGAGGATACGGGGATTGATATTTTATGCGGGCGCAGGATTGACCTTGATATTTTGGAGTATATACCTGAAATAAAGGACAATCCGCAGGCAATGGAAGTGATTGCGGAGCTTGTGGCAAAGGTTACGCCGCTGATACCGGATATGGAGGTAGACGGCGTGATGTCCGAAAAGCTGGAAGCGCAGGTATGGGAGAAGCGGATGCCTGAACTGACGCCAGTGGAACAGCTTGCGGTGGAGATTGACCGTTTCATTTACGACCATGACACCGACTTATACCATGATAACGTCCCGAATATGTCAGAGGGAGTAACGGAGATTACGGAAGCCCTAAACCAAAGAGACACACGGGACATTGCGGTGTGGCTTACGGATATAGCGGCGGACGGAAACGTGCCGGAGGAAAGCAAAAGGGCTGTGGAACTGCTTGAAAAGCTGGCGGAGTACAAGCCTCTTGCCAAAGTCGAGGAAATGGAGGAACAGAATTACAACATGGTGGATAATGTCCTGAACAACGGCGCAGGGGAGAAGGCACAGAAAGAGGAAAATAAAAGGATGCAGGAGCAGCCAGCCAGACCGTCCCTGAAAGCCCGCCTTGCGGAGAAAAAGGCGCAGGTGGCAGGACAGGGCAGGGAACAGGAAGAAAACCAGAAAAATAATCAGAGGGAGATATAAAAGTATGAAAACAATGTTTAATGTGGAAGAAAGCAATTTGATCTGCATATTTGCCGGGGAGAGCAGGAAGGAGGTCATAGAGGATATAGAAAGGGCTTTGCCGTATCTTGAAGCCTCGTATCTGACGGAATTATCCCACAGGGTAATCGGGCGATTGCGGAATATGACAGATGATGAATTTGCGCAGCTTGAACTGACAGCGGCAGAATAAAAACAAAAAACAGGTTTCCTCTATCCGCAGAGCGGCGGACGGGGGGAGCCTGTTTTTTGTTGAAAGATTGAAAAGTGGGGATAAATGCCGTTTTTTACTGTTCCCTATTTATTGGCGGTAAAATATTTCTTGAATTATTGGCGGTAATATATTATACTGATGCTGTTGGCAAGGAAAGGAGGGAAGTATGCCGGAAAAGCATAGAGGGCGACCGGCGACAGACAATCCGAAAGCCATGCGTGTTGATGTACGTTTGACAGAAGAAGAACTGAAAATGTTAGACCAATATTGTCAGCAGGCAGGGGTATCACGCCCGCAGGGATTGCGAGATGGTATTAAGGCTCTCAATGCAAAAAAATGAAAGGGAAGTGGTGCCGTTGGCAAACGTATTTACACCACTTCCCCTATGCCACCCGCAACAAGGCGAGCCGCACAAATATTATACACTGTTCGGCTCTGCCTTGCAAGCGGCTTATGTTTGAAGATGGAGGGGCTATGAATAAACAGCAGATTTATATTTCTGACGAGGAAAGTAAAAATTGCCAAAAAGTTGCAGACGCTTTTAGCGAACTATTTGAATGTGAGGACTTAGTTGTCCTCGATGCAGGAAGGTATGGCTTTGTAAGATTGCAGTATTTCAAATTTCCATTCGGCTTTGATACCATAGACAGCTTTTATGACAGCAAAAGCCTGTTTGATGAGCTTTGGGAAGAATGGCTGCATACACAGCTTATCAATCTTACAGCAGATACGCCGATGGCTGATATGGAATATGAGGATATTCTGAAATGTCTGCCGGAGGAAAAGCGGAAAGAACTTTTAGACAGACGGCTCTTTTTTGCGGAAAGGACAGGTGTTGAGAACATACTGAATAAAACTGCACCAGATTTATGGAGCGAAGAATATCTGCAAAAAATAAAAAAAGAGTCGGAAAATACACTTGAAGAATTGCTTGAAAAAAATATATCCACGCAAAGGAGCAAGGGCATGAAAAAAACAAAAAAGCTGTTAGATCTGATTGTGCGGGTAAGGTCTAACAAAGCATTAGACAGAGCTGTTGAAAAGGACAGAACCCATATGGCAGTATCGAAAGAACAGGATAAAGCATTTGAAGAATTAGACAAGGCAGGACTAAACAAAGAGCAGAGACGCATTGTTGACAGGGCAATCAGCATTACAAATCAATGCGGTGCAATTTATGGTATGATTGCTTATAAGTTAGGCTTGCATGACGGCATACGGCTTATGTCGGAACTGAATAAAATTATATAATTGCGTAAAGTTAAAACAGGTTTTCCCTACCCGTTGCTGTGCGGGTGGAGAAAGCCTGTTTTTTTGTGCGTCCGACAGGCGCATAATATGGATAATCCTTTTCACTATAATACCAATTTTAGGATAAACAGATTGTTTTCTATAGAGAAGGAGCAAAATACGTCATACTTTTTACAGAAAGCCAGAATAGATCGTGTGCCGATCCCGTGTTCCTGTTCCTTTGATAAGGGGATGCCGTCTTTTGAAAAAACAATGTCATCGCCGCAGGGATTGGAAATTTCAAGCATGAGCTTGGGCTTATGAATACATCTGCAAACAATGATCCGTTGTTCTTCCGGGAAGGAACAGCAGGCTTTGATGGCATTTTCCAGCGCATTTGCAATGACGATGGAAAATTCGCCGGAATCAACAGGGAGCGTATCGGGGATAGAAAGATGTGTCTCCAGTGCGATTCCGGCTTTTTTTGCCTGTCCGAAGTAAGAGGACAGCGTGGCATTTAAGAGAACATCTTTACAGTATGATATGGAGGTTTCCGCCTGAGCTTGGCTGACATATTGGGTAATATAGTCAAGAGCTTCCGAAGTTTTTTTATTTTCAAGAAGCTGAGCGATAGTCTGAAACCTATGACGGGTATCATGTTTGTCTATACGGGATTGTTCCGCAGCCGCAGCATCCTGTGTCATTTTTTCTTTCAGATTTTCCACTTGAAATTTCAAGAGTTCCATGTTCTGCTTTGTCGTCTGGAAACGATACTGCATGAAAAGGTATTGAAAGACGGAAAAGTAGATAATTACAATAACGGCTCCCAACAGGTAAATAAAGAAAACGCCTGTAGGATTTTCTGTAAAATGAGCTGGGAAAGTAGCCAGCGCAACAGAGAGTACCATTAGGGAGCAGGGAATTAACGCCAGTACAAGCCAGCCGGTTTCTACAATATCATAGATACGCAGAAACGGACGTCGTAGAAAACGGTACTCCAGAAAAATAACGATGCAGTAGGCAGCTAAGCGCATCAGAAGATCAACCAATTCCGATCCATGTATTTTTGATATAATCAAGGTAATGCTCGCAGACAGATACAGGGAAAGAAGAATCTGCGTTGCATAGTTAAATATCGTTTTTGAGGGCTGTGTTCCTGCCAATCGGAAGGATAGATAAATAGCAGGGGCAGAGATAGTAAGCAGAAAAACCCGCAAAAGGGCTGTGTAACCGAATAAAACAACGATGGCGGCGCTGGATGCGGCTACATAGAACAGATATAAGAAAATCAGCGGTACGATCTGCTTTGCGGTGCGTTTGAACACGGTGGTTGAACACATCATGCCGAGCGTTCCTATAACAATCAATACGACTTTTATTGTGACATATGGAATATTATCCTCAAATAGCATGGGTATCTCCTTTCTTCAGCCAATAGTCCGCCCAAGCCGTTTTGACCGTTTCGTAGGAGCGCCGGGGAATCGGGACAAGATGGTTTCCGGTCAGCAGCAGGTCTGATTTTGTAACTTCTGTTACATACTGAAGGTTTACCACGAAAGAGGAACCGACAATCAGAAAGCCGGGAAAGGATACCAGCGGGGCAATGGCATTTTGAAAAGTGTCGTTAAAGGTTATGCTGTCGATCACGGTATTATCGCTTAAGTAATACCGAATATGGCGGTTTACCCGCTCCGCATAGAGGATATTGTGGATTGCGGCTATGCGGGTGGAGCCGGGAGTCTTTATGGAGATGGTTTCTTCCGGAGAGCGGCTCAGGCGGCTGATTGCCTTATCCATACATTGAAAAAACTGACTATTGCTTACGGGCTTTAGAAGATAGTGCAGGGCGTCCGTATTATAGGATTCTACAGCAAAATCGGCGGAAGAAGTCAGATAGATGATTAAACCGCTGTCATCCTGTTCCCGCAGGGCTTTTCCTAACTGTATGCCGTTAAAATCAGGCATGATAACATCAAGTATGTAGATGTCAAAGGCTGTATTTTTATCAATGTGATCCAAAAGGTCTCCGGCAGAAGAAAAGCAGGAAAGCGTAAAAGAAACAGAAGAAGTTTTCTGCCTGTAATCTGCCAAGAGTTTTTTGATTGTATCGTGACACACGGTATCGTCATCACATAAGGCAACATGAATCTGCAAGTGTCAATTCCCCCTTTTTACCAATTTTACAAAAAATGATACCATATTTACAATCATGCCCCTAAAGGGAAAATTTTGTGTTAAAATGTTGAAAATTAGTGTAGCAAAAAACTGATTATGTGTCAATTAGAAATCAAGTTCGTATGCAAAGCGTACCTTAAAAAGTGTAAATTGTTCCAAAACAAAGGAATTTGCACTTATGATGTGGTACAATGATATGCAAAAAATTCCAGAAAGGAGTTGACAGGAAATGGGTAAAGAAACTACAATCATTA
>JAMPGX010000019.1:0-49522 GCA_023663725.1 bacterium | reverse complement strand
GCCAGCCAGCCAGCCAGCCAGCCAGCCAGCCAGCCAGCCAGCCAGCCAGCCAGCCAGCCTTGGGTAAACTGCGCCCTTTTTTCATTGTCAATTCAGCGGTTATTTATATTATACAAATACAAAGCTGTCAATTCTTGCGCAAATTGGATTTATTGGATTTGCTGTAAGAAGGCGGCTTTTTTACTTCCTGCTGGGCAGATGTAGTGGGAGGCTGAGGCGATGAAAAATCAGATAAGGATAGCGGTGCTTGACGATGATGTAAAAGAGATACACAAAATGGAACAAATGATTTCTGCCTATGAGGAAATGCACCCGGAACACGAATATATTGTAGCCTGCCATACGGAAGTCAAAACTTTTATGGAGGCAATGTGTACTGGGGCAGATACGGAATGGGCGTATGACATACTGCTCATGGATATTTACCTACCAGACGGTAATGGCATTAAATGCGGCAGGATACTGCGGGATAAAGGCTTTACGGGCGTTATCATTTATAAATCCTCAACATCAGATAACTGTCTGGATGCCTTTGCGGTGGACGCAATGCAGTATCTTCTAAAACCCGTAAGCGAAGAAAAGCTGTTTGAAACATTAAACGAAGCCATAAAAAGAGTTATGGAAATAGAACGAATTGCGACGGAATCTCCAATATATCCTGACGATTCCGACATATCAATACAGGCAAAAGAGGAAAAACGCAGAAAATCTATTAAGGAGTTTCTGAAAAGATGGTTTCACAAAGATTCATAAATCAAAAAGGAGGAAACAAATGGGGAACGCAGAAAACTTGGAAAACACAGAAAATTTGGAAGCGCAGCTTCCCAATGGAGGCGAGCCGGAGGATACGGAGGAAGTAATAGCCCGCAGGGAGGAAGCACTGAAACAGTCGGAGGAATATTACAAGCTGATTTCCAGTGGTAACTATTATGTGCGGCTATGTAATCCAAATGTGCAGATGGAGACAGAAGCATTAGAGAAAGAGCTGTCAGCTTATGAAAGCGCAGAGCTTTATACAGATTTTACGATGAAAGCCCTGCAAAACAGCAAAAATATTTCACCTCTAAGCTGGAACAGCAACGCCGATAAGAGTGCGCAAACGGTGGCAAATTTATGGGATCGGATGGGTGTGAGCTGTTGTGCGTCAGGAACGACATTCACACCGGGGTTTGTGCTGTCATACTCAGAACACATTCTGGACTCAAGCGATACACATGGAAATAAGAATTTTAAGGCTGTCATGGGCAAGGCAGATTATACGGTTGTTGTGCCCGCCTATTCGAAAGTCACATTGAATGTGACGATGAACCTCCATGTATTTAAGCGTGGCGGGGAAACATCTGCTTCATGGATCGGCGCAATCATCTCAGACAAAGATACATGGACACCGCTTATTTCCGGCAATAGTCACTGGGCAGATAACAATGGAGTCATTAAGTCGAATAATCCGACGGACTGTACGCTTGCTCAAGGCAACGGCAAAAAGGAAAATCTGCGCCTGAGCCTTACAGACTATGAATGCGGTACAGAAGAGAATGATACTTGCGAAGCAAGAGTTAAGACATTCACTCTATACATAATGGGCAGTATTGATAAGGCGTCCTCAATCAACCACCGTTTGCTGGTGTTTGACCGGATTGAGGATACGTTCAGTGCCAGAATCAGTGGAGAATATTATATTGATTATGATGCCGCTGGAGGTACTATTGATGGAATAACTGACCATGAAAGATATACACAAAAGATTTGTTTTGATTCCCGTAAACAAGAGGAAGTTTATCTATGTAAAGCAAAGAAGAAAGGATACATATTGAGCGGTTGGAAGGATCGAGTGTCAGAACGTATTTATCCGGCAGGCGGGCTTTTCAGGGAAAGGCGAGGAATGCATCTGACCGCTCAGTGGGTGCCGGAAACTGTAGAGTATCGTGTAGAACATATTTTGCAAAATATAGATGGGACTTTTCCTGACGAACCGACGGAATATGAAATCTTGACAGGAACAGCAGGGCAGAAGGTTGCACCTGATGTAAAGTGCTATGAAGGATTTGGGGCACCGTCAGCTCAATTAGTAGTAATCAGTGGATACGGCTCCACGGTAGTAACATACAAATATAGAAGGAAAAAGTATATACTAAGATTTTTGCCGAATGGAGGCAGATTCAAAAACGAGCCGTCTGTTCAGGACTATATTGAAAATGAGGTTATGTATGGCGATAAAATAGAATATCCGCAAGTAGAGAAAAGACCGGGATATATTTTTAGTAAATGGTCGGTAAGCAACCAAAACATGCCGGCACATGATCTGACTATCAAAGCGGAATGGGAAGCGGATATTTGAAGGAGCGGAAGGAGAAAAGCGATGGGAAATAAGGAAACTGCGGTTCAGAGTGCGAAATCAGAATCGTATATAAAATGTAAATATATAGTAAAGGCATTACAGAGTAACAACCAGCCTGATGTTCTTGCATGGAGCAGTGTAGGGGATGTTGTGAATTTTAATGCGGATGAAGGCTATGTACTGGATTTATGGAGACGAAAAGGAGTACTTCTCTGTTCAGCGGAAAGATTTAATACACCAGATCAGGCGGGCTTTTTTTTGACAGACTACGATGGGCTTTACGATATACCATCCAACGGGAACAAGCTGTTCAAAGCAGTCATGATTAAAATATCACACGAAGTGATGCTTCCTGCCTATACGAAGGTATCCATTAGTCAGGATATTATGATTCCTGTTTGTAAAAGAAGCGACAGCTCCAGTTCCAGCACCTATGTTGGTTATGTCCTTTCCGATAGGGACAGTTGTAAAACAATAGGTAAAAATAACTGTAGTTCGGAATGGTCGGGGATTCCTCAAGATGAGAGATATGATAGCGATGAAACTAATGAAGCATATTACGATTTATATGACGTCACTTTTACCCACATAAAATCTGAAGATAAAAATGAAAGCAAAAGTGCAAGGTATGCAAATATAGTTCCTTTGTATCATTTTTCCATGATAGAGCGTCCCAAGTCGTACACTACTTATTTGGGTGTTATGGATATCCGATCGACCGTTGGACCGATTCAAATAGTGTGTCAGTATACTTCTGGAATAAGATTAGTAGGCAAAGTTAGTGTGGTAGATAAAAAATATGAATATTATGAGAGACATAATAGTTTTGGTACTTCTATAGATTTGAATGGCGTTACTCTGTCAGAGGATTCTGCTGAGGGATATATACTTCAAGGCTGGCTGGATACCGATAATGGAATGCTTTATCCGGGGAATGGATTTTTCAATGAAAGGCGGGGGATGTATCTGCGTGGTCAATATGTGCCGGAGTCTGTAAAATATACGGTCAGGCATAACTATGTAGAAGATGATTATTGCGAGGAAGAAACATTATACAATATGGCGGGCGCACAGGTTACGCCATGTCCGCATGAAAAAAGTGGTTTTGAAAGACCGGCTCCAATCACGGCGACAGTTCAGGCAGACGGCTCTACCGTAATTGAATACTGTTATTACCCTGCCAAGTATGCAGTACAATATAGTGCCAACGGCGGAACATTTGGTGAGACGGATTTTATTGAGGAATGGTTGCCCTACAATCATAGTATTCCTAACGAGAAGCATGATGTAAGCAGACGGGGATATACTTTTATCAAGTGGGGAAGTCTTCCCGGTTTAGTACCGAATCATTCTGTATTAACCTGCGCTATGTGGGAATCAAACCGGTATAATGTGAATTTCATGACAGATCATCTGGAGCAACAGAGATGGATGCCTATGCAGACATTTTACTATGATGAGGAACAAAGACTTTATAAAAATGAATATACAAATAAGTATACGATAAATTTTGAGATAGTTACCGGGACAGGCGAAAAGTTTGGTTTTAATCAGGAGGCAAACTGCATCTTTGTAGGTTGGGCAACAGAGAATCATGGTGCAAAGGTATATAATGACGAGGAAATTGTCCGTAATCTGACAGACGTAGAAGAAGGCAGAGTATCGCTCTATGCGGTGTGGGAATCAGCCAGCGTCCGGCTGCCGCAATTTACCCGTGATGGCTATTATCTGGATGCGTGGTATCTGGATGAAGGGTGTACGGAAAGTGCAGGGAAAGCGGGCAGTGAATATACTCCGACTGGAGATGTTACCCTGTACGGAAAACTGATCTGCACGAAAGTGGAAAATGCAGAATGGGATATAAGATCAGCGGAGTATGTCTATGAGCGTCCAATCTGGGCTACATGGAAAGCTGTAGAAGGTGCGAAAGCTTATCGTGTTGGACTAGAGAGTGAGGCTAAGAGAGTGAATTACCCGCTCTATGCAGAAGATTTTAAGGGGGATAATATAACCTATGTCAATGCCGGTGCGATAGAAGTTATTGGAACTGAACTGGATTTCACAGAAGCATTAAAGCGGTTTACAGCGGGCGGAACCTTTAACTTTAGTGTGACACCGGTATTCGAGAATATCCCGGAGGGAAGCATAGGGGGAACTGTAAGCAATACTGTTACAACGCTTGCAAGACCGGAGAATTTGGGCTGGCAAGAGCCGTATACTGCGGTATGGGACAGTGTTGAAGGGGCAGATTATTATTTGTTGTGGATAGTCGATGAAGACGAGAATCCGCTTGATGAAACTTGCAGCTTTGAACCATTAGAGGAAGTGATGGACTTATATGGAGAACATTGTATTCGTGTATATACCAGTGGAAACTCAGAGGAAAGCATAGATTTGAGTGCAGTTTACAATATAGCGTTTTTACCTATGGCTTATCAAGTGTTGGCGTATAGTAGCAAAGAAACTATATACACTCCACAATATGATAAGCTGACGAGTTCAATCGTTTTTTAGTAAGGAGATGGATTTATGTCAAGAAGGCAAAGAAAAAAACACCGTTTTTTTGCCACTTTACTCTGTCTTTGCGTGCTGTTTACGATGCCGGGAATACAAAATGTATTCCCGGTAACTGCGGCAGGACAGGAGGAAGGTTTCCTACAAGAAAGTATTATTACAGCATTTGATCCTTTATCAGAGGAAGTTAAAGAACAGACTGTATTCACGGGAACGAACATGGATGAGTTAGATTTGCCTGAAGAATTAGCAGTCTATTTGTTGCGGGAATCTTCCGAACTGAAAGTGGAAGATAGTGAACAGGGAAGCACAGAACAGGAAAATACCGGGGAAACCGATAACATAGAAAATCCTGAGTTTACAGAAACCAAGAAGGAACAGGACACACAGTCTGAAGAAGGCAATGTTTCAGAGGAAACTCTCTGCGAATCTATAGATGAAACAGCAGTTACGGACAGCGAGGACATAGCTGATACCGAAGATGAACAGACCTTAGAAAACACACAGACCGATAGGCAGGAAGAAACCGTTACGATAAGCGGCATTACATGGAAGTCTGAGCCTGAGTATGACGGGAGTGCGGAGGGAACATATACTTTTACCGTAGTTCTGCCAGACGGCTATACACTGGCAGAGGAGGTCAGTCTGCCGCAAATTACGGTAACAGTAAAAGAAAGTGAAAGTGGCACCGACTTTGCGATACAGACTTTGCTTGACCGGATAGCGTCACTGCCGGATGAGGAGGAATATCTTGCCTTAGAGCCGGATATGGAAGAAGATGAGGATGCTTATATAGAATGGGAGAAAAAGCTGTACGAGTATGCGGAGAAAGAGCTTGCCATTTGGGAGGAATACGAGGCGCTGACAGTGGAACAGCAGGCGCAGATGCCGGAGGAAGAACTGGCAAAACTGATGGCATGGGTGGAACTTGCGAAAACACTTTCAGATCATGCGGTCATGCTGGCGGATGTTAGTGAACATCATGGGGAAGATGATTGGACAGCGCTTTCTGCTGATACTGCCGAGGAGATTACATTATCAGGAGGAAAGTATTATTTATCTGACAACGATGACGATGAAAACATAACAATGGGAACAATTACCATTGATGGCGAAGTGACTTTATGCTTGAACGGTCAGACATTGACACATTCCGGTGGTACAGGAAGTGTGATTGTAGTGAGCGAGGGTGCTACCTTTACCCTTTGTGATTGTAAAAATGATACAGGTTGTATTACGGGGGGAAAGGGACATAATGTAGGAACCGAGCAAAAACCAATGATTCGTGGTGGAGCTATATATATGTATAACGGAACTACATTTAATATGTTTGGCGGAACTATTAAGGATAATGTCGCTACTAATGGTGGTGGTGCGATTTATAGTTCTGGTGGGAGTGATAAGTATTCTACAATTAATATATATGGTGGGAAAATTATAAATAATTCTGCTGGTATTGCACAGGGAGGGGGGATATATGGCGCATTTACACATATGAGAATACTGGGAGGTAGTATTGAGGAAAACACTGCCGGCACTCAAGCTGGAGGAATATATGTGGATGGAGATATAACAATATCGAATGCATCTATTATCAATAATAGAGTAGCGAATACTAATTTGGGGGGTGGTATATTTTCTTCGGCGAATGCAACGTTTTCTATATCTGGTGTGGTAAATATTGTTGGCAACACGGGTAAGGATGGTACAGCAAGTAATATTTTCTTTAGAGGGGGAATGTTTTTTGATGTTACCGATAATTTGAAAGGTTCGTCTATTGGAGTTACTGCACAAACTCCACCGACACCTGCAAAACCTACTCCTGTACCAGTTGCAGGTGGTGGAACCAATCCCGTGAGCGGAAAATCATATCCGATTACTTCTGCTGACTGGAGTTGCTTTTTCAGTGATAAAAAGGAGTATAAAATTGTTAAAGACGGAAATGAACTGTTCCTAGCTCTGCCGGGAACTTGCGACCTTTCGGGACTTGATTTGACCGCAGAAGGAGCGAAACTGGAACCGAATTTCCAAGCTGATATAACGAACTATGAGGCAACCGTAGGCAATGATGTGAACTCCATTGATATTACAGCGACTACGGCATCGGGAGCAGACATTACAATCAAAATTGGCGATGGTGCGGCAGCAGATATGGAAAACGGGAAGCCGAAAACAGTTAATCTTGCTGAGGGCGAGAATACGATTGTAATTACCGTGACTTCTGGTGGAATGTCGAAAACATATACCATTAAGATTACAAGGGAAGTGCAGGAGGTTCCGACAAATTATAAGGTTACTCTGAACAGCAATGGTGGAACTGGAGATGGTCTTACAACATATACTTATGGAACGGGAGCGAAACTGCCAGCAGGCTGGACGAGGACAGGGTACACGTTCGGCGGCTGGTATGACAATAAAGATTGCAGCGGAGATCCGGTAACGGAAATTTCTACCCAAGATACCGGGGACAAGGAATATTGGGCGAAATGGACGCCGATTGGATATACCGTATCATATGACGGAAACGGCAGCACAGGCGGCAGCACAGCGAACAGCTCCCATACATACGGTACGGCAAAGGCTCTGACTGCCAATGGCTTCACAAGGTCGTGTACGGTTACCTTTAATCCTAATTATATGGGAAGCAGCAGTACGGATAAGACCGTTGCCTATACATTTGCAGGCTGGAATACGGAAGCGGATGGGAGCGGCACTTCCTATGACGACAAAGCATCTGTAGAGAACCTGACGGAGACAAATAACAGAACGGTTACCCTATACGCCCAGTGGACACCGACATCGGTAACCTATACGCCCACGAGAGCGGGCTATACCTTTGCGGGCTGGTATGCAGAAGCATCTTGTACCGGTTTGCGGGCGGATAGTGACGGAACCTACACGCCGGCTGGGGATATGATAACGCTTTATGCGAAATGGGCACCGAAAAGCTATGATGTTACCCTGCATACAAACGGAGGAACCGGAGGCACAGACCTCACTTCCTATACCTGTGGAACGGTAACAACTCTGCCGACAGACTGGACAAAAACAGGCTATGACTTTGCAGGTTGGTACGCTAATAAAGATTGCACCAAAACAGCAGTAACAGAGATTGACGCCACAGCTACCGGAGATAAGTCATTCTGGGCGAAATGGACGCCAACCGACTATAACATTTCATATGATTTGGACGGCGGTACTGTGACGGGCAATCCGACAGAATACACGATTGAGAGCAGTGCCATAACCTTAGTCAATCCGACAAAGACAGGTTACAGCTTTGGCGGCTGGAGCGGCACTGATTTGACAGGCAGCAATAACATGAGCGTTACCATTTCGGCGGGAAGTACAGGGGATCGTGAGTATAAGGCACACTGGACTGCCGCTGATTATACGGTTACGCTGAACGGAAACGGAGGGAAAGGCGGTACATCTCTGATTTCCTATGCGCATGGAACGGGAGCAACCCTGCCGACAGACTGGACGAGGGCAGGATATAGCTTTGCAGGCTGGTATGACAATGAGGACTGCACCGCTGGAACGGAAGTAACGGAGATTCTTGCCACAGCGACTGGAAATAAGGAATATTGGGCAAAGTGGACGCCGATCAGCTATTCCATTACATATGTGCTGGATGGAGGAACTGTGACGGGCAATCCGGCAAGCTATACGATTGAGGATAGCGCCATAACCTTAAATAACCCGACCAGAGAGGGATATACCTTTACAGGCTGGGGCGGAACAGATTTAACAGGTAACAATCATATGAGCGTTACCATTGCGTCAGGAAGTACCGGAAACCGCACTTATACTGCACATTGGGAGGTAAAAGGTTATACGGTTACCCTGCATACAAACGGAGGAACCGGAGGCACAGACCTAACTTCCTATGATTATGGAACCGGGGCAGTCTTACCGACAAACTGGACGAAAACAGGATATGTCTTTGACGGCTGGTATGACAACGAGAGCTGCACCGGAACAGCGGTTTCAAGTATTTCGGTTTCTGATACCGGGAATAAGGAGTATTGGGCAAAATGGACGGACAACATTGCTCCGGTAATCGGTACGCTTTCCTACGATTATCAGCCGAAAAACTTCTGGCAGTGGCTGATTGGAAAGAAAAGCCTGATTATTACCGTGCCTGTAACGGAAGAAGGCAGCGGGGCAGATAAAATAACCTATACCGAGACGCCGGACGGCGGTACGGCAAAGGTGGAAACAGCCACGATTCAGAATGGCGAGGCAAAGATTACCGTTTCTAAGAATTTCAAGGGAACGATTTCGATTACCTGTACCGATCAGGCGGGTAACACATCGGCAGGCGTGACCGTGGGAGCGGACTTAGGTGCAACAGGTATCATTATTGAGGACAATGCACCGAAGATTGCATTTAAGGCAGAAAATGCCGAGCTTCTGCCATCGGGAGAGTATAAGACAGCTCCCCAAATTGTCGTGACCGTAGCAGATGACAAGGACAATGTGATTTCCGGAGGAATTGCTTCTGTCAGCTATCAGATTAACGGCGGAAGTGTAAAGACAGTACCGCATAACTATACGGCAAGCATGGTAGAGAGTGACAGCTTTACGATTCAGGCAAATGAGATTCCGGCAAGCGGGATTTCGGCAGACGGAGTGGTTATTTCCGTGACAGCCACCGACAACGCAGGAAACAGCGCTATGGAAACATATACAGTCAAAGTACATACCCATAGCGGAACATTGGTTCCGGCAGTAGACCCGACCTGTACCACGGCAGGAAATAAGGAACATTATACCTGTACCTGTGGGAAACTGTTTTCAGACAGCGGCTGTACGAATGAGATTGTGAATCAGTCAACAGTGGTACTTAACGCATTGGGGCATTATTTTGAAGGCGAGCCTTATATTGTCAGTACCACAAAGCACTGGAGGAAATGTTCCCGTTGCAGCATAACAGAGCAGGAAGCGGATCATAGCTTTGATGCTGACAATAAGTGTACGGTATGCGGGTACTCAAGGGCGGTTGATCCGGGACATACCCATAGCGGAACATTGGTAAGGGCAACGGACCCGACCTGCACCCTGCCAGGCAACATCGCATATTATAGCTGTTCTTCCTGCGGGAAGCTGTTCTCAGACAGCGGATGCACGGCTGAGATTACAGAACAGGAAACAAAGCTGGATGCGTTGGGACATAATTTCAACGTAACTGATCGCAATCAGGACGAACACTGGAAGAAGTGTTCCCGCTGTACGGAGAAGCAGCAGGGAGAGCCTCATGTATATGACAATGATACAGACACGAAATGTAATGTATGCGGTTATGTGAGAACGCTTCCGGGGCATACCCACAGCGGAACATTGGTTGAGGCAGAAACGGCTACCTGTACGAAAGATGGGCATGAGGCATATTATACCTGTGATTGTGGCAAATGGTTTACTGACAGCGCCTGCGCAAATGAGATTACAGACCATACAAGCGTGGTGGTTGGAAAACTTGGGCATAACTTTGTTGGAGAGTATTTGTTTGATACAAACGGGCATTGGAGATTATGCTCCCGCTGTAATGCAGCGCAGACACCGGAAAGTCATGTGTTCGATAATGATAACGACGCCACCTGTAATAAATGTAATTATCAAAGGACGATAGGGACGCATACCCATAGCGGAACATTGGTAGCGGCAACAGAGCCGACCTGTACCACGGCGGGAAACAAGGCATATTATAGATGTTCCTGTGGTAAATGGTTCTTGGACAGCTCCTGCACGAAAGAGGTCACGGCGCAGGATGTGACAATCCCGGCAAAAGGACACACAGCAGTTGCGGACCCGGCAAAGGCAGCAACCTGTACGGAAACGGGGCTTTCAGAGGGGAGTCACTGTTCTGTATGCGGTCATGTGATAAAAGCGCAGACCGTCACGGTAGCGCTAGGACATGATTACAGCGGAAATTATCATTATGATGCAAGTGGGCATTGGAAGGTATGCTCCCGCTGCGGAACAGTTAGTGCGAAACAGCGTCACAATTATGACAATGACAGAGATACCAAGTGTAATGACTGTGGCTGGGTAAGAACGATTTCGGATGGCGATGACGAGCAGGACGGACAGCCGACACCTACTCCGACACCGGAGCCTCCGGTTCCGCCACAACCGACAGATACACCAACGCCACAGCCGCCAAGCCCGACCGATCCGTCGGAACAGCCGCAACCGACTGAAACACCGGAGCCGACAGAGAAACCGTCCGAAACGGAGAAGCAGCCGGAGGGAGACGGAGAGCAGACTGTTTCCGCAGCCGTGGATAACGGAAAGATTGTCATATCCGGCGAACCTGTTGCAACGGGCAATGTGGAAGGAATGGCTGATACAAAGACCGTCTTGAAATTAGGAAACGGTGCAGTAATCGTGACGGTAGTATGTGCGGGACAGGAATACACCGCAGGCGTGGCAGATACCCTTGCCGTAGCCAATGCGGTTCTGACACCGGAGCAGATACAGCTTGTAAATCATGGCGAAACCATAGAAATTCGGATTGATGTAAAAGATATTTCCGATCAGGTGCCGGAGCAGGACAAGGAAGTGATAGAAAGCGGCATTGAGGAATATCAGAAAGAAGTGCCGGGGCTGACGCTCGGAATGTATGTTGACATCTCCATGTTTATCAGGATTGGAGAGAGCGATTGGAACGCTATTACCGCAACGAGGGAACCGATAGAAATCATCATCGGGATTCCTGAAAAGTTGCAGGAAAAAGGCAGGACATATTATATCATTCGTGCGCATGACGGCGTATCTGCCTTTATGAATGATATGGATGATGAGCCAAGCACGATCACAGTCAGCACGGATCTGTTTTCAAGCTATGCGATTGCCTATGTGCAGACGGAAAGGACAGGACATAAATGCGGACTTTGCCATATCTGCCCAACATTCTTAGGAATATGCTACTTTGTGTGGCTGGCGATTATCATACTTATCATGATTGCTGCGATTATATTATTGCGAAAGAGGAAAGAGGAACAGGAGACTGAGGACGCAGGGCAATAAATATGCAGATATAGGTGGGAAAATCAATAGCTTTACTGCTATTGGTTTCCTGCCGGATATGCCCTGATATGTAAGTAGGGGAAAGCAGGATAAGTTAAGGGGAAAACAACACAGTGATAAAAAGATATATAGAGGCACGAAAGCGTAACAGAAACGGTGTCCAAAAACTGCCAAAATTAAAAGTGTATCGTGATGGAGCAACAGCTTCAGAGCGATACACTTTTTTTAATGTCGAATTTAGAGAGTTTTGGTATTTTTATCCATATTTTTGTTGGCAACAGACGCTTGGGGAGCGCCAAGGTATTGGTTCAGGTTATCCAGTTTCCGCACCAGCGCATCGTGTTCTTTTGCTGCAGACTTATATGTTTTTTGCAGGGTTTCCTTTTTGGAATACAGCGCATTGTAATCGCTGCGCAGCTTTTCCACATCGAGGTTTCCGGTGTCGATTCCGAGGCGCTTTAACATATTTTCAGCGCCGTCATGGAGCAGAAGCTCCGTCTCGTGCTGGCGCAGGTATCTGTCCTTATCCTTTGACTTCTGGTAGCGGATATGGTAGATACGGTTGGCTTTATACTGCTCGGCATACTTTAGAACCTGCCCGAAATCCTTTAGCTGATGCTCTGTTTCCACGAGGCTTTCCCGTGCGGTTTTTGCAAGCGCAGACTTGGCGGCAATCTGCTTTTCAAGCTCTGCGATAGAGCCTGCCTGACTGTAGCTTGCGGCGGCGATTTTAAGGTTTTGAATGTCAGCCCAATGTTTCAGACCGGGGCTTTCGGAAAACTTATCTTCGGTGGTGTCAATGAGATTTTTCTTGGAATAATCTCTGACAATGGGTTTCTTCCGAATGGGGAACGGCACACGCTTTTTATCCTTTGCAAGTTCCTTTTCCGCAATGCGCTCCCTGATCCGTTCTTTGGTGTATTCAGTTCCCAAAGACTTTGCGCTGCCACGGACAAAACGCTCCCTGTCCAGAGGGCGGAAGGATATAAATTTATGGGCGTTTTCCCCGAAGGTTTCGCCCTTGACTTCGTAGCCTTTTGCCCGGATCAGCTCAATGCAATCCTCGTAAGTAGCGGCGTTTTTTATGGCTTCGTCAATATCGGCTTTTAACTGTTCTTTCCACGCAGAACCGCTTTTGCCAGCCTGCCATTCCTTATAGGTTTTGCCCCGCTTTTCTCCCGGTGTGATGACGGAAAGCTCATGCTCCCGGCAGAGGTCATCGCTCAGACTGCGGATGTTGTAGTAGGTCTTTTTACAGTCGTGATACTTCTCATGATTGATGTTATCGGCGGCGCAGAAAATGATGTGGTTGTGAACGTGTCCCCTGTCTATATGGGTGCTGACAACGTAAGAGTATCTTCCCTCTAAAAGTCTGTCGGCAAGCTCCACGCCGATCCGGTGGGCTTCCGCATAGGAAACCTCGCCGGGGAAAAAGGATTGTATCAGATGATAGGCTTTGTTTTTATCTGACTGGCTGGTCTTTGACAGCGCAAATTTGAAATCATAGGCGGCAGTTTCGGGGCTGCACCCATATGAAGAAATCAGTATGCCCTCATCGGTCTTAGCAGGGTTGCAGATATAGGCTACTGCTTTATTAACGGTTGCCGTGACAGCATGGATTTTTGTGTATGCCATACCTTTTGCATCAGCTCCTTTACTTCGTTTACATCGGCTTTATATACGTTGCCTGTGGCGTTCATGCGCTTTGCGATCTGGTTTAAGCTGTTCCCGATTCTGGCAAGCGCAGCATTGTATTCCTGAAGCTCTGAATAGTCAATGTCATAGACGTAACCGTACAAAATAAGTTGGCGCAGGAAGGAGGATTTGCTTTTTAATCCGGACGCTTTCTGCTTTTGCGTGAGGATATAGTCCTCGTCCTCACTTAGATAAACCTGTATTGGTATTTTTCGTTCTCTTTTTGGCATTTGAGGCTCCTTTCCCTGCATTGGAATCATCGAAAATGCAGTTGAATATGCCGTATCCGGCATTTGATTTTTTGAGCAAAAGCTGTCAGCTATGTGTAGCAGGACACAGCGGCTTTTGCTGTTTTAGGGGGTCAGGGGGATATGCCCTCTGCAAGCCAATTTCTGCAAGTTTCCTCTTGGGAGAAACTTGCGGAAATGGTGCCTATGTCATGACATAGGCAGTGCTTGCTATTCTTCTGCAAACTTCCCACAGGGAGTTTGCGTGTTGTACGAGCTTAGGCGAGTGTTTTACAACACATAAGGGCGTTACCGCCCGTCTTTCGTAAAGCCTGTGAGATATTCGGGCTGTGGGAGATTGCCTGGGCAAATAAAAAACTGCCATAACCGGGGCAGGGCAGAATTACCCTGTTCCAGTTCATAGCAGTTTGAGTGTCTGTTGATGAAGTTTTGATTTTATCCACTAATGATTTTATCAAGCGGCAGAGGAAAAGTCAATCAAAGATACAAACGAAAAGCAGAAAAGGAAAGCAGTGTTTTTGGCATGGCAAGCAGGCTGAAAACGGTTAGAAAATTTTTCTGAAATAATTTTGCGTATAGGAAAGGTACGTTCCTATACATTTTGTAGACTATGATTGAGAGTGTTTCATGGAAGGGGGTGAAGCATGAATACCACTGACCGCAGGATGGAGATCATCAACATTCTGGTTGTCCGGCGGCACACAACAGCAAGGGAGCTGGCAGAAGAATTTGGAGTTACTACCCGCACGATACGAAATGATATTCAGGCTTTATCCCCAGGATATCCTATCTACACACAGCAGGGCGGGGCTGGAGGGATTTTTATCGGGGAGGATTACAAGCCGTACATAAATACTCTTTCTTCTGACGAGTTAGAAACTTTGTGTGAAATATACAGACAGGCAGAGGGCATACATAAGAAAATCTTGTTACAGATTTTAGGTAAATACGGACCCGATAAGCTGGAATTATAAACTTGTCATTCCTATAAAGCACATAAATTTTACAGAACCGTTCATAGCAGACGGGAGTGCTTATGTGCTTTTTGGGCTGACAAGTCCAGAGAAGATTTTATCCAAAATGGCAGAGAGATTTTGCCCGTCAACGTGAGTTGGTGTATGTACCTTGAAAATTTCATATTAGTATTCTGCAAGACGTGAGAAGCAGTGGAGCTGGTCGGCGGATACGCCATGATTACCTGTCCTGTCTGGATGAAAAGCGAGGAAATGTTTATACAGCATTGAAGCAAAGGTATGAGCGAAAAAATCTGTGCCAAAACCGGAGGTTGGTTCTTCGGTGCGATGAGGCTGCTTTGTAATAATGATACTTCCATATGGGCTGATAGAAAAGCTGGTGCGATACCAATGCGAGCCATTATCAAGTGGCTGCTTGCAGGATATTTTTTGTCTGCAAATCAAAGAGTGTTTCTGTAAATATTTTTTGATTTGCAGATAAAAAGAAGAATGATTTTTCCCAAAAAAGGCAATGATATAGATGTTAGGAGGGTTGCAATGAAGGTTGAAGTGAATGACCGATTTAGATTTGCCGGGGTATGGCTTACGAATGAGGAAAAAGATGATCCGCAGATTAGAGAAAAATTGCTGCCGCTTATGGCTGAATATAAGGCGAAAAAATATAAATTTGTAATATACGAATCAGGTAGCAGGGATTTGTTAGAGCAGACAAAGGGCTTGTTGAGCCATAATAAAAATTTAAGGGCAATCGAGATATAATTTCGCTTGCTTTTTTTCTGTTTATGAGTTACAATGTTATCTGAAATAGATAAAAACAAAATAGATAATAAGGAGGAAGTTATGGAGAAGATAGCAGACGCCTTTCTGGAAGAAGAAATAAGCGGATACTGTCGTATCTCTGTTGACGAGGAACTTGACAAGGACAATACCTCTATAGAAAATCAGAAAAATATCATAGAGGAATTTGTTAGAAAAAAGTTTCCAAAATGTAAACTGAGTTTCTATGTAGATAGAGATCGCTCAGGGTATACGTTTGAACAGAGAGAGGATTATCAGAAGCTGCGAAAACGTCTTTTGTCTGGCGAAGTGAAAGTTTTAATCGTTAAAGATTTCAGCCGCTTTTCCAGAAGAAACAGCAAAGGGCTTGTAGAACTGGAAGATTTAAGAGACGCCGGAGTGCGTATCATCAGTATTGGCGATTCGATTGACTATCCTACCTTTGATGATTGGATGGCGATACAGTTTCGGTTTTTGATTAACGAAATGCCTGTAACGGATGCAAGTAAAAAAGTTAGGACTGTAATACGCAGACGGCAGGAAGATGGAAAATGGATCAATGTAGTCCCCTATGGTTACGTTATTACCAATATGAAGAAACAGGAGATTGCAGTTGAACCGGACGAAGCGGAAATTGTCAGGAAAATCTTTTCATTGTATAATGAGGGGTGGGGATATAAAAGGATATCTAATTATCTCACAGAGCATAATATCCCGACACCTAGAGCCAAAGAAAAGGAAAGAATAGAAGCACGGGGCGATGAATATAAAAGGAAGCAGACCTACACAGCATGGAGTATAGTAACAGTGCAGGGTATTTTATCAAATGACTTTTATATCGGCACACTAAGGCAGCATAAATATAAACGAAAGAAGATTAACGGAGCCGATGTGAAGATAAGCCCGGATGAAAATTATGTATTTGAAAATCATCACGAGCCAATCATTGATAATCGTACATGGATAATTACACAAGATTTGTTGAAGCAGCGTTCTACAACAAATTACCGTGGCGTTAAGAAGTATGATAATGTGTATTCCGGGTTTTTGTATTGCGGAGATTGCGGCTCGCCAATGTTTTCTATGAGCCGGGGCGATATAGCTGCTGCATATACTTGTGGGACTTATCACAAGCGGGGATTAAAGGGGTGTTCCTCACATCATACAAGAGTGGACGTACTGGACGCCATATTGAAGCAGTATGTGATGAAAGTCAGGGATAACTCCGGCGATATGATGAAAAAACTGGAAGCTTCGATAAAGAACGAAGCGACAGAGATAGAGGAAAACGAAAATACGCTTTCCATTTTGGAAAAACATCTGCAAGCCGCAAAAGAGGAATTGAAAGCAATCAAAAAGAGGAAAATCAAAGAGATTGCCAAACTTGAAGCGCAGGCAGAGGCAAATCCAGCGATTGCCAGTCAGATAGAAATTGTAGAAGAAACCTACACAGAGCTGGAAGAAGAAACAATCATGCGGATAGGTGGGTTACAGACACAGGTAAATCTAACCGCAGGCAAGCGCAATGAGATTATCAGGATTAACCGTCTGGCAAGGACAGTAATTGATGTATTTAATGAGATTATAGATAAGCCCAAACTGGACAGGATTGACTTACAGCTCATCATTGACCGCATTACTGTGTATGAGGATCACATAGATGTAAAGCTGAAGGCAGACGTAGATGCTATTTTACACGCCGAACGCTTGCGGGAGGAAAGCATACCCGTAAATTTTGACAATGACAGTAAAGTTATATTAAACGCAGACGGTTTTCAATCCACGTTGCGCATGGAAAGAGAAAACTGTCCAAACACTACAAAGTTTCGCCTGAAAACTCGCAATCAGAGCGAAAAACTCTTTACTGTCAATGTTATCAGTAGTGGTGACCCTCTTGAGATATACACAGACAGGGAGGGACAGGTCATTCTGAAAAAATATTCTCCCATCGGGGAGATGACCACGTTCGCGAAACAGTACGCGGAATCTCTGGCTCAGGTATCCGGCCATGTGGCCCTGATCAGCGACAGGGATCAGTTCATCGCCACCGCCGGAGGCGGTAAAGCCTATCTGAGTAAGGAGGTAAGCAAACAGCTGGAGGAAAAGATGAACGAGAGAGAGACAGGAATATGCTCTCAGGGTGATCGGATATTCTTTCGGATCTGTGACGAGATGGAGAGCGATTACCAGCATCTGGCATTCACGCCGATCATCTGCGAGGGAGATGTAATTGGCTCAGTCATCCTGCTGGAGAGCGACCCCAAGGGAAAGATGGGAGAGGTGGAGTACAAGCTGATCATGTCGGCGGCAGGCTTTCTGGGCAGGCAGATGGAACAATAGATGAAATGGAGGGCTGTGAAAAATAGGAGTTGAAAACTCTGACTTTCACAGCCCTCTTTAATATATCCCATATGGTGTGCCGCACATTAGGCATTTGCCATTTCGCACAGCTCCGCCAACATCTTTGGCAATTCAGTCTCCATGTTTTCGTCTGTAAACTGACAGGTGCCTACCGCCTTGTGGCCGCCGCCGTTGTATTTCAACATAAGGCTCCCTACATTGACGTCGCTCGTGCGGTTCAAGATACTGTAACCTACGGCGGCAGAGCATCCCAGACCGCCCCGACCGCTGACAATCCAGGCGGAGATGTTCTGTTCGGGATACATGCTGTAGATCATAAAGCGGTTGCCGGTATAGATCGGGTCCACGCCCCGCAGATCGGTGATGATCACATTGCCTTCCGTTCGGGTATACCTGGTAACCATCTCCTTGAACTTTTCCGTCTGTTCGTTATATACCTCAATGCGCTCCTGCACGTCCGGCAAAGCCAGTATCTCGGCAGTGGTCATGGTACGGCAGGCATCCATCAGCTTTTCCATCAACTGGTAGTTGGAGATGGTAAATTGTCTCCATCGTCCCAGACCGGTGCGGGGGTCCATCAGAAAGCCCACCAGAATCCACCCCTGAGGATTCATGACCTCGTCGATGGTCAGATGGCCGGAATCCACTTTGTCCACGGCCTCCATCATATCGTCAAACTGGGGGAAACGCTCCCGTCCTCCGTAATATTCATAGATGATGCGGGCGCAGGAGGGAGTGATGCGGCTCTCACCCTTGTATTTGCCCTTTAGCTGGTTTCTCTCATGCTCGCTGGAGTGATGGTCAAACCATAAACCACATCCTTCCACAAAAGGCACATTGGCCAGGCAGTCGTTCTCGTTCACCTCTACCAGACCGTCCTGCAGATCCTTGGGATGGGCAAATTTCCAGCTGTCAATAATACCGGCCTCCTTCAGCAGAGCGCCGCAGGCCAGTCCATCAAAATCAGAACGTGTAATCAGTCTCATGGATATTGATCCTTTCTATGCAAGTATATACATATCAGTATACTCTATTTGGCCTGTGAATGCAAGTGCCAGCAACGGGTCTTTGCCGGTTTTTCTGACAAGATATGCACCGACATCTATTTCGCGGAAGGTGCTGCTGTTTTGTCAAGAAGTACCTTCCGGCCATGCCATACGCGATACCAGAATATACCAAGAAAGATCAACTGTATGCCCAGATAGACCATGGACAGCTTGAACAGGTCGTAGAACCAGACCACCATTGAGATCGTTCCCGCGAAACAACTGATAATCATCAGGATGGTGGACAGGTTGTTGTAGCCATGGCTCTCTGTGGTCTCCAGATTGTCGCAGACTCGAAGCATGGAGCGAAGCAGCACCAGTATCTGGATCGCGCCAGAGACAAAGTACAACAGATAACCGGCCCGATACCGCAGTCCTCCGTTTAGGGAGAAGGGCATCAGATGGAAACACAGATAGAACACAATACCGGCGGCAATCCAGGGAAGCAGCTTGAAAAATTGCTTGTTGTCCGGCCCCAGCATGACGCAGGCCGCTCCCACCAGCGCATAACCCAGCACATCGGACAGCAGATCCAGGCGCAGCCAGTGTCCGATTACATGATTGATCAACAGATCTACGGTCTGAGGAGCTTCGGTATGAAAGGGCTCAAAGGTTGGATATGCGGAGACCGACACAGGAATATCAATCACCAGCAGGATTACTCCCAGAAACAATATGATATAGGGCAGCAGCTTTCTGTTCATTGCAATGTTACCTCCTTAAATATAAAGTGGGATTTGCGTGGGCATGTGGCTCAGTTTTCTGCCGGAATGTCGGCAACAATTTGATTTCTGCCATTATTTTTACCATAATACAGTCGGTCATCCGCCTCCCGCAGCAGCTCTTTGAGTTCCTTGGACGGGTCGCAGGCCATGCCGAAGGTCATGGTGACATACACCTGATTGCCCTCTGAGGCTATGCTGGCGCCGCGAATTTCGTCCAACAGCGCCTCCAGGGAGCGGCGGGCTTCCTCCAAAGTGCTGTTTTCGTAGACCAACAGGAATTCCTCGCCACCCCAGCGTATGGCGTAACCCTTGTCCTGTATATGCCTGCGCAGAATGCGGGACACGTTTTGCAGTACCAGATCTCCGCACTGGTGACCGTAAGTGTCGTTGACCCTTTTGAATAAATCAATGTCGCCAATCACCAGAGTGAAGGGAGTGTTGGAGGTCCTGGCTCTCTCCGCGGAGGCGGCCAGATGGTGTCCTCCACTACGTCGGTTGTAAAGCTCGGTCAAAGTGTCACGCTCCACAAGATTGCGCAGAGAATGCTGCATGGACAAGGCGGAACTCGCCAGCTCGGACAACTCGTCTTCCCGCTTCAGCACTGCGGGATCAAGCTGCTTGTTGAGATTGCCCGTGGCTACCTGAGCAAAAAAGGATTTCAGGCCATAGAGGGCCTTTAAAAATGTACCTGCATAATAGAGGGAGAATAGACAGGCCAAAACGAGGGCCACAACTCCCACAATCACGATCGGGGATAACGCCCGACTGACCAGGCCGTTTACCTCCATCGCGGGCTTGCCTACAAACAGGATTCCTGCAATCTGGCCGTCATCGTTGCGCAGTGGGGCATAGTAGGCAAAATATGTAGTATCTCTGATAATGACGTCGTCATAAAAACAGGATTTGCCATCCCGCAGCACATCGGTCAATACCTGCTCAGGAGCCAGTGTGCCGACAATTCGCTCTCCCTCCCAGTTCCTGATGGTAGTCAGGATCCGCGTGTCCTGATAAAACAGGGTCACATCCATATCGGTTCGCTCCCTGATGCCATCAATGAGCATGTAATCCTCAGTGATATTGACATCGCCCTTATAGAGCGACGGAGTCGTACCATTCACCAGCGAGTAGTCGCCCGGATATGTCGTGTCAAGCAACATGTCCGCCAGGCAAGCCGCATTCTTCAGCTCCTCATACACCTGCTCCTGCATACTGTGTTTAAAAGAGGTGCTGCTGAAGATTATGACTACGATACCGTAAAGCAGCAGCGGGACCATACTGATGGCTGGAAATGAGTAATACAGTTTTCCATGTTTGTTTTTTTCTGACTCATTTTTCCTGTTCATGATAGAGAGTTCCTGATTCTTATCTATTGATTTTTAGGTTTCATACTTGATAGTGACAAAGTACTAAAACCAGTATAAACGGAACAAGGGAAAATTGCAATGATAAACTTTTTTTCCTTGACAGAAATGGGCGGCAGGCTTTATAATCGGAACAAACAGCATGAACGGAAAAGCGCAGACAAAGAGAGTACACGCGGCACAAAAGCCCCAGCGAGCCGATGAGGGTGTGAGATCGGTGTAAGTAGGCTGTCGTCGAAGATCACTTTCGAGCTGCAGTGCTGAAGGACAGTAGGCATTGCCGCATCCCTGGCGTTAGCGGGGAACATATTAATCCGTCTTTGGGCGGTGCGTATGCGTAACGGGTGGTGATACGGGCAGTGCGGCCTCGTCCTTTTACGGACGGGGTTTTTTGCGTGTACCGTGAGGAAACATACGGAACTTAAAATAGCAGGAGGAGAGCAGAATGTATCAGAAAGTATCGACAGATCTCAACTTTGTGGACAGAGAGAAACAGGTGGAAAAGTTTTGGAAGGATCATGATATCTTCAAAAAGAGCCTGGAGAAAAATAAGGACGGGGAGGTCTACACCTTCTACGACGGGCCGCCTACTGCCAACGGCAAACCCCATATCGGCCATGTGGAGACCCGTGTCATCAAGGACATGATTCCCCGCTACCGCACGATGAAGGGCTATATGGTGCCCCGCAAGGCGGGCTGGGACACCCACGGACTGCCTGTGGAGATCGAGGTGGAAAAGCTGCTGGGACTGGATGGCAAGGATCAGATCGAGGCCTACGGCCTGGAGCCTTTTATTGACAAATGCAAGGAGAGCGTCTGGAAATACAAGGGCATGTGGGAGGACTTCTCCGGCACCGTAGGATTCTGGGCGGATATGGACGACCCTTACGTGACC
This sequence comes from bacterium, assembly GCA_023663725.1. GTDB lineage: Bacteria > Bacillota > Clostridia > Lachnospirales > Lachnospiraceae > Acetatifactor. The sequence continues at coordinate 27,556 of JAMPGX010000019.1, read as the reverse complement.
TATCATGATGATTTTATCGAGTCCGAGTGGTGGGCTCTGAAAGAGATCTGGAATAAGGGCCTGCTGTACAAGGGCTTTAAGATCGTTCCCTACTGCCCACGCTGCGGCACGCCCCTGTCCACCCAGGAGGTGGCCCAGGGCTATAAGCTGGTGAAAGAGCGCTCCGCCGTAGTTCGCTTTAAAGTAGTCGGAGAGGACGCCTATTTCCTGGCCTGGACGACTACGCCCTGGACCTTGCCCTCCAATGTGGCGCTGTGCATGAACCCGGACGAGACTTACTGCAAGGTCAAGGCCGCAGACGGTTATACCTATTATATGGCTCAGGCCCTGCTGGACACTGTGCTGGGCAGGCTGGCAGGGGAGGATACCCCCGCCTATGAGGTGCTGGAGACTTATCTGGGCAAAGATTTGGAGTACAAGGAGTATGAGCCGCTGTTTGCCTGCGCCGGAGAAGCGGCCGCGAGACAGGGCAAGAAGGGATTCTTTGTGACCTGTGACAACTATGTCACCATGTCCGACGGTACCGGCATCGTACACATCGCCCCCGCTTTCGGTGAGGACGACGCCAATGTGGGCCGCAAGTACGATCTGCCCTTTGTACAGTTCGTGGACGGCAAGGGCCAGCTCACGCAGGAGACTCCTTACAGCGGTATCTTTGTGAAAAAAGCGGATCCTCAGATCCTGAAAGATTTGGACGGCGAGGGCAAGCTTTTTGACGCCCCCAAGTTTGAGCATGATTATCCTCACTGCTGGAGGTGCGACACCCCCCTGATCTATTACGCCAGAGAATCCTGGTATATTCGGGAGACCGCTGTGCGGGACGATCTGATCCGCAACAACAATACGGTAAACTGGATTCCCGAGTCCATCGGCACCGGACGTTTCGGCAACTGGCTGGAGAACATTCAGGATTGGGCGATCTCCCGCAACCGCTACTGGGGTACGCCGCTCAATATCTGGGAGTGTTCCTGCGGATATCAGGAATGTATCGGCAGCCGCCAGGAGCTGGCGGACAAGGCAGGCAGGCCCGACGCCGTCAAGGTGGAGCTGCACAGGCCCTATATCGACGAAGTGACCTATCCCTGCCCGAAGTGCGGCGGGCAGATGCACCGGGTACCCGAAGTGCTGGATTGCTGGTTTGACTCCGGCGCCATGCCTTTCGCCCAGCACCATTATCCCTTTGAAAATAAGGAAGTGTTTGAACAGCAGTTTCCGGCCCAGTTTATCTCCGAGGCCGTGGACCAGACCAGAGGGTGGTTCCACTCCCTGATGGCGGAGTCCACGCTGCTGTTCAACAAGGCCCCCTATGAGAATGTGATCGTGCTGGGCCATGTGCAGGACGAGAACGGCCAGAAGATGAGTAAGAGCAAGGGCAACGCGGTGGATCCCTTCGAGGCGCTGGCCCAGTACGGCGCGGACGCGATCCGGTGGTATTTCTACACCAGCTGTTCCCCCTGGCTGCCCAAGCGTTTCGCGGGCAAGATCGTGCAGGAGGGCCAGAGAAAGTTCATGGGCACCCTGTGGAACACCTACGCTTTTTATATCCTGTACGCGGATATTGACAACTTTGACCCTACGAAATATACGCTGGAGTACGACAAGCTGCCGGTCATGGATCGCTGGCTTTTGTCCAGATTAAATACCGTGGTGGGCGAGGTGGACGACCATCTGGACAAATACCGGATTCCCGAGGCGGGCAAGGCGCTGGAGGACTTCGTGGACGAGATGAGCAACTGGTATGTGCGCCGCAGCCGCGAGCGTTTCTGGGCCAAGGGCATGGAGCAGGACAAGATAAACGCCTATATGACCCTGTATACGGCGCTGGTGACTATCAGCAAGGCCGCCGCTCCCATGATCCCATTCATGACTGAGGATATCTATCAGAACATGGTGCGCAGCGTGGATAAGGACGCGCCGGAGAGCATTCATCTGTGCGACTTCCCCCAGGCGCAGGCCGAGTGGATCGACAAGGCTCTGGAGGAGTCCATGAAGGACGTGCTGGCCGTCGTGGTGATGGGCAGAGCCTGCCGCAACGACGCCGCCATCAAGAACCGCCAGCCCATCGGCAAGATGTATATCAAGGCGGATTTCCGTCTGGATGATTTCTATATGGATATCATTCGGGATGAACTGAATGTGAAGGAAGTGGTCTTCACAGACGATGTGCGCGACTTTACTTCCTATACGTTCAAACCCCAGCTGCGCACGGTGGGCCCGAAATACGGCAAACAGCTGGGCGGCATCCAGAAGGCGCTGGGCTCCCTGAACGGCAACGCGGCCATGGATGAACTGAAGACGAACGGGAAACTGAGTTTTGACGTGGACGGCGTGGCGGTGGAACTCACCGAGGACGATCTGCTGATCAGCATGGCCCAGAAAGAGGGCTATGTGTCCCAGGAGGACAATCAGATGACCGTAGTGCTGGACACCAATTTGACCCAGGAGCTGGTGGAGGAGGGCTTTGTCTACGAGATCATCAGCAAGATTCAGACCATGCGCAAGGATGCGGGTTTTGAGGTCATGGACCACATCAGGGTATCCTTAAGCGGCAACGATCGGATTTTTGCCATCGCAGAGAACAACCGAGAGGCCATCTGCGGTAAAGTGCTAGCGGAGGAGCTTCGTGAGGACGCCACTTACGCGGTATCTAAAGAGTGGAATGTCAACGGCGAGAACGTGACGATCAGCCTGGAGAAAATGTAATCGTGGCGGATGCGTCCTTTCCGGACGCATCCGGAATGTGAGTATGCCTGTGTTGGTAGAATGTAATCTTGAACAGGCACTCGCCCAACAGGTTGAAAAATTTCTATTGGAATCGGGACACTCTTTTGTAAAAGAAGACAGAGAGAATCATACCGATCACCCAGCCGACGGGCCAGGCGCACCATATGCCCACAGCGGCCTTTGTCCACAGCGCCAGAACAAAGGCCAAAACCACGCGCAGGATCAGATCAGTAAAAGTGGCGACGACAAACTGTCGCATGGCGCCGATTCCTCTGAGTATGCCGTCCGCCGCCAATTTAGTCGATACGGCAAAATAGAAGGGGGACAGTATCCACAGAAACTGTCTGCCTGTCAGCATCGCCGCGGCGGAGTCATTTTTCATAAACAGCATCAGCAGATATTTTCCCAAGAATATGTAAACGATACAGAACGGGACGCACAGACACCACACTATCCTGATTCCCGCGTGAAAGCATTCTCTGATCCGTTCGTACTTGCCGGCCCCGAGATTCTGCGCCGCGAAATTGGATACTCCGTTGCCTATTGTGGTCAAGGAGGTGATGACCATGTTATTGAGTTTCACCGCCGCCGAATAGCCCGCCATGACCGAAGTACCGAATCCGTTGATAACGCCCTGGATCAGGATATTTCCCACGGATATAAAGCTCTGTTGCAGGATACTGGGTATGGCCACTGCCGCGATCTTTTTTAAGAGTATCCGATCAAACAGCGGCGAGGGTTCCTGGGTTCGGATCCCTTTAAGTCTCTTCCAAACTGTGAGCACTGCCAGCGCGCAGCTTACCCCCTGGCATAAAAAGGTGGCCCACGCGACGCCTGCCACTCCCATATCGAATGCCTTTACAAACAGAATATCTACGGCAATATTTGACGTGGAAGAAACCGCCAGAAAATAGAAAGGGGTTTTGGAATCGCCCAGAGCGGAGAAAATTCCGGTGGCAATATTATAATAAAATACGAACGGCAGTCCCCAGATGTAAATGTCCAGATACAGTCTTGAGTCGTCAAATACTTCCGGCGGCGTCTGGATCAAGCGCAACAGCGGGCCGCATCCGATCATCCCGACAAGCATCAGCGCGGCGCAGAGAAAAGCGCTGAAAATGCAGGCTGTGGATACCGCTGTTTTTAATCTGCCGTATTTTTTTGCGCCAAACAGCTGGGATACGATGACGGAACATCCCATATTACATCCAAAGGCAAACGCAATAAAAATCAGTGTGATCTCATAGCTGTTTCCGACTGCGGCCAGCGCGTTTTCCCCGATAAATTTACCGGCCACCAGACTGTCGGCGATATTGTATAGCTGCTGGAAAATGATACTGCCGAACAGCGGCAGGCAAAATCTCCATAAAACTGTCTCCGGTTTTCCCACTGTCAGATCCCTGTTCATTTGTTTGCTTCCTTTCCCCAATATATTTACATCTTTTCAGAAGTGTATTATAATACGTCTCGTGAGATATGAAAAATATATATTATATATCTAAGGGATGTAAAAATCATATGGATATAAACTTTGAATATTATAAGATTTTTTACTTTGTGGCGAAATACGGGAATATCACGAAAGCCGCCACCGCCATAGGCAGTAACCAGCCGAATGTGACGCGGATCATGAAAATGCTGGAATCGCAGTTGAATTGCAGGCTGTTTGTCCGTGAGGCGAGGGGGATTAGCTTAACAAAAGAGGGGGAGATCCTCTATTCCCATGTGGAAGTCGCGTACAGGCATTTGCTGAACGCGCAGGAAGAGATATATAAGCGGGATTCACAGAGAAACGGCACAGTGGAGATAGGCGCGACCGAGACGGCGCTGCATCTCTTCCTGTTAAAAGCGCTGCGTGATTTTAAGGAGGAATATCCTCGAATCCGAATTCGAATACACAACCATACGACGCCGGAAATAATGAAACATTTGATAAGTGGTAAGCTGGAGCTTGCGGTGATCACAACGCCTTTTGACGTGCCCAGGACATGTTCTTCCGTAAAAGTGCTGGACTTTGAGGAAATTCTGGTAGGCGGAACACAATATTCGAGCCTTGGCAAAACGATCATGAGACTGGATGACATCAAAAAATATTCATGGATAGGCTTGGGCAGAGAGAGCGTGACTTATCATCTCTACAAGAATTTCTTTATTGAGCAGGGGATAGATCTGGAGCCGGATATGGAAGTCGCCACGTCTGATCTCATGCTGCCGATGATCGAAAATAATCTGGGGATTGGTTTTGTGCCGGAGCAGTTGGCGCGCCCTTTGCTGGAGGAAAAGAAGCTGGTTCAAATACGCCTTAACTGCGATATCCCGAGACGATCTATACAGATTGTCTCGGATAAAGGGCGGGGTAAAAGCCTCGCTGCGGAAACATTTTATCAATTCTTGAAAAAGTAGGAGGTGCAAGAGTAGCATCTAAAGAGATCCGCATATCAGAGCGTCGTGTGAAATTATAGGAAAAAAATGCCTGAAAAAGAAAATGTGAAGCATCGGGAAAACAGTTGGCAGGGGTGGCGATATTTGTTATAATATATAATTATTCGTGGAAACACAAAAGTAGTTGGCATTGCCGGAAATATTTGGTATAATATATACCTGCATATCAATTATAAACGCATCTGACGAATATGTAAACAATCCCATAGGGCAAAACGGCGACCGCTCTGCCAGTGGGAGGTAAGCAGAAAAGGAGAATGACGATGAAGAGTACTACGACAACCAAGAAGCTGAAATTCGACAAGGAGCTTTTCAAGAGAAGTGTGCAGTATAATATAAAGACTCTGTACCGCAAGAATCTGGATGAGGCCACTCCTCAGCAGATCTTCCAGGCGGTTTCATATGCCATTAAAGATCAGATCGTGGACGACTGGATGGATACCCAGAAGGCGTACGAGAAGCAGGATGCCAAGATGGTATATTATCTGTCCATGGAGTTTTTGATGGGCCGTGCTCTGGGTAACAATCTGATCAATATGATGGCCTACAAGGAGGCCAAGGAAGCTTTGGAGGAGCTGGGACTGGATCTGAATGTCGTGGAGGACCAGGAGCCGGATGCGGCTCTGGGCAACGGCGGTCTGGGCCGTCTGGCCGCATGCTTTCTGGACTCTCTGGCCACGCTGGGGTATCCCGCCTACGGCTGTGGCATCCGTTACCGCTATGGCATGTTCAAGCAGCAGATTCGAGACGGCTACCAGGTGGAGGTGCCGGACAACTGGCTGGCGGACGGCAACCCCTTTGAGCTGCGCAGACCCGAGTATAAAAAGGAAGTCAAATTCGGCGGCTATGTGACCGTGACCCGCGATGAGAACGGCAGGGAGCATTTCTCCCAGGCGGGCTACCAGTCTGTCAACGCCATTCCCTTTGATCTGCCGATCCTGGGCTATGGCAATCATATCGTGAATACGCTGCGCATCTGGGACGCGGAGCCAGTGGTCTGCTTCCAGCTGGATTCCTTTGACAAGGGCGACTATCAGAAGGCGGTGGAGCAGGAGAATCTGGCCAGGAATATCGTGGAGGTGCTCTACCCCAACGACAACCACTACGCGGGCAAGGAGCTGCGCTTAAAGCAGCAGTATTTCTTCATCTCCGCCTCCGTGCAGGAGGCTGTGGCCAAATACATGCGCACCCACGACGATATCCGCAAGTTCTACGAGAAGGTGACATTCCAGCTCAACGACACCCATCCCACGGTGGCGATCGCCGAGCTGATGCGCATCCTGATGGATGAGTACTATCTGACCTGGGACGAGGCGTGGACAGTGACCACCAAGACCTGCGCGTACACCAACCATACCATCATGGCCGAGGCTCTGGAGAAATGGCCCATCGAGCTGTTTTCCCGCCTGCTGCCCCGCATCTATCAGATCGTGGAGGAGATCAACCGCAGATTTATTATCGAGATCGAGAAGAAATATAGCAATGTGCCCGGCGTCAACGTGCAGGATAAGATTCGCAAGATGGCGATCATCTACGACGGACAGGTGAAGATGGCTCACCTGGCTATCGTGTCCGGATATTCGGTGAACGGCGTGGCGAGACTGCACACGGAAATCCTGAAGAATCAGGAGCTGAAGGATTTCTACGAGATGTTCCCGGAGCGTTTCAACAACAAGACCAACGGCATTACGCAACGGCGTTTCCTGCTCCACGGCAATCCGCTGCTTGCGGACTGGGTCACCGACCATATCGGCAACGAGTGGATTACCGATCTGCCCCAGATCAGTCGTCTGAAGATCTATGCGGACGACTCCAAGGCTCAGCAGGAATTTATGAATATCAAGTATCAGAACAAAGTGCGTCTGGCAAAATATATCCTGGAGCACAACGGCGTGGAGGTGGACCCTCGCTCCATCTTTGACGTGCAGGTAAAACGTCTGCACGAGTACAAGAGACAGCTCCTGAACATCCTGCATGTGATGTATCTCTACAATGAGATCAAGGAGCATCCGGACATGGAGTTCTTCCCCAGGACATTCATCTTCGGCGCCAAGGCTGCGGCGGGCTACCGCAACGCCAAGCTGACGATCAAGCTGATCACTTCCGTGGCGGATGTGATTAACAACGACGCTTCCATCAACAATAAGATCAAGGTGGTATTTATCGAGAACTACAATGTGTCCAACGCGGAGATCATCTTTGCCGCGGCGGATGTGTCCGAGCAGATCTCCACGGCCAGCAAGGAGGCTTCCGGTACGGGCAACATGAAGTTCATGTTAAACGGCGCGTTGACTCTGGGTACGATGGACGGCGCCAATGTGGAGATCGTGGAGGAGGTAGGGGAGGAGAACGCCTTTATCTTCGGCCTGTCATCTGATGAGGTTATCAATTACGAGAACCATGGTGGTTATAACCCCATGGAGATCTTCAACAACGATCAGGATATCCGCAAGGTGCTGATGCAGCTGATCAACGGCACCTATTCCAGCGACACGGAGATGTTCCGACATCTGTACAATTCGCTGCTGAACACGCAGAGCACCTCCAGGGCGGACACGTACTTTATCCTGAAGGATTTCAAAGCGTATGCGGAGGCGCAGAGGAGAGTGGAGGCTGCTTACAGGGATGAGGCGGCCTGGGCTAAGAGCGCTATTCTGAATGTAGCGTGCTCCGGCAAGTTCACCTCCGACCGGACCATTCAGCAGTATGTCGATGAGATATGGCATCTGGATAAGGTTAGAGTTATATGAGAAATTTGAGGAGAGTGATATGCCTGCCGTGCTTGGTAATCCTGCTGGCAGGCATTGCCTCTGGATGCGCTGGCCAGGAAGTGCAGACCGTGCATGTAGAGGAGAGGACATTCTATGTGGAGGGTTTGCGGCAGGACTATGCGCTGCTGTTTCTGACCGATACGCATGTCGTGGTCATGGACCCTGAGGCTCAGGGCCAGCAGGCGGAGAACCAGGCGGAGCGCTCGTCCATATTTGTCGATCAGGAGGGCGTTTCCTCTGAGGATCAATTTGCGGGATGGCTGCGCTATGCCAATGACAATCAGGTGGATGCGGTGCTCCTGGGCGGCGATATCATTGATACGCCGTCCCAGGTCAATCTTGACTGGCTGGAGGAACAGCTGGCCGCGCTGGATATGCCGTGGCTGTATGTGCCTGGAAACCATGACTGGACCTGGCCGTGGGAATATATGACGGACACGGCCAGGGAGAGCTGTCTGCCCTTGCTCGCGCCTCTAATGCAGGGCAATACCGCCATACAGAAGCTGGATATGGGGGAATTTGCCGTGGTGGGCATAGATGACAGTCCCGATCAGGTGAGGGCGGAAGCGCTGCCGGACTATGAGGAGATTCTGGCGGAGGGAAAACCGCTGATTGTCATGGCGCATGTCCCTTTTCTGACCCAGTCTGTGCTCAGCAGGGCGAAAGAGGTCTGGAGCAGTCCTGTAGTCATCGGCGGGGGCAACTATGGAGGAATCTGGCCTGATGAGCATTCACAGCGGTTTGTGGCGCTGACTACTGCCGCGGACAGTCCTGTGGAGCTGGTTTTGGCGGGGCATGTTCATTTTTCAGACGAAGATATGATTGAAGGAGACAAAGAAGTGCCGCAACTGGTAGGCGGGGCCGGATATCAGGGAGAGGCCTGGCTGATTCGCCTGACGGGAACAAAGTGAGGGAATGCGGCGTATAAGGAGGAGATTTATGATCGAATTGATGCAGGGCGGCGCATATCTCGTGAACGGCAGGGAGCTGATTGCCGACACGCCGGATGCGGGAGAGGCCGTTAAGAGCAGGACGGGAAAGGCAATCAATCAGGAGGAGGCGGCCCGCAATACCATTGCCTACGGTATCCTGGAGAGCCACAATACCTCCGGCAGCATGGATAAGCTAAAGATCCGATTTGACAAGCTCACCAGCCATGATATCACCTTTGTGGGTATCATACAGACTGCCAGGGCTTCGGGACTGACTCGTTTTCCCATGCCCTATGTGTTGACGAACTGCCACAATTCCCTGTGCGCGGTGGGGGGGACCATCAATGAGGATGATCATATGTTTGGGTTGTCCTGCGCCAAAAAGTACGGCGGCGTCTATGTGCCTCCGCATCAGGCGGTCATCCACCAGTATGCCAGAGAGATGCTGGCCTGCGGCGGGGGCATGATCCTGGGCTCGGACTCCCACACCCGCTATGGCGCGCTGGGAACGATGGCCGTGGGCGAGGGCGGTCCGGAGCTGGTCAAGCAGCTGTTGAACCAGACCTATGACATCAATATGCCCGGTGTAGTGGGCGTATATCTGACGGGTGAGCCGGTATCCGGCGTGGGGCCCCAGGATGTGGCGTTGGCCATCATCGGCGCAGTGTTTGCTAACGGATATGTGAAAAATAAGGTGATGGAGTTCGTAGGTCCGGGCGTGGCCGCCCTGAGCGCGGACTTCCGAATCGGCGTGGACGTGATGACTACGGAGACCACCTGTCTGTCCTCCATCTGGCAGACAGATGACAAGATCAGAGAATTCTATGAGATTCATGGCAGGAGTGAGGACTATGCAGAACTGGCTCCCGGCGAGGTGGCTTATTATGACGGCATGATCACGGTGGATCTGTCCAGGGTGCGTCCCATGATCGCCATGCCCTTCCATCCCAGCAATGTCTATACTATCGAGGAGCTGAATGCGAATCTGATGGACATCCTGGAGGAGACGGAGAAGCGCGCTCAGGTGAGTCTGGGTGGCGCGGCGAGTCTGCGCTTGAAGGACAAGGTGAAGGATGGCCGCTTCCAGGTGGATCAGGGCATTATCGCGGGCTGCGCGGGCGGCGGTTTCGAGAATATCTGCGCCGCGGCTGATATCCTGCGGGGAAGATTTATTGGCAATGACGGCTTTACGCTGAGCGTATATCCCGCCTCCATGCCCGTGTACATGGAGCTGATTAAGAACGGCTGCGCCGCCGCGATCCTGGAGACCGGCGCGGTGATGAAGACAGCTTTCTGTGGCCCCTGCTTCGGCGCGGGCGACACTCCGGCCAACAATGCTTTCAGCATCCGGCACTCGACCAGGAACTTCCCCAACAGGGAGGGCTCCAAGCTGCAAAATGGCCAGATATCCTCCGTGGCGCTGATGGATGCCCGTTCTATTGCGGCCACCGCTGCCAACCAGGGTATACTGACACCGGCCACGGAGTTCGACGGTGAGATCGGCAGATACAAGTATCATTTTGACAGTAATATATACGCCAACCGCGTCTTTGACTCTCACGGCGTGCCTGACCCGCAGACTGAGATTGTGCTGGGTCCCAATATCAAGGATTGGCCCGAGATGGGAGAGCTGCCTGAGAATCTGGTGCTGCGGGTGGTCAGCGAGATTCACGATCCCGTCACCACTACCGATGAGCTGATTCCCTCTGGGGAGACCTCCAGCTACCGCTCCAATCCTCTGGGGCTGGCCGAGTTTACGCTGTCCCGCAAGGACCCCGAATATGTGGGGCGGGCCAAGGATATCCAGAAGGCGGAGAAGGCTCGCATGGCGGGAGAACATCCCTGTCAGGCGCACCCGGACGTCAAGCCGACTATGGGCGTGATCAAGCGGCAATTTCCGGATGCAAACCATACCAATACCGGCTTTGGCTCCACGATCTTTGCGGTGAAGCCCGGCGACGGCTCCGCCAGAGAGCAGGCTGCCAGCTGCCAGAAGGTGTTGGGCGGATGGGCCAATATCGCCAACGAGTACGCTACCAAGCGCTACCGTTCCAATCTCATCAACTGGGGTATGTTGCCTTTCCTGATTGAGGAGGGAGAACTGCCCTTCCGCAACCTGGACTATCTCTTTATCCCCGGCATCAGAGAGGCTGTGGAGAACAGGGCGGAGGACATCAGCGCCTATGTGGTTAAGTCCGAGGGACTGCGGGAGTTTAAGCTGCGTCTGGGCGATTTGACCGATGAGGAGAGGCAGATCATTCTCAAGGGCTGCCTGATTAACTATAATCGAGTATAAGGAGGCATCAAAGCCTGTTATGGAACAACCCAGAGCGATTAATAACCCCATGCTGGTGGGGGCAATAGAATTGTTGAAAGCGGATAATTCCGCCAAACATCGGGACTTCTTTTTGCAGGAGCTGTTGAAGGCCCATCTGCTGACTCCGGCTACCGTTACCCCTCCGCCGGAGAAGGGCGAGGACGGGGCGGTGCATATGCTGCCCGATAGTCAGATACAGTTTCCCATGCTCAGCACCCGGGAGGGCGTGCGCTACTTCATGGCTTTTACCGATATAGCGGAGTTGAAGAAATGGGTAAAAAGCTCGAAGGAGAACCAGCATCTCTTTGTGTTTGGCTTTCGGGATTATGCGAGCATGGTGAAGAGGGCGGACAGTCAGTGCGACGGTTTTGCCATCAATCCAGGCGGAGCCAATATCAAGGTGACCCGCAACATGATTGATACAATCCAGGCGGCTCTCTCCACCGGAAAAACCCCGCAGGAATAACCAGCCGCAGATAACAAAAGATAAGGGAGTGGCCCCAATAGGAAAGCAGAGGCAGACATGAAATATGTGATGTTGTTGACTGGAAACAACAGAATGGTGATCAATGAACTATTCACCTACGCGGATATGAATTTTGAGTGTATGAGTACCTCAAACCGATATGACGACATTGTGAATCACCTGAAATATGTGATTCCCGATGTATTCGTATATTGCCTGCTTGGAGAGACGCCGGACGATATCAAGCGTCTGGGCAGCGTAGAGCAGATGCTGTCAGAGCGGAATGTGCCCATTGTGATCATTGGCGACTCGGCAGAATGTGAACAGTTCAGGAGGATTCTCCCACAGACAGGGGCAGTCTTTTTCCAGCGTTCGCTCTCCGCTTCACAGCTGGAGTGCGATCTCGTGGAGATGCTGGAGGCGAGAACGGTAAGGACGGGAGCAGATGGGGGAGAGTTATTCCCCCAGACCGTGGAGCCGCCTGCGAGGAGAAAGCATATCCTGATTGTGGATGACGACAGCAGCGTCTTGAAGCTGCTGAAGGGATATCTTGCGCAGCGCTATGACGTGGCGACAGCGATCAGCGGCAAGGTAGCGCTGAGGTTCCTGGAGAACAAGGATACGGATGTAGTGCTGCTTGACTATGAGATGCCCGAGGAGAATGGGGCGGTTATTCTTGACAGGATACGGGAGCGTGCCAGGACCCAAAAGCTTCCGGTGATCTTTCTGACCGGCGTGACGGAGCCGGATAGGATACAGGAGTTACTGTCGCTGAAGATACAGGGGTACCTCATGAAGCCAATTGATATGGAGAAGGTCTCCTCCACCATCAAGGGTGTCTTAGGATAGGAGGACATATTGGAAAAAGGCCTGTAAGACGGCATCTGAACCAGACGGTTCAGGTGCTTTTTTTGTGCGCATTTTGTTATGGAATACTTTCGTATAATTTACATTTAACAGGGTAAGAATATACATTGAGCAAGCAAGAAATGAGGATTCCCACTGCCTGTGTCAAGCGGGAATACGTTAAACTTTGTTATGCAATTTAGTATAGAAGAGTCCGCAACAGCGGACAGGAGGTGTTCATGAGAAAAAGTGACAGAAAACAGAATATTAAGAAGGAACGGATCATTATGATCGCATCCTCAGCTTTTGTGATGGCGGCTCTGACCATGACGGGAGTCTATATGAAGGAGAACAGCGTCCAGAATCAGGACAATGGGTACAGCATTGACTTTACCGAGATGGAGAACCAGGCCAATGACAAGTACCAGGAGATTCGCGACGCAGGGCAAAGTCAGCTCCCTCAGCCATCTGTTACGGCTCCCCAGGGAGGAACAACGGTGCAGGATATCCCTGATGACGATCTGGACTATCTGCCCATGGAGGAAGCAGGTTCCAACCTGATAGAGATTCCGGGTCTGACAGACGGTATCAGCAGAGAAGCGGACGTGTCCAGCGATGAACAGTTGGCGATGATGGAGCAGCAGAGGGTACAGCAGGAAAAGACACAGACTGACGAGCAGAAAGGCAGCGCCCCCACTGCGAGTCCCGCACAGGAGGAAACCGCCGGAGAGCAGGAGGCAATTCCGGAGACAGTGCCCGAGCAGCCTCAGGAGCCGGCTCCCGAGGAACAGCCCGTGGGCAGGAAGCTGGGATTCTCCTCCGAGCAGGGGTTGATACGTCCCGTGGCCGGTGAGGTGCTGATTCCCTACAGCATGGACCACACGGTATATTTCACGACGCTGGATCATTACAAATATAATCCGGCAACTATCTACCAGGTGGCGGAGGGTACTCAGGTAGTCGCCTGCGCGGAGGCACAGGTCGCAGCTGTCTTTAACGACAGGGAGATTGGACAGGCGGTGACGCTGGATCTGGGCAATGGTTATCAGGTGGTTTACGGTCAGCTGCAGGGATTAAGTGTGGCGGAGGGAGACTATGTGATGCCCGGACAGATCATCGGAACGGTTGCGGCTCCCACGATTTATTACAGTCTCGAGGGAAGTAACCTGTATTTCCTGCTGGAGCAGGATGGCGCTGCGCTGGATCCCCAGAGCATGTATCACTGATGGAAGCAGTGATGCCAGAAAGGATATTGTATAGCTATGGACATCATTAACGGCACGGTTTACACCATGGGAGAACAGGGAGTCATCCCACATGGAGCAGTCCATGTGGAGGATCACAGAATCGCATGGGTGGGAACCATGGGCGAGTGGCAGGAGAGGCGCCGTCGGGATATGGCGGGCAGGGAACTGGACGGCGCGGATCAGGTGCTGGATGCCTGCGGCGGCTGGGTGCTGCCGGGTATCATTGAAGCTCACTGCCATATGGGTATCACCGAGGAAAAAAAGGGCATGGAGGGGGACGACTGCAATGAGACAGTCGACCCCGTCACGCCCTGGCTGCGGGCCATTGACGCCATCAACAGCATGGACGCCGCCTTCAATGACGCAGTGCGGGCCGGTATCACAGCAGCCATGATCGGACCGGGGAGCTCCAATGTGGTGGGCGGACAGTTCGCCCTGGTCAAGACTTGTGGCAGGAGAATCGACGATATTGTGGTAAAGGCCCCTGCCGCCATGAAAGTGGCTTTTGGGGAGAACCCCAAGGTGAATTATTCCGGCCAGGGGAAGAGTCCCTCCACGCGCATGGCCATCGCGGGAATGCTGCGAAGAGAACTGTTTGAGGCCAGAAATTATCAGCGCCAGAAAGAGCAGTCTATTGCCCGCGGAGAGGACTTTCAGGAGGATTTTGTCAAGGAGTGCTGGCTTCCGGTACTGCGTGGAGAGATTCCCCTGAAAGCGCATGTTCATCGGGTAGATGATATATTTACCGCTATTCGGATCGCCCGCGAGTTTGGCTTGAATATGACGCTTGATCACTGCAGCGAGGGCCATTTGATTGCAGGGGAGCTTGCCAGGGAGGGTTTTCCCGCCATTGTGGGACCGGATCTCACCAGCCGCAACAAGATCGAGGTGCAGAATGTCGCGTTCAAGACTGCGGGGGTATTGGCTAACGCCGGCCTCAAGATAGCGGTCACCACGGACCACCCTGTCTCACAGATTCAGTCCCTGCCGCTGTGCGCGGGGCTGGCGGTCAAGTCAGGACTGCCTCTGGAGGAGGGGCTGCGGGCAATCACAATCAATGCGGCGGATATCTGCGGCGTCTCCCAAAGAATGGGCTCGCTGGAGCCAGGCAAAGATGCGGACATTGCGATCTTCACGGGAAATCCCATGGAAGTATTCACGCAGACCCTGTACACGATCATAGAGGGCCAGGTCATATATGACGGCAGAAAAAAAGACAGATCCTGAAAAGCGAACCTGAAAAGAAGGGCTTTACCATATGGAGTTATTTTGCTATACTATGGAGAAGAGGCTGGGACAGGTTGCAGGAAGGAGACGGATGTTGGGACAGACAGGAGCATATAAGAGAATAATATTGTATCTGCTCTGCTTCTGTCTGGCGGCAGGACACTGCGGTTGCGGATGGGTGGAAGACTCAGACCGCTATCTGGATAGAAACGCGGGGACAGGAGATGCGCAGGCGCTTCAGGCGGAGGGAGCCGCTGGGCAGGACGCCTTTCGCCTGTTATCTGAGGCCGAATTGGACTATCCGTTGCCGCTGCAATATCCGGGAGTATGGGTCAGTCTGGGGGGATATGACAGCAAGGGCATCAAGGAAGTATTCTTCCGCGGGCGCAGGCTGCCGGATACCTTTCGGGTTATGGACGCATCCACAGGACAGTGTGTATACACGGGCAGTATTGGGGAGAAGAGGTACGATGACGTCTCGGATGAATATAATAGTTATGGGGAGTTCACTGACTTTACAGATGTGGGCGAGTACTACATAGAATGCGATATCATCGGCAGATCTTATCCTTTCGTGCTACAGGAGGAGCAGCTGGGCAAGCGGTTTGAACAGGCTGCGCTATTGATCCGGCAGCAGAGCAGGGAGTCTCTGACAGGGGCGGAAGACCAGGAGATCAGAGAGATGCTGCAGCAGGTGTTGGTGACGCTTCTCTCCTATGAGTTTTATTCAGATGTGTATGAGGACGGCGACGGCAATCAGATTCCGGATATTCTGGAATATATGACGGAGACGGTTCGCGGCATTGTCAGGCTTCAGCAGTCTGCGGAGCCGGATGAGCTGACCTACGAGCTGGCGGCGGCTTTGGCGAAATACAGTTATCTGTATCAGAAATATGATGCAAAATATGCGACTGAGACGATCCAGCTGGCGGCGGGGCTATGGCAGCAGGCGGAGAGGGCAGGGGATGCAGTGACGGAGAACCGTGCCAGGCTCCTGGCGGCGGCGGAGCTTTATCGCGCCACCGGACAGAGAAAATATGCGCAAGTGGTGCAAGCATCCAACGGCGGGTTGGTTGGAAAGTACGAGCAGGGGGATTTTGACAGGTATGATTATCTGGCGGCCATCACGTATATTTCCACCAAACAGCGTGTGGAGCTGGAGCTGTGCAGCCGGCTGATCAGAGTGTTGATGAATCGGGCGGAGGAAATAGCGGGCGGGATTCCCCGGCTGGATTATCAGGAGTCGGATATGGACGGGATGGACATAGACGAAATTCTGTGGAATATGGTGGTGCTGTCCGTGGTGGAATATGTGATTACCAACTACGAGTATGCGGGCGTGATAGAAGATCAGTATTATTTCCTGTGGGGGCGCAATGCCAGGGCACATTGCTACTGGGAGCACGACATCTGCAATAGTCCGGTCCGCGTGGCATGCTATCTGATGATGCTCAGTGAGATGATGACGAACGGATAAGATGGCAGACAAGAGCGGTATATGATTTCGCGCGGGAGGATGCAATATGGAGATGATATATCAGGGCCTGAAGGTCCAGTACATAGAGAAGGGGCAGGGACCGCTGGTGGTGTTGTTCCACGGCTGGGGCGCCAACAAGGAGCTGTTCGGGCCACTCATTGACACTCTGGCCGTGCAGTATCGGGTGGCGGCGCCGGACACTCCGGGGTTCGGGCGGAGCGAGGAACCGGCGGAGCCCTGGAGTCTGGCGGACTACTGTGAGTTCTGCCGGAGCTTTATTGAGCATGTGTCGGGACCAGAGGACACAGAGGTGATCCTGGCGGGGCACTCCCACGGCGGGCGCACCCTGATCAGGCTGGTGGGAAGCGGCATGATGCATCGCAAGGCGGTGAGAAAGCTGATCCTGATTGACAGCGCGGGGATTGTACACGAGAAGACGCCGGAGCAGCTGCGCCGGATCAAGCGCTATCAAAGAGGGAAGAAATTCCTGAGCTTGCCGCCGATGAAGGCTCTCTTTCCCAACGCGTTGGAGAGGCTGCAGAGCCGGTCCGGTTCCGCAGATTATCGGGCGGCGTCGCCTGTCATGCGCCGGAGCATGGTGCAGGTGGTCAACGAGGATGTGCGGGAGTATCTGCCGCGGATAGAGGCGGAGACCCTGCTGATATGGGGAAATCAGGATCAGGATACGCCGCTCGCAGATGGAAGGCTGATGGAGCAGATGATCCCCGGCTCTGGGCTGGCGGTGCTGGAGGGGGCGGGGCATTTTTGCTTTATCGACCGGCAGTATCAATTTCTGGCGGTGATGCGGTCCTTTCTGGGGATACCGTCATAGACTGCGATATGCGGAGGTGCAATAGATGATCAATGCTTTTTTTGTGGTAATGTTTGCGGCGGCGCTTGCGGCTACCGTGCTGGGAGTGCGCCATACGCTGCATATGTTTCAGGAGAGCTCATACCAGTACCGCTCGTATTGGCGGTATATGAGGACGCATCTGGAGAGGACGCTGCTGCCTCTGACCGTGCTGTTGCCCATGCTGATAGGAGGGCTGGTGGGATATTTGCAGTTGGGTATAGCCGTCGTACTCTTGGTGGTCGTACTGCTGGTACTTTATCTGCTATATCTCGTCATGCTGATCGGGCTGTACTGGCCTCGGACGGCGAAAAAGAAGTTAGTGATCACTGCGAGGGTGAGGCGCCTGATCGTTGCCACAGCTGTACTGTATGTGTTGGCGGCCGCGGTAGTATTTGCGCTTGCGGGGATATTCTGGTGGCCTCTGCTGACATTCGCGGTGCTGGGCGCTATGCTCAGCCCCTATCTGGTGCTGCTTGCCAACCTGGTCAATATGCCGATTGAGAAGGGCATCAACAGACATTATATCAACGACGCCCGCCGGATGCTGAAGGCCTGTCCGGGCCTGAAGATCATCGGCATCACTGGCAGCTACGGCAAGACCAGTGTGAAATACTATCTGCATACGCTGCTTGGCGCAGGGTATGATGTGCTGATGACTCCGGAGAGCTTCAATACGCCGATGGGTATCGTGAAGACCATCAGGGGGGGGCTGCGCGCCACACATGAGATATTCCTGTGCGAGATGGGAGCCAGGCATGTGGGAGATATCCGGGAGATCTGTGATATCGTGGAGCCGCAGATCGGTGTCATCACCTCTCTGGGCTATCAGCATCTGGAGACCTTCAAGTCCCTGGAGAATATCGTGGGCACCAAGCGGGAGCTGTTTGACGCGCTGCCTGCGGGCGCTCCCCGCTTTGTAAACGGAGACAATGAGATCGTGCGCCAGTACGGGGTGGATCAGGGCGCTGTCACCTATGGTCTGGGGGAGGACAATACCTATCGAGCCTATGATCTGGAGTACAGCGAAAAGGGAACACATTTTTGGGTGCAGGCGCCGGATGGCAGCAGGGAGGAATTCTCCACCAGGCTGCTGGGCGAGCACAATGTGGTCAATATCACCGGAGCCATAGCGGTGGCGCATGAGCTGGGGATATCGCTGGATAAGCTCAGGCTCCCAGTGCGCAGGCTGGAGGGAGCGCCGCACCGGTTGCAGCCCATCGCCAAGGGCAACACCGTCATCATAGACGACGCCTACAATTCCAACCCCAATGGTGCGCATATGGCGTTGAAGACATTGGGGATGTTCAGGGGGACGCGCGTGCTGGTGACGCCGGGCATGGTGGAGCTGGGGGATCAGGAGGACCGCTACAACTATGAGTTTGGCCAGGAAGCGACGCGCCACTGTGACTATATCGTGCTGGTGGGCCAACGGCAGACGGAGAGCATCGCCAGGGGCGTGGCGGACACCGACTTCGACCGGAGCCGCCTCTATGTGGCGTCCGATCTGCAGGATGCGATGAAATATGTGTACGGCATCGCCACAGATCAGAAATTGATCGTGCTGCTGGAGAACGATTTGCCGGATAATTATTGAGCTTTGCAGTAGGAAAGGAATGAATAGATCATGAAGATTAAGTTGGCAGTGTTATTCGGGGGCAGGAGCGTGGAGCATGAGATATCCATTATCTCAGCGCTGCAGGCCTGCGAGTATATCGACAGGGACAAATATGAGGTGATTCCTCTGTATATGACCAAGGAGGGCGAATTCTACACGGGGGAGCAGATGGGCGACATCGAGCGCTACAGAGATATTCCGGCGCTGCTTAAGGAAAGCACGCGGGTACTGCTGCTTCGGGAGGATGGAAGAGTCAATCTCGTGCGCTATCCCATGAAAAAGTTCGGCAGCAATGTCCTTAGCAGCGTTGATGTGGTCTTTCCGATTGTGCATGGGACCAATGTGGAGGACGGCACCCTGCAGGGTTATCTACAGACTCTGGGACTGCCCTATGTGGGCTGCGATGTGCTCTCCTCGGCGGTGGGTATGAACAAATATGTGATGAAGACCGTGTTCAAGGACAACGATATACCGGTGCTGGATTGCCTGTGCTGTAATCTGACGGATTTCGCGGATGTGGAGCGGCTGCTGGAGCGGATCGAGGCGAAATTCCCCTATCCTGTCATCGTCAAGCCCATCAATCTCGGCTCCAGCGTGGGCATCAGCAAGGCTTCCGACAGGGCAGCTCTGGAGGAGGCGCTCAGCCTGGCCTTCACCTTTGCCCAGAAGGTGCTGGTGGAGCCTGCGATTCAGCAGCTTAAGGAGATCAACTGCGCCGTGCTGGGGGATGAACTGGAGGCGGAGGCCTCCGAGTGTGAGGAACCTCTGAACGCGGAGGATATCCTGACCTATGAGGACAAATATGTGGGAGGGGGCAAGGGCGGCTCCAAGGGTATGGCCAGCCTGAGCCGCGCTATACCGGCGAATATCTCTCCGGAGCGCAGGGAGGAGATCCGCCAGATGGCGGTGAAGGCATTCCAGTGCCTGGGCTGCAGCGGCGTGGCCCGCATTGACTTTATGATCGACAAGGAGACGGACCGCGTATATCTGAACGAGATCAATACGATCCCCGGCTCTCTGGCCTTTTACCTCTGGGAGCCGCTGGGCCTGAAGTATCCTCAGCTGTTGGAGCGCATGATACAGTTGGCTCTGAAGCGCCATCGGGAGAATGAGAAGCTGACTTTCTCCTTTGAGACCAATGTGTTGGCCGGAGTGAAGCTGGGCGGAAGCAAGGGAGCCAAGGGGAGCAAGCTCAATCACAATTCATGAGAATGCTCCCCCATGGGGCAGTACGGAGGTGGCAGGATGCACAAGAGAGTGGGAAAACCATGTTATGAGCGGGCGATAGCTCTGTTGGGAGGCTTGTTGTTTGTCTATGTAATGCTCATATCGACCAGGACGATATGGTCAGGATATCATTTCGCGGACGATCACGAGCTGGTGCGGATCGAGTATTCGCTGACGCATGGCGCCAATCTGTTCGAGCAGGTACGGGCATATATCATCAATGATCTGAATATCCGTTACCGTCCGCTATACTGGGTGGAGCGGGTAGCGGGGACTGCTGTGATGGGGAGCGACTTATTGGCCTGGAATGTATACAAGGCAGTCATGGGGGTTATCACCTTTTATCTGCTCTATATGACGGGTTATTATCTGCGGCAGAAGGGGCACATCAGCTTTCTGTTTGCCGCTGTGATCATGGTGGGACCCCAGATCACTCCCTGGTATAGAAGCGCTAACCAGGAGAATACGGGGCTGCTGTTGTGTGCCGTCGTGCTCTATCTGACAGCACGCCAGTATTACCGTCAAAGGTTCCGGCACGTCGGATACAATCTGCTGATTGCGGCGGTCATTCTTCTGTGCAGTCTGGAGAAGGAGAGCTTTGTGCTGATGATACCGGCGTTTGGAGCGATAAAGTACTGGCTGGAATATACGGCGCGCGAAAGACTGCTTCCAGATCGGGACAGCCGAAAGGGACTGTGGCTGAAATGCCTTGGGAGCGGCGCCGTGACATATAGTATCATAGTGACAGGCTTTTTGGCCAATCTCTATATGCTACTGTTTCGGGTGGGCGTGGACAAAGTGAGTTATGCCGGCTTCCATAAAGGCATTTCTCTGAGAACCTATCTCTGGGGCATAAAATATTCCCTGACTGAATGCATGTCCAATTATGTTTGGTTTGCCGCCATGATGACCCTGATGGTAATCGTATGCTGTCAGGTAGTGGACAAGGGTAAACTAAAGTACTATGCCGGATTTGGTCTCATTAGCTGTTATGTGATGGGAACGCAACTGATCGCGCACTCCAAGAGCCTGATGTGGGAGCGCTATATTATCCCCTTCATCATCGGCTATGCCGCGTTGTTCGTATTTGTCGGATACCATATGCTGTCGTCGGACAAGCTGCGGCGAAGGGTATATGTGCTGGTTCTGGCTGCGCTGGTACTCATGCATTTGCCGGATGCCAGGGAGAGGGCGCGCGCCTATGCCGAGGATGGGGAGTTGATTCAGGAATACTTGAGCTATATCCTGAACAATACATCGGAGGAAGACCAAATAATAGGCGCTTATGTGGATGAGGAGTTCAATCTGGCACTGGAATGTTGGCTGGAGGTGCACGGACGCAAGAAAATGTACTCCTACAACTGGAGCACAGGGGAGCTGAAGGATGAGATACATCTGGGAGAGCCAAACAGCGACACCGCAGACTGGAAGGCTGAGGTCGCGGTATGTTACAGCAGTTATGCGGACAAGGTCGTGGAACTGATGGGATTATCTGATTCGGATCACTATCTGCGTCAGCAATATGGCCAGTATGCAGTCCTTATCCGGCGGGAGGAATAAATGTCAGAAGAAAAATAAAGAAGAAGCTTAAGAAATCCCCCGTTTACATCCTGACTGTGGATGCAAACGAGGGGTTTTGCTATGTTAAAAGACAGGATCAGCCATTCTCTCTGGTCCTAGCCGTGATGATCCAGGGGGCGGGAGCGGTCTTGAAGGTGTTGTTGCTGCCCAGCTTGGACACAGATACCTGAATCGTATCCACATCATCCAGTCCCAGCGCGTTCAAGGTGGCCGGCAGGCTGGCGGCGGCCTTGAAATCCAGGGTGTATATCACCACATTGATGTTTGGATTGATGGCAGTCAGACATGCCAGCTCCTGGTCGGTGCTGGCCGAGGCTACCAGAAATACCAAAGAGGGCACGGGGCTGTCCTTCATGCTCTCGGCGTCCACATGGTCGATGATCCTTACATTGTGCAGATCGAAATGAGCCACATTGTCCTCCAGAGTGGTTCGGTCAGCCCGACTGTACTCTACGGCGGTGACCGAGCCCTCCGCGGCGATCAGCGCCGCTTCTATGGCAATGCTCTCGCCGCCGATCACCACCAGATCATCCTGGGGGTCCACTGCCATCTTATTCAGGATGATGGCGCGGATCTCGCTGCCCACATACTGAATCGAGCCCCTCTGCAGCAGTTCATTGCTCAGTCCGATCTTGGCGGTATTGCGGGCATTGGGATTGAGGATCAGCATTCCGGCGGAGGCGTTGATGCCCCTGTCGATCATGTCCTTGATCTGCTTGTGCAGGATTGGTCCGCAGGGGTCCGAGCCCTCATTGTACCACACTTCACACTCTCCCAACCCCGCGTTCCACAGCCGGTAGAAGATATCGTTGATTCCGGCGTTGGTGAATACCAGCGTGGTCTTATGTGCTTCCACGGTGGGAATCACATTCTTATTTTTCTTGGTGATATCAATAATCTTCACATGTTCCAGGTCGATGGCTGTGTTCTGGGAATAATACTGTAGCCAGGATAAGATTACGTCGTTGGTAAAAAGCTGTTTTTCCATAGGTGATTCCCCCTTGTCTGTGATGCGTTCGCTTGGTTGGACGGACATGGCCCATCTCTTACGCATATTGTACCACTGCCTGGCCGGTTTGCGCAATGCTTAATGTGCTGCGTTGTGGTTTACATTCGTTTTTCTCTCTGCTATAATGGTGAGGATAAGGCGGAGGGCATCTCCGGCACGCGGCACAGGCCGCGAATTTACGGTGGATATGGGGATTTGATATGGGATATCGGTATGAGACGCACATGCACACCTGTGAGGGCAGCGCATGTGCCAGCGCTTCGGGAGTGGAGATGGCCCAGGCGCATAAGGAGTTGGGATACACAGGAATATTTGTCACAGATCATTTTTTTAACGGAAATTCGGCAGTGCCCAGAGACCTGCCATGGCGGGAACGGATCGAACTGTTTTGCCTGGGGTATGAGCATGCCAGACAAGAGGGGGATAGGATAGGACTGGATGTCTTCTTCGGCTTTGAATACGGGGTGCATGGGGCGGATTTCCTGGTCTATAATCTGGATAAGCAGTGGCTGCTTGAGCATGAGGATATCGACCGCGAGGACGCCAGGAGAGCGTTCGCGCTGATGCATGAGGACGGGGGATTTATCATCCACGCACATCCTTTTCGGGAGCGGGACTATATTGATTATATCCGGCTGTTTCCCCGCGATGTGGACGGCGTGGAGGTGATCAATGGCGCGCAGCTTGGGCAGCCGGAGATGAATGACCGGGCCAGGATATATGCTATGATGTATGGTTTGCCGGGAACGGCGGGGTCAGATTCTCATCGCGCGCAGGGGCTCTTTGGCAGCGGTGTGGAGGTTCCCCGAAGAGTGATAGAGGCCACAGACTATCTGGAGATGGTGCGGGCCAGGGAAGTCAAATATCTGGGTTACGGTCAGATCATGGAATGAGCGCTTATACTGCTGAGGGGAGAAAAGAGATGTCTAAAAAAATAGGTGTGGTTATATTCGTTGTAGCGGCGGCTTTTGCAGGATATATGCTGATCTCAGGGGAGGCGGAGATCGCCTGGGAGGTGGGCATCTATATCGTGTTTGCCGTGGGGATTGCCGTCGTAGGGGGAATCCAGGAGATGAACCAGAAGAAGCAGGATAAAAAATATCTGCAGGAGCGTCATGAGAAAGAACAGCAGGATGACGAGTGGATGAATGATGTGTCTGAGGCTGCGGAGTGGGACGACAGCACCGATACGACTGATGAGGGCGTAGTGAGAATGGCGACGGGGCTTCGGGCGATCATCCTGTTTCTGCTGGTATTGATTTGTGCGATGGTGCTGGTGGTTACACCTCTGGCTGCGGCGGACGGCGCGTTTACTGATCCGGAGACTGTGGGCAGCTTTGCGGTCCTGCTGGGAGTTGTGGCGGGAATTGTCGTGTTGTTCGTCTGGCTTCTGAATACTTTTGGCTGCGAAGTATATTACTCGCCCAGCGGGGTGACAGTGAGAAGGGGCAGGAGGGATACCGAGTACAGATGGTGTGAGATCGGGGGATATAAGCAGAGCAATTATCTGTATATTTTTCATGACGCAGAGGGGAAGAGGATATTTCTCACCAATGGCTCTTACGAGGGCTTTGACGGGTTTATGGTTCAGTACAGAAGAACTCATGCGGATAGATGAAGAGGTTTGATGAGATGCCAAAAAAGAGAGGTGGGGCAGACAGAGCGGGGGCGGGCATGAGAGTCAGGACCGGCAGAGAGATGGGAGAGGCGATCAGGCAGGACTGGAATAGCTACAGGACGGGCCTGATCGCGGCGGCCGCCATTGTAGCGCTGGTTAGTCTCCTGGGACATGGCCTGTGCCCGAGCAGGGAGCTGTTGGGGCTGCCGTGCCCTGGATGCGGTCTGACCAGGAGCGTCCTCCTGATCCTGCAGGGGAGGTTCGCCGAGAGCTGGCAGCTGCAGCCCTTTGGATATGCCTGGCTGGTTCTCGCGGGGGTTTTTATTCTGGACAGATACGTGTTTGAGACCCGCCAGAAGCTCTGGGTGGGGCTGCTGGCCGCAATCTGTATCGGCATGGTGGCGCTGTACGCATATCGGATGGCGACGCTGTTTCCCCACACGCCGCCCATGACTTACTATGAGGAAAATCTGCTGCGCAGACTATATTTACATTAGGCGAAATATCTTAAACAGTCTCATTGCTCTGTCTCTGCTGATATGGTATTTTTTACAAAAAGATATAATGAGACAGGGAGGAACTGATTATGGCGAACGAGGATAAGAAGGATTTTAACGCGATGCTGAGGGATAGCAAGGACATGCCCAGGATTCAGACGATCACAGATCAGAAGAGCATCGAGAAATATGGGGGCGACAGGATGTATTTTGCCCCGCCGATGGAGTATGACAGGGTGATGCGGCTGGTCCCGGAGGGAAAGCTGTTGACGGTCGGAGCGATCAGGGAGTACTTTGCCAGACAGAGCGGGGCTGATTTCACAGAGCCCATCACCGCGGGTGTCTTTGTGTCCATCGCGGCATGGGCAAGCCATCAGAGGCAGGAGGACAAGACCCCCTGGTGGAGAACGCTCAAGGCGGGGGGCGAGTTGAACGCCAAGTATCCTGGCGGGGTGCTGGCCCAGAAGGAGCTGCTGGAGAAGGAGGGGCACACGGTCATCAGCAGGGGCAGAACGAACATCAGATACTATGTCAAGGATTATGAAAAGGCTCTATTTTCACTTATCTAAAAGTTTCATGCCGCCGGGACACTAAAAGCAGTGTCTCGGCGGCATGAATGGTTACAGGACAGCGAATGAATTTCTAGTCCTCTTTGGTCAGCTCTTCCAACTCTTCGATCACCTGGCCGAACACGTCCAGGGCATCCTGAATGGGCTGTGCAGTGGTCAAGTCCACGCCCGCGATCTTGAGCAGCTCTACCGGTGGCATGGAGCAGCCGCCGGAGAGGAATTTCTTGTAACGCTCCACGGCAGGCGCGCCCTCCTTGAGAATATTGCGGGCGATGGCCACGGCAGCGGAGAAAGAGGTGGCGTACTGATACACATAGAAATTATAGTAGAAATGGGGGATTCTCGCCCATTCCACACCTATCTCCGGATCGGACACCATGTCCGGGCCATAGTACTTGCAGTTCAGGTCGTAGTATACCTTGGTCAGTGCCTCGGCGGTCAGACTTTGTCCCTGCTCGGCCATCTGGTTGGTAATCATCTCATACTCCGCGAACATGGTCTGACGGTACACGGTTCCCTTGAAGCTGTCCAGATAATGATTCAGCAGATAGGCCCTTTCCTTCTTGTCCGTGGTGTGCGCCAGCAGATACTCCATCAGCAGGATCTCGTTGCAGGTGGAGGCCACCTCCGCCACGAAGATCCGATAGTGTGCGTACATGGGAGGCTGGGCATGGTTGGAATGCCAGGTGTGCATGGAGTGTCCCATCTCGTGGATCAGGGTAAACATATTGTCCATATTGCCCGTGTAGTTCAGCAGGATATAGGGATAGCTGTCGTAGGAGCCGGTGGAGTAGGCACCGCTGCGCTTGCCCTCGTTCTCATACACGTCAATCCAGCGGTTCTCAAAGCCCTCCCGCACCACCTGCAGGTAGTCCTCCCCCAGAGGCGCCAGAGCCTTCAGCACGGTCTCCTTGGCCTCGGCAAAGGGAATGTTTTTGGATACGCCGGCGATGATGGGTGTGTAGATATCGTACATGTGCAGCTCGTCCACGCCCAGCAGACGCTTGCGCAGGCGCACATAACGGTGCATCTTATCCAGGTTCTTGTTCACGGTATCCACCAGATTTCGATATACCTGGGGAGATACATTGACTGCGTTCACGGCCGCCTCCAGGGTGCTGTCATAGTGGCGGGCCTGAGCCTGAAAGATCAGCTGCTTCACCTGGCCGCTGTAGATGCTGGCCAGCGTGCGGGAGTACTGCTTGTACACGCCGTACAGCTTCTCGAAGGTCTCCCTGCGGACGCGCCGGTTCGCAGACTCCTCCAATGGCACGAAGCGCCCATGCGTGATCTGCACCATCTCGCCATTCTCGTCCTCCACCTCGGGGAATTTCATGTCGGCATTGCTGAAGATAGAGTAGGTCTGGTCGGGATTATTGCAGATTTCGGATGCGTCGGCCAGCAGCTTTTCCATCTCCTTGGACAGAATATGGGGCTTCAGGCGCAGGGTATCCTCCAAGTCGATCCGGTAGGCTTCCAGATCGGGACACTGCTGATAGAAGCTCTCCAGCTGCGTGGGCTCCAGCTCCAGAATCTCAGGGGTGATGAAGGAGGTGCTGCTCCCTATGCCCGCAATGATGCTGCTGTAGCGCTGGCTCATCTCCTGGTGGGTGTCGTTGGCTGTGTCCTGGTCGCTGAGGCAGTTCACGTATACGCCGAGGTGTCCCAGCTTGCGATATAGCTCAGTCTGCTCCTGCAGGGTGTCAAATAAGTCCTGTGCGCTGGCGCAGACGCGGCCCGCTCTGCCAGAGAGCTTTTTGCCCATCTCCTGAGCCAGTACAAGATCGGTCTCCCAGGCCTCGCGGCTGGCATACATCAGATCCAGGTTCCAGGTGTCCGCTACCGCAACCTGATCTCTCGAAGGTAGTGTTTTTGCCATAATGATAACCTCTTTTCTCCGTGCACACCGCAGTACTGCCGACGGTAGCGCATGGTCTCTTATATTATTTATCTGCTATTATTCATCATATCATAGCTTGGAAGGATTATCCACATTTTTTTGGTGATTTCGTCTCCATAAAAGCTATTGACGAAGAGAAGTCTTTCTTAGTATAATCAGTATAATTGTGAAATATATCGGGTAATAGCCGATTGCGAAACTGCCTTTTCCCAGTACCGAATTGTGCAAATTGTATATT
>JAMPGX010000018.1 GCA_023663725.1 bacterium | reverse complement strand
GAAGTTCTCTTAAGAATTTTCAGGGTTGCATTGCTGTTTAGTTGTCAAGGAACTTGTAACCTTTGCTGCCAACAAACGGTGCTTCAGCGGCAACTTCTATAAGATACCACAACGCAACCAACTTGTCAACAACTTTTTTTATTTTTTCTACTGCATTTTTAGCACTGGTAGAAAACGGAGAAAGAGGGATTTGAACCCTCGCGCCGCGTTAGCGACCTACACCCTTAGCAGGGGCGCCTCTTCAGCCTCTTGAGTATTTCTCCACATCTGAATTACACCTCTACCATTATGCTGCTATACATCCTCTAAGATGACGCAAATGTTATTATACATAAGCTTTTTGTATTTGTCAATCGCTTTTTTTACTTTCAACAATTTTTTTCTGTCACTTTTTCCGTGTACTGAAGAGCGGCCGTTTCATACAGATTATTTCCCTCGCAATCCACAACGACAATTACCGGAAAATCTTTGACCTCCAGCTTCCGTATCGCCTCTGTACCCAGATCCTCATAAGCTATAATCTCTGATGAGATAATGGAGCGGGATAATAATGCGCCCGCACCGCCCACCGCAGCAAAGTATACTGCACGGTCCTTGACAATAGCATCTATGACATCCACACTGCGCCTTCCCTTGCCTATCATCCCCCGCAAGCCCAGATCCAGCAGAGCGGGAGTATATTTATCCATACGGCTCGCTGTCGTTGGCCCTGCGGAGCCTATTGCTCTTCCCTCGCGCGCAGGTGAAGGCCCCATATAATAGATCACATTATCCTCTATGTCAAACGGCAATTCCCTCCCCTCCTGCAAGGCTTCATACATCCTCTTGTGAGCCGCATCTCGGGCGGTATAAATCGTACCATTCAGGTAGACATAATCCCCTGCTCGGAGTTTTTCAGCTTCTTTTCTGTCAAATGGAACCCTTATATTCTTAGTCATCTTATCACTTAATCCTTGTCCGCATTTAATTATGTTTGCTCATATGCTTCGGTATACTCCGTGTTTAGAGTATTCTCACCACATGACGGTTGACATGACAGCAGATATTAACGGCTACCGGCAATCCTGCTATATGGGTGGGGTAGGAATCAATATTTACTGCCAGAGCGGTAGTTGAGCCTCCAAGTCCTCCGGGACCAATGCCTGATCTGTTGATCGCATTGAGGAGTTCCTCTTCCAGCTCCTTAATATAAGGAGTAGCGGAATGCTCGCCCACTTCTCTTGTAAGCGCCTTCTTTGCCATGATCGCACACTTTTCAAAAGTACCGCCAATCCCTACTCCTACCACCATGGGGGGACACGCATTAGGTCCTGCCTCCTGTACTGCAGTAAGGATTGCCTGTTTTACTCCGTCGATACCATCCGCAGGCTTAAGCATGAATACCCTGCTCATATTTTCACTGCCAAATCCTTTAGGTGCCACTGTAATCTTGACCTGATCACCTGGCTGAATGTCATAATGTATGACTGCAGGAGTGTTGTCCCTTGTGTTCTCCCGTATCAGCGGATCTCCAACCACGGATTTACGCAGATATCCATCTATGTATCCTCTGCGCACTCCCTCGTGAATAGCTTCTTCCAGACTTCCGCCCTCAAAATGTACATCCTGACCAATTTCCATAAAAATCACGGCCATACCGGTATCCTGACATATTGGTATCATATCCTCTCCGGCAATCATCAGATTTTCCTGTAGCTGCTTCAGAATCTGACAGCCCAGCGGGGACTGTTCCGTTCGAACCGCATCGTCCAGCGCCTGCCGCATATCCCCTGACAAAAAATGATTGGCCTCAATACACATTTCCTTGATATTGTCCGTAATGATATCCACTGCTATCGTTCTCATTCTGCGGCCGTTCCTTCCTGCTTGGTCAGCTGGTTGCATATCTCATCCAACGCCTCATCTGTCAGCTGCCTCGGCTGCCAAAATGCACCCTGTCCATCATCTTCATAGCGGGGAATCAGATGCATATGAAAATGAAATACCGTCTGCCCTGCCGCTTCTCCATTATTCTGTACAATATTAAAGCCTTCACAGCCCAATCTGTCCGTCATAAAGGACGCCAGCCTTTTGGCCAGTATAAACGCTTTTCCTGCCAGCTCCTCCGGAAGATTGTATATATTATCCGCATGCTCCTTGGGCAGAATCAGAGCATGTCCTCTGGTGGCAGGAGCCGCATCCAATATTACGCGGAAATCCTCATCTTCGTAAATGCTTCTTGTGGGTATCTCTCCATTTGCAAGCCTGCAAAAAATACAATCGTTTTTCATGATCCCTACCTCACCTTTCTTTGTTCCCTACTCTTCAAATACAAACAAACTGTCTAACATTCGCATCACCCGAAAGTTCCCTTTCATCTTCATGGCGCCAGACATAAATGCACTCTGAAAAGACAATCTCCCCGCAATAATTTCGTCCAACATTCCCTGAGTCGCTGTCACCTCCACATCCGGTTCCTCCAGCATACCATAATCACATTCCATATCTGAACCATCCACACGGATGATCAGCGCCTCCTCCTTCTCCTCAAGCCTTAATAAATAAGAGGCAGAAAAGCCCTGCTGAGGCTTGAATGCACGACGAAGCTGTTGAATATACGTATCCTGCGAGGCGCCGTCCTTCTCCTGCAGCTTATCCCTGAACATGCTGGCCAACTCTTGAATATCCTCTTTCTGACGCTGTACATAACTGTCGTCCGCCGCATAACGGGACAATTGTTCCGACTCCTGCGGCGTCAGATCGACATTCGGATTAATGGCAACTGTATTTTTTACCGCCTGATTGCTTGCAGGAAAACTGGGAATCTTCTGATTAATTGTCCTGTACAGGTTTTCAGCTTTCTTCTCTATGATCGTAGTATACTCCTGCTTCATTTCCAAAGTCAGAGTATTGGCGATATATCCGCATATACCACTGCAGGGCAATCCGCCTAATACCTCCCACGCAGTGGCCAACTGCATCTTCCCTTCCCGCTCTCCATAGGTGGTAGACATCACCACCGGACACATATATAGTCTGGAAATCTTTTCCTTGTCCCCATACAACCAACAGGAATCCAGAAACTGAACCATATAGCCGCCAATTCCATACCATTCTACCGTGCCGGCCAGTATAATGCCGTCTGCATCCTTTAGGGTCTGTGGCAACGTCGGGATACTGTTCTTGTTCTCGTATAGATTGTACTGCGTCACCTTCACCCGCAGCTCCTCCAACACCTCTCGCATTTTATTAATCACATATAAGGTCGGATCATCAATCAGGCCACGGCCACCATAGTAAATATTAATATTCACCTTTTCCTCCATAACCCGCATCATCTAAAGATGCGCCTGCATATTATTAATGTCATCCCCAGCACGAATCCCGTCACCAGTCCGCCTATATGAGCCAAATTATCCACATTGCCCCCGACAAGACCACTGTATAGAGACAGGCAGATCATCAATATTACCCTTATCGGGGTTACATTCTGTATCCTTTTACGAGAGAATAGCACAATTGCCAGCAGTAATCCATTCAGTCCAAAGATAGCTCCGCTGGCTCCTATGGAAGCCGCAGGATCATTATTGGCTATTTTGGCCGCAAGCGATAACAGATTGCCGTTCAGCCCCGACGCCATATAGATTACCGCGTAAGAAATATGCCCTATCTCCCTCTCAATCATGGCCCCCATACATAGCAATATAATCATATTACCAAACAGATGCTGCGAACCTGCATGCAAAAACATCGACCAGAGCATACGGCCATATTGTCCATACGTAAAAATCTCATATGTCCGCAGACACCCCCTGGCATACACAATATCTCCCTGCACCAGACATAGTAAATACATGCCTACGTTGATGGTCACGAGTGAAATACTGATAAAAGGAAGAGATCTAATTTTATTCAAATATTCATCCATAGATATCCCTCTGTTTATCCATATTAAAAACTGTACCACTCTTTGCCCCTGTTCGTCAACGTAAAACATGATAAACTCATTGAAAAATATATTCTTCTCTGCCAAACCGCAGTTCATCATCTTTTTCCAGCCGTCGCTTTTCATACGGCTGCATCCGCAGGCCGTTCTTAAAAGTACCGTTTGTAGAATTCATATCCTCCAGATAGATACAGCCGTCCTCCTCCAATATTCTGGCATGTAGCCTGCTCGCCGAACAGTCCTCCAGCACATAGTCCACTTCCCCTTTCTTTTTGCCAATCACAAATGGCAGTTTATCGATCCGAACAACGAGCTCTCCGTTATTCCGATAAAGTCCGCGGCACCGCTCCTCGCGCTGCTCCAGATATACGGTTCTGCCGTATTCCTCGCCTTCCTCTCCCCCATCATAAGTGATATCCTCGCTGACTGCCCCCAACATCTGCATACCTACCTGATTGCGCAATATCTCTTGATAGGATACTGGCTTCTGTCTCTTTCTGCGCCCTGTCATAAAGGAGAGGAAGCCTTTGCGTCCGTCCACGGTATCCGGTGCCTCCACTGTAATCGGAGGAACAGATGGATCCGGCATTGTCTCCTCCTGCACCACTGGCCGCTGTTCTTCTCTCTTCCCCAGTCCTTCTTTCCGCTTCTTCTCCTGCTTCTCCGCCTCTCTGAAGCGCTCACAAAGCTGTGCGCTCACACAGGCATTACCAGATAAATCATATTGTTCATGCAGTCCATATACAAACTCCACCAGCATTTCATCTTCATAATCAATATGTTCCACCCAGAAGTTCAACAATTCCTTAAAGCTGGAATTTTTGTCGCAATAAGGTACATACATAAAATAGAAATCATTTCTTTCCAAATCCTGATAAATATGCTCTGGACCCCATACGATATTATTGACCTCCAGTAGATAGCGCCCCAATTCCTGTTGCATCCGCTCCATTCCCCACAGAAAATCCTTCATCCACTCCCTCTTGATCGCACGCCTTTCAAATATCTGCGACATGTTCTGTTTGGAAGAAATATCATAGTATAGAAATGCCTCGTCATTGATGTAGCGTAGGCTACAAGACAGCAGAAAGCGAATTCCCCCACGGCTAAGGATACAGTACTGATACCGATTCTCCTCCGGCTTCTTTTCCAACTGTAACCGTTCATAATTACAGTTCAGATTCCTTACATATTCTGTTTCCAATAAAATATTCTGTAAATCCATTTTATTCATCCTCTACGCCTGCCTCCCTGCCTGTATCTGACCTATCTCGATTTGCCGCCTTTGACAAGATTTGTGCCAGCATCGTCCTGTCCCATGCGATAATCTGATATCCCACTTCAATCTGATGTGTCCCTTCAATTGCCGTTGGAAACACATTTATTGGCATTGTATAAGTTCCCGCAGCCTCCAGACAGATCCGCTGCCCCCGTATGCTGCAGTAGGGAGGCGCCTGCTGAATCCATACATATTGTTCCCTGTCCCACTGGGTCGCCAAACCCTGCATATATTCCAACTGCTGCTTCGGCGTTCCTCGATAATTGACCGCCTTAATCAGCATAGAAGCCATATCCTGCTCCATCAGGCATCTGTCATGCTGTATAAAAAGCAGCACAATCATGAACAGATATACCCCCAGCACCACTGGCAGCACCAGAGCTGCTTCCACAGAGAAATATCCTTCCGTCTCTTTATCATTCATCCTCTTCACCTCTCTATGTAGATTGCGTCTCCGCCCCGCAATACCCCTTAATGTGCTCGGTTCCCTCATATCCAGATGCACACCAGTCTGACAACCACTCCTGCACACAGAAAAGGAACGAAGGGAATACGAGTATTCCTTCCAGCCTTTCCGAAAAACAGCAGTAGAACGCTGACTATGAAGATACCCAGCAAGGCGACGCTCAGAGCCGCCAGGCAATCAGTCCAGCCCAGCCAGTTTCCCATATGCATAAGCTCCCATGCGTCGCCTCTGCCGATTTGCTCTCTGGTGACTCTTGACAGCAGCAGCATAATTACACCCGGCATCAGACCGACTCCAAATGCCAGCCAGGACTGTGTGCCCCATGCCACTTCTGTCAAAGCCCAGCCGAACGATGCTATCACCCCGACCGTCAGTGATCTCACTGGTATTCGCCGCCTTTTGCAGTCAATTGCGCCGTGATATGCCAAGAGCAACGCCGCACAAAAATACCCTGTCCATTTCACAATATTTCCTCCTCGTATTTTAAGTCGCTGCGCGACGGCTCTAAAGGGTTAAGTTCCTTCGGCGCACGCCTGCGAGAGACAAATTTCATTCGTACAGTATCTCATGAAATTTGCTCTCTTGCGCCTTCGTAACTTCACCTGTCAAGCTTGATTATGCTGATTGCAGCGACTACAGGGCCGGTACGGTATATCCTCCTGCCATTTCACCGCATGAACTCTTCTTTGCAGAGCCGGACAACTTCTGACAGTGTGATATCGGTTTCCCTCCTGTGTCAGATAAACGATTTCTCCCTGGGGATTCCGCCCACACCGGCTGCATGCCCCGTAACGTTCACCGTCCGCATTGCGCAGCATCCATACATTTTCCGGTGATGCACTGTAAATATGCAGCTTCAGATAAGAACAATCTGCCCTGCCATGCCACACAGAGCCATCCTCTGTCACATATACATAACGAACACGTTCCTCTCCCTGCCCCACGGAATAACCAGTCCATGCCCTCCCATAATATCTGCTGATCATACGAAAATAAGGAAAAGGAAAGCAGGTAATCGGCGGACTTACCTGATAAGTGAGAACAATATTGATACTCTCATCCTCCTGATATTCCGATGCCAGATAATTCAGCCCCAGACTGCCATATACCAGCGGTGAGTCGTCCAGATATTCCCTGTTCAGGATCTGTTGTACTCTGCCATTTACATAGAGATATGAAACCGCTGTATCTGGGATATCTTCCCCTGGCTCCGCTGCCGCAAACGCCGTCAGTTCCCTTCCTGTCTGCCACAGAGCGTATTCCAACCTGCCATGTAGACGCAGCATCTCCATGCAACTTCCTAAATGTAGAAAAAACAGCAGCAAGAGTGGCAAAACCACCGCAGCCTCCACCGTCATGCTGCCCTTCATCTGCCCGCTCCTGTCAACGCGGCGAGAGGCTGGCGGATATGCCTCCTCTATGAATGGCTTAGTATGAATGTTGTGTAACAGGGAGTTGCACATGGAAGAGGGCCTAAATACATCGCTTGTTTGCCAGTTACTTCGTTCCATCCATAAAAAAGGCATATCCGCTCACCTCCCGCCCTAATATTCTTTCTCTCTTCTGATTGTAAACGCGTAACCATAGCCAGAGCTGATCGCCGCCTCCGCCTCCAGACCGTCAATACATCCGTCCATCCGAAAATATTCATTGCCAGGAGTCCTGCGAATATCCATCTCCATCAAGTCCATAAATCTCATTGTCAGCACGTCCGGAGATTGCAGGTACAGCATAAGTCTTAAATAATCCTCGTATGATAAACCAGCGCTCGCCGTACTCGTCCCCTCCATCGAGGGACTCCAGATATTGCTCAACGAATAGTGCCAGCTCTCATCTGTTTTGAGAAGCTCAACTCTGCCACCCATCAATAAAGTCCTCACATCATACAGGCTTTCCAGATAAGCCCATGTCAAGATCAATGCCGTCTCAAACAAAGGCTCCAGCTCGGGCAGGGCTATGATGCCAGACAGAATCGTGGCCAATACCTCCGCCTCTCCCTTCTTTTCCGCGTTTCCCATCAAATATACCACATTGGCCGCCTCGCGAATGCCGCAGATCGCGCTGGCAGCCTGGCGTAGATTCTCTCGGTCACAGGCATTGCCAAACAGCAGATATTCAACCTGATATTGCAGCAAGCTGTCCTCCATCTGTTTTCCATACCGTCCGGCATAGGTCAGAAAATACTCCAGAAGAAGAATATTATCCAACAGTTGAAGCTCTTCCTGTTCCCAGGAGCTGCCATGGTTTACCTCACCCCTTGCCGCCCGCCTGCTGATATACTGCTGCGGGTCAATGGTTACGGCGGACAACTGAGAGGTATCTTCTACCACCCATTTCAGAATACCCTCCCGACGCATTTGCTGCACGGGCCGAGTAGGATCCGGAACAGATATCTTAACCCATTCCTCCTCCCCGATCTGCCTCTCCATGCCATCATATCTCAGGAGCTGTGCGGCCGCGTCATCAAGCTGTTCTTCCACATTCTGTTCCAATAGGCCATATCCCTCCGCGGTCTCAATCCACTCCAACAACTCCCCTGCGACATCCAGCCCCAGACGGCTTCGCATATGCTCTGCCGCCCGATGCTGAAATGACCTGCCATTATTGTCTGTTGTCAGGGACACCTTTACAACCTGTACATCCTCCAATTTGATCCCCAACAAATCATGATAGAGAAAGGAAAGTTGATGACAGTCCTCATAAGACAGATTGCGTGAAAGATAATCATACAGATGTTGCTCCATATTATAGTAAGACGGATAATCCGTTCCATAGGAGGTATCCACCATAAACAGGCCGTATCGTCTAAGCAGCTCCCTGTGGTATTCCGCCAGAACGCTGTCCATACCGATATCCATCACACATTCTGTCTCCAGGGCGATGGTATTGCGCCGGACGTCCTCGATCAACACCAGACACAGAGATATCATCACCGTCAGCGTCAAAGCCGCGTACACGGTCAGATACCCATTAAGAGTCGATTCTGTTCCCGTCTTTTCCCGCCGTATGTTCATAGCTCTCTATACCTTATTTACTTGTTTGGTGATCTTGGAAAAGATGGATTCTACCAAATCCGTAATCTGGGACTTGAAGATGATGACAATTCCCACCAATACCACAATGATCAGGATGATCTCCACCGTCCCCATTCCGGTATTCTCAGACGTCATAAAATTCTTCCACTCGATATACCTTCTGTCCATCCAGTTCCTCACTTTGATTAAGCTCTTCATATTTCCTCCTTTTTTTGCCTGTCACAAGTCATGCTTGCGAGGCTGTGTGAATGATATGTTTTATGTGTCTATATTCCAAAGCTCTGAAAGGCCGGAATCATGACCAGCACCATCACAATGGCCATCATCATGATCATGGGTACCAGCAGCCTGGTTCCCGCCTCCTCTCCCTTCCTTCTGCGCAGGTTCAGTTCCTCCTGCAAGGCCCTGTCCCCTTCCTCCTTAAGACGGGACAGCAGCGCGGCATTTCCCTTTTTCAGATTCTGTGCCAGCATAGCGCTCAATCTGGCACAATCCTGTAATCCTGTTCGCGCCGCCCACATCTCATATATCCTGCTCTCGGATATTCCCGCCTGCAGCTGGTTGCAGGCATAGAGCATCTCCTCATACAGCGGCTGCTCCTTCCCCTTATGATCCCTCCTGCTATAATCATCCGCGATCTTCCGGAAAGCTCCCCTGATCGTCATGCCCGCCCCCAGGTACAGGGTGAGCTTACTCACCACCACGGGATAAACCTCCTTCATCTTCTCTCGCCGCAGCAGCACCTGCCTGTGCAGATCTCTGTCCCGAAAAAGAAAGATCGCCGCCGCTGTGCATACAGTCATCAGCAAGAGCACCAAACTGTAGTCCTCACGGACTTCTCTCCAGACCAATGGCTTCCCGTCAATCGATAGAGGCAGGGGAACACGGTCTATGGTCACTGCCTCCTCCGCGGCCAGACGATAGGCCTCTCTGACCTGCGCAGCCAACAAATCTGCCCCCTCCAAGCGTTCAGGAACAACCAGGAGCGTCAATTCTTCCTGCCATACAGAATCCAGATAACGAATCTCCGCTGTCAGTGTCACTGTCTGCGGATTATCCGCAACGTGGACCTGCCCGCCTGTTCCTATCCGTTCGTAATCGCTGCTGCGCCACGATACGGAAAAGGGATAGCCCTCCAACTCTTCCGCCAATATCAGCGGTGCGGACACCTGCTGCCAGGAGGGATTATCCCCCAGCGCTTCCTGCCGCAGCTTTTCCCAGAACTCCAGATAAAGCTCCTGCGCTTCCCGCTGCGTCAACTGTCGCTCCTGCACTGACACAGTAAAGCGTCCGGTCTTTTCTCCCTCCAACTCCGCCTCGAGCTCCACTTGCTTCTCCCCACTCCCCAATTCTGGCCGCAACAATTCGCCCTGGGCAGTCAACGCGCCTCCTGACACTGCTCGCACTCTCGTCAGCACCCCCAGCAACGTCCCGATTCCCAACACCAACAGCAGCATGCGAAGCTTCTGACGGTAATAGTCGCCCTGCAGCAGCATACCTGACTGTCCCGGATACAGGCTTTCCAAGTCCTTCTGCACAGAGCGGGCATTGAGCATGGGAAGCTTATAAATACAGCCTTTCTTGTACAGATACACCGCCATCCGCTCCAGCAGTCCCCCCTCCTCCCGTCGGGACAGACATCCCAATACGATGAATCCCAGCAGTACAATTATGCCAATCCAAACCATATCCTCACCTCCTTTGTAAATTGCCGCGCGATAGCTCTAAAGGGTAAAGGTTCTCCGAAAGATCATCTCCGAGAGGGCATATGCGGCCAGATAGACCCCAAGGCACCCTGTCATCAGCACCACACCAGTCAGATTACCATACAGCATGTCAAAGTAACCCGGGTTACTCACCTCCACATACCAGACGATCATAAACGGCATCGCATTCATCACCTGCTGCTCCAGCTTTCGAGCCGCCAGAAGCGTCTCCATCTCTTCCTCCACCTCCAGCCTGCGGCTGATCGAGCCGCTGGCCGCGGCTATCATCTCAGGAATACTACCGCCATTTCGCTTGGCAATTGCAAATACCTCCGCAAATTCCCCCATTTCCCCAAGCCCGCTTCTACGCCCCATCTCCGCCAGCAATGCCTCCAACGGCACATTATTGCTCAACCCCTGACGCACCAATCTGAGTTCCTGTTCCATAGCGCTTCCCTCCCCAAACATCCTACGCATATCCGTTATGCTGTCTGTGAATGCATTCTCTACAGCATAGCCCGCCCGCATGGAAGCCGCTACCGCCAGAAGGCATTCCTTGAACTGTACCAGCAGCTCTCGGTCTTTCCGGCGCCGCCGGACACGCCTGTTTCTCCGCATATACAGCCATCCCACCGGCAGCATGGGCAACAGCGCCCATACGCTGCGATAGAAAAAGAATGCAAACAGCGCTGTGACCAGCATCCCTCTTCCAAGATCCGTCACATTCTCCCGCAGGCTAAAACCCGAGCCGCAGCCCTGCGGCCTTAAGCTTATGATCATGAAGCACTCCCCCTCTCCTGACCAGACTCCCAATCACCCGTCCCTCCCCATCCTCCCCTGTCTCCTCGAACTGATAGAGGGGATTGAGTCGTATGTTGCCGCCCTCACAATCCAATACCTCCGATATCTCCAATACTTTTCGACTCCTATCTCTGAGACGCCCCAGGTGCACAATGATATCAATGCCGGAGACAATCTGCTTTTTGATAGCTGCCAGAGGGATATCCATGCCCATCAGAATCATATTTTCCAGACGCGAAAGCATGTCTTGAGCGCTGTTGGCATGACCGGTGGACATCGAGCCGTCATGCCCCGTATTCAGACATTGCATCATATCCACCGCCTCCGCGCCGCGAACCTCGCCCACTATAATCCTGTCAGGTCTCATTCGCAGACTGGCACGAATCAGATCCCGAATAGATATCTCCCGACAGCCCTCCACATTGCTGTTGCGGGTCTCCAGACGAACCAGATTCCGTAACCCCTGAAGCTGCAATTCTGCACTGTCCTCAATCGTGACGACCCGCTCCCAGGCGGGAATATATCCTGACAACACATTGAGAAATGTGGTCTTCCCGCTGCCAGTGCCACCACTGATAAAAATATTGTATCTCGCCTGCACCAGCAGCCGCAGAAGCTCTGCCACCTCCTGTGAGATGGACTCCCAGCGAATCAATTCCTCCATAGTCACCGGTTTATCAGGAAAACGGCGAATTGTGACAATCGGTCCATTCAAAGCGACGGGACTCATAACGACATTGACTCTTGCGCCATTGGAAAGTCTGGCATCAACAATAGGGGACGCCTCATTCACCACCCTGTTACAGCCTGCGACGATCTGCTGGATGACATTCTGCAGCTTCTCTTCCGACTCAAACCCAGCATCCAGTTCCCGCAAATATCCAGCGCGCTCGATAAATATGCTGCCTGGGCCGTTAATCATGATCTCTGTAATCTCCTGATCTTCGATAAGCCCCTGGAGAACATCCAGCCGCCGCAGAGAATGAAACAGCTCTGTCCGTAGCTGATAGCTCTCGCTGACCGGCAGCAGCCTCAACATCTGTTCTTCCAAAAGCACCTCGTCTATGATCTCCATGACCTCCTCATCCGACTGCTCCCTGCCATAATCTAAACGCTCCAGAACCCTGCGATGCAATTCCTGCCTCAACTCTCCCAGATCCTTTTCCATCTGTTCTCACCTGTCCTTTCCCGATATGGGGGAATACCCATCAGGCATCCTCCTGCTCCTCTTCAATCAGCGCTCTGACATATTCCGCCAGGTCGCCCCGCGTATATTGTTCAATCTGGTCTGGCAGCTGATGAAACAGCGGAAGCCGGTATTTTCTGGTCTTTTTCTGAATGTCCTCATATTCATACAGCGACAGAATGTGTTCATACTGATCTATCTTGCATCTGGCTATTGGATCCTCCTTAATCAGCATATATACCCGACAGCATTGCCTGAGAATCTCCAAAAGTCCCTGCATATTCTCCGATAAATCCAGAATAACATAGTCGTACTCTCCGCTCTCACCGATCTTCCACAGAAGCTGCAGCCATTCCTGCGCCGTGATATAGATCAGATTTTGCCCCATATATGCAGGAGCAATATAGTCAAGCCGTCCTTTCTTCTGTATCAGGACCTTCATATGCATCGCAAATTTTTCCTGATCCGATTTCATATGGTACAACAGTGTGGACAGATCTCTTCCCTTTTCTCCGGACAGCAGCTCCGGCATTCCCGCATAGTGTTCAAAATTCAGGTACAGCGTCCGGTGGCGCTCCGCCAAAATCTGCCCATATGTCAGCGCAAAGGAGGTCTGCAGGCATCTGCGCACCGGAGAATACATTCCCACGAGCTTTGTCTGCCTCCCCGTCTCCAGACGGGGAAAAACCATTTCCTCTCTTTCCATGTAGACCTGCAGCAACTCCTTCAGCACATTTTCCGCAGGCTGGTACTTGTCCACATTTTTCAGACAAGACCATCTGAGCAGACCGCTCTCGTTCAACAATACTGTCGTCGGTGCATCAATCGGCAGCTGCGGGCCATACACAGATTCCGCCACAACAAGCAGATCGATGTCCTGCGCGCTTTCGCTGTCCGCCAGCTCTGGAAGTCCCGTATAGACCTGCACCTCCCAGGGAAATTCCTTGTGACCTTGCAAAAATGCCGCCAACTGCCCCGCATAATCCTCCTCTGGATCGCACAGGGCCAAAATTCTATGCTCCAAAAACACATCTCCTTTCCTCTTCGCAAACGCAACACTAACATACATGAAATCGTGGTGTAGTCTTGTGAATCACAAATCAAAAATAAAATGATAAAAAGATAGTAAGAGACTTGAGTCGCCTCTTGTTGAAATGCATTATAACCTCTATTTTAACAAATGTCCATAGCGGAAACAAAGAAAAATTATTTTTGTGAAAACCTTACAATAAATAGAAAATCTGGAGCCCATAGAGCGCTGCAAGGCCTGGAAATCCCAGCACTGAGCATGTCAAAACCGTCGCCGGATTAATCCCCACCAGCGCGGCATAACCCTGCCTGATTGCGGCCAAATTGATAAAATAGATCGCCACCGCCCCCAGCACGCCCCGCAGCAGGAGATTTACCAGCCATTCCAGTCGAAGCCTCCAGGCAAGTGCCAGCAGCATCACCGCCAAAACTCCCATTATCAATAATAATCCCGATTGTCCCATGTGCTTCTTCCAATTCCCTGTTTTTATCATCCTATTGAGACATGTGGGAAAATAGAACGTCCAAATACAATTACTGGAATATTTTACAAGCGACACGGCTATACTTATAACAACCAAATTTTGCCAACTGGAGGACGCCATGAAAACATATTATACGCAAAGCTATCATACCTCCGATAACATGGACATACATTTTTCTGTGCCCACCCTGAGGGAGGACCTGGAAAAAACCCGCATTGCGCTGGAAATCGCATATGCGGGCTTTGATAACGCCGTCGAACCGGACATGATCGACTGCTATATCTATGAAATTAATGCTCTCTTAAAACGATACAAGCATCTGTCGGCGCTTACAGCCGAAGAGTATGCCGCAGAGAAAGCGCCTGCCCCTGTCAGCAGGCTGCGGGTGTTATATGAGCATTCCCCGATTCACGCTCTGGTCAGCCATGTTCTCAGCTAGAGAATTTTTGCCATAGGTCAGACCTGCGTATACCGCCTGAGCATTCTGCATCACCGGACCAGCCGTATTCTGTGACGCAATCTGCCTGTAAGCGTCACACAGCGGTGCGATCACGCCCTCCACCTCCTGCAACAGTTCGGGATGCATGCGCACCTCTGCCTGAGCCAGCCTTCTGAGGCAAAACAGGTACAACTGCCTCAGAACGGCCGCAAGCTCATATTCCATATGCAGGGACTGCATCAATTCTACAATACATCCTCTCGCCCTGAGGACTGCGGCCCGATATCCTGCAAAGCCGTCATTCTCAGCGGCCTGAGCAGCATCATCCAGATACTGCAATGTCATCTCATACAGAATCACGATCATCTCCGTGGGATTAGCCTGGGAAATGCGAAATGTAAATTGTTGTTTGGTCTCCAATGTCATTGAATGTTATACCTCTCCTTCAGGAAATATTCCTTGTGAAGCTCATCTTGTCATAACTGATTATTGCAACA
Organism: bacterium; assembly: GCA_023663725.1. Classification (GTDB taxonomy): domain Bacteria; phylum Bacillota; class Clostridia; order Lachnospirales; family Lachnospiraceae; genus Acetatifactor. The sequence goes on along the minus strand of JAMPGX010000018.1, from coordinate 59,679 downwards.
GCTGCAATACCTGAGAGGGCCTTTCGTTGGCCTGTGCCAGCATGGACGTACCGGCCTGGGTCAGCACCTGATTGGTGGTGTATTGCGTCATCTCCTCTGCCATATCCGCATCCATAATCCGCGAGTAGGCAGCCGTCATGCTCTCCTCCGACACATCCAGACTATTTACTGTGGACTCCAGACGGTTCTGATAGGCGCCCAGCCTGCCCCTGACGCGGGACACAAAACCGATTGCCCCATCCATACGCCCCAGAGCGTCCTTGGCGCTGTCCTGCGTGCTCACGTCGATTTTCTCGATTCCCATATTGCGCAGAGAGACAGGAGGTATCTCAAGCGCCAATATCTGCCCCTCGTTGGCGCCGACCTGTATACGCATGGGGCCCACGTCGGTAACCTCGATATTCAGCCCCGTTACTGTGCCATTGTCCGCGTCATTCAGATCCAGCTGCAGCTCAAACCCATTGCTGCCCTTGATTGTCAGGAATCCGTTCTCCACCTCGATCTCGTCCACCCCTGCCGGAAAAGAGTTCTCATCCGCCGCTCCGCCTGCACCAGTGGCCGTCTTCAGCTGCACATTCTTTGCCGTCTTATAGCCGGTAGGATCACCGTTGCTGTCCAGCTCGTCTACAATATCCATGGAAGTAATCGTATATACACCCTCAGGAACCTTATTGCTAAAACTATTCACCTTGATCTTGTCCTGGTTGGTATATCCCTTGACATTAAAGGTACCGTCCAGTAGATTCTGCCCGTTGAACTGCGTGGTCTCCTTCACACGCTCAATCTCTTCCTTAAGCTGCTCCACCTCTTCCTGAATGATCTCTCTGTCTCCGTCGGTCACTGTGCCGGTGGCAGCTTTCACAGTCAGTTCATTGATCCGTTGCAGCATGGCGCTGACCTCGGTCAAGGCGCCATCCGCTATCTCTATGATGGATATTCCGTCGCTGGCGTTGTCATTGGCCGCTCCCAGACCCTCCAGCTGGGCATTCATCCGTTTTGCCATAGCCAGCCCTGCCGGATTGTCCTTGGCATGGTTGATCTTCAGCCCGCTGGAGAGTCTCTCCAGAGATGCAGACAGAGCATTGTCACTCTTAGACAGCGCATTATTGGCCAGCATAGCTGACACATTGTAATTGATCCTCATATGAATCCTCCTGAATTAGTGTTCTGGATTCCCTTCCATCTGTTTTTCCACATCCCGCACAGTCTGCAAAAAGGCTTTTGCCGTCGCGTACAGACTTCCCTGCTGCGCGGCGTCCGCGGCCCCTGCTCTGTCCCAGGACATGACCGTCTTCCCTGACTCATGATATACATATTCCACCTGGCCCAGCTGTAAGCCCTCTGCCAGATAACTATCAAATATATCGGTCGAGCGGCGCATATTCATAACCGCATCACTCTGATTTCCCACAAAATAACCATTCACCGTGTGGTCTCTGACCTGAAATTCTCCCTTCAGACTGCCCATGCCCGCGCTGGTCAATTCAATCCGCACCATGCCCTTTTCCTGCTCTCCGCGACAGATCTGCAGATGTACTGCCGCGATCTCACCGCCCAGCTCCATGGGAAAATAATATTCCTCCGAGTGTGCCAGAGACCCCATCAGGTGCAGCTGCTTAGACATCAGATGCAGGGAGCGCACATCCACCAGCTGCTCTGTCTCCTCCAATATCTGGTGTTCAAGCTGTTCCTCCTGCTCCACAACAGTCTCCTGATACGACTCTTGAAATTCTCTGGGAGTGCCCAAGCGCTGCCATAGCTGCGTTGGCTTCTCCCGACGGCTGCCGGAGTCAAAACGGCTCATAAGCTTCTGGAGCTCTGCTTCCATATTTTGAGCGGCCAGTATGTTGACGACAGTGGGCGTTTCCTCTGCGCGCTCCAGCGCTCCGTATATCTCGGGGGAAGCAGTGGCCGCCTGGCTCCACTCGCGGCGCATTCTGTCAGCGTCGCTCTGTGCCTCCGCGTAGTCCTGCGTATCGGGCTCTACCGCCTCCTCCAGCACTCGATTCCATTCCCGCATATATCCCAGGTTGATCTGTTCGTCAATGCGGACTCCGCGGCTTTCCAGACGGCTCAGACCTCCCACCGCGTCATCCACCAGCGTATTCATATGCCCTACCCTCCGGCTCCTGACCGCAGACAGCAATGTGGAAAAATTCATCTCCGCTCCAGTGCTCACAATGCTGCCAATGGCGGCACTATCGCCCTTCTCCAGCTGACGGAGCAACCGATAGCAGCCGATAAACGCGCTTTTCTCCTCGGGCGTGATCTCATTCTTTCTCTCCAATTTGTACAGAAAACGGCTGTACCTCTCCATCTCCTGCCGGGCCTGCTGTTCCTGACCCTCCCCCTCGAAATATTCTCGCAGCTGCGGAAGGCTCTGCTCCAAAGGATTAACACCATCTCTGATCATGCGCAGCACCGCCGCGGGAGTCATCCGTCTGGTGACCTCCTCCACAGTTGCGCACGCGGCCTTGATCTCCTCCACATGCTCCGGAGTGATCTCCATACGGTTATAGCCCAACACACGCACGGCCCGACGGTTCTCCTCCGTGGGCTCATAGCCCATGTCCTGCAGAATATCGTCCACATTGGCAAAGGCCTTGCGGATGCTGTCTCCCATATCCGCGCGGGGCTGAGTCCAGATGGCCTCATAGCGCTGTCCGGCTTTCTCGTAATCAGTCTTCAGAGCCTTCCCTTCCCTGTGAAATGCCTCCAGCGTCGCGGCCTCTCCCTCCGGGATACCCTCCCGCAGTCTGCCCACCGTGTCTATGGGCAGACTGGGCAATTCCTCAGTCACTTTGCAGGCGCTTTCCAATTGCTGATAGCGTTCCACTGCCTCTCGGTCAGAGAGCTCCGGATCTGGGAAAAATTCTCTGGCAAGCTCCTGCTGCGCCTGTTTCAAAGCCTCTATCGTCTCCTCAATGGGTTTGGTATCTATGGAATAACCGCTCTCGAGCAGCTTTATATTGGTCTCCACCGTCATGCGCAGTCGAATTTCCTCCAGCAGACGGTGATCGCTGATTAACCGCTCGGCGTCACTGCTCTGATAATAGCCAACCAACTCATATGCCTTCTGCCGAATAGATCTGGTATCCGCCAGATTCCCCTCCAGAGGTTCATAACCGTCCGCGATGGCGGAAGCCGCCGCCTGCGCCACACGCTCCCTGGATACTGGAAAAGAGACACTCCGTATCTCCATGGCTCTTCTGAGGCTGTCCTGATCTATCTCCAGCCCTCTCTGAATCAGCCAGCTCGCTGCCTCCCGTTCCTGCTCTGTACCGCGACGCCCCAGGGACGCAAGCAGTCTGTCCAGCTCCTGGGAATCTGGAGCTGCTTTCGCGGACTGCGAAGCGCCTTCCCGCCGCTCCTCGATATTGCGAGTCGTATAGCCCTTTACCTCCGCGTCAAAATACTCCGCCTGCGGCTCCTGTTCCAGCGCAGAACCACTGGCCTCCGCCAGATAGTATCCCTTTATAGTAGCCTCAAGCCCGCTGCGGATCATATAATAATAATCCCCTTCGTTCGGTTCCTCCAGACCTTCAGCCATCTCCATGGCTTGCAGGGTCTTTTCCAGATTCTCCGCAGACAGAGGAACATCCGCCGCGGCAAAGCTCTCCTGCAATGCCCTGGCCAAGCCCTGGTCGCCCACCGCCTCTGTCAACGTCTCCATGTCCAGTGTGTCCGTATATCCCACGATATTTTGGCCGGCTTTTACCAGTTCTGCCTTGATCTTATCCAAGATCGTCACCGTATCCCGCGGATCCATCTGGCTGGGATCATATCCCTCTCTGGCCATGCGAGCATAGTCCTCGTCCGACATTGTATGTGACATCACTGTCATCTGGTTCTGCATAGCCTGAACATCCGCTGCGCCGGCCTGCGCCTGAAGCTCCGCCACTGTCTTTCCACGGGATGCCTTCCGGCCCGCATTCCAGCGGCTGCCCAGGGCATTGCCGGGATGAACGCTGTCCCTACCGTCCATATGGGCTCCGTAACCACGATATCTGTCTGCCGACCTGTGCCGCTGCTGAGGCTGCGCCCCCTGCACTCCCTGTTCTTGATAATGATTCGCCTGTACCGGCTGCTCAAAGCTTATTTTCATCTGCATTCCTCTCCGCGTCGTGATATCTGTACCTGAAAAAAATAGGTGGGCGCCATCTGGCACTCACCTATTATTTCGGTCTATTTTCCATTTTCTTAACCGTCTAGAACCGGAATACCACAGCTGTATAAGGAGGTAAATCAAAAGAAATCGTGTAATCGTGGTAATGACAAGGCTCATCCACAGCGGTCAGCTCCTCCGGCACAGCATTGCCATTGCCGCCATAACAGGCATCATCACTGTTTAACACCAGCCAATACTTTTTCTTCTTCGGTACCGGCACCACATAATTCTCCCAGCGCATGGGCGTCATATTCATCACAAACAGCAGATTGTTTCGCCCGCTCTCTGATTTCCGGACAAAGGAGTAGGTGCTTCTGTCCGCATCATCCGCATTCATCCACTCAAAGCCTTTCCAGGAATTATCATTCTCATACATACAGGGATACTTGCGGTACAGCTCCAGCAGGTCTCTCACATAATGATGCATGCCCAGATTGTTCCGTTCCTCCAGGAGGAACCAGTCCAGCTCTCTCTCCTCGCTCCACTCTCTCTCCTGTCCAAAGTCCTGCCCCATGAACAGGAGCTTTTTACCGCAATGGCCAAACATGAACGTATATCCCACCCGCAGATTGGCATACTTATCCACCTGATACCCCGGCATCTTGTTCACCATCGAGCATTTCAGATGCACCACCTCGTCGTGAGACAGAGGAAGAATATAATTCTCACTTTCATTATAGCTCATGGCGAAGGACATGGCGTAGTGATTGCCCTTGCGGTACAGAGGATCAAGCTTCATATACTCGCAGAAATCATGCATCCAGCCCATATTCCATTTGAATGTAAATCCCAGACTCTCCCCGCCAATGTCCCCTGTCACATTGGGCCATGCGGTCGATTCCTCGGCAATGGTCATAAAGCCTGGATAGGTTCCCCTGATCACAGAATTCAGATGCTTAAAGAACTCTATCGCCTCCAGGTTCTTATTCCCACCGTATTTATTGGGAAGCCACTGGCCATCCTTCTTCCCGTAGTCCAGATAGAGCATGGAGGCGACCGCGTCCACACGAATGCCGTCCACATGGAATTCCTTCAGCCAGAACAGAGCGTTCGCAATCAGGAAATTCCTGATCTCTGTCTTCCCATAATTAAATATCTTGGTGCCCCAGTCTGGATGCTCCCCCAAGCGGGGATCTGGATGCTCGAAGATACACTGTCCGTCAAAACAACCCAGACCATGGCTGTCCATGGCAAAATGGGCCGGAACCCAGTCGAGTATCACACCTATTTTATGCTTGTGCAGCTTGTTGATCAGATACATGAAATCCTTGGGCGTGCCATAGCGGGAGGTAGGGGCATAATAGCCGGTAACCTGATACCCCCAGGAGCCATCGTACGGATGCTCTGCAATCCCCATCAGCTCGATATGCGTATAGCGCATCTCCTTCAAATATTCCACAATGCGGTCCGCAAATTCCCGATAGTTGTAGAAGCCCTCGGGCGTGCCATTTGGATGCTTCATAAAGGATCCTATGTGACATTCATATATGGCCAACGGCTGTTTCTGCACATCCCGCTGATCTCTCTCAGCCATCCATTTCTCATCTTCCCAGGCAAACCCTGACAGATCCGTCACCCTGGAGGCTGTGCCCGGACGATACTCTGCGTAATTGGCAAACGGATCAGCCTTATACAGCTTAGTACCTTCCTGCGTAGTTATCAGGAATTTATACATGCATCCCTCCGGCACGCCAGGTACAAACAGCTTATAGATCCCTCCCGGACCCAGCTTCTCCATCGGATGACTGTTCTCATCCCATCCGTTAAACTCGCCAATCACATGGACACAAGCCGCATTCGGAGCCCATACCGCAAAGAACACGCCGTCCTCTCCATTCTCACGAGACTGATGCGCCCCCAGCTTTTTATAAATGTCATAGTGCGTTCCCTGAGCAAACAGATATTGGTCCGCCTCAGAGATAAATACCGGTTCCCTTTGAAGCTGTCCTCCATGTCCCTGGACCACCTTTTTTTCCGCTGCTGACTTTTTTTTCTTCGTCCTTGCCATGTCTATCCCTCCCACTGCCATTTGTACAAGAATCGTTCTAATAAATGAAATCCTTCTCCCTCAGGATGATCATATCTTCCTCATCATATCTCTTAGCCAACAGAATATCTACAAAATGCCCCATCGTCTTGCGGTTGGCATGACGGATTGCCTCATCCATGATCCCCTTCACATCCTGTACGGTCACGGCGTGATCACTCGTCTGCATCTCTGCGATCCTTGTATGTAGGGCCAGCACGCCCAACTCATCAATCGAATATTCTTTCTCATTCGCGTATTTTTTGCCAAAGGCCACCAGAGTGTCATTGCTCAGAGCCTCCATGTCCATGCGGGCATTAAAGCATTCTGCCAGCTGGGTGTATACGCCGAGGAATTTATTCATGGCCTTGCGGGTATCCTCCATAATAACGATCAGCCCATACTGTTCCCTCTGCAGCGCTTTATAAAGCATGTCCACAGTGTCCTTGTTCATATTAGAGGCCTTCTGAATGATCAATGCGCCGTTGGCCAGGCCGTCAAGCGTCTGCGCCACATCCCGCTGATTTAGAGAGCTTCCGGATATCTTAGCAATTTTTCCAGAAAAATTACTGTCTGTCATCTGCACTTCCCTGACCATATTCTTGGCCAATGACAGCGTGTCCATACCCTCGTCTCCAGTTATCACGACGTTGCCCGTATAGGCTGCCATGCTGATAGAGTCAATGGCGGCAACCAGCTTCTCTCTGGACGATCTGCCCTGAATAAAGCTGCCATACAGTTCCTTTTCTTCCTTCGTCAACGCTCTAACTTTCGCTCTCTCCCTGGGCACAGCCTCTGAAGCTTCCTTCTTGGCGAACTCCTGCCCAGCGGACTGCTCCTTGAGGGTTTCCTCTTCGGCAGGCGCTTCCCCAGCAGACTCCTCCTTGAGGGTTTCCTCTTCGACTGGCTCTTCCTCTACAGACTCTTCTTCATAAGCTTCCTCTTCAACAGCTTCTTCCTCTTCGGTTTCCTCCTCTTCGGTTTCCTCCTCTTCGGTTTCCTCCTCGAAGATTTCCTCTTCGACTGGCTCTTCCTCTATAGGCTCTTCTTCATAAGCTTCCTCTTCAACTGGCTCTTCCTCTACAGACTCTTCTTTATAAGCTTCCTCTTCAACAGCTTCTTCCTCTTCGGTTTCCTCCTCGAAGATTTCCTCTTCAACTGGCTCTTCCTCTATAGACTCTTCTTTATAAGCTTCCTCTTCGACTGACTCTTCCTCTATAGACTCTTCTTCATAAGCCTCCTCTTCGACTGACTCTTCCTCTACAGACTCTTCTTCATAAGCCTCCTCTTCGACTGGCTCTTCCCCGACAGGCTCCTCCTCAGAGAACTCCGCTTCGCCTTCTCCTGGCTCCTGGACGCTATCCGAGATGGACGGCTCGTCCTGCACATCTACGCCCTCAAGCTCTGCCCCCTGCTCCAGCTGCTCCAGAAGGCCGTCCCGAATCGCTTCCTCAAAAGCAGTAAACATTGGCCCTGTCTGCCGAAGCACCCTCTGATGTATCTCTTCCTTGCGCTTCTCCTCGTTGTTCCGCTTCATCCGCTCCCACTCAGCCAGAATATCCTCAATGCGCATCTGACCGGTAATCTGTTTCTCAACCTTCTCCGACTCGGGCACCACCAGGCTGATCTGCCCATCAGATTCCATAGACAGCACGCCCGCCATCTCTCTGGGCGGCTCAATTCCAAGATTCTGCATGCGCAACTGCTCCATCACCACTGCAGCCGTATGATCCTCCTCTTCTATCGGTTCCTGTACTGCGTCTGCCTGCTCCTCTTCCCCTGTGCTCTCTACTTCCTCCTGCTCTGCGGCGGCGGCATCCGGCTGCTCCTCTGCCGGAGCTTCCTCCAGACTCGGTTCCTCGGTATAGACCTCCGCTGACGCCAGCGTTTCCTGTGGTTCCCATGCGACATCTTCCAGGGCTCCATCACCAATTTCCCCTGTAGCCCCGAAAAACACCTCCGTTTCCACCTGCCCAGTCTCCGTGACGCTCTCAGCTCCGGCATCCTCTGTCTTCTCTGAATACGGACCGCCCGCATCCTCCTCCGTCATGGGAGCAATAATACTACGGGTAATGGCGTCCTGCGGCTGTTCGTCCTCCAGCACTTCCCTCAGACCCTCCGCCAGCTCCTTCTGCAGATTGATCGTATTATACTGCCCCACATCCATGGTCTTGACCTGAATCTCAATCTCCTCAGAGGGAATCCGGATCGTGGGGGCATGCATCACATCTATAGCCATTGACGCTTCCTGTTCGTCCACAGCTTCCTGCGTCTCCACCGTCTCTTGTTGAAGCTCCGCCTCCTGATAGTCCTCCTGTCCATCAGGATACTCCGCGTCCTGCTCATACTCGTCATAGACCGGCTCCGACTGGAAATGGCTCTCATATTTGTCCTGCTGCTGAGCGGTCAGCGGTTGATGCAGCATCTTCAGCTCCATGGCCTTTACCACATATTTGCCCTCACCAAACCACAGGATCAGTTCATCACACTCCTCGATACATTTTGTGGCCAGACCCACTCTATGATACAGATAGGCCAGCTCATAGGCCCACTTCTCCCGATAGTCCTTGGATTTCAGCTCCTCGAGGACCGCAATCCGCTCCTCCAAGCTCACATCCTGAGCCTGATACAGCTTGTATTGCAAAATATACCGCCCCGTATCCTTGGGGGCGATCTGTACGAATTCCTTGTAGTACTCAATGGCCATCACATAGTCTTCCAGCTTGATGGACAACTCGCACAGAGAATAAACAATCGTGCGTCCCCCCGGATGACGCTCATAGGCCAATAGCAAAATATCCCTGCTGTCCTCATATCTGCGGTTAATCTTATACAGATCGCTGATGGTACAGAGCATCATCACACTCTTGACCCTGCGCCAGTCAATTCCGTCGGCAATCTCAGCCGCCTGTTGATACTCGTACTGAGCAATCAATGTCTTTATCTCATCTACTTTTATCTTATATTCATATTTGTCCAAGGTTGTTCGCTCCCTTATCCTTAACGTATGTAAGGCCACCTCATAACAGCCTGGCTCTCTGAACCATACTCAAATAAACAGTTATAATAAGTGTATCATAACAGGGGGAGTATGTCAAAATTAAATCATGAAAAAAGAGAAAAAAATACAAGATATTGTGTCGGGTCCCCGACGGGCCCGACTATATATCGTCCTCTATGCCAGATATGATTCATTCTTGCAGGAGATTGCCAAGCTGTGCGAACTGTTCTAAGGTCAATGCCTCGCCGCGAATGGAAGCCGGAAGCCCCATCTCCTCCAGCGCCGCTGTCACCTGCTCTCTGGATATCCCCATTCCGCCGGCCAGAGCATTAGCCAGTGTCTTGCGCCTCTGGTTAAAGGCCGCCCTGATCAGCGCGAACAGATATTTTTCATCGCGTACCGCTACCGGCGGCTGCGGATAACAGGTCAGCCGTACCACCGCGCTGTCCACATTCGGTCTGGGCATGAAGCAGGATGCCGGCACATGAGCCACGATCTCTGGATGAGCGTAGTACTGCACGGCCAGAGACAATGCCCCGTAATCCTTTGTGCCCGGGCCAACCTGCATTCGCTCCGCGACCTCCTTCTGCACCATGATGGTAATACTCTGCAACGGCACATGCTTCTCCAGCAGATTCATGATAATGGGGGTAGTGATATAGTAGGGCAGATTGGCCACCACCTTGATGGGTCTGCCCTGATTATGTTCCTGCACAAGCTGCCAGATATCCGTTTTGAGGATATCCTGGTTGATCACCGTCACATTGTCATAGGCGGAAAGTGTATCCTGCAGAATCGGGATCAACGCCCTGTCAATCTCCACCGCCACCACCGCTCTGGCCCTCTCTGCCAGCCATTGCGTCATAGTGCCGATGCCCGGCCCGATCTCCAGCACGCAGTCCTGGTCGTCAATCTGTGCGGCATCCACTATTTTATCCAGCACATGCGAATCGATCAGGAAGTTCTGTCCATATTTTTTCCGAAATGCAAAGTCATATTTCTGTAATACCGCAATTGTATTCTGTGGAACACATAGATCAGCCATCGTTATACCTCCACATATCATTAGCCTGCTTGTCTATCAGCTGTCTCCTTTGTCAAAAAATCGCATCAATTCCAGCAGATCTTCACAGATAAGCGTGCTCTTTACCCGCATTTCCTCATCCGGCGCAATCATATCCGGCACCATGACCGGTATCATACCGGCGCTATAGGCAGCCCGTATGCCGTTCGGCGAATCCTCGACGGCCATAGCCTGCGCCGGATTCACACCCAGGCTCTCACAGGCCATGAGGTAGATGTCCGGTCGCGGCTTGGAATGCTCCACCATATCTCCCGTGGTCAAGTTCTGGAAATACTGTCGTATTCCAGCCCTGCGCAGATGGTCCTCCACTGAGGCAAGATGTGTGGAGGAGGCCAGTCCCACCGGATATCGCCGCTCACACAGGTATGCGAGAATCTCCCGAACCCCCTTTTTTACAGGCAGTCCCTTGTGGTCCACATAATCATGAAAACGCGCCGAGGCCTGCTTTCTGAACAGCTCATAATCATATGTATCCCCGTAGTAATCATGGAACAGAAGCTTGATATCGTTCAGATTCCGACCGATACAGGAGGGGAAAAAGGTCTCCATATCCGGTATCCCTTTCTCCCTGGCCACGGCGACCCAGCTGTCCATGCACAGTCTCTCTGTGTCGAACAGTACTCCATCCATATCAAATATTACGGCTTTTATTGGCATGAGCGTGTACTCCTATTTAACATATTGGGTAACTGTAAAGTTTAGTCACTTTGCTAGTGTCATTGAGCGACTGGTATGCTCCAACGCAGGCACGCTCTCGCTTCGTTCTCACTGTAGCGGTACCTAGGGTTGCTAGCAACCCTAGGTACCGACAGTTCGAAAGAGCCTGCTTATGGAGTATACCAGTTGCTCAATTCGGTACTGGCATATAATTGGCTCAAATTTTGTCATCATTGCGGTTATAATGCAATGCAGAAATCTAGTTATCATGTGATAATCTGTCCACATGTATTATCGGTAAGAAAAATTTTCCAGGAAGTGAATGCAGTTGTACATCACCATCACGCTCACTTTATCGCTGGTTACATACTGGTCCATCAGGGTGAACAGGCTGCCATTGTAGTAGCGGAGATCCAGCACATAGATCGTTTCATAGTGGGGGGCCAATATGGGAATCAGCGAGTTGGCGTAGGAGTCCTTGATCAGAAAGAGCTCCTTATCGTTGGCCGCATAAGCCGTATGGATCTCGATAAAGGCATGGTTGTCATCAAGAAAATATCCATACTGATTCTTGCCCTCCAGATAGGATGGCTCATAGTAGCTGTCCGCTTCGCGTTCAAAGTCGTATGTGATCTTCACCTTGCGTCTGAGGGTTCTGGGGAAAATCTGAATCTCATCGGCCTCCATCGGAAGATTGATACGGGAATGCAGGGTTCCCAGAAAGCTGTCCGACACCGTTGTCAATTCCTGAAGGTCATAGCTGCGAGGCTGCTCCCCTGCGGTCTGCGTCCACTGTAGATAGCCATAGTATGCCCCCAGCGTCGTCCAGTGATGGTCCGTCTTGTAATAGATCTGCTCCTCGCTGTGCTCCTCCAATATCGGAAATACATCGACAACATGACTCTCGCCGATCCTGTCCCTGACCTGCGCGATCAGCCCTCTCTGGTCATAGCTGACCGCATGGGCGGGAAGCTTATCCTGCAATATATTGTCCGCTGTGGGGACCAGCATAACCAGGGTGTTCGGATATCGCTCTGTCAGCTTTTGCAGCTGGTCCAGACGCTTATCCACTGTCTCCTGACTGTATTCCTCCGGCAGATGCTGCTCTATCAGGTAGCCGTCCTGTGCCAGATAGACGCCGCCTATCAGCTTTTTTTGCAGCGCGATGTCCATGCGGGTCTTCAGCATGACCCAGGTATCTCTGCTGACGAACTGGTCCGTGGCATAGGTCTCATATTCCTTCTCGTAGCTGCCGCTCAGGATACCCTCCAGACTCCACTTGGGCTTCTGCGCCAATATTCTGTTCTCCGTCTCCGAGAAAAGGCGGTCCTCTTTCACCAGGTCCGCCACGGCCAGCAGTGCCAGCACCAGAGCCAGCAACGCCACCGTCATTCCCGCATGTAGTTTGTCATTGTCCAGCTTCATGAGATCCTTTCCGCATATCACTGGCTATGCCTGTGATCCTGCACTAATTAAAAGATAAAATATCAGCTTCGAGCTCTCCTGTATTGGCGGCACGCGCCTAAGCGCGATTTAGAACCGAAAATATAGAAATGGATTGTAGGAGGCTTCTACGATATAGGCGATGGAAGAGATGAGCAGCAGAGAAGGGATCAGCTTCTCCAGAACCCGACGGCATGCCACCGCTCCGCCTCCAGTAGCGTGCAACAGCCTTCCTGTAATCCTATAGATCAGCGGAGTGGAAGCTACTGCTGCGACGAACAGCAACACCCGATACTCCAACAGGGTAAATAAGGTTCCCTCGTCATAGAGCCCCGCCGCTGCCTGTCCGAACATGACGCGCAGATAGCTGAGAGCTCCGCCGCCCTTTTCAATCGCAAAAAACACCCAGCCCACCAGCACGATCGCCCAGGTATACAGACGTCCCACCATGGCGGGCAGCACCTTCAGCACCCGTCCAAACACCAGCTTTTCCAGGACCAGCCACAGGGCAAACCACAGGCCCCACAGGAGGAAATTCCATCCGGCGCCGTGCCAGATTCCGGTCAATGTCCACACAATCAGAATATTTAAAAGCTGCCTGGGCAGGCCCCTGCGATTACCTCCCAGCGGGATATAGACATACTCCCGAAACCAGCTGCTCAGGGAGATATGCCATCTGCGCCAGAAATCTGTGATGGAGGCCGCAATATAGGGATAATTGAAATTCTCTGGAAAATGGAAGCCCAGTATCGCGCCCAGCCCGATAGCCATATCAGAATATCCGGAAAAATCAAAATATATCTGAAATGCGAAGGCCAACACGCCCATCCAGGCTGCAAGCACAGTCATATTCTCCGGACTCTTTCCGGAGATCTCTGTCCACAAAAGTCCCAGATTGTTGGCTAGCAACACCTTCTTGGCCAGACCTACCGTGAACCTGCAACACCCCCGACTGATAGCCATCAGATCCACCCGACGGTCATGAAGCTGCTCCTGCACGTCCCGATATTTGACGATCGGGCCGGCAATCAGCTGCGGGAACATCGTGACATAGACGCCAAAATCCAGAATATTCTTCTGCACTCTGGCCTCTCCGCGATAGCAGTCAATGGTATAGGACATAGTCTGAAAGGTGTAAAAAGAGATACCGATGGGCAGGGGCAGCTCCAACAGGGGAATGCTCCACCCCAGCAGCCCGTTGACAGTGCCGATCAGGAAATCACTGTATTTAAAAAAGCCCAGAATTCCCAGATTGATCACGATGGATGAGATCAGCAGCCCCCTGGCCACATTCCTGCTCTTGCACGCGCCGATCAGACGGCCATGCAGATAGTCCGACACAGTGGAAAAGAGCATCAATACCACATACACCGGCTCTCCCCAGGCATAAAAAACAAGACTCCCCAAAAAGAGGATGACGTTTCTCATCCTCCGGGGAGTCACAAAATACAGGATCAGGAATATCGGCAAAAACCGAAACAAAAAGGTAATGCTGCTAAATACCATACTGTCATACTCCTATTGCCGGATGACCTTCTCTATGGCGGCCAATGCCATTTCATTCTGTTCCTGGCAATGACGGATGGACTCCTCTTCCTCCATGTCAATCACCTCTGCTCCCAACTGCACAAAGCAGGCGTAATCATCCACGACCTCGATTCGGGACGCCTGAATCTTCCCCAGGTTCATGGGATACTGCATCGTATCATTTACCAGAGTGTCACGGTAGCTGTTCAGTGCGGTCTCCACAGCGTCTATCTGCCCTTCGGCCGCCTTGATGACGATGATGGTATCCACATTGGTGCTGATCATCGGCATCTCACCCCAGAAATCCACATACATGTCGCTGGTAAGGCCATAGGCTTCCAGATATTCAGGCGGAATCTGAGAGTCCGGCCAATAATTGTCTCCCAACTCATCCACCACTGCCTGACGGATCGCGCTCATGTCCTCGCTGATACCGTCCTGTCCATCCTCAGGCGTCTGAGAAGATTCCTGGGACTGTGAATCCGATTCCGGTTGGGAACTGCTCTCCGGCTGCGTGTCCTGCGTCGAATCTTCGACCGTGGACTGCTGATCGCCTCCCGCTCCGGTTCCTTCTCCCTCGTCATTTCCCTTGCCACAGCTTACCAGGCTCAAGGTCAGAACTGCTGTCATAAATAGTACTGCCAGTTTTTTCATAATACTCCTTTCTGCCGCCAAGTGCAAGCGACATATCATAATATTTTTAGTATAGCCTATCTTCTGGAAAATGTATCCTTAAAAATTCTTAATTTTTTGTTCTTCGCCGGCGCCATTCGTTCCAAAACGCAATATATCCATCGCGGCTGAATGAATCCTCCGGCATTATTTTTGGCGAACAAGATTTATAGTATTCTTCAATTTTGTCTGCAAACCGATATACCTCTTGCCTATATTCCACAAGCGGAATGATCTCCCTGGTCCCGTTTTCCGTGGTCAGAACAACATCTTTTCCCCTGTGCCTTACTGTCCAATCAATTCCATGATTGCAGCCCAGGATTTTCACATTTTCCAGATTTGTATCGGGCATATAAAAATGTCCGCAGCAAGGCAGCATTTGATTATCCTCATTGATGATATGGTCCTCTGTCAATGTTTTGAGCAGATATAGGGCCGTTGCACTGACGGTACAGTCATATTCCAAACGTTCTTCGCCAATATAGGCAATGGCATGACCGTGCAAACATAAATCTTCAGGATCATCTATACTCCCGTCAATCCAATACAACTCTGTTGTATCAATCCGAAATTTTGCCATATCCTTTATACCTCAATTCCATTTGCTGCGTTGAGTATAACACAGGAGTCCTATTCTATCAATAAGCTTTTGTCTGACCAGAATAATGAGGTCCTGCATTTTGCACGTGACAAAGCCGCCGATATCCTGTATACTTCCATAGGAAACGAATCGCGAGAAAGGCAGGGGATTACCATGAGTATCTTAAATGTAGAACATCTGACGCACGGCTTTGGGGACAGGGCCATCTTTCAGGATGTGTCCTTCCGGTTGCTGAAGGGGGAACATATCGGACTGGTGGGAGCCAACGGCGAAGGCAAATCCACCTTTATGAATATCATCACTGGTAAGCTGACGCCGGACGAGGGCAAAATAGAGTGGGCCAAAAATGTTCGGGCGGGCTACTTGGACCAGCACACAGCGTTGCAGCCAGGCATGACAATACGGCAGGTACTTTCCTCCGCCTTCGATTTTCTCTACGAGATGGAGATGGAGATGAACCGACTGTGTGACAGAATGGCGGAGGCCTCCCCTGAGGAATTGGATAAATATATGGAGGAGTTCGGCACTCTGCAGGAGCTACTCACCCAGCACGATTTCTATATGATTGACTCCAAGGTGGACGAGGTGGGACGGGCGCTGGGACTTGCGGAGATCGGTCTGGAACGGGATGTGACAGAACTCAGCGGCGGCCAGCGCACCAAGGTGCTGCTGGGCAAGCTGCTGCTGGAAAAACCTGATATCTTACTGCTGGATGAGCCCACCAACTACCTGGATGCCGAGCATATCACTTGGCTGAAAAGATACCTGAATGAATATGAGAATGCTTTTATTCTCATCAGCCACGATATCCCCTTTTTAAACAGTGTCATCAATCTGATCTACCATATGGACAATCAGCAGTTGACCCGCTATGTGGGAGACTACGACAAATTTCAGGAAGTCTATGCCATGAAAAAGGCTCAGCGGGAGGCCGCATACAACAGGCAGCAGAAGGAGATCGCTGAGCTAAAGGATTTCGTGGCCCGCAACAAAGCCAGGGTAGCCACCCGCAACATGGCCATGTCCCGCCAGAAAAAGCTCGATAAGATGGAGGTCATCGAGCTGGCCGGAGAAAAGCCCAAGCCGGAATTCCATTTTCGAGAAGCGCGCACCCCCGGCAGATATATCTTTCAGACTCGTGATCTGGTGATCGGATACGAGGAGCCTCTGTCCAGCGCACTGAATCTGGAGATGGAGAGAGGTCAGAAGATCGTCCTCACCGGCGCTAACGGCATTGGCAAGACCACTCTGCTAAAGAGCATCCTTGGCCTGATTCCACCCCTGTCCGGCTCCGTGGAGCAGGGGGATTATCTGGAGATCGGCTATTTTGAGCAGGAGATGGACCAGAATATAGACACCACCTGTATCGAGGAGATCTGGAATGCCTTTCCCGGCTTTACCCAGTACGAGGTGCGCTCCGCTCTGGCGAAATGCGGCCTGACCACCAAGCATATTGAGAGCAAGGTACGAGTTCTCTCCGGCGGTGAACAGGCCAAAGTGCGACTGTGCAAGCTGATCAACCAGGCATCCAATGTATTGCTACTGGACGAACCCACCAACCATCTGGATGTAGATGCCAAGGCTGAGCTGCGGCGCGCCCTTCTGGAATATAAGGGCAGCATCCTGATGGTCTGCCATGAACCGGAATTCTATGAGGGCCTGGCTACCGATGTGTGGGATTGTACCCGATGGACCACGCGGATATTTTGACAGAACTACTTCGCTTTATTTACATCCCTTTCGTACATTCCGACAATATCTCAAATTCTGACAGGAATCTCGAAACGTTAAAGGTTCTGATGCCGTTTCGGGAATTCCTGGCTTTGAGCCGATCCAGATAGTAATATCCAAAGCACTGCGGGTCTCTTCGGCTGAAGGTGTCGCCCTGTTCCTTGGCCAGATCCCGTCGGCTCTGCAGGGGTTCCTCCTCATAGTAGAAGTTCAGATCGTACCCCTCCCTTACCATCAGATCGAGCAGCACGGGCGCCGCATCCGCATTGAGCTGACTCAGGAAGTCATAATCCTCATAGGGTTTTCCCTCAAAGAAATCGCTGCGGGTGACCAGGTTTGTGCTGGCCACATTCACTCTGGCGATCCAGTAATCCGGATGGCTGAAGGACAGCGCCATATAGCACAGCGTCACTACCACCATACTATAGCGAAACAGCGGAAAGCTGCTCTTTATGATCGAGATGATGACTCCTGTGAAAAGCAAAAGCAGCACCGCCAGACTCCACAGCACAAAAATCCGCAGAAAGGTGAGATAATACCACCTGATATAGATAATCATCCGCATGGCGCTGGAAGCAATCATGATATAGGTGCATAGTGACATCACTGTCAGTATCCCTTTCAGCAATTTACTCTCCTTGAAACATCCCAGACCAATCAACACCAGAATCAGATTCAGGACGCTGACCGCCAGCAGTTGAAAGAAACCCTCTCTGGCGTACTCCGCGTAAGTGTATCCCGACGGGAGTGTCATATTGCCTGCAAACAGATAGACGATCTGAATCACGCTGAAAACCAGGTACAACAGCGTCAATAAAGTAGCGATGGTGATGGCAATCAGCGGTTCTCCCCTGCGGCTGTCTTTTACCTCCGCCTGAATCGTCCTCTTGCACAGAAAGCTCAGGATACAGTAGGAGGCCAGGAACATACAGGCCCACATAAACAGCGCCAGCATCATATTTTCAATGCGAAGCTGCTCCAATATCTTATCCGTCATATCTCTGAACACGGCATCCGCGCTGACCAGCAGCGCAAACACGACCAGAAAGATAGGCAGTGCGATCACCAGCCCCAATATCACATACAATACCTTGCTGTTTTTGCGCTTCATCTTATGCTTCACATACCAGCTCGCATCCTCGAAGGGGCGAGGCAGTTCATTGAAGGATACAAACACAGTCTGGCAGATCGTTCCCAGGTATTTGACCAAATTCCATTTGCTGGTGTCATACAGCGTAAACAGCAAAAAGCTTATAGCCAACAGAAATATCCCCAATTTATTTAGCGTGATGATCCTGCCGTCGTCGGTGCAAAAAGTGGATATGGCCAGCAGCATCATGCTGATCACATAGAAGGCGCCGCCTTTTTTGAAGGAAATCCCCAGTTTTGCACAGCAATAACAGATAAACAAGAGACTTCCTGCCACGAAAAAAGGGTATGTCACCCCGCTACCGTTGCGGTACATGCAAAAGACGTACAGACAGGCGTACAGAAAGGACGCCATGCCAAATATCTGGAAATTCTCCTTCATGTTCTTTGTCTCCGGCGTATCCGGTTTTTTCGGGGGACACGGCATGAGGACGGGGCCTCCCGCTGGAGGAAAAGCTCCGCCTGGCGTCCCTGGCTGTCCTCCTGGTCTAGCACTGGGCGCTGGCATACCTGGCCTTGCGGCATCCAGGTCCTCTACTTGCATATTCTGGCCCTGCGCCGCAGCGCCGCTTTCAGGCTCCTGCCAGATATTGCTTTGCATATTTTCCATATCGTTACTCCTCCCCAGCGTTTTGATTAGCTGTTTTTCCTTGTTCCTCATCCTCCACATACTCCAGGATATCTCCCGGCTGGCAGTTAAGCGCCTTGCAGATAGCGTCCAACGTAGCCAGGCGCACTGCCTTGGCCTTATTATTTTTTAAGATGGACAGATTGGCAAGCGTGATATCCACCTCGCCCGCCAGCTCTGTCAGGCCCTTCTTCCGCTTTGCCATCATCACATCCAGATTGATCACAATTGACATTTTCTCTTTTCCTCTCTGCCTCAGATCAAAGCTGCGGCCAAGTATTCTCTATCGCACCTGTTCCCTATCCCGCGCCCTATATCGTCAGATCGTTCTCTTCCTTATAGCTGATTGCCTCGTCAAAAATCTGCGCCAACACCTGACAGAACAGTCCGGCTATGACGAACACCAGGATGACGACCAGCATGGCCACTGTGGTATAGACGATGCTGCGCACGACGGACATCAACACGATCAGCCCGCTGTAGTAACTCATATGCTTCAGACTGGCCACGTTAGTTCTCACAAAACAGTCCTTGGCCAGCACGGTCTTAAACATCTTGCGCAGCTCCCAGATGATTGCCAGCGCCAGAATCCCCAGCACAAAGTAGATCGTGACGATCTCCCCATAGCTCTCGGCAAGACGTTCCAGATATTTTCCCGCCCATTTTATACTCCAGGGCAGGGACAATGTCACCACAATGCCGGCCAAAAACATAAAGTCCACCAAATATTTGGTAATCTTGATTATCGTGTCTCTGTTCATTTCTCTGTATTCCTTTCCTGTTAGTATGTATTAAGGCTTTTGCGAAAGCCAGTTACTTTGCTAGTGTCATTGTGCACATGGTGTCTTGCCACCCAGAACGCATCAAAAGTTCTTAATCATTCCACTCGTACTCTGACTGCAGGCCATCCGGAATATTAGTAACATTTACCTCTTTAAACAGCATTGCGCCACCGTCCACAGTAAGATAATTTGCAATCCATTCATTTGACGGATAATCCTTGTATTCACATACCCTGTCGCCCGTATCCCCGTTGACATAGCCGATCAGCGTCCCGCAGTCATTCTTGGAGACCACGCAGAACGGCACATACGTCCTTTCCTCCCATATGATAGCCATGTACCCGTCACCCTCTGTGGTGCTTATGTCCGCCAGTTCCTGCCCGCCGCAGGCACAAAGTATAACTGCTGTCAGAATGGCAATTCCCAAAAACCTTATCTTTTTCATAATCTTCTCCTTTCCCTATCCCCCTGTATGCCGGAACTACATCCGCTAATCTTTATGTACCCTCACACCCTCGCGTCAAAGCCGTCCTGCACTTCCATCCCGTTTATCTCCTGCCTTGTCAGGCTGTTGTTTATCGGGGATACAGAACCACATACTTATAAAACTTTCTTGAACTGATATTTGCAAAGCTCTACGGCCTGTAACCATAAAATACCACTTGTCAGATTGAATGTCAATACTTTTTTATTGAATTTCGATAAATATATATTGATACTCGTTTCTTTTGTAATTTAGGATACAATTTACATATATCATGCAATCAAAAACTGGCGAGAACAATCCTCCCGCCAGCGCTGCATTTTCACTATTTCTCTTCTTTGTTATACCATGACAGTAGAATTAAATGCGGAGCATTTTACTCAGTGGGTCCACATCGGTAGCCATCCGCACTCCATCGGTACATACTGAATACGCAGACGATACACCCAATTCCCACACTGATCCAGACACTGTTCCACCAAGTCGGGTGTATCTTTAACATAACAAGGAGCCACCCCAGTACGGGAACCGTTGCCCCCAGAGTAAGTCCCCAGTAAAGTCCGCACCCGCACACAGCACACAGGGAACGGCGGTTATGCGGCAATTTATACCAGAACCATGCGGGCTTATAGCCCTCTCCGTACAGAAGTCTCATAAAATAGTCCGCCACCCCTGACGCGGCCAGAGGGACATGCTCATACCGGCAGAACCACCATGCACAGAGAACGATAAACCCAAAGACGATCAGATTGGCCAGAAACAGCGCGCCCCATCCCAAACCAAACCGGCTTACCAGCGGATTGGCTTCCCGCTCCAGCCCTGGCGTGTTGGCAAAGGTGATGAAGCCGTCCGCCAGATGGATGAGCAGATTGCCTATCGACAGTCTGACAAAGCGATACCGGCTCTTTTTCCCCGGTTTCCAGAAAATGAGAAGCATTGCCATCCCCAAAAGCGCAACGGTCAGCGCAATCACTCCCGCACTGCCAAACAGATACACCCAATTACTCATTGACTCCTGATATCCCATTCTGTCTCCTCCGTGCCAATCAGCACCTCTTTCCCGCAAAAAGCAAATCCGTACTTCCTGATGCGCTCCCCCGGTATCCCCTTGGCCACCAGGGACGCCTGGTAATCCTTTTCCCCGATCTGCCGCAGGGCCTCGGCCACAGTGTCAGACAGTTCCTTTTCTTTCGGCCCCTGTACCTTGAACTCCAGGATCATGGCGTCGTCCCTGGCCGCATCCCTGAGCTCCAGCATCACGTCATACCGGCCAAATCCACTTTCTCGGTTGGACATCACCGTATACCGACCAGCCAGCTCCACCATCAGACCCAGCACGAAACCGTGATAGAACCTCTCCGGCTCCCCGTGTGTGCTCTTGCTGGTGTCAAAGTAGCTGAATATCTCCCTTGTCACCCGATTCATGTAGACATTCATTGCCTCCACATCCCCCAGCAGCAGCGCCTTGATAAAATCATTATAATAATCGCCCTCACAAAACCAATCCCGCACCATATCCTCAAACATAAGGGTAACTTCTTTATTGGTCAATACCAGCTTATAATATGTGCGGCCTGTCCTCTCCACGAAAGTTGTATTCAATACCCTCAGGTAACCGCTGGCAAGCAGCAGACTCCATATGGTATTTTTTTTGGTGGAAAGCTGATTATAGGCAATTTGCTCGTCTATTTCCAGTTCAAGCGCGCCTCCACTAAGCAGATCTTCAAAGTCCTTCTTCACATTGGAATTACCCTCCTGGAGCAGTTTGCTGGCCAGCCTGTTGGAACTGGTATTGACCCAGTATGCCCCCACTTTTCTTTCATCCAGAAAATTAATAATAGACCAGGGATTATATATATCCTTTTTGTTTCCAAAAGTGAACCCGTCATACCAGTCCTTAACCTGTTGTTTCTGATCGGACAATCCAAACTCATCAAGTGCGGTAAATACCTCCTCTTCCGTAAAGCCAAAACAATCCGCATACTTTTCTGATGTTGTTGTTACCACTTTCAGGTTATTTAAGTCAAAATACATGGATTCTTTACTTATATAAGTGATGCCGGTCATCAGCGCCCGTTCCATATAGGGGTTTGCCTTGAAAGTTGCCCCAAACAGGCTCCTGGTAAATGCCACTAACTCTTCCCAATATCCACCCACATATGCCTCCTGCATGGGCGTGTCGTACTCGTCCAGCAGAATGATCACTTTTTTCCCGTAATACCGCATTAGATAGTTTGACAAAGCATTTAGGGAATCTGCCGCAATATAATCTTCCATATCGGCTGATATCTTTTGATACGCCTCTTTTTCGCTGTCATTAAGTCTCCCACTGCCGACAAGAAAATCAAACCGGTTATACAGATCTTTTATGATCTGGCATATTCTTTTCCGGGCTCCCTGATAAGTGGTTTCTTTCACTTTAGCAAAACTGAGAGCAATCACCGGGTATGTCCCCTGCAGCTTGCGGTATTTCTCCTCCTGCCAGATGGAAAGCCCCTCAAACAGATCGCCACGCCCAGCATAATCCACCGAGAAGAACTGCTCCAGCATACTCATATTCAGCGTCTTGCCAAAGCGCCTGGGGCGGGTGATCAGCGTCACATTATCCCCGCTCTCCCACCATTCCTGTATCAAATGCGTTTTATCCACATAAAAATATCCCTCTTTTCGGATCGTTTCAAAATCCTGGTTCCCGATTCCTATCGTTCTGGCCATTTTTCACCTCTTTCCGGTATATGCTTCCCTTATGGTTATGATATTAGGCAATCGTGAAACGCCGCTTTTGTGGAACAGGGAATGGGCAATATAGACCAGTCACGTCACTTGTGGAGAGAGTTTCGCAATCGTCTAAGTTATAATATATCTGGTTCCTGCTCTTTTATCTATCAAATTGGGACTATCTACTGTATAGCCATGGCATCACTACATAGTAGCCGCCAAACTGCTTTTTGGCAAACCGTTCCGAGTCGTAATCCCCGATCCGGTCCGCCCGCACCACATAGACAATATTCGCATTATCCTGAATCAGATTCCCCTCGGCATGGCGGAAATGATAACGATCCGCATAAGATATCTGCGCTCCCCGAAACACATCCGTCTTGCCCTGAAAATACTCCGCGTCCATCTTCACCGCGTACATGGTCAGAATTTGACTTACCCACCAGGAACCGTCGAACTGGGAATCTGGCGTAATATAATAGTAGTCCGCCTCCAGATCACCCGCATACTCCACGGCCTCAAGAAAATCCGCAAAAAAACAGGTTTCCATGCGCTCCGCCCAATCCGTGAAATACTGATTCAAAAACAGAATCAGCAGCAGCCCGTATACCGCCGCAAATCCTGCTGCCAGCCGCTTCCATTCCCATATCACCGCGTATACCGCTATTCCCGCAAAAGCCAGATGACAATAAAAGATGATATTGATACGGTTAATATTCACATAGTTGATAAAGAGCCCTGTCATGATGGCTGTGACCCAATAGATCAGCAGCAGCAGACAGGGAATCCTTTTATCCTTTTCCCCTCTTATCGCATAATAAACCGTGATTCCTGCCCCCGCCAGCACCAGCGGCAGGGAGCAATGGTACATTGTTCCAAAATCGTCCATGGCATTCCAGAGCAGGTCTGGCTTTTGCAGAAACACCTGACGCCACAGCGTCTGCGCATTGCTCCAAAGCTGCGTCAGCGGCTGCTCTGAAAAGAACACAATATCGCCGGAACGTATGCTGTCAGGAAAATACGCCATCGTGGTAAAGGGCAGGCTCACCGTCTCCCATCCCATAAAATTGATCAACATCGTGCCGTAGATCGGCCAGGACAGCCCAAAGTACACCGCCATCGCCGCCAGAACCTGTTTCGCATTTACCCTCCGCAGCAATAACAGCAGCGCGCAGGCCGCCGTCAGAAACACCGGCACCATATAGAACGCCACACCGTAGGAATACATACACAGCGCAAAGAACACCATGGACAGATACAGATATCGGCTTTTCTTTAATCCTTTATTGAGGAAAAAAAGACCTAAGATGAACATATGGGGAAACATATTACAGTCCAGCGCCCATCGGCTCTGCATGTAATGCCATGGGGAAACGGCCACGCACAGCAGAGCCAGCAGCCCCGCCCGACGTCCGAAAATATCCCGCACCAGTCCGTACAGCGCTATCGCTCCGGCAATGCTGGCAAGCAGCATGGGCAGCCTGGCCGTAACACTGTTTAGTCCCCACAGCCTGATGAACGGTACCGTCAGATAGGACAGCAGCACACTCATCTGTCCAAAGCCCCACGCCTGAAAATGGGCCGGAAGCCAATTGCCGAAACGGTCGGTTCCATAGTTGGCCAGAGCCAGCGCATCCACCGCTCCCATAGCTCCATCCTGATTGAAACCGCCCGGAATACTGCCAAAGCCGATGCAGCGGATCGCGATCAGCCCATACAGGATCACCGACACCGCGATGTAGAAGCCCTTCCCTGCGACAGCTTGACTGTCCAACTCTACCCGACCCAGTTCTTCCTCATCCCGCCCACTATTACGCGCCAATATACAGTCCTGCCCGCCTGTATGATCTCCCTCTTTCCTGTGATACGCCGCATACCTGCCAAAAAGACCCTGCAGCGTCAGACCGGTCGGCCCGCCGCTGCGACGGGCCAGCCGGCGCATGAGCGCCGCAGCCATAATCGCTATGATAATCCACAGACAGACTTTATTCAGTACACTCATATTCCATTTCCCACAATTCCCCTTCTCTGGATGTAAAAGATTGTCTCTGCAAGTACACAAGGCTCATGACCGTCATTTCCCGTCACTTGTGAAATAATCCTCATATATTTGAATATAAACTACTTGTCCGTCTGATGCAATAAGTATTTGCTGACTCACTATGATTTCTTATCCTAACGTGTGGTCGGCATTCGATCTACTAGGGAACATACTGCTCCGTCACACTCACGATTTTTCTATCCCTCATACGGATGACAAAGGGGATACCCGTCCGGCTGGTAACCGTGTCAAGAAAGGTTTCTCTGTCCACCTCCAGGAGTGCGTAATTGTTCTCCCAATCCAATATGCCAAAGGAGCATTCCTCCGCGAGAGGATACTGCGTCTGCGCCTCCTCCCCATTATAAACATAGAAGCCGCCGGGCATATCATCCTCACTCAGTCCCAGTTCCGCCGCTCTCTCAGAGTCTGTGACCCATTCCACCTCGTCGAGAAACAGCGTGTTCACACCGGCGCCCTGTATATAGTAATAACCTTCCGCCTCCGATATGACAGTCCCCAGCGCCTCATTGATGATGTCTACCCCATCCTGATACCGCTGATCTGAATCCTCCGTCCAGTTATCGGCAACAAACTTCTCCAGGGGAATCAGCGTCTCCTCACCGTCCATGACATAAGGGTAGTAGAGCGCCAGATCATCCCCCTCCTTCCGAATTACAATAGGATGCTCTATCCATTCATCCTTGGGCCTGGAGCGCATCTCCGCAAGCCAATCATCCGCCACCTCCAGCGCAAGGGTCTTCTGCGCCCCCTCAGGCAGACTGTCCGCGGTATCATACATGGCCCTGATCATCGGATCGTCCTCCGGCTCGCGCGTGGATACCCAGATAGCGCCAAAATAGCAGTCTGCGCGCTCCCCCTCCACCTTCTCCACTGTGAGTCTGTATTTATCGAGCAGATAGCGAGCCGCCTCCGCCTCACTGATCAGACCGCTGATCCGCTCAGTCAGCTCTTCCTTCCTATCGTCAATCATCCTCTGCAGGCTGCCGCTTCCCTTCGGGTCGGTCAAAAAGCAGACCGCTACAATACCCATTGCCAAAACTGCTGCCACAATCAGCCAGAATGTCGGCTTCCGGTAATGCAATACCGCCTTGACACGCTCTTTTACTCCCACTTCGCCAAAGGCCACCGGACAGGCCATCACCATCCTCCGACCCGTGCTACGATCCACCAGCGCATTAGAGTACGCTTTCCTCTCATCCAGATTCAGGCGACTTATCACCTTTTCGTCGCAGGCCAGCTCGATATCCCGACAGAACAGAATATAGGCCACCCACACCAGAGGATTGAACCAGTAAACCGCCAGCAGGAGATACCCAAGAGGCTTCCACCAGTGGTCGCCGCGCTTCAGATGCGCCCGCTCATGGGCCAGAACATATTCCATCTGTGCGCGATCAATATCCGAGGGCAGATAAATGCGGGGACGAACCACTCCCAGGATGAACGGCGATCTGACAGCGTCACAGACATAGACCTGATCGGCCGACAGAACCGCTTCCCCAACCTTGCGGCGAAGCCGCAGATAGCTGAGCAGCGCATAGCCCAGAAACACCGCCAGGCCAGCCGCCCAGACGAGACCTCCCACAAAGAACCATACCTGCAGTGGGGTGACGCTGTCCCCAGGCGCAGGGGCAAGCGAGCTGTCGAGAACAGGATTCAGCGCATCATTGATGGCTGGAATACCCGTGTTGACAGCGGGCTGCTCGGCATATCTGACTGTCTCGGAGCTGATAATCTCAGAACTGGGAATCAGGCTAAAAGCACTCTCCAGAGAAAAGGGACATACCAGTCGCACGGCGACCATCGCCCACAATGCGCATTTCATCCATCCAGGCGCCCTGTGAAGCAGCCAGCGCAGGACGATCACCGCCATGATTCCCCAGCTTGCGGCTACGCTCATATTCACCAGCTTCCAAAATAACCCGTCCATCATTTCCTCTCCTCCGCATCGCTGATCATCTTACGGATCTCCGCCGCCTCCTGTGCGCTCAGGACGGCATCTCTGGTAAATGCCGCCAGAAATGCGGGAAGCGATCCCCCGAAGGCATCCTCCACATACTTTTTGCTCTGTCTGGAGTAGAATTCCGGTCTGGAAATCACGGAGGTGACAACGCCGTTGTCATTTTGAAACAATCCCTTTTCTATCAACCTCCTGAGCACATTATGGGCTGTGGTGCGCTTCCAGTTGAAAGCCACTGCCGTCATCTTGACCAATTCTGAGGACGTCACAGGCTCATGCTCCCAAATCATATCCGCATAGCGTGCCTCTATCGCTCCCAGTTGAATCTCCTTCATATCAATCCCTCCTTACGGACCACATAATGTGGTCTGTATACAGACTACACTATGTGGTCTGTATTGTCAAGGGTTTTTCCTCTATTCATCCTCCTTCTCGTACAGATACTCATAGCACTCGTAATGCTTTGTGCCGTCCAGACTCACCCACGGACGCTGGCCCACGCGCCGAAAGCCCACCTTCATCATCACTTTTCCGGAGTAGACATTCTCCACTACATGGCTGCAGCACAGCCTGACCTGTCCCAGCTCCTCCACCGCGTAGCGCACCATCTCCCGGGCGGCCTCCGTGGTGTAGCCCTGATGCCAGCAATCCTTCATGATGTTGTAGCCCATCCCGAACATGCCGCGCTCCTCATTAAACCCAAGACCGCAGCTACCGATGAGCTTTCCGTTATCCTTTCTCACAATTCCCCAGTCAAAGCGGGTGGCCAGCCCCTGCTGCTCCTCCACCTCCCGCAGCCATTCCCTGGTCGTCTCCACGCTTTCATGCGTGCTGTATGCCATATACCTGGCCACATCCGGGTCGCTGGCCCAGTTGTCAAACACCGTCTGGGCATCAGCCAGTGTGATGGGCCGTAAAATCAATCTCTCCGTCTCTAAAACAGGTGTGTTCATAAGATTCTCCTTTCTCATTCAGGAAAACAAAAAAGGCATCTGTATACGTCTATACAGATACCTCGCAATACTTGTTTCCCATTTGCCCCCGATCAGGGAGCTTCTGATATCAGCAATTTAGCTGGAACAGGTATCCGCATGGCAAGGTATCTCAGGTATGAAGAATACGCAAAAGATACAGACGGCTTCATAGACGGCTGCATCACTGATCCGCTATTCTGATATCCCTGAAACTGTCTCATACCATGCTCTCCTCTCCCCGCCTGCACCGCGGTACTTTTTATCCATTATATCCGTTTCCGCTCATTTGTCAAATATTTTTTTCAGGATTCCTGCTTCGCTTCATCAGAAAGGATTTGATACCCACATGTAGAATCACCCATGCGTAAAGAAGCAAAAATACGCAATACATAATAAATATCGCATCCACCGGACATCTTCCGGTCACTGTCCTGTGTATCTGAGGCAAAATGCAACCAAATAATATCACAAATAGCGGCAGCATCCTCCATCTCCAGATTCGCCCCAGCATCTCCAGCTGCGATTCGCGGTCGCTGAATATCCCCTCGATCTCCTTCATACGGGAGACTGGCTTGCGAAAATAGCGAAAACTCATGCAGTCATCCACATAATCCCATCCACAGTCCTCGAACATCTGGCGGTATCCCATCCCATACCCGTCCTGTTTGGTGCGAAAGTCCAGTTGATACACCACATCCTCCGGTTCGCAGCGCTCAAATCGAAAAAGAACCGGCGGAATCGTTCTCACCAGCTTCCAGCCGGCCCTGTGCATCTCCCGAAGCCACTGCTCCTCCTCCTTGAAATCCGCTATCGTAAATACTCTCAGCCTGTTAATCTGCTCTCCCATCCTTCAACTCACCTTTCGCTGTTTATACAGTTTTAAGCCTCAGCCAAGCTGCCGAGCTCCGCATAGCCCGCCTCTATCTCTCTCGGCAGGCAGCATCCCTCCACCGTTCGGTACAAACGCCGGATGCGCTGGATTTCCAGAGACAGCACCTCCTGCCCCAACTCCGTAATCTGATAAATCTTGCGCTTTTCCTCCTCCCGAACAAAACAGATCAATCCGTCCTTCTCCATCTTTGACAGGCTCCCATACATCGTGCCGGGGCTGATGCGGATCTCTCCGTCTGTCAACTGCAGCACTTGCTGGACGATATGATAACCGTGCGCAGGCTGTTGCAGACAGTACAGAATGTAGAAGCCCGTCTCCGTCATTGGGACATATACCCTTTTGATATGCGCTTCTATCATTTGAGCCTCCCTTTTACCAGAAGATAACTCAACACCGGCAAAGCGATCAAGTCCAGTACTCCCAATGTCCGCACCGCGGCATCCGGCAGTTCAAGGCCCAGAGCTCTCGCCCCCAGCAATACAACTGTTGCCACCACGATCACCACCAAACATACTGCACTCACTATTTTATTTCTTGCCGTCTCCACTTGCTTTCCTCCTCCTAATAAAATCACTGTGCGATAGCTCTAAAGGGCAAAGTCGCGAATATTTCTAACAAAACTTTTTTTAATATTCAGTACCTCTATA
Source organism: bacterium (assembly GCA_023663725.1). Classification (GTDB taxonomy): domain Bacteria; phylum Bacillota; class Clostridia; order Lachnospirales; family Lachnospiraceae; genus Acetatifactor. The sequence continues at coordinate 30,476 of JAMPGX010000018.1, read as the reverse complement.
TATCGCACTTTGATATATCATATTATATCGCGGTGCGATGTATCTGTCAAGCATCATTTCTATTCCTAAATTCTGAAAATAAAAAGATAAGTATGCATTCTAAAAATTTGAGTGACCAGGACAGCTTTGGAGCGAGTTATGTCTGATTTCCCCAACAAACCCGCTCATAATATAAATGGCGAGGTCGGAATCTATCCGCCTCGCCTCAGCGCAGTCCGTAGACATACGCCTCAATCCTTATATATACTATCACGTCATCTTAGTGGCTATGAGCGCTTCCACCTCCGCCATCTGGGGCATTACCCGCAGAGCTCCTTTTCTGGTAGTGACAATGGAAGCGGCAGCGTTGGCAAAGGTGAGCATCTCCTTCAGCTTCTCCCGATCCAGCGCGTCCAGTCCATACTTCCGTACATAGTGCAGGCAACAGGCTCCAAAGGTATCGCCCGCTCCGGTAGTTTCTATCGTTCCCTCCTGTAGAAAAGCCGCTGCCTCCACTCGCTGTTCCCCGTAATAGGCACAGCTTCCCTCCTTACCCATAGACAATAAAATCAACGGAATCGGATACTGCTCCCTGAGCTTACGGATACCGGCATCATAGTCCTCCTCTCCAGTAAACCAGCGAATCTCATTGTCGGATATCTTCAGAATATCACACTGAGAAAAGCCGTATGCTGCCTGCTCTCTGGCATCCTCCAGAGATTTCCACAGCGGCGGGCGCAGATTGGGATCAAAGGAAATCAATGCGCCGCTCTCCCGCGCCACTGCCACCGCCCTTTTGGTGGCCCTGCGCACCTGATCATGCGTCATGGACAGGGTTCCAAAATGAAATATTGCCGTATCCTTGAGAAGCTCCTCCCGCACCTCGTCCTCCCGCAGCATCATATCCGCTCCTGGATTCCGATAGAAGGAGAAATCTCTGTCCCCGCCGGGCAGTGTCTCCACAAAGGCCAAAGTGGTTCCCACCTCCCTGTCCATCACCAGGTTCAATGTGTCAATCCCTGCTTCCTCCAAAGCGGCTTTCAGACGAACGCCAAACATATCCTGTCCCACTTTCCCGATAAAAGCTGTCTTTCTGCCAGCTCTGGCCAACATAGCCAGCACATTGCAGGGCGCTCCTCCTGGATTGACCTCATAGAGCGGATTGCCCTGCCCACTGATTCCGTTTTCCGTAAAATCTATCAACAGCTCCCCCAGCGCCACCACATCATATTTTTTCATCACAACCTCCACCGATAAAGCCTACACGAGATCATATTTTACCACATCCAGATTCACTGTCCCATCCGCAATGAAGGATATTCCCTCCGCCTCCTGATCTGTGTACAGAACCGCGGAAAGAACCTGTTCCCCATCGTTCACAAAGACCTCTACGCTGAATCTGTCCAGAATAATTCTCAGCTTCAGACATCCGCCCTCATGGTTTACCTTGCTGCGCCTCTGGTGGATCACCGCCTTTCTGGAACCGGAAAACTTTCTGTCTATCTTTAGCACGGACTCCCCCGGTCTGAAACTCAGCGAAGTGTGATACAGATTGCTCTGGGCAAATCGAACCGCGAATTTGCGATAGAGATCGCATCCCTCCACCGGCCGCACGGACAGTTCCATATCTATCCTGCGCCCTTTTATCCCCTCCAGCATAACCGTGCCAGAGACGGTGACATTATCGTAGGAAACCCTGTTCTTTCTCATCTCCTCCAGTTCTCTGACAGGAGTTTGATACAGCCTCCCATTTTTGATGGACAACTCTCTGGGTAGGCTCATCTGGCCAAACCAGGCTTCATCATGTATTCTTCTATGACTGCAGGTATCCCAATTCTGCATCCATCCGATCATGATCCTGCGTCCGTCCGGCGCAAGGAGAGTCTGCGGCGCGTAAAAATCAATTCCATAGTCAATAGACTGATTGGATTGTTCCACGAAGTCTTCCGTTTCCCTGTCATACTCTCCAATCAAACAGAGCGTTCCATTGCCATTGTGATACTCAAAACCTTCCGGAATCATATCCTGCGGGCTGGTGATCAATACCCATTTCCCATCCAGAGAAAAGAAATCAGGACATTCCCACATTTTCCCGAAACGGTCGTTGTTTGCAGCCAACACCTTTTTATAACGCCAGTCAAATCCGTCCAGACTTTCAAAGAGCAATATCTGCCCGCATCCATTGGCTGCCCTGTTCCCGATGACGCAGCGGTAGGAGCCGTCCTCCTCCCGCCACATCTTCGGATCTCTGAAGTCATAGCTGCTGCCACCCTCCGGGATATCCTTCTCATCCAGAACGGGATTCTTTTCATATTTTACATAATCCAGCCCATCTCCCACCGCCAGGCACTGTGTCTGCACCTCATCATAGCCCCCGTTGGCCTGGCGTTTCCTGATCACTCCCGTATACATCAATAACTGCCGGCCGTCAGGCAGCGTAAGCGCGCTGCCCGAAAAACATCCATCCCTGTCATAGAGTTCATCGGGCGCCAACGCTGCCGGCAGATACTCCCAGTGCAGCAGATCATCGCTCACCGCATGCCCCCAATGCATGGGCCCCCAATGGGAATCATAGGGATAATACTGATAGAACATATGATATTTTCCCCCATAACAGGAAAAACCGTTGGGGTCATTCATCCATCCTGTTCGAGGAGACAGATGAAAGTGCGGCCTCTCCGCCTCTGCAATCGCCTTTCCAAAAGCCTCCTCATATTTGCGCGCTTCCCACAACGTCTGACTTGTCATGTAAAACCCTGCTCCTTTCCCCGTAATTGTGTTATTAGGCGTTTGTGAAACTTAGTTACTTTGCGAGTGTCATTGTGCACATTGTATACTCCAACGCAGGCACGCTCTCGCTTCGTTCTCGCCGTAGCGGTACATAAGATGCCAAAATACAGCATCGAGGGTTGCTAGCAACCCTAGGTACCGACGGCTCGAAAGAGCACTGCTTATGGAATATACAATATACACAATTCGGTACTGGTAAAAAACAGTTTCGCAATTGTCTATAATTGTGTTATAGGCGTTTCATTCAAAAATAGAGTTCATAGAAGCCACATAGAGGCTCTCTATCTTGACGCTTCCCTCCGCGAAGAGATTGATTGCGCGGGAATCCGGTTCGTCGGTATAGGACCGGATACTGATTGCCTTGTAATCATTGAAAAATGCCTCCACCAGAGATCGGTCAATATAAATTTCCATGGTCAGCCGGCCGTCCTCATTGGGAAGAGCGCCGCTCACCGTACTGGCGCCAGCCCCCTCGCCCTTGTTCTCTGTGCGCCCTTTGATCGTTTCGCCAGACACATCATAGGTATAGGTAGTGGCATCCCACTTTCCGCCCTGCTTCAGATTGATGCCGAACTCCGAGGCGGTGCCCACATTCGCTGTGAGCCTGATATAGAGCATATCCTCGTCAACCTCCGCAAGCAGGCTATTGGCTGCCTCCAGAGTCAGATCCTTTTCCTCAATCAGAACCTCTTTCTCCAGTCCATGCAACGCCTCGATGGGCGCCATCATGAGGTCCGTGCCCTCGTCATTGAGCCATATCCGCCTGGCGAGGCCCACGGTATGCGCCCACCCAGAGGCTCCCTGCTGCGCCGCTCCCCTCTGGTCCTGCATGATGCTGAACATATAGATATTACCGCTCACCGGATCCACAATGCAGCTGGGGCCGGTAAAGACATTGGCGCCATAATCCAGCATATGAGGCTCACCGGCAAACTCCTCATCCGGAGTAAACCGCCCGCTCTCCAGATCAAAGTCACCCAGCCAATAATACACCTTATTGTCGGCGGTGCTGGCTGGCGCCGGAGAGATGGAAAAGAAATACTTTGTTATCGTGCCGGCTTCATTCGTGACCGGTAAAATGATTGGCAATTCCCAGGAAGTGCCATAGAGCGCGGACTGGTTCTCCATCTCATATACAGAGCCCCTGTATTGCCAGTCCATATTCACAGAACCGTCAGCTTGAAGCTCCAGCGTGTCCGTGGTATACAAAAGCGCCGCTCCGCCATTGGAGGATGTGCTGCCAGAGCAGATGAGCATACACCAGGTATCGCCTTCTTTCCAGATATGGGGATCTCGAAACTCACCGCTTCGACCTTCCCCCTTTTGTTGAATCACCGCCAGCTCCTCGCCGATCACCCATTCCGTGAGTTCAGGATCCGTGAGATCGGCCGGATATGCCACGCCAATATTCTGATTGGAGATCAGTCCCTCATACTCCTGGAAGCTGTCGTTGCCTGCGGTGAAAAACAGCAGAGGCACGCCATTGACATCCAGAGCTGCGCCGCCAGACCAAACGCCATCTGGAACAACGGAGCCTTCTGTGGGGGTAATGGCCTCCTTCACTGGCTTCCAGCTGACCATATCCGTGCTGACCAGATGTCCCCAGCAGATATTCCTCCAGTATGAGCCTGTCATATTGGCCTGATAAAACAGATGGTACATCCCATTGTAGTACACAGGAGCGTGAGGCTCGTTCATCCAGAATTGATAAGGTCCACCGTGAAACTGAGGACGGGTATAGTCGCCGGTCAGCAGATTCTGCAGCCATATCTCGGAGAATTCGATCTCAGGTACTTTGACAGCCTTATACTCTTTCTCCACCTCCTGCGCGGTTAGAGCCTTGCTGTACACCTTCAGCTCATCCATATACCCGCTGGCCACATTCAGAAATCCTGCCGTCAGACGTTCCGCCTCCATATTCCTGCCGACGGCCAGACCTTTATTTCCCGCGCCTATTATCTCCGCCCCCTCGGGAACGGAGCGGGAGGCCACCAGCTCGCCGTTCAGATAGAGACACATTTCTCCGGCCTGAGAGTCAAAAGTCGCCGCGACATGATTCCACTCATATTTATGCAGATTGTCACCGTTGGTCCATATGGTCAGCCATTCATCTCCCGTACCCACCTGAAAGGTCAGCCGTCCGAAGCGCTCATATCCCAGCACAAAACCCTTATTGCCCGCCTTGTCAGACTGGCTGATAATGCCGGTAGGCGCATCCGTCCCGTTGTCAGCGGCGTGAGGATCACCCCATTCAAAAGTTCTGGGGGCGATCCAGACGCCGATTGTCAACGCATCTCCGGCGACCGTGATGTCCTTTCTATTATAATTGATATAGGTATTGCTGCCATCAAACAGAAGACAACCATTTTTAATGCCCCGATCGCGCCACTGCGGGTCCTGATTCTCCATATATGCGGCGTGAGCAAATTCATAAGTCATCTCCGTATCCGGCAGATTGCCGGACGCATCCTTGACGGTCAGCCCTTTTCCTTCATCAAATTTCAGGTATATCAGCAGATCCTTGTTATGTGCGTCCCCACAACCGATAAGCATTGTCGCCGACAGAAGTGTCAGGATAGTTGCCAAAATGATTCCTTTTCTTATTTTCATTTCGTCACCTCTGATCTGAGCCTTGCCTATAGATTATTTTCAGCAAGCTGCCAGGGAATCAGCACCGGATCACCGGTGGCGCCATCGGGAACCTCATCCGCCTCATTCGCGTAATCAGGAGCTGCCTCATAATAAGTCACCACTTCATCAAAGAAAGCATGGGCCCAGCCTTCCGCCTGCTCATCCGCCAGAACAATATACAGCTCCTTGCCAAGATAAGCGGACAAATCCATGACATAGGTCCCCATATCGGCCCAGGAACCTCCTGCTCCCACGCTGGGGAAATTGGCGTCGTTAAAGCGATTTTGCCTGTAGTATCCGACTTCCGTACCATCAGCAAGATACACATGGACCGCGGCTGCGTGGCCACCCATACGCACGGAGATATAGCCGGAGCCCGCGAGGGTGAAGTTTGTGGACTGAATCGCCCAGGTTGCTCCCTCATCCAAGCCAGTGTTCCATCCATCCAGATGATAATCGCCGGCCTGATTGTAGGGCAGTGCCTCACCCCAGTAGTTCTCAGCAGAGATCACACCGGCTGCCTGACCGTCAACCACGCTCCAACCGTCAGTGAGAACCGTCCATCCAGCCAGATTGCCGGCCTCAAACCCACCGTTGGCGATTGTACTGTCGTCAGCCTGTGCAACTACAGTGAAGGTTGCTTCAGCCGTAGCGCCCTCATAACTTGCCGTATATGTTACATGATAATATCCGGGAGCGCTCATGTCAACCGCATCAAAGCCATCTGTGATCTCCGTATCTCCGGTCACCACCTTCGACACTGCCAAATCACTGATTTCATTGCCGCCATAGGAGGCTGCCGCTTCTTCAAGGTATGTCGTCACATCCACACTGCCGCAGGATACCACCTTGTTGGACACATAGGAGGTAATGGTCAGAGAATTAAGCGGCACCGGATAGGGATAGCTGTTGTAATAATTGCGAATGGCGGCAAGGTCATCGTAGGTGGCAGAGCTATATTCTTCCGCCTGCGCCTTTTCCATCTGACGCACCTCCAACTCCGCTACCTCGTCAACGGTGAGGGACACTCGGAAATCATCCACATTCAGGAATGCAAAACCGCCTCCGTCGTTGGCATCCACCACCTTGAGATACACCACCTTGCCAATATACTGGCTCGCGTCCATGTAAGTGCGCAGAAGCGTGAGCGCCAGAGAGGGATCATTAAAATACTCATTGCGCACCGTGATGAGTTCCTCATCTGTGTCGCCGTCACAGAGCGCCACGTAGCAATCGCCATTGCCAGCGCCAATCATAAAGGAGATGTAACCATCTCCCGCAAGGGTAAATTTCGTGGAACGGATTGCACCGGTAAGATTCTCCGCGATAGCGCCATTATTGCTGCCGTCCAGATAATACTCCCCTTCTCCGTAAACGCTGCGATCTTCCCAGTAATACTGGCTGGTGGGAACTACTCCGCTGCGAACCAGAGCTGTGCCCTCCAGCGTCTTCCACCCCGTGAGATCTCCTGTCTCGAAACCTCCATTTACGATGTCGGTGGCAGTCTCATCCTCCACAAAGGGCTTCTCGCCGTAAGTCTCTATCTGAAGTGTGTACTCAGCCCTGGCTGCCGCCACCTCCTCATCCGTGGTACATACCTTGAAAGCGTCAAGGTTGATATAGGAAAAGTCGTTGCCATCATCCTCGTCTGTCACTTTTATGTAGATATTTTTGCCCACATAGGCGGAAAGATCCACCACCTTCGTGATGAGATGATCGGTGATGAATACACCGTCGCATTCCGGATTCGTAATCCTGGCAATGGCCACATCATTCCCTTCTTCAAAGAACTCCACGTATGCCTTCTCCGTATTCTTTCCAGCTCCCATCTTAAAGGTGATAAAACCGTTACCGCCCAGCTTGAACACATCGGAGGTCAATGTTCCCCGCATGGCCGGATTGCCTCCGGCCGTGCCACTGAAAAAGTAACTTCCTGATTTCTCAATGGGGGCGCCATTTACCTCATCAGCGTCAACCACACCCCGGAAATTAAACGCCGCATCCTGGCGGGTCCAACCGACCCAAGAACCCGCGCTTACATCCTCGAAGTCACCGTTGACAATATCATCTGCTATGCTGCCGCTCTTACCGCTATCTTCCCCGCAGGCTGTGATGCCGAGTGCCATACAGACTGTCAGCAAAGGCGGTAATGTTTTTCTTAATATTTTATTCATAAGATGTCTCCTCTTCTCTCAATACATTGCTAATGAGTCTGGCTGATCAGCACTTGCTTATTCCGCCGTGCTATATCTGTTATAAGCATCCTGATATACGGAGAGTAAACGCTCCATACCGCAGCTGTCCTTCAGCATCTCCAGATATTCAGTCCACTCGGCATCCGTCGGTCCGCCGTTCTTGAGCCAAGTGCCTTCTTTCTCTGCTATCTGACTCACAAAGTCAGCCTTGTAGCGTGCGATAGTCTCCAATTCCTCGTTGGTAAATGTGGCATCGGAGGGGAAGAACCGTTTGTTTTCCACATAGGGGAACCAATCGTTCACAAGATACTCCAGACGCTGTGTCGCCCGATCCTCCATGTAGAAAACGTTATTATAGTACTCTGGAAGAACCAGACGGGGACCATACACTTCATAGAGACCCTTGAGTTCGCCGGCGCTGTGATTGAATTTACTCTGTGCCTCCTCATCCGTGATACTCTTCCACACGCCATTTTCATCCTTTTCTGTAAAATAGACATCGATAGGACCATATTGGAGCTGCATAACCGTCTCCCCGTCATACCACTGATCGAAATATCTCAGCAGCAATTCCGGATTGCCACAGGCGCTGGTGATGTTCAGGTTGCCGGAGGTGACACCGTCCGTACCGGCTCTGAGGTTCACATTATGAGAGCCTTCATATTTCGTACCTACCGGACCATCCAGAGGCGGTAAAAAGACATAATCATCGGCATATTCGCCCAGGATTTCTTCCTTTTCCCACCATACAGTGACGCCAACTCTACCCTGGGAGGCCTTGGCGATAAGCTGATTGGTGGACTGGGAGAACATCTCCAGATCCATCAGGCCTTCCGCATACCAGTCGTGGAAATAGGTTACGGCATCCCGATAGGCATCCGTCGTACTTGCAAAATATACATCACCGTCGCTATTTACAAGCAGATCGGCACAAATATCACTGGTAAAGTTGGTGAATCCAAAGCCGGAATAGAAGATTTCCTGCCCCCAGCACCACTGGTCAAAGCCTGTTGACAGCGGAATGGTTCCCTGAGTATTACCATAGACCTTAGCTGCCATATCATTATCTCGGAAAGCCACAAGAGCATCATGGAGCTCCGTCAGATTGGTAGGCACATCAAGGTTCAACTCATCCAGCCACTTCTTATTAATCATCGAGAATTCTGGAACAGCGTATATGCTGTAATCATATGCATCGCTGACCGCACCGGTACGCAGCATATCCGCGGAGGGCAGTCCATAGATGCCGCCATCTGCCATGGTGATCGCAGACCTGATCTCGGGGTGCTCCTCCAGAATAGTGCTGAGTTTAGGCATAATCTCCGGAGTGATATACTCCGTCAAGTCGATGAAAGTACCATCTGCGCCATAGTCATTGATATCATTCATACTGAAATTCACGGCGATAAACGCATCCGGAAGCTGATCGCCGCCGATGAGGACACCTACCTTTTCCCCTAAGGAATCACTCATCAAATCCCATTCGATCTCTACGCCAGCATTTTCCGCCAACGCCTGGAGAACCGGATTGCTGTCATTACCGGCACTCAGAACCGACATACCGCCCACGATGAGAAAATCCGTCTGGTTCTCATCACCTCGCGTCTGCGACTGATTTCCACACCCCGCAAGACATGTTGCTATTGCACATGTGGAAAGACCCATACAAAGCATTTTTTTCCAGATACTCTTTTTCATCTTGATCCTCCTTTTCAGATACCTGCTCTGCCCTCCGTTATCTCTTTCGGCAGATACTACTTATTAATTCGTTCCTGTCTATCCGCTTAACCCTTAACCGCGCCGCTCATAAATCCCTGTTCGAAGTACTTCTGAACAAAGGGGTAGATAGCAAGCATAGGCGCCGCCGCGATGATCATGGCCGCAAATTTTACCAGCTCCGCAATACGGTTGGCTTCGGCGTATCCTGCACCGCTGGTAAAGTCGCTCATGGCTGAGGTCGTAATCAATATCCCCCGTAACACCAGCGGGAAAGGAGCCTGCTCGTCATTGAGGTATATAAGAGCGGTAAACCAGTCGTTCCAATAAGCTACCATGGAGAACACCACCATTACCGCCATGATGGAACGGCTCAGAGGAATCACCACCTTTGTGAATACCGTCATATGGTCCGCGCCGTCAATCTGAGCCGCTTCAACGAGCTCCTTGGGGATGTTGTTCTCAAAAAAGTTCCGAACAATTATGACATTACCCATAGCGATACCTCCGGGGAGGAATAACGCCCACATATTGTTAAGCAATCCAGTGTTGCGCACCACCAGATAGGTGGGAATCAGGCCTCCGCCGAAATACATTGTAATGATAAAGAAGATACTGATTGCCTTGCGCCCCGGAAGGTCCTTGTAGCTCAACGGATAAGCGGTAATATAGATTGTCACCACCGAGAAGATAGTTCCAATTACTGTGTATTTCACAGAGTTCAGAAAACCGTTGAGCAGATTGCTGTTGCTCAGGACCGCCTTGTAACCCTCAAGTGTAAATTGGCTGGGAAGCAGGAATGTCTTGCCTGCGTACACATCATAGGGATCGGATACCGAGGCAATAATCACATAATAGAGCGGATATGCGATCACAAGCAGAATCAGAGCTGTCACCACTATAAGTATTATGTCACTGGCCCTGTCTGAAAGACCGCGGCTTGCTTTTATCTTCATATTGACGCACCTCCTACACAAAGCTTATATTGGCGAATTTCTTGGCTATCTTGTTCACAATAATCAAAAGAATAATATTGATGACCGTATTAAATAAACCGATAGCCGTCGAGTAGCTGTACATATGATCGACAATACCCTGCTGATAGACATAGGTGGCGATAACATCCGACGCCGCCTTATTTAACTCTGTCTGAAGCAAAAATACCTTCTCGAATCCAACACTCATAATACCGCTGGCACTCATAATAAGCTGTAGAATGATCATGGGCAACAGCTCTGGGAGATCAATGTTCACAATCCGTTGAAACATGGATGCCCCGTCTATCTTCGCCGCCTCATAGAGTCCTGGATCCACAGCGGAAAGCGTCGCCAGATAGATGATCGTCCCCCAGCCGGCGTCCTGCCAGATGCCGGAAGATATGTAGATCGTGCGGAACGCTTCCGGTATTGTCATAAAATCTACCTGTCCGCCACTCAGCAGATTGATCAGTCCACCGTACGGACTTAAGAAAATGCGGATCATACCGCAGACCACCATGATTGAGATAAAATGTGGTGCGTAAAGGATTGTCTGCACTACTCTCTTATAACGCTTAAATCGCAACTGATTGATCACCAGCGAGAGAATAATGGGAACCGGAAAGCTCCAAAGAAGTCCAAATACGCTGAGCTTAATCGTGTTGATAATCATACGTTTAAAGTTTGGGGCAGTAAAAAACCGGATAAACCAGTCAAAACCTACCCATTTACTTCCAAAAAATCCCTGTCTGGGCTTATAATCCCGAAACGCGATCTGTATACCATACATTGGACCGTATTTATACACGATCGTGATTATGATAGGGATCAAAAGCAGCAGATAAAGCTGCCATGATTTAGCAATCCGCTTTCCAAGAGATTTCCTCTGCAATGCTTTTTTCTGTTCGAGGGACTTCTTGGGGGTTGCCGCCGCTGTTGATGAATTACTCACGCTCAAGTCTCCTTTCTACAATAAATGTTCTTAGACAATTGCGAAACTCGGTTACTATGCGAGTGTCATTGTGCACATTGTATATTCCAACGCAAGCACGCTCTCGCTCCGTTCTCACCGTAGCGGTACATAAGATGCCAAAATACGGCATCTAAGTACCGACGGTTCGAAAGGGCATTACTTATGGAATATGCAATATGCACAATTCGGTACTGGCAATAAACAGTTTCACAAATGCCTAATAAATGTTCTCGGCATTTGAATGCCCTCCTTCATACTCGCGCGTCATCCTTTGCATCGGGAATGGCGCTCCGTGAAACGTTATTTCTGTCTTGCCCCAATAATAGCATGGTCATAGCGAAAGTGTCAATGAGATTTTATAGATTTTTTTGATAAAATTAATAATTTGTCTATTTTATTTAATAACTCACTTACATATTTATGCAGTTTGCCAACAATCATTACTCCTTTTCGTCTTTTTGTGGCATAATTAATTCAAATATCGTTTCATGTATTTTATTGTTTTGTGGAAAACTCTTTACATGATTTGTAGGATAGGATATAATGCTTTAAGAACAACCATGAATCCTGTGAGGTAAACAAATATAGATATGACACGACAAAACTCCACCCCAACAATGAAGGATGTTGCCAGAGAAGCGGGAGTCGCTCTGGGAACAGTATCAAAGGTCATGAACGGAATACCGGTTGGCGAGAGCTATCGCATCCGTGTTGAGGAAGCTGTAGCCAAGCTGAACTACCGAGTCAACAACTACGCCAAAGGGCTTAAAAGCAACCAAACCTACATTGTCGCCGTTATGGTTCCAAATTTGATAAGTCCTTTTTTTTCTAAGCTTGTGGACTATATTAACCGTTCGCTGACAAGACGCAAATATCGAATGCTTTTTTATGCTACCGACTATGATCCACAGCAGGAACAGGAATTGGTCATTCTGGCAGAACAGCAAAAAGTAGAGGGGATTATCTGCCTGTCCTATAACCCAAAGCTGCAGGTCTCTGAGAATGTACCTTTGGTATCTATTGATCGATATTTCGGCGCGCACATTCCCTGCGTCTCCTCTGACAATTATAGCGGAGGCCGCATTGCTGCAGAAAAGCTGGTGGAAAATGGATGCAAAAACCTTGCGTTTATGCGGATTGGTTCCAGATTGACAAACGAACCTAACAAGAGAAAGGATGGGTTTGTGAATGCTTGCGAGTCTATGAATATTCCCTATACGCTCAAGATACTGGAGGACGGAACGCCCTACAGCGCTTTCGAAGAATTTCTTCAAGAACATATGTTAGAGGGAAAACTTGAGTTTGACGGTATTTTTTGTGTCACAGATTCTCTGGCACATCAAATCTTGAATTCGCTCAAAGAAATGGGAATTCGTGTACCTGAGGATGTGCAGATCATCGGTTATGACGGCGCACAGTATTTTGGAGACCTTGAGTATTGCTGCTCCACAATCGTCCAACCCCTCGAAGATATCGCTGAGACATGCGTGGATATGGTACTGCAGGAGCGCTCAACACGGGTTCCGTCGCTGGTGTGTCTGCCGGTCACTTACGCCTATGGCGGCACTACTCGCAGCTAACGTTCAACGCCTGACTGGATTTTCAGACGTTCCAGTTCCTCCTGCAGTTGCTTTAATTGCCAAGCCTGCTCAGCATTAATTCGTTGCTGTTCGTCAAGAATCTGCGTCTGTTGAGCTAATTTCTGAGATACAGAATCTCTCTCCTGGAATGCCGCGTCTCTCTCCTGGAATGCCTCTTCCCTCTCCTGGAATGCCGCGTCTCTCTCCTGAAATGCCTCTTCCCTCTTCTGGAATGCCGCATCTCTTGCCTGAATCGCTGCTTCCCTTTCGCTAAACGCCTTTGCACGCTCCGCAATGATCGTATTCATCTCCTTCATCTGCTTCTCCCTCGCCGTACACTGATAGCGGATGGCTTCATCGGCTGTGAGCTCATATATGGTCTGTACCGCTGATTCCATGATCTGACTGTCCTTTGCCAACATCTTCAGCTCCTCCCAACTCGTAGCTTTGAAAAGAGACGCCCAGTGGTCAATTCGCCACTCGCGGTCCTCCTGCGTTGCCAGTTCTATATGCCTTAAGTCTACCACACTCAGCACAAACTTGTCACTAAAAATGTGATGATTCTTCACATTCATCAGCTTGTAGGTGGCGTAGAATTCCGGACACTCTGAGAAGAGTGTGAAATCCAGAAATCCAATATGGATGACGGGCTTTGCCTCCAGGTAATCCTGCCCGCTCTGGAGCTGGTCGAAGTTGCGGCACAGGTATGTCAGAGCCCTCTCCGGCCAGTTCTGATAGTCGATTACCTGCATCTCCAGGTTTACAATGGTCTGATCGTTCAGCAGTACATTGACATCCAGGATGAAGGTCTTGCTGTCAAAGTCTTCCGTCAGAGCGGCGCCCAACAGGATGGGATTGCGGATCTCCACGCTCTCTATCTGCTCTGGGCGCAGATGTAACAGGGAACAGATCAGGTGTCTCAATACAGTTTCATTTTTTTGCAGCAGGGCCTTGAACAGATAGTCATTCATCAGGGTGTGAGACATTTTACCGGTGGCCTGCACGTACTGCAGATCTTGCTGCGGCGCATTAGTTGTGGAATGGATCATAAGCATCTCTCCTTTTTGTACGGTATTTCCGGCAGACGGCCCAGCAGTCCACAATCCATATATGTCAATATGCGCCAAAGAAATTTCGCCCTTGGATGCCATCGCGCAGCAATAATAGATAGAATAGTGCTGCACATATTGTCTACAAGCATAAAAGGGTATAAAAATACACCGGCACTTATGCAAAACACAGTTCGGGAATACAGAGGGCAAAACGCCAGAAAAAGAATCTATGTAGTGTCTGTTTCAATTGATATGAATATAATATAACAGACAGGGATACAAAATGCAAGTATTCTCTTCCAATTTATAGAAAATTCATAAAGCACAAATGATTATGAAGACACTTCTATCTATAAAAAATCAAGGCGGGGAAATCATCTATCCCCGCCTATACCGCGTGCTTTCTCCCGCAGCTTTACAACTTATGAATATCACTCAATTTATGCTTCCTTCGTCCTTCTCCTCAGCCGGTCCTTCAGGCTCTTGCCGCGATAAAACAGCTGATTCCGATAGACTCTGCCTGTGCATATGACCAGCGCGCCCGTAAAGGCGATCAGGACGACAACATACAACAGCCCTTGAAGAACATTTACATTGCCCACCAGAATATCGCCGGGCAACAGATAGGCGCTGGTGATCGGCACAATCCGAAGTATTGTATTGATCCACTCCTTTTCCTGCAACGGCAGAATATAGGAGCCAAAAAACCCTGCTATCATCAGCAATTGATAATAAACCATCACCTGCCCCAGCTCTTCCGCTTTGCTGGCAAAGGAGGCCACCAGTCCCGCCAGCATGCAGTAGAACAGGAATGACAGACAGATAACCAGCACTGCCAGAATCATGGCGCCGGGAGCAAAGGCCGTGCTGCCCTCCTGCCCCCGCAGCAGTGCGAATATCTCCAACAATATGTTGTGATAGTCCTCATATATCACCGCTCCGGCAATTGCGTGACCGAGGAAAAAGCCTCCCACCAGACTGCCAATCCACAGCATGATCTGACAGATCGCCGTCACGGTTATAGCCAACACCTTGCCAAAGATCAACCCGTATGGTCTTGTCAGCGTCAGCATCATCTCCATCAGCTTGGAGCACTTCTCCACACTGACGATATTGCCCACGCTCATGCCATATACCAAAATCATGAAATACAAGATAAATATAATGAGCATCGGGGCAAGCATGGATACCATCTCTTCTCCCAGACTGCGCTCCTCTTCCCCCGCATCCAGCTGAGTGACCTGGACACCGCTCATGGCCATCACCAGCTTCTCCATGGGAATTCCCGATGACAGGAGCTTACTCTGCTCCATCGTCTCCGCAAACGCCTCGCACAGATCCTCCGCCTCGCCTTTCCCGATCTCACTGCCATAGGGAAGTATCGCCCGCAGAAGATAGCCCTCCTTCTCTCTGTCGATCTCCAAAATAACAGCATTGGGCTCGCTCTCTCCCAGCGTAACCGCCAGCTGCTCCACAGCCTGATCCGCCTGTGCGAAATCAACATCTGGAAATTTCTCCCCATACTGGTTGGCAAAGCCCTCCAGATACAGAACCTCCAGGCCACTTTGATCGGAGATATATACCCGCTCTATGGGAGAGCGCTTGCCGTCCTCTTTCTTCTGGACAAAAGCCATGATAGTGCTGACCGCCAGGCCAGCCACCAGCATCAGCAACGCAATCCCCACCGTTGTGCGCCGAAACTTCTTGCCTGTGGCCTGCTTGAGCGTAAAGGAAAACACCTCCCGCCAGCCGCTGAACATCCCTTTATTCATGATGCGTCGCCTCCTTTCCCTTGTCTTCTATAGCCCTGCGGTTCTTGGCAATCTGCAGGATATCCTTCAGCTTCAGCACATTGCCGTTGTAGAAGATCATGGACTCATAGACCCTGGACGTAAAGCCGAACAGCAGCACCGTGAAGAGAACCACCACGGCCAGGCTGACAGCCGCCGTCCCCATTCCCACCTTGCCAAGCAACAGATTGACAGGGGTGACAAAGGGCGCTGACAGAGGCAGGATACAGCAGATATTGATCAGCACATCACTGACCTTGCCGAGCATCTGCATGATACACAGGAAGATTCCGATGTAGGAGCCCAGCACGATAAAGAGCTGATATAATTTCAGTCCCTCCGACATCTCCTCCATCTTGCTGACGGAAGCCCCCGCCAGCCCCGCGATAATGCTGAAAAGCATTATGCCTGCCAGAATCATTGCAGCAGCCAAAAGAACAGACGCCGCATTGACGCCGGCAAACATCTCCAGCAGGTCGGATGTCGGCTCCGCCACCGCGCCGCCAAATATCAGCGCGTTGATTTTCTGGGATACAAAATAACTGATGCCATAACTGGCAAACTGTATCAGCACCGTCGTGAGCGCGGCCAGAATCTTGCCCACAATCAGCGCCATAGGCCGCACATTGATCATCAGATATTCCACCACTCTGGTACTCTTCTCCGTCACGATAGCCAGAGCGATCTGACTGCCGCTCATATTGACAAACATCATCACAACGACAATTCCTCCCAGCAGCACATAGTATTCTGCCATGGAAATGCCTTCTTCCCTGTCCTCAGCGCTGATCTCTCCCTCCGCGGTAGTGTATTCCACCTGGGTCATCACCGGCTGGTTGATAAAATCAAGCTGCTCCTGACTCACATCCACCACACGAATTCGGGCATTCTGAAAATACTCCCGGAAATCCTCACTCAGTTCCTCACAGTCCTTATCCTTGAGGTCCGCGCTGGCGGCCTTGACAAAGGTAAGATTGAAATATCCCATCTCCTCATAGGTCACACGCACAATCAGCTCCGTGCTGCCCTCACTCTCCTCCAACGCCTGCACATGATCATCAAAGCTGCCGGCAGGCGCGGTCACTGTCTGCACGGCGTCATACCGCTCCCCGCTCAGGGCCTGGCTGTAGTCGATCCCAAGTCCGGTCTCATCATAGATCGTAAAACAGCTTACCTCTGTGGCTTTCACCTGCTCCTGATCCCTCTGCTGTATCCATGTCATGAACGGAGCGGAAGCCAGAATAATCACACACATGATAAACATCAGTATTTTAAAGGATTTCTGCTTCATCTCCTGCTGGATGGAAAAGGTATACACCTCCCGCCAGCCCGCATATTCATTTCTCTTCATGACTGCCTCCGATCTTCCGCCTGCTGCTGGTCCGCGGCATCGGATTCCTCCTCCTGAGCCTCCCCTACCTTCTCCACAAAGATCTCATGCAGGGATGGCTCTCTCAGCTCAAATTTGACCACCTGTCGCTGTTCCTGCAACAGATCCTGCAGAAATGCCAGAGCCTGCTCTTCCCCTGTCACCTTAAGCTGCTTGCCATCCGGCGTGTCGTTGAGTACCGGCAACTGATGTCTGGCGACAATGTCCTCAAAGGGCCGATCGCATTTCACAAACATATTCACCCTGCCATAGCTGCGCTTGATTTCATTCAAGTTCCCCTGCAGCACCGCCTTACCCCGATTGAGAATCGTGATATCTTCACAGAATTCCTCAATGGTTGGCATCTGATGTGAGGACATGATCAGATATTTGCCCTTCTCCATCTCCTCTCGGATAATCCCCTTAAACACATCCGTATTCACAGGATCCAAACCGCTGAGCGGCTCATCCAGAATCAGCAGCTCTGGCTCCGACAACAGTGCCGCCATCATCTGAATCTTCTGTTGATTTCCCTTGGAGAGTTGATCGGCCAGCTTGGGCTTCCCCGCCTTCCTTCCCTTGGTCTTAGCGGGATAAAGATACTCTTCCACCTCCAGGCGTCCAGCCCAGTATGCGATCCTCTCTCTGGCCGTCTCCCTGGGCACACCCTTTAATCTGGCAAAGTAAAGCAACTGGTCCATCAGCTCATACTTGGGATAAAGTCCCCGCTCCTCGGCCAGATACCCCACGTTCATATGCATGGCATCCATGGGCTTACCCTGCCACAGCACCTGTCCGCCGTCACAGGCCAGCATTCCCAGAATCATACGGATTGATGTGGTCTTACCCGCGCCGTTAGTTCCCAGCAGCGCATAGACGCCTGGCTTTTCCAAGGTGAAGGACAGACCGTCCACCACTGTCTTTTCCCCGTACTTCTTGGTTAGATTCTTTACCTCTAATGACATATCAACCTCTTTTCCCGCATACCACAGAACCTGACTGAGATATGCGCCTCCTTGTAATTTGCCTCTGCTTGCATTGTCCGGACCCCGCCTGCGCTATTGCGCCGACCGATCCTGGAGGCTTTATTCAGGCTTATTATAGTTCGAATTCTCTCCCCTGTAAACGCTTTATTTTGCACTTAACAATGTACATTCGTGCAACCGCCTGTTGCTCGCAGCGCATATATCCCTTTTTTCAAGTATTCCATTGCACTCGCCAAGCAAATTTTACCCCAATTAAAAGCCGCATATTGTGACAAATACGCGGCTATTTTGCTATACTTACTTCACCTCTCAATCCCCAAAGACATACAGGCTCCTGTTGGCCACCGTATCAAATCTTGTCAGGGCATGTCCCGCAATCTCGAAGGCATCGCCAAAATCGTATTTTTCATTGTCCACCACCACGACCACACGATCCGTCTGCATGGGCGCCCCCACATATTCCTTATAGTTGTCATAGGCCCAGGTGAGCCCGTTTTCCATCAGACACAGATAGGTGGAGCTCTCATCGATCACTCTGCATATATCGGAATCGTTTGAGCCGTCGTACAGATAGATATATTCCACATCCAGTTCCTTGACATAGGCGCACATTTCCTTTAAATCCGCGTTCTGCTCTCCCCGCGAGTACAGGTCCCGATAGGAGCAAAGACACAGAAAACAGATCGCCAGGTAACTTGCTGCCCAGAGGATAATCCGCTGTCCTCCCTGGGGGAGCCTGCGCACGCCGTCAATCAGAAAAGCTCCGGCGGCGCACACCAGCGGCAGCGCGCCGATCAGATGATACCTGTATTCATATGTGTCGGAGCCTCCTCTGGGAAAGGCGATGATCAACACGAACAGATTCCAGAAGAAGACAGTCAGAAGCAGTACGCCCCGCAGGTCTCCCTGTTTTTTGAGGCATTTCGCCGCATAGACGCTGCCAGCTCCCAACAGAGTCACAACAAGGCAACATTTTGCCAATATCTGTATGCCCTGAGGAGACAGCACCTGGATATCAAATGCGGCCGTCACCCCTCCAAACAATTCAAATATTCCCCACAGGCAACCGCTGACGCTGGCAAGCATCTGGTACACACTGCACAGAGTCATCCCGTTCCCTCTGGCCCCTCCCATCAGGGACGCGTTTAACCGCCAGCCGACAAGAATAAGGACGCATGAAAGGACAGCAAGAATAATGATGCCCCAGGGCGCCCGCTCCCATTTAAAGAATTTCCACACCGCATAGGCGGCAAAGACAGGCAGCAGCCCGCACAGAGCCACATAGATGCCGCTCGACAGCGACGTGATAAAAATGAGGCCCAGACAAACCGCCATCAGAACCTTCGTCTTCACTGAGGCCGCCTGATGCGCTCTGTCCATCGACACCAAGAGTCCGATCATCAAGATGGGGATAGCCGTCTTGATAATATACTGCGCTCCTCCAAAGAACATCATGTTGTAGTAATCAAGCATACCGACCTTGAACGGAATCAGAAGCACATTGACGCAGAAGAGAGGATAGAGCCTGTCCTCGCCCTTAAACAAGAAAAAGATCAAGCCGATAAAGCCTGCCAGAAACACAATATTGGCCAATCCAAACGAGAGGACAATATCTCCAGTGACCGCATAGAAGGGAAGCGCCAATAAGCTGCTACAGTCAAACTCCATCGTGGTCATATAATCCCAATTCTCCAGAAACAATGCCTTGCGCTTCCACATCTCCGCAATATGACCAAACAGCTTCCCCGTATCGCAGTCCAGATTCTGTCCGATCATCGTCAGATTGCTGTAGGCGATCAGGCATATCTGCACTGCCAACAGGATCAACAAAGCCAGCTTCAAAACAGCCTCCGCGTTCATTTTTCCCACCACAGGTTTTTGTTTTCCTGCCTCTCTTATCCCAAGCCCCATATCTGCCAACTCCCTTTTACAATTTATTTTTCATCAGGCACAATTCTGCCACCTCCAAAGAACGTTTCGCAGGCGTCAATAATTATAGCCCAATTTGCCCAATCCTACAACCTGTTTTTGCCTTCTTTTGCCAACAATACTGTCGAGCGCTGTCACTGCGAATGCAGACCCCGCAGCGCAGGGTACAGCCGCAGCGCGTTCTGCGACGTGACGCGCTCCACCTCCTCCTGCGGAATTCCCTTGATCTGCGCGATCTGAGCGGCCACATAGACCAGATTGCGGGAGTCATTTCTCTTCCCGCGGTTGGGGTCAGGACTCAGGTAAGGGCTGTCCGTCTCCAGCAGTATCCGGTCCATGGGAAGATATTCCACCACTTCCTTCAGCTTTCTCCCGTTCTTGAAAGTGACCACTCCCCCAATGCCGAAGTAAAAGCCCATATCCAGAAAATCGCGCGCCAGCTCCCGCCCGTAGGAATAGCAGTGGATCACGCCGCCGCTTCTCTCCGCATGCTCCGCCCGCATCAGGTCCACCGTGTCCCTGGCGGCCTCCCGCGAGTGGATGACCACGGGCAGTTCCACCTCCTGCGCCAGCCATAGCTGACGCGCAAACCACCTCTTCTGACACTCCTTCGCCGGCTCGTCCCAGTAATAATCTAGGCCGATCTCGCCGATAGCCACACATTTCTCCCTGTGGCTCTGCTCAGCCAGCCAATCCATGTCCGCCTCTGTCAGATCCGCTGCAGAGCAGGGATGAATTCCCAGAGACCCATAGACAAAGGGATAGCGCTCCATCAGCTCTATCGTCCGTCTGCAGGCTCCCAGACTGGAGCCGCTGTTGACGATCCGCCCGATGCCGTGAGCTGCCAGCTCCCCCAGCAGCTCCTCCCGCTCCCCGTCAAAAGCCCTGTCATCATAATGCGCGTGTGTGTCAATTATCATAGCTTTACCTCCGGCCCCTGTCAGACCTTCACTCCCTTCCCTGTCACGGGTAGTAGTCACTTGCGAAACTCTCTCCGCAAGTGGCGGGACTGGTCAATATATACAAAAACGGGCTCCGATGCAGTGGCAAGTCGCCCTTATTTTGTATATATTGCCCATTCCCTGTTCCAGAAAAGAGTAGTTTCGCAATTACCTATCACGGGTAGTATGCGGTGACTCTTCCCTCTTGTATCACACCGTCCTCATACTGAAATACCGTCTCCGTTCCCGCCGCCTCGTCATAGAGATACTCCCAGGTGGTTATCCGGACAGCTCCGTCAGTGTCGCGGAAAGTCTCCGATAGCTGATTGCCCATCTCGTCGTATTCCCTCTCATAGCCAAAACTCAACACTTCACCCGACTCCTGATCTGTGCTGTAGTATATCTCTGACGTCTGATTGCCCATCTCGTCATATTCGCTCTCGCAGCCATAGTCCAACACTTTATCGTCCAAATTACCATCCAAATCACCGTCCGCATAATAATTGAAATGAGAAGTCTCATTTCCCTTCTCATCATAGGTATATTCATCTATTTCCCAAGTATGAGAGTCATAAGTGCTCCTGTACGTCAATCTCTTGCCAATATCATATTCCCATATCTGTACACAGTACGGCGTCGTCCCACCATCTATAAACAGATACTCACTTTTCCGTCTTCCCTCACCGGCATTCTCATAATGCTCGGTCATGTCCAGGTATCTCTCCCCCTCCCAGTAGGTGTAATAGGCCACTGAAATCTCCCCATCGCCGTACCATCTGGTTTCTCTCTCAAATGTCAGCACTCCCTCCTCATCATAGCAGCGGTGCCACAGCTCGTTTCCGTCCGCGTCATACTCTGTCTCCTCACGGCCAAGCAACGCGCCTCTTCCGTCATAGACATATTTTCTCACTGGCTCCTCATGCCCGTCATATTCAAACACGCTGATGATTCCCTGATGCTTCTCCACGTCATATCCGTCGTCGTTTCCCCAGGTTCGCAGACCGTCCTCCACCCAGAGGTTCAGCCGCTTCCTCACAAGCCGCCCTTCCTCGTCGTACTCAACCTCCGACGAGCGCTCAAGCACGCCATTTTCTCCATATTCACCGTAGTAAATCTTGTGACCGTCGCTATCATATATGTATCTGCGCCCAAAGGCCATCTCCTCTTTGCCGACCCTGTAAAAATCGTTCGAGAGCACTCTGCCTTCCTCGTCGTATTGAATGACATGCCGACCGCCCTTCACACTGCCATCCGCATCATACACATATACCGACGTCTCCTCTCCCATAAGATCATATGTCTCCTCACGACGGCTGTCCAGGACTCCGTCCGTATAGCTCTCCTGAAGCTTCATGAGCAGATTCCCATTCTCATCAAATCGGGATTCGTATCTCGTCTCGCTGATGACGCGCCGCGTCTTCCCCGTCATCTGGACGTCCCGCGTCAGCTCTCCGTCCCTGTCATACTCCCGTCCGGCGATCTTGTACCGCTCTCCCTGGTCCGTGTAGTACCAGGTCTCTGTGTACTTCACCTGCGCTTCGGCAATCCATGAATATGGGTCATGCTTATCCCTGGCCGCCCATCCATAGTCAGTCATATCGTCCACATACCGCTCCCTCTTCTCCAGCTCTCCCTCCCTGATCCTGGCGTATTCATAGAGGGCGCCCGTCCTGCCCAGGACGATCTTATCACTGTGCAGAACACCCTCAGCGGTGACGATGTACATCTCTATCCTCCGGGATTCCTCGCCGCCGTCCTCCTGACTGCAATCCCTCAGAAAAAGGGTGTATTCACCGCTGCCATACTCCTCCAGATACACCAGCTCATAGCTTCCGTCGGCATTGTCCCTCCTCGCAAAGCTCCCGCCCTCGTCGTCGTGGGACACCTGCTGCCCGACGCAGCCCTCCCCCTCCTCGCTGTAGACATAGAGGTCGATGTCCGCCTCCGAAGCCCACTGCACGATAATATATGCGGCCCCGTCTTCCGGCGGCTGAAGCGCACTGAACTCGCTCAAGCACAGTATATTTTCCTCCTGCTCCGCCCCATATGGCCTTTTGCCGCGCTCTGCCACGTTTTCCAGAGGCGTCTCCTGCCCCTTTTGCCAGATCACACCGAGGCACAGCCCCAGCAGGACGAGCAAAATGAGCGATACCCCGACAATTGCCACTGTATCTTTTTCACCATTCGCACACGGTTTGTCCTGTTTATCTTCATATGTCATACGATCAGCCCTTCCCTCCTGTTAATCCTAGCATAAACCCTCTCTGTTTTCAATAGCTCCTGAACTGTGCGACGACGCCTGCAGCGGGTACAGGGTAATAATCGTCCGATGCGTCCCGCGTCCGCCATGAAAAATAGTGACAGCGAATAAAACAAAAATTATCACAAACTATATAACCGTCCCTTATCTGCACCGACTATATAAGTGTAACCCACAAAAAAAGTATATGGAGCAAAACAACCCAATGAAGAGAGATGAAGCGATCAAGCTGCTGTCCGACCAGCAATTTCTGGACAAGCTGTACGCCTATGCCTATCAGCGCTGCAATACCTCCCACGAGGCCGAGGATCTGTGTTCCGACATCATACTGACCATACTGAAGGCCCTGCGCCATAGCGGGGAGATCGAACATTTCCACGCCTTCTCATGGACTGTCGCCCACCGCGTCTATGCGGACTACTGCGAGAGGAAAAAGAGAGACAGTGCCCGATTGATCTCCATGGAGGCTCTGGAAAATGACTCCCGAGAATTTGACAATTCCATCGCAAATCGGATGGGAAAAGCTGCTCAGAGCATGGCGGCGGACTCTGCGGAAGACATAGTGATGGACGCATTTAAACAAAAGCAGCAGGAGGAGCGCCTCGCGGAAATCTTTCGGGAGATTTCCTTCTTATCCCTGACATACCGCAGGGTTACGGTGATGTATTATCTGGAAGGGCACAAGATTTCCGACATTGCCGGCGCCCTGGGACTCACTGAGACCGCCGTGAAGCAGCGATTGTTTGTAGCGCGCAGAACGATCAGGACGATGATCAACAGCGGCCCAGAGCAGGCGGACACAAAACAGCGCAGACAAGGAGATGATACAATGAATCTGAATCATACAGATCCCAACAGAACCCTGCAACCCGTAGCCCTGTCCTTTATCGGAAACGGAGACCCTGTGGGAAATAATCCCAGCGATAAGGCGGAGCGCATACTGTCCCAGAATCTGGTGTACCTGTGCCGCCGCAAAGCCAAGACCGCCGCTGAGCTGGCAAGAGAGCTGGATGTTCCGATGCCCTATATCGAGCAGGAGCTGGAGATACAACAGCGGGGAGCCAACGGAGTGTATGGGCTGCTGCAAAGAACTGCGCAGGACAAGTATCTCGCCAATATTCTCGTTGTGGACAGGGAAGAATACCTTGCGGCCAATGACATTTACCGCAAGCATACGGACGCTGTCTGCCGATGTCTGACCGACAATGTGGAGCACAATCGTAAGCGCCTCCTCTCGCTCGCTCAGCTTTGCGGACTCAGCGATTGCCGCCTGCTGCTCTGGCCTCTGCTATACAAGGTGATTCTGTACTTCCGAGAGCAGGTGCAAGCGCAGTTGCGTACACTTTTTCCCGATGTAGCGCCGTCGCAGCGGCCCTATACCACAGTGGCCATAGCGGATGCCGAGAATATCCCCATGCTCTTCTACGGCTGCAACAGCATCCACGCGCGGCAGCTCTGCGGCTACTCCGACATCTATGTGGAAAATCTCAGCGGCAAACGCCTGCAGCTCCATTTCGGCTGCGACCACAATATCTCCAGCGACCCGGTGATGCTCCTCACCATACGCTGCGCAGGCGGCCTGCGCCTCTCCTCCCTGTCCGACGGGGAACAGGAGATTGCCGCCAGAGCGATACAATGCGGATACCTGCTGAGGGACGGGGATACCCTGATACCGGCCATCGTAGTCCTGTTTCGGGATACGGAAGCCGACCACAAATTCCGGGAACTGCTTCGCGATCTACAGAAGGATATCCACCGGCAGGCTCCGATTCTGGCAGAGGAATTGGCCGGATTCATGAAAAAGCACATTCCCCCGCACTTGACCGGAGATTATCCCTGCTACAACTCCAGTGTGGCCTCCTGCTCCTTCTTCCATGACGTGGCGGAGGAATGCATCGGCCGCGGAATCCTGAACGCTCCCAAGAGTCCGCTGGGACCGGAGGGAGTCCTGATGGTTCTGACCAAATAACCTGGGAAGGAGAGGAAGACATGACAAAGAAAAATGGCGCTGCCTCCAACGTATTTTTCGTTCTGAGGCAGATCGCCAGAAAAGACAAAACCGTATTGGGCATCTATTTTTTACATATCGTTCTGCGGCTGGCCTTCGATTTTCTGGGACTGTTTTTTTTGCCGGAAATAATACGTCTGGTGGAGAGGGGGGCTTCCCTTAGGCTGATTGTCGGAGAAGTGTTCCTGTTTGCCATGGGTATGCTGCTCACAGAGGCAGGTGCAAGAATTGCCAATCAGCTATACCAGCCGAGAATGTCTCTCCTGAGGACAAGGATATCGCAGGAGTTGGATGAGCTGCTGCTAAACATACCGTATTCGCAATTTGAGAACCCACAGGAGCAGGATAAATTCCAGAACGCAAACTCGACGATCAGCACGCCCAGCGGCGGTCTGGCTGGGATTTTCCTGTATACCTTTGCGCTGATCAGCGATACTGTGACCTTTTTGGTCTATCTCTTGGTATCCTTCTATGTGAACTATGTTCTGTTTGCATTGGTGATCGCTTCCGTCATTGTGAATTACCTGTTGACAGAACAGACCAACAGGAAAAATTACCGCAATCAGGTGGCAATGAGCCCCTATGACAGAGAGCTGGCCTGGCTGGACAGGAGCGTGACACAGGATGCCTACGCCAAGGACATCAGGATGTACGAGATGCTCCCGTGGCTTCAATCTCGAACCAACAAGGCATTCGAGAGCAAACGGGGATTATACCGACGTAATCTGCACCGTCAGTTGAAGCTGTTCCTGACGAACCGGCTGCTTGATGCGGTCAGCGACGCGGCGATCTACGGGACCCTGATCAGACAGGTGCTATGCGGGCAATCGTCCCTGGCCGAGTTCAGCCTGCATCTTTCCGTGATACATGCCACCTCCCAGCGCGTAAACATGATCATTCAGGATGTGCTGAAGCTCCAGGAATACCGACTGGCCATGAACGATTACCGCAGTCTGATAGAACACAATCAGGAATATCTGTCTTCAGCGAAATGCGCAGACACGGCTTCGACGCCCGAACCGGATATGCCGGTAAAGATTGAGTTTCGGGATGTGTCCTTTCGTTATCCCCATGCGGCCGACAATGCGCTGTCCCATATCTCCTTCACGATAGAGCCGGGGATGCGTTTTTCCCTTGTGGGGGAGAACGGAGCCGGCAAATCGACACTCATCAAATTGCTGTGCAGGCTGTATACGCCCACGCAGGGAGAGATCCTGATCAATGGGCGCAACTATCTGGGATATGACAGAGAGAACTATCGAAAGCTTCTGAGCATTGTCTTTCAGGATGTGCTGACCTACGGTTTCATGATCCTGGAAAATGTCGCGATGCGGCCGGAGGAAATGGCCGACAATGAGAGGATTGTTCAGGCGCTCTCAAGGGCCGGCCTCCTTGCGAAAATACAAAGCCTGCCGGACAGAGAGCGGACCTATCTGGTCAAGCGTCTGCACGATCAGGCGGTGGAGCTGTCCGGCGGCGAAGCACAGAAGCTCGCGATCTCCAGAGCTCTGTACAAGGACGCACCGATCATGGTGCTGGACGAGCCCACAGCGGCTCTGGATGCCTTTGTCGAGGATCAGATCTACCGCTCCTTTGCCGAGATGACCCAGGGAAAGAGCACAATCTTTATCTCGCACAGACTGGCAAGCACCCGATTCTGTGACACTATCGTCGTATTAAAAAACGGCCACGTCGAGGGAATAGGCACACATGAAAATCTCATGAAAAGCTGCTCCCTGTACACCGAGCTATACGCCATGCAGACCCAGGGCTATCTGTAAAATTGCGAAACAACAAAATAGTAAGGAGAATACCCATGAAAAGCAAATGTAAAGCTTTGGCGGAAAACGGAATCTATGTAATGCGAATGGCCAGCCATATATCCAGAGGTTACCTGATCCTCCTGCTGCTTCAAATGCTGCTGGGAACGGCAGGCCCGATTCTGGCATCTGTCCTGAGCAAATACCTGCTGGATGAATTGGGGGGCGACAGAGGCGCAAAAGAGCTGATATTGCTGACAGTGGCGATTCTGATTGCGGGCGCGGGAGTTGCGGCGCTACAAAGCCTGCTGAGGACAAAGTGCATGGATCTGGAGGTTCTGGTGAACCACCAATTTGACGTGCTTCTCCAGGAAAAGACGGCAGCGATGGATTATGAGCTTATCGAGAGCAAAGAGATGCAGGAAAAACGAGAGCTGGCGCAGAGCGGAATCCACAGGATTGGCGGTGTCTCCGGATACCTGAACACGCTGCTCACCCTATTTACATCGACCATCACAATGATCGCCATACTGGTTCTCTTCTGGGGCGTCAATCTGATGGCGCCGGCCATGATTCTTCTGGTGAGAGGCCTGACGATATATCTGGACAGGCAGAGGGAAAAGCGACAGTATGAGTTTAGTCAGGACAATGACAGACTGAATCTGGTGTTCAGCTATACCTATTTTATGACCCATGACGAGCGGGCGGCCATGGACAGCCGCGTATATGATCTGATTCCCCTGTACCGCAAGAAAATGCATGGATTGCAGGAGGAGTCATACCGCAACAACCGAAAGGGAGCGCTGGCGGAATGCCGCTACAGTTCACTTTTGTCGCTGGCCAAATACGGATATCTGTTGGCGGCCTACAGTCTTTTTGTGGTTCAGGCGATAACAGAGCCGTTGTTTACAATAGGAAGTCTGAGCATGGCGGTCTCTCTGACCAATCAGTTTGACGCCGGCTTGAAGAGCTTCATCGAGAATGCGATTAAGCTGGTATATCAGGGCAAATATATCGCAGATTACCGTTCTTTTTTGGCACAGTCAGACCGTCTGTCGGACACGGGAACCGAACAACTGCCAGCAGAGAGCTCAAAGCTCACTTTCCGGTTCGAGCAGGTCTGTTTCCGCTATCCAGGCAGTACGGAGGATGTGCTGAAAAATGTCAGCTGCGAGATTATCGGAGGCCAGAAGACCGCGCTGGTGGGAGAGAACGGTTCCGGCAA
The DNA here is from genome assembly GCA_023663725.1 of bacterium. Classification (GTDB taxonomy): domain Bacteria; phylum Bacillota; class Clostridia; order Lachnospirales; family Lachnospiraceae; genus Acetatifactor. The sequence goes on along the minus strand of JAMPGX010000018.1, from coordinate 2,315 downwards.
GTCCACCTTTATCAAGCTTTTGTGCAGATTGTATGAGCCGACCGGCGGCAGAATCACCCTGAATGGCCGAGATATCAGAGAGTATTCCTGTCGAGAATACCGCCGAGCCATAGCCGCAGTATTTCAGGACTATGACATGGTGCCTTTCTCTGTGAGGGAGAATGTCAATCTCTCCGCGCAGCCTGAAAACTGCGATCCCGCTGTGGAAGAAGCCCTGCGAGCCGTAGGGATGCTGGATAGGATCACCGCCTTGCCACAGCGGGAAGAGACCTATGCATACAGCCGTTTTCATGAACAGGGAGTCAATTTCTCAGGCGGGGAAAAACAGAAGCTTGCGATTGCGAGGGCGCTATACCGAGACGCGCCGATTATGATTCTGGACGAGCCCACGGCGGCGCTCGACCCCCGCTCAGAATATGAGATATTTGAGATGTTTCGCAGTCGGGTACAGCAAAAGACGGCGATTCTGATCTCTCACAGACTCTCCAGCTGCAGAATCTGCGACAGGATACTGGTGTTCAGGGAGGGAGAGCTGGTGCAGACCGGAACGCACGACAGCCTGCGGGAAGCGGACGGGCTCTACAGAGCGCTCTGGGAGGCGCAGGCCAGGCACTATGTGGAAGAGACAGCGTAGCGTCATCTGTCCTTCGGCGCGTCGATCTTATCCCGAATCTTCTGCATCTGATAGTCCAGAGCTTCAATCGACTCGGCGCAGGCCTTCAACTGGGCTACGATCTCCTCAGCGTTATCCATATCCCTCTTGTATTTCAGCTTGTGTTCCAGGCTGGCCCAGAAATCCATGGCAATGGTGCGGAACTGCAGCTCCACCTTCCTGTATTTTTTCCCTTTGGACAAAAATATGGGAATGTCCAGAATCAGATGCAGACTCCGGTATCCATTGTCCTTGGGATTCTTGATATAGTCCTTCTCCATCAGCAGGACGATGTCATCCTGCTTGACAAAGAGCTCCGCCAGGCGGTAGATATCATCTGGAAAAGAGCAGATCACCCTGACACCCGCCACGTCGCTCAAATATCTCTCGATATTTTTCACTGTGATGGGATAGCCCTTGCGCCGCAGCTTCTCATAGATGCTCTCCGGCGATTTCAATCTGCTCTGAATGGATTCAAACGGGTTGCGGTTATAGACCCGCGAGAACTCCTCGTTGAGAATCTTCAGCTTGGTCTCCACCTCCATGATGGCGCAGCGGTACTGCATCATCAGATCGCCAAAGGGCTTCTCCCGCTTGAGCTCCTCCGCCTGCATCTGGATGATCTGATATTGCTTTTTCAGCGTCTCCGTCTGCTCCTCCACCTGCTGCTCCAGCTGATTCCTGCGGGCATATTGCTCCACGGCATTCCTCACCCTGTTCTGAACGTTGGACGAGTCAAAGGGTTTGCGGATAAAATCCGAAACCCCCAGCTTAAAGCATTTATCCTCGATCTCCGCCGATCTCTCGCCGCTGATCACCAGCACCGGTATCTTATCCTGCAGACCGTCCTTTTTCATCTCCGCGATAACGGAGAAACCATCCATCTTCGGCATCTGCAGGTCCAACAGCATGGCCGCCGTCTCACTCTCGTGCCGGTGCAGCTTCTGCAGCGCCTCCCTGCCGTCCCTGGCCATATCGATGATGTAATTGTCCTTCAATATGTCCTGCAACAGCTCGCGGTTAATCTCCGCGTCATCCACAATCATTATCCTTTGCATGGCACTTCACGACCCCCAACAACGCCGCCTGCGCTCCGCAGGCCCTACTGTCCCGCCTGCTATACCCTGTAGCGAACAGACTGAATCATCCCCCAGATGTCCGCTATGACACCCCCCAGTGCGATAGCGATTATCGCTATGTAGGATATGACCTTGAGCACAATGTTCGGCGCCGCGCTGATCCCGTAAGTCGCCAGGAAGACCACGCCGATAAAGACGATAGTCCCGATAATATAATTCCCCATCTTGCAGCAGCAATACCACCATGCGGATATGATGCTGTACACCAGCACTCCCATCACTATCCTTGCGCCGATGTTCTGCTGCTCTGCACCTGTGGCGCACGCCACCGCGATGCTGATCAACAGTTTGATCACACAGCCTCCCCAACTGAACATGACAAATCCTCCCTCATATGTATACTCACGAACGGTTAGCGCTCGTCAGTATATCTCTCACAGATTCCCCCGCTGGCACCGTGATGCGCCAGCACTGACAAGTCTTTCTATATGATAGCAAATATGTGAAGGCATGTCAACTTTTCCGCTCATTGAATCAATTTCGCTGTAACCAATTTTTATGAATAACCAGAAATTTTGCACTGG
>JAMPGX010000017.1 GCA_023663725.1 bacterium | reverse complement strand
GAATATACAATTTGCACAATTCGGTACTGGGAAAAGGCAGTTTCGCAATCGGCTAAAATGAAATAAACCCAGGAAAGGAGCGCGCAGGGTAAAGATGCAGGACAAAATCATGATTGTAGACGATGAGACGGCCATTGCGGATCTGGTGACTGTCTATCTGAAAAATGAGGGATATGAGGTGTTCACATGTTATACCGCCACCGACGCTCTGGCCTGTGTGGATCGCGAGCACCTCAGCCTGGCCATACTGGATGTGATGCTGCCGGATATGGACGGCTTCGCTCTGTGCCAGCAGATACGGGAGCATCATCTGTTTCCCATCATCATGCTGACAGCCCGCGGCGAGGATCTGGACAAGATCACCGGTCTGACTCTGGGAGCGGACGATTATATCACCAAGCCCTTCAACCCACTGGAACTCACCGCCAGAGTACGCACTCAGCTCAGACGCTACACCCGGTACAACACCGCCGTTCCCCAGCAGGAGCAAACCGAACGGGATATTCGGGGACTGCACATGGACAGGGACGCCCACCACTGCAGCATCAACGGACAGGAGATCATCCTCACTCCGATAGAATTCAACATTCTCTGGTATCTCTGCGAGCATCAGGGCAGTGTGGTATCCTCAGAGGAGCTCTTTGAAGCCGTATGGGGCGAGAAATATCTGGACAACAACAATACGGTGATGGCGCATATCGCTCGAATTCGAGAAAAATTAAAGGAGCCGGCCAGACGGCCCAAATATGTGAAGACTGTATGGGGGGTGGGATATACCATTGAGTAACCATATCTTACAGAGAAGCCGGATCTCCCGACGAATCATGCTGCGTTATCTGCTATCCATGCTGGGCTTTGTAGTCGCGCTGATCCTATTGATCCTGCTGGCCTGGTTCGTATGCGGACTGCGCACCTGGTACGAATATGAACCCCTGTACCAAATTCTCAAAATATTTAAAAGTTATCTGCCCTTTTTCCTGACACTGCTCATTCTGACAGGCTGGACATTCATCACTTACCATTTCATTACGCGGCCTCTGCGGTATCTGGATGAGATCGTAAACGCCTCGGGCAAGCTGATTACCTCCCGCGACGAACCGGTGCGGCTCTCGAAGCTGATGATCGAAGTGGAAGAACAATTGAACCGTTTCCGGCTCGAGGGCCTGCAGGCGGAGGCTATGGCCCGGGAAGCAGAAAAGAGAAAGAATGATCTGGTCATCTACCTGGCTCACGATCTGAAGACACCCCTGACCAGCGTGATCGGCTATCTGAGCCTATTGCAGGATGAGCCGCAGATCTCCCCCGAGCTGCGCGCCCGGTACACCGGCATCGCTCTGGACAAGGCGCTGCGCCTGGAGGAGCTGACCAACGAGTTCTTCGACATCACTCGCTTTAACCTAAGTACTCTGACGTTGGAGCTTGAACAGATCAATTTAAGCCGGATGCTGGAGCAGATCACCTATGAATTTCTCCCCGTTCTGGCGGAGAAGGGACTGTCCTGGCAGCTTGAGCTGGAGCCGGACAAACCGATAAACGGGGACCCTGACAAGCTACAGCGGGTGTTCGACAATCTGATCCGCAATGCCGTGAATTACAGCTATCCCGACACTGCCATCACACTGACCATGCGCAGTGTGGAGACGAGCGAAAAGGAGACAGCGGGCGTCAAACCAGGGCAAGCCCCCTGCATGGAGGTACGGATCAGCAACCGCGGTCGTACCATTCCCCCTGAGAAGCTGGGACGGATCTTTGAGCAGTTCTTCCGACTGGACAATTCCCGCAGTGCCTCCACAGGCGGCGCAGGACTTGGACTGGCCATCTCCAGGGAGATCGTGGAACTCCATGGAGGCAGCATACAGGCGGAAAGCGCCGACGAAGAGATTGCCTTTACCGTCCTGCTGCCCCAAAGCTAATTTTTTCTTCCTCAATTTGTCAGAAAAAAATAAGAAATTCATGAGGAATACCACAAACATCCCTCTAACCTCCTTGATACAATGAGCGTATCAGGGAGGTTTTTTTGTGCGGGTTGTCACGAAATTGTCACGAAGGCCTGCTATACTTACCCTTATTGAGTCCCCCGCATGGACGGACACAATCTATCTTTTAGCAGAAAAGAGGATATTATGACACGAAAACGCATCACACAGCTTTTTCCCTGGCTTATCCCTCTGCGCGTCTGGCAGCGCAAGGTATGCTTTTATCTGGGAATGCGGTTGGACCGCAACCATTACGCCGCCACTGTTGCCAGAGAGCGGCTGCCGATGGAGGTCTTTTCCTCCAGCTGTCCCATGTACAATCGGGATACCGGCTTTGACATGATCTATCAGGAAAATAAGGTCCACAATCTGAAGCTGGCGGCAGCCACGCTGGACTGTCTGTTGATCCGTCCTGGGGAGACCTTCTCGTTCAGCCTGGCAACCCGCCACGCCGACCGCAGGGAGCCCTACCGCGACGGCTTGACCGTGATAAACGGACAATTGACTACAGCCTCCGGAGGCGGCATGTGCCAGCTGAGCAATCTGTTATTCTGGATATTCCTCCACTCTCCGCTGACCGTTGTGGAGCGCCATGGCCATGGCAGCAAGGATTTTCCCGAGCCGCCCAGCGACGCCCCCATGGGCGTAGACGCTACTCTGGCCGAGGGCTGGAAGGATCTGAAGGTGCGCAACGACACAGATTACACATTCCAGCTCCACATTGCCTTTGACGCAGAGCGAATTTGGGGATATCTCTATGCCGACCGTCAGGATCCACTGTGCTACACTGTCAGCAATGGACCCGTGCGCTACCTGCGCAGGCAGGGCAACATCTGGGAGGAGGTGGATGTGGTGCAGTCCCGCATCGACAGGGAAAGCGGTCAGGTCCGTGACACGCGAACGCTGTACCGCAATGTCTGTCGCATCGGCTATACGCTTCCAGAGGGTACGCCTATCGCTGACGAAAGTTGCTGAACCCTTTAGACCCATATAAGATAAGAAAGGAGCATTCTTCATGAACAAGATAAATGTTGCTATTTTTTTCGGTGGCTGTTCCTCCGAGTACAGCGTCTCCCTGGAGTCCGCAAGCAGTGTGATCCGCGGCTTGAATCGGGAGCGCTATCATCTCATCCTGGTGGGAATCACCCGCCAGGGCGACTGGTATCACTACACCGGTGATCTGGAGCGGATACCGGCAGATACCTGGCATGAGGATCATACACATTGCGTTCCCGCCGCGCTCTCTCCCAGCCGCAGCGCTCATGAGCTGCTGGTATACAAGGCAGAACTCCTGGAGAGGCTTCCTGTGGATGTGGCATTGCCCATCCTCCACGGAAAAGGCGGTGAGGACGGCACCCTCCAGGGCCTGATCGAGCTGGCCGGAATCCCTCTGGCAGGCTGCGGCACCCTCGCCTCCGCTCTCTGTATGGATAAGGACCGGGCCCACCGCCTGGTCTCTCTGGCAGGTATCTGCACGCCCAGAGCATTGGTGCTGGATCGCCCTGATACAGATCAGCTCTCCTCCCTTGTGGAACAGGCAGAAGCCTTTGCCCATCAAGCTGGCTTCCCGCTATATGTAAAGCCTGTAAAAGCTGGCTCCTCCTACGGCGTGAGCAGAGCTCTCTCATCAGAGCAGCTGCAAACAGCTCTGGAACTGGCATTTTGCTATGATGACCAGGTTATTCTGGAAGAAAGCATTGCTGGCTTTGAGGTGGGCTGTGCCGTGCTGGGAACCAGGGAGCTGATCACAGGCGAAGTGGACGAGATCGAACTGTCCGGCGGTTTTTTTGACTATACAGAGAAATACACGCTACAGACTGCGGCCATCCATGTTCCCGCCCGAATCGCTCCGGACAAGGCGAGGGAGCTTAAGCTGACCGCCGCAAAAATCTATCGAGCCCTGGGCTGCAGCGGCTTTGCCCGCGTAGATATGTTCCTGACGCCGGAAGGTCGCATCGTGTTTAACGAGGTAAACACGATACCTGGATTTACCGAGCACAGCCGATATCCTGGCATGATGCGCGCCGCCGGCATCCCTTTTTCGGAGGTGTTAGACCGCATCCTGTCCCAGGCTCTACAGCAGGAAGCAAAGGAGAAGCGGACATGAAACAGATTACTCTAAGACGGGAAGCCCTGCACACAGGCACGCTGATCCTTGTAAATGGCAGACACAGCATGGCCTGGGATGCCCCAAAGGATTTGGTGTGTGTGGCTGACGGAATACAGCTGGAGCGCCAGGCAGCCCGATTGCTCAGGGAGCTGATACAGGAGCTCGACGGGCAACGCCTCATCGCCCTGGTCAGTGGATGGCGCTCTATGGCTGAGCAGCAGGCCATCTGGAACTCCTGTCTCAAGGAAAACGGTCCGGAATATACTCGAACCTATGTGGCGGTTCCCGGCCACAGCGAGCATCAGACGGGGCTGGCCATCGATCTGGGCCTGCGCCAGGAGCATATCGATTTTATCTGTCCTGAATTCCCTGACGTTGGCGTATGTGGACAGTTTAAGCGCCAGGCCGCCAGTCACGGTTTCATCCTGCGCTATCCCGCCGGCAAGGAAGCAGTCACTGGCATAGGATGCGAGCCCTGGCACTTCCGCTATGTAGGTGTCCCTCATGCGCGGATCATGGAGGAAAACAATCAGACGCTGGAGGAGTACACGGAGTATATCAAGCAATTTGACAGCCGCCTGCATCCCTACTGTATCCGAATCGGAGGACGCGCCATCTATATCTCCTATATACCGGCCAACTCAGAGCAGACCGTGATCGAGGTCAATGAAGCCGCTCCGTACCAGATATCCGGCAACAATGTGGACGGCTTTGTGCTGACCCAGTGGGCGCCATACTCTTCAGGACTACTATGAGACAGAAGACCGCAGAGCACATTCCATGAGAAAGAAGGAGTTTATCATGAATCAAACAAGCAATACCGGCGGCTTGGACCGCTTTCGCATATGGGCCGCCTTGTTGGTCGTCGCCATCCATACCTCCCCGCTGACCTGTCTGTCCGCGGAAGCGGATTTCCTGCTCACCCGCGTCGTGGCAAGAGTAGCCGTGCCTTTTTTCCTGATGGTGACCGGACAGTTTGTGCTGCCACGGATCCTGGAACCTGGACCGCGGGCTGCCCGCAGACTATTCCATTATCTGGCCCGCACCGGAATGCTCTATCTGATATGCATCCTGCTGTATCTGCCGCTGGGCATCTACGCGGGACATTATAAAGGACTGGGCCTGGCAGAAATAATGCGCATGCTGTTCTGGGATGGCACCTTCTATCACCTGTGGTATTTTCCCGCCTGTATGCTGGGAATGCTGCTGTTGTTTCTGCTCAGCCGTCGGTTACGGCCGCATGCCCTGACAGCAGTGTGCATTCTCCTCTATCTGCTGGGACTGTCAGGTGACAGCTACTATGGCTTGACCACATACCTCCCCCCGCTGCGAAGTCTGTGTGACTGGGGCTTCCACGTCTGGTCCTACACGCGCAACGGCCTGTTTCTGGCCCCGCTGTTTTTGCTGATGGGAACCTATCTGGGGGAACTGCACCGTCAGACTTCTGATTCTGACAATCGCGCCAATCATCTGCCTGGCTCTCCCGTACTTGCGGCGGGACTGGCTCTCTCCCTGCTTCTCCTGACAGGGGAAGCTTTTGGGCTGCGCGGCCTGGAGGCTCAGCGTCACGACAGCATGTATCTGATGCTGATTCCGGTGATGTACTGTCTCTATGGCCTGCTTCTGCGCTGGCCCTGCCCTGCCAGTCCAAGGTTACGCCAAGTCGCCATGCTGATATATATCCTCCATCCCGCTTTCATTGTGGCAGTGAGGCTCTGCGCCCGTCTGCCTTACCTGCTGCCTCTCAAGGAGCAAAGCCTTATTCATTATCTGGCTGTGTGCGTATGCTCCCTTGCTGCCGCATGGCTGCTTACCATTCCGGCCAACTGGCGCGGCGCAAAGTCCGCGCGCAGACGTAATCATGGGGAAGAATAAGCCGCGAACCCACAAGAACATATGACAGAGAGAAGGACAGAAAATAGATGACTAACACAATGGAACAGAAAAAATATATATCCACAGAAAACGCCGAGGCAGAATGCGCGTCATCCCGCAGTCGAGCCTGGGCCGAGATCAGCATGGCTGCTCTGGCACACAATGTTCGGTACCTGCAATCCCTGCTGCCCGCTCACTGCGCTCTGATGCCGGTAGTCAAGGCTAACGCCTATGGACACGGAGATGGGCTGATCGCCCGTGAACTGAATGCGCTGGGAATCGACTCCTTCTGTGTGGCCTGCGTCAGCGAGGGAGTCAGCCTGCGCCAGCAGAATGTCACAGGAGAGATTCTGGTGCTGGGCTATACTCACCCTGACCAGTTTCCGCTCCTGGACCAGTATGCCCTGACCCAGACAGTGGTGGATCATGTCCATGCACAGGCGCTGAGTACCTATTCCTGCTCGTCCTCAAGGCGTTTATCCCCCGCGCAGTCTTCGCCGCTTCCCGTACACATTGCGGTGGACACCGGAATGCACCGTCTGGGCGAGCCCGCGGAACATGTAGCGCAGATTCAGAATATATTCGCTCTTCCCGGCCTGCAAGTCACCGGAATATATACGCATCTGGCTGCCGCTGACGGAACGGACGCCATATCCCAGGACTTTACACACAGACAGATCGACACTTTCTATAAGCTGACAGCACAGGTGAAAACAAGTGTAAAGCTTCATGTCCAGGCCAGCTATGGCATTCTTCGCTATCCCCTGCCAGATATGGACTGTGCCCGCCCTGGCATCGCGCTGTACGGTCTGCTCGCCAATGCGCAGGACACCCGCGCGCTGGCTGGCAAGCTGCGTCCGGTTCTCTCCCTGCGGGCCAGGATAGCCTCCGTGCGCCAGCTTTCCGCCGGGGAATCCGCCGGCTACAATATGGCTTTTACAGCCAGCCGTCCAGCCGTCATAGCCACGATCACCATCGGTTACGCGGACGGCCTCCCCCGAAGCCTGTCAGAGCACGCGGGAAAAGTGCTGATTCACGGGCAGTACGCCCCTATTGTGGGCCGCATCTGTATGGATCAGCTATTGGCGGATGTGACTGCCATACCCGGTGTGGAACCTGGGGATATCGCCACCTTGATCGGCAGAGACGGCCAGGAATATATCTGTGCGGCGGACCTGGCAGATGCCTGCGGCACTATCACCAATGAATTGCTCAGCTGTCTGGGCCCCCGCCTGGAGCGAGTGCCCATACCGTACAGCTAACCTAAACTACATCATCCTAAATCCCTCAGTCTATCTTCAGGATCAGCCCCAGTATCCTGCGGGCGCAGATCTCCATCTCCTCCCTGGTAAGCGCTCCCTTCTCCCTGGCCTCCAGAAGTCTCGCGGGGAACCCACATGCCATCTTGATATCATTGCCCGCCTTCGTCTCCTTGTAATGCTCTCCGTGGGTCCACCAGTCTGTCGTCACCATGCCCTCAAAGCCCCACTCACCCCGCAGGATATCCTCCAGCAGCTCCCTGTTCTCGGAGGCGCGATGCCCGTTGACGATATTGTAGGAGGACATGATGCTCCACGGCTTTGCCTCTTTCACAATTCTCTCAAAGGCCTTGAGATAGATTTCCCGTATCGCGCGCTCAGAGGCTCTGGAGTCGCTTTCCGTGCGGTTCGTCTCCTTGTTGTTCAGCGCGAAATGCTTGACCGTGGCCGCAACATGGTTGCTCTGGATGCCCGTCACCATGGCGCCCGCCATCTTAGCGGTGAGATAAGGGTCCTCGGAATAGTACTCAAAATTCCGGCCGCAGAGGGGACTGCGGTGGATATTAATGGCGGGAGTCAGCCATACGCCGATATTGTTCTCCTTGGCCTCCGCGCCTCCTGCCGCTCCGACCCGCTCTGCCATAGACGGATTCCAGGTGCAGGCCAGCAGGGTGGAGCAGGGCCAGGCGGTGGTGCAGACGCCGCACTGGGGCGCAATCCTCACCCCCGCTGGGCCGTCCGCGGTCATGATATCAGGCACGCCGTATTCCGGCAGATTGCCATAGCCAAAGGTGTTGGCCACTCCGGTGTTGGGCTGCCCTCCCAGGAGCTCCGCCAGCTGTTGATCGGGCAACTGCGCCACAAACTCCTGAAGTGTCATCCGGCCTTCCGCCACATCAATCAGCTTCGGCCGCTCATCCACATACCCCCACAGCGGATAGCTCGCGCGGCCCTTTACCACCGGCGTGACGCCGCCGGTCTCCCGCTCAGGCAGCTTGGCCGGAAATACGCTGGCGTCCGTATCCACAGGCTCTCCCTGGGGCAGCTCCTCGAAGCTGCCATCCGCCAGCATACGCTTAGGTAGCTGCGTGGGAACCATCTTGGAAGTAAGCTGCTGCGCGATTACATCCTCCTCCAGCGCCATCACATAGCAGCTCTCCACGGTGTCTCTCACAGATGTGCCCACATAAAAGTGGTATTCGCCCTTTTCCAGAACATAGGCGGCTCTCGCCACCTTGCCCAGATCGTCGTAGGAAGCCATCTCGCTCACATCAAAATGCAGCGCAACGGTCTGCGTCTCACCGGACTGCAGCACCCTGGTCTTTTGAAAAGCCGCCAGCTCTCTGGCCGGCTTCCCCAGCCTGCCCTGGGGCGCGCTGTAATAGACCTGCACCACCTCTCTGCCAGCCATCTGTCCGATATTGCACACGTCCACCGTGACCTGAATCTGATCTCCCCTCTTCTCCACAGTGGGCGCAGACAGCAGGAATCTCGTGTAAGACAGCCCGTAACCGAAAGGATAATTGACCTTCTCCGCGGCCCCTGGAATCGTCTCAAAATAACGGTATCCCACATAGATATCGTCGGTATACTCCACATAGTCGTCCGACTCATGGAAATTGCAGGTGGAGGGATAGTCCTCCAGCCGCTTTGCAAAAGTATCCGAGAGCTTGCCGCTGGGATTGTCCTCGCCGACCAGCAGCTCCGCCGCCGCCAGCCCGCCCTCGATACCGCCCTGCCACGCCATCAGAACGGCCTGTATCCTGTCCTCGCGGGCGAACCAATCCGTGTCCACCATGCCGCCCACGTTCATAACCACGATCACCTTGGGAAAGCAGCTCTTTACCGACTCCACCATGGCCTTTTCCCTGCGGGACAGATAAAAGTCGCCGTCCTCAAACACTTCACTTTCGCTCTCCTGCTTCTGTTCCAGACCCGCAATGACCGTGTCGTCTCTCTTTTCCTCTTTGTCGTCATTCCTTTTGTCATAGATGCTCTTACGGTCCCAGCCCTCGCCGGAATAACGGCAGACACTGATGATTGCCGTATCGGTATAAGCGCGCGCCTTTTTCAGCAGCTCCTCGGGCAGCGCGGGCTCCACCGTCATGCCTGGCCCTATACCTCTGGCATACTGCGCCTTCACATTCTCCCTGTAAAAGCTGGCAAGCTCCTCAAACACTTCCACATATCCGGCCTTCTGTCTCAGGCCCTCGTACAGATTGCGGGCGTAGGCTACTGTCACGTCGCCGCTGCCCCCGCCGCCCTTCACATAGTCAAAGGTCGCCTTGCCAAACAGCGCAACCCTGCTGCCCTTAGCAAGCGGCAACACATTCCCTTCATTTTTAAGCAGGACCATGCCTTCCCTGGCCGCCTCTTTGGACAGCGCAATATGCTCCCTGCTTCCTGTAACCCTGCGACCATCCTCCCCCAGCGGAAGAACCGGCTGATACCATGCCCTTGCCCATCTCTCCATAATCAGTCCACCCTTTCGTGAATTCAACAGTCCACATGCCTTCGATAAGTAAAGGAAGCAATGACAACATCATCGCTTCCCTGCTTATATTGAGGCTAATCTCAATGTACATTCTATCTTGCAGCTATCAGTCTTCCCGCTCTGCGCACTCACTCATGCGCCTGGTTTCTCCTGACGGCTCATCTCAAGCAGCTTATTGCGCATCTCCGTCTCGATCCTGAGCAGCTCCTGCTCGGCGTTCTGGCGCTTGATACGGCCCTCGTCCTGAATCTTTCTCACCTCGTCCAGCGTGCTGATCAGGGTCTGATTGGTAGCGGTCAATGTCTCGATATCCACAATACCTCTCTCCGCCTCCTTCGCCGTCTCAACGGTAGCAATCTTCAGCGCATCCGCATTCTTCTTGAGCAGCTCGTTGGTCATATTGCTGACCTCACGCTGCGCCTTGGCCGCATCCGCGGAGTGGTCCAGTCCGATGGCGATCACCATCTGGCTCTTCCACAGGGGAATCGTGTTGACCAGCGTGGACTGAATCTTCTCGGACATCGTCGTATCGTTGCTCTGAATCAGACGAATCTGGGGCGCCATCTGCAGGGAGATGGTCCTGGTCAGCTCCAGGTCGTAGAGCTTTTTCTCAAAGCGCTCGCACATGCTGGAGAAATCCTTGGCCTTCTGCGCATCCTCCGGCAGACCGCTCTGCTCCGCCTTGGCCACGAGCTCCGCCAGCTCCACATTGCGGGCCTGCTCCAGCTTCTTCTTGCCGGCCAGTATGTACATGGAGAGCTCCTTGAAATAGTTCAGGTTCAGCTCATACATCTTGTCCAGCATAGCCACATCCTTGAGCAGCGTGATCTGATGCTCCTGCATGACCTTGCACACCTTATTGATGTTGACCTCCGCCTTGTCATACTTCGCTTTCATATTGGACAGCTTGTTGCTGCTCTTCTTAAAGATACCCAGGAAGCCCTTCTCGTCCTCGCCCTCCTCAAAGGACCGCAGCTGGCCCACCACATCCGTCAACAGTTGGCCGATCTCACCCATATCCTTGGTGCGCACGCTGCTCAATGCATTCTCAGAGAAGTCCGCGATCTTCTTCTGGCTTCCGGCGCCGTACTGCAGGATCATCTGCGTGTTGTTCAGATCGATCTGCTCGACAAAGTCATCCACCATCTTCTGCTCTTCCGGCGTCAGCTCCACATTCATCTGCTCCTTCACCGCCTCAGTCACCTGTGCCTCACTCACCGCGGGGGCAACCTCCTGCTTGGGCTCCGCAAAGGGCTCCAGCGTCAGGGTGGGGGCCGCTTTTAACATTGTATCCAGTTCACTCATTTTCTTCCTCCTTCCGTCCGCCGCAGGCTGTACCTGCAGTGGCATATCATCTCATTTTGCCGCTCCAACGGCCATTGATTATCTGATCGAATCCATGCAGTCGCGCGTAACTTCACTGTTCCAGCTTCGCGTATTCCAGCTCCTTGCTGATGCTCTCCTTGGCCAGTCCCTCCTGAACCAGCATGGTCTCCAGCACCTGGGCATCCGTCGTCACATCGAACACTCTGTTTCTAAACAGATTGTTTAGAAGCTCGGAAAATGCCGCATTGATCGTATCCAGCGTCTTCTCTATCTGCGTCTTGGCCGAGAGGATGTCCTCCCCTGGCACGCTGACATCATCAAACTCCCTGTATGCCTCCACAAGCTTGAGCGTGGTGGGCAGGTAATAGTCCATCAGCTTGTGCATCTGGGACATCTGGTCGGGATACTCCCTCACCTTGTCAAATATCTCCTTGAGCAAGTCCTCCAGCTGGTAGAGCTTGGCGGAGATCACCTCCCCCTCGATGGCGTCATTCATATCCCGTAGCTTGCGGATGCATTCCATGCCCTCGGCAACCATCTGGTTGAGCTCCTGCGCACGGGCCTGCTGCTCTCTCTCCACCAGCTCGCCCGGCGTCAGCGGACGCTCCTCCTGCATCGGCAGCGCCTCCCGCTCTCTGACCTGGCGGGCGGCCTCCGCATCCCTGTATTGTTTATAGATCACATCGTTGAGCATAAATGTGGTGCCCTGTTCATCCAGATGTCCGGTGGGGAAGATACCCATCTGCAGCATGCGCCTGATGTCCCGCAGCACCCAGCCCTTACTCCTCTGTATCCCTGCGGCCAGCTGAGATATCTCCCCGTACATCTTGCTGCCGCAGAGCTGGATATAGCGGTCCGCCCGCTTGAGACGATGATGCTTGGAGCTTCCCAGTTGAATCATGCCAAAGAAGAACAGCATGATCAGCGCTGTCACCATCATGGCCGGGACCTCCCACGCCAGCATAGTTACCAGCAGTATCATACCGAAGAACCCCATGCCAATGCCGCCAAAGACCTTGTATAAAACACCTGCCACATTGCCCACACGTCTGGTTCTGACGATCGGTCTCGGGGGCATCGGCAGGACCCGTCCCGGTACATTCCCCGCGACAAAAGCGCCTCTGCCCGGCTGACCGTTCGGGACTGTGCCTGCTCCGCCCTGTCCGCCTGGCCCGCCAAAAAAGCCTCTGCCTGGCTGACCGTTCTGTCCAGGTCTCCCTTGGGTGCTCCAGCTTGCGCTGAAATTGTCATGCTGCTCCTGCCAATTCTGCCAGTTCTGCCTCATCTGGGCCTTCTGCCGATTATGCCTGTCATTCCCCGCCTGACTTCCCCCTGAAAAGGTGTAATTGGCCTCATTCAGCGCATTGCTCACCGTCTGGCCAACCAGTTCATTCAGATTTTTAAAATCACCGCTGTTGAGTCCCTCCGTCAAAGCTTGCCGAAATTGCTCACTCAGCCCCGCATTACTCATATTCTCATTCATCGACTTGACTCCAAACCTACCGCTGTATGCGTCAAAACAAATCTCTTTTCATTATCACACATTATGTTACGGTTCGCAATAGCTTTATAAAATTTTAAGAGCTTTAAGGCTCTCATCCACCAGCACGCTCATCTCCTCCAGCAACCGCTCTGTATCCGCAAGTAAAGTCTGCGCATCTTTCTCGATGACATTACACTTTTTATATTTATAGGTAAAAAAGGGATTGCCGTAGGCCGTGAACAGCAGCCTGTCCCCGTGGGGCTTCATAAATGCGGGGATTCGCTCCGGCGCGATGGGAGCGTCGGGCCGGAAGGTGAAGATAATCCGCTCGTTTTTCCCCTTGAGTTCCGTCATATACAGCCTGTGGGCGGACACCCGAATCAGGGCAATCCGCAGCAGATTCTCCACCGAGACCGGAATAGAGCCAAAGCGGTCCAACAGTTCATCCCGCATATCATCCCGCTCCCTGACCGTCTCAATCCCCGCAATTCTCTTGTAGATATCGAGCTTCTGCACCTCGTTGACAATATATTCCGGCGGGATGAATGCGTCCACGTCCAGATCTACCGCAGTCACAAAGTCCTCCTGCGTGGAGATTCCTTTTCTGCGCTGCACCGCCTCATTCAACATCTTGCAGTACAGATCATATCCCACCGCCGCCATGTGACCGTGCTGACGCATGCCCAGCAGATTGCCCGCTCCGCGTATCTCCAGGTCGCGCATCGCGATCTTAAAGCCGCTGCCCAGATCCGTGAATTCCCTTATGGCCGCCAGGCGCTTCTCGGCCACCTCCTTGAGTAACTTGTCCCGCTTGTACATCAGGAAGGCGTAGGCCGTCCGGTTGGAGCGCCCCACCCGCCCTCGCAGCTGATACAGCTGAGCCAGTCCCAGATTGTCCGAGTCGTGGATGATCATGGTATTGACATTGGAGATGTCCAGTCCGGTCTCAATGATCGTCGTGGACACCAGCACATCAATCTCTCCGGCGATGAAATCCACCATGATCCTCTCCAGCTCATGCTCCTTCATCTGCCCGTGGGCGTAGGCCACCGTAGCCTCCGGCACCAGCTCCGCAACCCCCGCCGTGACATCCGCGATATTGTTCACGCGGTTGTACACATAGAAGACCTGTCCACCCCGCCCCAGTTCACGGACGATGGCCTCTCTGACCATTTGCTCGTTATATTCCATTACATAGGTTTGTATGGGCAGACGCTCATCCGGCGCCTCCTCCAGCACACTCATATCCCGTATTCCGATGAGACTCATGTGAAGCGTTCGGGGGATGGGCGTTGCCGTCAGCGTCAACACGTCCACATTCTCCTTGAGCTTCTTGATCTTCTCCTTGTGAGCCACGCCAAAGCGCTGCTCCTCATCAATGATCAGCAGCCCCAGATCCTTGAATTGCACGTCTGCGGACAACACCCGATGGGTGCCGATGACAATATCGACCAGCCCTTTTTGCAGATCGGCAATGGCCTTTCTGATCTCCCCCGGCGTTCGGAACCTCGAAAACAGCTCCACCCGCACTGGAAAATTCTTCATCCGCTGGGTAAATGTATTGTAGTGCTGCTGGGCCAGAATCGTGGTGGGCACCAGGTACACCACCTGCTTGCCCTCCTGCACCGCTTTGAAGGCCGCTCTGATCGCGATCTCGGTCTTGCCATAGCCCACGTCGCCGCAGATCAGCCGGTCCATGATCTTGCCGCTCTCCATGTCCGCCTTGGTGTCCGCGATGGCCGCCAGTTGGTCCTCCGTCTCCTCAAAGGGAAACATCTCCTCAAACTCACGCTGCCAGACCGTGTCCTTGCCATACTGATAGCCCTGGCTCTGCTGGCGCAGAGCATAGAGCTCCACCAGATCTGCCGCCACCTCGTCCACAGCCGAGCGCACCTTGCTCTTGGTGCGCTCCCACTCCTTGGCGCCCAGCTTGTTCAGCCTGGGCTTGCCGCTTTCCGCGGCCGCGTACTTCTGGATCACATTCAGGCCCGTCGCCAGCACATAGAGATTGCCGCCGTCCCGGTACTCGATCTTCATGTAATCCTTGACCACCTTCTCCACCTCGACTTTCTCGATGCCGCGGTAGATTCCAAGCCCGTGGGATTCATGCACCACAAAATCTCCCACCTTCAGCTCGTGGAAGTCGTTGATTTTCTGTCCCTGATAACGCTTTTTGTTTTTCTTCTTTTTCTCAGCCCCAAAAATGTCTGATTCGGCGATCACCACATATTTGATCAGAGGATACTCAAAGCCCTTGTTCACATGGCCGTAATAGGTCAGTATCTCCCCCTGCTGCACCTCCCGCAGCGGATCCTCCGTGTAGATGGCGGTCAGTTCAAAGTCCCGCAGGTCTTCCGCCAGGCGGCTGGCTCTGGTTCGGGAGCCGGACAGCAGCAGCACCCGATAGCCCTGCTTCCGGTAGCGGGTCAGATCCTTGACCAGCGCGTCAAAGCTGTTGTTGTAGGAGGATACATTGCGGGCGGACACCATGACGCGCGAGGTGGGCTTGATCAGGCTGTTCTTCCCATCCATGGTGGCCAGCGACACCACGGCGGACGCCAGACAGCGCGCCATGACCTGATCTTTTCCATAGAGAATATCCATCTGCCCCGGCAGCACATAGCCCTTCTGCGCCCGCTGTCCCATGCTCTCCCGAAATTCCAATTCCACCGCATCCGCATGCTCGGCAATGCGCGCAGGCTCATCCATGAAGAAGATCAGATTGTTGCCGCCGCTCTGCCTCCCCATACGCTGCAGCAGCTCCGGCAGCGTCACTGTATCCTCGTAAAAATAGCGGATATAGCTCTCCAGATTCACCCTGACCTGAAACTCTAACAGCTGTTCCTTCAGCTCCTCGATCTGCGTGCGGATCCGATGCGCCGCCTCCGTCTCGAAGGCCTCTCTCAGCTTCTTCTCCTGAACTGCGGCATCCGCCTCAATCCTCCTCACTCCCGCCTCCAGGCGCTCCCTGCTCATGACAAACTCGGCCGCCGGATAGATGGTCACGCTCTCCAGTTTTTCCAGGGAGCGCTGACTGAGCACATCAAAGGAGCGCAGAGACTCCACCTGATCTCCCCACAGCTCGATGCGGTAGGGATTCTCCTCGGTCAGATCAAAGATGTCTATGATACCGCCTCTGACCGAGAACTGTCCGCTGCTCTCCACCTGAGGAGCTTTCTCGTACCCCAGATCCACCAGCCGCCTGGCAAACTGCGCCGCGTCCAGAGTGCCTCCGTTCTCTACCGTCAGGATATCCTCGCAGGGATTCCACTGCACCTGGGGCGTCATCAACGCCGCGAAGGTGGTGATCAATGTCAGCGGCTTACCCTCCGCAATCCGGCGCAGCACCCGCACTCTTTCCCTGGTCAACTGATTGCCGTGGATATCCGCCTGAAAAAAGATCAGATCCTTGGCCGGATAGAGCTGGGCGTTTCTGTCGTAAAAACGATATTCCTCGTACAGTTCTCTGGCCTTTAAATCACTGTAGGTCACGATCACTTTGAAGCGTATGCCGTCCGACAGGCCGTATATCATATGGAGCTTCTGAGAGTCCACACACCCGCTGAGTGCAACCGGTGTCCTGCCCTTGCGAATATCCTCCCTGACCTGTTCGTATTCCGCCAGCTCCCGTAACGGCGCCAATAATGCCTGCATCCTGTCATTCCTCCATGTTTTCCCCGTGTTGCACTTTCTTTTTGGCATTGTATCTGTTCATGGCGCCGTCCACGTCCCCCCGCAGAATCATGCGGACGGCGTCCGCCGCTTTTTCACAGGACTCCCTGAGCGCCTCTTTTTCCCCATCTGTGAAATGGCCCAGCACATAGTCCCGCAGATCATATCCCTGCGGCTTATCGCTGACGCCCATACGGATGCGGATGAAGTTCTCATGTCCGAGCTGCCCGATAATATTCTTGAGCCCGTTATGGCCTCCCGCGCTGCCTTTTTTGCGTATCCGCAGCTGACCCACATCCAGGCTGATGTCATCTGAAATGACCACCAGCTGAGAGCTCTCGTCCACCTTGTAGTAATTCACCGCCTCTCGGATGCTCTCCCCGCTCAGATTCATATAGGTGAGCGGCTTCAACAGAATTACCCTCTGTCCGTCGATATACCCCCTGCCGATGACTGCCCTGTGCTTTCTCTCCAGCATGGCGATCTGGTATTTCTTCGCAAGCTCATCTATGACACAGAATCCGACATTATGTCTGGTATTTTCATATTCTCTGCCTGGATTGCCCAGGCCTGCAACAATATACATAGTTTCCTCCATCTATTATACGATTATAAAACCCAATAACCATGCAAGTGTCATTGTACACGTTGTATACTCCAACGTAGGCACGCTTTCGCTTCGTGAAAAACGTAACAGTGCTAAGCTCGTGCCGAATGAATTCGGCAGACCTCACTAAGCACTGACGTTTTTCAAGAGCCTACTTATGGAATATACAACATGCACAATTCGGTACTAGAAAAGCTAGTTTACGATTGTCTTTGCCGATTTACTCAGCATCCTAATGATACTCCATAACTGTTCCTGAATTCAAGCTCAAATTATATAAATATCCATTAATGCCAGCGACTATGCCACATAGCTCAAAAAGAGCCGCCGCAGCGCTGCGGCAGCTCTTCTCGCACATTATATTTTCCAAATCAAATACCCCGCGGCATTCGCCAAATGCTCGTGCAAGCACGGCACTTGGCTCATTGCCCGCAGAAATAAGAGCTTACTCTGGGCTGTCATCCGGAGTCTCCAGCGCCTTCTGGTAGCTCTCCAGAATCGTCCGCTGAATGCGTTCCCTGGCCGACGAACTGATGGGATGCGCTATATCGCGATGCTCCCCGTCAGCCGACTTCTTGCTGGGCATGGCGATAAACATACCCTTCTCGCCCTCAATCACCTTGATATCGTGCACCACGAACTCATCATCCAGCGTGATGGACACAACGGCTTTCATCTTGCCTTCCTTTGTTATCTTACGAACCCGTACATCTGTAATCTGCATATAACCAACCTCCTTAGCTAAATGATCCTAATGTACTTTTCCTGTGCGCCCTGGCGCTCATTCTGTTCATAAAAGATAAATGCGGAACATTCCGGTCTGCGCGCTTTATAAGTTATACCTGTCATTCTTCTCCAGAACAATTTTTACGCCATGCTCACCTACAAAGCGCGATCCACTCCGAATCGTGTCACGGCTCTCCACAATGCAGTTCTCAATATAGCTGTTGTCACCGATATAGACATCATTGAGGATCACAGAATTCTTGATCACGCAGTTGTTCCCTATGTAGCTCTTCTTGAAGAGCACTGAGTTCTCCACGATGCCGTTGACGATGCAGCCGCTGGAGATCAGGCTGTTGCGTATCTGAGCGCCCGGATTATATTTCGCGGGCGGCAGGTCGTCCACCTTGGAATAGATATCCGGATACTGCTTGAAGAAGAAGTCTCTCACCTCGGGCTTCAGGAAATCCATGTTTGTCCCGTAATAGTCCTCCACCGACGCGATGTTGCGCCAATAAGACTTCATCTTATAGCCATAGATACGCTTGATATCCTTGTAGCGGATCAGAATATCCCGCACAAAATCATAGCGCTCCTCCTCCATACACCTCTCAATCATCTCGATCAGGTTGCGGCGACGAATCACATAGATTCCGCAGGAGATGGTATTGCTCTTGGCCTGCAGCGGCTTCTCCTCAAACTCTGTGACGCGGAAATCCTCGTTCATCTTCATCGTGCCAAAGCGCTCAATCTCTGTGCCGGGCTCCATATCCCGACAGACCACCGTGATATCGGCTTTTTTGTCGATGTGGTACTCCAGCAGCTTGTTGAAGTCCATCTTGTACACCCCGTCGCCTGAGGCGATCACCACATAGGGCTCATGGCTGTCCTTTAACCAGGACAGATTCTGAGCGATAGCGTCCGCCGTCCCTCTGTACCAATTGCTGTTGTTCACGGTCACGGCCGGCGTGAAGACGTACAGGCCTCCTTGCTTACGTCCGAAATCCCACCATTTGGAAGAACTCAAATGTTCATTCAGGCTTCGGGAATTGTACTGGGTAAATACCGCCACTCTCTGAATATGGGAATTGGACATATTGCTGAGTGTAAAATCAATGCTTCGATAGCTGCCGGCTATCGGCATGGCACAGATGGCTCGCTTCTGCGACAACTCTTTCATTCGGTGGTTATTGCCGCCTGCCAAAACGATTCCTATTGCTCTCACTGTTATCTCTCCTCTGCTTTAATTAAAGTCTTGCCGCTCTCCAGATAAGCGTTCTCATAGTCCTGTGGCGTAGTCACTCCGGAAATCACCGTGTTCTTGCCCACGCTGACGCCCTCGGGAATCACGCTCTTCTCCCCCACTGTCACCAGTCCGTGATTGTATATATGAGGCGCCGTGTCATTCTCCGCCTCCTCGCCTACCCCCAGCTTCACTCCATTGCCAATCTGCACGTTCTCCGCTATGATGGCCTTATAGATCTCACATCCGGCGCCGACGACGACATTGTTCATGATAATCGAATCCCGAATCACCGCGCCTTCCCCGATGGTCACACCGCAGCCGATCACAGAGTTGTACACCTTGCCGCTGACATCCGTTCCCTCGCCGATAATACAGCGCTCCACCACACTGCCCTCCGACATATACTGGGGGGGCAGGATCTCACTCTTGGTATAGATCTTCCAATATTCCTCATACAGGTTGAACTCCGGCACAATATCAATCAGCTCCATGTTGGCTTCCCAGTAAGAATACAGGGTACCGACGTCCTTCCAGTAGCCATTGAACTCATAGGCATACAGGGGCGCCCCCTTGTCCCGACAGTAGGGAATCACATGCTTGCCAAAATCCAGGGCAGGCTGCTCCGCCATAGCCAGCAACGACTCCTTCAACGTCTTCCAGCTGAATATGTATATGCCCATACTGGCAAGATTGCTTCTGGGATGCTCTGGTTTTTCCTCGAAGTCAGTGATTCTTCGATTCTCGTCGGTGATCATGATGCCGAATCTGCTTGCGTCCTCCATGGGGACGGGCATAACCGCAATCGTCACCTCCGCATTGTTCGACTTGTGGAAATCCAGCATTGCCTCATAATCCATCTTATAGATATGGTCGCCGGACAGGATCAGGACATATTCCGGATTAAAGCTCTCCATATAGTCCAGATTCTGAAAGATCGCGTTGGCCGTTCCCGTATACCACTCGCTGTTGGTGCTCTTCTCATAGGGAGGAAGCACTGTGACCCCGCCGATATTCCGGTCAAGATCCCAGGGAATGCCGATCCCGATATGAGTGTTCAGTCGCAACGGCTGATACTGGGTCAGCACACCTACCGTATCCACGCCCGAATTGATGCAATTGCTCAGGGGAAAATCGATAATCCGATATTTTCCGCCGAACGCAACAGCAGGCTTGGCTACCTTGGCCGTAAGAACACCCAGACGGCTGCCCTGCCCCCCAGCCAGCAGCATGGCTATCATCTCTTTCTTAATCATGTCCATCACCTCAATCTAGCATAATAAACAAAGCTTAATTGCGCCTTGTCTTGTACATATTATAGCATATCTCATATAAATTGTGAATGTTTTTTACAGAAAAAAGTTGTTTTTAGTAAAATTTTTATTCAATTTTAACAGAAA
Organism: bacterium; assembly: GCA_023663725.1. GTDB lineage: Bacteria > Bacillota > Clostridia > Lachnospirales > Lachnospiraceae > Acetatifactor. The sequence goes on along the minus strand of JAMPGX010000017.1, from coordinate 65,020 downwards.
TTGTACTTTATCAAAATACATTTGTTTTTTCTACCCACAAAGTATATAATAAGGAATATAATAATTGTAGAACAATTTAAAAGAGGAGTTATGCACTGCTATGTATCAGATAGATTTTAATCATCCGGTTTCTGTTTATTTTATTGGTATCGGCGGCATCAGCATGAGCGGTCTGGCGCAGCTCCTGCATCAGGCAGGCTTTACTGTGTCCGGCTCGGACTGGAGATCCTCCCCCATCACTCAGGCGCTTGAGCGGCAGGGCATCCAAATCTCTTACGGCGAAGACGCAGCTCATGTGCCGGAGTCAATAGACTGCGCGGTGTTGACCAGCGCCGTCCATGAGGACAATCTGGAATTTATGGCCATTCGCCAGCGCAACATCCCCTTCTTGTCCAGGGCCCAGCTTCTGGGGCAGATCATGAAGAATTATGAACTTCCCATCGCTGTCAGCGGCACCCACGGCAAGACCACTACCACTTCCATGCTCGCGGAGATTCTGCTCAGGGCAGGCACGGATCCCACTCTGTCTATCGGCGGCATCCTGAAGTCCATCAGCGGAAATATGCGCGTTGGAAAAAGCGGCTATTTTCTGACCGAGGCTGACGAGTACACCAACAGCTTTCTGAGCTTTTTTCCCAAGATTGGCGTCATCCTGAATGTGGAGGAGGATCATCCGGACTTCTTTAAGGATCTGGCAGCCATCCGCCGCTCTTTCCGGAAATTTGCCGAGCTCTTGCCCGAAGACGGCATACTGATCATCAACGGAGAGATCAGGGATGCCTGGGAGCTTACCCAGGCTCTGCCCTGCCGAACGATCACCTACGGTCGTAGCCAGGACTGCGATTATTATGCCGACTCCATCACCTATGACGCCGAGGGCAATGTGTCTTTTGTGCTGCATGTCCCCCACGGCGCCCCGTGGCCTGTCACCCTGTCGGTGCCCGGCGATCACAATGTCTGCAATGCCATGGCCGCCATAGCCACTGCCGATCTGCTCAGCATCGACCGCGAAATCATCCTGACAGCATTAAAGAGCTTCCACGGAACCGATCGGCGCTTTGAGTACAAGGGCAATATGGACGGCGTCACTATAATAGATGATTATGCACATCACCCCACGGAAATTACTGCAACCTTGAAGGCAGCGCAAAATTATCCTCACAAGACCCTGTGGTGCGTCTTCCAGCCCCATACCTACAGCCGAGTCAAGGCATTTATGCCGCAGTTCGCGCAGGCTCTGACCCTGGCTGACAGGGTGGTGCTGACGGATATCTATGCGGCCCGCGAGAAGGACACTCTTGGAATCAGCTCCCGGGATCTGCAGGAGGCCATCCAGAAGCTCGGCGGGGCATGCGACTATTGCTCCTCATTCGAGGAGGCTGAAAATTTTCTCAGAAAAAATTGCATAAAGGATGACCTGTTGATAACTATGGGAGCCGGAGACGTATACAAAATCGGGGAATCTCTTCTGGGGAAATAATTATCCACCATATCCACAATTTTTTTGCTGTCAGGGCAGTAAAAAAATTGTGGATATTTCGTTTCTGGATGTGGATAACCTTCCAACCCCGCCTCATTGAAAACGCCCAAATAGCGGGCCTCATATCTTGCGCCTGCTTTTTTATCCACCATTTCCACCGTTTCCACAAACCAAGGCACATTTTTTATCCAGAAGCAGCCTCCCAATCCGGCAAAATTTTTGTTGCAAAGTGCCTATTTTCTTTTTATCATTCCTGTGCTATACTTTGAACCACTGACACTGAAGGGATGATTTTATGGCTGGTTTAACAATTTATAAGGACAATTATATTGAATCTACTGCTGTTTCCAACTCGTTTATCGATAAATACATGAAAGATGCCAATGACGCGCAATTGAAGATATACCTTTATCTGTTGCGCATGATACATGCCAATCTGCCTTTCAGCGTATCTGATATAGCGGACAAATTCAATCATACGGAGAAGGACGTTCTGCGCGCTCTGATATACTGGGAGAAGCAGAAGCTCCTGACTCTGGATTATGATGACGACAAGAATCTGGTGGGAATCCATCTGTGCGAACAGAGCCCTGCCGGAGTCAGTGCGGGGCAGGGAGCAGCCGCGGCCTTGCAGCCGCCTGAGACGGACCCCTATGCCAAGCCCTCATACAGCGCGGATCGTCTCCGCAGCTTCAAGGAGCAGGACAATATTGCTCAGCTATTGTTTGTGGCTCAGGTGTATGTGGGGAGAACGCTGACGGCATCGGACATGAAGACGATCCTGTATCTGTCGGATGTGCTGCATTTCTCTGACGACCTGATCGACTATCTGATTCAATATTGTGTGGATCTGGGCAAGAAGGACTTCCGGTATATGGAGAAGGTAGCCGTGAGCTGGGCGCAGCAGGGCATCTCCACCCCCAAGCAGGCCCAGAAAGCCGCTCTCAAATATGACAAATCCGTCTATGCGATCATGAACGAGCTCGGCAAATCCACCTCTCCGACCAGCAAGGAGCTGGAATACATCAATCGCTGGACCCGAGAATACGGCTTCAGTACGGATATTATCTTTGAGGCCTGCGAGCGCACCGTGCTGGCGGTGGATAAGCACCGCTTTGAGTATGCCGAGGGCATACTCAGCAGCTGGCATCGCGAGAATGTCCAGCACAAGGCCGATATCAAACGAGTGGACGAGCAGTATCAGAAGCAGAAGGGCACTCCCTCCCGCAGTGGCATCGTCAGCAATAAATTCAACCAGTTCAAGCAGAATGCCTATGATTTTGAGGAGCTGGAGAGAGAGCTGATCAGCAATTAGTCTGAAAATCAGGAGAATCATTATGGCCTTGACCAAAGCTCAATATGACACTATAAGTCGCAGTTATGAAGAAAAGCGAACCCGCAATATGCGGCAGCTGATGCAGCGCCGCCAGCAGATCTACGCGCTGCTGCCACAATATCAGGAGTTGGAGGCCTCCGTGGGCGCTGTCTCTGTCGCCCACGCGCGCCTTCTGCTGGAGGGAGACAGCGGCGCACTGGACGACCTGAAGCAACGCCTGGCCCAGAACGCGCAGCAACGCAGAGCGTTGCTGACACAGGCCGGATACCCTGAGGACTATCTGGAGCCCTCCTACGAGTGTCCGGATTGTCAGGATACTGGCTATATCGGAGGAGAGAAATGCCACTGCTTCCGGCAACAGGAGATCACACTGCTATACGAGCAATCGGGAATCCAGGAGATGCTTTCCCGGGAGAATTTCGATACCCTTTCCACCGCATACTACGAGGGGGAGGATCTGCAGCGTTTTGAAAACGCCGTCTCAATCAGTCATAAATTTGTAGATAATTTCAAAAATAGCTATCAAAATCTTCTATTTTATGGTACAGTAGGTACAGGTAAAAGCTTTTTGTCCGGATGTATCGCCAGGGAACTATTGTCACAGGGCTTAGCTGTAATCTACTTCAGCGCTAATGGACTGTTTGAAAACCTTGCCCGCTATAGTTTTGATGCAAAAGCAAAAGAAACCCTTTACAATTTCTGCAAAGACATTTACAATAATGATCTGGTGATCATTGACGATCTGGGAACGGAGGTAACTAACAGCTTTGTAACCTCTCAGCTGTTTTCTCTGCTCAATGAACGACATCTACGGCAGAAGGCCACAATCATATCCACCAATTTGAATTTGGAGGAAATACGGGACCGTTACTCCGACCGTATCTTTTCCCGTATCACCAGCAATTATTCATTGTGTAAGCTGACAGGTCCGGATATACGAATGTACAGGAGGAGAATTAATGCCAAATCGTGAGGAGAAGCGCAACCTGGAAACTATTCCCGTAGGCTCTCTGGGAATCATCGCTCTGGAGGGTTGTCGGGTGCTGGGCGATCAAGTGGACAAGTATCTGGTCCGCTGGAGAACGGAACGTGAGAATGAGCATAAGGATTCTCTGGCCTTCTCCGGCTATCAGAGAAGCTCCTATCTGCTGAGCGCCAAGGTTCCCCGCTTCGGTTCAGGCGAAGCCAAGGGGGTGATTCTGGAATCTGTCAGAGGCTGCGATCTATATCTGTTGGTGGATGTCTGTAATTACAGCCTGACCTATTCTCTCTGCGGCAATGTGAACCGCATGTCCCCCGACGATCACTATCAGGATCTCAAGCGCATCATTGCCGCTGTGGGCGGTAAGGCTCGCCGAATTACGGTGATCATGCCCTATCTGTATGAGAGCCGCCAGCACAAGAGAACAACCCGTGAATCTCTGGATTGCGCTCTGGCCCTGCAGGAACTGGTAGGTATGGGCGTGGACAATATCATCACCTTCGACGCTCACGATCCCCGGGTGCAGAACGCTATTCCCCTGCATGGCTTTGAGACGGTACAGCCCGCTTATCAGTTTATCAAGGGGCTGCTTCACCATGAGAGAAATCTTCAGATCGACAGCGGACACATGATGGTCATCAGCCCCGACGAGGGCGGTATGAAGCGCGCGATCTATATTGCCAACGTGTTGGGATTGGACATGGGCATGTTCTACAAGCGCCGTGATTATACCCGCATTGAAAATGGACGCAATCCCATCATAGCCCATGAGTTTCTGGGCTCCAGTGTGGAGGGTAAGGACGTCATAATTATCGATGATATGATATCCTCCGGTGACAGCATCCTGGAGACTGCCGCTGCTCTGAAGCAGCGCAAGGCGGAAAAGATATTTGTCTTCTCGACCTTCGGCCTGTTTACCGACGGTCTGGACAAATTCGACAATGCCTATCAGAGCGGTTTGTTCACCAGGATTCTGACTACCAATCTGATCTACCAGACTCCGGAGCTTCTGGAGAGAGAATGGTATATCAACTGTGACATGAGCAAATATATCGCCTATATTATTGATACCTTGAACCACGATTCCTCCATCAGTGATCTGCTGAATCCTAATGAGAGAATTCAAAGCATCGTGTCCAGGTATCGAAGCGGAGAAACGCTGGATTAAAGGAATTTGAACAGGCAGTCCTTCAAGGGCTGCCCGTTTTATATCTATAATGTTAACTTATTGTTCAAAATGGTTGACATTCTTGTCTTTCAATTGTATACTCATATTGAAATCCAGTTTACATTACACGGTAGAACTTAGCTGCCCTATTAAAGTGACCCACAGAGTTTTTCTGTAATTTCAGGGCTTTACACTTTAGAGCTATCGCGCAGCAATTCAATACGAGGAGAAAATCATGATGAAAACAAAGAAAATTGCATTGATTGGCTTGATGACCGCTGTGATCTGTCTGCTGGGGCCTCTCGCTTTCCCGCTGCCCTTCAGCCCCGTTCCCATCTCTCTGGGTGTTCTTGGTATATTGTTGGCCGTATATCTGCTGGGAATGAAATGGGGTACGGTGAGTTGCCTTGCATATCTGCTGCTCGGCCTGGCAGGTATGCCTGTATTCACAGGATTCTCCGGCGGTGTCGGCAAGGTGCTGGGGCCTACCGGCGGATACCTCCTCGGTTACATCTTCCTGTCCCTGATCGCGGGCTTTTTCATCCATTGCTGGCCCGCCAGATGGCCGCTACACCTGGTCGGTATGACGCTGGGGACAGCCGCTATGTATCTGTTCGGGACTCTGTGGCTGGGACATCTGCTCAACCGCTCCTTTATAGAAGCCCTGTGGATTGGCGTGATTCCCTACATTCCTGCCGACCTGTTTAAGATCGCGCTCACGCTGATGCTGGGCATTCCGATCCGCAGACAGCTTGGAAAGGCGGGACTGTTGAACTGAGCCTTTACGCATACATCCACTTGCCATTCCTGAAAAAGTGTGCTACACTGTTTTCGTTGCAGGAGCCTTATAAGCCAGGCGGCAGGCTGCCAAACCGAGTGTTCGAGACCTTCCACTCGTTAAAAAAATACTAAAGGAGATTAGATCATGAAAATCAGCAAGACACTTTTTATCGCTCAGGCGGCTATTATCGCCGCTCTTTATGTGGTTTTAACTTTGTTGGCCAATGCTCTCGGATTGGCCAATTATGCTGTCCAGCTTCGATTCTCTGAAGCGCTTACCATTTTGCCTTTTTTTACGCCCGCTGCCATACCCGGGCTGTTTCTGGGATGCCTGATCAGCAACCTGCTGACCGGCGCCATCATCTGGGATGTGATCTTTGGCAGCCTTGCCACACTGCTGGGCGCCGTGGGCACATGGCTGCTGTGCCGCCGCCAATGGCCGAGCCAACACAGCTGGATCGCGCCGCTTCCCCCCATTGTCGCCAATACGCTCATTGTACCATTCGTACTGTACTACGCCTATCATATCCCCGGCTCCGTTCCCTTTTTCATGTTGACCGTGGGAATTGGCGAGATACTCTCCTGTGGAGTGTTGGGAATGCTATTGCTCCTCACGCTGCAAAAATATAAGAAATACATTTTCCCTGTCAAGGGCGAATAATGCCGCTAAGCCGCCTTCTCCTGCAACATTATTTTCTCTTTTCGCCAGTGTTCTTTCTGCCCTTCCTGCCAAGCAGAAAACTCAGACGGCCATCCAGCAACCATATCCAGAACAGCTCCAGAACGATAATCACTACCGCTACCACAATGTCATAGGCGAGAGCAAGCCCTGTCCATTCCAATACCTTGCCGCCAACCTTCAGCGCAATGTTGAACACTCGCAGGTCCAGGTGCGTCACCATGATGATCAGGGAATATTTACCAAGGTACTCCAGAGGAGGCAAATGCTCCACAAAACGGCACAGCAGCAGAATTCCGCCTGTCAGACATACGGCGGCCCCCAAAAACAACGCCATATTTCCAAAGACCAGATAACGCACGGAAACCAACACATTACTTACAGCACAGTAGGAGCCAACTAACGTTGCCACAAGTCCTGTCAACAGCAAGCTCCATTTTTTCCGCTCCAAACAGCGGACCAGAATACCCATTCCCTCCCCCACGGCACAGAAAAAGGCACCCAGGCATCCCCGCGGAATCACACAGAGCAGCTTCAGCAGAAATATCTTCGCTGACATCTCCGTTGCCGCAAGCCTCTCCACCGTCCCATCGAGAAAAAGAAGCGCCACTGTCAAAGCGGTCAGCACGGGCAGCGCCAAGCTGAAGGCTGCCTTTTTGCGCAGCAGCTGGTATCCAGTCGCCCCCACAAAGAATGCAGGCAGAAACCACAGCACTGAAACACCAAACAGTGAAAGACTATCCCACAGCTTGCCAATCATGTCAAGCTTAAAGTGCTGCGCCGGAGTAAGAAATGCCTTCACTCCGTCCCATACAATGGCAATGAGGCTGAACCACATATAGGGAAGCATGACCGCGCGGAGTCGCCCTCTGACAATGGACATCGCATCTCTGTTATACAGCTTGTTTTCGCCGATCAACAGTCCCGCGGCGACAAAAAACAATGGCATATGAAAGGCATTGAGCCACAACCCCAGATAATAAGGCGTTGTGCCAATATGCCCCAGCAGTACCAGAACAATCCCGATCCCTTTATAAATATCCAGATACCGCATTCTGTTCTTTTGCATACCAGCCAACCTAGTCCTCCATCCTGATATAGGCAATAAAAGGATTACCGTTCTCTTCCATCCATTCCCGAGTATCGTTCATGCCCTTTTTGTATAGCTTACCTGAGGAAGGCTCCATAACCACTACGTTAAACTCGTTGAAGCCTGTGAGTAGAACAGCCTCTCCACTCCTTTGTATCGCCAACACGGGAATATCCTGATTGATGAAATACAACATGGCGTCCAGACTGCACCCACTCAGATCCATCACCTGGGCCTTCCCGTCCAATTCCTGTTCCAGAATCTGCAGTGCTGTCCTTCCCCGCCTTAGCTGCTGCTCTGTATTTCTCACGATACCCTCCAGCTCCAGCATGGTATCCAGACATACTGCGAGACTGCTCTTTTCCTCCATCATTGCCGGGGCCTTGATCGCCATGATCTGATTGCGGACCGCTCTGTTTCCTCTGATCCAAATGGTTCTTCCCCTGTCGTTTACCACCACGCCAAAGCAGGCATTGGCCTGATTGATAGCCTGGGCCGGCTCATAGTAGATTCCTTCTATGCGGCCCAGGTCATACACATAGTACCGCTCCTGTCGGATATCTGTCTGCAAATCGACATTTCTTCCACCCTCAAATACAACCTCCTTGGGCGTCAACACCTGCAAGCCCTTGACATTGATTTCGTCCCGCACCTGAAGCTGCACCAGCTTCTCATAGACATCCACCGCTGCAATCACCAGTTGGTTTCTGCCCGTCTCCTGCGGAGCGCTGTTCATGATTTGTTCTCTGGTTGTGTTCACATAGCTGCCGTCCTCCCGCCTCAGCACCCGCTCCAGGATAATCTGATTTTCCTCTACCCGGCAGGACAGGGTGTATATGTTCTCCTGCTCATACGCTTTCATCAGCTTTCCGGAGGAATTCCGGATGCACACCTGGTACATGGGAAATATTTGCCGACCTACCGCATCCGCCACCACATCCTCTCGCCTTGCCACACCGTAGATAATATCTTCTCCCATAAAACCAAGCGGCCTGGCTATCTCGTCCGCTCCCACCTCGATCTGGAGCAACTGCTCCGTTCCCAGATCCATCATCTGCAACCCCTGTTCCTGCCACCACACAATAATCTTGTGGTTGTCAGAGATCACCATAGCCTCATCCGTTTCCACCAGAGCGATTCTCTCACTGGTGCGCTCCAGGGTATTCACCTCATAGATGCCATGATTCAGATACAGGTAAAGCTTACCCTCTCTGTTCATGTACAGAAGCTGCTCCAGTTCGGCCGCCAGTATCTCATACGATTTGTCATAGGGAATATATACAATCTCCTCAATCGTATTGTGAGCGCTGTTGTAGGTGTATAGCTGAATGCCCACTTCCCCCTCATGCCGCCCTCTGTTCATATATCCATAGACGGCAAACTGAACGTTATTCCCCTCGTCCACTCCCAATATTTTCAATCCATACTGCTGATACAGGTCGCGGGCATCCCATTGCGGCTTGGCATTCTGAGAAGTATCCTCATAGAAGGAAAACAGCAGCGCGAGCCTGTTGCTGGCCGCATTGTAGCTGCACAGCCTCCCTGCCGCCTCGAATACCACGATATTGCCGTCCTCACTTTCCAACAGGGCAACATCCTCGCCCACTATTCCCAGCATGATCTTGTCGTTGGCGTAGATATTTCCCTTTATAGCGGGAATCTGGTCCATTGTCCTCTCAAACCCCAACAGATATACCCTGTCGGGGGTATAGCGGATCCGGTAAAGCTCTTCCACCAGATAACAGACCTGGTCTTTTCCACTTCCCGTCGACACCAGATAGCTGAGCTGCATGGCGGCAGTCTGAGTGGCAAGCTCCATCAGGTTGATGGCAGGCTCCGTCAACCGTCGCACATCCAGCTCCCCCCAGGTAATCTGATGAAAGCTGCTGTGTATATCCACTTTGTGAAAGCTTGTATTGTCCCCCTGCGAATTGCTCTCCAGGTATTTAATCAAGTCCCTGGCCGCTTCCCTGTCAAATGTTTTTTCGTGAAAATCACGCACATACTCCAGCTTCTCATACCCGCAGGTGTTATCGCTCCATATCACCCTGGTATAATAGCGTATCTCCCGACTGCTGCCGTCCGTCAACACCAGAACCAGAGAATATTCCGTATCCTTCTCAATCAGATCCTTCAGCGCCGTCTCTACCCTGATCGTGTTCCCGGGTTCATATTCCCTGATCGGGGTATTTTCAATCAGACGACTGCCATCACGACTGCGCACCTCCATATCTATCGACTCAATCGGCAGTCCATAGGTTTCGATCCGAAACACGAGCTCCCTGTTTTCGCCTAATTCCGCAATGGTTCCTCTCTGATAGGCGACATCCATCTCTCGGGCGTACCCATGAAGTTCATTGTATGAGATATCGCCTTTTTCCAGAGTGATGATGGGAAAACTGGCCTCTGACAGCTCCATTGTCATATTCTGATTGTCATGATTCATGACCCGACCTGCCACCAATAATGCTACCAAAAAAGTCAGCAGGAAGATCACTGATTTGATGATTGTTTTTTTCATGCTTCCCTGTTTCTCCCGCACAGCTTAGACCGATACCGTCTCATCTCCCATAGCCCTAGTCCCTTACGCCCAACAGACTGGCCAGCTTAGGCTCTATCCCCAGCAGCTCCAGCACCTCCGCCAGAGATGCCTCCTGCATCGCGGCTGCCTGTCTCTTCTGCATGCGTGGTTGTCCTCCGCCAGGACAGGCGTTCTTTGCCGTTCTCCTGACGGCTCGAATCAACAGATTTTTGGGCGTGTGCTCCATATCAATAAACTCAAGAATCTGTGTATCATAACCCTGCTGCTCCAGCAGATTGGCACGAACCGCATCCGTGATCAGGGCGGACATTCGCTCCCTGATCACACCGTAACGCAGAATCGGAGACAACTTGGCACAATGTATCTGTCGGTTTACCTCGTGCTGACAGCAGGGCACCGCAAGAATTACCTTGGCGCCCCAGCGTACTGCCTTCTCCAGCGCGTAATCTGTAGCGGTATCACACGCGTGAAGAGACACCACCATATCCACCCGCTCCATCCCCTCATAGGTGCTGATATCCCCGACCTGAAAACGCAGCTTCTCATATCCGCACTGCCCTGCCAGGTCATTGCAGCGTCTGATCACGTCCTCCTTGAGATCCAGTCCCGTGACACAGATATCTCTCCCCTGCAGCACGTGCAGATAATAGTACATGGCAAAGGTCAGATAGGACTTTCCACATCCAAAATCGACCACATGGATCGTCTCCCGTGAGGGCAGCTGGTCCAAAATATCCTCAATAAACTCCAGATACCGATTGATCTGGCGAAATTTGTCATATTTATTCCTGGCGACTCTCCCCTCCGGCGTCTGAACGCCCAAGCCAACCAGAAAGTCCACCGGCTCCCCCTCTTTTAAGATATATTGCTTCTCCCGATTGTGGGACAGCTCCGTCGGAATGTCACAGACAGCCTGCCGGACCTTGACGGTCATCTTTCCCTTCTTACTGACCAGCACGGTTGCGCTTCGATCGCGTGCAGTCATCTCACATTGTCGGAATTGTGTCCGCAGCATATCCTCAATCAAACGGCCTGCCTCCTCCGGCGTATGATTCTGATGAAATACCTGGGGGCCTGTGTAACGGGTACTCTGAAACATCAGCTTATTCTGAAGCAGCACCGGACGAAGCTTCAGCTTGTCCCCCCAGGCAGGATTGCGGCTGTTGCTCAGCGTCACCTGTACGAGTCTCTCATTGATCATATCCTTAAGCAGCCTGCCCAGTTCATCCATCCTATATCTCTCCTTTCAGGCAGAGCCACGGAGAACACTGGGTTCCCGTGGCTCTGCCTGTGTATCAGCGAAAGCTGAAAAATCCTCTTCTGCCGCCTCGCCGACGCTTATACACTTCATCAATCAAAAGTACAAATATCAGGGAACGCCTCACTCCCCAACTCTCATCCGAATCCTCCTGCTCGGGATTCCCTTGTCTCTCCTCGCGACGGATTACGTCCGCTATATTTGTCGCCAGGCGTTCCAGCGTATAGCGGTCGGGATATTCATCATAGATCACACTGCCCTCATAGTCCATCTTATCCAGAATCTCCGCAACTCTGCCCTGATAGCGCCGAGCCTCCGCGGGATACATCTGACGAAAATATTCCAGATCACGCAGCACGTCCGCGTCCTGCCGTCCGTAAAGGGGAGCATTACCATAACCTGCCTCTGGATATGTCATATAAAAAGGTAAAATCCTGCGTTCAAAATCCATGCTCACAATACCTTTTCTTTTTCTATAACATATGCATCCAGCGTACTGCACGTGACATAGCGTCCGCCCTACTTCAGTACCTGTATACGGGCCATAGCGCGCAGCAGAGCCGTCTCCGCCCTGGCTATATCTGTGTCGCGGGCATTCTCATGAATGCGTTCCTGAGCACGCTCCCTGGCCGCCTCCGCCCTGGCCGCGTCAATCTCATTCGGCCACTCGATAATCTCCGCCAGGATAGTGACCCGATCCGATTGTATCTCCGCAAAGCCCGCATGAAGCGCCGCTTCCTTATCCCCCTCCGGCTCCGTGATGGTTAATACACCGGGCTTCACAATCACCGTCATGGGCAGATGGCCCGGCAGCACACCGATCTCTCCCTCGGAGGTATTAAATTCCACCATCTCCGCCTGGCCCTCGTAAAAGACCCTTGTAGGCGTGATAATCTTTAATGTCAAGCATTTGTTGTCTGCCATCGAAAACCGCCTTTCCCTATTTCACTTTGGCCAGTACGTCATCAATACTGCCGGCGTTCAGGAAATAGCTCTCAGGGACATCGTCATGCTTGCCCTCCAGTATCTCTTTAAAGCCCCGAATCGTCTCATTGATGGGCACATATTTGCCCTCCAATCCGGTAAACTGTCCCGCAACAAAGAACGGCTGCGACAGGAATCTCTGCACTTTACGGGCGCGGGACACGACGAGCTTGTCATCCTCTGACAGTTCGTCCATACCGAGTATGGCGATGATGTCCTGCAGCTCCTTATATCTCTGCAATATCTCCTGTACTCCACGAGCCACCTTATAGTGCTCCTCGCCCAGAATACGGGGGTCCAGAATACGGGAGGTTGACTCCAGCGGATCTACCGCCGGATAAATCCCCAGCTCCACAATAGAACGGGACAATACCGTGGTCGCGTCCAGATGGGCAAATGTGGTGGCAGGCGCGGGGTCAGTCAGATCGTCCGCCGGCACATAGACCGCCTGCACGGAGGTAATGGAACCATTCTTCGTGGAGGTGATACGCTCCTGCAGCGCGCCCATCTCCGTCTGCAGCGTGGGCTGATATCCCACAGCCGAGGGCATACGTCCCAGCAGTGCAGACACTTCACTGCCCGCCTGTGTAAAACGGAAGATATTGTCTATAAACAGCAGCACATCCTTGCCGCCCTTGTCACGAAAGTATTCTGCCATGGTCAGACCGGTAAGGCCCACACGCATTCTCGCTCCGGGGGGCTCGTTCATCTGTCCGAACACCATAGTGGTCTTGTCGATAACTCCTGATTCACTCATCTCATGATACAGATCGTTGCCCTCACGAGTACGTTCGCCCACACCGGTAAATACGGAGTAGCCGCCATGCTCCGTGGCAATGTTGCGGATCAACTCCTGAATCAGCACCGTCTTACCTACGCCAGCGCCTCCGAACAGACCGATCTTACCGCCCTTCTGATAGGGACACAGCAGGTCGACGACCTTGATACCTGTCTCCAACAGCTCCGTGTCTGTGGACTGCTCCTCAAACTCCGGCGCTGCCCTGTGAATAGGCTCGTAGGTTACATCCACTGGCGCCGGCTTGTTGTCAATGGGCTTACCCAGCACATTAAAAATTCGTCCCAGAGTATTCTCGCCAACAGGTACAGAGATCGGCGCGCCTGTGGCGATGGCTTCCATGCCGCGTACCAGACCGTCCGTCGTCCCCATGGCAATACATCTCACGGTGTCATCTCCCAGATGCTGGGACACCTCTACCGTCAGCTCGCCTCCGTCCTTGCCAGGGATCACGATTGCCTCGTTAATCTCCGGCAGCTGTCCCCCACCGAAGCGGATATCCAGCACGGCGCCGATAATCTGGGTAATCCTTCCTTTATTTTGTCCAGTCATATAACGTCCATTCCTTTCTGAATAGAGTTGTGCAAGAAAACAAAGACTATGAAATCGCCTCTGCTCCGGCTATAATTTCTGTTAATTCCTGTGTGATAGAACCCTGTCGGGCCCTGTTGTATTTCAGCGTCAAATCACTGATCATTTCTTCCGCATTGCTGGTCGCATTATCCATCGCCTGCATTCGAGCGCCATTCTCACTGGCCACAGCCTCCATCAGACCACCGTAGATCAGACTGGTCACATACTTGGGGATGATCATCTCCAGAGCCTCCTCATCGTCCGCCTCGAAATTCATAGGCGCTTCCAGCTTCTCCCCGCCGATCTCCGCTTCCTGTTCTACCGGAAGAAGCTTTAACAGAGTGGGCACATGACTAACCGTGTTCTTGAAGGATGTATAGGCCAGATATATCTCTCCGATCTCCCCCGCCGCATATGCCTTCAGCAACTCGCTGCAGAGCAGCATCGCATCCGGATAGGCAGGTTCCTCGACGATGTCGGACATATCCAACCTCACCTCATAGCCCTCTCTGTCAAGAGCATCCCTACCCTTGCGACCAATCGAATAGATCAATATGTCCTCCCTGTTCCAGTCCTCATGACGGGTCACCAGCTTCACAATATTGGAATTGTAGCCGCCGGCCAGCCCTCTGTTGGAGGATATGACAATCACAGCCTTCTTGCCGGAGCCGCCCGCCTGCAGGTATCTGTGCTGCATGCTGCCCACTCGTGTCAGTATCCGATTAACCGTCTGATACATACAGTTAAAATATGCCTTGGAATTCTCCGCGCTGGCCCTGGCTCTCTGCAGCTTTACGGTAGAAACGAGCTTCATGGCCTTGGTGATCTGCTGGGTGCTCTGTATGCTCCCCTTGCGACGCTTAATATCACGCATTGATGCCATATATACCTCTTTCCGCATATCGCGGGCTTGCCCGCGATATTGCCTCACTGTTTACTTTGCTTGAAACTGCGCCTTGAACTCGCCAATCGCCTTGATCAGCAATTCCTCCGTCTGCTGGGAGATAACCTTCTCCATCGCGATCGCCCGAGGAATCTCCGCGTATTTGGTATCCAGGAACTCAAACAGCTCCTTCTCGAAACGGGTGATATCGTCCACAGGCACATCCAGCAGATATTTGTTGGTGGCCGCATAGATGATGACAACCTGATACTGCACAGCCATCGGCTGATACTGAGGCTGCTTGAGCACTTCCTTGATGCGCTCGCCCTGAGCCAGCTTCTCCTTGGTGTCGTCGTCCAGCTCGGAGCCGAACTGTGAGAAAGCCGCAAGCTCTCGATACTGGGCCAACTCGACTCGGATAGGAGCCGCGATCTTCTTCATCGCCTTGATCTGCGCTGCGCCTCCCACACGGGACACGGACAGACCGGCGTTGATCGCGGGGCGGAAGCCTGCGTTAAACATCTCCGTCTCCAGATAGATCTGACCGTCTGTGATGGAGATCACATTGGTGGGAATGTACGCGGATACATCGCCTGCCTGAGTCTCGATGATCGGCAGAGCCGTCAGGGAGCCGCCGCCATACTCCTCGCTCATGCGGGCCGCTCTCTCCAACAGTCTGGAGTGCAGGTAGAACACGTCGCCGGGATACGCTTCACGTCCGGGGGGACGACGAAGCAACAGGGAGAGGGTACGGTATGCCGTAGCATGCTTGCTCAGATCGTCATAGACCACCAGCACATCCTCGCCATTTTCCATCCACTCCTCGCCGATGGCGCAGCCGGCATAGGGCGCAATATACTGCAGGGGCGCCAGATCGCTGGCCGTGGACACTACCACAGTGGTATACTGCATGGCGCCGTACTCCTCCAGCGTCTTCACGATATTAGCTACGGTAGATGCCTTCTGGCCGATAGCCACATACACACACTTTACATTCTGCCCCTTCTGGTTAATGATGGTATCCAACGCGATGGCCGTCTTACCTGTCTGACGGTCTCCGATAATCAGCTCACGCTGGCCTCGTCCAATCGGCACCATGGCGTCAATCGCCTTGATACCTGTCTGCAGAGGGGTATCCACGGACTTCCTGGTGATAACGCCGCTTGCCACCCTCTCAATCTTACGAAATCTGTCATTCTGCACGGGGCCCTTGCCGTCAATCGGCTGTCCCAGCGCATTCACGACACGTCCCAGCATGGCATCGCCCACAGGGACTTCAACTACCCTACCGGTAGTTTTAACTGTATCGCCTTCGTTAATGTTCCGATGACTGCCGAGAAGCACGGCACCTACGTTGTCCTCTTCCAGATTCATCACCATGCCGTATACTTCGCCGGGGAATTCCAGCAACTCGCCCTGCATGGCGTTCTCCAGACCATGCACGCGGGCAATGCCGTCCGCCACCTGAATGACGGTACCGACATCAGAGACATTAAGCTCAGACGCATATCGCCTAATCTGTTCCTTGATCACGGAACTTATTTCTTCTGGTCTCAAATTCATAGATTGGTTCGCACCTTTCTTCCGATTGGGTTTACCCCAACTGGATTTGTAATAGTTCTCGCTTCATCTCCGCAAGCTTCGTGCGGATGCTGCTGTCCACCACTCTGTCCTTGATGCGGATCACCATGCCGCCGATCAGCGAGGGGTCCACATCATAATGCATCTCCATGGTCAGATAGGGCGTGGTCTCTAGAAGTCTGGCCTGTATATCCGCCTTGCGCAGCTCGGACAATTCCATCGGCGTGGTCACATACGCCGTGCCGATCTTCTTCTCCTCCTTCACCTTCTGCACAAAGTACCGGAAGATATCCTGCAGATGGCCATATCTCTCCTTGGCGAGGATCACTTCCAGAAATCCTGTCATCTCCCTGCTGATCCTGCCCGAAAACGCTCCCTTCATGATCTCCACCTTCTCCTGCTTGGAGATCTTGGGGTGCTTCATCAGTCTGTCCCATTCCGGATTGAGCTTCAGCACTGTCTGGATCAGCTCCACCTCCTCCAGAAACGCGTCCACTTGATTCTTTTCCATGGCAGTCTGGAACAGAGCCTCTCCATATGTCTGCTCCACTAGCTTAGCCATGTCTTGTCACCTATCTCCTTCAAAGTCTCATTCACCAGACTATCCTGAATATTGGGGCTCATCGAGGCTGCGACAGCCTTGCCAGCCATCGCGGTGGCAATGCCTATCATCTCCCGCTTCACCTCATCCGCCATCTTCTGCTTCTCCAGCTGAGCTTCGTTGCGAGCTCTCTCCATGATCCGCGACGCTTCCTCTCTGGCATTGGCGATGATCTCGTTCTCATTCTCCAGCGCGCGCCTGCGAGCATCGCTGAGAATTTCCTCCGCCTCCTTGTCAATGCCTTGCAGCTTCGCCTCATATTGCTCCCTCAGTCTGGCGGCCTGCTCCATATTGTTCTGTGCGTCCTCCAACTCGTTCCTGATCTTGCTTTGACGATCCTGAAGCAGCTTTCTCGCCGGATTAAACAGAAAATAACTCAGCAGCAGGAACAGTATAAAGATTGCGATAATCATCAGCGTGGAGTCCGCCAACAGCTGGAAGTCGAGATCAAAGAGTCTTTCCATGGGCTCCTGGGCCGTTAAAAGTACCATTCTCTGCCTCCTTTCTCATCAATTATTCCATATATGCGCCAATCGGCGTAAATTTTATTGGTCTCAGAGGCTTACTTACCCAACGGCTTAACGAACAGCAACAGCATGGCAATCAGCAGGCCATACAGACCTGTGGTCTCTGCCACAGCCTGCCCCAACAGCATGGTGGAAGTGACCGCAGATTTTGCGCCTGGGTTACGTCCCACTGCGGCGGCGGCATGTCCGGCTGCGATACCCTGTCCAATACCAGGTCCGATACCGGCAATAACAGCAAGACCTGCACCAATTGCGGAGCATCCCAAGATAAAGTTAGTATTGAATTCCATGTTTTTTTTCCTCCTTAATTTGAGTTACATATCTTTCTTTTCATTTAATTTTCGCTACCTATGGCATTGTTGATATATGTCATAGTCAGCATACAGAATACATAAGTCTGAATTGCTCCGGAGAACAAATCAAAATACACATGCAACGCCGCAGGCCATATGATGGCAAACCACTTCAGCAACCCATATACCAGCGCCATCATCACAGTGCCCGACAGCACATTGGCGAACAAACGCAGAGACAGGGACACTGGCACGGCAATCTCACTGATCAGGTTGATGGGAAACCAGATGGGCAACCACGGCGGCAGCGGCGAACACATATCCACCCAGATATCCTTCAGCTTCTGGTATTTGAACTGATTAAAATGAATCAGCACAAAAGTGAGAATACCCAGCGGCAACGTCACTCCGTAGTCAGCCGTAGGCGGCCTCAGTCCCAGCAGGCCCGATATATTGGACAGCAGGATAAAGATAAACACTGTCCCGATATAATTGTAGAATCGGGGCGCGTTTTTCCCCATGGGACCGTTCACTACACCGTCTAGCTTTTCCACCATCAGTTCCACCACATTCTGAAATCCTGTCGGCACTTCTGTCGCTTTCCTCATGGCTATGTTTGCCGCGATAGCAAAGCCGACAATGATCAGCATGACGATCAGAATGCATACATGCGATGTTGTTATCCACACCGTATGGCCAAAAAAGCTATATTGAAACAGGCCATGGATCATAAAGTCAATCTCATCGGCCGAGGATAACACGGGTCCAATTTGCATACACTCACCTCCCTCTACTTATTTATTCGCTTTCCTGAGTCCTTCCTTCACTCCAGAGCGTTTGATGCCTCAGCAGTCTCCTCGTCCGGCATAGGCTCGGGAATTGGGTCGGTCTCATGAAAAAACATATTACATACTTTATGGGTAAACGGCTGTATATACGCCGCTACTTTCATCGTCATATAGCCCAGGAATACGACCAGCGGATTCAATATATCCGTAATCGCTACGATCCCCAGGACAATAGCCAGTATACCATAGCGCAACAGGGTACCGGCGACCACCACCTTGGAGGCCCCGTCTCCCAGATCAAGCGCCCTGTCCAGCGTTCGATACATATGCCAGCTTCCCAGCAGCGCCAGCGCTACCCCCATCCACAGAGACACCGTATACAATGCTTTGTGCGAGACAAACCACACGCCTGCCAGCTGACATATCACACCGCAAAAAATAATGCCCACATCTAATTCCAGAAGAGCCCTGTTCATCTCTCTCAATCTATTTGTCATCTGACTCCTTCCACCCGCCCGAACAGCTCTCGCCGCAGTCCGGCTTCCCCTGTCCGTTCTCCTGCCTTGCCTGTGCCGATGGCTTCTCTCCCGGGGGCTTATCCTCATAGATGGATTTTGCCATCCTCCAAATATTCTGAAACCCCGCAATGGCCCCGACAAAAAAGAACAGAATCATAAAAAAGGATGTGTCGCATCTGCGGTCCAACAAGATCCCCAGCCAGGACATAATTCCGATAGGCACCAGCATGTTAATGCCAAACTGCATCAGCATGACCAGAGCCCTGTACGCACTTTTATCCTGTTTTCCCTTTCTGTCATAAGGCGCTTTTTTACTCATTTTCCTATTATATATTTTTTTTCCAGAAAAGTCCAGTATATGCCGACGATATCCTGTGAAAAATCTATAAATTTTTGTCAAAAAGAAAGTTGACTTATCAGCGAGAACATTGTAGTATCATTTTAACAGGCAGGAACTCGTTCCCATGTCAAAAACAGGAGGCTTCCATGAGCATATTACACTTATACCGCCGGCGTTTGATTCCCGATGAATGTATTCTGCTGAAAGACGATCTGATCTTGAAGCAGACAGAGGAGTTGCTCGTCACCTCCTGGAAGACGCTGAACCCCAAGACTGCCTTCAGCCATGGGTGCTCCTGTTATTTTCTGAAGGAGGGCTTCAAGGTCAGCAAATTCTACCGCCAGGACGGTTCCCTGCTGTGCTGGTACTGCGATATTATAGAGTATACCCTCGATGAGCAGGCCCATGCACTGACCGTCACAGATCTGCTGGCGGATGTGATCGTCTATCCCGATGGGCGCACCGAGGTAACGGACCTGGATGAACTGGCCCAGGCCTTCGAGGACGGCCTGCTGTCAAAAAATCAATTAACTGCTGCCCTGCGTCAGCTCCATCATCTTCTGACTTACATATACGGCGACAAGTTTGACTGTCTGCAGATACATCTGGAGAGCCTCGGACTGTGACATCCGAGGCTCCTGCATTGTCTCATAATAGTCGGGCAGTATCAGTAAAAGATATGTCCCCCGATGGAGATTCCCGTCAGCCCCTCAATCGGAGTGCGAAAATACACGCAGTTTCCCACATTGCTCATGCCTGCCATCGCCTCCTGCGCCGCTCTGTAGCAGTCGGCATTGGCCTTGTTAGCCTCGAGAGCCAGCGCCAGCCTGCCGCTGCCCACAGGAGAAAACTGCTTCCTCTGGTATATCACACCCAGCACCGTATCAGGATACACGCTGCTTAAAACCCTGTTGATCACTACCGCACCCACCGCCAGCTTGCCGTCATAGGGCTCGCCGCCCGCTTCACAGTAGATCAGGTTGGCCAGCAGATACAGATCATCCTCCGCAAAGGACACATCGGAGATGTTCCGCCAGGTAGCGTTGGCTGCCCGCTGGGACATGGCGATCTCCTGTTGCAGCTTCTTCTTAAGATACTCCAGATCCTCCTCCAGCTTTTTGAGATTGGCCTCATATTCTCTGGCCTCCTCCTCCGCCTCCGATATCTGGTCTGCATAATCCGCTATTCGGCTGCTGGTCTGACTGATCAGACCGGACACCCTGCTCTTCTCCACCTCCGCCTGCAGCTTCAGATAATCCAGCTCCTCCTTCTCCTGTTGCAGTCTGGCCTCCTCCGACTCAATGAATTCCCGCGTTTCAATAATCTGGTCCAGCATTTCGTCATCCGCCTCGGCGATGCGTTCCGTATAGGTGGAAAGGTTTAGAAACCTGGCAAAGCTCTCCCAGCTAAAAAAGGCGTCCAACAGGTTGTCCTGTCCCTTCTCGTAGGCATACTGAATGCGTTTCTCCATGCAGTCATACTGCCAAGCCTCCTTGTCTTTAGCCTGTTCCAAGGCCTGCATGGTCTCTATGATATCCTGTTCCTTCTCCCTGATCTGCTGTTCGAGCTCTGCAAGATGATCACTGACCTCTGTGAGCTGCTCATTCAACTCGGCCAACTGTCTCTTCAGACTCTTCTGCTCCCCCTTTAGCTGGTTGAGCTCCTGCTCATTCTCCTTCTGCTGACCCTCCAACTCATTTTTTTCGTTTTCCTTGTCCGCAATCTCCTGTCTGGTGGAGCTGGTTGCATACGAAGTAGACGGTACACTCACAAACGCCAGAACTACCGCCACCCAAAGAGATATGATTCGTTTTATGCCTCTCCTATGATATCCTCTCATATATTCTCACAGTTCCAATTCAACTTTTCTCCCTGCTCTGAGATAGGGGACACATTCCACTCCTGCCGCCTCAAGCATCCTCTTGGACGCTGTATTGGAGGGGATGCCATTATATTTGTCGCTGGCGTAAACCACGGTCTTGATGCCGGCCTGTATAATGGCCTTGGCGCACTCGTTGCAGGGAAAGAGTGACACGTACAGCTTAGTACCCTCCAGCGAACCGCCCCGATAGTTCAGGATGGCATTGAGCTCACTGTGGGTCACAAACGGATATTTGGTATCCAGCTCACTCTCGCCCTCGCGCTCCCACGGGAAGTCGTCGTCCGAGCAGCCGTTGGGAAAACCGTTATATCCCATGGAGAGAATCTTGTTATCTCTGCTGACAATACATGCCCCAACCTGAGTGCCGGGATCCTTGGAGCGCATACCCGACAGCTGCGCAACTCCCATAAAATATTCATCCCAGCTGATATAATCTTTTCTCTTGCCGTTCATAGCCCACCCTCTTACCTCGTGCCAAATATGCGATCCCCTGCATCTCCAAGGCCAGGCACAATATAGCCGTGATCATTCAGCTTCTCATCCAGCGCTCCAATATACAGATCCACATCCGGATGCTCCTTCTCCATCATCTTCACGCCTTCCGGAGCCGCAATAATACACATGAAATGAATATTTTTGCATCCCTTGTCCTTCAGCATCTGGATCGCCGCCACAGAAGAGCCGCCGGTGGCCAGCATGGGATCCACCACAAACACTTCTCTCTCCGCACAGTCGGCGGGAAGCTTACAGTAATACTCCACCGGCTTAAGCGTCTCCGGATCGCGGTAGAGACCAATATGTCCCACCTTTGCCGCTGGAATCAGTCCCAACATGCCGTCCACCATGCCCAGGCCAGCGCGCAGGATAGGAACGATTGCCATCTTTTTGCCCCGCAGCTCCTTCACCGTCGTCTTGCAGATAGGTGTCTCAATCTGAACATCATCCAACTGCAGGTTTCTGGTAGCCTCATAACAAATCAGCATGGCAATCTCACTGATCGTCTGCCGGAAATCCTTGGTGCCTGTCTCCGTTCTTCTGATAAATCCAATCTTGTGCTGGATCAACGGATGATCCATGATCACTACCTTAGCCATCTTACCTTCCTCCCATTGCGTATTACTCTGTCATAAGTCCAGTCGTGTCTCTACGAATTCAGCATATCCACTCTTCTCTGATGCTTTTCCTCCTCGGAAAAAGGCGTATTCAAAAAAGTTTCCACAATGTCAAGCGCCAGATTGTCTCCAAGCATGCCACCGCCCAGAGCCAACACGTTGGCATCATTGTGCAGACGCGTCATCTTGGCCGACAGGGTATCCGAGCACAATGCGCAACGGATTCCCGGCACCTTGTTGGCAGCAATGCTGATACCAATTCCCGTGGTGCAGATCACGATCCCCTTCTCGCAGCTGCCAGCGGCCACCGCAGCCGCCACAGCCTTGCCATAGATGGGGTAATCCACAGAGGCCTTGCTATCGCACCCCATATCCTGATAGGGTATCTTCTTTTCCTCCAGATATTGAATCACCCTCTGTTTCAAATCATAACCGCCGTGATCACTTCCAATCGCTATCATTTTTACCTCCTTCTGCTTCTGAGAGTATGGCGCTCCATCCTCATTCCGCCTGTCACCAGTTACCATCCAATTCCACTAATCTGTGTCCCGCCGCCTTCAGCAGACGGTTCATAATCGCTTGTCCCAAACCTGTAGCCTCAAAGCACTCCGAATAGATTGTGTCTACATTCTCATCGTCAAATTCTCTCAGAATGCCGTACAGATGCCTGGCGATGCTCTCCTCATCCCGCCTGCTGCCCAGGCTGCGGACCACGTCCGCCCGATACTTTGCCAGGACCTCATCCGTGCCGATAACCCCAACCTTGCGCCCCTGCTCCCTGTCCAAGGCCGCATGGCAATTGATGTAATCCGTCACCTGCCTGACAGGGCCCGATACAATAGTGAGTTCCCCTCTGGGAGCATAATGTCTGTACTTCATCCCAGGAGCTCTGGGAGCCTGTCCGCTGTCAGACTTCAGAATCGTCTGATCTACGCTGATCTGCCCCAACACCTCCGTCAACATGTCCTGAGTGATATATCCGGGACGGAGAAGCTGAGGCGGACTGACAGTCAGGTCCACAATAGTAGACTCGAGCCCGATATCTCCCTCTCCGCCATCAATAATGATATCCACATGCCCTTCCATATCTTCTATCACATATTTGGCCGCCGTAGGACTGGGCCGACCGGAGAGGTTGGCGCTGGGCGCCGCCACATACCCCCCGCCACAGCTGATCAATCTGCGCGCCACCGGATGAGCAGGCATACGCACCGCCACCGTGCCAAGCCCCCCTGTGGTCTCATCGGGAACATTGTCCGCCTTGGGCAGAATCATCGTCAGTGGCCCCGGCCAGAAGGCTTCAGCCAGACATACGGCCTCCTGCGGCACCCGTCTGACAATATTGTCCAAATCATCCATACGGGCAATGTGGACAATCAGCGGATTGTCAGACGGCCTGCCCTTGGCGGCATAAATTTTTCGAGAAGACTCAGGGTTGAGCGCATCCCCGCCCAGACCATATACCGTCTCCGTGGGAAAGGCCACCAGACCGCCTCTGCGCAGCACCTCTCCGGCCTCCCGCAAAGCCTGCTCCTCCTCAGGGGATAAGCTGTCTCCTCCCCCCTGTATTCTGATTATCCTTGTGTCCATCACAACTATGCCATCCTGTCATACGCTCAGGCGTACGGCAACTTCGCATACCTCCATTAAAAGAGTTCTAATACCGTACTTATCATAGCACACTTTGTTTGATTTGTCTAATATGAACATCCTTTCGCATCTGATTAATCCCGTCTTGCCCGCGCACCGCGTAGCGTCCATCCAACGTAGCGCCTGAGATTATCTTTCACTCCCTGCCAGATATTGCATGATCCCCATATGTATCGCCCATGCCACCCTGTCCTGATAGTCCTCCTGACTCAAAAGCGCCGCCTCGGTCTGGTTGGACAGAAAGCCACATTCCACGATGACGATGGGAATGTCAGTCTTCTTCAACAGATAGTAGCTGTCATTGGCCTTAATCTGTCTGTGATTCTCCGGATCCAGCTTTTCCAGCAGCTGGCCCTGCACCAGATCAGCCAGCCTCTGGCCCTCTCTGCTGCTCTCATAATAGAAGACCTGAGCGCCGTGCACATACTCCTCCGGGTAGCTGTTCTGGTGGATGCTGACGGTAATAGCCGGATGAACTTCCTCGATCAGAGCTACCCGCCGCTTCATATCCTGCACCTTCCTGTTGGTGGCGTCGCTGTCATACAGACCGTTTTCGTCCTCCCTGGTCATAACTACCCGTATATCCTGCGCCTCCAAATACTGTCTCACCTTGCGGGCAATACTCAGATTCACATCCTTCTCAAGCACCTGATTAATACCGACCTTGCCCGGATCATCGCCTCCGTGTCCCGCATCGATGACAACACATATCTGCTCCCTCTCTGTCTCCGCAGCGCTCCCGTCGTCCGCCACGCCTATCCCACTGACCAATAGCGCCGCGCCGCGAGCCACATAGATCATGGTTACAGCCAGCAACAATCCCAAAGTGAGTGAAAAAACTTTTTCTTTCCACTTCTGCATATTGATAATACGTCCTCTGACTTCATTATTATCAATATATGTGCGCCGCCATTCCCATATGCGGTCTTATGAATTCGCATAGGCGCTGATCATCTCCCACGCCTCCGGATTACCATAGCTGATCTGCCACACAGCCACTCCCGCGATTCCTCGGTTCTGCATCACACTCAGCTTCACCTGTATCGATTCCTCCGTCTCAGCCCACACCTTATGAGTCTTACTGCCACTCTGCCACTCCGCGTACAGCTGGGAAGTCTCCTCGTCCCATGCAGCCTCCACGCCGACTCGCTGCAGGTATTCCTTGGTATTAGACAGAAGCAGATACTCATCGGTCACTGTGACTCCGTCAATTGTCCACAGGATCGTATAGAAGGGCAAAGCATTGATCACCTTCTCCTTAGGCACCTGCTCCAGAGTGCGGTCGATACCGTTGCTCACGTAGCCGATGCTGGCCACAGAGCCAGGGTCGCCGCTGCCATGCCAGTGTTCGTCATAACCCATGATAATCACATAGTCTGCAACCTTCCCCTGTACATCCCGCCGATAATGATCGTTGAAATTGAAGGGCACATAGTTGTCAAAGGACAGGATCAGGCTGTTTTTTCTGCAGGCAATTGACAGCTCGCGGATAAACTGCGCATAATGCTCCCCGCACTCTGTCGTCACCTTCTCAAAATCGATGTTGAGACCGTCCAACCCCCGAGTCAGCGCCTCATTTACAATATTGTCAATCAGTCTGCCGCGGATCGTTGTCGAGGACAGAATCTGATAGTCATTGATCCCCGCCTGATTGGTCTTATTATAATTGAAATCATCCAGAACCCCCCACACCTGTAGACCCATGGCATGCGCGCGCTCCACGTAGGAGCTGCTGGCAAAGCTCTGGAAATTCCCTTCGTTATCGCTGAGGCTATACCATGTGGGGGCGATCACGTTCATCCCCTTAGTGCCTGCCACCATGGACTCCAAGGTGTCGTTTCCGCCCACGCCTCCAATAGAATGCCACCCCATACTCACCTTGCCTGGGAGATGAATGGAGCTGTACTCCGGCTCCACATAGTGTTCCTCCGGAATCTCCTGCACCTCGCTCATATCCGTCAACAACTTATTCTCCACATAGCCAATGAAGCCGTCCTCTGTCCGCACCTTACTCCAGGTCTCCATCTGCTCTAACACCTTCACCTGGCTGTCCGCCGCCACATCACAGAGAATCTCGCTCTTAATACCCCCTTTTATACGCGCCGCTGTGTCCTTGGTCACCCTGGCCATCGTAGCCGCCCCCCACTGCGTGTAGACCTGCACGTGATACTGGGCATACTGCACCGCCATATTGCTGTAGCGCTGTACATAATCCGCCGCTATATAGACCTGACCCTCGTGCTCGTAGGCGATCACATAGCCCAAATCCTCGCTGCCGCCGTCCCGCTCCTCCACGGAGCTTCCCAGCCTGACACGCACCACCTCCATGGGCAGCGCGTACAACAGCAGCCCCTCCGTCCGGTCCGCATAAAAGGTGTCATTAAAATACTGATGCACCATATCCATCGGAAAGTAACATTTTCCCTCTCTCATGGGCGCCATCTGCTCCATTCTCTCGTCCTGAAGATACACCGCCACCTTGTCGTCCCCACCCTGCATATCGCCGGTGTCCAGACCGTAGTACTCCTCCAGATCCACTCTCTCCTTAGAGTAAGAATATTTTTCTGCCAGCATACTGCCCAGAGTCACTGCGCCAATCACAACAATCAGCAGAAGCGCAACAATAACCGGAATCGCTTTTTTCATAAGAATGTATACCTTTCCCTTCTCAAATAAACCATCGTCCTGCGCGTCCCCGCGCTGCCATACATACCGGGGGAAAGGAGACAATCCTTTTCCCCGATATGTAATAGTATACCAGACTATTCACGCAACGTCATCACCTATTTTGACAAAATACGGCAGAACACAAATGTTATTTCTTAAACTACCCTTGTGTCAGAGAGGCATTCCCCGCCGCAGATATCTGTTCTGCCGGTGTAGAGGCACTGGTCCGCGGCTTACTGCGGATCAATTCTGTCAAACCTCACCTGTTCAAGAATGCCCATATCGTTCAGAACATAATCGGGCATGTAGACATTCTGTTCCTGCACACATTTGCAGGCCACCTCATCCGGTGAAGCAGGCTGGTCATCCACATACAGGCACACACCTCGCTCCTGCACTTTCTGCAATTGCATCCGAATCATCTCCCGGACGCTTTGGACTTCTTCTTCGTTCAAGTTATCCCTCCTCCCAATTCGCTGCACAACCAAAAGGAAAAATGTGATATATTATGTCAGCAATTCTATAGATTTGTTGGGAAAACGCAGGGAATAGTTGGCGTAGAGAGCTCCGACAGTACAATACAAAAAATATAAACGTAGATTTTGAATTATAATGTGACTTAAAAATAAAAAGTGGGAAATATATTATATAGACCGATCAAGCACGCATTACCGCTTGTAAGACATCCCAGTTACCTTTAGCAGAAAAACAGTCTGACTCATACTATAAAATAAAAAGGATGAGAGGAACGAAAAGTTCCGGATCTTCGGAATAAATAAAGATATTTTAACCGCCTGCCTCCCTTCCTGTACGGATTATCGGAAGCATCTCTGATTTGCATTATATTCCATATGGCAGATTTTGGCAAGAGAAAATTTAAATTTTTTCTTAAAACTCTCCCTTGTCTATTGACGAAAAACCTGGGAAAGTATATGCTGTTAAAGAATCAGGTGGTATTTGACTGAAAGGAGTCGATCCTATGAAAATAGAGAAAGTAAGCGACAATCAGATTCGCTGCACCCTGACCAGAGAGGATCTGGTCAGCCGTGAACTCAAGATCAGCGAACTGGCTTATGGCACGGAAAAAGCCAAAAATCTGTTCCGTGACATGATGCAGCAGGCCAATTTTGAATTTGGCTTTGAGGCTGAGGACATTCCCCTGATGATCGAAGCCATCCCCATGAACGCGGAATGCATCGTATTGATTATCACCAAGGTGGAGGACCCCGAGGAACTGGATACGCGCTTTGCGCGTTTTGCGCCATCCGTACATGAGGATTTGGATGAATCCGAGGAAGATGATTCGGCCGCCGATGAGGTGCTGGATCTGTTCCGCAGACTTCAGGACAGCGAAAGTGAGGCTTCCCCCCTTGTACCAGACGCGGAGATATCAGAGGATTCCAAGAGCCCTCTGCTGATGCGAATGCTGCGATTTCCTTCTCTGCACAGGCTGCTGACGGCGACCTCCGCCATCTCCTGCAGCATTGCGGGAACCAGTTCCCTGTACAGGGATTCCCGAGAGGGTTGTTACCTGCTGCTCCTTACTCATCCGCAGAAGGAGGCGATCGACTTTAACAAATGCTGTAATGCCTTATCGGAATACGGTTCATTTTTAAAGGTACAGCCTTCCACCCCAGCCTATCTGGAGGAGCACTGTGAGACTGTGATCCCCGACAACGCCCTGCAGGTATTGTCCCAGATCTAAACACATGCATCCTGACGCATATAAAAAATGCCTGTGGACTATTCCACGGGCATTTTTTGGTGTAAAGCTTAGTACTTCTTACGCGAAGCCGTCTTTGCTGCGAGCGGTTGGAAGTACTGTTTACTCTATGCTTCGCTAATATTTTTCATCAACACATCAATGTCAATGCCGTGCACCATTGCGGCGTCCTCCAGACTTTCGCCCTGAGCGGACGGACAGCCCAGGCAGTGCATTCCCGCCTCCATCAGAATCGGAGCCACATCCGGATTAGTGCGCAGAATCTCGCCGATGGTCATCTCCTTCGTAATTCCTTCCATATTCTTTATACCTCCTTGTCGTAAAATGTCTGAACTTCTCTCTACAGTATAGTACTTTTCCCCACTTCTGGCAAGCCTAACCTTTTATGGACAGTTTTTATAAAATTTTAATAAAAACCAAGCCCAAAATAGCAATTATGTACAGGAAAAAGTACACTACCAGCCTTGACTATCCCGAAGCTTTCTCCTATAATAAGGGCATAGGATTAGTAGTTACCAACCACATTCACTAATTCAATATCTTATAGGAGGCTATTTCAAATGAGACCTGAATGGAACGAGTTTGTAGGCGGCAAATGGGAAAAAGAAATCAATGTCCGTGATTTCATCCAGAAGAACTATCATCCCTATGACGGGGATGACGCTTTCCTGGCCGGCCCTACGCAAAACACAAAGGATCTGTGGGCACAGGTACTGGATCTGCAGAAGCAGGAGAGAGAGGCAGGCGGCGTTCTGGATATGGACACCAAGGTTGTCTCCACCATCACCTCCCACGGCCCCGGCTATCTGGACAAGAGCAAGGAGACTATCGTAGGCTTCCAGACCGATAAGCCTTTCAAGAGATCCCTGCAGCCCTACGGCGGCATCCGTATGGCGGAGAAGGCCTGCGCCGACAATGGCTACGAGGTTGATCCCGAGATCAGCGAGTTCTTCTCCACACACAGAAAGACACACAATGCCGGATGCTTCGATGCATACAATCAGGAGATGAGAGCCTGCCGTTCTTCCCATATTATTACCGGTCTGCCGGACGCATACGGCCGTGGCCGTATCATCGGCGACTACAGGAGAGTTGCCCTGTACGGTATCGACAGACTGATCGAGGATAAGCAGGATCAGAAGGATTCCACCGGACGCGTGATGACCGACGACGTAATCCGTCTGCGCGAGGAGATCTCCGAGCAGATCGTGGCCCTGAAGCTGATGAAAGAGATGGCTGCCTCCTATGGTTGCGATATCTCCAAGCCCGCCGCCAATGTGAAGGAAGCTATCCAGTGGACTTACTTTGGTTATCTGTGCGCCGTCAAGGAGCAGAACGGCGCCGCTATGTCCCTGGGACGTACCTCCACCTTTATCGACTGCTACGCAGAGAGAGACCTGAAGAACGGCGTGTTTACCGAGGAGCAGATTCAGGAGTTCGTAGATCACTTCATCATGAAGCTGCGTCTGATCAAATTTGCCCGTACGCCTGAGTACAACCAGATCTTCGCCGGCGACCCTGTATGGGTAACCGAGTCTCTGGCCGGTGTGGGCGTTGACGGACGTCACATGGTTACCAGAATGAGCTTCAGATATCTGCAGACCCTGTACAATCTGGGCGCTTCACCTGAGCCCAACCTGACCGTGCTGTGGTCCACCAGACTGCCCGAAGGCTTTAAGCGCTTCTGTGCGAAGACCTCCATCAACACCTCTTCCATCCAGTATGAGAATGATGACCTGATGAGAGTGACACACGGAGATGACTACGGCATTGCCTGCTGCGTATCTTCCATGAGAATCGGTAAGGAGATGCAGTTCTTCGGCGCTCGCGCCAATGTCGCAAAATGTCTGTTGTACGCTCTGAACGGCGGTGTGGATGAGGTTACCAAGAAACAGGTTGGCCCCAAGTATCGTCCCGTTGTCGGCGATGTTCTGGACTACGACGATGTGTACAGCAAGTTCATCGACATGCTGGAGTGGCAGGCGGATGTCTATGTAAACACCCTGAACATCATCCACTACATGCATGACAAATACTGCTATGAGAGAGCTGAGATGGCTCTGCATGATAGAGATGTGAGAAGATACTTCGCAACCGGCGTTGCCGGCCTGTCCATCGTGGCAGACTCCCTGTCCGCTATCAAGTATGCAAAGGTTGAAGTGGTTCGTGATGAGGACGGTATCATCGTTGACTTCAAGACCACCGGAGACTTCCCGAAGTATGGTAATGATGACGACCGCGTTGACAGCATCGCACAGGACGTTGTCCACAAGTTCATGACCGCGATCAGAAGACATCATACCTACAGAGATGGATTCCCGACCACTTCCATCCTGACCATTACATCCAATGTAACCTACGGTAAGGCAACCGGTAACACGCCTGACGGACGTAGAAAGGGTCAGCCTTTCGCTCCTGGCGCTAACCCGATGCACGGCCGTGACACCCATGGCGCAGTGGCATCTCTGTCTTCCGTATCCAAGCTGCCCTTCAATGACGCGCAGGACGGTATCTCCAATACCTTTACCATCATTCCCGGCGCTCTGGGCAAGGAGGATCAGGTGTTCAGCGGAGATATCGAGCTGGATCTGAGCAAGTAAGATTTACACTGGGGCGAAGCCGAGAAGGAGGTATATATGGACGAGAACAAGATGATTGACGACCTCGTAAAGATGCTCGATCAGGGCATTGCAAACGGCACGGGACATATCAATGTAGACCGTGACGATATCGAGGGCAACAAAACCGTTCAGACCATGGGCTGCTCGGATTGCTCCCGCACCCCTCTGGCCTGCAGCGTACCCACTCTGCAACAGGGACTGGACGATTTCCAGTAAACAATTGTTGCGGCTCTGGTGAGCCGCAGCGGAACTATGAATCAGCTAGGCTCATTACAGAGCCGGATCGATTTACGGATGCGTGCTTTTTGCAGCCGGAAATTGATCCCCTTATGGCTCTGGTTGAGCCGCAGCGGAACTATGAATAGGAGGAAAAAACTATGGCAGCAAGTGCAGCACAGGTTGACAACCTGGTAAATTTATTGGATGGTTATGCTACTAAGGGCGGCCATCACCTGAATGTAAACGTATTGAACAGAGATACCCTGCTGGATGCTCAGGCTCATCCCGAGAATTATCCGCAGCTCACAATCCGCGTTTCTGGATATGCAGTCAACTTCATCAAGCTGACTCCGGAGCAGCAGGCTGATGTTATCTCCCGTACCTTCCATGAGGCGATCTGATTAGCGCCCATGTATCATTCATGGCAGACAGCTTTTTATGAACTGCTGTCTGCCAAACAAAGGGGCGCCCCGTCACAGGGCGCCCCTTTTATGTTCTCATCTCATTCAGCCAATGGCAGTCTCCCACGCCACTGTATACGGTCCGCCAGGCATAGCGGAGATTCTTTGATATATCGCCTCGAACTCAGACACCTTGTCCGCGATTCCACCCTCCATGCCAACCCCTTGAATGTAGGCTTTCGCATACTCCTCCCAGGAATGATACTGGTTCTGGATCACTCGAGCTACCTTGGCTGTCTCCGCCATCATCTCCTCTTTGGTCAGATGCCCTCCCAGATATCCTCTCGCGGCAATATTGGCAGCACAGCCATAGTTGAAGGCAGCCTTTGCCGCCTCATCCCCTGTATTATTTTTCTCAGCGATCAGGTAATCAACCGTCTCAATTACCCCCTGCCTGTTCGTCACCGCCCAATCACGGTTCAGCACGCCCCTGGCCATGCTCGCATTAGAACGATTCTTCTCATAGCCGCCAAAATACTTGCAGCTCCCTCCACAATACTCCGACCACAGAGCATACGCCGCCACAGCCCACCGCTCCGCGTCATTCTGGGGTATCGACTCAGCCGGATCACTTTTAGAGCCCTTGAATAAATCAAATAATCCCATGTTCTTCCTCTCTCCTTATACTTCTTATTTTCTTTTATACCAATAAAAATTATAGCACTCCCCCATAAAATATCAAGTCTCTTTTCTAAATTTGGATATACTAATCCCTGCACAATTCCATCTTTTCAATTACCCTGGATTCTGCTATAATGACCTTAATCAAAGCATACAAATATTTACAAGAGCCAATATTATTGCAAGCTTGGACAATTGTGAAACAGTCCTTTTGCCAGTACCGAATTGTGCATATTGGATATTCCATAAGCAATGCCTCGTGTTACGGTTTGCAACCGTAACACCACGAGCTTAGTACCGCTACGGTGAGAACGGAGCGAGAGCGTGCTTGCGTTGGAATATCCAATATGCACAATGATACTCGCAAAGCAACTGGTTTTCGCAAGCGCCTAAAATATCAAGTTCCACGAAAGGAGATGCATTTGTTATGCAAGGAAGAATTCATTCACTGGAGAGCTTTGGCACAGTAGACGGCCCCGGCACGCGTTTCGTCGTGTTTGTGCAGGGATGTCCCATGCGCTGCGCCTACTGCCACAATCCGGATACTTGGGAGATGAACGGCGGCACCATGATGGAGCCCTCCTATATCATTGAGCAATATGAGAGAAACAGCGCCTTTTATCAAAATGGCGGCGGCCTGACCGTCACTGGCGGGGAACCCCTGATGCAAGTGGACTTCCTGATCGACCTGTTTACCCTTGCAAAAGAAAAAAATATACACACCTGTATCGACAGCTCTGGCATTGCCTTTAATCCCTCCAACACCGCCTGGCTCGAAAAGCTGGACCGGCTGATGACCCTGACAGATCTGGTGATGCTGGACATCAAACACATCGATCCCGACAAACACAAGGAGCTCACCTCTCAGCCCAACCAGCATATTCTGGAATTCGCCGCGTA
The DNA here is from genome assembly GCA_023663725.1 of bacterium. Taxonomy (GTDB): domain Bacteria; phylum Bacillota; class Clostridia; order Lachnospirales; family Lachnospiraceae; genus Acetatifactor. The sequence goes on along the minus strand of JAMPGX010000017.1, from coordinate 31,965 downwards.
CCTGAATGAGAAGCATGTAGATATGTGGATTCGTCATGTGGTGGTTCCGGGCATTACTGATGACGACAAGTACCTGTTTGATCTGGGGTACTTCATCGGACAGTTTGACAACCTGAAAGCATTGGATGTGCTTCCCTATCACACAATGGGAGAAGCCAAATACAAAAAGCTGGGCCTTCCTTACAAGCTGGCCGGCGTCCCTGCCATGGACAAGGACAAGGTCGTGGAGAAGAAACAAGTGATTCTGGAAGGCATCAAAAAACGGCGCGCCGACAAAAAATAGTACTTGTATTCAGCCGCATTCTATATTACAATAAGAGAGGTATAAAAAACAAATTCTAATCTTAGGGAGGATAAGACTATGGCATTTGTAGTAGGTGACGCTTGTGTAGGCTGCGGTGCTTGTGCCGGTGCATGTCCTGTAGGCGCAATCAGCATGGATAGCGGTGTTGCAGTGATCGATCCCGATACCTGCATCTCCTGTGGGTCATGTGCTGGTCAGTGTCCTGTTGGCACGATCAGCGAGGAGTAATCCAATATCCGTTAGATACACTTTGTGAGAGTGAAAGGCATTTCAAAAAACGAAATGCCTTTTTTTCTTGTTCTCAGCTTTAGGGGCCGATAACGGTGGGGTTTTATCCGATTTTTTCTGTGGTTTCTCCGCCCTCCTGCGGCTCTTTTTGCGCAACAGCTCGTCCATTTTTTGATAATACTCTTCACTGCGCTGCTGCGCCAGGCGATCCCGCTCCTCCTCTCGCTCCTCCTGGTTGCGAAATTGATAGTCCAGTTCTTTGATAATACTTTCCTTGATATTGCGGCATAACTCCTCGTTGTTTTCCCTGAGAGTCTCCCGAAAAAGCTGTTGCAGAAGCCATTGCAGGCGGCGGGCTTTCTCCTCGCGGCTTTCAGCCTGCATGTCCGCCGTTCTCCGCTCCATCGGCTCATGAAACTGTTTGTCCGTATCTTCCCTGTAGCCGCTTTCTTTATTATCTGCCTCCGCATCTCTCACCGCAACCACATCTATAGGCAAAGAACCTTGCGCGCATGTATCCTGCGCCGCAGCCAGCGCCTTTTCCCGCTCAACAGAATTTTCTCCGCTGGCTCTCTCCATAAAATCTTCCTGAGGCAGAACATCCAGTCTTCCATCCTTCAAAATCATTTTAATCGCTTTCAACTGCAATCCCCTTTCTTTCATCGCCTTAATCTGCCTGAACCGCTCCACATCCTCCTGCGTGTAGTACCGATGTCCCAGCTCATTGCGCTTAATTGGCAGACGCAACTCCTCCTCCCAGTACCGCAGCACATGACTCTCCACCTTTACCTCTTTTGCAGCATCCGATATGAGCAAATACGTCCCCATGTTTTTCCCCTTTCCTAATTAAGCTCCACTCAGACATCATATACCCCGCATATAAAAAGAGAATGAAATTTCTCTTCCATTCTCTTCTGTAGGTCATATTCCCGATATCATTTTTCCATATTGGCAAATCTCGTATTTTTGGGCAGCCACACCAGCTCCACGGTTCCGATGGGGCCATTTCTCTGCTTGCCAATAATAATCTCTGCTATGCCCTTCTTTTCCGTATCATGATTGTAGTAATCGTCGCGGTAGATAAACATCACCACATCTGCATCCTGCTCAATAGCGCCTGATTCTCGCAGGTCTGACATCATAGGGCGATGATCCGGCCTCTGCTCTACCGCGCGGCTCAGCTGTGACAGCGCAACTACCGGAACATGCAGCTCTCTGGCCAATCCCTTCAACGCTCTGGAGATATCCGATATCTCCTGCTGGCGCGAATCTGATCTGCCGCTGCCTGACATCAGCTGCAAATAATCAATAATGACTATGGACAGATTGTGTTCCAGCTTCAGCTTCCGACATTTTGAGCGTAGCTCCGCGACACTGATGCCTGGCGTATCATCAATAAATAAGTTGGAGCGTCCAATCACTCCTGCGCCCTCGATCAGCTTTTCCCACTCTTCGTCATTCAGCTGCCCCGTGCGCAGGTTCTGGGCGTCTACATTCGATTGCAGGGAGAACAGACGATTGACCAACTGTTCCTTGCTCATCTCCAGGCTGAAGATGGCCACGGTAAGATTCAGTCTAAAGGCGATATGCTGGGCAATATTCAGTACAAATGCAGTCTTACCCATGGACGGGCGGGCTGCAATCAAAATTAAATCTGAGGGCTGCAGCCCAGCCGTTCGATAGTCCAGATCCAGAAAGCCAGTGGCAATCCCCGTTACCGCCCCCTTCTGACGTGAGGCCGCCTCAATCCTGTCCATAGCGTTCATCACCACCTGGCGTATCGGAGTAAATTCCTCTGTGTTGCGCTTTTGTACCAACTGAAAAACGCGTTTTTCCGTATCCTCCAATATATTTTCCAGACTCTCCCTGCCTGCATAGCAGGTATTGGCGATTTCCTCATTGAGTTTGATCAGTCTGCGCAGGGTAGACTTCTCCGCCACGATATTGGCGTAGTACTTTATATTGGCAGAGGTCGTTACCATTCCCAGCAGGTCCCGTACAAACTCCAGGCTACTCACCTCCGGCGGCACATCCTTTTCTTTGAGCTTGTCCTGCAAAGTGACTAAATCTACCGGACATCCCTTATCGTTCAGCTCTACCATCGTTTCAAACAGTATGCCGTATTGCCTGTTATAAAAATCATCGCCTCTGACAATCTCCGATGCTACCACGATGGCGTCGCGGTCCATAATCATGGAGCCTATTACCGCCTGCTCTGCCTCCACGCTGTGAGGCAGAATCCTTTTAATCGCTATTTCATCCATATTTACCCCGCCCGCATATCACAGGTGGCCTGCGATATGGCTCCACGCTCACGCTTCAGTCACTTTCACCGTAAACTTGCCTACAACCTGAGGATGTAGCTTGACCGTCACCTCATAGTTCCCGAAGCTTTTCAGACTTTCCTCCAGCTGTATTTTCTTTTTATCCAGCTCGATACCATGCTGCTCCTTGAGTGCCGCCGCAATCTCCTTTGACGATACGGAGCCAAAGGTTCTACCGCCCTCTCCGGCCTTGATTTTCACCACCACCTGACACTGCTCCAGGCCTGCCGCCAGCGCTCTGGCCGCATCCAGCTGCTCCTGTGCGAGCTTTTCGCTGTTTGCCTTCTGGAGCTTTAGATCATTCAGATTTTTCGGCGTAGCCTCCACACCTATTTTCTTTGGCAAAATATAATTGCGCGCATACCCGTCGCTGGCCTCAATGATATCGCCTTTCTTCCCCAGCTTTTTCTCGTCCTGTAACAATATAATCTTCATGCTCCTCATCCTTTCTATAATAAATTCCGTCAGGCGTTTGCGAAACCCCGTTGCATTACATGTGTCATTATACACATTATATTTCTCCTGTTTCTAACATGCTGTCGATTGTGGACTTCAACACGCCAATCGCCTCGATAATGCCTGTCCCCTCCATCTGGCAGGCGGCAATGGACATATGTCCTCCACCGCCCATTCTCTCCATGATCAGCTGCACATTGACCTCGTCAATGGATCGGGCGCTGACATAGATCTTGCCCTGATAGTCCGTCAACACAAAGCTGGCTTTGATCCCCTTGATATTCAGGAGCTCGTTTGCAGCCTGAGCCCCGATGATCGTAGGACTGGGCAGATCCTCGCTGGCACATATCGAGATGGCAAAATTCTGCCGGTAAATCTCCGCCTGACTGACTGCATCCGCTTTGGCCTTGTACTCATCGGCATTTTCGCGAAACAGCTTTCTCACTCTGGTTACATCTGCACCATTACGCCGCAAAAACGCGGCGGCTTCAAAGGTACGCACCCCTGCCTTGCTGACAAAATTGTTGGTATCTATGATGATGCCTGCATACAGGCAATCCGCTTCCTCCGGCCGTATCTTAATGTTATCATATGTATATTGCAGGATCTCAGACACCATCTCACAGGCAGAGGATGCATAGGGCTCCACATAAGACAAAGTGGCATTTTCAATCGTCTCATTGCCTGCTCTGTGGTGATCCAATACCACCACTGATTTGCAGAAGCGAAGCAAATCCGGACATTCCGTAATGGACGGCTTATTCACATCCACCACCACCAGCACCACGTTGCCTCCAGCGATCTCAATAGCCCGCTGACTGCTGATGATCATGTCCTCCTCATAGTCCGGATCATTCCGAAACAACTCAAAAAGGGGCTGTATGGAGGCAGGAACGTCATTCAGCACAATATGCGCTTTTCTCCCCAGCGTCTGCGCAATCCGGTAGATACCCACAGTGGCGCCAAAGCTATCCGCATCCGGAATGCGATGTCCCATTACCAGCACTGTGTCCTTGGCTGTGATGATCTCTCTCAGGGCATGAGCCTTTACGCGGGCTTTTACGCGAGTATTTTTCTCCACCTGCTGGCTCTTACCACCATAGTAGATCACACTCTCCGGCGTCTTGATCACAGCCTGATCGCCCCCCCTGCCCAGAGCCAGATCAATAGCGTTGCGAGCAAATTCATAATTCTGCGCGTAGGTCAGACCGTCCAGTCCCACACCAATACTGATCGTTACAGCCATCTCATTGCCAATATTAACTGTCTTAACCTCCTCCAATAGGTCAAATCGATTCTCCTGCAGCTGGGCTATGGCCTTTTTGCGAAGAATAATCAGATATTTATCCTTTTCCAGCTTTTTGGATATACCGTCCAGAGAGGAAATATATTTGTTCACCTTTCTGTCGATCAGGGCAATCAACAGGGAGCGTCTGACCTCTTCAACACTCTCCAGAGCCTCGTCATAATTGTCCAGATACACCATGCCAACCGCCAGCGACTGGTCGTCCACTTCCTGCAGAGCTATATGCAGCGCCGTCTCATCAAACAGGTACATGGCAATCAGATAGCCATTGTAGCCGTCAGCCTCTATCATGTCGCTGTGTTCCGCCATCTCCTTCATGGAAATCCTCTTAAGCCGGACTACATACTCATTGCCCTCATAGTGCAACTCATACTGCGCCTCGTCCAGTCCGCTGTCATCCGGCAGTCGATCCCGCGTCAGGGTGGGAAACAGACCGGTCAGAGACTTGCGGTAACCCTTGGGCTGATGTACTACCGTTTCAAAGGCCGCGTTGGTCCAGATCACTTTACCCCCGTCATCCAGCAGCGCATACGGGATTTCAAGCTCCCGAAGCAGCTTTTTCTGTATCTGCCCATATTCCGTGGCAAAGCTGATCAGTTCATTCATAACCAGGGGTTTATTATAAAAATACAGGCACAAAGTTATTGCCAGATAAAACACAGTAAAACAGGTAACAATACCGCCCGCCCGAATATCAATCAAAAATACAGCCGCGGATACAGCGCACAGCAGAACACCCAAATAAATGATAAAATTCAAATATGTCTTAATACGTCCCTTTAGCCTGATATATTTTTTCATATGTCTTGCCATCGTTATTCTCCAATCGGGCCACTCGTCTGGCTCAGCCCTTCGCGAATATTGTACCATAGTTTGGCACATTATGCCACTAATTAATTTGTCAAATCGTTAGAGCTTTTCCCGAATCCCGCTGTTTATAGGGAGAATCCAAGGATGAAAAACATAATTGTCGCTTTTTACGTGGAATATGCTGGAATAAAATCGCTTTTTATTCAAAAAAGCAGGAGATTACCGATCATACGGTAGCGCGCAAAAAGGGAACACCGTGAAAGTGTTCCCTGGCATGATAGCTATTTCATTTCAAGCTTAGTCCTGAACGTAAGGCATCAATGCTACGTGACGCGCTCTCTTGATTGCGGATGTCAACGCTCTCTGGTGCTTTGCACAGTTACCGGTAATGCGGCGAGGAAGAATCTTACCCCTCTCAGATACATATCTCTTGAGCTTGTTGGTATCCTTGTAATCGATCACATTATCCTTGCCACAGAATACGCAGACCTTCCTCTTTCTGCGGATTCCACCCTTTTTTTTCATTGGAGAATCAGATTTCTCTGTTTTATTGTAAGCCATTTTCAGTGCCTCCTATCTCAAATCATTGTCATTTAGTTAAACGGCAGCTCCTCATCAATTCCATCGGGAATATTCATGAAGCCGTCCCCTGCGCCGCTCGGTGCGGGCGCGCTGTTGCCACCGCCCATGTAACCACCGCCATTATTGTATCCGCTGTCTCCATTGCCCGCCGATGCATTCTTGCTCTCGGCAAACTCAATTTCCTCTGCCATGACACGGACACTGTAGACCATCTGACCATCCTTGTTGGTGTAGTTGTCGTTCTGTATCCTGCCACAGACTACCACCTTCACACCCTTGCGCAGATAGCGCTCAATAAACTCAGCCTGCTTGCCAAAAGCAGTACAGTTGAAGAAGTCTGCATCCGGCTCACCTTCCCGCTTGAATCTCCGGTCTACCGCGATGGAAAAACGCGCAACTGCGGTCTGGCTGGCTCCCTGTGAATATCTCACCTCGGGATCTCTGGTCAAACGTCCCATAAGAATCACTTTGTTCATACTTAATCTCGCTTTCTTTATACCTCGTCCTGTCTAACGACTAAGTATCTGATGACATTGTCCATAATGCGGACACGGCTCTCGATCTCCGCAGGCACTGTGGGCTCTGCGTCAAATCTGATGAAGTAGTAGTAGCCTTCCTTCATCTTCTGAACCTCGTAAGCAAGTCTCTTCTTGCCCCACTCATCCACCTCTGTGATGATACCGCCAAATCTTTCCACGAGAGCCTTGCACTTTTCAACAATCTGTGCTCTTTCCTCGTCCTCGATCTTAGCGCTAGCAACAACGGCTAATTCGTACTTGTTCATTAATAGTTACCTCCTTCTGGTCTCTGGCCCCCGACCTCCCGGGAGCAAGGAATTAATATATCACAGCTATCTATATTAGCATACCGGTCTGTGAAAATCAAGCACTTACTTCATCTTTTCTACATTTTTTTGCTGTATTCCGCGCCAGTCAATCTCCCTGAACAATCTCCCTGATATTTTTCTCCAGAAGTCTTCTCGCAATCATAATCTGATGACCGCATCCCAGACATTTCAGCCGAAAATCCGCTCCCACTCGAAGCACCTCCCACTCCCTGCCGCCGCAGGGATGCTGTTTCTTCAATCTCAGAACATCTCCCACATTGATCTCCATCACACACGCCTCTTTCCTATCCTAATATTTTACGGGCCGCCTGCCCTAAAAATGTCCCGCCATAAAATCCTTGACTACACCCAAAAACTCCCGAAGCAGATTGTTGGGTAACATCAGGGGATAAGAGCTCGCGGCAAAGCCCTCCACATGCTCATAGCCGCTGCCCTCCGCCAGGCGCAGCGCCCGATACATATGGAAATTGTTCGTCACCAGGACCACCCTATGCTCCTTGCGATCCAACAGCCTGCCGCTGAATTCCAAGTTTTCACAGGTATTGCGGGATTCCTCCTCCAGCAGAATGCGCTCTGGAGCAATCCCCGCCATCACCAGATAATCGTACATCCCTCTGGCCTCGCTCACCGGCTCATCGCTGCCCTGACAGCCGGATACGACGACCAGCGTCTGCGGATTCTCCAACAGGTATTCCCGCGCCCGGTCCAGGCGGCGCTTCAGCACATCGCTGGGGCCGCTTGGCTTCATCTGGGCTCCCAGAATGATGCAGTAATCCGCCCCCGGCTGGGGCCTGGCGCCGAACTCCGTAAAGATCAAGCTCTCCACCGTCACCAATGCCGCTATGCCCAGTCCGGCCAACACCACCCAGCCAATCTTGACCCATCTGGGAAGCTCTCTCGTGATCTGCTTGATCAGCAGATAACCCCACCCTGTCAGAATCAGACCTCCCAATGCCCAAATCAGGAAAAACCATGTGCCAAAGCCCACGAATAGTAGAATAAACAGACAATACAGCAGGCATAACATCCCCAGTATAGCCAGAATCCATCCGGCCTTCACACTTGCCGGATGATTTTTGCCCCGCCGATAAACATAGATCACTCTTTTGGTCTTATGAACGGGAATCAATCCTTCCCTCTTTCTCCTGCGCATAAGCATATCCTCCCATATTTTCTACTATATCAGAAAAACCGGATCGTCTCAACCGTTGAAGCGCTTAACAATTCTTAAGTTTTTATGATTGGATCTGGCTGCTTCCCTCATCCCCCTCCCCGATCGTGGAGATTACTTTGACTCCCGAAAGCGTATCAGCGCAATACACATACATAACACCTGCTGTTTTTTGAATAAGTACTTGTATATATTATCCAGAAATGATAGAATATAACAAAATATAGTATGCAATTTATACTAAAAATATCTAAAAGGAGAATCTGTATGGCAAAAGAAATGATTGCAATGATTCTGGCCGGCGGACAAGGTTCCAGACTGTATGCTCTGACTCAAAAGCTGGCTAAACCTGCAGTTCCTTTTGGCGGAAAGTACCGAATCATCGACTTCCCCCTATCTAACTGCGTCAACTCAGGCATTGACACCGTTGGTATACTGACCCAGTACCAGCCTCTGGTATTGAATGAATATATCGGTAACGGACAGCCCTGGGATCTGGATCGTCTCTACGGAGGCGTCCATGTGTTGCCTCCTTATCAGCAGGCGCAAGGTTCCGCCTGGTATAAGGGAACAGCAAATGCGATCTATCAGAACCTTTCCTTCATCAAACGATATGATCCGGAATACGTCATTATCCTGTCCGGAGACCAGATCTGCAAACAGGACTACAATGATTTTCTACAGTTTCACAAGGAGAAGGGCGCTGAATTCAGCGTGGCTGTCATGGAGGTCCCCTGGGACGAAGCGTCCCGCTTTGGTCTGATGGTAGCAGACGAAAATGACAAGATAACGGAATTCCAGGAGAAGCCCAAGAATCCCAAATCCAATCTGGCATCTATGGGCATCTATATCTTTAACAGGGATGTGCTGGAAAAATACCTAATTGAGGATGAAGCTGATCCCAATTCCTCCAACGACTTCGGCAATAACATCATTCCCAATCTGTTGCGGGATGGCCGTCAGATGTATGCCTACCATTTCAGCGGCTATTGGAAGGATGTGGGAACCATCTCCTCTCTCTGGGAAGCCAATATGGAGATTATGGATCCCGAGACCTCCGGCATCAATCTCTTTGATGAGAGCTGGAAAATATACAGCCGCAACAGCGGTATGACCGGACACAAGATCGGCTCCAACGCCGTGGTGGAAAATTCCATGATCACAGACGGCTGCCGTATCAATGGCCATGTGAAGCACTCGATTCTCTTCGCGGGCGTGAAGGTGGAAGCCGGCGCTACTGTGGAGGATGCCGTAGTGATGGGCGGTAGCGTAATTCACGCTGGCGCTACTGTGAAACATTGTATTGTAGCAGAAAATGCGGAGATAGGTTTCAATGCCGTAGTGGGTGCCATGCCTGACGGGGACGAAAATGGCGTAGCCACCGTTGGCCCCGGCATACACATCGGCTCAAGAGCCCTGATCGGCCCTAAAGCCATGGTCGAAAATGATGTAAAGGATGGTGAATCACAATGGTAAATACGAATCAAGATGCCCTGGGTATCATTTTCCCCAACAGCTATGACAATCAGGTTCCTGAACTGGTCAGCGAACGCCTGATGGCTTCCATTCCCTTTGCAAGCCGTTACCGCATGATTGACTTTATCTTATCCAGCATGGTGAACTGCGGCATTGACAATGTCTCCGTGATCGTACGCAAAAACTACCGCTCTCTGATGCGTCACTTAGGCTCCGGACGCGAGTGGGATTTGACGCGCAAAAACGGCGGCCTCAACATTGTCCCTCCCTTTGCGGAGAAGACAGTCAAGGTATACAATGGGCGTGTGGAGGCGCTGGCCAGCATTCTGGAGTTCTTGAAGCTGCAGCGAGAGAAATATGTGATTATCTCCGATGCCAACATCGTGGCTAACTTTGACTTTAACGCCATGATTGACGCGCATATAAACAACGGCGCAGATGTGACTATCGCTTATAAAAAGGAAGTCATCCCTGACAGCTTCATGAATCTGCAACCCACCTTGACCAGCGATCTGTATTATACGCTGCAGCTGGATTCGCAGAGTAGCCGAGTGACCCAGATCAAGACCAATCCCAAGGATTTCGGTCCACAGAACTACTCCATGAATATGTACTTAATTGACAGGGAACTGTTGATTGAACAAATTGCAGCCGCCTACGCTCATGGCTTCAGCTATTTTGAGCGCGATATCCTGGCTCCCCAACTGGGAACACTGGCTGTATGCGGCTACGAGTACACCGGATACACGGCCCGTATCAGCGACAAGAACAGCTATTTCTATGAAAATATGCGGCTGTTGCAGGACGAGAACCTGAGCGCGCTCTTTGATCGCTCTCCCATCTATACCAGAGTTCGCGACGACAACCCGACACGCTATATCGGAAAGTCCAAGGTAAAGAACTCAATGTTAGCTGACGGTTGTGTCATTGAAGGCGAGGTAGAAAATTGTGTCCTGTTCCGCGGAGTCAAGGTGGGACGCGGTTCCGTAGTCAAGAATTGCATTCTGATGCAGGACACCACGATTATGGATAATGTGGATATGGAATACATCATCACAGACAAGGAAGTAACCGTCTCCAGTGGCAAGGAGCTGAAGGGCAATGATAACTTCCCGATCTTTGTCCCTGCCTATAAGGAGATATAGAGCTACTGACAATATCTGCAATAACAGGCCCAGGCAAGGCATCATCTGCCCTGCCTGGGCTGCTTTTTCCGCAATGCTAGCTGGAAACTATTGAGAAAGCCAGCTACTTTCACAATCGCCTAAATGCATTATCACAGACAATTGCGAAACCCTTTATTGCCAGTACCGAATTGTGTATATTGTATATTCCATAAGCGGACTCTTTCGAACTGTCGGTACTTAGCGAGGTTTGCCGAATTTATTCGGCACGAGCTTAGTACCGCTACAGTGAGAACGAAGCGAGAGCGTGTCCGCGTTGGAATATACAATGTGTACAATGACACTCGCAAAGTAACCGGCTTTCACAATCGTCCAATGTAATATCACTTCAGAAGGGAGCAGCATTCATATGTCAAAAGAAATCAACACTTTTGTCCAGATTATCAGAGAGAATAAACACATCGTCTTTTTTGGCGGCGCCGGCGTATCTACGGAGAGCGGAATACCGGACTTCCGCAGCGTGGACGGACTGTACAATCAACAGTATGACTACCCTCCGGAAACCATCTTAAGCCACAGCTTCTACCGCAGGAATCCCGCGGAGTTCTACCGCTTCTACCGCAACAAGATGCTCTTTCCAGACGCCAAACCCAATATGGCGCACCGGATGCTGGCCCGCCTGGAGGAGCTTGGCAAGCTGGACGCCGTCATCACGCAGAACATCGACGGCCTGCACCAGGCGGCGGGAAGCCGCAAGGTCTACGAGCTCCACGGCTCCGTGCTTCGCAACTACTGTGAATGCTGCCATGCCTTCTATGATCTTCCGTATATCATGGAGTCAGAGGGTGTCCCTCGCTGCAGCAAGTGCGATGGCTCGATCAAACCCGATGTGGTACTCTATGAGGAGGGGCTGGACCAGGATACGCTCAGCGGCGCTGTCAGCGCCATCCGTCAGGCGAATGTGCTGATCATCGGCGGCACCTCTCTGGCCGTCTATCCGGCGGCGGGACTGATCGACTATTTTCAGGGAGACCATTTGATCGTCATCAATATGTCCCCCACGCCCAGAGACCGCTATGCGAGCCTGTGTATCCAGGAACCCATTGGACAGGTGTTTAGCGCCCTGGAGGATATCCTACGGCCGGAAGATATCGTTTAATGTATTCAGGCCATGCCCTCTCTTACTGATGACGACCACGCGGTCCCCAGACTGAATGGAGCTGTTGCCGTCCGGAATGATGACCTCCCCGCCGCGTATAATCATGGCGACCAGAATATCCTTCTTTAACTTGAACTCCGGCTGCTTGAAGGGGATCTCCAGCTTACCGCAGTTCTCATAGGCAATGAATTCTATGGCCTCCGCCAGCCCTCCTGCCAACTGGTACAGGCATTGAATATCATTGCCCTTTGCATTGTGGACAGTAACATTTTTGACGAATCCCATGATCCGGTCTGCGGAGATAGCCGCCGGAGAGAGAGCAACATCCATATTGACCTTATTCAGCAGCTTCTCATAGGCTGTGGCATTGACGCGGGTGACTACAGATTCCACGCCACAGGACCAGGCAAACAGAGATACCACCAGATTAGTGTCGTCGCTGCCTGTCAGAGACACACATACATCTGCCTTTTTCATTCCCTCCTCCAACAGCACATCTGCATCCGTTCCGTCCGCATAGCTGATCTGTGCCTGCGGCAGAAGCCGTGACAGCTCCACGCAGCGCTTTGAGTCCTTTTCCAGAATAAGCACGCTCTTCTTATCCTCCAGCAGCTTCTTGCCCAGATAATACGCAACTGTTCCACCGCCTACGAGCATGACCCTTCTGGCCGGCTTATGCGGAACACCCAGCTTCGCAATGATCTGGGCCATCGCCGTATCCGCGACAATAATGCCCAGCACGTCTCCCACCTGGATGACGAAGTCTCCTCTGGGAATATACAGCTTTCCCTCTCTCATCACAGTTGCAACCAGCATATCTGTGCCAAAGAAATTCCTGATTCCAGTAATCGGCATGCTTCCGCCGGAAATGATGTCCTGATTCATCTTAACGCGGATAATCGTTGCCACGTCACTGAAATACGCATCCGCCTTCACCCTGCCGGGTATACCGATCTGCCTGCACATCTCCAAAGCCGTATCCCGCTTGGGATTGACAATATAGTCGATATGAAAGGTGCCAGCAAAATAGTTCTGATCCGCAGATAACTCAGGCCGATGTATCTGCGCCACCGAATAGCGTGTACCGCAGTCCTTGGCCACCGTACAGGCCATCAGATTGATCTCATCCACCGAGGAAACCGCAATGATCACATCTGCTGTCGAAGCCCCCGCCTGCAACAATATATCCTTGGAAGCGCCGCTGCCACAGACTCCGCCAACATTATATCGGTTGGTCACATTCTCTACCCTTTCTCCGTCACAGTCCACAGCTGTCACATCATGGCCTTCCGCTGCCGTTCTCTGAGCCAATAACGTGCCTGTCTGTCCAAGACCCACAATGATAATTTTCATCTGTCTTCACCTCTCTCTTTCACTCTGGCGGCGGACACGTCTGGCCTTGTGCCGCTCAATCATCCGATATCCGTTCTTCACAGTCAATCCCTGTACCACCACGGTAAAAAGAATTGTGACATAAGCCGTGTTCAGTACAATCAGATAAGTCTCCTGGCTCAGAAGCTCTCTGGTGCTCATAGCCAAGGCCAGAGACAGACCTCCCTTCAAGGCGCTCCAGGTCATCAGCGAAACAAACTCCATCAGACTGTAGCCGCTGGGAATCCTGCCCTTCCCCAGCAATACGCTGGACAACGCCACACCCGCGAATCGGGACAGGATCACAGCCACGACTGCCACCGGTACTACATATACTATATGGGCGCTGATATGCACATTCATCACCGACAGCCCGATCATTACGAAGAGAACCGCATTCAATATGCTGTCCAGAATATCCCAGAAATCGACATACAGATTGTGGCTGTCATACACCTGCCGCTTGCGCTCCTGTCCCCCCATCACATAGGCCAGATACATGCCGCATACCACCGAGGCGATCACCCCGGAAAAGCCAAAATGTTCACACACTGCATACACGACAGCCACATCCAGAACGCTGATCAGTATCTGTCGCACCGGCTCCCGCGTCAATTTCATCAATATGCCCAGCACAAAGGATACAAGCAGCGCCACTGCCAGCGCTCCTACTACCTCCTTGACCATCACCACCAGGAAATTACTTCCCCCGCTACGGCCCACAATACTCCGAAAGAACACAAACAGCGCCACGCCCGTGCCATCATTAAAAAGCGACTCGCTCTCAATCACCGACGTCACATTCTTGGACAGCCCCAATTTATTCAATATGCCGGTAGCCGCAATGGGGTCCGTGGGCGATACGATACACCCCAGCAAAATACATACCCAGATATCCACTGGTAGCTGAAACAATCTGGCAGCTGCCCAGAACAGTACGCCATACAGCAGAGAAGAAATCACTGTCGTCAACAGCGCAAGCAGACTGATCACCTTCAAATTCTGCCGGAACTTACGCAGATTCACCTTGCTGGCGCCGGCAAACAGCATAAAGCACAGCACTGTATCCAGCAGGTAGGACTCGAACTCAAAGCTGGCAATCTGATGCAACGGACCGGAAAGCGACTCTCCCGGCGCCAGCATGCCGACGAACAACAACACCAGACTGATAATGAGGGAAAAAAGCACGAGTGCAATATCGCTCTGCAGATGGATCCACCTTTCATTGACCAATCCAATCCCCACAATAAAAAGCAATATCACAATGAGAAATCCCATAACGCTCATATCTGTCACTCCTCCCAAACGCATGTATCCATCAAAAAGACCTCAATCGTCTGTATCGTTGAGGTCCTGTCATTTTCCGCTATTTTCTTGCAGCTCGGGAGAGTACAACAGCCGCCACTCCCAGCACGGCAGCCCCTGCTCCCACTCCCCACAGCACATTGCTGACAGGAGCAAGCGCCAGCTCTGTCAGATTGGTATGTATGTCCACCATGCGATTGAATGCCGCCGCCATACTCCCACACAACGCTGCAGTCACACAGTCCGCTACACCCAGGACGATCAGCGCCACGCCATACACTCCATGACCTCGGAAGCTACGCCCATACAGATACCAGATACCAATCCCACCGCCCAGCACCGACAGCGCTGCCAGCGCCAGAAACCATCCGGATAGGACAACCCTGATAATCGCAAACAATATCGGTCTCTCACTGCGGTAGTTTTCCAGCATGCTTCGCTCGGATATGGCCAGATTATCCCAGATCATCTCATAGCGCTCCAGATCGGCCTCGGTAAGGCTATAGTGCAAATCCTGACTCACAGCCTCCTGAAATCTCTCATCCAGCATAACAAGCTCGGAGAACTCTATCTTCCCTTTTTTATTATTTCTCAACAGATCATCCCGATAATCCCGCAACTTTTGCGCGATAAAATCTCTGGTATACTCCGCATCTATCAGATTGCCTGTCCCCATTTCATCGATTCCCGGAGTCTCCATCATCAACATCAGGAAGTACGACATCGGCAAATTCGCAGCAATCTTGGTAATCTGCATCTGAGAAAGATTCCACTCCACTGCCAATTTATCAATGGCATCATCCCTCATAGCATAACGCACACTCCCGGCAATGCTGCCTAACAGTCCTACCAGGCAAATGATTATGCTCAACACAATTGCTATCCCTGTTTTTTTCTTGCGGTTCATTATAGTCCTTCTCTGCTTCTCCATCATCGCAGCAACATCTTATCTTCATTTCATATTTATCGTTTCTTTGCTTACAACCACCTTAAACCCACCTTATTATGTGTAGGCAGTCAGCCTCCAAACTGGTCTGATTATAGCATGATATGAACCAAAAATCAATATTTTTGGCGGCACATATCATGCTTTAAGACTTTTTTAATAAATTGTAAATTATATTGAAGAGATGTCCCGCGAACTTTCAATCAGAAATCAAGCAAACTGTGAACTACGCACGATGCCGCATCTGTTACGGCAGATACTTCCCTGCCGCCAGATAGAGTGCATACCAGTCATGATGCGAAAGCTTCACATCCGATGCCGCACACGCATCCTTGATATGCGCAGGATTCATTGACCCGATAATCGCCTGCATCCTGGCCGGATGGCGCAGTATCCACGCAAGGGCAACCGCTGTCTTCGATACGCCTTCTCTGTCTGCTATTTCCGCAAGCGCTCTGTTAAGCTCCGGGAAATCCGGATTGTCAATAAACGTTCCGCCAAACATTCCTACCTGCAGAGGCGACCATGCCTGAATGGTGATATCCTTTAATCTACAGTAATCCAGAGCATTGCCGTCGCGATTAATTGAAAACTCGGTAGTCTTGTTGTTCATATAAAGAGCCTGATCAATCAGCTGCGACTGCTCAAGCGAAAGCTGAACCTGATTGATGACCAGCGGCTGCTTCACATACTTATTAAGCAGCTCGATCTGCATCGGAACCAGATTGCTAACACCAAAAAAACGTACCTTTCCGGTTTTCTCTAACTGGTCAAAGGCCTCCGCAACCTCCTCCGGATCATACAGCACATCCGGCCTGTGGAGGAGAAGCGCGTCAAGATACTCCGTTTTCAATCTGTGCAGGCTCTCATCCACACTCGTGAGGATATTCTCCTTTGTCCAATCGAACTCATTGCGTTCAAAGCACAATCCACATTTGCTTTGAATGAATATATCCTCCCTCTTAATTCCTGTGAGCGGAAAAGCCTCGGCAAAGCGCACTTCCGCATCACCGTTGCCGTAACAGGTTGCGTGATCAAAAAAATTCACACCGCAGTCATAGGCGCTGCGAATCACTTTTGCCGCCGCCTCCTTTGTCAGCGCGGGCATTCTCATACAGCCCTGAATAATTGCCGAAGCATTCTGCGGTCCGTTTATAATGTTAATGTTCTTCACGGTTAATCCCTCCCTCATATCCAATGATTTATATAATGCAGTACCGAGTCATCAATCTCCTCAACATGTGCAAATCCCGTAAAGCTCATGATATATCTCAATTCGTTACCTACTTTCTGAATAAATTCCGACACTCCGGCAACACCGCCCTTTTCAAGCGCCGGAAGCATGGATCTTCCTACTGCGCAGGCGTCCGCTCCAAGTGCAAGCGCCTTAAACACATCCGAACCTGAAGCTATGCCGCAATCCACTATGATTTTTACACCACGCCCTTTCAACGCTTCTTTTATCTCTGGCAGAAGCATCATCGGCGGTACGGCATACGGAAGACGTCCATGATGATGGCTGACGATAATTGCTTTTGCACCTATATCTGCACATTTTACCGCATCGGATACACTTAACACTCCTTTGACAACAAACGGAAGTTTTGTGAGCTCCACGTAAGAGCGTAACACATCCATAGTCTGTTCCGCCATCTTCTCTCCCACAACAATGTCCAGACCGTTCTCCCCAAAGATGTGATCGATATCCATTCCTATCCCAAATGCTCCGACGCTTTCGGCAAACTGCATCTGATCCTTAACCTTGGCATGATCTGCATAAGGCTTGACAATCCTGACAGTCTTAGCGCCTGTATCAACAATCCTTCGAAACTGATCGTTCTCCATCATCCCGCAAAAATTCAGGATATTACATTCTCTCGCCGCCATCGAGTATTCCTCGATACCGTTATACTTCCTTCCCGCATAATTCTTAAGATGTGAAAATGCGGGAGTCATGACCGGCATATCAAACTTCTCATCTAAAAACATAGTAGATAGATCCGCCACAACCGAATCAATGAGCCTTTCTTCGATCAATATCGAATCCATATATTTCTCGGTGATCACATTAGCATCAGAAACCCTGATATAATCCATATGACATCTCCTGATTCTAGTCTTTCGGTTGCTGTTTCCATCCAAAAATTGATATAGCGTCGTTCAAAAATGTCGCTCAGATTCATCTGTTCCCAACAAACAATGCCCTGTACTCTCCCGGCGCCATGCCCTTTTCTTCGCGAAACACCCTGTTAAAGCTGGGGATACTCTGGAATCCCGACAGCATCGCCACCTCCGTCAGCGTTCTCCCATCCTGCGCAAGCAGCTCCGAGGCTTTCTCAAGCCTGATCATATTCAGCCATTTACTGTAATTCATACCGGTAACATTCTTAAATATCTTTGAAAAATAATCTCTGCTGATGCCAGCCCTCTCAGCCATTGCGCTCTGCGATAAATCGTCCGCCGTCAAATTATTCTTGATATAATCCGTAACCCTGATCATGCGACGCATCACATCATCAGTATAATCATGCTGTTCTTCCTTCAGTTCGGGAGCCAGCTCTTTTCTGTGTTCAAATAGTGTCAGCATAAATTCCATCAGAAGCATGCAACACCTGATCTCCCGATCTGATCTGTCCGAAAAAAATATCTCCTTCATACGGTCCGTAATCGTCTTCAGCTTCGCCGCGAGCTCAGGATGGCTGCCGCAGCATATGACATGCAGATTACGATATATATGCATGATTCTCTGCAGATCAAACAGCGAATTAATAAACGCATTGGAAAACTGTATGACCAGCGCCTTCTCTCTGTCCGCATCTACGATCGCGTGCATCTCCATCGGCCATACCAGCACAAGATCATTTGGCGCAAGCTCGTATGTATTCCTGCCAACCTTGTAGATATTTGTCTCGCCCAGACCTACAAGCAGAATCTCCCCATAGGAATGCCAGTGCATCTGATAGCTTCTTTCCTTATAACCTGTGGACATATTGAATGCACTTGTATGATCAAAATTATATCTCTCATACGTACTGTAATCCATATCTTCAATATCCTATCCATTCATCAGCGCCTTTAGGCCCTTAGCGCGAGAACCGTCTCCGAATCGTCTGTGAGACTCACATCCGCATTCCTGTCTGCAGCGCTTATATGATAATCTCCCTTAAAGGCTTCTATTTGAGTCCAGCCGTCTTCATCGGTTTTTACTGTTATGTCCGTCCACCATTCCTGTTTTACAAGCTTCTTAAGCATCTCATACGAGGGTTTGCAGGAGTTATCCTCTCTCACAAATCCGCTCGGCGCCTTAAGCCATGCCCCGTCCCTGTAATCCCATGTGGTTATCGCTTCGATAAGCGGGTGAGAAAACAGTATCCTGTACATCTCTTCAATCTGCCGCGCCTGCCTTTCTTCGCCCTCGGGAGTTGTCGGCCAGCTATCCACCTGCCAGTCATTAAGATCGACGATATGTGAGGGCATAATCTCGCCTGAGATAAGGGTGTTCTCCGTAAAGTGTATCGGAAGTCCAAAATGCGAAAACCGCTCCAGCACCTCCTCCAGCTTCTCTCTGCCCCAATACCCCTGATGCTGATGTGACTGGATACCTATGGCGCTGATCGGAACCCCAGCATTGAGGCAACCGTCTATGAGTATCTCGTAGTTTATCGACGTATTAAAATCATTGAGCAGGAGCACCGCGTCAGGATTATTCTCGCGAGCCCTCTCAAAGACCTCCTTAATCAGCGCGACACGCCCTTTTTCCTTGCATATCCTGGTAACGGCATTGTCATATCTGTCAAATATCGGCATGATAACGACCTCGTTGATCACATCCCACATGTCGATCACGCCCTTAAAGCCTGTAACCTCTCTGTCAATCCTCTCAAGCTGCTTTTTCATGATCGTCTGATTATCATACTTCATGAGCCAGTTGGCGCATGCGGTATGCCAGCACAGAGGATGTCCTTTCACCCTCACGCCCCGTGCCTTAAGGTACTGCGCTGTCTTCATGAGTGTTTCCGTATTGGGCTTCCCCTCTTCAGGCTCAAAGCCACCCCAGTAAAACGGGAGGGTCGCGTAGTTGAACACCTCAAGCCAGCTGTCTGTCAACTGCTTGTATTCATCCCCACCCTTTGTTACATACGGGATAAAATCAAAACCGCCGCATCCGAATAAAAATGCGTGATTTACCTGTCTGATCCCTACCTCACGATTTGACAGGGGGTTCCCCTGTTCATCTGTAAACCGCATCCGCTTATTCACTTTCCTGTGCGCTATTTCCATAATAACCTCCCCTATGCCATGCTGAATTCCATGCTTAAAAGCGCTTCCCAGAATCCCTCTCTGATTTACCGCTTCGCTGTTTATACATTATATTATTTATTATCTGGATTGACTTCTTATATTCCGTTATGACACAAATCACTTTTTGCTATGCAGCTTCTCCTTTTCCATTGTTATGGGTGTTAAGCAAATTTTAGGTAGCAAAAAACCCCGTAAAATCGGGGTTTCTGAGAGGTGCGAGCCGGATTTGAACCGGCGATAACGGTGTTGCAGACCATTGCCTCTATGTCCGTCCAGCCGCACCTACACTACGGATTTACCCATCTAGTTACGCATGACCACCTTAAGTCCACCTTATCATGTGGAGGCAGTCAGTTATAAAACTGGTCTGATTATAGCATGGTATGAACCAAAAATCAATATTTTTAACGGTGCATACCATGCTTTTAGACTTTTTAATGTAGCATAAATTATTCAAGGAGGTACACTATGGACTATCAATTAGAAATCAAACAAATTGTGGACTACCCACGGTGCCGCATCTACCGCGAGTTCATCCGCAGCCTTATGGAAGATAGGGACATCCGTACAAACGGAAGTTCCTATCTTTTTTATTACATGACACTCTGCTCCTATGCCAACTTCCGCTCCTCCTACCGCCGGATAGAAGGTATCTCCTATCTGGTGGGTCCGGGCGAGTGGATCTGCAAGACCTCAGAACTGGCGGAATGGTTCCGCACACGTTTCCAACATCAGGCGCTATCCATTCTCGACTTTCTGCAGCAGCAAAATTACATTACTTATACCCGGCTCGGCAGAAACCATCTGGTCAAATTCAGCATTACCGGATGGAAACAGCACAATACGGCGCTTGATTACAATTACCCATGTCTGAAGGATGTGGGTTTTTTCTTTTTCCCGGTTGCTGCCGTCCATGAGCTGATCAGCATGGGCAAATGCTCGGAAATGGATATTGTACTTGACCTGTGGGTACACGCCATCTATAACGACCGGCAGGTGCAAGGCTCTGAGCTGGGGCCTGTGGTCTATTTCCGCAACGCCACCGGCAATCCACTCACAAATTTCAATGACCTTGCACTGCGTTGGGGCATATCAAAAGCAACAGTAAGCCGAATTTTAAGCAAACTGCAGGACAAAAAATATCTCTCACTGGTATCTTTCACCGGCAGGCATGGAAGTGTCATCTATCTATGCAGCTACTTATCTACCATGTTTGGTATCAGTGATGTAATGATTGACAAGGAGGAAATTTCCATGACATTTCAAGTTCCCGTACATATTCCAGAGGATCTGCTCCTTCCTGAAACAGAGGCTATCCGAGATGAACAGATCACGATTATGGATGCAGACGGCTGCGTTTCAACACAATCCGGTTGCGTTTCAAAACCGCACATGAAGAAAATAGTTCAAAAAGTGGCGCAAATCCTTGCCACACAAGGGGTTTCGTGCTGCGAATGTCCCCGGACGCAATATAAGTTATATCCCTTATCCGACTGCAAAGAAACTGATTTAAGGTATTCCCTACAGATTGCCTGTCCTGACGGAAAGATGCCCTATCGGTTTGAACTAACACTATCGCCGGTCATCCCGCCAGCAGACAGCAGTAATCACGCATCCACCAACTAAGCCAACATAAAAAATGAAGAAAGAAGGTAAACGCTATGGCAAACACAAGACCAAACAAAAACATTCCCTCCGAGCAGGAGAATCCCCTGTTCCACGACACATGGAAGTTACTGAAGAATTACCGGGATGCCGTCTGGAACCTTGAACTGGCTGTCCAGCAGGTACGAAGCACCTTTGAGATAGAATACGGAAGCAGCATTGAGGAATTTCTGGACTCCATTTACCTCGCCGGAGCAGACATCGGCGGTACAAGGCTGGAGGATTATGCCAAGAGCATCGAGCGCAGCAACAAAATGCTGACACTCTTAAATTCCGCCGTTGACATCCTGCGAAACAAACATAAGCACGGGGAACAATACTACTGGATACTCTATTACAGCTACCTCTCTCCCCAGCAGCTCCAGAATACGGACGAAATCATCGAGAGCCTGCGCCCGCATATAGCGAACATTTCCCACAGGACCTACTACCGCAGGCGCCCGGAGGCTGTTCAGGCACTCAGTTCCATCCTGTGGGGATACACCTCAAAGGACTGTCTTCAAACGCTGGATCAGTTCTTCCCAAAAGATAAATAACTAAATGGCATTAAATTGGCGCACAAATTACGCAAACTGGCACAGCATTGCGATTTACAGGTAAAAATGCCCATGCTATAATGGTCATGCTCAGAATTGTATCTGCGCCCATATCCATTCCACTTTTTCAGACATCTGCACCTGCAGGTGTTATTTTTTTGCAGTACATACGCCATGTGCTTTTTTACATGGCAGCCCCTTAAAACAGGGGTTTCGGGAACCGGCAGTCCTTCGGGAATCTGCCGGTTTTCTACTATAACAAATTTCACAGGAGGTAATTCATTGAAAAAAGAAACCAACAACTCAACCGGGAACCAGCTTCCCAACAAAAAGAAATTCCGCATCCCTTACCAGAACATTATTGTGGGGGCGGCAGCCTTTGCCTACTTCTTTGTCCTTCAGACAGATCAGGTCCTTGCAACGGATATGTGGACCAAGGCAGAAAGCATTATGAAGGATGTGTATGGCAAGATACTGGGGATTTCCACCATCGCCGCCATCGTCACCGCTTCCGTCGCCCTGCTCCTTATGAACTTTTCCAAGTCCGGCAGGACAGTGGACGAGTCCCGTGCATGGCTCAAGCGCATTGCGATCTCATGGGTGATCTTAAACGGGCTTGGCTTCATCCTCGCCTATGTCACACCCTTCTTCTCCGACGGCAAATGGAACGGATAAAAAGGAGGGTAAGTCATGGGCATACTTGACGGCATCGTGGAATGGATTGCCAAACAGGTGATGAACGGGCTTGACCTGATCTCCACCTCGGTACTGGGTGCCCTGGGCTGTGACATGGGAACCTTCCTGCGGTATTTTCCCGCTGCGGAGACCATGTATAAGGTATTTGTGGCAACTGCCATAGGACTTGTTCTCTTAAACTGGATATGGCAGCTTTTTAAGAACTTCGGGCTGATTGCCGGCGTTGAGGCGGAAGACCCGTTCAAACTGAGTATCCGTTCCGTCCTCTTTATCGGGCTGATCTATTTCTGCGATCAGATCACGGACATGGTGCTTTCCATCGGAGGGACTCCTTATTCATGGATACTCTCCTCCGAACTGCCGCCCTTAAACTTTGCAGACTTCAATTCCGTTTTGTTGACAATCCTTGGCGTCTGCGCCAGCGGTTCTGTTACGCTGATCGCACTGATTCTTCTGCTGATCCTGGCGTGGAATTATATCAAGCTGCTGTTTGAGGCGGCGGAACGCTATGTCCTGCTTGGCGTGGTCGTATATACGGCTCCTATGGCGTTTGCTACCGGCGCATCCCAGTCCACCTCAAATATCTTCAAGTCGTGGTGCCGGATGTTTGGCGGACAGATCTTCCTGCTGATGATGAACGCATGGTGTCTGCGCCTGTTCACATCCATGGTGGGAAGCTTCCTGTCCAACCCGCTGTCGCTTTAGGAGGTGTCCATGAAAAATAGAAAAACAAAACTTTATACCTTATTACTTGTTGTAACCATATTCCTTTCCCAGTCCATGACCGTCTTTGCGGTAACGGAAAGTGATGTGGAGGCAGTCGGGAAAGAGACTGCAGCAGGCAATGTCTTCATCTGGTTTTTATGCGCCATTGCCTTTCTGAAGATCAGCCAGAAGATCGACAGCTTTTTATCCAGCCTCGGCATCAATGTAGGGCATACCGGCGGCAGCATGATGGCGGAACTGATGGTTGCCGCAAGGGGGCTTACCACCGCAAAGAACATAGGCGGCGGCTCCAGCTTCCGGGGCGGTTCTGTCAGAATGGGTGGAAGCTCGAACAGCGTCAGCCAGTCCTCCTTTCTTTCAGGCGGACTTGCGGGTGCCGTGGGACGCCACTTTACCCAGAGTGCCATGCACACCATGACAGGACATTCCAGCAATCCCATCAGCCGCAGGGCATTTGAATCCTCAGTGAAAAAGGGCGGCGATTTTGCCAACGGCGTCACCGGGGCTGTGGCAAAGGGAAATATCAGCTACACCGGTTCCATGACAGGCACGCAGGCAGCGCAGGCGCTGACCTCTTACATGGGGCAGACGGGCATTCCGGACGCGCCAAGCTATTCGGATGTGGAAATCGGCGGCGGGCGCATCATGGGAACGGAAACCTCGGTGGAATATCCCAACGGCACCGCCTTCGGTATGTATAACACCGAGCAGTACATGGCGCCGGAGGGACATTATGAAACCATTACCACGGCTGACAATGCCACATGGTACAAACAGTATGCGGTGGATACCGTGGACCGGACACCTTACATGACCGGGGAGGGCAAGATTGCCTACCATGAGAACATCGTGCAGAAACTTCCCAACATGCCCAAAAGAAAGGATCGCGTATAAATGCCAGAGCAGAATAAGAATAAGGAGCAGTCCGCCTTATCCCGGACAGCCTCCGCCGCCGGTGCCGCCAAAGGCGCGCTGAAAGCAGGAAAAGCCATTGCTGGGGCAGCCAAAGGCGCTGCCGCCGGTCCTTACGGGATGCTTGCCGCAGGACTGTGGGAAAACAGGAAAGTGATTGGGAAGGTACTGGCGGCTATCGGCGCACTGCTGCTGATCCCCGTCCTGTTTATCCTGACACTCCCATCCCTGATTTTCGGAAATCTGGGGCTTGACACAGCCGCTGGTGATGTACTGAATGACAATACCCTCATCATGGAGAACATTGCAGAGGCGGAAACCTCCATAGAGACCATCCTGCGGGAGAAACACGATGCCCTGCTGGAAAAAATAGAACGGGAGGCGGATTCACTCGGTTCTGACTGCGAATACAGCATTACGGATGATTTTTCAGACCGCATTATATACGAAAGCGCTCTGATAATTTCCCAGTTCTGCGCCTCGCAGGAAGACTACCGTGAGATCAACCTTGCGAAGCTGGAGCGGCTGCTCCGTGATAACACGGACGGCATCTTCTCCTATACCGTCCAGATCACTGACTATGAAAAAACAGATGAAGAAACCGGGGAAACCCGCACCATACACCATTATGAATATACGGTGGAATACGCAGGCGACAGCTACTACGCCGAAAATGTATTCCATCTCACCGACGAACAGATGCAGACGGCAGGGGAATATGCCGCCAACCTGCACCTGTTTTTGTTTGACACGGTTTATCTGGTGGAGATCAACCCTGACCTGATTCCGGGAGAGACCGGAAACAAAGCCGTGGATCTCGCACTGACAAAGCTCGGCACGCCGTACAGTCAGGAACTTAGGAATCAGGAGGGCTATTTTGACTGCAGTTCCTTTACCTACTGGGTGTACAGCCAGTTGGGAATATACCTGCAGCATGGCGGCTCCAACACGGCATCGGCACAGGCAAGGTACATTACGGAGAACAACCTTGCCGTATCCTATGACAGCCTTGCCCCCGGAGACCTGATCTTCTATTCCTTTGAAGTCAACAACCGTTACCTGAATGTCAGCCATGTGGCAATCTATGCAGGGGACGGCTATGTGGTGGATGCCTCCTTTTCCAAGAAAAAGGTGGTTTACCGCTCCATTTACAGTACCGGCAGCATTGTCCTGTGCGGCAGGCCATACACAGAATAACAGACGGCGGGACAGAATCCCCATTCTGCCCGCCATAACCATGAATATAGGAGGTGCATCGCAGAATGTCCATGCGACACGAAGAAAACGACATATACATTATCCCGCCGAATTTCATTGATACCGGAACGGTTTTCGGCGGAACCATCAAGCTCCGGAACGCGGCAGAGGCGCTGGTCCTCTCCCTGCTGATCGGCTTTCCGGTATTCCACATCCCGGCGACGCTGACGACAAAGATCATTGTCGCCTGCCTGACCGTGCTTCCGGCAGCCCTGTTTGCCGTCATCGGCATTAACGGGGAAAGCTTAAGTTCCTTTGTCATCAACTTTTTTGTTTACCTGAAGAACCGCCGCATTGTGGGACTTCAGGAGGAAACAGGGGAAACACCGGCAAAGGAAAAGGCTTCCGGGAAACCGAAGAAAGCAAAGAAACCCAGACCGGAAAAGAAGGTAAAGCCCAAAAAGGAGGATTATGCCGAGGAGTTCGGGCAATTTAAGGAGCGCAGGCAGGCAAAGCAGGCGGCGGACGAGGCAGCCGGAAAACACCAGAACAAAAAACGGGGCGTCTCCCAGATCAGGGAGCGTATGCGGGAGGAACCGGAACTGGAGCTGATAAACCCTTCAGCCTCCTACCTCCCCATCCGGAAAATTGAAAACGGCATCATCTACACAAAAGACCGCCGCTATGTAAAGATCATAGAGGTCATCCCCATCAACTTCCTGCTTAGGAGCGCCAGGGAACAGCGCAACATCATCTATTCCTTTATCAGCTACTTGAAGATAAGCCCTGTAAAACTCCAGTTCAAGGTCCTTACCAGACGCGCCGACATCAACAGGCATCTGGAAACCCTGCGGGAAGAAATGCGCACGGAAACGGATGAGCGGTGCCTTGCGCTGCAGCGTGATTATGAGAACCTGATACGGCGCATCGGCTCAAGGGAAGCCATCACAAGGCGCTTTTTCATTGTCTTTGAATATGAACCTTTCAGCACAAACCGGGGCGGGAATGAAGAAAGCGACGCCATTTCCGCCTTAACAACTGCAGTGCGGACGGCTAAGACCTACCTGCAGCAATGCGGGAATGAACTTCTGGTTCCCGACAATGAGGATGAGATGGCTACGGAGGTGTTTTACAGTATCTTAAACCGCAAGACCAGCGTGGCAAAGCCTCTGAGCGTGCGTGTAAACGAGGTCATCGGCCAGTACATCAATGCAGGCAGGCGGGATGAGATCGGAAATATACCCGCTATGGAATTTATCGCGCCGGAGACCATCGACTACACCCACGGCAATTATGTCATCATGGACGGCACTTATCACACTTACCTCTTAGTGCCTTCCGGGGGCTACCGCCCGCAGGTCTGCGCCGGCTGGATCTCCCTTCTTGTCAATGCAGGCGAGGGGATTGATGTGGATATTTTCTTTGACCGCCAGCCCAAAGACCGCATCCAGCAGAAGCTCGGTCAGCAGCTAAGGATCAACCGCTCCAAGATCAAGGACACCTCCGACACCAACTCGGACTTTGACGATCTGGACAGCGCCATCCGCTCCGGCTATTTCCTGAAGGAAGGGCTTGCAAACAACGAGGATTTCTATTACATGAATATCCTCATCACCATAACGGCAGACAGCCTTGAAGAACTGGAGTGGCGCACCAATGAAATGAAAAAACTGATGCTCTCGCAGGACATGGATGCGGTATCCTGCCACTTCAGGGAGGAACAGGCGCTGCTCTCCGCCCTGCCGCTGGTATCGCTGGAGAAAAAGCTGTTTGAGCGCTCCAGGCGCAACATCCTGACAGGCAGCGTGGCAAGCTGTTATCCCTTTACTTCATTTGAGATGTGTGACGACAACGGCATCCTTCTGGGGGTAAACAAGCACAACAACTCCCTGATTATCGTGGATATATTCAACTCCCGCGTTTACAAGAACGCAAACATGGCGATCCTCGGCACCTCCGGCGCAGGCAAGACCTTTACCATGCAGCTTATGGCGCTACGGATGCGTCGCAGGAACATACAGGTATTCATCATTGCTCCCTTAAAAGGGCATGAGTTCCACCGTGCCTGCAGCAACATCGGCGGGGAGTTCATCCAGATCTCCCCTGCCTCCAGAAACTGCATCAACATCATGGAGATCAGGAAGGTGGATTCCTCCGCCAATGACATTTTGGACGGCCCGCAGACGGAAAAATCAGAGCTGGCAGCAAAGATACAACGGCTCCACATCTTCTTTTCCCTGCTGATCCCGGACATGACCCATGAGGAGCGGCAGCTTCTGGACGAGGCGCTGATACAGACCTATAACCAGAAGGGCATCACCCACAACAACGAGAGCCTGCCTGATCCGGACTGCCCGGAGAGATACCGGGAAATGCCGGTGCTGGAGGATGTCTTCAACATCCTGAAGGGAAACCCTGACACCAAGCGCCTTGCGAACATTATGAACCGGCTGGTACACGGCTCCGCCTCCACCTTCAACCAACAGACCAATGTGAACCTTGAAAACAAATACACGGTGCTGGATATTTCCGAGCTGACAGGCGACCTGCTGACAGTGGGCATGTTTGTTGCGCTGGATTATGTGTGGGACAAGGCGAAGGAAGACCGTACCGTGGAAAAAGCCATCTTCATTGACGAGACATGGCAGCTCATCGGCGCGGCGTCCAACCGCCTTGCGGCAGAGTTCGTGCTGGAGATTTTCAAGATCATCCGTGGGTACGGCGGCTCCGCCATCTGCGCCACACAGGACTTAAACGACTTCTTTGCACTGGAGGACGGCAAATACGGCAAGGGCATCATCAATAATTCCAAGACCAAGATTGTCTTAAACCTTGAGGACGAGGAGGCCATGCGCGTGCAGTCCATCCTGCACCTGTCCGAAGCGGAAACAATGGCGGTTACCCACTTTGAGCGGGGCAACGGCCTGATCTCCACCAACAACAATAATGTCACCGTGGAGTTTAAGGCGTCGGAACTGGAAAAGGAACTGATTACCACAGACCGCAATGAACTGAAAAAGCTGCTGGAAAAGGAAAGGCAGCGCAGGCAGATGGGCGAGGCTGTCTAATGCGTACACTTTACATACGGTTTACGCATAAGAAGGCGCATGACTGCTGACAGCAGGCAGGTATAAGTATGCTTTAAGTACGGTTTACGCAAAGCCTGTCTGTTTCCTGTCCTGTCCGCCGCTTTGTAAGTACGGTTTATGTAATCCCTACATACAGTTTCTTCCTATTACAACAATACAACCATTACCTGCGGCAGAACCATAATGCCGCAGACATAAAGGAGGCTGTCCCATGCAGCACAGAAACCAACCGCAGGAAAGCCACCTGCCGGAGATCATCCGGCTGCTTTCCACATACCACGCCCTCAGCATTTTACAGCTTGAGGCGCTTTACCCGGAACTACCGCAGCAGAAACTGCTCCTGCTCCTAAAAAAGCTGGAAAAGAACGGGCGGCTTACCCTTGTGCCGGAAAGGGATCTTGTCCTGCATACAGGGGACAGTGTTCCAAACCCTTCCATCCTTGCCGCCTTCTGGGTGCTTTTAGATTTCCGGGAGGATATTACCTACCATACGGCCAGTGATTTTCCGGTAACACTGACCTTTTACACCCAGTCGGATGCCTATGATGTCATCCACATACCGGAGGAAAAAGAGATGCTTATGAATCATGCGCTTTCCGCATACAAGGAGGATTCGCCCCGCCGCATAGCTGTCGTGGATAACGCGGGGCAGATACCGCTCCTTGACTTTCCCGGCATTACCGCTTTCTGTACGGTCACGCCCGACGGAAAGGTGCAGTATTACAGAAAACAAGGAGTTACAGACACTTAATGAACCGAAACACTTTATCATCCCGCCTTGCGCGGATCGGGGACGAACTCCCCCGGCTGTCAAACACCTTAAATGCCATGGCAGCCAACACCGGCAGTTACGGAAAAAACTATGAGGAGCTGAGTCTGGATGCCGCCAGACGCGCGGAACGGATCGCCTGTTCCCTGCGCAACCTCATCTATGCCGCAGACCTTGTGCCGAAACCCGTCCTCATGGATGCGGCAGCCAAGATACACGGCATTTCCATAAAGCATACGCAGGACTGCGTGGAGATTACCCTGCCCGGTCTGATGCCGAAACGAAACAAACGGGTCAACACCACTTTCCTGACTGATCCGCTGTATGCGATGCTTGAGGCTTACACAAAGGAACATGATCTCCCGCACTTTAAGGAATGTGTGGTCTGCTTTTCCCATGTGTTCGACAAGAACCTTTCCGACAGGAGGGTGAGGGACTACGACAATCTGGAGTGCAAACAGCTTTTGGATACCGTGGCAGGTTTCCTGATGACCGATGACAGTGGGCTGTTCTGCGACGCCTACCACACCACGGAATTTGGGGAGCGGGACTGCACCATCCTCGCCGTCATGGAAAAAAGCCGCTTCCCCGGATGGCTGAAAGAACGGGAGGACAGGGAAAAAAGCATATCGGATTTTTAGGCGGTTTTTCAGAATAAAATCCGACTACGGTAAAATTTCCGCCGAACCGCCTGTTTACAGGCAAAAAAACAGCCGCCTGCCTGCCCGGTTTTACCGGAGATGCAGGCGTGTACGGTAAAAATTTGGAAAGGAGGCTCACCGATGGACACTTCAACCAGCGCATACCGGCTGATGGAGCTTATTGCCATTTCCGGGGAGTGCAGCCCCTGTGTGCTGGCACATTTACACCTGAGTGACAGCTATGGGGAAAAGCTTATCACCCGGCTCAAAAAAGAGGGCTGTATCAAAACCCACTATAAGGACGGGCTGCGGGGATACAGGCTGACAGGCAGGGGAAAAAAGCTCCTTCTGGAAGAAAACCCCGCCCGCTTCTCCTTTTACCTCTCCGGCAGCTCCGACACCAACCGCCCCCGCAGCGATTTCCCACGGAGGCACAGGCTCCAGCAGGCATCCATTGCCTATGCCATGCTACAGGATGCCGGCGTGGAGATATACCGGGACAGAAAGGCGCCACTGTTCCAGCCGGGAACCAGCCAAAAGACGCCCGATAGTTTGACGCTGCCCGCCTTCTACCATTCCCGCGAGGTCAAGGAGCTTGGAGCGGAGGCCGTAAAGATCAACAATTCCAGAACCACCGGCATCCTGCTTGCCCCGGAGTGCATCTACGCCATATTCTGCACAGGCGGCGCACTGATGAAGTGGGAATACCGGACGGAACTGAAGGTAAAGGCGCTGCTCTCCTACCATGCCAGCCGGGGAATCCTCTCCGGCTCAGGCGGCGGCCCCCGTTACCATCCGGATACCCCCATCAAGGCGCTCCTCATTGGAGAAGGCATGGACACGGCGCTGAAGCTCATGGAAAGCACGGGCGGTTTCCAGAAAAGCTACTTTTATCTGGATTCCAGCTTCGACTATTTCCATTACATACCGGATGATGCCGCAGGGATCACCATGCTCCGGCTGCTCTGCTCCCCTGCCCTGCAAAAAGCGCTGAGGGAACTGCTCCTGTCCGATCTGCAGGCGCCCTGTCCCGATTACGGGCTGGAACATGATGCGGTATCGGACGGGCTGCCGGTGCTGCTCGCCTTTGACTTTGACATGCTGCGGCTCTCAAGGTTCCGCACCGCCCTGTCCTTCCACGGGCTTGCGGGCAGTCTGATCTGCTTTGACTTCCAGAAACCGGTACTGCAGCAATACTTTGGGGAAGCAGTAACCATTGACACCATAGATTTAGAAAAATTTGAAGGGAGGTTCCTACACTGAAACTGACAGAAAACAAAAAGAAACAACTGACGCTGCTCGTCGCCCTGCCCTCGCTGCTTCTGGCTCTCGGCTATGCAGGCGGCTATGTATCCCAGTTCATCATCAACTACCGGATCTGGACTTCATCCGGAGGGACGCCGGGGAACGGCACTTCCCCCGAATTTCCGGACAGCTCGTTCATTGCCTGTTTCCGGACGCTGACCGTATTCCCATACAGCCTGTACGGGATCGCCCTCTGCACCGGCATCTTCGGGTTACTGATTTTCATGGTGATGCGGATGGGCTTTGGCAGGAAAGGCACCTACGACAAGGAGCGGAACCTGACCTACTCGGATCAGGGGACCTACGGCACCTCCGGCTTTATGACAGACTCCGAGATGCGCGAGGTGCTGGAGGTGGTTTCCGACATTGCAGGAAACCGGGGCGTCATCTTGGGAAAGCTGTACGGAAAGGCAGTCTGCCTGCCGGAAAAGACACGGATGAACCGCAATGTGGCAGTCTTTGGCGCCAGCGGCAGCATGAAAAGCCGCGCCTATGCGAGAAATATGGTGTTCCAGTGCGTCAAGCGCGGGGAGAGCCTCATCATTACCGATCCGAAATCGGAGCTTTACGCGGATATGTGCCTCTACCTTGAGGAAAACGGCTATACCGTGCGGGTATTCAACCTCATCAACCCTGAAAATTCCGACAGTTGGAACTGCCTTGCGGAGATTGAGGGGCAGGAGATCATGGCGCAGCTCTTTTCCGATGTCATCATCAA
>JAMPGX010000016.1 GCA_023663725.1 bacterium | reverse complement strand
GTGCCATCCCCAACGGATAACTGTGTATTACCTATCAGTTTAAAGAGATAGCGCACATTTTTAACAGTGAGTGACAATTTTCGCATCAGGCTACTCACTTTTTCTTTTGTTGTAACTAGTGCCACCGCCGCCTGTCCTGTTGGTTCGATTTCATCACCACTCTCAAAAGTAACTATATTATTCTGGATATCCCCTGTCTTTGTCTGTTTTTCGTTCCAGTTCTGCCGCTCTGATGCTTTTATGTGGATTGTGTTATTGTTGATATGTCCATCAACCTCTGCCTGGCTTGCCTTGGTCCCTATAGCTGCGTTTAGGGCATCTACCACATCACTGTTATTCTTCATGGCCTCGGCAATTTCTCCCAGTGTATTCAGGGTTTCAGGAGCTCCATTAATCAGATTTGCAATCTGCTGGTCTGTGTACCCTGTGCCCTGCTGGAATGCGGCATCAATCGCCATCTTTAAGAAAACATCATTGTTTAATAGGGCCCCTATTACAGCATTGAACAAATCCGCATGAGCAGGATCTTTCGTTTCAAACTTCCTTATCTGTTCCGTGTATTCAGGATTTGATGCTATTTCAAAATTTGCCATAATTCGTTCCTCCTCATCTTGGAATTAAAATCTATCCTCATATTCAAACGCCATTTCCATATCCGCATCTTTCGGCTTTTCAGAGAACACCCTGATTGCAAGCAGGTCGCCTTCTGCATCATATAGGGCCGCCTCATTAATCTTTTTTCCTGCCAGCTCGTCTGCCGCAAGTTCCATTCGATATCGTAAACATGTATCAGATATTTCCTCACATCGAGA
Source organism: bacterium (assembly GCA_023663725.1). Classification (GTDB taxonomy): domain Bacteria; phylum Bacillota; class Clostridia; order Lachnospirales; family Lachnospiraceae; genus Acetatifactor. The sequence continues at coordinate 88,860 of JAMPGX010000016.1, read as the reverse complement.
ATATTCCCTCCGCAGCAGTTCGTTTTTTAAGAAGGGCTCTCCTTCAGATGGAGGGATCAGGTTGCCATCTGCATCTATGGCTCCGTCTCCTATGGCGATCCCGGCAATTACCGGCAAAGCGATCTCTCCCTTTCTCGCCCTCACCATCTTCCTTTTTGCAGTCAATGTAATAATACTGTTCATGTTATGCCTCCTCTGTCATCTCATAAGTATTAAGGGGTTTTGAACCATCAAGCATATATTCACCGTCCAAGTAAAAAAGGTTGTTCTTGGTTTCCACTGTAAGGCTCGTGTCAGCTGATGTTTCCGCGCACATTGGAAGTACTGCCCTGTTTTGTCCCAGATGCAGGATTGCGCTATGCGCCGTCAAGATTGCCCTGCAGTCATTTTTCATCTCACAGACTGGACATGTTGTATGAAAAGTAAAGAAATAATTATCTTTCGCCCCTACTTCTTTCCACATCCTAACAGTTTTTTGTAAGATGTCAAAGCTGATCGGGAGTTCCCCGTCCGCATCCATATCAATAATTACATAAAACTCTGCCCATCTACTCTCATTGGTATCAGCCCCCAATGTCTGGTTTCCGTCAAGGAGCCAGTTTCCATAAAGCCGAGCAACACCCTTTAGTTCATTTGCCCGTACAATCACCGGTGAAATAAATCCAAGAGTCTTCACCGCAAGCAAAACCCCTTCATTTGTGCCGCCGAGTCTGCATATTTCTTCATACATGGCAATTCTTGATCGGTAATTCTCCAGATCCTCTCCTTTATACCGGACAAGCCGTCGGTCTGCCCCGTGTATCTGGAGCATGCCATGGCAGCAGGTGGCTACCATTCCTTCATCCCTTGCCCGCAGGATATCTTCCTTGGCCTCATCAAACCGCTTTCCAAACACCTGGCATAGAATATACCAATTATTTATGGTCTTCTTTACCTTCTTGTAAGGGGCAGTAAAGAGATACCACATATATTCCTTAAACGAATCAAACATAGATCAATATTTCCTTTCATTTTGTAAGGGAAGTCACATTTTTTACAGTAATGTTCACATTCCCGGCCATGATGATCCTATCCTCGTCAAGGATGATATCCCTTGCAGGCTGCAGGATGTCCGTCTTTTTATACTTATCAATATTTGTACTTAATATCTGGATAATGCTGTCTCGGTATAAAACATTCAGTTCATCCCGTGTCAGCCCCATTAGCTCATTAATAAGTCTCTGGGCCTGCTCTTTTATTCCATCTACAGTAACGTCCTCAGCAATATAAATTATAAGTTCAAAGTCTTGCCTTACTACCTCGCTGGATCTTACAAGGTAATCCTCATAGTTGCCTTTCAAAGGTTCAATCGCCTTGCTGACTTTCCTGATCAGTTCCTGAGATGCCTCGCCCGCCGTCCCTGTGACAATTACATCCACAGTGCCCTGTCCTCTTGGATGCTGTGCGTCTATGCGGACATTCAGCACACCGGGCACGCTCCTTGCCTCGTTTCGGAGCTTCTCCGCTATTGTCCTTGTTGCAAGCTCCGAAAAGCTGCTCATGCATCGGTCCCGCAATTCCTCAAGGCTTTCCGCCTCCGCCCCCTCTTCAAAAAGCCACTTCTCCTCATTTGTTACGCTTTCGACCCCTTCAAGGTGTATCATGGAGATAGTGATTTTGCCAGGCAGCAGATTATAGGATGTCCCCGCCTCATCTGCCTCCACCAACACTTTCCCAACTGCTTTCCCTTCTGCTATAACAGTATTTTCTACACAATAGAATTTAAGTTCTTTCCCTCCGACGTCCGGCTCTGTCTTAAAGCAGTGTCCCTTTGTGATCAGGAGGGCATTATCATACTTGCTTCTGTAAATGGTGATGTATCCCCTGGCCTTCTTTGCCTCCTTTTGGTACTTTGAATAATCCGCTGCCTTGATCTTCAGCCAGTCTCCCTCCGCGTGCTTTATAAAGCAGCTGTTTAAGATGGTCCGGGCAAGTTTTTTAAGATCTAGGTACAAAGTTACAAGCATTCTGATTATATGGTAAAACACACCTCCCTTTTTCAGGCTCGTGATGGGAAACCCTGCCGCCTGCAACTCCTCCTGTACCCTTTCCATCTCCTCTGTCACATCCGGAATCGGTATGACTTTCTCCATGATGCTTTCATCAATCATTTCACAACCACCTCCACCCCATCGGTCTCTATACCAATATTATACTCCTGATCTTTATCAACCCTTTTAAAGGAAACCTTGATGTGGCAGAGGCGGCCATCAATGGATATTTCCGTATGTATGCTTGCCGCGTCAATATAGTCCCTCTTCACCATCTTAGCCCGGATACGCTGTTGTATTTCCCGCAACAGGAATTCATCTCCCTCTGTCTGGAGAAAATCAAGGAGGCCCCATCCATAACTATCATTCCCAGCCTCATCTTCATAGAAAAGTTCGCCAGCCTGGGTCAATGCTTCATTCTTAATATCCTGGAGCCAGCACTCATCTCCTGTCACAAGGGCCAGATCCCCGTTTCCATCCGCCACAGGCTGACCATCCTCATCCAGCAAGATGTCAACCTCATTTTCGCCTATTATCTGCATCAGAATGCCCTCCCTATGATGTACGGGATCATTTCCCCATACAGCAGCGCCACAACGACTATGTCATTTTTGTCAACTGCCATGTCCGTGGCCACCCTAGGGATCTCAGGAAAGCGATTGTCCGGCTGCCCGTTTTTGTCAAGTATTTTGAGTACCACTTCATACTGTCCTTCTGCGGGCTTTACATGCATTACCTTCGCATAAAGGATTGATGGATACTGCATATGCGGGTATTTTTTTCTGATCTGCTCTGCCAGTTCCTGAGTTACAAACTGCTTCATCATGTCAGACATCTTATCATCCCCCTTCGAAATAAATGTACATATGCACTGCCCCTGTATCATCGCTCCTGATAATGGTTTTCTGGACCTCCACGGTTCCCTCATACTTGCTGTGGCGAATCTCTACCTGCTGGCTGTGATGTATCCAAGGGATGGCGATGGCCTCCGCCTCCCAGAGGCTTCCATATTTACCCAAGGAAAGAATCGTTTCATTCTCCTCAAGCACATATATTTCATCCTGCCCTTGGCCTGTACCCCAATAAAACACCCTGTTTTGGAAATAAAATGGGAGGCTGATGCCCCATGCGCTGTTAATCTCTGCCAATGTCTGTATTCCATTTCGTCTGTCAATGACCAGCCTGTCCCTCTTTCCGTAATAATTCCCGGATAACATATAATCCTCAATGCCTGCGCAGGCCAGCACATACCGGACAACATCCTGTGGTTCGCAGTCTATAAAAGTTGCCTTAATCTCCACCCTCTCAAGCTTCATCAAGTCATCTTTTATCATGATCTCTTTCCAGTAATCTTCCTTTTCACGCCTGACATACCCGGCTATCAGGATATCGTAGTCCCCATCATATCCAAGCTCCACTTGGGCTTCATCCATATCTTCATAGGAGAGACGGCCCTGAAGTTCTGGTGATAGCTCCACCCTGCACCAATCCATATGGGATTCCCTGCTGGAAAAGCACTCAACCTCTATTCCACTTGTGATTAAGTAACGACCAATCGTCACCCGCAGTTCCGGCGTAATTAGTTTTTTTGACTTCAAGCGGTATTCCTCCCCGTATGCTTGACTACCTTATTAGCGGCTTTCTTCCCTGCCGTTGTATTGCGTGTGTCCTTTGCAGGGTTCTTGTCCTGCGTCTTTATACTGTTGGAGCCTGTTCGGGCCTGTATTTTACCCCCCGTATACCTGCCCTTGGCTTTGGTACTTTCCGCCGCCTGGTCCTGTAATGCCTTCTGGTTTTCAGATGTGGCAGACTGACTGGAACTTTTTGATGTCTGTGTCTTTTGCTTGACCACTGTGATTTTTGCGGTTTGTGGGGCCCAAAGCTCCAGGGACACGATCCTCTTGCTCTCTGATATCACCTTTTTGGATGACAGGCTCTTGAAATATACCTGAAATATATCACGGGCAGCGCAGTCCTCATTAACAATTGTTAATAACTTTGCCTGCGTCTGCCCATTAGCCCTAAAAAGCCGCTGCATATTAGTCAGCTGTTCAAGGGATGTCTCCTCCGGGCTGTCTTCAAGGATGATGTCAATAATCACTTTCGCATTGTCATACCCGACGGGCTGTGTCTTCTTAATCTGACCCTTGTCATCCTGTGCCACATAGATTGCGGCGGACTCTTGGATCTCCACGCTGCTGACCTGGCCGCCAAGAAATATGTCTCCAAGTTTGGCTACTTTTTCCTGTACATACAGCATGCCTGTACCTCCTTATGCCTCAGACGGGACTGGATCTGTGCGGTTCTGGGCATCTTTAAGTTCATCAATCAACTTGTATAGCAGCGGCAGATCCTTGATCTTGGTAATGTCAACAGTAAACTGAATATTGTGGATGATGGCACCCTTTTCCCTGTTCCACCTTTCCGTTGAGGTTGTTTCCCTAGTTGAGATGGTTTCCTTTTCTCTCTGCTCCATTGCTGCCTTTGAAGTCAAAGTCCTTGTGATATCCGCCCCGGTTCTATGCACTGTATCCGCATTTTCTTCATTGTCGGCATCAATTATATCGCTGACAATCTCGTTCATCTGTTTCCACAGTTCCGATAATGGAAGAACCGCTTCCGCTCCTGCCTCGCCGCCTCCCAATAGTCTGCCACCTCTAGCGCCAAAGATGGTTGCGCCGTTTAGGATACCCCCATCCTTATACCACTCAATCCCAAACTTTGGTATACTTGGAGGATTCAAACTAAAAGAGCCCGTAACGCTAACATGTGGCATCTTTACCTTTGGTGTTGGGAATGTAATGTTAAAAAGACTCTTTATTTTCTCAATCCCATTATTGACAAAGTCCCTGGCTGCGGTCATCTTCTGGTTAAATTTGTCCGCCATCTCACCTAATTTATCATTTACTACTCCGCAAGCTTTCTGCAAACCTCCAGCGATTTTCTCTTTTATACTTGTAAGCTTTCCCCCTGTCAAATTATCTATAAAGGAAAACCCTGCCGTAAATCCACCCTTTACGCCCTCCATAGCCGCTGCAGCTATTCCCTGGATGCCTCCACCATGTTCCTCATAAGCAGCTTTCATATTGTCCAGTTTCTTCTTCACAGTATCATAGGCTGCCCCTAGAATACTTTCAAATGATTCTTTCATGTTCTCAAGCCCACTTTTGATCGCTCCCTTAATACTTGATATGGTATCTGATGTATCAATGCCGACTGCAGATAGTACACTGCCTACTACATCTAAAAAACCAGTAGCAAAACCTTCAAAGAAGGAAAGAATAGCAGAAAAGCAATTGAAGAAAAATTCTTTCATATCCCCAGCTGCTGCGGATGCATAGTTCAGTGCCCCGGTAAAATCACCTTTGAAAATGGATACCACCATGTTGACCACATTCGTTACAAAATTACACAAACTAGACAAAGCATTTGTCAATGGCTCTAAAGCTGCCACCATCCCCTGAACTGCCCCAACAAAAATGCCAATCGCCACTGTCAGGACCACGCCTAACCCAGCACCTATCAATTCCAAGATCGGTTGCACTGCCTGCCATAGTTCCATAAACTTCTGTCCCAGTCTCTGGAGAATAAGCTGTATGATTGTCCACGCTTGGGCTACTGCTCCTCTCACTTGGGCAAATAACGCCAACCAAAAATTTCGGAATGTTTCCGACTTGTTCCATAGGACAGCAAAGGCAGCTACTAATGCAACTATGCAAATTATCACCCATGTGATTGGTGACGCCAGAAGTGCCATATTCATCCCCATAACTGCCGTCTTGACAAAGCCTATGGCGGTACTGGCAGCAATAAATACTTTTCCCACTGTGCCGACGACCCCGATCACACCTCCGGCCACCACCAGAAAGAGACCAAGCCCTAGGACTATATTTATTATCGCTTTTGCCGCTCCCTGGTTATTTTGTATCCACTCAGATACTCTGGAGATTAGGCCGCTCACCTTTTCCATCGTATTATTGACCATAGGGAGCAACCCTTTCCCAAGTTCCTCTACATTATTATGTATTTGCTGTTTGAGAACCTGGAACTTTTGTTCCGGTGTGTTATTAATGGCCTCCGCCATCTCCTCCGTCACAGTAATGCCGCTTTTCATACTCTGCTGCAGATTCCGGATGCCTCCATCAAGCGTTTCTATGTTGTTATACAAAAGGTCGATCAAGGCCACCGCCTCATCGGTTCCAAACGCTTCTTTCAGTTCCCTCTTCTCCACGGCATCTATGGTATCCCCATATTTGCTCTTGATGGCCATAAGGATTTCTGGCATTGATAGCAATTGGTTGTTTGAGTCAAGAAAGGTCAATCCCAGCTTTTCACCTGCACTAGATGCTTGGTTTAGGAATGACTTATATTTTGTTGCTGCCTCAGACCCAGACATCGTGGTCTGAAGCTGTCCTAAGATGGCTAGCTGCTCTTCCAGGGGAACGTTGGCATTGGTCGCTGTCGCCCCCAGTGCAGATATGGAGCTTGCCATTTCGGATCCGGATGTCTTGTAATTTTTTACAGCTGTCGCTATCCCAGCAGAAAACATCTCCCCAAAGTCAAGATCCGACATATCCTCATAAAATCCCTTATATATACCATACCCGGTAGCAAACAGTGATCCCATCTCTTCTGTTGTTGATTTTGTGGCCTTGCCCGTTAGGGCTGCCAGCTGTGTGAACTGAGCCACCCCCTCATCCGTTAATGACGCAATACCTGACTTGATGTCATAGGATGCCGTGATAAAATCTGACTTGCTTGTCCCTGCCCAGGTATCGGAAAAGCTCCTGGCGGCATTTTCTACCGCCTGGAGATCTTTCACGCCAAGGGAAGCAAGCTCCCCCAGAGCATTCTGTGTGTCAAAGGTAGCCTTGACAGTTCCCATGGCAAGTCCGACAATGCCGGTTCCAATTCCCATCATGGCCGCCGATGCTTTCTGCATCTTCCCAAAAGCAGAGCTCAATTTCCCGATGCTGCCTGTGGCGGCATTTATCTGCCCGGACAGGTTGTCTACCAGGTTCAGGATGACAGATAGCTTATAAACTGACTCCATCCCCATATACAATTACCTCCCATTTTCCTATTCACCAGCAAAGTGATCCGCTATGCCTTTTGCCACCCCTGTCTCAATGTCCTCTATCCTTAGTTCTCGCACACAGTCAGCCTGTGCATACAAGTCAAAAAATTCTTCAAAGGTCAGGTCTTCAAAGCTTACTGGAAGTAGTTTAGCGGGAAGATAGGTATATATAACCACCTTCCCATGGCTTACAAAGTTGCTCCTGAACTCTTCCTTGGCATCCTCTACAGCTTTTTTACTGAAGTTGTATCCGCAAGGCCCAGCATGCGCAGGAGCTTGTCCGCCAGGCTGATCGTCATTGCGGGATATTCCTCCACCGTTTCCTTAAGTTTCTCTTTCTGCTCATCAACAATGTTGTCAAAGACAAAGCTCTTTGATGCCTTTGTCACAGAATTGGATATTGTCTTCACATACCGGTCATAGGATGTCGGCTTAGGCTTGTGGAACAGGAAAGAGAATCGTTCCTCTGTCTCATCATCTACCTGTACTGTCGTAGTCACCTCATAGATCTTGCTCTCATTGCTGCTGTACTTCTCTTTCAGAGCTTTTGTATCGTCCCCGGAAGATACCTCTCTGGCTGCCTCTAATAATTCCTCTTCTTTCCGGTTCATGCCTTCATTATTCAAATATTCCATTTTTAACGCCTCCATTTTTGTCAATTATTTTGCGAGTAATTACGCATCAAGCTCATTGATCTTGATGTCCATTGCCAGCCCGTCAAGACTGACACTCATGGACTTGTCTCCCTGTGCTGCCTTGAAACTCCTCTTAGTTATTACCACATTGGTCAACACATCTGTGCATGTGTCCGCCCCTTCATCCGCATAGGAAACCACAATCTTGGGGATGACATAGTCATAAAAATGTTTGTGCCCCCTGAGCTTGATAACACGGCACATTTCATTGAAGTCCTCACGAAGCATGGTGAGCTTGACAGAATTCTTTTTGTTTCCTGTCCCATACCCTCTGGGGTTTCCGCCCTGACCATAAACAAAATCTGCCTCTCTCTCGTCATCATAAGATATTTCCGTGGGCTCCATGTTCTCCATGCCAGACGCATTGATCGTAACACTTGACCAGTCGTACACTTTGCCATTAACCAGTTGTTCCCTTGCCATCTTATCTGCCTCCTTCCTAAGATGCCACATATGGGTTCTCTACTGCGAAAATCAGGTTCATTGCCCGCACATGTCCCATAGGCACATATGTGACATTGACATCCAGGCTCTCATCCACGAGAATATTGAGGCTCCTAATATCGATCGTTACATTTCCTGAGCTAATAATCCTATCCCGAAGGGCCTCTTCTATCGGAATATTTAAGGCTGCCTGTATACCTGCAAGGCTGGCTTCCAAGTCATCTGGCGATACCTCGCTCTGAAGTTCATTTAAGGCCGCCGCACGAACAGCTCTCACAAGCCGGTTGGAAACCCGAACATCCTCGGCATAGGTATAGTCGCTCCCATCCGGTGCCATCATTTTGGCAGAAGTAACATAAAAGTCTTCCAAGCCCGCATATTGCCGAATGGTCAGGTACCTAGCTTCATCCAGCACGCTGATATAGTCCTCGATCCCTTTCGGAAGCAATTTTAACAGCTTGGCCCCGGAGATCGGAAAACTCTTGACCTCGCCAATGCTCTGGGACTCCTTCGCCCTGCCATAAAGCCCGGTGACAATACCTGCAGAATTAATATCCTGTACCCTGCCATTGATCCTCTGATAGCGGGCATGGCTACATACTACCTGGATATACATACTATTGATAGCCCTACTTGCCTGTATCATGGCATTTACATACTCCTCCAGCCCCTCAATGGCACCCTTAGGCCTTGCCTCACATATAAAGAAAAGTGGGCGCTTATATTTCCCCAGAAAGTCGTTGGCCAATGTTGCCAAAGAAGCCCAGAGTGCCCGGGCAGATGTTCCGACTATGTGGATAAACTCAAATGCAAGATTGCTATTGATCAGCCCCTCCACAGCCTGGATCACGTCCTGGTTGTTCATGGCTGGAGAAGTAGTGGAAAAAGTGATCTTATCTCCCTCGCAAAAACTGTTTCCATCCTCGGCATCCGCAAATTTGACAACAAGCCCAGTATCCGCCAAATCGATCTCTCCATTCAGGGGGATCGTCTCCTCCTCTGTGTAAGTGGTTCCCCCATCCAAGGAATAGCGGACGCTGCCCTCATTGCACCCGCCACTGTCTATTACTTCAACCACAATGTCATAGGCGTTGTTCGGGCTACCTTTCACCTCAATGCTGCCATTTCCGGCTTTGTCCTGTGTTACCTCCCCTATCTCCCCAGGGGTTCCAGCTTTCACCGGAATGTTATAGATGGATGCGGCCCCCCACTCCACTGCGTCCATGCAGGCGTCTGCCAGCGGGGTATCCCCAAGTTTCTCTTTGATCTTCTTGACGTTCATGTTGCCAGTAATCAAAATGGGACCGCTGCTATCGACATTGGAGATACCGATCTTGACGTGGATCCCGGTTCCGGTATTGGTGCCCCGGCCAAGGTTCCCGTCATTTACTACCACGTTCACGTCTCCGTACATTATCCTTTTGCCTCCTTTCCCGCCGTTCTCGCGTCAACCGGAGAAACAAGGAATTCATTGACAGCATCCATGAATTCCTCTGTCCCCACCTGTCTGCCCGCTTTCCACCCGTTGGCCGCTTTCACGCCCTCGAATACCGCATCTGATATTTTAGATTCCTTTTTGAGCTCTTCAATACTCTTAAAGGGCTCGGCTGTTCTTGTGTCAGCCACTTTGACCTCCATTTCTGACAGTTCCGATCTCCATTTCTTTCATCTCCCTGTCCTCATATATACCGCCCTCGAAGGTGATGTCGAACTGCACCGCCACTTTCGCTTTTAGGATGCTGTCGCCCTCTTCCACCCAGTCTGCGGCACCTACTATGATGTTTACCCAGTTACCCTCAACAGGGATCCCTTTTTTCAGTTTCCGAAGGAAATTCTCAAGGATCTCTTCTACCTTTTCCTCCGAAGTGTCCGCGATTACCACATGGAGAACCGTGATACGGTCCCACAGTTTCACCCGCCGTTTCCGCTGCCCCTCTTGGTCTATGTATGATTTTTTTGAGCCTGAACGGTTAAAAGTGTCACTGCTCTGCAATACCGCGCCAACATGGAGTTCGTTTCCCTGTTTCAACTTTTTCATGGTCGTGTAGACCTGACTTTTGATGCCGGATTCCTTGAGCATCTGAATAATATATTCCCTCTCCGCTATCATGTGCTACTCCTCAAAAGCCTCCTCAAGAATATCCTTAATGTCCTGCTCGTCCTCTTTGCTGATCCCCAGAAATGGTCTTGCGGGAATATTGACATCAACAGAAAGAGCTCTGTGCCACTGTCCTCCAATCTTGAATGTAAGATATCTCTTGTTTCTGGCCCTAATCGTCCTCTTGTCTCCAAACTGATGTGTGGCTGCCCGGATATCATTGGTGCCTACAGCAAGACCCTTATCACTTACCTCTGATCGGATGCTTGTCTTGAGCTGCGCAGTCTTTGTGAGTGTCTTTCCGTTTTCCTCTTTGGCGCGGATGGAAGGTTTCCATGAGGTTCCATCCGGTGCCTTTTCTTCCGTAAAACGTTCTACAGTAGAAGTCCTGAGTCCCTCTGCCATGGATCTTAATATTCCCTGGACATCAAGGCTGCCCATCTGGTTTAGGCGGCGGAGCAACTCATCCGTATCTCCCGACAGGGATACTTTAACGGATGACATCTCACCACCCCCTCATGCTATCTCTGGAGAAGATCCTGCCCGATGATCCCATCCGGAACCCATCTCCAAGAGCCGCGCCGCTGCTTTCATCCCCACCAGCTCCTATGCTGATCGTTCCCTTTGCGACCTCCAGCAGAAACTTTATAGCCGCGTTATAACGGTTTAAGAAGGTCTTCTCCCTGTCCCCCTCATCAATGCCCATCCTGGAGACAAGGTTATAGACCGCTATATCTTTCGCAAATTTGCGGATCGTCTGGGGAGCATTCTCAAAGGGGATGCTGTACCGTTTTGCAAGGTATCCGTCGATCTCAGCACAGGCGTCAGCGATGGCGTCTTCACAAAGCCTGCCAATCTTTTCCTCCCTCTGCCGCTCGTCCTCAATGTATTCGTCCCCGATAATGACATTTTTCATGTCATCCTTAATCATGCCCAACACTTCTTCCACGGTACAGTACATCCACTTCACCTTCTTTCTATCCCTGTGCGTCCACCTCTCCAGTGGATCCATAAGCCATCTGCCAGAAAGCGTAACCGGCATTGCTCCTCCCGGTAGCCCCGTACAGGAATTCGTCCCGCATGAACACGTTTTCATCGGTATCCTTGGTAAGGGATGTAAACCTGATCTTTTCACGCAGTTGGTAGATAAAGGGTTTCAAAAAGCGCCCGGTACAGAGCAGGAACCAGTAATTTTCATGTTCTGCCAGCATGGGTTCCACAAGGAGCTTTGCAGTCCCCTTCAGCACATTGGTAGTGCCGCTCACCTGATCCGCCTCCAGAATGAGCCTTGCCGTCTCTTCCAGAGCAGGGGACACGACCAGCAGATCCGGCACAAGTTTCAGGCTCTTGCCCTTATCTCCTCTAATGCTCATGATGGACGCACGCGCTTTTTTGTAGGACTCTCTGGATAACCTCTCGTTTCCCTTATTGCTATAGGTTGTATTTTCCACCTGATGATTTCCCGCAAAAAAGGGCTTACCATCATAGCACAAGGCGGTGAATCCATTCATCATGGCCTCAAATACAAGCTTATCAGGGTGCAGGGCGGCAGACTCCCCCATGTTGGAAAAGAGGGTGGCATATACTCCATACTTATCATCCTCAATATCCTCCCTCGGCACCCCGCAGGTCATTTCAAACTTCTTGTTCTTAAGGGAGTAATCGTATGCCGCCAGGGATTGCACCTCCCTCTCCCCGATCCACTCCCTCATTTCAGGGATCTGCCCCAGCCACTTGTAGTCCTGTTCTCCCGTGGAGCTTGGCACCACCGTCGCAACTTTCTGGTAGTTGGGCGCTACCGTATCAAAACTCTTGTTAAACGCCGTCGAATAGCTCACGGTCAGCCCGCGTAAATTAGCCTGGTTTACGATCATCTCTTCATTCTCCTTTCAGGTCTTCCGGTTCTTTACTGCCGGTATCCGCTACAGCAGAAATATTTTGTGTCATATCGACTGTCACGCCGTCGGACGCGACCTCCAGAATGATGCCTGCCACGCTGGATCCCTCCGCCGTCAATGTCACGGTTATGGAATCCTTGATATAGCAGGTCTTCAGGATATCCGTCTCCTGAATGGTTCCATCATTCTCCCACACAAACGCGCCGCGCTTTACACTGACACACTGCTCCCCGTCCACACCGATGCGGTTGTCACAGTAAGTCTGTACGCATCCGGCCATGATAAGTCCTTCCGCAGCTTTGGCAGCCTGCGCATAGCCCGCCGCATTGATAACGGCCATGGTTCCCTCGATCAGGCGCTCTCCCGCCGCAACCGGTATATTGATCAGCCGGTTGCCCGTCCTTTCATTTCCTGTTCTCGTCATTGCTCATTCCTCCCTCTTCTCATACTGCTTTATATCCTCCCTGGATAATCCACAGTTTTTAAGGATCCTCGGATCCACCTCATCTCCTGCAGCAGACGCGGGGGCATCCTTTAAGTCGATTCGTCCCTGAGGTACCACCACCGGAGCCTTGTCTACAAAGCTTTTGAATCCCTCCATATCCTTCAGGGCATATTCTGTCGCCCATTCCGTCTGGGCGGCGGTGATCTTGCCTGCCTTAAGAGCCTTCTGCACCACCTCCTCCGCATCCCTGCGGGCCATGCGCTGTTTTAAGGCAAGCAGTTCTGTCTGGGTGTCTATTCCCCCCGCTTTTAAGGCCATAATGGATGCCGCCACGTCCTCGGTTCTGGCGCCTTCTTTCAGACCCAGCATGGAGAGAATCGTACTGTTTGCCACCACCTCGGCTCCTTCGGCAGCCCCATTTCCTTCCCCGGGCTGCTCTGCCTCCAGATCCTTCATCTGCCCCATGGCCTTGGCCGACTCGACCACCGCTTTCCTGATCTCCTCCTCAGTCGCTGTCTCCGGCAGGCCAAGGAGCTTTGCAAGTTCTTTTAAATCCATGATTTGTCCTCCTTCTGCAATATCTTCTATATCCAGGGAGTTCACTATTGCGAACATCCCATCTATAGCTGGCGTATTTGTAAGGGCAACCGAATGAATTGTTGTTGCCTTTTGATCCCGTTTCCGAACAAGGACTACAGGCGATAGATACCTGTATTCTTTATTCTTCAAATACTCGCTGGCTCTTGGTGTCCATTCCACCTTAGCAATGATGGCGTCATCACCTTTATATATATCCTTAATCCATCCTCCTGCGGGAGCCTGTGCGTCTGTCAGTGTCTGGTGTTCATAATCGATTACCAGATCCAGTTTCCTGTCTTTGAATTGTTTCTTGATCAGTTCAAAACTCTCATCATCGACAAGAAAATCCCCTTTCTGGGAATGCACCATTCCAAATGGTAGTATCTTGATTTCTGCCGGTATTCCGGAGAGTTCTACTCCCTTGCCTGTGTAAGCTATCATACTTCCCATACCATGCCTCCTCTTTTCTTTGCCCTGTAACGGCGTTATTACGCGTTATAACGCCCCTGAACGTCTCAATGCGTCCCCCTCCTTACCCAATGCCATTTATCCCTAAATAGGCGCTCTGATCGCTTTAGGTGATTTAAGGGGCACTTTTTCCTCATATATTCTTTTCAATTCCGGAGATATATTTTCCATATCCGGTTTCCAGGCAGCCTTAGCAGGATTGTTGGAAAAGCCTTTATCCGGAAATTTGGGGAGAAGTTCTCCGGTGGAATAGTCAATGTCAAACGGCGGTGCTGTCTCAACCTGTAGCCCCAGCCGCTCAACCTGTTGCCTGGTCAGGCTTACCACCATGCAGCGGCAGCGGAATCCGTTGGGAGGATACCATATATCCCATATAGGGTCATCCGCCCGGTATACCCGGCCCTCCATAACTGCATGAGACTCTCTCACATGCCCGTCCCCGGCTGTACGGTACCGCCAGTATGGACGCAGTTTCATAGCGGTCTTGTCCGTCATGCTCTTATAATGGCCTGCGCCAAACGCTGTCTGCATGTTCGTCCGGAAGATGTTGTCACTCTTCCATGGGTTGATACCATCATAGCCGTGCTCTTCAAGGAAATGGTTCATATCCTCCCTGAATTTTTCCTTGGTGGTTCCCTCCTGGGCTGCCTGGGCCAGACAGTCTAAAAATTCCTGTAAGACTTCCAGGCTCGTATATCCCGACACTGTAAAGGCCCTTGCCCGGCTCTCATCGCCCAACAGCCTGTATTCCTCTTCCGGCAAGGCTCGTTTCCCTCTCAGGAACGCCACCGCCTCCTTAAAGACAAAATCCTTCGTGAGCCCATATAGTACGTCCATCAGTCCATTGTCCTCCCAACCAGATGGGACAGGTATATTCCCTGCTGCAACAGATCTTCCAACTCCGGACTCTCCATTTCCTTATACAATTTGCGAAGTTGCCCCTCATCTTTCAATATCTTCTGTAAATCTTCCATATCGCTGGCTTTGTCAATTACCTTGAGAATAGGCCCCAGCATCTCTTGGAAGATCTCACCAGCTTTTTTGTTGGACATCTCTACAATGGTGTCCACCTGTCCCTGCTCCTTGTGCCCCGCATCCTGAGACAGCTTGAATTCCTCCATTTCCTCAGAATGCCCCTTCTGGGAATAGGACTGAGGCTGCAGCACCTCCTCGCCCTCTTCCGGTTTTGGGATATTAAATTTTTTGTAAATGTATCCTGTGGGGATCTTGAGCCCCATGTTGCAGGCAAGCGTTTTAAGAACCTGCACCGCTTCTTTTTGATCTTCCACCTCCCGGCAGTCAAACCCAAAAAACGGCACATGCGCATCCATTCCGAAGTTAAATTCCACCAGCGGCCTGATGATGTCCCTCCTGATCGTACCGGCCAGCGCCTTGGCGTCTGCCACCGTCAAATCGTGCCGGACTTCATTGTGGGTCTTTGACTGGGCATAGGAGCCTCCGCCGCTGTCAGAGGTGAGCGTCTGGCCAAGGATGGCTTTGCTCATCTGTTCATCACAAAATCGGGCAAAATTCTCATACAGCTCTATACTTGTAGTCTTATTAGACTCAATGAACTCTATCATTGTGGAACTGGGCACAATGCCCGCCGCATCCGTCCCCAGATTGATGATGGCCTCCATGAGCTGTCTCTTATCGTCCTCTGAGGCGGAAGCTTCATATTTCCCAAGGCGCAGCGGCATCCCGAACACCTCGCAAAAGCTCACCCAGTCTTTGATATCATAATTCTTAAAAAGATACATCCAGGCCACAACCCTCAAGATGCCCGCCCGACTCGCGTGTCCCGACTTTGCCTTATATCTGTGTACCACGAACTTGTTCGCTGGCAGGGTAATCCCAAAAGGATACTCTCTGGTGCAGATCTTCATCTCGTCCGTGGCGCCATCCCATATGAGTTTCTTGGGATGGACATATTCCACGTCCTGTATCACATTCCTGCCGCTCTCCACTGCCCAGTCGATCTCCATGATGCTGATGCCTTTTCCGATGGCGTCAAGCATATCCAGCAGCACCTCGTCAAAATTTTCAAGTCCCTTGAGCTGGCCGGATACAAAGTCGGCGATCCGCTTATCCTCCTCATCCTCTGAAAATGGCTGTACCTCCCAGTCCAACCCTGTCACGGCAAGTTTCCTTGTCTGTAGCTGTGAAAACAGGTGTGTGTCCTTCTCCTCCATTTCCTCGAAGAGTTCCATCTGCATCAGGACGTTTCCCTCGTCCGCCTCCCTGAATATCTGGGCCAGCCTCCGGGGTGTCAGGCCATTGGACGGATAGCTGGAGAACTTATCATTGGCGTCGCCTGCTGCTACACTTGCCGTCACCGGCCTCCTGGTTCCCGTATCAGTTTCAGGGACAAACACGTTCTTCTGCGGCCTTTTCTTCTTTGCCATATTCTTACCTCCTAGTACGCACCCTTCCCCATCCGAAGTTTCCTTTTAAGGACAGTCCTATATTTTATTTTTGCAGCTACCGCCTTGACTGACTGCGCCAACTGCACAGCCATCTGGAGTCCGTCCGGCGCATCGTCATTTTTTCCCATGGGGAACTCCTGGAGCTGTTTAAGCAGGGTCTTGTGTTCCCGATTGAATTTCAGGTATTTGTTCTTGATTACAGGCTGCAGCGACTCTATTCTGAGCGTCTTATTTGCTGTGGACTGTATCTCCTCAATGGGAATGTACTCTCCTTCTTGGGCTGATTTGGCCGCCATGACTTCCTTGAAGTAATACTGGAACTGGACAATCTCGACCCCGAACTTATAAAACCCTTTCCCATAGTCCCTTTTCAGCCGCCGCTGCGTTTCAAAAACATCATCGATGATGACGTCCGGCTTGCGTCTTTCCACAGAGGCATCCACCACATACATGTACCCAGTCTTAGTGGACAGAGCCAAATTAATGATGGAGCTCGTATCCGACTTTTTGTTTTTCCCCAAGGACGGATCGTTCGCCCCAATGAATATGAATTCCGGACTGGAAAAATCCATCAGCTCCGGTTCATAGTAATCAAACCATTCCGGATTGAAGGTGGCGTTATCCGGATCTACTGGATCGTTCTGTAGTTCTGAGTTAAAGGATGCCTCCCCTTCAGAAACCTTGATCTCCATAAGGTCATAGTAGGACAGTTTCTCCTCCCAGAGGACCTCCGTACCAAGGAGCATCTCCTCCCTGTGTTCTTCATAGAATGCCCGGGCGTCCTGCTCATGGGCCTCATTAAAAAGGTTCGTGTAAATGCTTTCCCATTCCTCCCAGAGCCGGACATTGACCGCCTCTGATATGACAGCCCGATACTTTCTTGTTTTGTATCTGGGGTTTTGGAGTACGTTACTGAGCAGCGAATCATAGTGCAGGATAGTTCCTATGTACATGATGTCTGTGTATGTGTCACCCGCCTTGGAGACGGCCTTGTCAAACCAGGATTTCAGCTTGCGCCTCTGCTCCGGCGTGTTTACGTTCTCGTCATTCTCGATGTCATCCAGCACGATCAGGTCTGGCCGCCAGTTTCTGTGACGGCGGCCCCTGACCTTCTTGCCTGAGCCAATAGCCTCCGCTTTTATGTCCGTGCTGGTCAGGATCACGCCGCTGCGCCATGCCTTGTCCCCTTTCAAGGATCCAAAGTCCATGATGATGTTGGCATTGTCCTCCAGCTCCGTCTTGATATCATCCAGAAACCCCTCTGCCTGCTCTGATGAGTCAGACAGAATGAGGATATAGTGCTTGTACCCATATAGGATGGCGTGGAGACTGTCCTTAAAGGTGAGGTTTGTGGATTTCGCGTGGCCGCGGGGAGCCGCCACTACCTGACGGGAGCCTTTCATCCTAGAAATCAGCTTGGCCTCTCTTAAAGGATTCCTGCCTTTCATTACTCCCTGGCTCCAGATCCCGTCAAGCTCCTCATGGAAAGGGGGAGATTTTCGGATAAAATAGTGAGACAGATACGCACGGCCAAAATAAGACATGTCAAAGGCGGCAAGCTCTTTCCTCAGCCCCCTCTCCCCCATTAATTCCCCTCCAGCCCGGTAACGCTCCCACAGCTCTTCCCGCTCCTTTTGATGATCTGTACCCCGAAGGACATATTCCTCAAACAGCCTGGTCTGGTACTCTTCATTATTCTTACTATCCAGATGCTCTTCCTCTTCAAGCTCCCGTATCCAGCCCTCAATATCAATCATCCTGCATCATCCGCTCCTTTGCCCTTTCCAGTATCTCCTTAAGCATCCCGGCAGATTTCTCATCCTGCTTGATCACTTTCAGCATCTCAGCCTCCATTTCCCGGAAAGCCACATCCGCCTTTTTCTTCATATCCTGCCTTACCCGGTCCTTGTACACCTTTGTCCTGGATAGGGAGGCGATGAGCCGCCCGGCCTTGTCCAGCGGCATCTCATCCCACTCCTCCTCGGCAGTAGCCACCTTGTTCAGCAGCCCGTTCATGGTCAGCAGGATCGCCGCCTCGGTATAGTCTGTCTCCGGATTCTCCTTTACCGCCTGGATTAGCCTGTCGGTCTGGGCCTGAGCCTCCAGGATCCTCTGCATGGTTCGGTTTGTCCGGGTGGCATACCTGCCAACGGCGGATTTGGAGATCTCGTACCCTTCCTCTTTCAGATACGAGCTTATGTACTCATAGGAGTTGGAGACATCGGCAAGCAGCACGTCCACTTTCATTCGCAGATGTTCCGGCAGCTCATCGATCTTGCCGCATACCCGCTGCTTGCTCCTCTTCTCCCCCATCAGATGTCAACCCCATTGTCGCAGGTGGTACCCTCCGCCAGATCCACGCCCTCCTTGGTAAGCTTAACAACCGCGTCATTGGCGTAAGCATTGTACGCAGTAACTTTTTCCTCCGTGAACTCAATGTACCCGGCCCCCTGGAGATAATCCAGGTACTTGCTGATATCGGGAGATATGATGAGTCCCGCCGCTATCATGGCGTTGGATAACTGCCTCGTAAGGGCTGTGTTGTTATACCCTTTCACCAGGCACCGGATGATATACCCCCGGATCGCCTTATTCTGTTTAATCTCCGCTTTTTCTAATTCATTCACGCCGCCACCTCAATCTTTCCTGCCGCTCTGTACCAGCAGCTTGTCGATCTTGCTGTCAATGCTCCGCATACGGTCTTCCACCCCGTTCATGGATCGGAAGAAATCTTCCCGGAGGACGAAGGTAGTAGCAAAGTCACCCTTGATATGGTTAAGTTCTTCCCGGATGCCTGTTATGTCCCTATCTGTCTCCCCCTCCAGCTTGTCGATTCTCTGGTTGATCTTCTCGATATTCTCTTTATTTTCTTCTCTGATCTTCTCCTGGGTGGCCATCACGCTTTTAAACCACCCCTTGATGAAAAACGCCAGCGCTCCCAGCATTACCGGGATTGCCCCGGCCATTACATCGGAGAACGTGATTGTATACCCCATCATTTCCATAGGCCGCTACTTCCTGATGAGTTTTCCGGCCAGATCTGTGACCCGTTCCCATCCGTCCATGGCCACCAGCGCCACGATGAACGCGACAATAAACGACGCGGTGAGCATGAACCATGTAACCGCAACGCCATAGTGTGCCGCCAGCCCCAGCGCGCAGAGCGGGCAAAGGATAAGGGACAGCACAATAACAGTCAATGCCGTGGGAACCCTTTTTTCAAACCATGCCCATTTCTTGACCGCCTCCGCGATGGCTGATACAATGAATGCCATGATACCGATAAAACTGATGACCTGTGATACCTCTTGTGTGATACTACCCATAAAACCACTTCCTTTCTGTCAATTTGTGCGAGAATAACGATAAACGCAGTAAGAGCATGTACACTGGTACATGCTCTACTCTAATCCATTTGTGAAAGATTCTTTAGGGGAAATATTTCCCGATTCAGAGCTCAGGTGATATATCAAAGAGGCTCATCTGTCCAACCACAGGCTCATCCTTCAGGATGTTCCCGATTTGCTTTGTAGTCAGGTTATATTTCTCCGCCAACTCCTTTGCATTATATCCGTTCCACTCCTTCTTGATCCGCCTGTTTCTTGCGGGGGATATGACGCTTTCAGCTTTGGGGAAATACAGCTCATCGCCCATGGCATACTCACAGAGCTCCATGAACTTCTGTACCCCTATGATCTCTACCACCGGCCGGTAGCTGTCCGCGATATCCTCCAGGGTGGTCTCGCTGATGAGGGCCCTTGTAAGTTCATCTGCCATGCCTGTCTCCTTTCTCCGTCAGGACGCTTTGACCGTATAGGAAAGCTTTATCCAGCCAGCGCCGGATTTAAGCTTTCCCCACCCAGATTGCTCCTCCACGATTGTGTACCTGTTCTTCTTTC
This sequence comes from bacterium, assembly GCA_023663725.1. Classification (GTDB taxonomy): domain Bacteria; phylum Bacillota; class Clostridia; order Lachnospirales; family Lachnospiraceae; genus Acetatifactor. Next base: position 68,801 of record JAMPGX010000016.1, on the reverse strand, counting down.
CCGCTGGTTCGCTGATCCGGGAGGCCACCGGATAGTTGATGCCCGGACCGGATCGGATGTTTAGCACATCACAAGTAGTCGTTATCAGGTAAGGGATAAAGGTAGCGGGCCGCTCTGTCTCCTCTTCCTTCTTGGTGTATGCCAGGCTGATCCAGCCAGCGCCGGATTTAAGCCGCCCCCACCCGGACCGCTCCTCCGCGATCGTGTACCTGTTCTTCTTTCCCGCCGGTTCGCTGATCTGGGAGACCACCGGATAGTTTGTGCCGGGGCCAGACCGGACATTCAGCACATCACAGGTAGTCGTTATCAGGTAAGAAATCCTGCCATCATTCTTGAGACTATTGTCTTTGGTATCACCATTTTCCTGTCCGCTGCTGGTTCCTTTGATGGCATGCAGGATCTTCAGTATCTTATCCCCATATCCTGCACCTGCAGCCCATCCTTTACCCTTCGGATTCTCCTGTATGCCCAGATACTCCACATAGGGAGCGCAGCCCCGTGATACAAGGCTGAAACGGGGATCAACACAATCTTTTTTCAACTTTGACGTATTAGCATACGCTTTCAGGTGCTGAATCTGTGCCCGGATGCCAAGCTGCGGCGTTCCAAAGCTATCACCCTTTTCCCCTTTTGCTGTGACTCCCATACCGCAGAAGTTGTTCTGCGCAAGTTCTACCGCACTCCCGCCGAAAGCAAAATTCCCTGTCTCAAGACAGCTCTGGGCAAAAGCTATATCGCCCCGGATGTTTTCCCCTTCTCCTTCTGACAGATAGAGGGGGATCATGTCAAGGACACTCTGGGCAACGCTAGCGTTCTTTCCTTTTATGTAAACCGCCATCTGCTCCGCCGTTGTTTCCGCTTTTCCGGTGATCTTGGTCATGTCAGATATATTCCCCGGTAGTCCCCCGTCCATTCCATAATGCTTTGCGATCACTTGGCACTCCGCCTCCGCAAGCCTGCGTAGGTTGCCATCATCCAGCAGCCATCTGGTTGCCGCCGTGTTGGTATGGAAAGAGTGCTCCACAATATAGTAGTCTGTCAATCCGGCCGCTCTAGCTCCTCTAAGAACTCCATAATATTCTCCGCCAGTGGATCCTCTCCTCGTTGCGGTCCTCCCAGATTTTGATGTCCCCATAACGGATGCAATAGTTCTCGCAAGTTCCAGAGCAAGCCTGTCACTGTCTCCGGCATTATCATATGCCCGGTACACCACGGGGTAGTCCACTCCCTCAGACCCACAGGCGTTAGAATGATCACTGATAAATAGGGTACAGCCCTTGGCTGCATATCCCCTCTCATAGAGCTTTCTGTCTGTTCCCTGATCGACTCTGGTAGTCACGACCTCGAAACCATATCCCTCCAGGATCTCCTTCTGCATCAGGTGCAGTTTCCACACCATGTCCGACTCATAATAGGAAGGGACCACTGGAGACCGATTATATTTCCCATAGTGTCCCGCGTCAATACAAATCCTTATCTTATCCATACGCTTACTCCTCCCCTTCGTTGGCATGATAGATGGGCTCCCCGTCTACCTCATTGATCTCCTCCTGGGCCGTACCCTCACCGACCTGTTCCTGCTCCAGCACCCCAACAGCCTCTTTTAAGGTTCCCTCCATGCTGGCCTCTTGTGTCTTTGCGCTAGTTCCTTCCTGGGCCGCTGTGCCGCCCTCCAGTTCCTGATAATTCATTTTCTCTTCCATGTTTACTCCTCCGTTTCCGTGTCATAATCCAATGTGATGGATGTCTTGCTTTCCACCATGATGCACTTTCTGATGGCCTCAATCGTGCCGTCGATCATCTCCTCCGGCAGAAAAGCTCTAATCAATTCTCCGTTCTTGATACGGTAGATGTACCACAACTCCACGTCAAAGTCCGGCAGTTCCTGCCCTTGAGGAGCCAGCACAGCCAGAAGCGTCTCCTTGTCCTTCTCAAACTCACCCTTCAGCTTCTTTAGCAGCACTTTCTTCTGCTTATCATCCGGTTTGACGCTCATCTGGCCAAGGAATTCACCCAAGCCCATCTCAAATGTGTAATCCCCCGTAAACAGGGCTTTCAGCGCCCTCTCAAATTTGGCATCCAGCTTATAGGCAGTCTTCACTTCCTCCTTGACCTTCATGTCATACACGCCCTCGCCCACCAGCGCCCTGAGTTTGTCAGGGTTAAGGATATCTAGGCTCATGCTGTCCATGATGGCGACATTTCCCTCAGTCCCATAGAGCTTCGTGTACTTCACGTTATGGTCCTCCATGGTGGCAAGCCCCCTGGTCTGGAGTTCCGCCTTGTAGCTGTTTAACAGGGCACGTCCTTTTTTCTGTTCCCGGTCAATCCGGATGCACTCGTCAATGAGCTGCCTGTTCGTCATTTTCCTCAGTTCCTGTCCCAACTGCTTCCCCTCCTTTCGTTTTCTCATACGCCCCTGCAGCGCATGCTACGCATATGCCTTTTCCCCGGAGCTTGGCCACTCCTTCCGTCACCCCACAGAAGACACAGCGGGGGATGTACGGCCTGATCCGGATCTCGCCCTCATGCTCTTCCACTTCCATGGGGTCATGGGACTCTATACCCAGTCCCCTGCGCATGGCTACCGGAATGCTGATGGATCCGTGGCTTGTTATTTTTTTGTATGCAATACTCATTTCCTGCTCCTTCCTAACTCTCGCTGCAGCATGTGAACTCTACATGCAGCGGCCTCTCTAATTCAGCTTCAATTTCATAGCTGCGTTCTACTTCCCTGCTGATCGCCAGTTTCCTGACCTCCTCCGGTTTCTGGTCGTTTCCACGGCAACAGCGTCTGACATACTCCTCAAATCTTCCCATCCTCTCCACCCCCTTTCCGCCATAACTCCTCCACGGTCTCCATAGCCGCAAGATGAAGATCCAGCATGTTGTCCTTGACCTCATCCATGTCCAGCCCGTTCTTAAGGGCCTCCGTAGCTACAAACACCTGAAGGTACCCCGAAATACTTGCAATATCCTCCATGCCAATTTCAGCCCCTTCAAAATGGACAATGCCATCCCTGATAGTAACTGTCAGCCTGCCGTCATCCATCCTGCGCTGCCTCCCTTTCCTGCCGCTCTTCCATGGCCTTGAGCGCCTCAATGAGCTTGGAACACTGCATATAGTCCAGCCATTCCACGGATGTGACGCCAAACATCCTACTGCACATGCCGGACAGTCTTGAGGGCTTGTCCCATCCCAGCTCCTGGACTAGTCTGTAGATCTTTTTCCGCTGGTTCTCCGTGGCAATATTACCATTCCTGTGCCTCTGGCCACGCTCCGACTGCCTAGCAGAATCCTTCATGCCCACAAGCACCCTGATCACCGTCCGCATCTCCCTCTGGTTCAAGTCTTTAATGCTGCTTTTTCCTGTGTACCCCTCTACCAGCAGATGCAGTTCCTCGTCCGTGAGTTTCAGCTCCGGGCTCTTGGCGATCCCCCATAACTGCCGGATACCAGGCTGGGTTTTGCCTGTCTTCTCCGTCTTTCCCGCCATGCTAACGCCTCCTTTCCGGGAGCCTGTCCCCAGGCAGCCTCTGCTGCCGCCTCATAAAGTCCGGCACCCAGAATCCCCTCGGCCTTCCCCTGTCGGGGACGGTCTCCGCCTGGATGGATATGTCATGGTATCCATGGCCCTGCACTGCCGCATAGACGGCGGTGAGTATCTCCAAGCCGATCTCCTGCTCTTCCACGCCTTTGACCGTGATCTCGAACCTCTTCATATGCCTCCTCCTTTCCTACAGCATCATCATGCTGGATGCCTCACTCACCACTTTCAGGGTAATCCGGGACTCCCCCTTCTGCTTTAATATCCGCAGCACGTTGTTGAGCGTCCGATCCAGCAGCCGGAAACACCCGCTTTGGGTGTTGGTGGCCCGGCTGACCATCTCCCCCATCGCCGCCTCGTCAATGTCATAGCCCTCCAGGTAATCGGCCACCTCCCCTTTGGACAGGCCGCCCAGCTTGTAAAAGAAATCCATCCGGTTGGCAAAGCGGTTGTCATACGTCCTAAGCAGTGACTCCAGCACCGGCTCCCCGGCAAGCACCAGCCCTACCCTGGCGCCATCCGTGATGTTACGCAGCAGCTCTATCTTTTTCTGGGTGTACTTGTTGATCAGCTTGTCCGCCTCGTCCATGATGATCAGGTAGCCCTCGTTGATGTTAAAGAAATCGATGATCTTCTCCGTGCGCTCATCTATGCTGCCATAGCTGCGCTGCATCCCGATCTTGCCCTCGATCCGCCGGACGATGTCCTTGCAGTTCATGGTCTCGTTGCCCTCTATGTAGACCACTCTGGGCATGGTGGCGTACTTTTTCAGGGCGTGGGTCTTCCCAAAACCCGACCGGGCCACGATAATGCCCAGGGCCACGTTGCTCTGGCAGGAGCTGCACACCCCTATGGTCTGCACATAGTCCCGCGACTCAAAGTACTGCACTTTCTTCCTGAGCGGCACTACCGCCCCGCCCTTTGCGCCGCCATCCGGGGAGGATAAGGCCCCGCCAGTCTGCTCCAAAAACTCACGGATCTTCTTTTCGATCTCCGTGGGATCGCTGGCATACTTCCCACCCATGTACTGGCTGAGCGCCGAACGGGAATAATTCATCTTAAGGGCCGCCTCCGCCTTGGTCATCTTCAGCTCATTGAGCCGCTCGTTCATCTGCTCCGCCAGCGTGCTCTCCGTGTTATACGTTCTCAATGCTTCCATTCCTACAACCATCCTTTCCTATTTACATTGTGGCACATCAGCCACCCATGGCTCTGAGCTTTCTTAAGGCGTCTTCCGCCTCGCTGCTCAGGTATCCGCTCTCCTCTTCCTGTTGCTGATCACGTTTTCTCGGCCTGAATCCCTGCTGGTAAGTCCGATCCTGCGGCAGGGAGACCACCTTGCCCTTCTCCGGTTTTTTGCCCACCATCAGGTCAATGCCGCCTGTCACGGTGGAGAATCCTACATACTCTTCATTAAGTTCCTCAAAGGGCCTCCTTGCCTCTTCCAGCCGCTCCCGGTCACGTTTCTCCTGGCTCTTCTGCATCTTGATATGTTTCAGGGTCTTTTCGGATACAGTGCCAGTAACCTGTAACAGCTCCTGGGCATACGCCTCACAGAGCTTGCGGCCCGACTGGTCAAACACATAGACCGTTGCCATGTCTTCAGGGTCATACTTTATATCCACGGTCCGCCCTATGTAGTCGCAAAGTTCTTCGGACCGGTATTGGTACCCAAACCGGTTGATGCCCGTATTGTAGACATACACCTTATCGCTCTTCATCATCAGCACTGTGGCGTAGGATATCGGCGGCGGCGCTTTGAAGTAACGGTCGGCATTTTCAAAGACCTCCTCCGGCGTCTGCCAGGGCTCTCCTGCTCGTTTCAGCCCCCGGTGTACCGTCTTCATGTACTCGCCATGCAGCCACTCCGTCCACTTAGCGAAGAACTCCTCCATACTCAACAGTTTTCCAGCCTCCAGCATATGCTGTATATCCTTATTTACCTTAGCGTCAGTGCTGGATCCTGTAAGTGTGCCCGTATAGGAGGTAAACCATTTGGTGAATCTGCTGCACACTCCCCCGAAGAACCGTTCGATCTGCCCCTTGCTCCATGGCTGGTACGGCAGAGCCTCATGGTCGTCAATGATCCCCATACCCTTGTAGAACCCTCTGGCCATGTCGTCAAAGTACCCGGCCATCTTGTCCGCCTGCTTGTCTTTCCTGCGGCTCTTCCTGCTGTACCCGGTCAGGGCCTCCGAAGTGTAGTCCTTGCCGTTGTCAATGTAAAGATATCCCGGCACACAGCCCGCGTCATGGTAGATCAGTTTGAGCAGGCTGTGTTTCAGCGTGTCGCTGTCCGCATCCTTGCACATGACGTCCCCCAGGATGGCCCGGCTCCTCATGTCCACCCAGGCCACTAGCTTGGGTCTGATCGCTATCACCTTGCCATTGGGCTGCCTGTAGCTTACCCAGCAGTCAAAAGTATGCTCGTCGCCCATGACGATCTGCATGACCTGGAGCCCTGTGGTGTCCCGGCTCCCTTTCACCATCACCTTGTTTCGGTACTCCCGCTCCCCTCTGGAGGCAAGATACCAGGCATTCCGCAGCCCCTCATCCTCCATCAGATAAGCTATATACCGGGTCACGGACTGATAGCTGGGGATCTTCTCCCACCCGTTTACCTTCGCCACTTCCTGCAGTTTCTGGTAGAGCATTTCACGGGTACCTAGATTCGCGGCGAAATCCCGGTTAAACCAGATGTTATGGATGCACTGCCTGACTTCCGGCGTAAAGCTTGGAAATGTCCCTGTCTCCTTCGGTTTCCGGCACAGGCAGAGGATCTTGAAAAAGTCATAGCTGGCTCCGTCCTCTTTCTGTAGCTTGTCCGCCCAGGCAGACGCCTCCAGGTAAGCCTTGGCATATCGGTATAAAGTCCTCTGCCCTTTGCCAAGGTACTCCTGTGCGAACTCTTCAGCGTATTTCGTCCGGTCTCCCTCATCATACTGGAGAAAACGCCGGATCACGTTGCCAAGTTCCATAGCCCTGTAGTAGCTTTCCTTGTAGTTTTCAATGTACCAATCAATGTCAACATCCACATACCAGGGGGCTGTCGGCTCCGATCCGGCGCTGCCGCTCTCCGCGTCATCTACTTCCGCCAGAGCTTTCAGCTTTTCCCTCTCCCGCCATGCGTTCCTGGCCTGTTTAGACAGGGAGGATACCGCCACCAGCACCGCATCCTTTCCTCCGATCCCGGACTTCTCCGTCCTGGTGTCATACTCCCCCGGTTTACGGGACAGCCGCTGAACCATGGTATTATACTTCACGTTCTCCAGCTCTGCAGCCTCCCCCAATGAGATATAAACTTCGGCCAACCGTCACACCTCCCTTCATGCCGCCTCGTCAATCCCCAGTATCCTGGCGATCTCCCCCATATACTTCCTGCCGCTGCGCTCCCCTGTCAGAATCTTATGGAGATACTGCTTTCCACAGCCTACCAGGAGAGCAAGCTCCACCTGGGTCATGCCCTTGTCAATCAGCTTTTTCTTGACCTTCCGTCCCCAGGGCGTCAGCTCCGTCCGCCTTGCCGCCATCCAATCACCTCGCTTACCCTAAAACTTGTATACCTTCATTCCTCGCCCTGTCAGTTCACACACATAGCCCTCCTCGATAAGAGTCGCGATCACCTTCGGGGGTGCCTCGTGTAAGACAATACCCTGACAGACATGATTGCTGTCCGTTATGTATCCAATGCTGATCTTAATAGGGCTTGTCTGCTCCTGCATCTTCAGAAGCAGTATTAACAGATCCCTGTCACTATCTTTGTACTTCTCCATTCCTAACTTCCACCTTTCTATGCCACCAATATATCTATAGCGGCATCCCATATAATTCACATGATTCCTTATCTGGCATATCTTTTCCCTTTATGATATGATGGACATAAAAGGAGGGACTGCCCTATGGAAAAAATAACTGAAATAAATTTTGAAACGCTTATAAACTCTGCACGTAAAAAAATCTATGAGGCCAACCGACAGGATCTGGAAGACCTGCGTGAGAAACTGGAGGCACTCTATGTTATTGATGTCAACGAACTCGGTATGGACAGCCAGCGTGCCGTGGTAGAATGCTGCTTGGAAACTTATGAGCATTGCGCCGAAATGACTTGTGACACTCTGTACCGGTTTCTGATAGAACTGGTTCCTTGGCTTGAACAACATACTGATATCCAAGTCCAGAGTCTTATAAATAAACCTTAGTCCTGATTGGCATTCTTATAGATTTCCTCAATACGCCTTACCATACCAAGTTTCCTGCGCTTTTTACATGCTTCTGTTGTATGCGGGTCACCTAAATATTGGGTTAGCATATCATCTATTACCTTAAGCATCTCCTTAACTCCTTGCTCCTCCTGTACTTCCATGACAGCATCTTCCCCAACTGGGATGCTGCCATGAGCCAGTTCCATCATCACCTGCTTTATGTGTTCTACCTTTTCCTGAGCACGATGTAACTGTCTTTCCAGTTCACAGTTCCTTTCCGCCCGCGGGAGCAAGTCATAAAATATGGCTAGGCCAAAGCTCTTATACAGCTCCGCCACCTCCTCCTTGCCGGATACCTCATTTACTGACGGATGAAAATTATAAACCGTATTAATGATCTCATAGTCCTGATCGGATATGATCTGTCCAATCATATCTTGAAACTCTTCCTTTACCATGTTGTCTCCTTCCTGTTTATACCAATAATCCCATGTAGGCGGGTGTCCTCAATACCTTTATTTCCCTCACCCGCTCCGGTTCCATCTGCTGCGCGAACATGGCCGTGATCTCCGACAGCAGGCGTTCCTTCATATCTGTCTCACCCATAGCTGTTCTTGCCCTCCTTATTTTTCTTCGCCTTGGCTGTGCGTAGCGGGCACCACCTGGGATGAGATTTGATCCTTGGGGCTCCCTTATTATCCGCCAGACAGATAAGGCCAGGCTTGGAACCATACATTTCCGCTTTTTCATGGCAGCAATAGCATTCTGCTTTGCCACCGCCCATTCGCCGGAATAACTTCATCTGTCCACAGTTTCTACAGTCCATTTCACACCTCCTTATGCACTGATCCTGTGTCATACCAGTTATTATGCCACCACCTTTTCTGTTTCTTCTTCTAGCCAGAACGCCAACATGTTGTATCCATTCCCATAATGAAACCTGATTCCCGCCACGATATCCTCCTGGGTTCCGTCTCCCATATGTGCGCACTCATATTCATTAATGAATACTGCATTGGGGTCTTCTGCAACGATCCTCTGGGCGTCGCCAATCTCATCGGCTCCAATTTTGTCCTCTCCATCCAGCCAGAAGGATCTCGCGTTCCAGGCTCTGCCCGTCTTCCAGATCGCTACCCATGCGATGCCGTCCATGATCTCATCCTTATAATCCCTTGCAATCTCTCTGATCCCTGCCATACCTTTTTTCTCCCTTTCCTCATATCTGAGTATCCCCTTAAATGCCCTGATTCGGGCGACTTATCCTTTCCAGCGATTGCCGGTTCTTGAAAATCCTTAGACCTTTTGATATTTGTGTGGTACAATTAGTTAAAAAAGAAAACCAGTCAGGGATTTCACCCCGGAAGGAGGTGATCTCCATGAAACTGAAACCTTTCGCAAATACTGGGATAAACCATTAACCCATTAAATGGGAGCTGGTCTCCCACGTCCAGGCTGACGACGCGGATACATACGAGTATTGCGCACCCTCACAATATACGGATCGTAAATACCACTTGAACGCCACTGTCAACCAGACGGGAGAATTCCAACACATGACCATGCGTTAATACTTGTACTTTTTTGGCGGCAACCGAAAAGCACACCCAACCTGTAACCCGAAGTTTAACCCTGACTGTATTTTCATCCTGTGCCCTGACACGGGCGACAACCTCTTGCTGGAGAACTCCGGCTATTGTGATTTTCTGGATTCTTTGATATGATTAGTGGGTTATAAATAACCCCTTGCGAAGAATAGTATATCTCATATATCTAAGAATTTCAACCCTGTTTTCTTAGATTTCTGTGATTAATTTTAGATATATGAGAATTCTTTGGGAAACGGAGGCATAAATGGAAAATATGATTGGCCAACGAATAAAAGAGCGACGAAAGGAGCTAAAGATAACTCAAACACGGATCCAGGAAGAAACAAGCATTTCTTCCGGAAATTTGAGTTGTATCGAAAATGGAAAATATCTTCCTTCTGCAATAGCTTTACTTGAACTTTCAAAGATATTAAACTGTTCGATAGACTGGATTCTTACCGGCGAATCTTCGATTTCTGATACCGCAATAATCTTAGAAAACAAAGAGGAAACCCTCGTAAATGGATTTCGCATGTTGCCAGAAGATGAACAGAACGAACTTATAAAAATACTAGAGCTTAAGCTTCAAAAAATACATGAGGCAAGAAAGACCACTGCAACATCATCCCATTCAACAAGCACAGATAATAATACAATGGCGGGTTGATTTTTCTGTTCTTTTGGGTTACTTGTAACCCTGTTTTTGTCACTTTGCTTTGGAGGAAAACACTTCCCTAAAAATAGCTGTTTTCCCCATAAATACGCCAAAGTGACAACCCATTATGAATGATGTCATTTTGTCACTTTGCTTTGGAGGGTAAATAGGCTATACATCGTTTCTTTCAAACGCAAAAATAACGCTCCTCTTTTAAAGCGTTACTTGCGTTAAACCTTGATTTTATGGGCATCTTCCCATATTATACATACTTGGACATCTGCGCATTAGTAACGCAATAACGCCGCGTTACAACGTTTAGGCTCTTTTCAAAAATCTATCCTTGGTATATAATAACCTCACAACCAACCTTTGAGGGGAGTAGAGAACAAAAATGCTGTAATTTCAATGTTTCCAGGCATTTTCTCTACTTCCCTCCCTTCCTAAGACACAAAAAAGCATCTTGACCGCTTATTCTCAGAATAGCTGTCAATGATGCTTTACTTTATCCCTAGAAGATTCGCTATATCCCTTGTTTTTCCGGCGTTTCCCGCCATTTCCCACCTTGTCACACCGCGTCCCGCCTCAAACTGCCTTTTTGTCATTTATTCCGGGAACCTACAGTCAGCGCCGTCAGCAGACTGAACGCCGCCACAATTCCTATCGCCCACAATCCTCCCGCCCAAGTCAACTCACCGATCAGACTCTGCACCGGCACCGTAGCCATGATTCCGTAGGGCAGCAGACAGTAGAAAAGCAGCTTATATACACCGTAAAGCGCAGTCCCCGGCAATTTCATGCACAGCTCCAGGCAGACCTCCTCCAGTTGGTCCACTCGGGCAGTAGACATCACAAAGAAGGACAGGCTGCGCATCAGCACCTCCATGTCATAGTACAGGATTGCCATCAGCAGCATCCACAGCAGATAGACTCCCACCTGTCCGCCCGCGGGCCGCATTCCGCCAGTCCATATGCCGTAACCGATAATGCACAGACTCATGGCGATCAGCGGTACGGAACCCGGATTGACCTGCTCAAAGGTCAAACGAAAGAGCGGACTCACCGGTTTGGTCAGATATAAGTCCAGCTCTCCGCTCCTGATCTTCTCCGGAATACTGGCTACCCCAAAAAAGCACAGGCACATGCTCAACCCGTTTAACAGGGAAAAGCTTCCGATATATACCAGCATAGCTCCTCTGTCCCAGGTTCCGACGAGCTCCACATTGCCATAGATTGCTTCAAATACAAGGAGCTGTACAACAAACAGGCTTCCGTCCACGAAGAAAGGGGCCAGAAAATCCAACCTGAATACCATAAGCCGCTGCATCCGAAGCCGCACCAGTTCCCTAAGAATACGCAGGTATCTGCCAAACCTGCCACACCTCCTGGCGCCCATAAATATAACGCCCGTATTTGTAACTGTATTGTCTCTATTTTTCATGTTTATACCTCCGCATATCGCCTGCCCGCTTCAGCGAACAATTCCTTCTCCCCCTATATTCCCACTCCGTCATACCTTCTACTGTAGCTCTCCCATGTCACATGGATCAGAACCTGTAGCGCCACACACCACAGTGTCAGCGCTATAAGTCCGGTTGCGGCCTCCTCCTGACATCTGCCCAGCAGCAGCATGGATGGCAGATACGTCACATAATAGAAGGGCAACAGACGCATCACCTCCACCACCGTCTCTGGCAGCAACGCCAAAGGTACAATGCTGCCGGTCACCAGAGCCATCAAATTGTTTTTTATCATCAAAAAAGTGCCTATTCCCTGATATTTTAGTGTCAGCACACCCAGATAGTAATTGAGTTGTACCATGAAGACGAGCCCCAGTATCACCATCAGAGCTGTGCACAGTAGTATCCTCGCGTCTCCAACCACCTGCAGCCGGATGCCAAAGACCAGCGCCCATACAAAGGCCGCCACAAAGTCAAAAAACAGATAGAACAATACTACTCCAACCTCCATGGCCAGAAAATACCCTTCTGTATTCACAGGCAACACCATATATTTCGAGAACGTGCCACCTCGAATCCTGCTGTGGATTTCCTCGCTGATCCCCTGAGACAGATCAAGCTGAGTGAGGAAGGAGCTGAAAAGGGAATAGGACAACATATCGTCAAAACCAAATCCAGCCACCGTCTTGCCCTCCCCCAAGATCACCTTCCAGAGCAGATAGGCAAACAGAATGCGTCCAACGGTAAAAAACATCTGAAAAAATACGTCCATCCGCCAGGCAAGCTGACTTTTCAGATGTACCTTTGCCACCTCGCGGTACTTTCTAAATAGGATTCCCATCGTCATCCCCCTCTCTTTCGGACAAAATCCCATCCCCCGACTGTCGCCCTCCGTCTTGAGACAGTTCCTTTTGCCACGCCGCATCTCCATGCCGATAGATCCGCTCCATCACAACCCCCATATCCTCATCCTGCTGTAGCCGGTATCGCTCAAAAAGCTCCGCTGCACCACCGTCGTAGAACTTTCTTCCATGGCTCACCACCACCGCACGGTCGCACAGCATCTGAATATCCTCCACATAGTGGCTGGTCAACAGGATCGTAGTGCGCTTCTCCCTGTTGATCTCCCGCAAAAAACTGCGAATCTGATGGGACGCGATAGCGTCCAACCCTATGGTTGGCTCATCCAGAAAGAGTACTCTGGGATTATGCAGCAGTGCCACCATCAACTCCATCTTCATGCGCTCTCCCAGCGATAAAGTGCGCACCTGCACATCCATCAGCTCCTCCACCTGAAACAGTTCCATAAAGTAACGCTTGTTTTCTTCATATTCCCGTTGAGGAATCTCATAGATCGCCTGAAACAGACGCAGAATATCGTTTACCGTCAGTTCAAAAAACAATTGACTTTTCTGTCCCATGACTACGGCATACTGCTTTTTAAAAGCGTCCTTTCGCTGGCTTGGCGTGTGGCCTAACACCGTCAGTTCCCCCGATGTGGGCGCAATGATCCCAGTCAGCAGCTTGATCAATGTGGTCTTGCCCGCTCCATTGGGGCCGATCAGACCGATGAATTCTCCCTCCTGCACTTGCAGGTCCATATGGCTCACCGCCGCCTTCTCCTCATACTCTCTGTGGAACAGCCCGGTAATGCTGCCCCGAAGTCCCTCTTTCTTTTTGAAGCGCCGGTAGGTCTTGCACAGATCTCTGGCCTCCATAATGATAGTTCCTGTACCGTATTGATTCATTGCTATTCCTCCGCATATTGCAAGTGCGCTTGCAATTTTTCCTCTTTTTATCTATCCCTGCCCATGACAATAATCCGCCTGCAGTCAACTCTTGCGGAACCGTTCAATACTTTTCCGCGTTATTGCGTGTGACAGCGGCAAACCTATGCGCAAAAAAAGACCATGGAATCCCCGTCTTACAGACATGTTCCATGGTCTCAAGGCATAGAGCGCCCTGAACTGCAACAGGAGCATGACCATACAGCCATGCTCCTGAATCTCTCATTCTATCACATTCGGAAATATACGTCGGCACATTGTAAGGCAGAAATGAGGGCAGACTCCCAGTGTGTCAACGCCGCACAAAGCCTGCGGACACACAACCCTCTGCAATATTTACTTGCAGCTTTCCTCCGTTACAAACACAATCGACATGCAAAATCTCCTCCGTTATTTTTTTATCCTGTTACAGATATTGATCTTATTATACGCGTTTGACTGTCAAAATGCAAGCGCCTGTTTTGGTAATTTTTATCTTGTCTCATCCAGATAGAGCTGCACCCTGTTTTGAATCAGCCTGCACACCTCCTCCCGCGGCTTATCCCCCTCCGTGAAGGACTGGGCTTCCTCACAGATGATTTCCAGTATTTTGGTGGTGCGCACAGGGAAGTAGCGGCCTCGTTCTGTGCTATGCATTCCCTCCTCCAATATTTCCTCCGTCAGCACAACTTCTGATTGCCCCTCTTCTATCAGGTCCAACACCCACTGATAGAAGCTCCTACACATTTCCTTGTTGGCGGGGGGAAAGGATGTACAATATCCCTGCCCCTCTTCTCCCAAAATATATTTCACAAATTCCCAGGCTCCCTCCAGATGCTTGGAGTCCGAATTTGCGTTCAACATCAGCGAATAACTCGGCCTGAAAAAAAGATAATTTCCGTCATCAAAGAGAAAGTCAATTTCCACCTTCCCCTCCTCAAGCGATTCCCCCACCAGGTTTAAAGGCCTGTAAAATCCCATTATCCCCTCCTCGCTCTTCCCCTCTGGATCGTCATAGCGTTTGGCTATCTCAAGCATCTTGACAAATAGATCCCCTGAGAAATCGCATTTCCCTTGCTCCCAGTCGATCATCCCCCACATATCCTCCGAGCCACCCAGCAGATAATAGAGAATTGTCGTAGTAGTTGCATAAGGCCTCCAAACCGCATCCTGGTCAGGATAGGCAAGGAGCTTCTCCACCAGTGTTTCGATATCCGGCATTTCCCTGCTCCCCAACACCGATTCCAATATCCAGTATCCCTCCACGAGAGCAGTAGGACACACCCCATAAACCGCATCCCCCATCTGCAATGCCCTTACAGAAGGGAAGTACTCCTCCTCCGTGATCCCCATGGCGTCCAGCCCTGCAGACAGGTCTACCACAATTCCCTTCTTGAGAATGCTTTCATTGACCTCAAACATATCGCCTGTGAACATATCCGGACCTCTCCCCGCCATGATCTCCACCGCCATTCGGTCCATGCAATCGATTTTCTCAGGTCCCCAACCGCTCTGCTGGAGAATGACAAAATAATCTGTACTCTGTCTGTTAAAGCCTTTGACCGACTCAATCAGCCAGGAGCTTGCACGAGACTCCTGCAGAGTCAAGATCATCCTTCCCTCCGCCCTGGCCTGCTCTTCACTAACAACCCTCTCAGGCACATTTATCCCCTCATAGAAATGGGGATATAGCTTGCGGTCATCATACTCGAAGTGCTTCTCTGACTCCTCCACTTGCTCTATTCCCTCAGTTGACAGTTCTCCGTTTCCCTCTGCCCTCCTGCCGCACCCGGCAAAAAGCAGCAAGCCCAAAAGAAACGCCGTTACAGCCATCCGGCCCTTACGATTCATGCTATTCACTCCCCTTCTAATACAATATAAAATGTCGGAGGGAACCCCCTCCGACTCGCAAACTGTCATCCACTAGGGCGTTGCTTCGTTCTGAGCCCTATAACCTGCTTCTCTATATGGTATACTCACTAACATCCGTTGTCAGTGCGGTTCGTACCCACAAGGACATACTCCATTCGCCCCAGGGCTGTGCGGCTCAGTATATATACTCACCACTGCACCGTATTGGCCACATTTAATACACGGCCCTTCAACTCTCGCCTCAACCTGATGACATATATAATCCGCATTCAAATATCGTAATATATGCGTCGTTCCATTTTTAATGACATGCTGACATGCGTTCACAGCCGCCTGCGTAGGAAGCGCCACCTCGACCGCCAGCATCGCTGACAACATCACACAGGAAATCGCTCTTAAGACCTTGTTTTTCATATATTATCCCTCCTCTCGGATCTTTGTTTTAATTATATGATATCTCTCTCGTTTGTTAATGTCAATATTTATTTTTGCGGTATGCGGAAAAACGGTTCGCCGCATATTACGCTTTGCGAGCGGATTTCGCCTTTATACGCTTTTGACTGTCAATATGCAAGCGCCTGTTTTGGTAATTTAAAGGTAATTATTATCTTGTCTCATCCAGGTAGAGCTGCACCCTGTTCTGGATCAGCTTGCACACCTCCTCCCGCGGCTTATCCCCCTCCGTGAAGGACTGGGCTTCCTCACAGATGATTTCCAGTATTGTGGTGGTGCGCACTGGGAAGTAACGAGCCTGTTCCGCGCTGGCGAAGCCTTCCTCCACCCTCTCCTTGGTCAGTATAGAATCCGATACTCCCGCTTCTATCTGATCCAGTCGCCACTGATAGTAGCTTCTATACATTTCCTTGTTGGCTGGGGAGAAGGATGAGCAATACCCCTGCCCCTCCTCTCCCAAAATATATTTCAAGAACTCCCAGGCTCCCTTTTGATGCTCGGAATCAGAATTCGCGTTCAACATCAGTGAATGAGATGGCCTGTAATAAGGATAATTTCCATCGTCAAAGGGAAAATCAATGATCACTTTCTCACTCCCCATAGAATATAAATCGCTCGTGGGACAATAATAATCCATTATCCCCTCCTCACTCTTTCCCTCCGGATCGGCATAGCGTTTGGCTATCTCAAGCATCTTGGCAAAAAGCTCCCCTGAAAAATCGCACTTCCCTTCCTCCCAGTTGATCATCCCCCACAGATCCTCCGAACCTCCCAACAGATAATATTGCAATATTCTTCCAGCTTTTATATGAGGCCTCCACACCGCCTTCTGGTCCGGATAGGTATAGAGCTTCTCCACCAGCGTCTCTATATCCGGTGTCTCTCGGCTCCCCAACACGGATTCCAGTATCCAGTATCTCTCCACCCACGCTGTAGGACATACCCCGTAAACTGCATCCCCCATCCGCAGCGCCCAGACAGAAGGGAAGTACTCCTCCTCCGTGATCCCCATAGCGTCCAGCCCTGCCGCCAGGTCCACCAATACCCCCTTCTTGAGAATGCTTTCATTGACTTCAAACATATCTCCTGTGAACATATCCGGACCTCTTCCCGCCATGATTTCCACTGCCATCCGGTCCTTAACACCTGATTGTCCCGCAAAGCCGCTCTCCTGGAGACTAACGAAGTAATCTGTGCTCTGCCTGTTAAAGCCTTTAACCGATTCAGCCAACCAACTGCTTGCGAAGGACTCCTGCAGGGTCAAGATAACCCTCCCCTCCGCTCTGGCTTGCTCCTCGCTTACGACCTTCTCAGGCACATCTATCCCCTCATACATATAACCGTACAGCTTGCGGTCATCATACTGAAAATGCTTCTCCGGCTCTTCCACCGCTTCGTCCGCAGATACCGTTATTTCTTCCGATGGCTCTCTGCCTTCTTCTATCTCCCTACCGCATCCCACAAGAAGCAGCATGCCAACAAGAAACACTATTATAACTATCCGACTCCTTTGATTCATACTATCTATTCCCCTTCTCTCCTGCTTCTACTACAATACTAAAAATGTCGGAGGGCTCCCCCTCCGACTCATAAACTGTCATCCACTACTGTAACATCCATTATCAGTGCGGTTTATACCCGCACACACATACTCCATTTTGCTGAAGAGTATGCGGCTCGGTATATGTAATTATCACAGTAACAGGATTCTTGCATTCACTACATATCCCCGCAATACTTGCCTTTACCTGATGGCATGTATAATCCGCATTCGGATAACCTAACACTTTCTTTGTTCCATTATTAACGACATGTGTCTCGCATGCGTTCACCGCCGCCTGTGTAGGAAGCGCCACCTCAGCCATCAGCATCGCTGACAACATTACACAGGAAATCACTCCTAGCACCTTGTGCTTCATACAATTATCCCTCTTTGAGATGTATTTATTCTAATTGCATAATACCTCGTCTTCGTGATATTGTCAATGCTTATTTTTGCAACAGATTGAAAACGGATTTTCGTATATTACGCTTCACGAGCGGATTCCGCCTCCGTCACAGTAGTGCTACTGCGGTGGTACATACGCCAGACGATATAGCCAAATACGCCGGAAAACAGCAGCAGGAATATCTCTACATATATAATAGGCAGATAATTCGCCGCCACTACCACCAGAGCATCCATCAGAAAATGCAACAGAATGGCCAGCAGATAGTACGGCAGCTTCTTCTCTTTGACTGCGAGATACACCATGTAGGAGGCACAGATATGAAACACTATCGCGGACACGCGCTCCAGACCGGCCATGTAGAACTGCCAGGACGGTGCGGTGGCGATAGCCATGAGCTGCGCCTGCGCCTGCTGGTAGAGCGTGTCATTCGAGCCGTATGCGGCTAACAGCATCGGCGCCTGGCCGCTGTTGATCATCACGGCAATGACCAGATTGTTCACATAGGTCAGCCCGATGAGCAGGATCGCTTCAATTCCGCCATGTCCCACGCCATACAGGATAGCGTTGGGTTTATCCAGCGTCTTCTTCATACATAGCTTCATGGCCAGATAACGCCCCGTCTCCTCAAATATACCGGCTGCCAGCCCGCCATACAGCGCATAGAGCCAGATATTGCCGCTGATCGCCTTACCAGTGGAGCCCAATACCACCTGATGCAAAAGACTCTCCAGAATCATTGCGAACAGGACAAAGGTCGCGGCGCCGATAAAAAAGCTGGATATCCTGGCCCTGGTCTTCTTACAGACAATGATACACAATGCTATGGGTAAGCCCATAGACACAATCAGAGATACGGCCATGCCAATCATGCTGGCAACCGCGACATTGGGAATTGTAATATTATCCATCATATCCTCTTTTCCTTCCTCAGACAGAACTGTTTACACTATGGTTTACGCTTTATATTTCACGGCAGTGCCATAGGCGATAACCTCGGCAGCTCCGCTCATGACCTGGGACGCCCCATATTTAATGCCGATTATCGCGTCAGCCTCCAGCTCCCTGGCCTCATCCACCATGCGCTTCACGGCGATCTGCCTGGCCTCGTTCAACATCTCCGTATAGCCCACGATCTCACCGCCGACCAGTGTTTTCATGCCCGCCATAAAATCTCGCCCGATATTTTTAGTCTGCACGACCGTTCCCTTCACCATTCCCAGCGCCTCGATCTCCTGCCCTGGAATATATTCAATACTTAGAAGCTTCATCCTCTTCTCCTCCTCTAATCTCCTTAATCCTAATCATCAATGCAACCACTATCCCGATACAAACCACAGTTGTAACTCCCAGAAAAAGTAGCAAAGCCCACAGAGGAATGCGGGCTAACCTCGTGACGCCGAAGATGATACCCAGCGGCGCCAGCGTCAGGATCAGCATCACTCCTGCGCCCAGTATGGCTCCTCTCTGCTTTTTTCTATGGATATCTCTGTGCGTCTCATCCATAAACATCACCCCTTCCCGCTCCAGCTTATCCATCTGTTCCAGCAAGCCATCCACGTCCAACGTCTCCAGGCAAACACTATCCTCCAATAACAGCTTACAGAACAGCTGTGTCCTGTGGAGACTCTCCCGCTGACGCTCCAGGCGTGCCTGTTGACGCTCCAGAACATCCTCCAGCGTACGTCTTCCATCAAAAAGTCGCTTGATATCCTCAATGGGAACTGATAACCTGCGCAGCAGACGAATCTGCTTTAACCGTCGCACATCCTCCGTCCCGTATTCCCGATAACCGTTTTCCGAGCGTCCCACACTGAGCAGGCCCTGCTCCTCATAAAAACGAATATTTTTGCGGGTGATATCCACCAGCTCCTCCACTTGTTTGATCTTCATGGCCCGTGGATTTTCCTTTCCGTTCTGTCTGATGACTCCTTTATACAGCTTCCACCAGGTGGAAGGTCAAGCACTTTTTATTATTTTTCTTCCGTCCAGCACGGCCTCCGCCAAAGTCTCCCCCTCGTATCGAAGCTTTAGGGAGAAAAATTCCCGCCGTTCCTCCAGAAGCCGGAAAAATATCTTATCGCCCTCCCAGATGGGCAGCCTCTCTACCTCTGCCTTAGGCACCCACTCCAGCTCTCCCTCTTCGCAAGCGTGCATTGTCCCTGTATATCCTTCCGCCGTATACAGAAACATATACTCCGTCGGGTAACTGTCGGTCGTGAAGGTGATGACTCCCCGCAGCCGATAGTCCGTCAGGACAAGCCCCGTCTCCTCCTCCACTTCCCGCAGCAGACATTCCTCCGGCGATTCGTCCTCCTCAAAATGGCCGCCCACGCCAATCCATTTATCCTTATTGATATCCCGCTCCTTTTTCACCCTGTGCAGCATCAGATAAGCTCCGTCCCGCTCGATATAGCACAGTGTAGTCAGATTCCTCTTCATCTGTCTCCTCACATTCTGTCTCAGTCATAGGCGATTGCAAAACCTATCACTGCGCCTGCTCTGACTCCACCTCCGACGTCAGATAACTGCTCACACAATAGAGCACCTGTCCCTCATACTCCACCCGAGACCACCCAAGGTCTGTATTGATTCCCGTGCGCACCACTACATCCCCATAGCGGATCGTCGCCACCACCACCGCCTCCGGATTGGTCACGCTCGGCAGCGCCCGCAGATTTGTCTCAATCTTGGCAGTCATCAACTCGTTGCAGGACGTAAATTGGGTCTTGATGCCGTCCTCCTCCGGTGTCGGCGTTGGCTGTGGCACATTGGGAGACAGGTCTGTAGTCAACAAGTTCGTCACTGCATAACATACGCGGTCCTGATAGACCAGCCGAGACCAGCCGCTGTCACTGACGCCGGTGCGCCGCGCACTGTCCCCGTTTTGCAGCGTCCACAGCACTGTACTGTCCTCCCCCTGGCTGGGAATGTCCCGCAGATTGGTGGACTCCTTGGCCGTCACCATCTCATCCACCTCCTGAAAATTCATCAGGGCTTCCACATCAGCCTGGGCCTGATCCGGAGCCTGCCCATCCAGAGCCTCCGCCGCACCCTCATATCCAAAATAAGCCACATTTACATCCACAGGCTGTGAGATTCCAGGCACACTTCCCTGATTGGTATACTGCCACATAGCATGAAAACCTTCATAGGAGGACTGCTCCGTCTGTGGATAAGGCAATGCCGGATACTGGGACACCCAGACCTTGTAGCTCTGCTCGATCCTGTCCATATTCCAATGCCTGCTGCCCGTCATGGCATAGCTGGAGCCATAGAACATCGGCGTATACCCTTTGTCATATATCTCCTGCATAAAGGCAATGGCGATATCTGTCCTCTTTTCATTTCCCAACTCATACAGCAGACTGCCCTCCTGCTCATACCCTTCACAGTCAAAGGCCACAGGGTATGTGATCTGATACTGCGCGATGTACTCCGCCACCCACAGAGCCTCCTCCCGCGCCTCCTCCTCGCTGGCCGCCGTGGAAAAAAAGTACACACCCACCTGTATCCCCGCAGCCTGAGCCTCCTGCATATTATAACGGGCGTTACTGTCGGCGTAGATGCCCCTGTCTTCGTCTGCACTTCGGTATCCGACTCTGATCATCGCAAAATCAACCCCGGAATCCGCCACCTGGCTCCAGTCTATCGTCCCCTGATACCGTGAAACATCAATTCCCACAGTTGTTCGTTCCTCTTCCCGCACCCGATCGGAAGTCAGCAATTGCCTCACATCCACCTGACTGCCCTGTTCCTGCGACATTGTTTCCTGAGGATCTCGGACTTCTATCGTCTCATCTCCCTCTGTTCCCAAGACATTCTGCTGCGTCCCCTCTGTCGAACTATTTACGTTATCCTCGCCTATCCCATTGTGCTCTCTGTCCATCCGGTTCCGCAGAACCATCACCACCAGTATGATCACAATAAAGACGACCGCCACTGCAAACGGAATCAGCTTGATCCATCTGTACGGCTCCCTACCTGTTTCATCCCGATTTTCATCAAAATCCATCTCTTTATACTCCTATTCCACTGCCTGTCGCCTATTGTCAATAGTATTCCCAAATTATGCAAGCTTTTCCTGTCACATTTACTATACGCAAAAGTCCCTTCACTGTCAAGAACTGCTGGTTTAGTGTTTTCCAACTATATTTGTCACAACTATCAGTTGTGTTGATATCATCTCAACAGTTGGTGGCATTTGCGCCGTTTTTGTGTTATTCTATCTGTGTAAAGGGGAACAGACTAATTCACTACATCTTATCACAGGAGGAAAATCATATGCTTTCAGAATTTGCGGAACGATTTGAACGACTTCGTCAGGACCGTGGCTACACACAGCAGAAAATTGCTGAAAAACTGGGGGTTACATCCCAGGCAGTGTCAAAGTGGGAGACTGGCGCCAGTCTGCCCGATGCGGAGATGATCCGCTCTATCGCTCAACTGATGGACTGCACTACGGACTATCTGCTGAGTCACCAGGCTTCTTCCATCTCCCAGTGCGACCAGGAGTCTGTTCAGAGACAGACGGAAGTAGAGAATGCGCTGCAAAAGGATGTTCTGACACTGGAGGTCGGCAAGAATCTGGTTGAGATGCTGATCGAAGAAAATGCCGACCATTACGAGAAGATTCATCAGATGCGAGTGAGATTGGCGGACACGATGGGAATCATGGTCCCCATCATACGACTGCGGGACTGTCTGAACCTGGGAGATCAGGAATACCGAATACTGCTGAACGGAAGAACGATTGCCGCCCAGAGCGAATCCGAATATCCCAAATATTTCTATGTGCGGGAGGAGCTGCTTCCCGCGGCTGAGTGGCGTGCAGTCTGGCCGGAGGGAAAATGGATGGAAAAACAGGCTGTGCCGCCGGAGGGCTGTATCGAATTCTCCGCCATGGACTGCATCATAACACATCTGGCAGAGACTATTCTGCACAATTATGACCAGATTCTGAACCGCCAGATCACTGCTGATCTGGTCAATCTGGTGTGGCGCCGCTATCCGGCAGCCGTAGACAATATCGTTCCACAGAAGGTCAGTCTGGCGATGCTACAGCATGTATTGGCCGGTCTTGTCTCCGCCGGAACACCGATCAACCGGTTGGACTACATCATCGGCTATCTGGAGGAGCATCCCATATCTGAAGCTGGAGAGCTCCAAACGGCCATTGCCACCCTGTCAGAAGAGCTTCGTTAATCTCTCGCTGGGTACAACACAAAGCGCGCAAGAAACCCTGCCATTTCCTATGATATGGCAGGGTTCTTATCATTCCTGTTTTATCGGTTATTGCTTACTGTCATAAGAGGACTGATTGCTCGCTGCATTCAAGCCTGACATATTTTTATAAAAATTATATGCCTTGGTAGAATTCTGGAGACTCTTGTGCATATTCTTGCGTTCCCTTGAAAAATAGCTCTCAATCAGGGCTTTATTTCTCGCCTCCTGAGCCTGAATGGATACCCCCAGATCGGTAATCTCCTTGATCTGCTGCTGTAGCATCCGAATCTGCTCCGCATACTTTTCCCGATTATTCTCTAACTCACGGGCCAACTTCTGATACATGGCCTCAAAGCCGTCATCTAACTGGGTCAACCGCTCAATCAATCGGCCTTTCTCCTCAATCGCCTCATCAAAGAGAGACATATCTACTTCTTCTGAGCTGAAGACCTCCTCCTGCTTTCGATTATACTCCTGTATCTCCAAAAGCACCTGGCGCTTTGCTGTCAGACTCTCCTGCAATATACTTAGCTGGCTCTTCATCCATTAGCCCCTTTCACCTGATTGATCCGCATAACCTCTTTCCAGGTATCTCTCACTGAACGCAGGTGCCCATTGACCTCCTCCAGGATATCCTTATCCTTTTTGAAGTTAGCCTCCACCAGACGCTGTGACAAGTACACATAGATGTTCTCAAAATCTTGAGCCACCGGATACTTCATATCAAGGGTCTGCCGCAGATAATCAATAATTTTCTGGGTCTTGACAATATGCGTATGCGCTTTGGGAATATCCTTCTGCTCCACCGCTACAATGGCTATGTTACAGAACTTGATCGCCCCCTCATAGAGCATCAGGGTCAGTTCCGCTGGGGATGCTGTGAGTATCTTGCTGTTATTATACTGTGCATATGCATCGGGCATTGCCATGTTATGAGCCTCCTAACAGGGAAGTAACAGCATTGGCACTGTTCTGCATCTTGGACAGAGCAGTCTCCATTGCGGCAAACTTCTTGTACCACTTATCCTCATATTCGTTCAGCTTTTTCTCTTGTTCCTTGATCTTGACCGTGTAGTTGTCATAATCGGACTTCATCTTCTTATCATCATAGAAGCTGCCGAAGCTGCGATATCCGTTGACAGACTTGGACATGTTGGTCATTTCATCATACATGTTCTGAGACAACTTGGTAAAGAAGCTAATCACGGTGTCCGGATCGTTGGCAATCATGCCCTTGAGCACATCTGATTTACCTGCAGTATCTGGATCATCAGGATCGCCAAAAATATGATAAGCATTCTTCTCGTTGTCAGGCGCCTCGAAATATCCCAGATTCTCAATACCGAAATCATGCAGATACATAGTCTTGCCGCCAATCTCAATACCACCTGACATTGCGGCCCGCAAAGTCGAACTGACACTGCTCAGATTCTCATCCCTTCTCAGCAGAGCATTCTTGATCTTCTTCTCGTACTCCTCCACCTCGCTGTCGGACAGAGCTTCCTTCTCCTCGGAGGTCAGAGGCTCGTAGCCCTTGGCCGAATCCGCGTTATACAGCTTATCCATCTCATTGATGATGGCATTGTACTCCTTCAGGAAATTCTTGACCATATCATAGATACCGTCGGTATCCTGCTGAGTCGTCACAGTGACCTGATTGCCGTTGGTCTCATTCAGAGCGGTAAAGGTAAGCCCATTGATCTTAAAGGTGTTATCTTTACTGGTAAACTTTGCTCCATTCAGTTCAATCTCCGCATCCTGGCCATTGACCTTAGTCGCGTTGCCGGATATCATACTGGGATTCTTGACTACGCTGTCAGCAAACTCCGCCTTCTGATAGAAGCGATCCGCCACCTCTTCCTTCAGCTTATCCTTCGCCTCCGCGGAATAGACCTTCTGTCCATCCTTCTCGGTCTCGGTGATATTCACATAGCTCTCTATATTGGCGATATCCTTATCCGCCTGGGCAACAGCTGCCTTCTTGCTGTCCAGAGTCTCCCTGTCGTTCTTCTGGGTCGTGAGCTCGTCAGCCTCTTTCTTCAGATCTACCAGCTCTTTCTCAAGCTTTCTCTTCTGATCCGGATCAGACTCCTCCTTCAGAGCCTTCTCCTTGGCCTCAATCTCCTCATTCTTGGCCTTGAGAGCATCCTCATATTCCTTCTTGGACTTCAATGTGCTACTGCCGTCGGCGCCCTTATATTGCGCTTCGAGTTTATCTATCGTCTTCTGGTCTGCCTCCCTGGACTCCACCAGGCTCTTGTACTTTGCCAGATAACTGTCCGTCTTGGACTGTACATCCTTAGCGATCAGAGAACTCATGTTAGCAAGAGTCGCATCTCTGTCGCCGACGACATAATAGCCAGCATACTTCTCATATTCCTTCTGGACAGCACCCTTTTTGTCCGGATCAGCCTCAAATGACTCCTGTACACCCAACGCCTTGAGCGCATCCAATCCTCCCTGATCCAGAGCGGTGAGACTGAAATCACTCTTTGCTCCCGATTCCTTGGAGCTGATAAAGAATCTCTGATTGTTCTCGTCAAAGTTCGCGTTGAGTCCGGCGTTCTTCAACTGGGTCAGCACATCGGAGATCGTAGTATTGCCATCTACCTGAATATCCACAGAAGTGCTTCCAGTGTTTATATTGATCTTACCTGAGCCAGTCACACCCAGATCGCTCAACTTAGACATCGCGTTAAATCTGGTGCCATCCTCCTTCTCGATGGAGCCGCCGGTCAGATAACCCGTCTTAGCCAGCTTATCGATCTTTAACGACTGCACGCCATTCACAGCGTCCTCACCGGTGATCACACTGACTGCGTTGGGATCAGACACCTTAGTCACCTTCTTGCTGTATGCAGAGGTGAAACGCATGCTGCTCAGATATTTGCTCTGCAGATTCTTCAGCTTGGTGTTCAGGTCCTTCCAGGCATCCTGCTTCCACTGCAGCTTGGTCTGCGCCTTCTTGGTCTTGTCAACCTTGGTCTTCCTGGCCTCCACGAGCTGTGAGATGATGCTCTCAGTATCCATGCCGGACATCAATCCGGAAAGTCTCATTGCCATTACTCTGTCCTCCTGTCCTATCTTCTCTCATCTACCAGAATGCCAGCCATCTCCCACACCTTGGCTATCATATCCAAAGTCTTCTCAGGGGGAAGCTCCTTCAGCACTTCCTTGGTATCCTTGTCTACAATCTTGATGGTCACGCGGTTGGTTCCCTCATGTATACCGAATACAGCCTCCGAATGAGCAACCATGTTCTTATTCAGCTGCTCCACGGCACGTCTCAGCTGCTCGTTGGATAACTGCTGCTGTTGCTGTTCGCCGCTGTTGCCACCAGCGTTGCCCTTGCTCTGTCCCTCTGCCACCACATTGACCGTATTGTCAACCTGAGCGGCTTCCTGAGCAGTGTTGCTCTGCGGCTCCGAGTTCTGGGGCTTCGTTTGCGCCACGGGCTTGGGCGCCGTCATAGTCTGAGCCTGTACGCTCATAATGCTTCCTAAAGGTTCGATTGCCATAATTACACCTCCATGTGTCACTATATGCCGTCATCCGTAAACGACACTTATTGGTTTCTTATAGCTATTATCGGATGAGGAAAGGCAAAAATTTAGGTTTTTCATAAAAAAAAGCTTGATAATGCATGAATCGACTATAATAGATAAAGGCCGACTCTGCCGGCCTTTACTGTCTGAAAGCTACCCCAGCAGATCCTTCAGCGCAGCCATGCCGTCAGCGCTTGCCGCCTCCTTGTTAGCCTCCTGAATCTGCGCATATACCTCCTTACGGTAGACAGGCACCTCTCTGGGAGCGGTGACACCGATCTTGACCTGATCTCCCTTCACTTCAAGGATTGTAATCTCTATATTATTGTTAATAATAATAGCCTCATTCTTTTTTCTGGATAATGCCAGCATCTCATTCACCCGCCTTTCTGGACTGCAGGAGCTCATAGATCGGGAACCGCACAGGATAGATATCCGTATCCACTATAATCTGACAGGCTTTGCGATTATCTACATTGATGATAATCGGCCCCTGAAGATTGACACTCATCTGGGTTAGATCGGAGGGCACTCTCACAGTAACCAACACCAATAGGTTGTCGACTGTGACTTCGCCAATGCCAGTCAACAGTTCATCATCAATCTCAGGATTATAGTCTTCCTTTACCACCAGCGGGTCCATCACCGGCATAGCAAATCCCGGCTCCTCCAGAGATTGAAGCCAACGGATACCGGCATTCACCCCCTTCTCCTCGTCATGGAGTAAGGTGAATCTTCTCAATTCAGGAAAACCGATGATACCGCCCGGAAAGGTGATAATCTTGTCATCTGTGATTTCCACTTCGCCAAACACTTTGGTATTGATTAACATATTCGCTTTCTCCTCTTCTTATTAGATATACTGTAGCAGACTGGTCTGTGCCACCTTGCCGGTAGCCATCAGCGCCGCCTCATAGGTCAGCTTGGCGCTGGTCAGGTTGATGATCACTTCGGCGATATCTATGTCCTCATTCTCGCTCTTGAGCGTCTCAAAAGTTGTCTTCTGCGACTGCATCCGGTTCTCGATCAGCTCCAGCTTCTTGCTGCGCGTGCCGTTGTTGGTCAGGCTCAGATTCGTGTCATCCAGATGTCCCTGCATCAGCGTGATGCCGTGCTCAAACATCCGCTCCGTCTTGGCCTTCTTGAGTTCCAACACCTTCTTGGCCACATCCAGCTTCTGCTTGACGCCCGCCTCATCCGGCGTGCCGCAGACTTCCTTCAGCAAATTCTCCATCTTCGTGACGATCTTCTCCGTGTCCACCACGTCCTGCATGGCGTTCACCAGGTCCTCCACCTCTCTGCCTATGCTGTGCTTAAAGCATTCGTCAGCGGTAGAATTGATACGAATCGTCTGGTTGAAGCCCACATCATACTCAATCTCCTGATGCGCCTTATCCGGAACCAGAGGTTTCCCGTCAGCATTTTTAGGCGCATAGCTCTCGTTATGAACCATCTCTTTCTCTGTATCGCCCGGATCGGACACGCAGTAGAAATAGTGCTCCGGCCGCAGATCGCCCTTATTCCACTTCGATTTATCGTAGGTGACGCGAATCTCCCCCTCGTTATAATCGGCTGTGGCCGCATTATCCTTGGTATTCATCAGCTTGTTGTAGAGATCCTTGGATAACAGCAGTTCACCTGTCTCCGGCACAAAGACCGCCTTGTCGCCGGTAGCTGCCGCCGCGTACTCATAGGGGGATTCATAATCGTGCTTGATCTCCGCCTTGACGTCTGTAAAGGCGATGGTGCCATCCGCCTGCTTCACACCGCCGTACTGCAGGACGGGCTCCACATTGTCGCAGGTGCCATAGGCCAACTGTATACGGTAGGTCTCCACCTGCTGGATATCCTTTTCCTCCACATTGACGGTCTGATAATTCTCGGTGGTCATATCCATGACATCGCTGCCGTCAGTTCCCTTGGTGGTAATGACTGTCACCTCGCCAATGGCGTTCTTATCCAACTGCTCTGTAATCTCATATTTTTTATCCACCGCATCCGGAAAGCTCAGGGAAGTATCCGTGCGGTAGCCGGTGAATACATAACGACCTGCGTAATCCGCATCGCCGGTGCTGTACACCTCGTCCGCTAGCGCCTTGAGCTGCTCGATAATCGTCTCCCTGTTGGCGGTTGTCAGATAATCCTTGGAGCCCTTGGTACACTGGGTCTGCATGGCGGTCACGATATCGGACAGGTTCTTCAGCGCCTCCTCCGTCACGTTCAGCCAGCTCTCCGCGTCAGGAATATTCCTGCTGTAGTACTGCGTGATCTCCGTCACGTTGCTCCTAAGGCGCAGCGCGCGAATCGCCACCACAGGATCGTCGGAGGGACGGTTGATCTTCTTCTCCGTGGACATCTGCGTACTGAGTCTGTCCTGCAGCACCTTGTTGGTGTTGATATTCATCAGATTGTTATTCTGCATGATCTTGTTGGTTATTCTCATCTTCTCAATTCCTTTCCCTGTCTGTGAACCGTGACCATACCTTCAGCCCAGCGGCCGGATGCCATCACATTACACACCGGTCTCCAGAATCAACCGGTCATATATCTCCGTCAGAGTCTGGATCATCTTGGAGGAGAGATTGTAGGCGTGCTGGAACTTCACCATATTGACCGCCTCCTCGTCCTCATCCACACCGGAGATAGACATGCGCTGCGTATTGATGATATCGCTGATATCGCTGAAATTCTTCTGGAACGTGTAGGCGCGGCTGGCATTGAGCGTCACATCCTCAAGGATACACTGCAGAAATTCATTGGCCGTGCCGCCCCGGAAGCTCATCTTCTCCTTGTCCGTCGCGATCGATTTCAGCTCCTCCTCCAACAGATCATCCTGAGCCACACCGTCGCCCTTGTTCTTGCGGTGGGCGAGCAGATCCGGATCTTCCTCCACGGCAGTTGACACACTGAAGTTCATGGCCGTGAGCCGGTAATAGCTGTCATCGCTGGCCGTCACCTTCAGAACAGCCTCCTTTTCCGCATCCGCCTGACTCTTTCCCGCCGCCACCAGCTCCTGCACTCTCTTCTGGTATGCCTCGTAGGTATAGATATCATACCTGCAATCATCCCCAAACTGGAACTGCTCCTCCGAGGCAGGCATGTCGCCTGTAAATAAATTACAGCCCTTCTCATTGTAAGTATTGTATCCACTCTTCAGAGTATCATTAAATTTCTGGGCAAAGGTACGAATCCAGGTATTCATCTGATTCATATAGTAGGGCACGCCCTGATACTTCAGCTCCGGCCCCACGCTGGCCGTCTTGCCCACGCGGTCGTTGGTCAGGCGCTGGGCATTGCGCTCGCTGTCGTTCGACAGGGTAAAGGTATAGCTGCACACCGGTTCGCCGTTGGCGTCGTAGCTGCGCTGATACGTCCAGGAATCATAGTAGTAGTCCCTGTTTCCCAGCGTGATGATGCCACCCTGATCGGACAGATTACAAAAATTGAGATCCTTGAGGTAATTCTGACTCACACTGATGGTCACCGTATCATTCTTATCATCTGGAGTCCTGCCGATTGACTCGATCTTACCATTAAAATATTCCCCGTTGTTGCCATCCCGCATCTGGATCAAACCCTGCAGATTGCCCCCCATGGCGGAATTGTACAGATTGAACTGCTGTCCGTCCTTCCAGTAGACATCATACAGTCCGTCTACGTCCGTCTGATTGACCTTCTCATAGCTGGAACGTGCCCTGCACTCCAGTCCGTTGTACTCATTGCCGTCCACCAGCATCTGGCCTCCGGCAATCTTCACGATGAAGCGATGCGCTCCCGTCTCTCGGTCCGGCTGATTCAGATCCATGATGGGTGTCTCCCTCACCTCGACATCCACGATCTGCGACAATTGATCCAGCAGCAGACTTCTGCGGTCCCGCAGCTCATTGGCCTTGCTGCCGGAGAGCTCCACCACATTGATCTGCTTATTCAGAGTGGCGATCTCGCCGGCTATGGAATTGATCTCATCCACCTTCAGCTTGATCTCCTGATTCACATCCTTCTGGAGCTTCTGCAGATTGCCGGCCAATCCATTGAAATACTCTGTCAGATCTCCCGCCGTACCGATAAACTGCTTCTTGCCGTTAGTGCTCTCGGCGACCTTCATCCACTCCTGTATGCCGCCGATCATCATCTTATCAAAGATAGACTTAAAGCCCGAACTGATTCCGTCGTCGTCAAAATAGGCCTCGATCTGTTTCATATAGTACTGCT
This sequence comes from bacterium, assembly GCA_023663725.1. Classification (GTDB taxonomy): domain Bacteria; phylum Bacillota; class Clostridia; order Lachnospirales; family Lachnospiraceae; genus Acetatifactor. Next base: position 38,327 of record JAMPGX010000016.1, on the reverse strand, counting down.
TGACGTCGTACTCGCCTGCTTTGGCATTGTTGTTCCAGTACTTGACGTCATAGAACTCATCCCGCACCCGCTCGATGGCAAGCGTGTCCACGCCGGCGCCGGCGCAGCCGTAGGTCTGAAACACCCGAATAGCTTGACTGGCCTGCTGTACGACCCGCTGGCGGCTATAGCCCTCCGTCTGTACATTGGCAATGTTGTTGGCCGTGGTGTTCATGGCCGCATTGCTGGCCAACAGCCCTTTATACGCGATATTTAATCCAAAAAATTGTGAAGGCATTTCTTTTTCTCCTTTTCAGGGACTCTTCAGACTTTCAATTCAAAGCCATGTATGCTTTACACGCCCAGCGTGTTGATGATATGCTCCAGCATCTCGCTGATGGCATTGATATAGCGGCTGGAGGCGTTATAGGCATTCTGGAACTTGATCATGTTGGACAACTCCTCATCCGAGGACACGCCCACGATCTGCTCCCTGGCATTGTATGTGGCCTCCAATGTGTTCTGCTGATTCTCATAGATGCAACGGAACGCAGAGCCGCTGTTCGCGATCTGTGCTACCAGATCATCATAGTACCCCATGAATGACAGGGGTTTCTTGACATTGGGGTTGAGCGTGTATATCTCCTCCGTGAAGGCGTTGCTGATCGCCTCCGCCGTGGCCCTGTCCTCGACCTCTCCCTTCATAAAGCCCAATATTGAGGGGGACTTCTTCAGCTCGGGATCAATCTGTATATTCTTCAGGCTGTAAACCGTCTCAGGGCGCGTGGGATCTCCCTTGCTCGGGTCCGGATTGCCCAGATGCTCCTCCTGATATACCCAATAGGTCTTGCCGTCGGCCCCTGTCTTTTTCTCATAACCCGGCGTGGTAATCTTGGCAAAGAGCTGAATCGGGCTGCCATCCTCATGGCGCATATATCCGTTCGGATCATCCAGACAGCCCTTCGCCTTCGTGCCGTCCGCCAGCGTTATCTCCGTCACCCCTGCCGCCTCCGCCAAGATGCCGTTGATCTTGTCTGCCACATTGTGGATCAGCTGGTTAAACTCCGCCTGCATATTCATAATCACAGACTGGGATACAGCATCATAGTCTTTTACAATGTCTGTGTAATCTGCCCTGTGATCTCCTCTGGCGTGCATCATAGCCTTCAGTCCGCCGATATCCGTATCCAGATCCGTGGAAATCTCCAGAGACATATCGAATACCTCGGCGCCCCGAATATCATAGTCTCTGGTGCCGTCCTCCCGCTCAGTAAATGTGGCGTTCAGCGGCCAGAACGGTGTGTAGAAGCCGGTCACCTCGTCCGTGTCCAGCGCGATCTCATAGCACATGGATCCCTTGACAAAATCCACACCCTCAATCTGCACGGACACATCGCCGTACATGTTCTCCGTGAAGGAGATATCCGCCATCTTTCCCAACTCATCCAGAATCTGGTTGCGGACATCCCGCAGGTCGTTAGCATGCTCTATGCCGCCAACCTCTATATTCCTGATCTGATTGTTCAGCTCCAGAATTTGCTTGCCATAATTATTGATCAGATTCACATGCTGCTTGATCTTCTGATTCATATTGTCCTGGTAGGAGCACAACCCGTCATAAATATGAACGGCGCGCTCCAGGAACTCCTCCGCACGCTGCACAAAGAGCCCCTGATTCACAGAACTCGACGGCGTCTTGGCCAGCTCCTGTACAGAGTACCAGAACTCGCCCATGGTAGTCTGGAAAGCCTCTCGGTTCATCTCGCCAAGCAGACTCTCCACCTCCTCCATGGTCTCCGTAGACACCTGGTAAAACATACTCCGACCGGATTCCTTGCGGTATGTCTTATCCAGGAAATAATCTCTAACTTGTTTTACACTGGAATAAACGGTTCCCAGACCTGTCTGCTTGTTCGCGACAGAATGCGGGTTCACCGACAGGGTCACATAGTGCCTGGCCGCCTGTTGCACCTGCTGGCGCGTGTAGCCTGTAGTGCCCTCGTTAGAAAGATTATGCGCTGTGGTATTCAGCGCATTTTGACTGGTTTGTAATCCGGATGCTCCGATATATAGACTCGACATTAATGACATATGACATCACCTCTGTGTATGCTTATTGTTTTGCGTCAAATCCATGGCTTGCAACCCCCATGGTTCCCCCTGCGGTATAGGCCTCACGATTGTAATTGGCCGTCTGCGGTGCAGTCCTCATGGACTGCAGGAGATTCATATCAAACTCCACCAGTTCCAGACTGTGCTGAATCAACTCGTGATTCTGCTCATTGACAGTCCTGACCTGAATGACAACCTCCCGCAGCTCCTCGCAGGCATCCGACAGTTGCTTCTGCTCTGCCGGGCGAGCTGAAAGAATCTGTATCAGATCTCTCAGCTTCATCGTTGCAACATCCTTGTTAAGCACATTGGCAATGTCGGCAGTAACCTCCGTCCTCTTTTTCTCAAGGTTTACGATCCTGCCCACCCATTCCTGTTCCTCATCCGTGATTTGCTGTAATTGTTCAAGATCGCCCGCAACGATGATGGGCGTCTTGCGATTCGATAATTCCAGTAGCCCGTTATATTCCACGCATTCCCGCTGCAACACTGCAATCAGGTTCTCCATCAAACTAGCCACTGGCAATTACCTCATTTCCGTGTACTTCTGCATCAGCTTCTCGGCAAAGCTCTCGTTGCTGACTCCATAGGTTCCGTCCTGTATCCTCGCCTTGATCGGAGCCGTTAACTCCTCACGAATATCAGGAGCAGAGGCAACTGCTGCCTTGGCAGTCTGAATGTCCTTGCCCAAACTGCTGATCTGCAGCATCCTGTCCGCCTTGGCTACCGCCGCAGACTTCTGAGCCTTATTCACATGCTTGGCCTGATATAACTGCTGTACTTGATTGTAAGCCTCTATTCTCATATCCGACTCCTCCTTTCCAGAATGCTCCATCATTCTTGTTATTATTGTTATCGGACAAAAGGCAAAATACTTTAGAGGCTTCGGCATATTTATCCCAGCGGGACACAAATGCCGCATACAGGCGTCCGCCCATATACGGCATTGCATCAATTGTTGTCGGAATATAATTCCAATAATTTCTTGGAGGACTCAAAGCACTGCAAAAGCTTTGGCGCGAATGCTCCGCACTCGCCCTTCATGATCATGCTGTACGCCGTCGCCTTGTCATAGGGCTTTTTGGAGATTCGCTCTGAAACCAGCTCATCATACACATCCACAATGGCTACAATCTGAGCGGAAATTGGAATTTCATCACCCTCCAGCCCGTCCGGATAACCGCCTCCGTCATAGCGTTCGTGATGCCAACGACATATCTCACAGGACACTCTGAGCTGTTCTTCATCCTGCACATCCTTAAGGAGCCGCACGATCTCCTCGCCCTTGGTCGTGTGGCTTCTCAGAATCTGCGTCTCATCCTCCGTAAGCTTTGCAGGATTCAACAGTATGGTGTCCGGAACCGCTATTTTCCCGATATCATGGATTACCGATCCCCTGACGATCCGGTTGATTTCCTCCTCGTTCAGACCGCTTGTCGGGAACTGATTGCGGTAGGCCACCGCCATGATACGGGCAAATCCCTTAATGCGCCTCACATGCTGGTCTGACTCGGAAACACGGTATTCCATTATAGTCCCAATCGCATCCAACAGGCTGCCATAAAAGCCCTCCAGCTTCTTTTGACTCTCCTCCAACAACTGCTTGTTCTCTTTGACCTCCTGGCGCAGAACTCTCCGCTCCGCCGCTTCTCTCAGACGGTCCAATATCTGTCGGCGCACCGCCATGTCCTCATAGGGCTTGCGCACGACCGCCTTCACCTCCAGAGCGTACACCTTTTTGTCAATCTCAGGGTCGACCTGCGAAGTAGTGACAAATACCTGGATGTCCTCCATCAGTCCTCTGGCCTGCATCACCTGAAGCAGTTGGAACGCGCTGACCGCGGATGTTTCCCAATCCAATATCACTGCCGCAAGCTCGTTCCGCCTCCGCTGCATCTCGCTGAGCGCCTGCTTGCCATCGTCGGCCGTCACTATATCATATTCTTTCACCAACAGCTCTTCGAGCGCTTTCCGTTCCTCCCCGTCCCTCTCTACAATTAAAATGCTCCCTCTCTCCACCATAAAATCACCTCATCGCTCCCATACAAACTACGCATGTCGCTTCCACAAATATTCACTCATACATCCTTTTCCAACAAAGTCTGTTCGTTCAGCGTAATACCCGGTCTGGTATCCACGATGACTTTGGTAAGGCCGTTTATCACGATCACCGTTCCAGGCCGCAGCTCCTTGAGCGCCTTCACGCACGCCTGCATAGCGTCCCTCTTGACTGTCTTTAGATGCTCCTTCCTCTGTTCCAGAGCATCCCACTCATTCTGTTTGGTTGCAAGAGCCTGCAGGATTCTCTGATAGATCCTGTTATCATAGGCTTCCCCATTCTCCGCAAGCTTCTGAAGCTTATCTCTGCCTTCCTCAAGTCTCTCTCTCTCCGAGCTTACCCTGGCCTGTTGTTCCTTAATCCCCTCCAGCTGCTCTGTCAGATCATACAGATTGGCCACCGTGACCACCGTCTTGACGCTGCCATAATTGCCGATGATTCCGGCTTCCACGCCTGCGCTGGCAACCGTTTCGCCCCCCATAATGCGGCTCTTGCCGCCCTTGGCGAGCACCTTCCCCTCTGAATATACGTTGCAGTCCAGAAAATAATTCCCCTCAATATTGCCTCCGGCAATCAGCTTCACATGTTCGAAGAATTTGCCCATAATCTGGCCGCCTGCCTGTATACTGCCCTGGTCTGCCGCATTGACGCCGCTTCTCAGAATCACGTTACGGCCCGCTTCAATCATGCCTCCGCTGACAAATCCATCCACAATGACATCGCCTGTAGCCTTGAGCATTGCCCTGCCGCTCACCGAGCCGGTGATATGTATGGTTCCGTCGTAAACCACGCTGCCACTGTAACTGTTCACATCCCCGTTGACCACATATGTCTGCATGACGTTCAGCTTATTGCTCTCCGCGTCATAAACCGCGTAGCCTTTAATGGCCGCCGTATATATGCGTCGCTCATGATCAGACACGATGCCTCCGCCTGTCAGAGGCGGCAATTCCCGACCCATGGGGCCGTCAACTGCCAGGCACGTCACCGTCATGCCAGACTTTCCCTTACTGGCGGGGCGATATTGCGCCAGTTTCTGGCCGGGCTGAACAATATCCGCCACAATCACATGGGTGTAATCCACGCTGCCATCCGCCAAAACCTCCGGACCGTCTGGAAGCTCCCTGTTGAAGAACAGCTCGTAATAGCCGTCCCTGCCCGGCATTGCCGGTGTCCCCTGAGCAATCAGAATCTCTTTGCCCTTCGCGCTCTGTATAGTGGCCTCTTGCAGTCCATCCGCCTGGATGCCATGACGCACCTCGTATTTTTTGAGCAGGCGTCTCAGCTCCGCTATGGTATATGAGCGCTTCTCATCCGCGGGCAACAGAATCCACGCTTCCATCAGGTCCGCGCTCAAATGAAGCTGAATACGGGTAAATTCATCCAGAATATACCGCTCCTGCCCTTCTCCGCCTCCTCTGTATTTCTCCTCCATCAGGGCATGGCGCTTTTTATACATATCAGACACCGTATAAATCAATCGGGCATAGCCCGACACATTCAGGCCATATTCCAGTCCCAGACGAATCTGGTGCATCTGCTCCGCATTGTACAGGGGATTCGTGTACCACTTCACGTCTACCTGAGCCTGCAGCCCCAGACGGATCTCTTTCATCTGCATCCAGTTGTAGCAGCTCTGTGCATAGAGCTGCACCGGCAGATTCTGCCTGAGGCCCAACTCCACCTCCTGCAGCTGCGCGTCGTACAGGCCCATGGCCTCCAGCTCTGTCATATCGAATTCGACGGCCGGCTTTTTCGTCTCCTCGGGCTTTTCTTCCTGAGTCACCATCCCACCGCCAGCCATTTCAAGCAGCTCATTGACCGAGTGAAGCAACTCATCAATCATTGTTTTACTTTCCTGGAAAAATGTCTCACCGGCCATAGCTTCCCATTAGTCCCTTCCGCTTCTAACATGCCCATATTCCCTGCTACTTCTGATTTTATCATAACATCATTCACAGGGATCGTCAAATCTTACTTTTATCATTTGGCAGATAAAAACAGGTCCGAAAGCTCTCCACTTTCGGACCCTGCCCTAAACATCAGCCAAGCCTGGTCCCCTCTGGAACACTGTCGTCGACAAAGATGACCTGACAGCCGCACGCATTGTTTGTGGCGGCTATGAGCATTCCCTCACTGGTGACCCCTGTCAGTCTCTTCGGCTTCAGATTGGCGATGACAATGATCTTGCGGCCAACCAGCTCCTCCGGCTTGTAGTATTTTTTCAGGCTCGATACGATGACACGCTCTCCGACTCCGTCAAAGAGCACAAGCTTGTAGTTATTCTGAGCTTTTCTGATCTCCGTACACTTGAGCACCCTGCACACTCGGAAATCGCATCTGTTAAAATCTTCAAGCTCGATGGGCTCCCTTAGAGGAAGAACCTCATCCGGCTCGCCGTACTCGGCGCACTCGGCCTCGTCCGCCGCGCTCTCCGGATTCCTTTCCCGCTCCAGCTCCCGTGCCTCTTCCTCCGTCATCGGGGTGGAGAAGTCCAGCAGCGCCAGGAAGTCTTCCTTGTTGATCGCGTACAGGAACAGATACAGCCTCGGCCCCTTTTCCTTATTTAACAGGAGCATATAGACATTCTTAAAGAATGTTCCCTGTACCGCCTTGAGATTCTCACAGTCGTATCCATAGATCCTCTTGGTGATCTCATACAGCTCGGTGTTCAACTCGCTCAGCGTGTACTCGCTGGAAGCCAGGTAGCTGTACAACATCGCGATACTGTCTCTGGCCTGTTGATCGAAACCATTGTAGTAATCCCAATTTCTTACCTTCCTCAGCTGATTGACATTCTCCGGCGAGCAGTTTTCCAGCCAGTATTTTGCCAGGAGAAGCCGTTCCCGAAACTCCGGCTCTTTATATGGCGTACCGATCTTTTCAAACACAGTCTCCAGCATCTCCGTGTTGAAATCCACAACGGAGCCCAACTGTACCAGATGTGACATCGGAACCGTGTGTATGGAGCTGCCCGGCATCAGACAGTTCGCCATGATCTCTCTGGTGCGCTCATCAGCCGTCCCGTCCATCAGGCTGTTATACTGCTTGTCAAATTCAAAATACTGCCTCAATATCCCGTCGTCAAAGCAGAAATCAAACGCCTTGTTGGGCTCGCAGCGGGAATAGAGCCACAGAATGACCTCCGGCTGATAGATGCGCAGCAGCGTGTCTGGGGTCAGATTGAGTCCGGTAGAGCCTGACATCTTCCCCGTTGTCCCCTTGATGCCAATAAACTCATAGCCCTGGAAGACAGGGGCCTCATAGTCGAATATCTCTCTGGCGATCACTCTGCTCGTGTCGAAGCTTCCGCCAGGGCTCGCATGATCTTTTCCGCCCGGCTCAAAGTCAACCTGCTCATACTTCCATCTCATGGGCCAGTCAACCTTCCACGCAAGCTTGCAGTTGTGATCCTTCGTGAAATCAAACTCACCCTCATGTCCGCACTCGCACACGTATTTTGCCCTGGTGCAGTCGTCTGACAGCGAGACGATCCTGGTTGTATCCTTCATACACTTGGGGCAATAGATGCTTACCGGATAGTAAGCGTCCCGCTCTCCCTCCTGGGCGTCCTGGGTTCTGAAGCTGTCCAGTATATCAAAGATTTGCTTTCTCTTTCTCAGGGCTTCGATGACATAATCCTGATATTTGCCGGACTTATTCATCTCACCCTGATACCGATAGTCCATCTTGATCCCGAATCTGTCTATGGATTTCTCAAATTCCTTCTCAAAATACTCGGCAAAAGAGCTCTCTTTTGTACCAAAAGGGTTCGGCGCATCCACATATGATACGCCAATATATTTTTCCATTCCCTCGTTAACCTTGGAGACATTCACCGGAATCTTCCTGATCCTGTCATATTCGTCCCAGGAAAACAAAAGCTTCGCCTTCCTGCCCTTTCTCTCAAGCGCCTTGACGACGAAGAGGCTGGTGGCGACGTCGCGGAAGTTACCAATATGAATTGAACCGGACGGGCTGATGCCCGCGGCGCAGACATATTCTTCCTTATCGGGCTTTCTCCGTATGATCTCTTCTGCTATTCTATCGGACCAATGCATCTCTTTATCTCCTTCTGATTCTCTTATCCCTGGCATATCGGCAGCATGCAGTTCGCGCCTTCCATTGACAATGTATTAGTTGCTCCTCTGAATCTCCAGTACCTTATAGGAAAAAACACCCGCCTGAGTCTCCACGTCCACGGTGTCGCCAATCTTTTTCCCCAGCAACGCCTTGCCGACAGGACTCTCATTAGAAATCTTTCCCTTTAAGCTGTTCGCCTCCGTAGAACCTACAATCTTGTACTCCAGCTCCTCACTATATTCAATATCCAACAGTCTGACGCGGCAGCCGATGCTGATCTTGTCCAGATCTACCTCTTCCTCAACCACAACCTCCGCGTTTTTCAGGATTTTCTCCAATTCCTCGATGCGGGCCTCGATATCCCGCTGCTCGTCCTTGGCGGCATCGTACTCGGCGTTCTCCGACAGATCGCCCTGTTCTCTGGCTTCCTTGATCTTCTGCGCCACCTCCTGACGCTTCACCACCTTCAGCTCGTGGAGCTCTTCCTCGTACCTTTTGAGGCCTTCGTAGGTCAAAATATTTTTCTTTTCCTGCATTTTGCGATACCCTTCCTTCTTTTCCTATTTATAGTATTTATCGTAAACACCCAATTTTCCCAGACAATACACCGTATTATACTGAATTTTCCTGATGGTGTCAAGTGTTACTTGCGGTAATCCGCGCACCTCATCCGGCACAGGAGAGGACGGACTACCTGTCAGCGCTTCCCCTACTTCATGTCCCTCCACAGAGTTTTCAGAGAGACATACTGCACGCCCAGCGGACGGTCCTCCAACAGATGTCGTTTCTCCTCCATCGCTCCCATATCCCACCACATGCTGCCTGGCTTAAGACCCGTCATCGGAATACCCGCGGTATCTGTAAAATCAATTACCAGGCAGGGTACCTCATAGCGATGCAGATAGCGGCCAAGTCCCGGGTAAGCCGCCACTTTTCTATCCGAATGCTCCTGCTGCCCATCATCCGCCGCCCTGTCCTCCAGAATCCGCCACTGAGTCACGAACCCGTATTCGTCGTCAACCTTCTCCTGAAGCTCCTCCATGTCCCGTGGTTCATAATCCAGGTAAAAATGGATCTCTCTGGCCCGTCGCGCAAGCCTGGGCATACAGTCCAGAATGTCCGGTGAGAACCCCAGTATCACAATCTGAGACAATTTCTGCCAGCCCTCTACATTCTTCATCAATGTCTGTAGACATCCGCTCCCATATTGATCAAAAACGGGAACGCGCCACACTCGCATCCACTCTCCCGTTAGCTTCCGCCTGTGCAGATATCCCCGAAAGCTCCCGTCCCATACCTGATAATCAGGAAAATATCGGTGCAGCTCCCTCATGCCAGGCACGCGCCTATCTTCCCCTGCTCCCGCCAGCTCTCCGGCGCGTTTTTGCAGGTAGCTCTCCTTGATCTTGTCCCATATTACTCCGCACACATGGGAAGGCTGCTGCCATGCCTCCAGATAGGGCTCCAGCAGCGTCACCCTGCTCAGCGTTGTCTGCTCCAGCTGAAGCTGCTCCACCGCCACCGGCTCCCGCCTTCCCCTGCCTCCCTTTTTCATCATCAGATATACCACATGCTCCATATTGCTCCCACATCTGTCAATACGCCATTTTCAATCACTAATCTATGTGGTTATCCGTAAAATTATGCGGCTCTTCTCTCCGTTCACCCAGTCTGCCCATCGCCGGCAAATATCTCCTCAACGGCTGCCAGCAGCTCATCCATCGTCTCCAGAGCATTGATCCTCCGGCGAAAACGGGCGGAACAGGGATATCCCGCCGTGTACCAGGCCAGGTGCTTGCGCATCTCCCGCACCGCCGTGTACTCGCCCTTGTATTCCAGCTGCAGCCCCGCGTGACGCCGCACCAGCTCCCTCACCTCCTCCGGTGACGGCCTTGGCGGGATAGTACCTGTCTCCAGATACTCTGTCACCTCCCGAAAAATCCAGGGATTCCCCTGAGCAGCCCGACCGATCATGACACCGTCGCAGCCCGTGTGCCGGAGCATGGCCTCCGCTGACAGCGGGTCTGTGATATCCCCGTTGCCAATCACAGGAATATTCACCGCGTCCTTCACCGCGGCGATCACATCCCAGTCCGCGCGACCGCTGTAATACTGCTGCCGCGTGCGGCCATGGACCGCCACCGCCGCCACGCCGCAGGCCTCGGCTATCCGCGCGATCTCCACCGCATTCACATGCTCCTCGTCAAACCCTTTGCGTATCTTGACCGTCACCGGCTTGCGGATCGCCTTCACCAGCTTATCCAGAATTTCTGCCACCAGCTTCGGATTCTTCATCAGCGCCGAACCCTCGCCATTGTTTACCACCTTGGGAACAGGACAGCCCATATTCAGATCCAGCACGGCAAAGGGCCTCTCCTCGATACGCCTGGCCATCTCGCTGATGATGTCCGGGTCTGAGCCAAAGAGCTGCAGAGACACCGGCATTTCCGCCGAATGGATGCGAAGCAGCTGCTCCGTATTTTTGTTCTGATAATAGATTGCCTTGGCGCTGACCATCTCCATGCAGATCAGCCCCGCTCCCTGCTCCCTGCACAAGATACGAAATGGCAGGTCTGTCACACCTGCCATGGGAGCCAATATTACATTGTTCTTCAAAGTCACATTTCCTATCCGCAACGCGCCCATTTATATCAAACCTCAACTATCTGTTTTTGTCATATATAATTCGCAGGCCGTCCAGTGTCAGATACGGATCATAAAAATCGATGGCGTCTGTCTCCTGGGCAATCAGCCTCCCCAGTCCGCCAGTTGCGACCACCTTCATATCCGCGATGCCTGTCTCTTCCTTCACCTTGCCGATGATATATTCGGTCTGACCGATCTGCCCGTACACCAGTCCCGCCTGCATGCTGCTGATCGTCTCCTGCGCTAAGATGGTCTTGGGCTTTTTGATCTCGATATTGGGAAGCTTAGCCGTCTCCCTCCACAGGGCCTCCGAGCTGATCCGAATGCCCGGAGCGGTAATGCCAGCCGCAAAATGCCCCTGCTGCGTCACATAGTCATAAGTGGTAGCCGTATTAAAGTCAATGACCAGCACCGGTCCGCCGTATTTTTCATATGCCGCCACTGCATCCACGATTCGGTCCGCGCCGATGGCTCTGGGGTCCTCCGTGGTGATCTTGATGCCCGTCTTCGTCCCCGGCCCCACCGTCAGCACCCGTCGGCTCACATAGCGGGTGATGCCGCCCATCAGAGAATGCATGACGTCTGGGACCACGCTGGCCACCGCCGCGCCCTCGATAGACTGCGCCTTGATGCCTCTGGCCGCCAGCAGTTGATTCATCATCACACCGTACTCATCGGAGGTACGGGGAGTCTTGGTCGTCATCCGAAAGGTGGCTTTCATCTCCCGCTCCTCGTACACTCCACAGGTTATATTGGTATTGCCCACATCGACCACTAAGATCATATCCGCTCTCCCTACTCCTCACACAGAGGTTCCTTCAGCACGAATACCCTGTAATACAGGCTCAGAGACTCCAGCAGCTCCTGCCGCCGTCTGCGTATCTCTGACACCAGCAGCCCGCTGCCGATCTCGTCGTAATAGATATCGTCCTCCTCCGCGTCAGTCTCCAGCGACACGGAACCGTCCGGCTCAAACACAATTGTAAATACGCCCCCCACCTCCTCGGTAAACAGCACGCAGATAATGTGCAGCTCCTCCTGGATTGACTGAGGGATATCCTTAAAGGTCTGATTAAAATAATATTTTTGCTCATAGGCATTGGCGCCGCAGAGCACCACTCTCTCCTGTTCCATCGCGCTAACTCCCATCTATCTGCTTCAGCGGACACTCAAATCGGGATGAAAATGCTCGTATTTTGGGTTTACACATATCCGTAGATTCCCCGCACAGACACCTCTCCCGCGTACACCGCCACCGCAGCGCCCTCCGCGTTCTCCACCAGCAGTTCTCCCCGAGCATTGATGCCTCTGGCCGTACCCTCCCATTCTCCTTTGGGGTCCAGCACACGCACCTTCCGGTCACGGTTCACCAACCGTCGGTTATAACTCTTCAGTAACGGCGTCAAATCTCCCGCCGCCACAAAAGCGTCATAATCCCGCTCAAATACCTCCATCACAGCCTGCAGCAGCGCTCCCCTGGAAACCTTCCTGCCCCAGACTGTCTCTATAGCGGTGGCATGCTCCCGAACTCCCTCCGGAAAATCCTGATCAGTCACGTTGATTCCCACACCGCAGACCACATAGTGGATATACTCCCGCTCCAGACTCATCTCCGTCAGGATACCGCATATCTTTTTATTGTTGAGCAGCACGTCATTGGGCCACTTGATCGCCGGCTCCAGTCCAGTGATCCGCTCTATGGCCTCCGCCACGCTGTGCGCCATCACCAGTGTCAGCATAGACGCCTGGTCCGGCTCCAGATCGGGCCGCAGCAATATCGTAAAATAGATATTCGCGCCTGGAGGCGACTGCCAACTCCTGCCCCGTCTGCCCCGTCCGGCTGTCTGTTCGTTCGCCACAAACAACGCGCCGTGGGAAGCGCCCTCCTCCCCCGCCTGCTTCGCCAGCAGATTGGTGGAGCCGGTTATCTGGTGAAAATGCAGCTCCGCCCCCGCCCATGCGGTGTGAATCCGGCTGCGCAACTCGTTCTCCCCATAGACCTCCGACGCCACCAGCTTGTAGCCCCGATTCTGCACGGCCTCGATCTCATAGCCCTCTTTTTTCAGTTGCCCGATCGCTTTCCAGACCGCGGCGCGGGTCACGCCAAAGCGATTACACAGTTCTTGTCCGGAGACATAATCTCCGCTCTCCCGCAGCAGGGTAAGTATCTCCGCCTTCATCTGATGCCTTTCTCACCGTCCCAGCCCAGCGTGGCCGCCATCACTGCCTTGATCGTATGCATCCGGTTCTCGGCCTCCTCAAACACCAGAGACTGTGCGGAGGAAAACACCTCGTCCGTCACCTCCATCTCCGTGATGCCAAACTTCTCTCCCACCTGAGCGCCAATCTTGGTCTTCAGATCGTGGAAAGCGGGAAGACAATGCATGAATACAGCCTGGGGGCCCGCGTTGTCCATCACCTTCTGATTGACCTGATAATCCCGCAGATCCGCAATGCGCTCCGCCCAGATCTCATCCGGCTCGCCCATGGACACCCACACATCAGTGCTGATCACATCCGCGCCCCTGGTTCCCACCTCCACATCCTCGGTGAGCGTAATGCTGCCGCCGCTTACTGCCGCCAGCTCCTCACACTGCTTCACCAACTCCCCATCGGGAAAATACTTCGCGCTGGTACAGGCCGTAAAATGCATCCCCAGCTTCGCACACAGCACCATCAGCGAGTTGCCGGTATTGTACCGGGCGTCCCCCAGATAAGTGAATTTTATCCCCTTCAAACGTCCAAAATGCTCCCGCACCGTCAGCGCATCCGCCAACATCTGCGTGGGATGAAACTCATTGGTCAGACCGTTCCACACCGGCACCTTGGAATACTTCGCCAACTCCTCCACAATCTCCTGCCCATAACCCCTGTATTCGATGCCGTCAAACATCCCAGCCAGCACCTTGGCCGTATCCGCAATGCTCTCCTTCTTGCCGATCTGAGAACCGCTGGGGTCCAGATAAGTGGTCCCCATCCCCAGATCATGCGCCGCCACCTCGAAGGCGCACCGCGTTCTGGTGCTGGTCTTCTCAAATATCAGCGCCACATTTCTGCCCCGCAGCGTATCCACAGGTATCCCTTTCTTCTTCCTATCCTTAAGCTCCGCCGCCAGATCCAGCAGATACACAATCTCCTCCGCGCTATAATCCAAAAGCTTCAGAAAATCCCGTCCCTTTAAATCCATCTCATCCTCTTTCCGCATTTCCATGCCACATTTTTCTAAGATATGAACTACTATACTGCATTTCCCGCATTTTTTCAAGAGCTCTGTCACCCCAATCGGCAAATGTTCCCGCCCCCGATACGCCTTAGCCAGCCTCTCATCAAGTCGCAGACCTACTTGACGGCTACAGAGCAAGGCAAAACAAAGGCAATCCTGCAGGTGACAGGGCGGGGGGCTGGGACATATGGGGGCTGCGCGGCGCTGTGAGTGAGGGATGATTTTACTTAGGGAGCAGACCACTCTCCAGGGAAAAATGGCCACGGATGGCCATTTTAGGCGATACCGCGCACGGATGCGCGTTATCGCCGACCCGACCCCCGCCGCAACCTCCCCCTGCTCCCTTAGTAAAATCCCCCCGAACGAGCCGCGTCGCGTAGCCCCCATATGTCCCAGCCCCCCGCCCGTCCCTCTCTTCCAAAAAAAGGGGAGCAGACCCTTTCGGACCCGCTCCCCAACATTCTCTATCAAATTCCACAGCGACAATCACTGCCCCTGAACAGGCGACTGACTGGCCGTCTTAAAAGCCGTAGCCATACTTGCGATCCCCTGCAGCTCCGCAGGCAACAGAATCGTTGTCGCCTTGCCGTCCGCCACCTTCTCGAAAGCCTCCAGACTCTTGATCTTCAGCACAGCGGCGTCAGCTCCGGCCTCCTTCAACAGACGGATACCCTCGGCATTGGCCTGCTGTACCTTCAGGATCGCCTCCGCCTCACCTTCCGCCTCACGGATCATCTTCTCCTTCTGCGCCTCCGCTCTCAGGATCGCGGACTGCTTATCCGCCTCAGCACGCAGGATCGCAGACTCCTTGGCGCCCTCGGCCTCCAGAATATTGGCCTTCTTCTCACCTTCCGCACGGGTCACAGCCTCACGCCTCTCACGCTCCGCCTTCATCTGCCTCTCCATGGCGTTCTGTATCTCTGCGGGAGGAATGATGTTCTTCAGCTCCACGCGGTTGACCTTGATGCCCCAAGGGTCAGTCGCTATATCCAGAGCGGCGCGCATCTTGGTATTGATGGTCTCACGGCTGGTCAGCGTCTGATCCAGCTCCAGATCACCGATGATATTACGCAGCGTAGTGGCCGTCAGATTCTCTATCGCCATCATCGGATTCTCCACACCGTAGGTAAACAGCTTGGGATCTGTGATCTGATAAAACACCACCGTGTCAATTCTCATCGTTACATTATCCTTGGTAATCACGGGCTGGGGCGGAAAATCAGCCACCTGCTCCTTCAGATTCACCTTCCTGGCCACACGGTCCAGAAAAGGCATCTTGATATGAAACCCAACGGACCATGTTCCCTGATATGCACCCAGACGCTCCATAACATACGCCTGTGCCTGTGGTACGATCTTAATACAAGAGACAAAAATACATAAAATCAAGATGACAAGTGCTACTAACAGATAAAATAAAACTGGCATTTCTTCCTCCTTCTGCCTACTCGGCTCCCGCTGCAGGCGCTGTCTGCTGCAGCTGTTGTTCTCTGACAATTAGTTTGACGCCATTGATGGCCACTACGACCACCACTGCACCCACGGCAATCCTCACCTTCTCGTCCGCGCTTCTGGCACTCCACTCCTGGCCGCCTACCGTCACCCGACCAATGCCCTGCAGATTATCAATCTCACTGACCACGATTGCCTGACGCCCCACCATGCTCTCCACATTGGTCTTCACCCTGTCCTTATTGAAATACTTGACGGCGATAGGCCTGGTGAAGAACAGCAACAGCAGCGACACTACAATAAAAAGCACTGCCTGCAACCATATCGGAGCGCCTACCACGGCCGCAAAGATGGCGACAAGAGCACCGCCGGCAAACCAGATCGTCGTCAGGCCCATGGTGGCCACTTCTATACCAATGCAGACGATCAGCAGAATCAGCCAAAAAGCAATCTCACTCATATGCGCCCTCCTTTTTGATTATTCTAGGTCCATAAAAATAATATACTACACTCAGACTCGGTTCGCAATCCTTTTATTGCAAAAAAGAAGATGCAAATCACGCAAAAAGAGCACGATAACCAAAGTCATCGCGCTCTTTCAAGCATCTCTGTTTAGTAGAATACATGGTTGCCAATCACCAGGCCCTCACGACCGTTATTGCGACGGAAATGAGTCAGATCGCCGACATTAGATACGCCGGACAACGCCTCCTGCGCCGCCTGGATACAGCTCTCCTTGATCTTGCCTGATTCATATACCCTGTTCACCTTGCCGCTCTGCGCCGGCGTAAACTGACCGGAAGCATAGATAACGCCGTGGATGGTATCCGGATACGCGCCGCTTCTGACACGGTTCATGACCACTGCGCCAACAGCCAACTGACCTTCGTAGCTCTCTCCGCCAGCCTCGCACTGAATTAAAGCCGCCAACAACAGCGTGGTATCGGCATCGGTGGTATACTCTCCGTAATTCTGGTGGCGCTTTGCCTCGCGCTCGGCCTCCTTGCGCGCTTCAATGGCTTCCATCGTCTCGCCAAAGTCAATCTTGAAATCTATGGATACAAATTCGGAGGACACGAAGCCGTCCTCGCCCTCAAAGTTGATGCGGACCCAGCCTTCCTCGTCCGTGTCCATCACCTCTACGATCTCGTCCTTAGCCAAGACACCGTAGATATCCGCTTTCGTATCCGGCTCCATACGAACCTTCAACAGCTCTGCATTGACGGTGGCTGTCGTGATACCCACATCCGCCGCCAGTTCCCTGGCTTCCTCATCGAACAGCAGATAGTTGTCGCTGGCCCAGCCTACCAGGTCCCCTGACTGAATCTTGGTCCAGCCGTTAGCCCGCTCCAATATCGTGCCGCCGCAGTCCTTGTATATCATTCCTACCTTTTCTGCATCTTCGCTGGCATCTGCCCTGACATTCAGGGCGTTTCTGACATTGGCCATCACCAATGTACACTGTGCCTCCTCCTGCGCCGCTTTCAGGTCGAGGCTCTTCTGAGTGGTGCTGATCAGCTCATCTGCATTCTCCGTATCGGAATTCAGCAGCGCCGCCATGCCTCCACTCGATAAATTCAGGTAATCTGAATTGCCGCCAGCTTCCACAGTCATGTCTGCACTGCCTGCCAGAGCTCCCATCAGAAGCACACCGACCAGCATGGCAGACAGCCTTTTGCCTTTTGCCATTTCTTTACCCTCCAACAAATTTCGTAATAATTTTTGCCAGTTATTAACTAAATTATTACAATATTGTTAATTTTGTTACAAGGCACATGATAGCAGAAACTGACTTCCTTGTCAACCCCCTATATATTTTTTGATTTTTCTATGCATGCAGCCATGGCATCCATCACCGCGGCCCGCAGCCCCCTCTCCTCCAAGACCTTGACCGCCTGTATCGTGGTGCCGCCTGGCGAACACACTATATCCTTCAGCTCGCCGGGATGTTTTCCGGTCTCCAGCATCAGCTTCGCGCTGCCGAGCACAGCCTGCGCCGCGAAGGTATAGGCCTGCGCCCTGGGCATTCCCGCCGCCACCGCCCCGTCCGCCATCGCCTCCAGGAGCATAAAGACGTAAGCCGGAGAGCTGCCGCTGACGCCCACCACCGCATCCATAAGGCTCTCCGGCACTGTCTCCGCCACGCCGAAGGAGCGCAGCAGTGTCAGTATCTCCTCCAGCTCCTTATCGCTCACCCCGTCGCCTGCGCAGACGCCGCAACAGCCCTCCAGCACCAGGGCCGGCGTATTGGGCATACAGCGCACCAGCTTCCTCTCGCCGCCAAAAAGCCGTCCGATCTCCTCCAGTGTCTTGCCCGCCGCAATGCTGACAATCACGGTCTCAGGTCTCACAACGCCGCGTATCTCCCCGATGACCTGAGCGAAAAACTGGGGCTTCACCGCCAGGAACAAAATATCTGCCTGCTCTGCCACCCTCAGATTAGAGGGGTATGCCGCAATGCCATATTTCTGTGCCACCCGCTCGCAGGTGGCCTCGCTGCGGGCTGAGCCGATCAGATTCTCCGGCTGCACGACTCCCTTTTGCAGTATGCCGGCAATCATGGCCGTCGCCATATTGCCCAGTCCGATAAAACCAATTTTCCTTCCTGTCTCCATTTATGTCACTACTCCTTTCTTTCTGCTGGCTTTAATTAAACGTTTATGAAAGCCCATTACTTTGCGAGTGTCATTGTGCACATTGTATATTCCAACACAGGCACGCTCTCGCTTCGTGAAAAACGTAGCAGTGCTAAGCTCGTGCCGAATAAATTCGGCAGACCTCGCTAAGCACTGACGTTTTTCAAGAGCCTGCTTATGGAATATACAATATACACAATTCGGTACTGGCAAAAGAAGGCTTTACAATTGTCTATATTAATCAATTCCATCACTTACAGACAAGGTTTCGCAAACGCCTATGCTGGTTTAATTTTGGCACTTGCAAGCCTTAGTTATCTTGCATATGTCATTATACAGCTTGTGTATTCCAACGTTGACACGCTCCCACTTGGTGAAAAACGTAGCGGTACATAAGATGTATAAATAGGGCATCCAGGGTTGCTTGCCACCCTAATATTGACGTTTTCTGGTGCAACTTTGTTGCACGAAGTCTGCTTATGGACTATACGACCGCACAATTCGGTACTGGTAAAAAATAATTTTCTTATAAATACTGAATTTATCTGTTAGTTTCCGCCTATTAAAATTGTGAGAAGAAAATCATAAACAAAATGTGCAAGAATAGGATTCCATAGAGTTCTGGACTTTTTCAGTAGCCAACAGGTTATTATCCCCCACAGTGATGTTGAGAAGCTCTGTACAAGAATCCCTGTGTAATCAAATGTGCCAAACCTAAATAATTTGATAAAGAACGCAGACCAGTGGAGCAAGACAAACAACAAGGTTGAAATTGCCACCGCTTTTCTGTTTGGCAGAGTTTTTGCAAGAGTGTTATACCCCCATCCTCAGCCCCTTGTGTACTACAAACATAGACATAAAGCAGTACAAGAGAATAGCCAACAAGACTGCAACGAATTGACAGTTGACCCGTGGACGAGAAAATAATTCTTTTCTATGCAGTAGCAGGCACTCGTCATTTGTAACAATCAAAAAAATCGCTGGTAGAACCCATAAAAACCGGCTGATATACCCGTAGAAGTACGTTCCGTTATCTGACAAAAACAAGTATGAGGAATATCCCCACGCATCCGTCACAACCGTCCACAAAAGGATAAAACCCACGAGTGAAATCACAACACCCCGTGGGGCAATCTCTCTTTTCAAATTCAAATTTTCCCCCAAAAATGCCAATTTATATATTTGAATTATAGAATATTTGCCTATCACAAGCAATGCATATTTATTAGCTTATTTTCACCGGATACATTTTCCGAAAAAGCAGTTTTGTATATATTACCCCACCACAGTTTCTCTAAAGGAAATAACACAACTGACTATGCTAACTCATATAGTCCTCATACAGGCGCTTGTAAAACAGCTTTTTGCCAGTACCGAATGGTGTATATTGTATATTCCAAAAGCAGGCTCTTTCGAACCGTCGGTACTTAGATGCCGTTCTTTGGCATCTTATGTACCGCTACGGTGAGAACGAAGCGAGAGCGTGCCTGCGTTGGAATATACAATGTACACCATGACACTGGCACAGTAACCAAGTTTCGCAATTGCCTATACTAATGTCGCTGCCTATGCACTTCGTATAGCAACAGGGAAGCTGCAATAGCCGCATTCAGCGATTCCACCTGCCCCTCCATTGGAATCTTGAGATAGTGGTCCGCCATCTGCGCCGTCTCTGTTCGCAGGCCGTTTCCTTCATTGCCAATCAGAAAGGCGGTTCCTCCGATAAAGGAAAAGCTGCTGTAGCAAGCCTGTCCCTGCAGATGGGCGGCGTAAATTCGAACGTCTTTTTCCTGCAATATCTTTATGGTCTCCTCCAGGTTCTCGCTGTAGACAAAGGGGACCCTGTATATGGAGCCCATGGTGGAGCGGATCGTCTTAGGATTGTAGATATCCACTGTGCCAGACGACATTATAACACCTGTTATTCCTGCTCCTTCACCTGTTCTGAGGATCGTTCCCAGATTGCCTGGGTCCTGTAGATCCTCCAGTATGATGAGGAGTGGATTCGCGCGGGAGAGAAGCTGTTCCAGACGGTATGCGGGTCTCTTGAGCACGGTCAGGATACCCTGCGGAGTCTGGGTATCACTCATGCGGGCAAGGACCTCCTCGGAGACCAGCTCATAGCCGGTTTGTTGCAGTCTTTCTTCATATATATATGCGGTGTCACTTCGCTCTCTCATGCGCTGCAGCATGGCCTCTGTCAGATAGACCTCCAGCACCAGCTCCGGCGGGGCCTCCTCGTACATCTTAGGGCCCTCCGCGAGAAAGACGCCGTCCTGCCTGCGCGCCTTGGCCTTGGTCTGCCACTGCACAATCTGCTTGACTTTTGGGTTGGACATACTTGTAATCATGCGCTGTTCACCTGTCCTTTTTCAAAGCAAAACAACTGTTATACATGACCTCTGCGGCGGTATAACAGTTGTCTGCTATCTCTTTGCGTCTTATATCGAAAGGATCTTAGATACCTCGTACTGATACGGATCGATCTGTTTCTCCATATTCAGGGCTTCCTCAATATCATAATCCACAAACGCTCCCCCGCGGTAGCCGACGACTCTGTTGGTCTTGCCCTGCAACAAGATATCCACCGCATAGGCGCCCATGATCGAGGCATAGTAGCGGTCCTTACAGGTCGGGCTTCCGCCTCGCTGCATGTATCCCAGGATCGTCGCCCGAGTCTCCAGGCCGGTGGCAGCCTCGATTCGTCTTGCCATGGAGGTAGAATGGCCGATGCCCTCCGCATTGATGATCAGATGATGCTTCTTTCCCTTCTTACGGCTGTAGATAATATTGTTGATAATGGCCTGTTCATCATAGTCATAGTTCTCCGGAAGCAGGATATCCTCGGCGCCATTGGCCACGCCGCACCACAGGGCGATATATCCCGCATTGCGGCCCATGACCTCGATAATACTGCATCGCTCATGGGAGGAGGAGGTATCCTTGACCTTGTCAATGGCCTGCATAGCGGTGTTGATGGCTGTGTCAAAGCCGATGGTATAGTCTGTGCAGGCGATGTCCAAGTCAATGGTTCCCGGCAACCCCACTGTGTTGACTCCCAGACGGGCCAGCTTCTGCGCGCCTCTGTAGGAGCCGTCTCCGCCGATGATCACCATGCCGTCGATGCCATGCTTTTTACAGATCTCCGCCCCCTTCTCTTGTCCCTCTGCCGTCTTGAACTCTGAGCAGCGGGCGGTGCCCAGCACGGTGCCGCCCCTCTGGATGATGTCGGATACATCCTTGGGCTGCATATCTACGATCTCCTCATTCAACAGGCCGTTGTAGCCCTTCTTGATTCCCTTGACCTTGAGCCCTCTGGCAATCGCGGTTCGCACTACCGCGCGGATGGCGGCATTCATCCCAGGAGCGTCCCCGCCGCTGGTCAGCACACCAATCGTCTTCAATTGATTCTCCATAATGCTTTCCTCCTGTCCAAATCCCTGAGATTCCCGCATCTATTGATTTTTCTTCATTTTAATTCATTTCCCTATGGTTTTCAATAGGTTTCATGCGTATTTTCACATTTTCTTCCCCAAAAATAGCTGCAAGGCGCTGTCTGAGAGCCTCATCCGCCCTCACGCTGAGATTGTCGGGCAAGGGCTTCCAAGTCTTAGCGTCCTTGATATATATGACCAGGCTGTCATAGCCGTCCGAGTCCGCTATGGCGTCCAGAAGCTGCCTCTCCGCCTGCCTGTAGACCTCCATCGTAGGAAACTGCACCCATATTCCCGCCGGCAGTCCGACGCTGCCGGTATCCTGCCGACGCTGCTGACTCTGCGCGCGCTGCCTTCCTGTCTCCAGACAGACACCTCCTCCCTGGGAACGCTCCCGCCCGCTGCCAGCATAGGAGCGTCCACCCCGCCTGAGGAACAGTTCGCCGCCTCTGGAAGCCTCCTCAAACCCTGCGATCTGTCCGCATATCAGCTTGGCGTTCTTCTCCTCCTCGACGGCAACTCTGCCCCGCACAAATATCTTGGCCTCCTCTGTCAGCAGGGAAGAATACTGTTCATAGTCCCTCGGGAAGACCACCACCTCCACGCTACCCACCAGGTCCTCGAGCGTGATAAAGGCCATCACCTGATTGTGTTTGGTGTACTTAATGGTCTTCTCCGCCACCATGCCGCCGATCACCGCCATCGTCTGATCCTCCGCGGATACCTGTCCGGTCTCCTCGTCCAGCACAAAGTCGCTGCTCTGCAAAGTGACATATCTCTGCAAAAGCTCCTGATATTCCTCCAGCGGATGACCGCTGACATAGATGCCCAGCACCTCCTTTTCAAAGGCCAGCATCATCTCCTTTGTATACTCTCCCACATCCGGCATGCGGATATCGTACTCCTCCTTATCCTCCTCGGCCGCAATGTCAAACAGGGTCATCTGCCCCGCCAGATTGTTCTTTTTATCCTTGACAATATGGTCCAGAATCTGCACGTAGACGCTCATACACTGCTTGCGGGTGCCTCCCAGACTGTCCAGGGCCCCCGCCTTGATAAAGTTCTCAATGGCCCGCTTGTTGACGTCTCGGTCCGCCACTCTGGTGATAAAATCCTTCAGATTGGTGTACGGCCCACGCAGCCGTCTCTCCTCCACGATAGCCTCTATCACCGGACGTCCCACGCTCTTGATGGCGGTCAGCGCATAGCGGATATTTCCGTTGTCCACAGAAAATCCCGCCTCCCCCTGATTGATATCCGGAGGAAGAATCTGAATTCCCATGCTGCGGCTGGCCTGAATATACTCGGACACCTTCCCCGGATTGTCGATCACGGAGGTCAGCAGCGCCGCCATGAATTCGACAGGATAATAGTATTTCAGCCAGGCCGTCTGCAGCGTCACCACCGCGTAGCAGGCCGCGTGGGATTTGTTAAACGCATAATTGGCAAAATCCATCATCTCGTCAAAGATCTGATTGGCCACCCTTTCGTCAATCCCCTTGGAAACACAGCCCGGCACGCCCTCCTCAGCGTTGCCGTACACAAAATTGGCCCTCTCCTTCTCCATGACAGAGTGCTTTTTCTTGCTCATGGCGCGGCGCACCAGGTCGCTGCGCCCCATTGTGTAGCCCCCCAAATCCCGCACGATCTGCATGACCTGCTCCTGATAGACCATACAGCCATAGGTGTTCTTCAGGATCGGCTCCAGCTGGGGACAGGAATAGCTGATCTCTCCCCCACTGTTTTTTCCCTTGATATATTTGGGGATAAAATCCATCGGCCCAGGGCGGTACAGGGAGATGCCAGCCACGATATCCTCGAAGTTCTGAGGCCGCAGCTCTTTCATAAAGCTCTTCATTCCGCCGCTCTCAAGCTGGAAGACGCCCTCTGTCCGGCCCGTGCCGATATAGGAGAGCACCTTGGGATCATTGTAGTCGATATGGTCGATGTCTATGCGGATTCCACGGGTCTGCTCCACAAAATTAACCGCGTCCTGAATCACTGTCAGATTGCGCAGTCCCAAAAAGTCCATCTTCAGGAGCCCCAGCTCCTCAAGAGGGTCCTTGGTGTACTGGGTCGTGATCGAGCCGTCGCCTCCCCGCGAGAGAGGGACGAACTCATCCGCCGCCTCGGGGCAGATCACGACTCCGGCGGCGTGCATACCGGTGTTGCGGGGCAGCCCCTCCAGACGTCTGGACATATCGATTAGCTTGTGTACCTGTTCATCCTCGCGGTACAGCTTGCCCAGCTCCGGATTTTTCTCCAGCGCCAGATCCAGCGTGATATTGAGTTCCCCCGGCACCAGCTTGGCGATGCCGTCCACATAGGCATAGGGCAGATCCATGACTCGCCCCACGTCCCGAATCACACCCTTGGCTCCCAACGTGCCAAAGGTCACGATCTGCACCACTTTTTCCGGACCGTACTTATCGCTCACATAGTCTATGACCTCCTGCCTCCTGTTCGGGCAGAAATCCACGTCAAAATCCGGCATGGACACGCGCTCAGGATTGAGGAATCGCTCAAACAACAGATTATAGCGGATGGGGTCGATATCCGTTATCCTGATGCAGTAGGCCACGATACTGCCCGCACCGCTGCCCCGCCCCGGGCCCACCGGAATGCCGTTTGTCCTGGCATAATGAATAAAATCCCACACGATCAGGTAGTAATCGACAAAGCCCATGGAATGAATCACATCCAGCTCATAGTCCATGCGCTCCTGCAGCGTCATGCCTGTGTCCCCAGCAGGCTGGGAGCCGTCCCCGTAGCGCTCCTTCATACCGTCTGCACACAGCTTTTGCAGATAGGTCCAGGAATCGTACCCCTCCGGCACCTCATAGTGTGGGAGCTTGCGCACGCCGAATTCGATCTCCACATGGCATCTGTCCGCGATCCGCTGCGTGTTCTCCACCGCCTCCCAAGCATAGGGAAACAGGCCCTTCATCTCCTCCTCGCTCTTGACGAAGTACTGGCCGCCCTCGTAGCGCATCCGGTCCTCGTCCGCCAGCTTCTTGCCCGTCTGCAGGCACAGCAGGATATCGTGGGCCTCCACGTCGGTGGCATAGGTGTAGTGTACGTCATTGGTGACCACCAGGGGGATGTCCAGCTCCCGACTCATGTTCATCAGCTCCATGTTCACCCGTTTCTGCTCCGCAATGCCATGATCCTGCAGCTCCAGAAAATAGTTGCCCTTTCCAAAACAGGCCTCATATTTTCTGGCGCTCTTTCTGGCCTCGTCAAGCAGGCCCTTGGAGATATTGCGCTGCACCTCACCGGCCAGACAAGCGGACAGGGCGATGATGCCCTCATGGTATTTTTCCAGCACCTCCATATCCACCCTGGGCTTGTAATAATACCCTTCCGTAAAACCCTTGCTGACAATCTTCATCAGGTTGGCATAGCCGGTGTTGTTCTCCGCCAGCAGCACCAGATGATAATAGCGGTCCTCGCCGCCGGTCAATTCCTTGTCAAAGCGGGAGTTCGGCGCCACATACACCTCGCAGCCGATGACAGGATTGATCCCCGCTGCCTTGGCCTCCCGATAGAACTCCAGCACTCCGTACATCACTCCGTGATCGGTGATGGCGGCGCTGTCCATACCCAACTCCCTGACTCGCCTCACATATTCCTTGATCTTATTAGAACCGTCCAACAGAGAATATTCCGTGTGGACATGCAGATGTGCAAATGCCATATCGCGCGCTCCTCTTTATCCTGTATACCGACTCTTCTGCCCTGTCTGGTACTCACCTTACTCATTTTATCATTAATAAATATCCTGTACAAGCATATCCGCTTTCGTTTGCCGAGCCTAATCCGTAAGAGCATCTCTTTTTCTTTTCAAAATAATGCTCTCCAACAGACTGGCATAGCGCATGTACCCGCATATGGAAGCGGCGATCAGAAGCGGCGCAAATACAAACAGATATCTGGCTCTGGCTTCAAAAAGCATTTGGTAAAAAAGAATGCCAAGACAGCTGACCACCAAGATATCAAAACCGTCAGTTCTCCTTTTCACCAGGCAGATTCCAGGTATACCAACGAGAATCACATACCAGACCAATTGACATACGGTGTAATATGCACCGGTCCATTTCCCATTCCAATAAATACTCCGCAGCGCTTCCGTTCTGTCAGTTCCGCTTGCCAAATTGTTTTCGCCCTCATAATAGCTGTCTACCCACACTTCCGTTCCCCATCCAAATGTGGCATCATTAAAAGACATTGTAAGCTTTTTTAAGTAAAAATGCCAAACCCCCAGGACCCCTTTCTCCTTTAGACGTTTAACGGCCCGCTCCAGCTCTGCCTGATTTCTTACCGCCCTTTTTTCATATTGAAATTCCCCGAAAATAGCGCTATCCTCTGGATTGTATCCGCCCGTAGTCGAATCATTCAGCCCCATTAAAAAGTAATGCTGCCAGCTTGCTGAAACCTCCTTATTATACTCCAGTCCCAGGTATGCAATCATATGCTCCCTGTATTTACCGATTCCGTACATCATCGCAATAAGCAGCAGGACATCCAGCGCCAAATACAACCACAGTCTTTTTCCGTCCCCTCCCAGAAGACGACAAAACTCTATTCCCACCACCGCGACCAGCACAATGTACACACTTGGTTTCATCAAGCCCCCCATGCCTGCGCACGCGAGTGAGACGATCAAAAGCGCGTATCGTCTTCCCTCTGAAAATTTTCCAATGTTTTTATTATCGCTGTCTCTGGAGAGCAGATAAAAATAGACAGACATAATAGAAAATGCTACAGCATATGTGTCTGTATAAGGAACCATTTTCCATGCGGAGCATTCCACAAGGAGAAAAGCGGCCAGAAAGCATATGATGACAGGCATAAGCCTCCTTGTCAGTTTTTTCACAGTCAGACAGGAAAAAAAGCCAGCAAGGGAAACCAACGCGCACCCCACCTGCATCCATGCATAATCAATGACATATGGGAAATCCCCCTGTTGAAGCACTGTCCTGTAGATCCTGCCCAAAAAATAAGAGATCGGAATATTGTTGGGGTAAATTGACAGATAAGAATAATAGCCCAGCGGCTTTTCGGTTCCAGCATAATATCCGCACCCTCTAACTACCATCATATCCGAGGGCAATTTATAGGCAATCTCCCTGGTGACCATCAGATTCAAAAAGAATACTCCTAAAAATGCTCCCACAAGAACAATATTTGTTATCTGATTGCCTCTCCGGTCCAAAGAGATATTTCGGCACAAGTACAATACCCCCAGACAAACCGCCGCACCCAGAATCGCCAAAATCCCCAATGTCTGCGTAGAATACAGCAACTGTTTCAGCTTAATGGCATCCCAGTACCCCATTTTATTGCCTATCGCCAGCACGCAAAACAAAACCGGAATAAACATTACCAGCATTAACCCTCTGCACCAGCTTAAGACTGTCTGTCCAAAAAACCTATGCCAACCTTTAGCCATCAGGCCCCTCCCAAATCCGTCAAATACATGATTCTCATAAATGATACTGCGATCTCGTGCGCCTTCGCCGCACATTCCGTTCAATAAAGTTTTACTTATTGTACCACAAGAGCAGGGGAGTCACAACCATTTCCCAGCTTCCGCAAAAGAATCCTCCCTGCGCTCGCGATTTCACAGGGACAAAAAAACAGAGGGCGGAGCCGGCATGACTCCCCCTCCTTATGAGTTGACCTGTCACTACAGATATTTCTTCAACACGTCCACCTTATCCAACCGCTCCCAGGGAAGCTTTAAGTCGTCGCGGCCAAAATGTCCGTAGGCTGCAGTCTGACGGTAGATCGGTCTGCGCAGATCCAGCATCTTGATGATGCCTGCGGGACGCAGGTCGAAATTCTCCCGAATGATCTCCACCAGCTTCTCATCGGTCAGCTTACCGGTGCCAAAGGTGTCCACCATGACAGAGGTAGGATGCGCCACACCGATGGCGTAGGACAACTGAATCTCACACTTGTCAGCCAGCCCTGCCGCCACGATATTCTTGGCAACATATCTGGCCGCGTAAGCCGCGCTCCTGTCCACCTTGGTGCAGTCCTTGCCAGAAAAAGCGCCGCCGCCGTGACGGGCATAGCCGCCATATGTATCCACGATAATCTTGCGCCCTGTAAGCCCGCTGTCGCCGTTGGGTCCGCCGATGACAAAACGGCCGGTGGGATTGATAAAGAATTTGGTGTCGCCGTCAATCATCTCCTTGGGCAGGATCGGATCAAACACATACTTTTTAATATCCTCATGAATCTGCTCCTGCGTAACCTTCTCATCATGCTGAGTGGACAGCACGACAGCCTCCAGACGGAAGGGCTTGCCATTCTCATCATATTCCACAGACACCTGGCTCTTGCCGTCGGGACGCAGATAGGTGAGCGTACCATCCTTGCGCACCTTCGTCAACTGCATAGCCAGCTTGTGTGCCAGAGAGATCGGATAGGGCATGTACTCCTGCGTCTCATTGGTGGCATAGCCAAACATCATACCCTGATCGCCTGCTCCGATTGCACCCAACTGCGCGTCATCCATCCCGCTCTCAGCGCCCTCGGCCTTGGCCTCCAACGCCTTGTCCACACCCATGGCAATATCGGCGGACTGCTTATCCAATGCCACCATCACAGCACAGGTGTTGCCGTCAAAGCCCTTCTCTGAGGAGTCGTAGCCGATCTCTGTCACAGTTTTGCGTACGATACCCGCAATATCGATATTGGCCTTGGTTGTGATCTCGCCCATCACCAGCACAAATCCAGTGTTGGTACAGGTCTCACAGGCCACCCGACTGTAGGGGTCCTGCTCCATCAGCGCGTCCAATACCGCATCGGACACCGCGTCACAGATCTTATCAGGATGTCCCTCTGTCACAGATTCCGAAGTAAATAAACGTTTTTCCATATTGACCTCCTTAATGTATGATATTGTTTGCTCCCGCGCTGCATGGCTATTACCTCATTGCCCCGCAGGAATCAAAAAAGTCCGCTCACAAGAAGCGGACTCGAATCTCTGGTTCTTATCCTCTTATTGTTCAAGTACTACTCGCTCAGGTTGGCACCTTCCAGTATCGGGGTTGCCGTGGCTTCACAGATCCTATGTATCTCCACCACTCTGAATAAGAGAAAATCGATATACAATTGTCTACTATTGATACGATACACCCTGTGGACTCGTTTGTCAACCCACTTTTAACCGGAATTTGCTTAACTCCCTGTCAGAGCTTACCAATTCAATCTGCGCCCCAAGAGCCTGGAGCTTCAAATGAAAATCTTCATAGCCCCGTGCGATATAATGAATATCGTCTACCATCGTGATCCCCTCTGCTGCCAATCCAGCAACTACCAGCGCTGCACCGGCCCGCAGATCCGGCGCGGACAAGCTGGCGCCCGTGTATCGCCCCACTCCATTGATAATGGCTGTGGTTCCCTCCACCTTGATATCTGCTCCCATTCGCGTCAGCTCATCTACATATTTGAAGCGGTTCTCAAAGATCGTATCCGTTACGATGCTGGTTCCCGCGGACAGACCCAGAGCCACCGTGATCTGTGGCTGCATATCCGTGGGAAAGCCAGGGTAGGGCAGCGTCTTCACATGCGTGTGCCTCAGCGGTTTGGAGCACACAACTCTCATCGCGTCATCGGACTCTTCGATCTCACAGCCAATCTCCAAGAGCTTGGCTGTAATCGACTCCAGATGCTTGGGAATCACGTTTTTCACCGTGACATCCCCCTTGGTCAGCGCCGCCGCAAACATAAATGTTCCCGCCTCAATCTGGTCTGGAATAATCGTATACTCAGAGCCATGCAGTCGGCTCACACCCCTGATGCGGATTACATCCGTACCCGCCCCCTTGATTCTCGCACCCATACTGTTCAAAAAATTGGCCAGATCAACAACATGAGGCTCCTTCGCGGCATTTTCAATAATCGTCTGTCCCTCGGCCATGGAAGCTGCCATCATCACATTGATCGTTGCGCCCACGCTGACGCAGTCCATATAGATATGGCTTCCCACCAGCTTCTCCGCGCGGGTCTTGATCAGGCCGTGCTCGATCCACACCTCGGCCCCCAACGCCTTAAAACCCTTGATATGCTGATCAATTGCCCGACAACCGATATCACAGCCTCCTGGCAGCGCCACCTCCGCATGCCTGTATTTGCCAAGCAGAGCGCCAATCAGATAATAGGAAGCCCTGATTTTCTTGATGTTTTCATCCTCCACCACCAGATTATTGATCTGCGCGGCATTGAGAATAATACTGTGCCTGCCGGTGCGCTTCTCTAACACCCCGATGCTCTGCATCGCCTTCAGCAGCACATTGATATCCCTTACATCCGGAAGATTGTCTATATGAACGGTCTCATCTGTCATGACAGAGGCAGCGAGAATCGGGAGCGCGGCATTTTTGGCTCCTCCAATCTCCACCTCGCCCACCAGGGGATTACCGCCCTTGATCGCATATTGTTCCATTTATTTTACCTCGTACGGATTTATATAAATAGATGATATTCTTCATTAAAATGTTTAACTCTATCAGGATTACCGCATGTTACGGGCAGAGGCCCTAAAAACCTCCGGTTTTCAGGGCTCGCTTTCACTCGTCAAATCCCCGAATAACCATCTGCCCGTGCAAGCACGGCAGCTGTTTCTTCGGGCACTTGACTCTGCCCTTTGGGGATATTATACCATAAAATTCCTATTTGTAAAACAGAACGTTCGTTCCGCATTCAGGACTCTACTTTTTATCGAGATAGGGATTCGGATTCACCTGCTTGCCCCCGATCAGCATCTCAAAGTGCAGATGAGGTCCCGATGTGATTCCCGTATTGCCGCTGAGGGCTATCTTCTGCCCCTGTTTCACATAATCCCCAACCTTGACCAGTATCTTGGACAGATGCGCGTATCTGGTCTGCCGTCCGTCCTCGTGGTCAATATACACCACATAGCCGTAGCCGCTGCCCCATCCGGCCTTGGATACACGTCCTCCACAGGAGGCGACAACAGTCGTTCCCACGGGTATTGCCCAGTCCTGGCCCTTGTGGTAGGTGCTGGCCCCCTTGGTAGGCGCTTTCCGCCTGCCAAAGCCCGATGTCGCGCGTCCGCCGGAGATGGGCCTGATATATGTGGGAGGCACCTTGGTGCCGCGCTCCACGATTTTCGCCCTGGCCTCCATGATTACCTCTTCCTTTAGTATCTCCCGACAAGTAAGCGTATCATTCACATAATCCTCCTGTGCCACAATTTTCCGCCTCCCTGCCGAGGGCTCCTGAATCGTATTGGTCTGATAGGTATACCAGTCATCCCTATCATAATAAATCACGTCCGCGTCATATATTTCGTCATAAAATTTGACCTCACGGCGCTCCACGGATACTTCCGGTTCGGGAACCGTGATGACGAGTTCCTGTCCCGCACGAATCGTCGTGTTGATAGTTTCCAGACTATCGTTCATCGCCACAATATCATCCATGGGAATATTCACCTTGAGCGATATCTCGGACAGAGTATCCCCTGAAACTACGGTATAGATTCCGGGAGCCTCCTCCTCCTTGGTCAGCTCCTCAATCGCACGGTCCAGAGGCATCAACTGGCTCTGCGGCAAATAAGCCTCAACGATCTCCACTTTCTCCGTAAAATGCATGGACATGATTCCCAGGTCAAAGTCCTCAAAATCCTTATCCTCTTTCTCTACATCCGCCGAAAAGAGCTCGGTCAGCTCCGCCTCGATCCCAGCCTCGGGAAAAAGCTGCGTATCCCGTTGCTGGATTTCCTCCATCTGTTGCTGCTGGCTCCTTTCATCCACTATACTGGTGGTCAACACATTAAAAAGCCGGTTCTCGTCCTGCACGATTTCCACACGGAACTTGCCCTCGCTGTCATATTTGTCGATGGCGGCCTGCAACAGCTCCTCCATCTCCTCCACCGACGCGAGACTAACCATATATTCATCCATTTTCAAGGTGTAGGAGCGGACTGAGGCCTCCTGGACACCGCCCGACAGCACCTGTCGGATATTCTCATAGACCTCCTGCTCATCATCCACATAGCCGTAGAGCATCTCTTCGCCCACATAGGTCATATTCACATCCATCAGCATCAGATTATCAGACGACGCGGCGATCTCCCGCCTCGCCCTCCAGAGCATATCCTCGGCATCCTGCAGATGCGCCACGCTTCCCACCTGTGTGCCATTGATAAAAATATGATACAGATTATCTCCCGTACTCTCAAACTTCACATAGCCATGCATAAACAGCAGGCATGCTAACAGGATCAGCATATTCCATCTAATATATGTATATTTTAATGTTTTCCCATATTTTGTCATTTTCATCTAAAGCCTCTTGTATATAAACATTTTTCGACCAATAACCTTATACATCATACCAACTTTAATTTTAGTTGTAAAGAGCTTATTGCCTGTTGTATACTAATCTTAAGAAACAAATTAGCGCGTGCCACCGGCAGGCAGGAATGAGGCAAACATGGACAAGCGCATATTTTTTCATATTGATGTCAATTCCGCATTTCTCAGTTGGACCGCGCTCTCTCGGCTGCAGGGTGGTTGCGACACGGATCTGCGCCTGATTCCCTCCATCGTAGGCGGGGATATCGCCAAGCGCCACGGTGTAGTGCTGGCCAAGTCCCTGCCTGCCAAAGCCTACGGTATTACCACGGGCGAGCCCGTGGTTAACGCCCTGCGCAAATGCCCCTCTCTGATGATCGTTCCCCCTGATCACGCCATGTACCGCCAACGCAGTCAGGAACTGATGGAGTTATTGTCCGACATCTGCCCTGACATAGAGCAGGTGAGTATTGACGAGTGCTATATGGATTATACCCCTATCGCCCGAAATTATACCTCTCCGGAAGCTGCCGCACGAATGATCAAGGACAAGGTGCGTGATACTTTGGGCTTTACGGTCAACATCGGCATCTCCGACCGCAAGGTACTGGCTAAGATGGCTTCAGACTTTCAAAAACCGGATCTGGTCCACACTCTGTATGTGCAGGAGATCCCTGAGAAAATGTGGCCGCTTCCCGTATCCTCTCTATTTCTCTGTGGCCGCTCCAGTGCAGAGGTTCTGCATAAGCTTGGGATTCTGACCATCGGCGATCTGGCGTGCGCCCAGACGGATATTCTGGAGGCCCATCTAAAGAGTCATGGTATCACTCTGTGGCAATATGCCAATGGGATCGATGATTCAGACCTTACGCCAAGGCCTGTAAAAGCGAAAGGAATCGGTAATTCTGTCACCCTGCAGCGGGATGCGCTGACACGCGAGGACGTCTGCCCCATACTGTTGTCTCTGGCCGAATCCGTCGCCGCAAGACTTCGCGCCAATGGAGAGTTGGCCGGTATGGTCAGCGCAGAGATCAAGTACGCCACTTTTCAGTCGGTTTCACACCAAGCTCAATTGCCAATGCCCACGTCCACCTCTCAGGAGATTTACAGGACTGCCTGCCAGCTGTTCGATGAACTTTGGAACGGTCAGCCTATACGCCTGCTGGGTGTCCGCACATCCAAGCTCGTGCCGGAGACGGAGCCGATTCAGCTGAATCTGTTCGATTATCAGCCCCCTGTCTCCCACAGCGTCCGCCTCTCATCCGATGAGGGCTCCCTGCGAAGCGAGAAGCAGCAACGTCTGGACCGAGCCCTGGACGGCCTGCGTGGAAAATACGGCCAGGATATCGTCAAGAGAGGCAGTCTACTGGACTCCTCTCATTAAAGACGTTTCTTTCTAACGCTGTATCCAAAAGTACCCAGCTTTTCTCCGGTGGCCAGATAAGCCCCATGAGAATACACCACCGGCTGCGCCTGTTCCAGATGAAACCGGCCCTTTTCGTCCATATACTGTCTGTCCGCATGAACCGCCACAATCTCAGCCAGAAACATATCATGAGTGCCCAGCGAAATCACCTGGCTCACCCTGCATTCCAGATTCACCGGGCTCTCACCGATCAGAGGCGCCTTTACCCGAGACGCAGACAGCTTTGTCAGCTTCATCTCCCGAAACTTGTCCACTTGTCTTCCGCTTTTCACGCCGCAGTAATCAGTGGCATAGACCAGATCTCTTGTCACCAGATTGACCACGAATTCTCCTGTGCGCTTCAGCATAGAATACGAGTGTCTCTCAGGTCTTACGGACACAGACAACATAGGGGGATCGCTACAGACCGTCCCCGTCCAGGCTACCGTGATAATATTATCATTCCCCTCCCCATCCGTCACTGTGACCATCACTACTGGCAGAGGATACAGCATATTCCCAGGCTTCCATAACTCTTTTTCCATATCGGTTCTCTCCTCCACTATATCCAAACATGAAATACGGCCATGCCGCAAAAGACATGACCGCCTTAATTTCATTCACTTCTGTTAAATAATATGGTATAAAGTCAAAATCTGAAAAACCAAGGAGCCAATCGAAGCCAATAGCGCCGCGCCTGAGAGTCCCATAAGCACCAACATTTTGTTGGAACCGGACTTACTGACCTTCTCCCGTCCCTCAGTCTGCTTGGCCGCTTCTTCCACAACCACCGCCTGCACATTGCGGTACACCTTTACACTCTCCTTGTGAACAAAATCATTGATTGCCTCGTTCTGGCTGACGGCACTGTCCCTGAGCAGCGTCTGAAAGTTATCGGTATTCTGCTGCATAGCATTGATCTTGCCAATGCTGGTCTGTACCAATTCATTGATGCCATCCACATTGACCTCTGCGTGCTGCAGCTTGTCTATCCCTGCATTCACAAGCTGATCTATACTCTCTGAGGCTGCTGCGGACGCTACGCTGGCATGCTCCAGTCTATCAACCAGCCCCATGGAAACCTCCTGCATATGTTCCATACGATTTATCGCCTGAAGCGCAGACTCTATCGCCGTCTCCAGACGCTCAATTACCGACGCGGACGCTACACTGGCATGTTCCAGCCGATCTATCATTTCCGCAGATACCTCGCCAGTTTGCTGTAGCCTGTTCACTGCCTCCATCGTTGCCGAGTTGACATTCCTCATCTCATCAAGACAGGCCTCATACTGCTTAACCTGCCCCTGTAGCTTATGCAATTCCTCCGCGTCCGCCGCAGTATTTGCTTTGATCATCTCCTGCGCCGTCAGACGTTGTGCCAGCTTGTCAATAAATGTATCCATTGATTTCCCTCCCAATAATCCAAAGCGCAAACTATTTATTGTATTTTATCATTTTTTTCTTCATTTTACAACCTAAAAACTACACAGTCTGACAGAAAAAAAGCAACGGGTGTCTTTATGCATAATGTATATTATTTTCCGCTATCCCCTTTCTTTTTCGTAATATTCACCAATGTTTTACACATTGTTCATACTTTATTCATATTTAATAGTTATACTATTTTTAAATTAAACGTTTTACCACTATTGCACAATTGCTAATTTTTTCATAATAGCCCAGACGCCGAAAGGTGTCTGGGCACTCCTCTTTTCAGGAGGTTTTCCGTTTCTGGGAATGACTGATAGAGAGGATCTCTTCGTTCAGCGATAACATCCTGTTGTCCAGATCCGATACCATCTTGGCGCATTCCACCAGCTCACTCCGAATATGCTCCGGCGCATCGCCCTCGAATTTATAGTGTATCTTATGCTCCAGACTTGCCCAGAAATCCATGGCAACAGTTCGAATCTGAATCTCTACCTTGGTATCCACAATACGGTCAGACAGATATACCGGCACAGTCACGATCATATGGTAACTCTTATATCCGCTGGCTTTGGGATAAGTGATGTAATCCTTCACCGCAATAACCTGTATATCCTTCTGCTGCCCGATCATCTCCGCTATCCGGTAGATGTCGGAGGTAAAAGAACAGATAATGCGAATTCCCGCAATATCGTTGATATGCCTCACCATGTTGTCTATCGTAGACTCATAACCATGACGCTTAAGCTTCTTGACAATACTTTCCGGTGTCTTGATCCTGGCCTTGATATGTTCGATAGGATTGTATTGATGCACATGCTGAAATTCATCATTCAGGATCTCCATCTTGGTCTCAACCTGTTTCAACGCTGCATTATAAACCAGATTGACCTCTTTCCAGCTGTCAACCCCGTCACCGTTGTCTGCTCGCAATTCCATATGTACTCCTTCTAGCTCCACACAGCTACATTTACTGAGATCAGTATAACATAAAGCGCTCCAAAAATGTATGTTTTTCACAAAAAATTAATCCTTTTTTAAGATTTGTTGGTACTTTTTGTGGGTTTTGCGCCCACTATATATATTTATGCGTGAACGGCGTTTCATATTCATGGAAAAAAATTGTCTATTTCCTTTTTGTATGTTACAATAATTCTGCTATAGCCTCTGATTACGGCATGATTAACGGGTTAAAATACGACATGGGGAGGATAGATATGTTCCGCTTATGGGCCAGAGAGTTTCAAAACAATAGAATGCTGCGGGATATGGTCGTCGCAGACGACAGCGAGGATACGAGAACACACAAGATTTTTCGGGCGCTGGAACAGATCTGCTATGAATTTGACCTTGGAAACCCCATCTGGCTCGATGCCACAGTGACAGAGTTCAAGCGCCACAGCAAGGTTAGATTCCGGCAGGATAATTTCATTGAGGAGATTCCCTTTGACTATCTGGAAATCCAGGTGATCGAGGAGGATTAATCTCCTACTGTCCCTGATTTCAAAAAAAGGTATTGACATTCTCATTTATATGGTGTAGTATTCAACTATCCTGAATGTAGTTTTAAAAACTACATATAATAAAATTAAAATCACATGGTGTATCGTGGCAAACCATGGTCTGACACAAAAACAGGAGGTGTTACTATGCAGATTACCATTCGCGAACCGGGCAGCGCGCTGACCCATTTTATTGGCATGATGATGGCTGTATTCGCTGCCATGCCGCTGTTGATAAAAGCCGCCGTATCCGGAGGACATATCACGCTGACAGCCATGACCGTATTCATGGCCAGCATGATCCTGCTCTACGGAGCCAGCGCCACCTATCACAGTGTGAATCTCACCGGCACGAAATTGAAATTGTTCCGCAAGCTTGACCATATGATGATTTTTGTACTGATAGCGGGTTCCTACACACCGGTATGCCTGATCGTGCTGGGCGGCACATCCGGTTATACTCTGCTTGCTCTGGTATGGGGAATCGCCATCGCAGGCATGTTGATCAAAGCGTTCTGGATTACCTGTCCCAAATGGTTCTCCTCTCTGATCTATATCGCCATGGGCTGGGTCTGTGTCCTGGTGTTCGGCCAATTGTTGGACACTCTGCCTACCGCCGCATTTCTGTGGCTATTAGCAGGAGGAATCATCTACACTGTGGGCGGCGTGATCTATGCGCTCAAGCTCCCACTCTTCAACGCTCATCACAGGTATTTTGGCTCCCATGAAATCTTTCATCTGTTTGTCATGGGTGGAAGCATCTGTCATTTTATCTTTATGTATGTCTATGTAGCGTAATGCAAGACTCTCTGGCACAGGATACAGTCGGCTGTTCACTGCCGACGGGCATTCCTGTGCCAAGGTGTCTCACTCTGTGGAGCACCGTTGCAAT
The DNA here is from genome assembly GCA_023663725.1 of bacterium. GTDB lineage: Bacteria > Bacillota > Clostridia > Lachnospirales > Lachnospiraceae > Acetatifactor. The sequence continues at coordinate 1,142 of JAMPGX010000016.1, read as the reverse complement.
GGCCTGGCGAATGCACTCATTCTTTCTGCCTGGACATCGCCTCCTGAAGTTCGCTTCTTAGTCGCTCCAGCTCTGCTTCTGTCTGCTCCTTATATCGCTCCAGCTCTTCCCTAGCCTCCTTCGTCTTACGCCTCTCCTCCTGGATGTCCATATGTTCCATGTTTTCAAACAGATAGCCCATATTTCTCCCCTCCTTCAACTGAGACAGCACTCCCCGTGTCTCCTCCCCTGACAGATTTACTTTGCGGCACAGCATGTATACCACATCCAGAATAACCTCCAGCACATGCTCCGGCGAACCACCCACTATGCGGTTAATCTCCTCCGCAGGCACATCAAATATCCTGTGCAGTTCGTCCGCCGTCTGCGCCTTGTTCAGCAGCATAATCAGCGACATCTCATCCGCGTTGTTCAAGAGCTCCGCGCTGTCATAGTCCCGGATTCCCACCAGATGATAGGTAAAGTCAGGAACATAGGCCTCAAGGCCCTCCACGGTCAGCACCCTGTCCCGAAGCCTCAGCCCTGCCGTCCACCTGTCATTTCCCTCATAGTATACGATGGGCAGGATCGGCGGATAGCGAAACGCCTTAGTCCTGTTGACCTCCACCCAGTTCCCCTTCTCCGTCTGATAGCGTTGGCTTCGAGCATAATCCCGCCAGATATTGCTGATGTAATGCAAAAGCTGCATAGCCACATCATAATCCACATCGCTCTTGTGTTCAATCAGAGATACAGCATAGAGAACTCTGTCTTCACCGTCCGGATTCCTCAGCCGAATCCGTTTGACAGTGTCCCCTTCCACCTTGGTGCCCATGATGCTGGTAAAACGCTCCGAAATATCTTCGATATCCTCGGGTTGTACCTGCGAAAGCGCCTTACAGCCACTGTAATCCCGCAGAAACTGCGCACAAAAAATCTGACGCTCTACTCCTGCTGATTATAAAATTGATTAGGAAAATAAAAGCAGGATTTCTTGAGAGAACATAGAAGTTCGTCAGATGCGCAATCTGCGCCAAACGGGTCATAGCCCTGGAAATCTTTTGCTTTCAAGAGCATATTACCACATATTTTACCATATGGCAATATTTTGAATCAATTTCGCTGTAACCAATTTTTATGAATAACCAGAAATTTTGCACTGG
>JAMPGX010000015.1 GCA_023663725.1 bacterium | reverse complement strand
ATCTGGTCAGTAGATTTGTTATGGCATACCTAATTTCAATCGTTACAGATTAAATATTCTGAATTCCCATCTGTATGCCTGCGGATCTTCTTCCAGCCGTTTCAAGTCGTTTTCGTCGGAAATATTCTCCTTGTACGCATCGGGAAAATATATATCATTATCATATTCTATGTTTTGCAGAACCCGCAGCAGATCGAGAAGCTTGTCCGCGTTTGCCAGATTCATCTTTTCATATCCCATCCGAAGTGCCCATGGACACTCACTATATTTCTCGTCGTCCAGAGTCTCTTCAGGAGAAAGGCAACAACGCTGTACAAGATATGCATAGATTTCTCGCAGGGCAGACTGCGGAACCGGAATCCTGGAATCGGCATTTGTGTAATTCGTCCCTGCATGTCTGTTGCTGATTTCAATCATCTTATCCCTTATATCACAAAAATCCCAGCTACACCACCAGCATATTTCGAAAAAACCAATATCCTCATCCCCAGGGTAGTTTTCTCTACCTGAAATGATACGATCTGTTTTTCTTACTCTGATCCTTGCCTCGATATATAAGTCCAGGCCCAATTTTACCCCTCCATGCATACATACATAACACGGGCCACGTCCCGTGTAACCGTTCTGTTTCATGCCCCTATTTCGTCATATGCAGTATAACTTTCATAATCGCCGTTCTTGTAACCATACTTGTAAGATTGCTCTGGCAAATATTGTTCTGATTCTATCACAGGGATAAAAAAACCGCAAGAAAATAATCTTTTCCAGAGAAATGTTTGCGAATGCACTACCAAAACAGAGACCGGAAAACACCTTTCCGATCTCTGTATCACGTAGACAGTGCTGTCAGTCTGCCACCATGTATATATCCATTCACGTTCTCCTGCATAGCGTATCAGATACACGAAAGACCGCATTTTCCGCCTGCGGCAGTCGCTCGATCATACAGACTCCGTCTCAGCAGCCTCGGCCTCCTCATATTCGAGTTCCGTATAGCCCAATTCCATAATCGTCTGCTTATCAAACCCTTTCTTTATCATTCTGCAGATTGCCTGCCTTTTACCTTCCTGGAGTCCGGCGGCTTTGCCCTCTCTAATTCCGGCCTCCTTGCCTTCCCTCATGCCAGCTTCCTTGCCCTCTTTGATTCCGGCGGCTTTTGCCTCCTCCATGTATTTCTCCATGATCTCACACATCGCAGACACACCTCCTTCCTGCTCCTTCAGGTAATGCACGCGGGAGGACAGCTTGGGAAAGCGCGGATCGTGTACCTCCTGCTGCATGAAACACCTCATCAGGCCCGCTATATCCGTCCCGTCGTCTATGCAGGTGTTGACAAATACCTCCTGCAGACCGTCATCAATCGGTTCCCCATTTTCCCGAATCACCTTGTCGATATGATAGATCGTCCGCCCGTAGCCCAGGAAATCCCTCTCCGAAATGTACACAATGATTACCCGTGGCACATTCTCAAAACGCTCGCCAGGTTCGGTATTCTTGGTGACAATGCTCGCGGCATTGTATCTCGCCCTCTTTAAGTGGTCGTCGGAATGGGCGCGCTGTACCTCGATATTACACTTCGCCCCGTCCCCGAGAATGCACAGGGCGTCCAGCCGCACAGACCGCCCGTAGATATTCTTGAGGCTCCGCTGCACGATCACTTCCTCAACGATCAGCGCCTTGTCCTCCAGGATCGTCCGCAGGATTTCCTGGCATACCTCCCTGTCGTCGGCGAGTACCTCAAAGAATACGTCGTCGATGGGGCGAAAGCCCTCCACCCGTTCTTTCTTTTCCTCAAATGTCATCCTTTTCCTCCCTTTCCCTGCCACGGCAGTGTTGTTGATCTATATTTACAAAGGGAAAAATAAGGACAATAAGCCTGTTTTGCTTATATAGACGGCCTGCTACTGCCGTACCAGAAGTACTGCGGAACTGCCAGTGAATTGTTGTTGCAGTTCCAGTCCGGGGACATGCGTCATCCAGATTTAACGCGCCACCTTCGGATATCGGACGTATCCGGGAAAGTGTATCCCTACAATTATTATATACCATATCCTCTGACAAAAATCAACGAAAACCGAAAATTTCTGGGGCTAAAATATTTTCAGCCCCCAGCCACAGCCTCCTTCATGCTCTTTACATACTCGTATATAGCCGGAGCCGCGTTTTCACCGCCTTGAGCGATCAGCCTTACGATGGCGCTGCCCACGATGGCGCCGTCGGATATTCGGGCCATACGCCGAGCCTGCTCGGGAGTGCTGATGCCAAAACCGACGGCGCAGGGTACATCCGTCACCTCCCTAATACTCTTCACGATGGACTCCAGGTCAGTAGTAATCTCGCTGCGCACCCCTGTGACTCCCAGAGAGGATACCACATAGATAAAACCTTTCGCCTCTCTAGCGATCATCTGTATCCGCTCCTGGGAGGTGGGTGCGATCATAGAGACCAGCGCCACATGATGGATGTCCGCTACCCCTTCCAGCTCCCGCTTTTCCTCATAGGGAAGGTCGGGGACAATGACAGCCCCCACGCCCAACTCCTCACACTGGGAAAAAAAGCGCTCACAGCCATAGTGGAACACAGGATTGACATAAGTCATAAAGGCCAGCGGTACGGGAGCCCTCCCGCTCTCCCGAGCCCTTGCCCTCACCCTGCGCACGATATCAAACACACCATCCGTAGTCATGCCGCCCGCGAGCGCCCTGATATTGGCGTCCTGGATCACCACGCCCTCCGCCGTGGGGTCAGAAAAGGGAATGCCGATCTCAATCAGGTCCGCCCCTGCCCGCTCCATCTCCAGAATATATTCCACCGTGCAGTCCGGCGTCGGATCTCCCGCCGTCAAAAAGGCGATAAACGCTTTGTGATTGGGCGTCTGAAACGCCCTGCTGATGCTGTTTTCATATTCTTTATTCATGGATATCCACCCCCCTGTATCTGGCGATCGCCGCCACATCCTTATCTCCCCGGCCCGACAGACAGATGATAATGCTCTGGTCGGGCCGGTAGTTTCCCGCTATTTTCCGCACATGGGCCACCGCATGGGCGCTTTCCACGGCGCAGATGATTCCCTCCGTGCGGGCGATATACTCAAAAGCATCCACTGCCTCGTCATCCGTGACGGGTACATATTGCGCCCTGCCGATATCGTGGAGATGCGCGTGCTCAGGCCCGATGCCCGGATAGTCCAGCCCTGCGGATATGGAATACACCGGCGCGATCTGCCCATATTCATCCTGGCAAAAATAGGACTTCATGCCGTGGAATATCCCCAGGCTGCCCGTGGCAATCGTCGCCGCTGTCAGCGCCGTGTCCACACCCTTGCCCGCAGCCTCACATCCGATCAGCTCCACTTCTTTATCTTCGATAAAATTGTAGAACATGCCCATGGAATTGCTGCCGCCGCCCACGCAGGCCACCACAGCGGCGGGAAGCTTTCCCTCCTTTTCCAATATCTGCGCTCTGGCCTCCCTACTGATCACACTCTGAAAATCCCGCACAATCATGGGAAAGGGATGGGGACCCATGACGGAGCCCAACACATACAGCGTATCCTCCACCCGACCGGTCCACTCCCGCATACAGGCGTTGACCGCATCCTTTAATGTACGAGTACCGCTGGTGACGGGATGTACCTTGGCTCCCAGCAGTTCCATGCGGTACACATTCAGCGCCTGGCGCACGGTGTCCTCCTCCCCCATATAGATCTCGCACTCCATACCCAGCAGAGCCGCTGCCGTGGCCGTGGCCACGCCGTGCTGACCCGCTCCGGTCTCGGCGATGATTCGGGTCTTACCCATCTTTTTAGCGAGCAGCGCCTGCCCCAGCACATTGTTGATCTTGTGAGAGCCAGTGTGATTCAAATCCTCTCTCTTCAGATAGATCCTGGCTCCGCCCAGATCTCTGGTCATCTTCTCCGCATAGTAGAGCAGGGAGGGCCTGCCCGCGTATTCGTTTAACAGCGTCTGCAATTCCCGCTGAAACTCCGGGTCTCTTTTATACTGCTCATAACATTCCTCCAGACGGATCAGCTCGTTCATCAATGTCTCGGGAACATACTGCCCTCCGTGGATACCATATCGTCCTTTACTCATTTTACTCCTCCTGCCATCATCCTATTTGGTTCCTACTATTCCATACTACCGACATGAGACCGCCTATCTCGTCGGCCAGATCTGATCATCTCCATCACCCTGCCCATTTTTTGCGGATCCTTGTATCCGTCCGTCTCCAGAGAGGAACTTAAGTCCACCCCATATGGCCGAACCTGGGCCAGCACCTGCTCCAGATTGTCCTCTCCCAGACCTCCGGCCAGAAAATAAGGCCGTTTCACCTCCCCCAACAGGCTCCAGTCAAAAGTCCTGCCACCGCCCATGCCGCTGTCAAACAGCAGATAATCCGCCGCGCTGCGCTGCCCTTCCTCCACATCCCGTCGGCAGCTTACCTTTACAGCCCGGATAACAGGCTTACCGGTCAGTTCTCTGATACGGCGCACATCCTCCTCCGACTCCTCTCCGTGGAGCTGAGCCATGTCGATCACACCCTTTCGCAAAAGATCGGCTATCTCTTCCACCGGTGCATCCACAAACACTCCCACTGCCTTGATCTGTAGAGAAAGCGCCGCTTTTAACCCTGCCGCCTGTTCTTCACTTACAAACCTCCTGCTCTCTCGCCAGAACACAAAACCGATATAGTCTGGCAGCAGCCTGTTCACACAGGCGATATCCTCCGGTCTCGTCAGGCCGCAAATCTTGATCTTCATAGTCGTATTTCCTCCCATAGCTGCGTGCCTATCTGCCTTCCGCATATGCGAACATGAGCGCTTGCATACTGTCAATCCAACAGCGGGGCGCAGACTCCCGCAGCCGAACGGCTGCCGCTCACTTTGCGCCCCGCATCTGCCGCAGTAGCCCCGCCTTGTCTTCGCTGCGCATAAAGCTCTCCCCGATCAGCACCGCATCCGTACCATTCTCCTCCAGCCTACGGATATCCTCTCTGGTCCTCATGCCACTCTCAGACACAAATAGTATCTCCGGCGGCACCAGCTCCCGCAGCCGTATGGAATTGCCGACATCCACCGTAAAGTCCTTCAGATTGCGATTGTTGACACCGACGATTCCTGCTCCCGCTGCCAGCGCCTTATCAATCTCCTGCTCATCATGGGCCTCCACCAGCGCTGACAGTCCCAGCTCGCGGGCAATGCCCTGATACTCCTCTAGCTGCATAGGGCTGAGGATGGCGCAGATCAACAGCACCGCGTCCGCGCCCATCAACTTCGCCTGATAGAGCATGTATTCATCCACCGTAAAATCCTTGCGCAGCAGAGGGATGGACACCGCCTGCCGGATCTGTTTCAAAAAGCTGTCCTGCCCCTGGAAATAATACGGCTCCGTCAACACGGACATGGCGTCTGCCCCGGCTTGCTGATACTCCCTGGCGATCTCCACATAAGGAAAATCCTCCGCGATGACGCCTCTGGAAGGCGACGCTTTTTTAGCCTCACAGATAAAACTGATACCGGGCTTTCGCAGCGCCGTTTCAAAGGGAAATCTCGTATCCGCGTCACATTCCCCAGCTTGATGTTTCAATTCGGACAGAGGAACCACCGCCTTTTCTAACGCAATCCTTTCTCTGGTCTTTTCCGCTATCTCCTGTAGGATCATATCTCTTCTCCCTTCGTCTCATCCTCGCCCACGTGTTTGCACAATCCCCTGAAGTATGCCCAATGTCTCTTTCCCGACAGGAAACTGGACACAGTCTTATCGCCCATACTCCTGGGAGTATTGCACAAATCGCTCCAGCTGCCGCATGGCTCTGCCTGAGTCAATCAGCTCCTGCGCCAATTTTATACCGTCCCGTAAATCCTCCGCCTGATCCGCTACATACAGACCTGCAGCCGCGTTGATAAGCACCGCATCTCGCCGGGCTCCCTGCTCCTGCCCATTTAAGATAGCTCTGGTTATGGCCGCGTTCTCTGCCGCCGTTCCGCCCAGAAGGTCACCTTTGTCATAAGTATTCAATCCAAGCTGCTCTGGAGTGATCACATAGTTTCGGAGTTGCCCGTCCCGTATCTCGCACACCGTGGTAGGGGCGCATACCGAAATCTCATCCAGCTTATCCTGCCCATATACTACCATTCCTCTGGTGACGCCCAGGTTACGCAGCACCTCCGCAAGCACCTCCACCAGCGACTCATCGTAGACGCCCAGCACTTCCATATTGGCGCCCGCTGGATTGGTCAGAGGCCCCAGGATATTGAATATCGTGCGGATTCCCAGCTCCTTGCGAATCGGGCCTACATACTTCATGGCACTGTGATACTTCTGGGCAAACAGAAAGCAGATGTTGATCTCATTTAACAGCTTCAGGCTCTGCTGCGGCTCCAGACCAATATTGACGCCCAGCGCTTCCAGGCAATCCGCCGCTCCGGATCTGGAGCTGGCCGCCCGATTGCCGTGCTTCGCTACTGGCACGCCTGCGGAAGAAACCACCAACGCCGCTGTGGTGGAGATATTGAAGGAATTGGCCCCGTCTCCTCCGGTACCCACGATCTCCAACACGTCCTGCTCATGTAGCAGACGAGCGGCATGTCTGCGCATCTCCTCTGCCGAGCCGGTGATCTCCTCAATGGTCTCGCCCTTCATCGACAGCGCCGTGAGATAAGCGCTCTTTTGCACGTCCGTCGCCTCTCCGCTCATGATCTCGTTCATGACTGCCTTAGCCATGTCGTAACCGATGTCTTCCTTTTTGCTCAGTTTGATAATTGCCTCTCCGATCATCTCTTTCTCCTCTTTTCTGTCTATATTCGTTCCTCCGCCTGTCCCTGACAGGAAATTCCGAATCATAGTCTCCCCATCCGGCGTCAGCACCGACTCCGGGTGGAACTGAACGCCGTACACGGGATATTCCCTGTGCTGCACCGCCATAATCTCCCCGTCCTGGGTGACGGCAGTGACCTGCAGGCAGGGCGGCATTGTGTCGGGGTCTGCCGCCAGGGAATGATACCTCGCCACCGTGATCTGCCGCTTCATACCCGCAAACAGTCCGCTGTCCTGGCTCACTGTCACTGTGGACTGCTTGCCGTGCATCAATTCCCGGGCGTAAGTGATCTTCGCCCCATACACCTCGCATATGGCCTGATGCCCCAGACAGATGCCCAGTATCGGGATACGCCCCTGAAAATACCGGATCACGTCCTCGCAGACGCCGGCATCCGCCGGTCTTCCCGGACCCGGAGACAGCACAATATGGCTGGGCGCGCTTGCCTCTATCTCCTCTATTGTGAGCTCGTCATTGCGGATCACCTTCACATCCGGTTCAATAGAGCCTATCAATTGATATACGTTGTAGGAAAAGCTGTCATAGTTGTCAATCAAAAGAATCATGTCGCCTCACCTCCCATTTCACAGGCTGTCTGTATCGCGCTCTGCACCGCTGCCGCCTTCTGGATACACTCCCTGTACTCCCTTTCTGGGACACTGTCAGCCACAATGCCAGCCCCGGAGCGGACGAACACCTTGCCATTCTTGCTGAAGGCCAGCCTGATTGCGATACAGGTGTCCAGATTGCCGGTGAAGGACAGATAGCCGATGGCCCCTCCATAGATTCCCCTCTTGTTATTCTCCAGCTCGTTGATGATCTCACAGGCCCTCAGCTTCGGCGCTCCTGACAGCGTACCCGCCGGCAGAACGGCATCCACTGCGTCAAGCGCGTCCCTGCCCGTGTCGATCTGTCCGCTGACTGTGGAGCCGAGATGCATCACGTGGGAATACCGCTCCACCGCCATGTATTTTTCCACCCGCACACTGCCCACGGCGCTGATCCTGCCGAGATCATTGCGGCCCAGATCCACCAGCATATTGTGTTCCGCCCGCTCCTTTTCATCTGTAAGCAGCTCCCTCTCCAATGCCAGATCCTCCGCCTCATCCCTGCCTCTGGGCCTGGTGCCCGCCAGCGGGAAGGTATGCAGCCTCCCATTTTCCAGCTTTACCAGCGTCTCCGGGCTGGCTCCGGTGATCTCCCCGTCCTGACCGGAAAAATAGAACATATAGGGGGAGGGATTCAGGGTACGCAATGTCCGATACGCATTGAGCAGACTCCCCTCCATCCTCGCCTCCAGGCGGTTGGACAGCACCACCTGAAAGATATCCCCCTCCCTGATATAGTGCTTGGCTCTCTCCACCATCGCGCAGTACTGTGCCTTGTCAAACAATGGTTCAAAGGCGCTGAGCAGCTTCAGCGGGGGAATGGGCTGTTTTTCCTCCCGCTCCACCAACACTCTCATACGCTCAAGCTCCAACGTCGCCCTGCGATATCCGGTCTCCCCATCCACCGTCTTCATGTTTGCGATCAACACGATCTTCTGCCGATAGTTATCAAAAGCGATGACCTTGTCAAAGAGCATCAGGTCCACATCCTGAAAGCCATCCTCGTCCTCTGCATCCAGCTTCAGCGTTGGCTCGCTGTACTTGATATAATCGTAGGAAAAGTACCCGACCAGACCGCCGGTAAAGCTGGGGAGATAAGCAAGCCGCGGGCTTCGGTTCTCCGCCATGATATTTCGAATCTGCCACCTGGGATTGCCCTCGATATTCTGAGTTGTCATCTGGGTCGTGATCGTCATCTGTCCGTCACAGCAGCGGATGGACATAGCTGGATCATAACCCAGAAAGGAATACCGCCCCCACTTTTTGTCCGCCTCCGCACTCTCCAACAGATAGACATGCCTGCTGATTCCCTTCAGTCTGCGCAACACCTCTATCGGTGTCGTGCTGTCTGAGTAGATCTCTGCGCTGACTGGGATGACGCCATAGTCTCCCTGCGCCATCATCTGTTTGACTTCCTCCAGTGTCGGCCTGATTTCCATATCGTATCCTCACCTTTCTTTTCAGAATCTCTCTGCGGCATTTTGCCGCTATACTCCTGCATTGCACAAAAAAAGTCCTCGACAGAAATATTCTCTGTCAAGGACGGGTAAACGAACATAATCCCGCGGTGCCACCTTGATTCATGCCATGATAGCATGCCCTCTTCAGGATACCAACATATCCCTTGCAACTGACGTATGCGCACGTCATGAAATACTCGGCCTTTCTCTCAAGCGCCTTTCCTCATGCCCTCAGTGGTCCATTTAACAGCCTGCATTTCCAACCTTTCTCAGCATACGGTCTCTCTGTAAGCGCATCTACTGTTTTTATCTCCACTTCAACGGTTTGTGTTCCGCTATTTATTTTATATTATATTACTCCAACAGGAGAGAGGTGTCAAGTATTTTTTTCTTCAAGACTGTCTTTTTCTGTCAGTTCAGAGTAATTTGCACTGTTTATGTATTCTACTATCGCGCGGTCATCCCCATCTATGTGCTTCAGGAACCAGTTCAATACCTGCTCTTTTACCTTCTCCACGAAAGCGGCGGTAGGCCACTCCAGCTCTTCCAGGAATTCATGCAGGGCTTTCACCGTCTTTTTTAACTCCTCATGCTTGGCCTTGTGCTCTTCATAGCCCGGATAACCGGCATCCTGCTGAAGCTTTTCTTCCTCAGAGAAATGAAACTCCGTATATTCCGTCAGATAATCCATCATCTTGATGGCCTTTATTTTGCCATTGCCCTCTTCGCAGGCGCTCACGAAGACGGCGATACGCTCGATCAATTCCCTGTGCTGCGTATCGATTGTATTGTTTCCTGTCAGTAAGCTTTCATCAAATTCTATCATCATGCGACTCTCTCCTTCCTCTTTATTCTCTCATCGATCTATACCAGCGCCGCAGTCTCCCTGGCGATCGCCAACTCCTCATTGGTGGGGATCACCATGACTCTGGTGCGGGAATCAGGAGTGCTGATCACGATGTCCTCGCCTCGCTTCCGGTTGGCCTCCTGATCGAGCGTCACACCCAGATAACCCAGATATTCGCAGATCATAGTCCGCACCAGGGCCGCATTCTCGCCCACGCCGGCAGTGAAACAGATCAAATCCACACCGTTCATGGCGGCGGTGTAAGCGCCGATATACTTGGCCACCCGATAGGCAAAGGTCTTCATCGCACAGATGGCATAGGCGTCCTTCTGATGATATCCCTCCTCCAGATCGCGAAAATCCGAGGAAAGATTGTTGGACAGTCCCAACACGCCTGACTTTTTGTTCAGAATATTCATGATCTCGTCGATGCTCTTGTTCTCCTTGTGGGCCAGGAATTCAATGATGGCGGGATCGATATCGCCGCTGCGGGTTCCCATGATCAGCCCCTCCAGAGGAGTCAGCCCCATGGAGGTGTCCACGCACTTGCCGTGCTTTACCGCCGACACGCTGGCGCCGTTTCCCAGATGACACACAATGGTTTTCAGAGATTCGTAGGGTACGCCCAGCACCTCGGCCGCATGCCTGGACACATAGGCGTGGCTGGTGCCGTGAAAACCGTAGCGGCGAATCTTATATTTCTCATAATACTCCACAGGCAGGCCGTACATATAGGCCTCCTGAGGCATCGTCTGGTGAAAGGCAGTGTCGAACACGGCCACCATAGGCGTGCCAGGCATCAGCTTGCGGCAGGCGTCTATGCCGATCAGATTGGCCGGATTGTGCAGAGGAGCCAGATCGTTGCAGGCCTCTATCGCCGCCAACACCTCGCTGTCAATGATCACAGACTTGGCAAATCTCTCGCCGCCGTGTACGACCCGATGTCCCACCGCGCCTATATCTTCAAGGCTTTTAACCACGCCGGTCCTCTCGTCGGTCAGAGCCTCCAGCACCAGGCGGATTGCCTCGGTGTGATCCGGCATGGGTGTCACACGAAGCTCCTTTTGGCCTCCCGCCGGAGCATAGGTAATCTGGCTCCCCTCGATGCCGATGCGCTCGCACAGACCCTTGGCAATGCACTGCTCCGACTCGGAATCAATCAACTGGAATTTCAGAGAAGAGCTTCCACAATTAATCACTAATATATTCATAACCTGGCTTCCTTTCCACAGCTTATCTGTTATTAGGCATTTGTGAAACTTAGTTACTTTGCGAGTGTCATTGTGCACATTGTATACTCCAACGCAGGCACGCTCTCGCTTCGTTCTCGCCGTAACGGTACATAAGATGCTAAAATACAGCATCTAAATACCGACGGCTCGAAAGAGCACTGCTTATGGAATATACAATATGCACAATTCGGTACTGGCAAAAAACAGTTTCGCAATTGTCTATCTTAATCTGTTATTTATCTTTTCTGTTATTTCGACCTACAAGAACCAATTATCTGTCAATACGTTTCAGCAGGCAGCAATATGTACCGCTATACTAACTGCGCCTGCACAGCGGTCAGCGCGACCACACCCACGATATCCTGCCAGGAGCAGCCTCTGGACAGATCGTTGACCGGCTTGGCAATCCCCTGCAGCATGGGGCCGTATGCCTCGGCTCCGCCAAGTCTCTGGACCAGCTTGTATCCAATATTACCAGCGTCCAGATTGGGAAAGATCAGCACATTGGCTTTGCCGCCCACACAGCTTCCAGGAGCCTTGGACTTGGCCACACTGGGGACCAGAGCGGCATCTGGCTGCAACTCGCCGTCCAGTGTCAGCTGGGGATACTGCTCATGCGCGATCCTGGTCGCCTCTACCACCTTGTCCACCAGAGCGTGCTTTGCGCTGCCCTTCGAAGAGTGGCTCAGCATCGCGATCACAGGCTTGGGCCCCACCAGACTCTTAAAGCTTTTGGCGGAGGTCTCCGCTATGGCCGCCAGCTCCTCAGCCGTAGGGTCCTGATTCAGTCCGCAGTCAGCAAAGATAAATGTGCCATTTTCTCCCTGCTCCTTGAACTGCGTATCCATCACAAAGAAGGCCGACACCAGCTTGACGCCGGGCGCGGTCTTCAATATCTGCAGTGCCGGACGCAGCGTATCCGCTGTGGAATGGCACGCGCCTGCCACCATGCCGTCGGCATCGTTGGCTTTGACCATCACAATGCCGAAAGTCAGCGGATCATTGAGCAAAATATCCCTTGCCTTCTCCGGCGTCATCCCCTTCGACTTCCTCGTCTCATACAGCAGATTCACATATTCATCCAGTTTTTCCGTTGTCTTGGGATTGATCACCCTCACGCCCGTCAGATCGACCTCCAGCCAGCCCGCTCCATCCATGATCTTTTCCTCGTCGCCGATCATGATAATATTGGCGATACCCTCTTCCATAATTTTTGCCGCCGCAATTAATGTTCGCTTGTCTGTAGTCTCCGGCAGCACAATGGTCTTCTTATCAATCCTTGCACGAGCCTTAATTGAGTCAATATATGACATATTTTCTCCTTCCCGCGGAATTGCCGCAATCTTTTTCTATTTTTAAAAAATTTTCTATTTTTTGCGAATTATGCTTAACAAAATTCTTTTTTTATATTATACTGGAAATAGAAAAAATTAACAAGGTGTAATTAGCGATAATTTGTATATTTTGGAATACAAGGCATTATTCCGAGGCATTGTTAAGACACGGTTTTTATGTTAAAACAAACAGTTGTGCTGTATGTTGTTTTTTCATACACTCAGCTTGATTTATAAACGTTATTTAGTTTATTTTTACAAAAAATCTAATTTTTTCACTACAGAAAGGAAGGATCACCACCATGAAGGTATGTGCTGTCATTGCGGAGTACAATCCGTTCCATCTCGGTCACGCATATCACCTGAAGCAGGCGCGCCTGCTCACAGACGCCGACTATATCATCGTCGTGATGAGCGGCAATTTCGTACAGCGTGGAGATCCGGCACTGGTAGACAAATACGCCCGCACCCGAGCCGCTCTATCCTGTGGGGCTGACCTGGTGCTGGAACTGCCCTCCTGTTTCTCGACGGGCAGCGCGGAGTATTTTGCCAGAGGAGCCGTCTCCATGTTGGATCACCTCGGTATGGTGGACTACCTGTGCTTCGGAAGCGAATGTACTGACATACAATTCCTGTCCCAGTTTGCGGACATATTTCTGGAGGAGCCAGAGCCCTACAAGAAGTTGTTGTTAGAAAAGCTAAAGCTCGGTTACTCCTACCCCACCGCCCGCTCCAATGCGCTGGTCATCGCCTATCCTTCGCTGGCGGCGGATATAGCCGTGGTCACCAGCCCCAACAACATACTGGGCATTGAATATATCAAGGCGCTACATCGGCGTCGCAGCATGATTCACCCAGTCAACATCCGTCGGATCGGTTCAGACTACAGGGACAAGCGCCTGGGCGCCTTCCAGAGCTCCGCCAGAGCGCTGCGCCAGGCCATACACAGCAACCGCAGCATAGAGGAGTTGCGTTCCCACATGCCTGAGGAGGCATACCGTGTACTGGCGGACTATTTCACCAGCGAACGCCCCCTGTTTCAGGACGACTTTTCAACGCTGCTGCACTATAAGCTCTTGTCGGAGCAGGCCAAGGGCTACACGGAATACATGGATGTCTCGCCGGATTTATCTGATAAAATCTGCAAATATGTCTATCAATTTACGACATTTGGCGAGTTCTGTGATCTGCTGAAGTCCAAGGATATGACATACACCCGCATCAGCCGCTGTCTGCTGCATATTCTTCTGAATATCACGAAGGACAGTATGCAGTTCTACATAGACAATCAGGACTCCGTGTCTTACGCCCGCATACTGGGATTCCGCGAGGAGGCCAAGCCCCTGTTGACCGCCATTGACCGTCACACCTCCATTCCGCTGATCTCCAAGATGGCCGACGCGGATAAGCTGCTGACTCTGGGGGGACACCATATGTTCCAGCAGGAGATGCAGGTCACGGATATCTACAGCAGCATCCAGGCCGCCAAAGCCGGACACAGGATGTACCACGAGTACACAAGGCCGATGATTGTTGTGTAAAACAGTGGAGCACCTAAATTGTCTTTAAAAATAGGTCAATAAAAGGAGCGATACCAATGGAAAAACTGATTGCCATCGATACCTGCTTAGGTGTTCTCCGCGGTCGAGATTGTATATTTTTAGATCGAGTAGAACAGAATGATAGAGGAAATCTTACTTTTTCTGGCGAGATAAACAGTGTTTTGACGTCCAAGTCAAAGAGAAATTCCCAAGGGGAAAAATGGGTTCCCTTCACACTTGCTTTTCACAATGTAATTGCCTGCTTTTCCTGCGAGTTGGAGACTTATGGAAATATAATGGAAGCCAGTGATTTGTTGGGCAGTGACTTTGACATCATAGAAAATAGCAAATGGCTGGAATCGCTGCCAGTGCGAAAAGACTATCACAAGGACATGTACAAACACTTTCGGATATACACATATGATATTGTCTACAACATTGTTGCAGATTCATATATACTGGAGATAGACACGCCAAAACAATCATGTGACTAATGCGGCATCCTATCCAGAAAACCGGACATATCCCAAAAGGGACTGTCCGGTTTTTTGGCGCGCTTCAATTCTTAAAACTGTGGATGGGCGCAGGAATACGCCCTCCTCTCTCCACGAAGGCATCGCAGGAAAAGCCGTTAACCGGCATGATGGGCGCATATCCCAACAGGCCGCCGAACTCCACGGTCTCGCCCACGCCCTTGCCAATCACTGGAATAATCCTGACGGCGGTGGTCTTCTGGTTGACCATGCCAATCGCCATCTCATCGGCGATAATGCCGGAGATCGTGGTGGCTTTGGTATCTCCGGGAATGGCAATCATATCCAGCCCGACCGAGCAGACACAGGTCATGGCTTCCAGCTTCTCCAGCGTCAACGCGCCCGCAGTCACCGCGTCGATCATGCCCTGATCCTCGCTGACCGGAATAAACGCCCCGCTTAAGCCCCCCACATAGGAGGAAGCCATGACGCCTCCCTTTTTCACCTGATCGTTGAGCAGCGCCAACGCTGCCGTGGTGCCTGGCGCGCCCGCGTGCTCCAGGCCAATCTCACACAGAATATCCGCCACGCTGTCCCCGATGGCCGGCGTGGGCGCCAGGGACAGGTCCACGATGCCAAAGGGAACTCCCAATCTCTGGGATGCCTCCCTCGCCACCAACTGTCCCACCCTTGTGACCTTGAAGGCCGTCTTCTTGATGGTCTCGCACAGGACTTCAAAATTCTCTCCCCGCACCTTCTCCAGCGCGTTCTTCACGACGCCCGGACCGCTGACACCCACGTTGATAATGCGGTCGGCCTCTGTGACCCCATGGAAGGCCCCCGCCATGAACGGATTGTCGTCCGGCGCGTTGCAGAACACCACCAGCTTGGCACAGCCCAGAGAGTCCTGTTCTCTAGTACACTGCGCCGTCTCCTTGATGATCTCGCCCATCAGCCTCACCGCGTCCATATTGATACCGGTTCTGGTGGAACCAAGATTCACGGAGCTGCACACCCTCTCCGTGGCAGACAGAGCCTGCGGAATCGAGCGGATCAGCATCTCCTCGGCCGCAGTCATACCCTTGCTGACCAGAGCGGAATAGCCGCCGATAAAGTTCACGCCCACCTCATGAGCTACTTTGTCCAGAGTATTAGCTATGCCCACGAAGTCCTGAGGTGTCCTGCAGGCCGCGGCCCCCACCAGAGCAATGGGCGTTACAGAGATCCGTTTATTCACGATAGGGATGCCGTACTCCCTGGAGATCTCTTCTCCCGTCTTCACCAGATCCCTGGCCGACTCGTAGATTTTCTCATATATCTTCTCATTCAAACGTTTCAGATCCGAGTCAATACAATCTAACAGACTGATACCCATAGTGATGGTGCGCACGTCCAGATTTTCCTTCTCGATCATTTCATTGGTTTCCGCCACTTCATATCTGTTTATCATCTTTTCCCTCTTTCCTAGATCCTGTGCATCTGGTCGAAGATCTCTTCCTTCTGACATTTTACCGCCACCCCGATCTCCTGACCCAAGCTCTCCAGCGCATCCGCCATGTCCCCATACTGTCCGGTCATATTGCTGATATCCACGATCATCATCATATTAAAATAGCCCTGTACGATGGTCTGTGAGATATCCAGAATATTCACCCGATTTTCCGCCAGATAAGTACACACTCTGGCGATAATTCCCACTGTGTCCTTGCCCACCACTGTAATAATTGCCTTTTTCATGTCAACTCCTATCTGCCCCTCCTGGGGGCTCTGTTTTTTCCTTTACTCCATAGATACGCTATACCACCATCACCGGCGATATCTCGCTGCGCCGCGCCACCTGGATCTGGAAATCCTCCGCGCTGTAGGGATTGTCCCCCAGCGTGATCTCCATGCGCACCGCCTCGTAAGCCAACTCCGGCAGGTTATTTTCCTGACTCAGATGTCCCAGAGAGATGTATTTGAGTCCGTCGTGCAGAATCCGGCACAGCAGCCTTCCGGAATTCTCGTTGGAGAGATGCCCTCTGTTTCCCAATATCCGCTGCTTTAAGTAGTAGGGATAGGGCCCCACCTGGAGCATATTTACGTCGTGGTTGGCTTCCAGCAGGATAGCGTCCAAGTCCTTCAGACACTCCACTGTATAGTCATTGTAGACCCCCAGATCCGTACACACCGCCACCCTTCTGTTGCCATAGCTGATACGGTAAGCCACCGGCTGAGCGGCGTCATGGCTGATCTTTAACGGATTTATCGTCAAATCCTTAATGGTAAAGCGCTGATCCTCCTGTACCTCCACCCACAGTTGAGGATCTATGTTGCCCATCCCCTTCATTCCCCTGACCGCCTCTATCGTTCCCCTGGTGGCATACAGCGGAATCTCATATTTGCGGGCCAGCACCCCCAGTCCGCTGATATGGTCCGCGTGTTCATGCGTGATCAGGATGCCGTCCAGGTCCCGTCCAGTGAGTCCGAGCTCCTCCAGTCCGCTCTCCGTCCTCTTCCCGCTGATGCCTACATCGACAAGCAGATGCGTGGCATCCGAGCCCACATAGACACAGTTGCCGCTGCTCCCGCTTGCTATACTGCACATTCTCATATCTCTTCCATACACGGGGAAGCTTCGCCCCGTCCCCTTCCGTCTGTTCTGTCAATGCCCTTTTCCCTGTAGTGTCTGTTAATCACTGTTTCTCAAAATGGCATTTGCTATTGCCAAAAACCGTCCGGTCAATTGGACGCTATGGCTCAATCCAGATATAGTGTCTGTCTGCCGTGATCTTTTCTATTTTACCGCCATTTGCCAATGCGACATGGATAGACGGTATATTATAATTTCGGATAGTGAGCAGCAATTTGGCTACACCAATTTCTTTACTCTCAACAATCAAAGAGGATAATATTTTCCAGTAAAGCATCTGTCAAAAAATGCCGTACTTTGCCAAAACCTACTGGCCTGTTATTCTCATAAAACCAATAAATAGTTTCTGGAACCTTCCATCCGTCCACGACGCCAACCTGCTCAGAACTTTGAGCTGACTTTTTTAACCATTCCCTGTACTCGTCAAAAGTTTTGCCGTTTACCGAATTGATAAATCCATTTTCTTCTGAAGGTAATTCCTGCAACATTTCGTAGATGTCACGTCCGTCGCCTATACTAAGTTTCTTGATTTCCAAACACATAAATATCTCCTAGCAAAAGTTTGCAATAAAAAATTTGACATATTGGCAAGCAGGTGGTAAGATAACATTATAAAAGGTACTACCGATAGACGGTTAGTCCGCATTTATAGTGATTCAAAAGTAACCGCTAAGTTTGCGAGGCTTGGGCGGTTATTTTTGTGTCTTGCTATTCCTACCAATCGAATAGCCAAGACCAAAGCAAGTCAGGCACAAGCTTATAACTGCAATTAAGCTTTCGATGGTGAGCATATGCAATTCCTCCTGATCCACAATTTCTGCAAGCAGATTTCTATGTAATCGGAGGTCACAGTCCTCCGTAGAAAGACTAACCGCCTACCGTTATGGTAGTACCCATAACGGTATTATATCAAGCGTTTCCAAATAAGTCAACAATCCCGCCACCGGCTTTAGTTCCAATGGATGTCGATCACATCTCCTCCGTGCAGCGCCTCCATATGCCTCGCCGGTCTGCCGTTGAGCAGGGTCACTATGCTCCTCCCTCTGGAATCTCCCAGATCGAACTCGATAAAGTCAAAGACATCCACAAAGACATACTGTTCCTTGCCCCGCAGCGTTACGCTCTGCCCGTTCACCGTCACCTGCAAACTGCTCTCTATCTTAGGCTTGGGCTCCTCTTTCCTGCCTGACTCTCTGACGCCCGCAGTATGTGCCAGCTGAGGCGCGATATACTCCTCATCCTCGTCTGACTCTTCGCCATACCCGTCCATATCCGAATCTTCGGCATACTCCTCCTCCAAGTCTTCCGACGCCATGTCTTCCTCCGGCTCAAATTTTATATCAAATCCCTCGTATACTCTGGTATTCGCTTTGGCCGGAGTGTCGTTGACCAGTATCCTGCCCTGCACGGGAATGTCGGCATACTGGGCCACCTGCTCCGCCGTGTACCAATTCTGGATACAAATCTCGTCCCCGTTCTGAATCTCATAAGAGCCCATCTGCTGCTGCCCGTTCACATAGGCCAACTGAGGCAGCACGATCTGGATGCCGTTTATCTGGATATGTAGCTGGGAGGCCATCTCAGGCAGCTTTTCCAGCAGCGGATGAGCCGCTTCGCCCGCCGTGGAGGGCACTAACACCACCTTGTCCCCACTCTGGACACGGGTATGGATATCCGCCTCCTGCCCGTTTACCGTGATCACTGCGGCCTCCCCCTGCTCGCCTCTGACCATGCGACTCTTGCCATCCACGGTAAACTCCACGGCCTCCCCCCGCCGGGGAAACAGGTTTTCATTGGGAAATCCCGCGGCGATAGCGGCCTCCACCACGGACAGGCGGCCGTTGTCATAGAGCTTTACCCGCTGATCATTAAATCCCACAAAGATGAAGTTATTGCTCTGTTCATAATAGCTTAAGCAGATACCGATCGGTGTCACCATCAGAGAATCCTTGCGGGCATTCTCCATGTCAAAGCTGATGGCCTGCATGACCTCCTGTCCCCTTATGGCCACCCGCTCCGCGGCTATGCCGAGCTGCTGCGCCAACGCCTGAGTATAGCCGGGAATCATGCCGCCGCCGCCCACGACAAACACCGCGCTGACCGGCTTCTCCCCGTTCAGCTCCCGAATGCAGTCCGCCACCTCTTTGGTCATCCGCTGAATATTATCCTGCAACAGCTCCAGGGCCTGCTGTGTGCTGATGGACTGTGGCAGTCCCAGAATATCCGCGTAATCTATATTTTCCTCCACGCCAATCCTGCGCTTGATCTGCTCCGCCGTCTCAAAATCTACCAGACAGTGCTGTACCAGTATCTCGGTCAGGCTGTCTCCGGCGATGGGGATCATACCATAGGCGGTGATCGTTCCCTCCCTGGTGATGGAGATATCGCTGGTTCCCGCTCCCACGTCCACCAGAGCCAAATTCAGCATCCGAAACTTCTCCGGTATGGCTACCTGGATGGCCGCAATGGGCTCCAGCGTCAGGTTCATCACCTGCAAACCGGCGGCTCCTACCGCCTTGTACAGACCATCCACGACATCATCCGGCAGAAATGTGGCAATCAGATCCACCCCCGCGGTCCTGGCCTTATGTCCCTCCAGATTGCCTATGGGATAGCCGTTCAGGTAATAGCGCATGGCTGTGTAACCCACACAGTAGAACTGCATATCCGTGTCATTGTCTCTGGTAAACTCCTCGTAGGCCTGCTCCACTCCCATGGTGTCCAACGCATAGACATCCTCACTGCTCAGTTCCTTTTCCATACCGTAGGTGTACTCTGCAAAGGTAGTCACTGTCCGCAGCACCCGACCTGCTGCCGCAATGCACACCTGCGTCAGCTTTTTCCCCAGGTCTCGCTCCAACAAATTCTTCACCTCGGCAATCGTAGCGCCCACCTTACCGATATCGTGAATCTGTCCGTCCAGCATCGCTCTGGTCTCATGCTCCTTCTCCCGCTGCGCCACCACATGAAAGCGGGTGCCGTCCTTATATCCCACCGTTCCCACGATGCTCCTGGTGCCGATATCCAGTCCAAATACCAATTCCCTTCCCTCTACTGCCGCCATGTATAACCCTCCAGCCTCCCGCGAATCTGCCGGTAACTCTCCTCCGGCGCTCCGCTGTTGTCTATGACAAAATCACTGCCCGCCCGAAATTCTGTTTCCGTCAGCTGATTTCCCATGATCTGCTCTATCTTCTCCGAACTATAGCCCCTGCTCTCGGCAAGGCGCTTTCTGCGCGCTTCCTCTGAAGCATGGATATACCACATCTCATCCACGATCTCACCGTACCCGCACTCGATCAGCAGCGCCGCCTCGATAAAGAACAGCTCCACTTGTCCCTCCCGCCGTGCCTCCCCGATCTTCTCCAACAGGTAATCTCTCACCGCCGGATGGACGATGGCGTTGACCCGCTCCAGCAGGCCCTCGTCCCGAAAGATTCTCTCGGCCATCCTGCCCTTGTGAATCCGCCCGTCCTCCTCCAGAATCTCCCTGCCAAGGAGCGATACCAGCGCCTGATAGCAGGGTTGCCCCGGCTCCTTGACCACATGAGCCACCTCGTCCGCCAGATAGATACGGCAGCGGTAATGCGCCCTGATATATTCCAGTACCGTCGTCTTTCCCGCTCCCACGCCTCCTGTGATCCCGATCAAACGCATCCTCTTACCTTCCTCCGATCTTAATGGGCCTCATACCAATTCTCTCCGGTATGCAGATCTACCTCCAGAGGCACTGCCAACTGCGCCGCCCCCTTCATACTCTCCTCCAGAATCCGGCCCACCTGCTCGGTCTCCTCCTTACGGGTCTCGATGACCAGTTCGTCGTGTACCTGCAAGATCAACCGGGAGGCCAGGCCCGCCCTGCGCAGCTCCTTCCACACACGGATCATCGCAATCTTGATGATATCCGCCGCCGTGCCCTGTATGGGACTGTTCATCGCCACTCTCTCCCCGAAGGAGCGCTGCATGAAGTTGGAGGACGAGAGCTCAGGGATGGGCCTGCGCCTGCCGTACATGGTAGCGGTATATCCCTTCTCTTTGGCGTACGCCACCAGCCTGTCCAGATACTCCTTGACCTTGGGATAGGTGGCAAAATATTGCTCGATATACTCCGCTGCCTCCTTTTTGCTGATGCTTAAGTCCTGACTCAGTCCAAAAGAGCTGATGCCGTACACGATACCGAAATTCACGGCCTTGGCATTGCGCCGCTGCAGATCCGTCACCTCCTCAAAGGGCGTCTTGAACACCTTGGAGGCAGTGATCCGGTGAATATCCTGATCCATATGATAGGCCTGAATCAATTCCTCATCGCCGGACATATGGGCCAGCACCCGCAGCTCGATCTGCGAATAGTCCGCATCTGTCAGCACACAGCCCTCCCTGGGCACAAAGACCTTGCGGATGCGCCGCCCCAGCTCCATCCGCATCGGGATATTCTGGAGATTCGGCTCCGTGGAGCTAATGCGTCCGGTGGCTGTGATGGTCTGGTTGAAATTGGTGTGTATCCTGCCCGACGCATCAATATACTCCGCCAGTCCGTCCGCATAGGTGCTCTTTAGCTTGGTCAGTCCCCTGTACTCCAGGATATCCGCTATGATGGGATGCTCCGGCGCCAGCTTCTCCAGCACGTCAGCCGCCGTGGAATAACCGGACTTGGTCTTCTTCCCTCCGGGCAACTTCATCTGGTCAAACAATATCTCCCCCAGCTGCTTGGGAGAATTGATGTTAAAAGCGCATCCCGCCTGCTTGTGGATGCTCTCCTCCAGCTCCTGTATGCGATCTGTCAAGGCGTCGCCGTAGCTCTTTAACTCCTGCCGGCGCACTGCCACGCCCTCCTGTTCCATCTCGTGGAGCACCAGAGAGAGGGGCATCTCCACTTCCCGCATCAACTGCCCCATGCCGTTCTCCTCCAGCTTCTGCCGGATCAGAAGACCTGCCTGCAGCGCCGTATATGCCTGATACTGATAAAATACCGCCAACTGCTCCAGATTCTCCGCAGCCGCCTGCGCCAGACTCTTTTTCCCGAAACACTCCTTGTAGCCGGGAACAGTGAGGTCCAAATACTCCGCCGCGACAGACTCCCCGTCATAGTCGTTCTTGAGAGGATTCAGCAGATACGCCCCAATAATGGCGTCAAAATAGTTCTTTGTGGGATTCTCGCCCAACTTCTCCCAAGCATAGTAACCGTACTGTCCCTTGATATCCAGCGTGTATACCTGACAGCGGGCAGTGAGTTCGCGGACAGCCTGTGCCAGCGCCGTATCCTCCTGCTTTTCCTCCACTTCGTCAAACAGCGAGAGCTGTTGATTCTCCTTCGGAGCATCGCCGATCTCCCCACAGTAAAAATAGCTCTGTCTGTCCTGATCTGACACTGCCACGCCAGCCAGTCTGCCCTCATGGAGCAATGCCAGCAGTCCCACGGGTCGGCTGGACTTTTTCGCCAGCTTTTCCAGCTCCTTCACCATCTGCTTACTGTCCCGCAGCAGATGAAAGCCCTCCGTGATCTGCTCCTGCGTCTTATCGCTTTCCTGCAAGTCAAAGCGGCTGAGGATATTCTTAAACTCCAGACGCTTGAACATCTGATAGGCCTCGGGGGTGTAAAAGCCCTCCGCCCTGGATGCCTGATAATCCAACGTCAGATCGCAGTCTGTCCTGATCGTGGCAAGCTTCTTGCTCAGGTCCGCCAGCTCTCGATTCTGAGCCAGAGACTCCCGAATGCTCTTCTTGCCGATCTCCTCCAGATGGGCATAGATATTGTCGATGGAACCGTACTCCGTCATCAGTGCTATGGCGGTCTTCTCCCCCACCTTGGGCACGCCGGGGATATTGTCGGAGGCGTCCCCCATCAGCGCTTTCAGCTCGATAAACTGCGTGGGCGTTACCTGGTACAGCGCCTTCACATCCTCCGCGTAATAGTCCTCGATCTCCGTCCGCCCCATTTTGGTCTTGGGGATACGGATCTTGATATGCTCCGTGGCAATCTGCAACAGATCCCGATCCCCTGATACCAGCGATACTTCCATGCCCTCTGACTCCGCTTTTCTGGCCAGCGTTCCCAGGATATCGTCGGCCTCCAGGCCGGCCTGCTCCATGATCGTGATCTGCATGGCCTGCAGCACTTCCTTCATCACCGGCACCTGCTGACGCAGTTCCTCGGGCATGGGCTTTCGGGTTCCCTTATAGCCCTCATACATCTCATGCCGGAACGTGGGCGCGTGTACGTCGAACGCCACCGCCAGATAGTCTGGGCGCTCCTCCTCCAATATCTTGAACAGGATGTTCAGGAAGCCAAAGATTGCATTGGTGTGCAGGCCCTTGGCGTTGCTTAGGTCCGGCACGCCATAGAAGGCCCGATTCAATATGCTGTGTCCGTCAATTAATACCAGTTTTTCTGCCATGATATACTCCTCATATTCACAGTAATATCCACACTACGATCCCCAAAATGCCCGCCATGACAAGGGTCTCAAAGAGAGTTCCCACCCGCAGGATACCCTCGTTGATACGCACCTTGATTCGGGCCTCCTCCATCCTCTCCTGCAGCTCGCCCTGCAGGTCAAAGACATCTCCCACCTCCAGATGAACCATGCCTTCCTGAATCAAAAACTGGATGACTAACTCCTCCCGACAGTTTTCACAGGTATCCACATGGTCTATGAAACGCTTTATCTTGCGATAATCCATTTTTCGCCCTATAAAATCTGGAATCTGTTTCTCACATTCCCGACAGATCATT
Source organism: bacterium (assembly GCA_023663725.1). Taxonomy (GTDB): domain Bacteria; phylum Bacillota; class Clostridia; order Lachnospirales; family Lachnospiraceae; genus Acetatifactor. Next base: position 75,605 of record JAMPGX010000015.1, on the reverse strand, counting down.
AGGACACCCCCTCTCGCGCCCCATTGTCCGCTGCAAACTACCTCATGCCATACTCCAGCTTCTCGATCACGCAGCTATGCGGCTTATTTTTATCGTCCTTATCGTAATTGACTCCCACCAGCAGGATATCCCCGCAGTAACCCTCCAACGTCTGAGAATAATGTCGCTCCCTGATCTGTCGCAGGGCTGTGTCGGCAGGCGAGAATCGAGGCGGCCTCGGCATGAGCCATATCCAGGCCTCTGGCAACCGCCTGTTCGTCGCAGCGCAGTGTATCCTCTAACAGCCTATCCGACGCCTTAAGAATCCGCATGATCTCCGGCCAACCGCTCACGTTCATGGCGTTCTCAAATTCACCGATGATCTCCCTGTTGGGAATAAATGCCTCTTTTGTCTCAGCGTCATATCCCAGATAGCCAAGATGAATCAACAATGTCAGCACGTCGTCCCTGGTGGAGAGGGTACGCATGTCATTCTGGAAGCTAAGAGTATTGACCAAGACACGCTCCCCACCCAACATCCGCACAATATTCTGACGCAGCCCGTCAAAATCCATATCTATATATACCTTCAGCGCCTCGTAAGTCTCAGTGGAAGTCCAGAAATTGGAAAAATAACCATTTCTCATGGCCGCGACAATGGACCTGGGGTTATACACATGCTTATACCGCCTGAACTGATATCCGTCGTACCAACTACTGGTCTCGACAAAGCTCATGCCATGCTCAGCACATAGCTTCCGTACCTCGCTCTCCGTGAAACCGGTGTACTCCTCAAACATATTCTGGTCTGTCATGGAATACTCCCAGAACATGTTCAGAGCTGAGTGCAGCCCATATTTTTTCACAGGTAGAATGCCTGTCATATAGACCAGCGCCACATAGGGCTGATCCTTTAACAGATTGCGCAGGAAATCCAGATACTGTCTCTGCAGGTCTTCTGATTCCTGCCGCTCCCGCATCACACAGTCCCACTCGTCGATCAGAAAGATAAACGGTCTGTCTGTTCTGACATAGATTCTCTCCAACACAGCGGCAAGAGTCGTTTCCCTCTCAGAGAAGAACTCCCCATATACCTCCCGCAGTTCTTCGACAACCGCCTGTTCCAGAACCTTCGTCGCATCCTCATTCCCCGCGCGAATCACAAACTGCTGCATATTCAGGCATATCACATCATACCGATTCAGATGCTCCTCGAATGTCGCGCTCTCTTCTATCTTTTAACCCCGCAAACAATTCTCTGGAATCACAACCCAAGCTGTAGTATGCGGCCAGCATCTCCAGAGCCATGGTCTTTCCAAATCGTCGCGGCCTGCTGACACAGATATATTTTTCTTTGGAATTTAAGCATTTATTCGTATGTGCTATCAGCCCTGATTTATCCACATATATCTCCGAATGAATGGACTCCGCAAATCCTTTGTTCTTCGGATTCAAATAAATCCCCATACAATGCCCTCCCGATATACAATGGGACAGTTCCCCTGTTAACCAGTATACACCATTTCCTACACAAAATCAAACAGACTGATCTGATTCGATTCCGGCAGGCTGCCCAAGAGTCCCAGGTCCGCCATCAGATCCACGATCGTCTTGGACACCTTGCAGCGCTCCCGAAAATCGTCCTTGGACAGAAATGGCCCGTCCTTGGCCGCCTCCACGATAGCGTCCGCCGCTTTCTCCCCCAGTCCCTCGATGCTGTTCAAGGAGGGCATCAGCTTGCCATCCACAATCTGAAAAGAGCGGGACTGGGCGCGGAAGATGTCAATGGGCATAAAATCAAAACCTCTGGCATACATCTCCTGCACGATCTTCATATCACCGTAGGCCAGCTCCTCCTTGTTGGAGAGAGAGTCGGACCGCCTCTGGTAATCCGCCATGATGTTCTCTAAGTGCTTCTGCCCCTGACACATGAGCTCATAGGAAAAAGCCTTGGCCCGAATGCTGAAAAACGCCGCATAATAAGCCAGCGGATAATTGATCTTGCAGTAGGCAATCCTCCAGGCCATCATCACATAGGCGGCCGCATGAGCCTTGGGGAACATATATTTGATCTTTTTGCAGGACCAGATATACCAGTCCGGCACATCCTTCTCCTTCATGGCTGTGATCCACTCGTCCTTCAATCCCTTGCCCTTGCGCACACTCTCCATGATCGTAAAGGACAGAGAACTCTCCACCCCCTGATTGATCAGATAGATCATGATATCGTCTCGACAGCAGATGGCGGTGGAAATAGTGGCCTTCCCCTCCAATATCAGCGTCTGGGCATTGCCCAGCCACACATCTGTGCCATGTCCCAGGCCTGAGATGCGGATCAGGTCGGAAAACTGCTGAGGCTTGGTGTCCAGCAGCATCTGAATCACGAACTCCGTACCGAACTCCGGAATCCCCAGCGAACCCACCGGACAGCCACTGATCTGCTCCGGCGTAATGCCCAGAGCGTCAGTTTTCTGGAACAGGCTCATGACACCCTTGTCATCTAAGGGGATCTTAGTGGGATCAATGCCCGTCAAATCCTGTAACATTCGAATCATCGTCGGATCATCATGTCCGAGGATGTCCAGCTTGAGCAGGTTATGGTCAATGGAATGATAGTCAAAATGGGTGGTGATGATATCCGTTGTCATATCGTTGGCGGGATGCTGCACCGGGGTAAAGGAATTGATATCCTGACCCATGGGTAACACGATGATACCGCCAGGGTGCTGACCCGTGCTGCGACGGATTCCGGTACAGCCCACTGTAATCCGATTGATCTCACAGGTGCGCTTGTGCTGTCCCCGCTCTTCGTAATAGTTTTTCACATAGCCGAAGGCCGTCTTGTCCGCCAGTGTGCCGATCGTGCCCGCTCGGAAGGTCTGTCCGGCCCCAAAGATCACCTCTGTATACTTATGAGCCTTGGACTGATACTCTCCCGAAAAATTCAGGTCAATATCCGGCTCCTTGTCCCCCTTGAAGCCCAGAAAGGTCTCAAAGGGAATATCGAAGCCATCCTTGATCAACGGCTCCCCGCACACTGGACAGATCCTGTCCGGCATATCACAGCCTGCGTTGCCCGCAAAGGCTTTCACCTCCGGCGAGTCAAAATCATAATAATAGCATTTGCCGCAACGATAGTGGGCGCTCAGGGAGTTCACCTCCGTGATGCCCGCCATGAACGCCACCAGAGAGGAGCCCACCGAGCCCCGCGAGCCCACCAGATAGCCGTCCTCCACAGACTTCCACACCAGCTTCTGCGCAATGATGTACATCACGGCAAACCCGTTGGTAATAATGGAGTGCAGCTCCTTGTCCAGTCGGTCCTGCACAATCTGAGGAAGCTTCTCTCCGTACAGCTCATGCGCCTTGTCATAGCAGATCTTCGTCAGCGTCTTGTCGGAATCCGGTATCACGGGAGGGCATTTGTCGGGACGCACCGGAGCGATGGACTCCACCATATCCGCAATACGGTTCGGATTGGTGATCACGATCTCCCTGGCCTTATCCGGCCCCAGATAGGCGAATTCCTCCAGCATCTCCTCCGTGGTATGCAGGTACAGGGGAGCCTGCTGATCGGCATCCTCGAAGCCCTTGCCCGCCATGATGATCCTGCGGTATACCTCGTCCTCCGGGTCCAGGAAATGCACGTCGCAGGTGGCCACCACCGGCTTGTGCAACTGTTCTCCCAGCTTCACGATCCGGCGGTTCACATTCCGAATATCCTCCACCGACTGAATCTGCGGATGCCTGTCAGAAAGGATCATAAAGCGGTTGTTTCCCTCCGGCTGAATCTCCAGATAGTCATAGAAATCAGCCAGCCTCACGATCTCCGCATCCGCCTTGTCCTCCAACAGTGCGCGGTACAGCTCTCCCGCCTCGCAAGCGCTTCCCAGGATCAACCCTTCCCTGTATTGCAGAATCAGACTCTTGGGGATGCGAGGACGCTTGCTGTAATAGGTGGTGTGCGATTCGGATATCAATCGGTACATATTAATCCGTCCCAGATCGTTCTTGGCAAGGATGATCGCATGGTAAGTGGGCAGCCTCTTAATGATGTCAGGGCTGGAGGCTCCCATGGCATTGACCTGCGCCAGGTTCTGTGCGCCGTTCTCCCGAAGCAGAGGAATGAATTTCTCAAATATCCGCGCCGTGGCCTCCGCGTCATCCACCGCCCGATGATGATTCTCCAGGGAGACTCCCATGGACTTGGCCACCGCGTCCAGCGTGTGTTTGGCCTGATTTGGCAGCAGGATGCGGGCAATCCCCACCGTGTCCACATAGGTGAACTGATCAGAAAATCCCTGCCGCTTACAGTTCTCCATGATAAAGCTCATATCAAAGCTGGCATTGTGCGCCACCAGCACACAGCCCTCGCAGAACTCCAGAAACTGCGGCAGCACATCCTCTATGGTGGGAGCATCCACGACCATGCTGTCATTGATACCGGTGAGCTTCTCTATCTCAAAGGGAATGGGTACATCAGGATTCACAAAGCTGGAAAAACGCTCCGTGATCTCTCCCTGCTCCACCTTCACCGCGCCGATCTCGATAATCCGGTTGTTCACCGGAGAAAAACCCGTGGTCTCGATATCAAACACGACAAAATCCGTATCCAAATCCTGTCCCGCATCCCCGGTCACGATATTCTTCAGATCGTCCACCAGATAGGCCTCCACGCCGTAGATCACCTTGAAGAAATCCTGCCTGTCAGGATTCTCCTCGCCGGCCTCCTTGCGTCTGCCCTTCTCCGCCTTCCACAGATCGTCCCACACATGTCCTGCATCGGTAAATCCCTGCACCACGCCGTGATCTGTGATCGCGATGGCCCGATGCCCCCACTGGTAGGCCCGCTTCACAATATCCTTGGCCTCGGATACCCCGTCCATGTCGCTCATCTTGGTATGACAGTGCAGCTCTACCCGCTTATGGGGAGCCGTGTCCATCCTGCCGGTCGTAAAATCAGCCGCTTTCTTGATACCGGCCAGAGACCCGATCGTCAGCTCGTGGTCAAATTTATCCATCATCACAATGCCCTTGATCTTGACAAAAGCCCCCGCCTTGACGCCGCCCAGCACCTCCTCCACCTGGTCGTTGCGGACAAACATTTTCACCGTCATGGTATCGGAAAAATCCGTCACATCAAAGATAATGATGGTCTTCTCATTCTTGATCTCTCTCTTGTCCACTGACAGGATCTTGCCGCGAATCACTACCTCACCAATCTCGCCGATGATGTCCTCGATCCGCATCGCCTCCTCCTCAAAATCCCTGCCATAGATCACATCCGGGTTGTCAGAGCGCTTCACACTGCTGCCGTAAGCGCCGCCTCTGGAAGACTCTCCCCTCTTGAAGCCGCCTCTCGAGGAATCTCCCCTGATGCCATAGGCTGGCTTGCCGCCCCCGAATGCGGCAGACTTTCGAGCCAGCCCTCCGGCCTGTCCCACACTGTCCGCCTTGTTAACGCTTCCGCCCGCAGAGCCCGAACCCGCCGCCATATCTCCGTCCGCTCCCGCAGAGCCCGCACGGGAATCCGCGGCATCCGATGCGGATGTCATATCCTCCCGCGGCAGGTCAGCCCCGCCTTCCGTCTGCCCGTGACCATTCCCCCGCCCGGCACGTCGGGCAATCTCCGCCACCTGAAGCCGAAGCTTCTGTTCGTCATCCTCGGCATACTTTCCCTCCTGGGCTTCCCGGTACGCCACCTGCAAAGACAATGCAAAGCCGCAGCGCTCCACCAGGATCTTTTCCAGCACCCGCACCAGCTCCTCCTCTCTGCTGCGGGCCAGCACGCTGTCCTCCAGCGTAAGCAGCATCTGACCGTCATCGGGATAGGACAGCTCCGCCGTCCTGAAGCTGTTATAGTCAATATGATTGTACTCCCGAAGTTCCTCCAGGATACTGTCCCGATATACATCCATCAGCTTCTCCGGCGTATACTGGGAGGAAAGCTCGAACCTCTCATATATCTTCACAGTCATATTGGCATTGGGGAATAACTGCCTCTTGATCTCCCCCTCCGCAGTCCTGATATCCTCCTTCATGATCAGGCGGCTGCTGTGCAGATAGATCCGCAGAAAATCCTTGCGCTTGGTGGCGGATATCTTCTCCACCTCCGTCTGCTCCAGAATATCGTGAACCTTCCCGTTCAATCGCAATGTGGGAAATACTTCATAAAAAGGCTTTGCCATTATCTATCCCCTTCTCCCCAGTGCTCCAGCTCCTCCTTCAGAGCGGCAAGCAGCTCTCCCTCCGGCATCTTGCGCACAATCTCTCCCTTGCGAAACAGCAACCCCTCGCCGTCACCGCCCGCAATCCCGATATCCGCTTCTCTGGCTTCCCCCGGACCGTTCACGGCGCAGCCCATGACCGCCACCTTGATATCCAGAGGATAATCCTCCACCAGCTCTTCCACCTGTGTCGCCAGACCGATCAGATCGATCCTGGTTCTGCCGCAGGTGGGACAGGATACCACCTCGATCCCGCCCCGCCGCAGTCCCAGCGTGCGCAGAATCAGCTTCGCCGACTTGATCTCCTCCACCGGGTCTCCTGTCAGGGATACCCGGACCGTATCGCCGATTCCCTGATAGAGAATGATTCCCAGCCCTGCGGCCGACTTGATATTGCCGCTCTGCACTGTGCCGGCTTCCGTGATGCCGACATGCAGCGGATACAGGGTTTGGGTAGCCAACAGCTCATGGGCTTTTACACACATCAGCACATCTGAGGACTTGATGCTGATCACCAGATTGTCATAACCCAGATCCTCTATCATATGCACCTTGTCCATGGCGCTCTCCACGATGCCCTCTGCTGTCACCCCGCCGTACTTTTCCAGCAGGTTCCTCTCCAGAGAACCGCTGTTGACTCCGACTCGAATGGGGATACTCCTCTCCCTCGCCACATCCACCACCGCCTTCACCTTCTGGGCGGAGCCGATATTGCCGGGGTTGATGCGGATCTTGTCCGCGCCGTTCTCCATGGCGACAATCGCCATCTTATAGTCAAAATGAATATCCGCCACCAGGGGAATATGTATCTGTCTCTTGATCTGTCTTATCGCCTCGGCTGCCTCCAGAGTAGGCACCGTGCAGCGGACAATCTCGCAGCCCGCCCGTTCCAGACGATGAATCTGTTCCACCGTGGCCGCCACATCCTCCGTGCGGGTGTTGGTCATGGACTGGATGGCGACGGGCGCGCCTCCGCCGATGGCTACCCCGCCGATCTGTACGGATTTGGTGCGCTGCCGATGAAAAATCTGTCTGTCTTCGCTCTGCATGGAAGTTCCTCCTAATTAAGTCGCTGCGCGACGGCTCTAAAGGGTAAAGTCCCTTCGGCGCGCCTTCATGAGAGAAACTTTCATGAGGGAATACACTCATGAAAATTTCTCTCGTGCGCCTTCGCAACTTTACTGTTAAGTCGCTGCGCGGCGGCTCTAAAGGGTAAAGTCCCTTCGCGACGGCTCTAAAAGATACATAAAATATAGCACCTGCCATTTTCAGGCAAATGCTCTATCTTGTTTGCCTATTTAGTTATCATACCACATTTGGGGGAGATTGGCTAGAGATATCTGTCAGGCTTCAGACAATTCATCCGCGCATATGACAGTGCAAAATCCTGTCTGCCTCCAAAAATATGATTCTCCCATCATCCTTTCTGGCCAGCTTCTTCCAACTCCTCCGCTCTGATTTCCCTGTCCTTATAATAATACTTTCTATCATGCTCGTTGACTTTGCGCATAACCCTGCAGGGATTGCCCACCGCAACCACCCCCGACGGAATATCTCTGGTCACTACGCTTCCCGCCCCGATCACCGTGTCATCTCCGATAGTAACTCCAGGCATGACGATCACACCGGCGCCCAGCCAGCAATTATTGCCGATATGAACCGGCATATTGTACTGATAGACCTGCCGGCGAAGCTCCGGCAGTATCGGATGTCCCGCCGTGGCAATCGTGACATTGGGGCCGATCATCGTGTAGTCGCCTATATAGATATGGGTGTCATCCACGCAGGTCAGATGATAGTTCGCGTAGACCTTATCGCCAAAGTGACAGTGCCGGCCGCCAAAGTTGGCATAGAACGGAGCCTCGATATATACGTCCTCCCCGCAGTCTCCCAACATCTTCTTGAGCATTTCCATCCGTTTTACTGTCTCAGACGGTTTGGTCAGATTGTAGTCGCACAGCATATCCTGATAGCGCATCTGTTCCCGCATGATCTCCTCGTCTCTCGGGAGATAAAGCTCACCTGTGTGCATTCGATCTTTCATCATACTCATATCACACCTCCAAAAATATATATGCTTAACCGCTTATTGTACCGGACTGTGACAACGGTATCGCGTCAACCACACTTTTCATCTCCTGCCATCCGGCCGACTGCCTCAGCGGTTCCAGTTCCTCAGAATATGCCAGCTCCCGCAGCACTGTCAGATACCGTTCCGGTCTGGCATCCGCCTCTTCCCGCAGGACACTGGTTCTCTTGTTGTACAAAAATATGGACTCCGTATCCATCTCCTGTGAGAAGCTCTCCTGATACATCCGCGCATATTGCAGGGCACGCTTCAGGCTCTCCATCGCCTTCTCCAGATCGCCGTTCTGCGTATATAGCCGTACCAGTTGCCGCTCATTCTCGGCGAGGTACGCGCTATATACCCCCAACTGACCATCATAAAAGACCAATTCATATAACTGTCGGGCACTCTCCTGTCCCCGTATACGGTCCTGCAGAGTCCGGTCTGGACTGTGTTTTCCACCGTTCCCCAGTCTCAGCCACAGATACAGCAGAAAATGCTCAAGATTAGCATCCAGGCAATGCTTCAGTTCCTCTCCCTCAAGTACCTGCTCCAGCATCAGGTCTTGACAGATCGGCGTTCTCGGCAATCGCCTTGCAATTGCTTCCGCCGCGCCGCGCCTCCCCATCTTACTGTAGGCATAGCATAGGTGCTGTAGACAGCTATAGTATAGCTCCGATTCCAGATGATCCTCCTCCAGAATTTTGTTACAGCTTATCACCAATGCCTCATACTGCCCCCTGGCGAACAACCCCTGCAGTTCACTAATGATTTCCCCTGCCGGCCTGTTCTGGCTAATCTGAAGTCCAAATAGATAATCTGTCGTCACGCCAAAGAATCCGGCGATTTGAGGGATGTAAGCTATATCCGGATTGGCCGTATTGGATTCCCATTTACTGACCGACTGAGCAGACACATGGAGATATGCTGCCAGCTCCTCCTGCGTAATCTGTTTTTTTCCTCGAAGCTGCTTAATGACGCTACCGATTGTATGTTCCATCTCTCTTTCTCCTTCCGCTCATGCAATTTACTTCCTCTCATGGGCTATACCTGTATGATAAGCTGGAATAGAGGAACAAGGCAATCACCGTTTGGTTGATTTCTTTTCAACTGCGTACTGTTCGTTCGGCGACCACTCCGCCTTTCCCATTATAGCGCATCTCATCCCTTATGAAAACAGTGAACTACTTCTGCTTCCTTGACAAAAATAATGGCCTCTGCTACGATAAAGCTGAAACGGAAATTCCTCTCCTGAGAACTTAGAAACACTTATAGACACGAATCAACAGCCATTTAACAACCACTTAACATGAGAAGGGACATAAGAGCCATGCCTGAACTGCCGGAAGTCGAAACGATCAAAAGAGTGCTGGAGCCACAGATACAGGGGCTCATGATCGAAAAAGTAACTGTAAAACGTCCCGAAGTCACCGCCCACCCATCGGCGGATGAATTCTGCCGTCTGCTGGCAGGACAGACCATCTCCCACATGGCCCGCAGGGGAAAATTTATGATCATTGAATTAATCAGCAACGACCGCATCATCCTGCACCTGCGGATGACAGGTTGCCTCTTGCTTACCCTACCGGATGCTCCCGAGGAAACACACACCCATATTATTTTCCATCTGAGCGACGGCAGGGAGCTGCGCTTTTCCGATATGCGCCGCTTCGGACGTTTCTGGCTGCTTCATGCGGGCGAGGCAGATACCTGCACCGGAATCCACAAATTAGGGGTAGAACCGCTGGAAGGAGCGCTGACTGCCGAATATTTGAGCACCCATATGCAGAAAAGAAAAAAGCCGGTCAAGGAATGTCTGCTGGATCAGAGCATAATTGCCGGTATCGGCAATATCTATTCGGACGAGATTCTGTTTGCGGCTGGGATTCATCCGACGCGTCCGGCAAACAGCCTGAAGCACGAGGATTGGGAGCGTCTGGCCGAGGTTATCCCCCAGCGACTCACCTTCTTCATCGAAAAAAATGAGATAACGCCAGAGGATTACCTGAAAACCAGAGGACAGGATTACCGCAACACGCCATTTTTACAGGTTTATGGGCGAAAGGGTCAACCCTGCCAAAAATGTGGCGAGAGCCTCCGCCGCATCACAGTCGGCGGCAGAAGCAGCGTGTACTGCCCTGCCTGCCAGCAAAGCCCTGACTAGGAGGGATGTCGATGAAAAAATGTAACTTATCCTACGAAGAGTGGAAATGCATCACCGCAAAAGAAATGTATGGGAAAAAAGTACATACAAACTTTTTTCAGGGATATATTGGGCTTATTACAATCAAAGAGGTGTCGGAAGTTCAAAAATGGCATTTTAACGGGGAAGATATTATTGTCTGCGACAAGGGATTACAATGGCTGTCCATCTTGCCGCAGGATGACTTCTATTGTATCACGGCCATGATGAACGCGGCAGGTGATATCCTGGTATGGTACATCGACATGATAGCGGAGCAGGGCATATGTGAAGACGGTATTCCGTATTTTTATGACCTCTATTTGGACTTGGTCGTCTATCCAAACGGCGAGATCATAGAGGACGACAGAGATGAACTGGAGGAGGCATTGCGTCAACAGGATATCTCCCAAGAACAATTTAACCTTGCCGTCCACACTGCAGCTGCATTGAAGATGGGCTTGCTACAGGACATCGATTCCTTTGTGCGCTTTACTCAAAAGTGCTATGAATCCATACGCTGATCCTCTTCCTGCGAGCTGTTCAACTGGTGCAAAATATCAAATTCTAATTCTATGATCTCCTTGATTGGCACAATCTTTCGAGTCCTGCTCTCAAGGCTCTCCGCCTCCGCCCACAGAAACGGATAAAAAGCTATCCCTTTGTCGCTTTTTATATCCGAGACGTCCTCCCGCCAATTTGCCCACCGATAGTCCATATAAAAAGTGTCCGTGTCGCCATGTAAGCACCAGTACAGGAACTGATTAAGGGATATCTCCATATCCTCTACACTCAGACAATCCGGCGCAAAATATCCAATACTTTCATTCTCCAGATACACAAATAATCCACCCAGAATATCCTCAGCTATCACAATCCCTTCAAGCGGATACAACTCGTTTCGGGTGACGAAATCGACCTCCCCGCTTCCATAAAAGCGTATCCAATTCTCTATTATGATTCCTCCTGTGCCTTCAAGAAGTACACCTAACAGACTTTCCAATGGAATATCATATTTTTCCTTCCATTTCTCTCTGGCCTGATTATCGCTGGGCAGGATTTTTATATCCTTTGTAGACCGTTTTACCTCATTCAGAAGCTTTTGAAGTCTCTCATTCACAATTTTATTCCTCTATTTGCACCCTGCATCTCTTTTTATAACACGCAATTCCATATTTTATGACAGTCTCGATTCCGTCATCCTCCAGCCTGTCCTGATACCGCAAAGTGTCTATCTGACTCAGGGCCTCCAGGCAACCCTCCTCCAACTTCCCGTCCTCCCTGTATTTCAGCTCGATTACAATGCCAATACCGGCCTCTGGGTCTTCCACCAGAATATCGCTGTAGCCCTCCCCCGACTCCAGATTGGAATACAGGAGCCAGTCTTCCCGATGCCGCAGCAGTCCCAGCAGAACGCCATGGTAAAAGTTCTCCTTCTGCCCTCTGCGCGCGCCCGTATCTCGGATGCTGATCGTTCTGCGCAGATACGCGCCGAACTGTCTCTCCACCGCTGGGGCGTCTCCCCGCAGAAAAGCGGCGCAAAAGGCATCCAGCGTTGGCGTGTCCCGCCGCGTCTCTTCCTGGAACCACTCCTTGACCTGCTCAGAAAAAATCTGCCGAATCTCCAGATTCGGAATCGCCAGGCGGTAGGTGGTCGCATCGATCTTCTCTCTCTGGGTCAGATAGCCGGTGGTAAACAACACACTCCACAGATTATCTATGCTGTCATACAGCTCCCGATAAGTCAACTCCTGACGGATGCTGTGAACAACGCTCTCCCCGTTTACCAACTGTTCGATCTCCTGTCTGGTCTGCGGTGTCGCCTGATGAATAAAGCTCCTGACGATATCATTTCCGCTGGTATTGATCCAGAATGCCATCGGGAATGCGTTCGGATCACTGCGCAAGTCCGCGCAGTAGTTAATGACGTCCCATGGGCAGTAGACATCTGCGTCCCCGAAACGGTATCCGTCATACCAGGCCTTGACCGTGTCAAACTTATCTCCGACTCCGTAATAATCCAGCATGGCCCTTACTTCCCTGTCAGTAAATCCAAAATGTTCATCAAAACGCAGATTCGTTATGGAAAATACACGCAGATTATTCAGACCGGTAAAAATACTCTCTTTTGCAATTCTAAGGCACCCTGTCAGCACCGCAAACTGAAGACTTTCATTGCTCTTTAACACCTGCGCGAACAGACTTCGGAGCAAAGATACCATCTCCTCATAATAACCGTAGTACTGGGCTTTATCCAACGGCACATCATATTCATCAATCAGGAGAATCGGCTTTTGTCCGTAATGCTTATGCAAAAATTCACATAAGATGCGCAGACTGCTCATCATGGTTTCATCCGGCATGGCAAACTGCTGACGGTCTGTGGTGTCGATCCGGATCATCTGGTGATACTGCTCCCTTTCCTCTGTGGTAAGCTTTTCACTCTCCAAGAGAAACTGGAACCGCATGGCCTCGCTCCCTATGATACTACGGAGCATATTTTTTGCCCCGGTAAAGTGCATATCGCATACATCCTTCAGGGTAATGGAGATCACAGGAAATTTCCCCATGTACGCGTCGCAATAGCTCTTTTCCTGTCTGATCTCCAGACCGTCAAAGAGCGCGCTGTCACAGCCGTATTCAAAAAAATACCGCAGCATACTCATATTCAGGGACTTTCCAAACCGCCTGGGACGGGTAAACAGGTTGACCTCCCCCCAGTTATCCAAAAGTTCCCTAATCAGGCCGGTCTTATCCACATAATAAAAACCTTCTGTACGAATCTTTTCAAAATTTTCTATTCCAACAGGCAGTTTTACAATTTTCTCCATTTTTATTTTTCCTTTCCGGCCCATAGTTCCCATTTTACTGATTATGCTTATTATATCCCACTCCGCCCCTATGTTCAATCGGTTTGTTGCCATCGCTTCGACATTCCGTCAAGTTATTTCTAATTCCTGATTGCCGATATAATCATAACCCACATCAAATAGCGCGGAGTTGATTCCGCCACTGTTCCCAACCTGATAGATCCTGAGAGATTCTGCCTGGATTTTTAACACTACTTTCTCGCCATCATCCCACGCGTCATAAAAGCTATATTGCTTCGTCTCCCCGTCGATCGCGCATTCTTCGTATGCCCCGATATCCCCATACACAGCGTGATGCGCTTCCACAGAGCATACATTTTCATATATGAAAACCAGTTGCCTGGCATCCCATGTCTGGAAGGAAACCTTAACCATATCTACACCGATCAATATACTCTCTATATGGCCGTCTTCCGAAGGAAAACTGCTTAATTCTTTCATCGTTACATCACCACCACCAGCAACATCTTGAACTGCTCTTTTCCATAGACCGCATGAGGATGTCCCGCCGGCATGACGATTGATTGCCCCTGGGTGAGTTCATATTCCACGCCGTCGATCGTAATACGGCCCACCCCGTCCAGACAGGTCACGAAGGCGTCCCCGTCAGACTTGTGGGTGCTGATCTCCTCGCCTTTGTCAAAGGCAAACAAGGTGACGCTTAGCGCCTCATTCTGCGCCAGCGTCCTACTGACCACCTGTCCCTGCTGATAGGCCACCTGTTCCTTTAATACCAATACTTCCGCTTTGCCAATGTTCTTCATCATCTTGCGATATCCTCCTATCTTATCTTGATTTATATAATATATTTTCCCCTGCAATGGCACAGAGATTTCCGTTTACTTCCTACTTGTCAAAATGATCCTTTATGAGCAGCAGAGTCTTATATTCCCGTTGATTCCAAGCCTGTCGCCCTTCCTTTTGCAACATTCTTTCGTTCTTTTCCAACGCCTCTTCTATTGTATAAAATACCTGATGAAACCCGTATTTCTGTTCGTTTTCAGAGTATTCGCACTGCCCTTTTTCTGGATAAACCTCACAGAAATACAAGCGGTTGATCTGATGCCAGATCATCGGCTCATGAACGGATAAGCGCTTTTCCTCTATCTCTCCAAAAGGTCTTATGGACGCGGGAATTACATCATACCCCGTCTCTTCTTTCACCTCTCGGATCAGAACCTGATAATCCTCCTCTCCGAGTTCCATACCCCCGCCCGGCAATTTGACCTCTCCATAAGAATCCTCAATCATCAGTAGTTTGCCGTCAACAAATATAATTCCTCTTACGGATACCCTGTAGATCTCTTCCAAACCATCACAATAATTGTGTTCGTCCATTACGAGAATTTTTTCCATGTACTACCTCCAACAAAGCATCAATGAGTTGTTTCACCATGAATGTACCCTTGAATCTGGTCTTCATTTATAACGGTAACTTCGTCCCCATTTACTTCTAAATAGATAAAAATCTGTGTTTTTCTCTCGTCATCTGTGAGATGAAAAGTAACAAAATCGGGGCCCCGGTCACTTAATAACGACTGGTCAAAATATCTCACCTGAACCCCTTCAAAAACCACCAAATCCTGTGCATTATTTTTCTCTATATAGTCGTGTGCGAATCTCAATTCATGCAGCGCAACATAGTAATGATCAATCTGGTAGGAATAGAGCTTTTTATTGAAATACGCTTCCACGTCATCACTTCTGACAATCATGTCAACCTCCTCAGAAGTCATGGTGTCCAAATATTCATACTTCTCCTCGTCAGTCTTTTCATACACTCCAAAAGGCGAAGTGTTATATAACGGTTTTCGCTCCTTAATATCCATAGTATAATCCCACAAATAGATATCATGTGGAGAGTCTTCCCCCTGTGCCATAAAATCCTCGCTATAACCGACTGCATTTCTTTCAAAAATTTGAATCATAGACAATCCCAGTTGGTCCGGATTCTCGTCTGCGTCTGTATAATAGATGAATTTTAATACATATTGCCTTCCTTCTGATGTAAAATCAAAAGTTGGCTTAATCCATTTGGTAATGGTTCCCCTATTGGCATGTTTTCCCATCCCCCCAAA
This sequence comes from bacterium, assembly GCA_023663725.1. Taxonomy (GTDB): domain Bacteria; phylum Bacillota; class Clostridia; order Lachnospirales; family Lachnospiraceae; genus Acetatifactor. The sequence continues at coordinate 60,201 of JAMPGX010000015.1, read as the reverse complement.
GGTAGGGTCATACTCACATTCCCATGTTGGAAATGTCTCAATAAACAGATCTATCTTCTCATCAATGTCCTCGATATGCTCCAATGCCTCTTTAGAAAACATATCCTTTATGGCCTCGCGATCCCTTTGATCCACCGCCTGCAGCAATCGCACCAAAACCCGCAGGCATTCCCTGTCGTCCGGGTCCCTGTATTCAATATCATGACTCAGGTAATCCGATTCGAGTAACGGATCAGATTTTTTTTCCAGCGAAAAAGAACAACCGCTCAGTCCTGAGATGAAAGCTAGTTGGATTATCAATACCGATAATAAGCATTTAAGCTGTTTGCTAATTGTCTGATTTTTCTTCATCCTATCTCCTATTTGAATTTCCTCCGCAACCTCCTATGATTCACGATGGATTTCTGGCCTTTGGTAATCCCATTCATGATTTGTCCATATCTTTCTCCAGATACCCGCATGTAAACGGGAAAAAATCATATTTCTCCGTCCCCACATGCACCGCGCCATGGGCCTCGTACCATTGCCGAAGCTGCGTGTTCTCCTCCACGATACCGATAAACATCTGCCTGCAGCCCTGCCCTCTGGCCTACGAGAAGGCATGCTCCAGGAGCTTCTCACCGATCTGCCTGTGGCGGAATGCGGGCAACACACATAAGTTGTTCAGCTCACACTTCCCCTCTCCCTGTAAGTGCAGGGAATAATATCCCACGATCTGTCCGTCCTCCTCCCACACATACATCGGCCGTCCCTCCTGCCTCTGCCACGCGAGCCGCTCCCTGGTGGTGGCAAAAGCGGTAAAACGGGGCGCGTTCTCCCGCGTAAAGCCAAAGGCATCCGCCACCGTCATAAAGCTGTCCCTGATCACCTGTACACAGCGATCTATCTCTTCCGTCTTCATCTGTCTGATCATTTTGCCCCTCCCAGGATTTATCCGTCCCGCTGTTTTATTGCTCTTCCCAGACTCTTTCATCCGGCACTAATCCGCGTCTGTTGCCACCGGCTGCACCTTCAGCCCCCGCAGATACTTTTTCTGCTCCGCTGTCACCCGCAGACTCTCACACGCCTTCTGGATGGCCTTGTTGTGCGTCCAGGCGTCCAGGCGTTTCTCCTCCAGCCAGACTACCGCCGCCTCATACTGTTTCGCCAGCGCCGTGGCAAAATACCACGCCCGCATCATATTCACATAGTACTCCTGGGAAGACACCTCCGCCACCCACTGCAAATACTTTGGCTTAAAATCCTCCTCCAGATAGAATCGCATCAGCATCCCTATCCCATAGCGGACCGTATAGGTATCCCCCGACGCTATCCACCTGCAGATGGGCTCCAATAGCTCTTCCCTGTGCCTGCCAAACACCTTGGGAGCCATCATATCGCAGGTGGCCCAGTTGTCGATGTAGGGCAAAAAACGCTCCGTCTGCGCCAGACAAACCTCATAGTCCTTAATCTGCTCCACCACAAATGCGTGTACATTGTTCTCATCATAATACCGATGGGGAAGCTGTGCCAAAAACTCCCCTATCTCCGGGTCTTTCGCCCATTTTTTCGCCAGCTTACGCACCTGCGGGGTACGCACCCCAATAATATTCTCCTGCGCCACCGTGGGAATTAGTTTTGCATGAAAATCCTTATACTCATTATCCTGCAGTTCCCACAGTTCTGCCTGTATCCGTTCTCCTATATCGCTCACCATAACTCCTCCTTGCGCACAATCTACTAATGTGACGCTTCCTCCCGTAAATCCATTTCCCACTTACGCATAGCGGGACCTGTACACAATTTACATAGCGGCTCTGCCAGCGGGAATCACTCTCCCATATACACACATGAAAATTCCTCGCACACCACCGGCATATCCTCATCAAAATTAAGGCCCGCCTCCTCCATCTCCAACCGAAAGAAGCGTTCATGCACCTCCCGCCAGTAGGCCAAGCTACCGTCGCCCTCCCCCTCCCGGCGGGCGTGTTCCTCACTGACTTCCCGAAAAGGCGCCACATACACCCGCTCTGTGCGTATCACGCACACCGCCTGTTCTTTGCTATCCAGGATCACACTGTACTCCCCTGCTTGGGGAAGAGGTTCCCGCTCCCGCTCATACAACGGATAGGCTGACGCGGTGGCCGTCTTTTTCCCACTGACTACCAGTTCCGCCAGCTTGTCCGCATCATCGCCGAACGACCACGCCTCATACCCTTCTTCATTCGGCAGTCCACTTTTTTCCACATACAAATTCCACATTTCCTGTGCCGTCATATTTATACCCCAGCGCGCTTCGGCGCGCATACCAATCAATAATCCCCATGCATATCACAGACCCCGTCTGCGTTATTGCCCAAATAGAAAATGAAAAATCTGTGATTTTTCAATCTATCTCTTCACATTCTACACTCTTTTCTTCGCCATCACAAACATATTCCAGGTTAACTTAGCTGTCCTTCCCTTCCAGTATCTTTCGCACTTCCCCCCAACTGTCCACCGTCAGCACTTCCTCGTGGGGTGTATAGGGCAAGTCTATCGCCCCAATATACCATACGGGAAACAGCCCAGCCCCGGCTGCTCCCACGATATCACACTCATACTGATCGCCGATATACCAGACCTTCTCCGCTTCCACCCCCGCTTTCTCCAGCGCTAACTGGAAGATACGCTTGTGGGGCTTGCGAAACATATATTCGCTGGTGGTCAGGATAAACGCAAACGGCTGCTCTGGAAATAACGTTCTGATGCGCTGTTCCACCACTCGCCCGCAGTAACTGATATTGCTGATCACGCCGGTGCGGATTCCCTGACTGTTAAGGTACTCCAGGAATTCTGCCGCCCCTTCTGTGGGCTTTCCCGGAGCGGCAGCATCCCAGAATACCCGATCCTCCTCTTCCTGTGTCAGCGCAATCTTGATTCCCAGCGACTCATACAGATAGGAGCTGAACATATGCCTTGGCACCTCCACCTGAAACAGATGCCGCCTGGCCGGATCAAACCTGCCCAGTTCTCTGTTGATGGCGTCGGCCTCGCGCTGAATCTGCTCCGCCGTCAAGTTGTATTTATTTTCGCTGCAATAGCGCAGCACAGCCTCCGTTCCCCTCACCCCGTCAAAGGGCGCCTCGTTTACAAGTGTCTGCCCATAATCGAACAAGATCATCTCCGGTTTTTTCATTTCTGCCCAACTCTCCTCATCTGCCTGCCACGCTAAACCAGTCCCCGCACAAAGCGTCACTTTCCAAGTGGTAACACCATGCATTCCTCCGACGCCGCAAAGCCCATCCTCTCATACAGGAGCCGCCCCTGCGGTGTGGCATCCAGGCTGATCTCCGTGACGCCCCGCGCTGTGGCCTCCTGTATCAACATTTCCGCCATTTTGACGGCAATGCCCTGCCTGCGGTACTGCTCCCTCACATACACGTTCATCAGATGCGCGCGCTTGCCCGTCGGGTGGGAGAAGGTAGGCATCATCCTGATATAGCACAGTGTGGCGCAGCCGATGACAATCCCCCATTCCTGCGCCAATATCGTGGTCTGTTCACCGCTCTCAAAATACTCCCGACTCTCCCTGACCAGTTCTTCATCAAAGTCTTCCGTCTCCGGCAGACCGTTCACCACCCGCAGCATCTCCAGACGGCTGCTCATCAAAAGCTCCATATCCTCCCTCGCTGCCACGCGATACTCTGTCACCTCCACACACCTCCCCTGTAACACAGCTCTATCATTCAAAAAAAGGGAGCATAAACGCTTCTGCATTACATACTCCCCTTTCCCCAATTCATATTTCCAGACCATTGCGAAACTCTCTCTGCAAGAAACGCAATTAGCCAATATCGGCAAAATAGAAGCTATGCCTGATAGGTAAAGCTCTTGAAGCACGCCGCCTGCCCAGAACACTCCCCGTCAGACACGGCATACATGCCCACGGTACAGCCCACAAAACCGCCTGCCACCTCCGTGGAGAGATCGCGGATATCCAGTTCATCGCACAGCAACGCTTTCACCGCCGGATCGTCCGTTGACTGCAACTCCACGGACGCTTTCAGGCCATTTACTTTCAGAACCACCCGTATCTCCTCCATGGACGACCATATCTTCTCATCGCCATGCAGTTGCATATTCCCCCAGCCTGTGTGACATATCACCGTATCTTCTCCCTTACGGCACAGAATCACATCCGCCTGCACTGCCTTCTGCTGTTTCTCATCCAGACGGCTGATCTCCACCCGCAGATGATACTCGTTGCTCTGCATCAGCGCGACTCCTGCCCGCCTGCCCTCAGTCAGATTGTCCGTGCACAGGGACGCCACCGCCTCGAACTGGTGATGCTGCTGCCTCACGGCTATGTAGGAGGGACTTGCCTTCTGCTTCAAGGTCTCCGTGCGGAATGAGAGCTTGAGACCGTCCCCATCCAGCGCATACAGATCATCACCTGGATTCCTCAGCATCAGGAACTCATCGCCCAGCTTTTCCATCGCCGCAAAATCATAAGTGCGACTGCTTCCGGGCACACAGTTGGCGCTCGTGTCAAAGGAGGTATCCTTTGCAGGGTCCCACTCGGGTAGATCAATCTCCACCTCATCCGTCAACAGGCCCACTCCAGGATTGACCACCGGCCAGTCATTCTCCCACACTACTTTTGCCAAGAACGTCTCACGTCCCATCGTCGTGTATCCCTCGAGCGGACGCACTGCCAGCATCACCATATACCACTCCCCCGCAGGAGTCTCGATGATATCGGAATGCCCCACATACTTGATGGGATAATCCCTGCCCAGATGCCTGTGCGTCAAAATGGGATTGCAATAATTGTTCTGGTAAGGTCCAAATACTGTTTTGCTCCGACACACGGATACCGCGTGCTCCGGTCCGGTGCCTCCCTCCGCGTGCATGATATAATAATAGCCGTCCTTTTTGTACAGATGCGGGCCCTCCGGCCAGGGAATCTGCTTGGAGGAGCCATTCCAGACATTATGAACCTCCCCCACCAGCTTCATGCTCTGTACATCCAGCTCCTGTATCCAGATATAATAATCCCCATTGTACTGACAACCTTCGGGATTGGGATGTGTGCCGATATAATAACACTTTCCGTCCTCGTCAAAGAACAGGCTGGGATCGATCCCGTCCGCCCCCTCCAGATAATAAGGGTCAGACCATGGACCTGCGGGATTCTCCGCCGTGACTATATAATTGCCGCCGTGGGACACATTGGTGCAGATGACATAGTATGTACCGTCATGATACCGCATCGTGGGGGCAAACAACCCCTGGGAATGGCCCGCATTCTTAAGAGGCAACTGCTCCTGCCTGTGCATGGCATTGCCGATCTGCTCCCAATGCACCAAATCCTTGCTGTGCATGATTGGAAGCCCTGGAAAATAGGCAAATGTTGAATTGATCAGGTAATAGTCTCCACCCACCGCGCAGATGGAGGGATCGGGATAGAATCCCGACATAATTGGGTTCTTCGCTGTTATCGGCATAGTTGTCCTCTTTTCCTGCATGCCACAGCTTTACTGCGGCGACGCATCAATCAATAGGGAAATCCTGTAAATGCTTATCTGTTTATTATACGAAAATACATTTCCTTTTACTTCTTAATTCTTGCTATTTACCTCCTATATTTTGCGTTTTTGAATTTACAATTGCCAAAAAAGATGCTACAATCAAGTAAGAGCCATGAGATTCAACTGATAAAAAGGAGCAGATACGCCATGAATACAGATAACACCCTCCGCCATGTCCTGACAGATACCAGACAAGAACTGATTCAATACCATGTGGACTCTTCCGTCCGCATCTGGTATAACGACCAGCCTATAGATTATGACCCCCACTGGCACTCTGCTCTGGAGATCATTGTCCCCATGGAAAGCTGGTATAATGTAGTCGCCTGCGAACAGTCCTATCATGTAGTCCCGGGAGATATTCTCATCATTCCGCCCGGGGAGCTGCATACCCTGATGGCGCCGGAGGCAGGCAAACGCTTTATATTTCAGTTCGACCTGTCCAGCTTTAATGGAATGCGCGGCTTTTCAAGCATTCTGGCCATCCTGTCTAAGCCGCTGCATCTCACCCGTACCACACATTCCAATATCTATGATGGCATATATCAAATTCTGATGCAGATTAAAAAAGAATATTTCAGCAAAAATGAATTCGCCGAACTGACGATATACTCCCTGCTGCTCGATATGCTGGTCCGGCTGGGGACCAATCATCTGGTGGAAGTCAATCTGTTTCCCAACATGCGGGTCTATAAGCAAAAGGAATATATGGACAAATTCAACACTGTCATTGAGTATATTGACACACACTACATGGAGGACCTGAACATCGACGATATCGCCGCCTCAGTCGGCTTCAGCAAATACCATTTCTCCAGGTTGTTTAAGCAATATACCAACTATACTTTCTGCAACTATGTTACCAGACGCAGAATCAAGGTCGCGGAGGAGTTTCTGGCACAGCCCGACCTCTCAATCACGGAGGTGGCCCTGCATTCCGGATTCCCCAGCATATCCACCTTCAACCGACTGTTTAAGCAGCTCAAGGGCTGCACCCCCAGCGAATTCAGAGAGAAGAATACTGATTCTCCCGTCTCACTCCTCCGGTTTTGAGATGATCACCTTACCGTCGTGGAGACCAATGCTGACCTTGTTATCCTTTAAGTGCAGCTCCTCCAGAAGCTCCGCGGGGATCTGCACGCGGCCGGCGCGGTCAATGATGGCATACTCGTCCTGTGTCTCCTCCTGCCTCCAGTCGATATTGCTCTCCTGCAGGCGGTCCGCATAGGCCTCCTTCAGCACGCGCTCACTGCTGATCTTGCCATCGCGTATAGCCACCACACGCTTCACCTTTCTGGACAATGCCACATCATGCGTAACGATCAGAATCGTCTGTCCATTCTTGTTCAGCTCCGTAAACACGTCAAAGATATAGTTGGCCGTCTTCACGTCCACACTTCCCGTAGGCTCATCCGCCAGCAGAAGCTTGGGAGAATTCGCCAGCGCTATCGCTATCGCCACCCTCTGCTGCTCACCGCCGGAGAGCATATTCATCCGGCTGTGCTTCTTATGACTGAGCCCCACCATCTCCAGCAGCGACAGTGCCTTGGATTTCTTTTTTTTCACATCCGACAGACTCATCGGAAGCATAATATTTTCCAGCACCGTCAAATAGGGCAGCAGATTCCTTCCATTGTTCTGCCACACGAAACCCACTGTATCCCTCTTGTATAATACCAGCTCCTTCTCCGTCATCGTGAACAGATTCTTGCCGCCCACCAGCAGGGAACCGGCGCTGGGACGATCCAGGCCGCCTATCATATTCAGGAAGGTGGACTTGCCGCTTCCGCTGTTTCCAATAATCGCCGTCAGTTCCCCATCCTCGACCGTCAGATCCAGCCCCTGCAGCGCCAGCACCTCCGTCTGCTTTGACTTATATATCTTTACCAGACCGTCCGCCTGTATCATTGCCTCCGGCATATCTATTCCTCCTCGCTGTGCTGAACCTGCTCACCGCTTTCAAGCTCGATAATCATATCTCCGGCATCCATCAGACCCACATCATGAGTCGTCATCAGAATCGTGATATCTTCCTTCCTGGTCATCTCCTGAAACAGCCTGGTCACCTGTGCCGCCATCGCGCTGTCCAGCTCTGCCGTGGGCTCATCCGCCAGGATAATCTTGGGTCTGTGGGCAAAAGCTCTGGCGATAGCCACACGCTGTTGCTCACCGCCGGACATCTCCGCCGGCATATGGTTCATACGGTTGCCCAGGCCCACCAGTCTCAAGCACTCCTCCACCCGCTTATCGCGCTCTTTTCCAGCTTTGATTCCCGCCAGACGCATGGAAAACTCCACATTCTGGAACGCGTTCATCGTCGGCATCAGAGACACCGACTGGAACACGAAGCCCATATCCTTTCTCCGAAGCTTCTCCCTGGCCTTGCCGGAGAGCCGTCCGATCTCCTTGCCATCGATGCGCACCGTTCCCGATGTGGGATCGTCCAACGCGCCTATGATATTCATCAGCGTCGTCTTACCCGATCCGGAACGTCCCCTCAGGATAGCGAGATTCCCCTTGGGGATCGCGGTGCAGATATTTTTGAGCGCCTGGAATTCCCCACCCGGGATGGGAAATATCCGATTCACTCCATTCACTTCAATCATTTGATTATTATCCATTATTCCTCACCCAATTTCAAAGCCTTGGCAACATTAAGCTTAAACAGCAGTATGATCAGAACGAGCAGACACAGCACCATCACTGCCGCAATCACGCCATAGAGCCTGATCATATCCGCCTGATTAACCACCAGCTTCATCGGCAACACCTGATTGGTCGCCGCGTAAGCCTGCTGCAGCAGGGGCACAAACATCGTTGAAGCCAGCTTGCCGATACCGATCCCCGCAAGCACCGTGAACACACCCGAAAAGATCTGCTCATTCATCAGCATATGGAATAACTCGCTCTTGTGCATACCGCAGGCCCGCAGCACGCCGAACATCATCTCTCTGGAGCGAATGGACATGATCCAGTAGATCAGGTAACCCACCGCGCACAGCAAGATCGTCACGACAAAGCCCATGGTCAGCACGCCGTTGGTTCCCTGCAGGAGAGGGTCCTCCGTAGCGCTCTGCACATCTGTCTCCATAGACACATATTTTCTCACACGAACGTCATTTTGCTGAATCCACTCGTAGACATCCTGTGAATCATATCCCTCCTTGAGGCCGATCCATACTTCGTAGGGAACTACGCCCCACTGCTGGCGCAGAACATCATAGTGGGTCACCGCCAGAAAACTATCGCTCGTAACCACGGTTCCGTCGGGATTCATGCTTGTCACCGTGGGCGAATATCCCGGCCAATACGCAAAGAAGTCGACGATCTTGCCTGTAGTGCCCACTCCCTGACTGTTGTACACAGTGATTGTGTCGCCCACATCATATCCCAGCTTCGTACGGAAATTTTCGGATACCAGCACCCCGTCTCTGGCCTCTGCCAGACTGTTCAGATATTCGTAATAATGCTTCTCTGTCAGATAGCGGGGCATCCGCGTGATCTCTCCGAAATCCTTTGTATGGATTCCCATCAGCCTGATCGTCTGGCGCTCGGACTTACTCTCCCCAATATAAGCGCTCTCGTCGTTCAACACCCGCGTATAGCTTTCCGCGCATTCCATATTTATGTACTTGTTAAAGTCCGGTTCCAGATAGCCTGCACTCTTGCCGTTCTCATCTACAAGTCCCTGCCAGACCTCCTTGATAATGATATCCGCACCGTCAAGATACTCTGCGTTCTCCTGGGCATTCTGCAGGATTGTACGGGCTACCGTGGCATGATACATCCCCAGAGAGATCGTCATAATCAGAAAAAGCATGATAAACTGCTGTTTCCGCCCATTCTTTAAATTCTCCATAAAGGAAGCATAGCTCGCCGGCTTCCAGAACCGCTTGCCGATCAAATATATCAGCTGCACGATCAACGGCTGCACCCTCAGATACAGAAGCCCCGCACCCACGATAAACAGAGAAGAGCTCACATAGAGCAGCGGGTCAAGAGACTTGCCCATCAGCACATTTTCAACCATAATGCCCGAGCTCTTGTGAAAGCTGTAATATCCGTATATAGAGATAGCGAGCAGGATGACATCCAGAAAAATGATCTCCCACCAGCTCTTTTTCTTCAGCGCCTTCTGCTGCTTCAGCTTTACGATGGTGACACGGCTGTGCTTGATGGCGGGCAGCGCCATGATGAGAAGCGTAGCGAGCATCGCTGCTCCCGCATAGAGCCATGTCTCTGTCGTAAACACGATCTGGAGAGGAGTACTATCCTCAAACTCCAGAAAACTGCGGGCCGAACCCAGTATACGGCTGAACACTGTTCCCAGGGGGATCCCCAGACAGGCGCCCACCAAAGCCAAAAAGCCGCTCTGATATAGATACAGTCGGAAGATTTGTCCCCCCGAGCTTCCCCTGCTCTTGATGACAGATATCTCATTGCGCTCCATCTCATACATCTGTCCGGAGATCATGAACAGGAACGCTCCCAGCATAATCAGCACAGGAATCTGCAGAATTACCAGCGTTGCCTGTATCCTGCTGTACTTATTCATATATCTCTCCAGGATATCCCGATAATCCGGATAGTCAATCGTGCTGCGGAACGGCCCCTTCTGTGTCAGATAATCCGTGGCCTGGGCAAGTCCCTCCACCTGCTCCGCCTTGATATCCTCATACTCAAACATCGGAAAATATCTACAGCTGATCGTGTATTTCACCGCATTCTCTCCGGTGAACATCTCGCGAAACAGGTCCATATTCATGAGACAGATGTCTTCCATCTCGTTGGGCTTGGCCTGCCAGTAGAAATCATTGCGGTCCTCCGCATCAAATACACCCTTGATAAAGAGCTTTATCTCGTTGCCTTCCGCGTCCCGCATACCGTCAAAAACAATGGTCTCCCCCACCAGAAGCTTCATACCCACCAGTCCTGCCTGGCTGACCACCACCTCTATACAGCCGTCCTCCGTGATGCCGCCCTCTGAAAACATCTCGCCGCTGAGCATACGCGCATGCTCCGGCAGATCAGACAGCGCCGACAGACGAACGGTCTGCTTGCCCATATCCGCCCTGTTCATGACAGAGTGTACATCCTGAGCGCTGAGGAGATAATAATACACTGTATCCTTCATATTGACACCCAGGTCGCCGCCGATATTAGCCATCAGCTCTTCCATGCGCTTGATGGCGACGCCCCCCCTGTCCTTTTTTGACACGGTCACCAGGGAACACATCGTCGGCCATTTTCCCTGAGTGGCTATATAACTGTTAAATTCATCCTGCAGCATCCTGTCATAGGCTGCCGCCTGATACAGAGGAAAGCTGACCACCGTCGCAATGAGCAGTATGCTTCCCAGCAGCAGGCAGAGGTTCATCCACCTCTTATGCCATAATTTTTGCAGCATTATTCTAAACATATTTCCATTCCTTCCGTCAGGCCCTCTATTACCCAATAATTACTGCTGTCAGCCCCGCCTGCAAGAAAGCTGACATACTGAATACTTCCATCCTCAGCCCTGACCTTCACATAGGTGCTGCCCATGACCTCTGTGACCGCCTTTCTGGGCACCAACAATACGTTTTCCATATTCCTGTACGATGCGTCCACACTCAGGGAAACCCGCCATCCCTCTCTGGTCAGCACGGAATCCGGAAGCTCATCGCTGTGTTCCGGGTCAAACAAAATCAGTACCGCATTCACATCCTGCATCCGGTATCCCCAATTAAAGGAATACAGCTTTTTGCTCACCGCCATATGGTTCAAAGACACCACTGTTCCCGGCACGCTGTATGATGTGCCCGTATTCGAGTCATAGAAGGATATTTCCACCCGATTTCCATAGGATAGCTGACTATTGGGATCATCTACCATGACATATCGGTAATTGCTGTCCGCCAGCCAGCACAGAGTGGCGTCCTTCGGCAACAGAGCCTCCGTCTCATAATCATATTCGCCCGTGATAACTCCATCTGCAGGCGCCTTGATCTCTGTGATAGCAAAATCAGCTTTCATCTCGGCAATCAGCTTCTCCAACTCCTTGATTGTCTCCTCCTTGGCTGCGATGGCTTTCTTATTTTTCTCCTCTCCCATAGCCCTCAGTTCCGCCAGACGCTCCCTCTCCCGCTGGAGCTTATGCTCGTTCCGATCAAGCTCCGCCTGATCCGGCACCACTCTGACTCTGGCAAGCACATCTCCCTTTTTCACGACCTGAGAGATATCGACCAGGCTTTCCACAAAATAGCAGGTACCGTATTGGACCGGATTTTTTATCTCCTGCTCAGAGAGATACTGGACATAGCCATCGCCGCTGAACTTATTGCCGACGCTTCCCAGAGTAACCTCTCCCCACTTGCTGCCTGTCACCTGCTTCTGTTCCGTCAGTACCTTATCCCCCTCCTCGATTCCAGAGAGAATCTCCACGTAGAGTCCATCCTTCATCCCAGTCTTGACAGGGGTGTATACACTCTCATTGTCCACCACCTTATAGACATAATTACCGCTGTCATCCTTGTTGACGGCATCCTTGGGTACGGTGAGTACATCCCGTCTGGATTGGTTGAGTACCACGATAACGGCATAGCTGCCCAGCTGCAGCTCCTCTCCTCCCTCCAGAACCGTAAAATTGGAAAATACGTTGCCGCTGCCGTTCTTCTCTTCAAGCTTTTTATACTCCTCCGGCTCTATGGGCTGGTATTCTACTTCATAGCGCTTGCCGTTGACAATGACATAGACATCCTCCGCCTTATTGATCGTCCCTCTGTTGATATAATTGCTGTATATCTCCACCCTCGCCTCGTCCACCACCGACATCAACGGTGTCTTTGCGTCTGCCCAGTAATTATTCAACAGACCAAGATTGATAGAGGCCACCCTGCCGCCCATACCCGCATACAGTATACCTCTGCTTCTCTCCTCCTTCAGATGCCCCAGCTGAGACATATTATAGGCGCGATCCAGCTCATACAGCTCTGTGCGCTGCTTGATGTCCTCCTCCAGCATATCCACCTGAAGTCCCACCCTGCGGTGCTGGCCGTCAAAATGTTTATACTGCTGCTGCCATGTCGCATATTCAGGATTCGGCTGCTGCTCCGGCTCAGCGGATTCGTCCACCTGAACCAGAATAAACTCCTCCGGCTTCTCCCGCTCCAGATTGTCCAGTATACTTTTGCAACGGTCTCTCTCCTCCCGCGGTTCAATCAGGGACTCGTTGGCCTCCGCCAGAAACTCCTGATACTCCTCATCCATCTGTTTAATGCGTTTCTCCATATCCTCGATCTTCTTGTCGATCTCCTCCGTATTGGCATGAAGCAGCTTATCACCCTTTCTCACGAGCCCTCCGGGATATGCGTCGAAGCCACTGAACCTGATATTTTGCTCCAACTCATATTCTTCCACATGCGGACTCACCACGCCCGCATATATCTTCGCATCATACATATCTCTCCTGGAGACAATCTCATAATTGTAGGATATTCCCACTGGCTCCAAGAGCTCTACATCCTCCGCGTACGCAGATGCCGCGTCCTGCCCGCAGCCAGTACACACCATCGACAGACATAACCATATGGGAATAAGCCTTTTCAGCATATTCTTTACCATTTCAGAACAACCCTCTCCCCTTCCGTGAGACCGCTGAGAATCTCAACCATGTCATCGCCGTACAAGCCTGTTTCCACCCACTTGACCTCACGCATCTCGTCATCGCCCAACACATATACATAAGCCTTGCCGTCCGCCTCATATATCGCTTTCTCCGGCACACGGAGCACATTTTCACGACTGTCAGCAATCACCCAGATGTACCCTGTGGTCCCTACCTCTATCTCAAGGTCCTCATCCACATCGCACAGGACAAACAGCTGGATATCTCCCCACTCCTCTATATTCCAGGGCATCAGGTCATAATGTGCGTCCGACTGGCTGTAAGTCAGGCTCATCGGTATCGTCTCGCCCTCACTGAAGGAGCCGGCAAGCTCCGGGATCTCTGTCTGAAACAGACACTCAGAGGTATCCAGAACCTTCATGATCGTCTCGCCTCTCTGCGAGGTAGTACCCTCGAGCCCATCTCTGAGCTTGTAGATCACGCCGTCCACTTCAGCATAGACACGACTTAATCTATACTCCTGTCGGAGCGAATCCAACTGCTTCCTGTCAATCTCCAGAGCGTCCGAATAGTCCTCCCGCAGATATCGATAATTGCGCTGTGTATTCGCAATCTGATTGTCCAGATTCTCTTTATCCTTATCAGACATGCCGGAATAATAGAGATAATCAACCCACTTTCCCGATATGTCATATGCCTCGTCCATTTCTGCGTGGCTCAACAACAGTTCGTTCCTGGCAATGCGGTATTCCAGATCCTCGATCTGCCGCTTCAGCTCCTCGCTGGAAAGCTCCACCAGCAGGTCGCCCTTTTTGACATGATCGCCCTCCTCGACATATACCCGATCCACCAGTCTGCCGCTCATGGTAAAGCTGACCGCCTGCTCATTCATCTGCCGATAGGTACACTGAACTCTCTCCGTCTTTACCACCTCGCCGACCTCAACTGTGGCCAGCTTATAAGACAGCGCCGGCTCCTCCTGTTCGATCACCACCATATTGTCCGGCTCCTCGACACCCCTTCCACAGCCGCACAACAGAATGCTCACCGCCGCACACGCGCATATTTTCCTGGCAATATTGCCTGCTCTATACTCTCCCATCGCTCTCACTCTCCACATTGCTTTAACGCCGTCCCTGATTCCGCCTGGCCGCGCTGAATTGTTGCATCAGTCCGTCAATCCTGCTCCTGACGAAGTCTCTGTGCTCCTCCTTGACCAGATAATACAGATAAGCGTCCTCCACAAACCTCTGAGGCATTCCTCTTCCAACGATTTTAAAGTTCACAAAGCCTCTCTCCGCAAGCCTTACTATCTCCTCATTGGAGATGAATGCCGGCTGGCCCATGCAGTCTTCAAATGTTCTCTCACGAGTATTGTGAGGACAGGGATACGGCGTGCGCACATCATACTCCAGCTGCATCAGGGATTCCTGACGGTAATGCTCCGACCTTCTTGCGCATCCGGGGTGACAGACCTCATTGACCAATATCTCCACGCGGTTTGCATAGGGCTCCGCCGCCTTCAGCACCGCCTCATTATGATTGAGATCATAGTCCAACACCACCAGATAATAATCCTTGTCCAGCTCCGCCAGAAGCGCGCCCTCATCGGTTATCCGTTTGGTGGTAGAGGAAATCAGAGGAAAGCTCGGATAACTCTCTCTGATGTAATTCTCCAGCACCGTCGTATTGACAAGCACCTGATTCAACCCATTATCCGCGAGCCGCATAATCAGATTGCAATATGTATCCTGCAGATGCTTTTCCTCCAACAGAGAATTGGTCCATGTGAAGCGCACGGGAATCCCCCTCTTGTTATAGACCTGCAGGATCGACTCCATTTCCTGCTTCCCTGTAACGCCAAACACCGTGCGACCGCCATTCCAGATCGCACCGGGAAACGTCCCGTAGACCGATCCAATCCGATATCCCTCTCGGAACATCTCAGGATAATCCTTCATCATGTTGATTACCACCTGGTTCAGCAGTCTGAAATAACAGAATCCCGGCAGATGCCAGAATACTTCTCTCTTCCCGTGCTCTCGGCTGGAAGCCTCCGCCGTTTGCTCTATCACCTTCGCAGCGGAGGCAGTCCTTCCGACTCCTGCCGCTGACCTCATGGCCATCTCTCCCACTGGAAACGCCTCGCGAGGATGCCTGAGTGAGATAACCTTGCTCGCCACCAGATTATTCAACAACATAATCCTCGTCTCTCCCTGATACTCAGGCCTGATCAGATAATGGCAATAGGTCTCGATCAACGAGAAGAGATTAGCTGTCCTGCCCTCAATCTTAAAGTTCGTAAAACCCATTGGCACATACTTTTCCCAGATAGACTCCGGAGAAACATAGGTATTGTAGCGCTGAATTGTATAGAGACAGTTGTGCTCGCCGTATTCACAGTTCCACTCTTCCAGCGGAAGCCTCTTATCCTGCGGCAGAACACGATTCTCCAGCATAATGCGCTGATTGCGCGCGACGTTACGATAATGCTCCCCCCGCCTGGGACAATTGGGAATGCACACCGCGTTGACCAGAATCTCACAACGCTCCTTATCCCTGATCTGCTCCAGCTTATCATAGCAGTTATTCAGGTTATAGTCCAGCACCACCAGATGGTAATCCTTGTCCAACTCCTGATTGACGGCATCAATATCCCTGATTTCCTTACAAGTGGAACTGTTCAGCTTAAAGCTCGGATATGTCTGCCTGACATATTCCTCCAGAACCGGTGAGAACACAATTACCTCATTCATACCGTTATCCGCCGCTCGCATACAGAAATTACACCAAGGATCCTTGAGCTCCTCCTCGCCAAGCAGCATGTTGGTATAGGTATAGCGTACAGGAATCCCCTTGTCATTGATGGCCTTGATCACATTTCTCACATACGCCTCATCACATTGATCATAGTTGGAGGGACGGCCGCCATTCCAGAGTGAAGCGGGAAATTCACCAAAAAAAGAGGCGATCTCAATTCCCTCCCTGAAACGCTCCGGCTTCTGCTCCAACAGACTGAGCACCAGCATATTCAGAGGAAAGTTCTGCCGCAGACCTGGTAAATGAAATTTAACTGTCATATTCTTCTCTTCTTTCCTTTCTCTACTCACAGCCGCTCTTCCTAATATACGACCGCATACTACAGATATCTCAAACATTTCCGAAGCTCCAATCCAAACCTGTACGCATGGTACTACAGTCACATCTGTGATAATTAAAGCTTCGGAACTACTTAAGATTCATCCTGTATGCTTATCTTTAGAAAGGGGATGGCGCCCGGAAAACACCATCCCTTTTCATACTAAAACTAATTATTGTTATTGCAATACTACTTTACTGGTTTGCTGCCTCTACATAGCCCTTCCAGGTGTCTCTGATTGCCTCAACACACTCGGAAACAACAGCATTCTTAGCGGTAACACCCTTCCACAGGAAGTCATTACCAAGATCCAGCTGAGGAAGAACGCCCTCATAGCTTACCATACCCTTGGTGATCATCATCTTGAAGGTCTCATCTACGGCTCTGGTGTCGCGAGCGCCTGCATAAACGTGAGCCCAGTTCTGATAGCCTTCATATCCAGGTACATCATCTGTCCAGAGATCAAATGCAAATGCAAGCTTCCATGCCTTGTCTGCGTCATAGCAGCCAGGGATACAGGTTACATTATCAGCCCATACATTGATGTAATCATCCATCTGAGGTCCCTTCGGGAACATAACGAAGCCGAAATCATCCTCCATATCAGTCAGATAACCATGATCTTCTTCGGTCTTATAGTACATAGCATAGGCATCCTCTACCAGGAAGGCAACCTCACCGTTCAGGAAAGCCTGCTTGTAGTAATCCCACTGAGCATCCTGAGGCGGAACCTGCTTATACTTGGTGATCATGTCTACAGCAAACTCCATAGCCTCCATGGTATTGGCGTTCTCAAGGTCATAGGTGTACTTTCCATCTGCGTCCTTGCCGATATAAGCGCCGCCGTTGGAGAAAATGCTATATCCGAACATTCCGTTGTTGTCGTTGTATCCAGCGATATCGATAGCGCCGTCGTTGTCGGTATCCTGCTGCACCTTCTCCATGTACTCTCTCAGCTTATCCCATGTCCAATCGCCGGATGCCTGCAGATTATAGGGCTCCTCAGGATCGATACCCGCCTCGCTCAGTATTCTCTTATTGAAGTAGATACCGGTACGGGGCTCGGGATCGCCGGGATGCATAGCGAAAACTCCCTTAGCATTGCTGTACTTATCAATCAGCTTGTTCCTGGTGTACTTGCTGTCCGTGAGATCCAGGCAATCCAGTGAGGAAAGATCATACATCAGGCCCTGGCCCATCGCGGAAGCGGTAGCCGCGTCATCGCGCAGACGGAAGATATAGTTGTTGTCATCTCCGCCAGTGGTAACATAGTCAACGAAATCCTTAGGAGCATTAGCCCAGTCGGAGATTGTCATCTCCTTGCAGGTAAAGTTGTAGGTCTCCTGAAGCCACTCGCGGTACTCCTGCTGTGCCTCCTCAAAATCACTCTTAGCCTCGGGTACAGTGCCATCGCCTGAATACCAGTCACGGATAATGATCTCCATGCCGCCCAGATCATACGTATTGCCATTCTCGTCGGTCAGAACAGTGTACTGGCCAACTCCGTTCTCCTCGGACTCCGCTGAACTCTCCTCGGGAGTAGACTCCTGATTGTCGTCTGAAGGAGCTGAGCTCTCGTCAGTGGGCTGAGACTGATTATCATTGCCATTAGTAGGCTCGCTGGGAGTATTTCCACAGCCTGCCATACCTACAGCCATTGCGGTTGCCAGAGAGGCAGCCATTAACTTCTGAAACATTTTTCTTTTCATTTTTATCCTCCTTTTTTATATAAATCCCTTCATCCTCCCCGGGAGCATATTTTCTTCCGGGATGCTCCCTAATACGAATGAACCGGAATTCATATCGCTACATCTTGATGCCTGAACTACTCAGGCTCTCCACAAATCCCTTCTGTGCGAACAGATACAAAACAATCAGCGGCAATATAATCAGAAGCGTACCTGTGGCCAATATAGAGTTGGACTGCGCCACGGATATGGTGGCGCTTCCGCTTGTCATACCTGACTCTCTCGCAATGAAGACTCCCAGGCTGTCCACAATACTGGCCAGGCCGGTACTCAACAGCTGGGTCTTTCCCAGGAACATCCTGGAATAGAAACCATCCGTCCACTGCCATACAAAAGCAAACAGGAAACAGGAGGTCAGGATGGGCTTGGCATCCGGAAGCATGATCCGCAGGAAGGTCCGCAGAGTTCCGCAGCCATCCACATAGGCCGCCTCCTCCAATTCCTTAGGAATATTGCGGAAGAACTGGCGAATCATATAGATGTACAGACCATTCTTCAAACCCATACAGCAGGCGCTCATTAAGTAATATGGTATCTTGGAGCCTCTTAAATTAATCGTACTCCCTGTTGTCGCCTCAAATATCCCCAGTATATCAAAGAACCGGAAGTGCAGATGCAGGGAACCGGATATGGTCTGGGGCGGAATCAGGATCACTAACATCACACATGCAAACCAGAATTTCTTCAGAGGGAACTCAAAGCGGGCAAACCCATATCCCACCAGAGTACATACCCCAATCTGCAGAATGGCGATAGTCAATGATATGAGGAAGGAATTCGTCAACGCCGTGCCATATTTCAGAATGGCTATTGCCAACTGATAATTCCTCGTCGTAAAGTGCGCCGGTATCACAATAACCGTGGGATCGTAGATATCCCGCTCCGGCATAAAGCTGATGGATATCTTGTTAAAGATCGGCTGCAGAATCAGGAAGCACATACCAAACATCAGGATGAGCCTACAGATACTGATCAGATAATTCATAGCCGTCTTCTTCAGCAGATAACCGCCGGATTTCCTGTTTCTCTCCATGAATTCACTATATCTCGTTCTTATTGACTTAGTCATAATAGTAAACCCCCTTCGAGATAATTAGCGAAGCAACACCTATGATCGCCATGACAATCACAAAATATATCCAGGATAGAGCCGACCCAAACCCATAATTGAGCTGATCTACCGTAACCTCAGTAATCTTCTCCATCACCTGACCATCCGTACGCATACAGAAGTCAATCACCGTATAGATCGTGTTCACCAATAGCAGAGAACTGATCATCGGGAAAGTGATCTTCCACAGGCTCTCCCACTTCGTACAGCCCTCGATATCCGCAGCCTCATACATACTGGTGGAGATAGTCTGCAAGCCGGAGAGGAATATGATGATCTGGATTCCTGACGCAATCGCTATGTCATATATATTGTCAATGATCTCAAACACATACTCGTAAGCTCTGGTACCAACTCCCGCAGTTCTGAGAATCTCCTGCAACGCCGCTGTGACACTTATCCCCTGCGCCGTATCCTCAATGGCGACGTTGAGGGCATCCATAACAGAGTTCTCTGACTCTAATCCCAGTATAACACCTGAGGAGAGGATAACGGGCAGGAAAAATATGGCTCTCACAAACGCCCTGCCCTTAAATTTCTGGTTCAACAGCAATGCCACGAAAAAGCTGAATACCAAGATGGCAACGGTGTACAATCCCATCTTGCCCAGATCCTCGGTCAGGAATCTGACGAACTCAGGATCCACGCGGAACGCCTGAACATAATTGGCAAGCCCGATCCACACCGGTTCAAAGGTTCCAGCTCCCAACTGGACATCGCAGAAGCTCATGTACAGGGATTGACAAAACGGCTTCACCATAAATACCAGGAACCCCACAATAAACGGTGCAATAAACAGATATCCTGATAATGCTTTGCGCCTCTGAAGACCCGCTAACTTATTCTTCTGTTTCTTCATAATCACTACCCTTTCTAACCATTTTCAGTCAACAAATACCTGTTTATATTACCTGACAACTTTATAATCTCTTGCGGGTACATTCACGCCATCCGGCGCTGCAATATCCTCATAGCTGAAGTTCACATACACCCTTGTGCCATCCTCATATGTGGTACAGGACAGACTTGGAGTAATATACTCATGTCCCGTCATCTCCTGATTGAACGTATGTCCCAGCTCCGCATTGTATCTCGTATAAATCTCCATCATCCTGTCATGCCAGGCCGCATAATCAGAGCCATAATACTGTGTATAGAGCGTCTTCTGAAGAGCAAACGCCGTCTCCCTCATCAGAGAGAAATGCAGGCCTGCTCCATATGCAGCTGAGTAGAGCAGCTCCTCCTCCTCATTGCCGCAGACATTCAATGCCCTCCCAGTATAATTGACATAACCGTGCATCGCCAACTGATAGAACGGAACAAAGGCATCCAGTATCGTATATTCACTGCCGCTCAGATCCATGTTTGTGATCATATCGCTGTAAACGCCGGCATATTCATTTCCCATGTTGATCATGATATTGACATCTGCATCCGCCAACGCTTTAAGCCTTGCCTCATGCCTCTCTTTGGCAGCCTGCCTGCTGACCATATCCTTCTCATAATAATCCGCCGACAGATCCATTCCCAGATCCTCAAAGGATACCCCTGTGCCATATTTCGCAGCAGCCGCCGCCAGATTATCTGCCATCTTCTCCGCCAGATCCGCATGCAGGAGATAATAGCTGTCCGCGCCCTCCCTCTGTGCATAAGTCACAGCACTGTACTGGAAGAGCTCTGCTCTTTCTTTGCTGATGAATCGCGCCGCATCCGCGTAGGAGAAAAAGCCGTCAAATATATTGCTGTCATATTCATACTGAGTGACGCCGTTGAGATACAGATCTATTCCCAATTCATTGGCTGCGTTAGCCAGCGACTGCATATCTCTTTTACTGCCCAGCTCAGATATCGTCTTCACCTTCTTCAGAATCTTCTGATTCACGCCTCCGTTGCACCACCCGGTAAGCTTTACCGACATATTGTTCATGCCCTCGGACTTCAGCTCCCTGATCATTGCCTCCGCCTCTTTGTAGGTAGTGAGCTTTAATGGCTTGGAAACAGGAACACCCAACACCTGCTTCACCTTATCCACCGCCCCCACAACTGTCAGGGCCACCGGCGCCTCCACATCGTCATTCCTTGTCAGATAATCACCGTGCTTTTCCTTCAGATAACTCTGATAATCCTTGGCCATATCCACATAGCTTCCGGAATCGATAAACCGATACCTCTGCGTCAGCGTCTCATCTGGCAACTCAGGAAGATACACATAGACCAGAGAGTCAGCGACTGAACTCACCTCATACTGCTCACGAAGCGTCACACTGTACACAGTGCTGGCGGTATTATAGCTGTTATTGCGCCCGCTGATATCCGCCTGTACGGAAGCATAGGGAGCTCCCTCCTCCAGAACACACAGGAAAGAATCATCACCCTGAGCTATGCCATAACAATTGAAATACGCCATGGTGTTATGTACCACTGACTTACGGCCGAGAGCCATATCCCAACCATACATATTGACATAATAGCTGTTCTGTGCTGTTCTGCCATTATTGAAATTGATCAGCGCACCGCCGCCCTCGGGAACCAGAATAAATCCTTCCTCGTCCGCTCCACCAGCTCCAAAATAGGGAAGTGGAGTCAATGTATAAATAGGATACTCGTCCTTGGATTCCAGATCGGCCAGATTGATCGCGACCTCAAACTCATCTCCAACCAGACGGTACGTCATACCCACATTAAACACCGGCTTATTGGAGGACTTCTCGGCAAGGTTTAATTCCTTGTCCTCAGCATACTTCTCAAGAGTATACCCCGCCTCCTCAAAATACTCCTCCAGCTTAGTCTTTATGGCAGCGCTGGCATTGGTTCTGAGCACATAGATGACCTCTGTCTCCATTATCGGATAACTTGCAAGCAGCTCCTCCTTGTTATCCTTTTTACCCAGATTGTTGATATCATACTTTTTATAGTACTGCTTCGCCATATTGACGGCTTCCTTGCTCATCGCATCAAGCCAGCCGTTGAAGTCATCCTCTGTCGTAACCGGAGGAATCATATATTCTCTCTCAATATTACCGATCGAATAATTAACGCGTATATAGTCGTCTCCAGTCTCTATCTCATATACGCCATTCTTGATACTGTAGTCATAATTGTTAAGTTTTGACTCCAGACCTGAGACAATGCTGTAGGACATCAACAGGGTAGATTGAAGATTCCCCTTTTCACCAGACAGCGCAAGCGGATCAGACGCGGCATCTGGAGGATTGGAATACCACACCTTCCCAGAGCTCTTTACCTCCAAGGAGAATTGAGTGGTCAGAGGGTCCATAGTCAGTTTCAGCTTATCATTCTCCAACACAATAGGCTCATCTGATCCCTCGTAGCCATTGATCCGAATTATCTCTTTCTCCTCCGCCGTGTTCTTGTAATATACTACAACTAAGACGGCCGCCACTATAATGGCTAAGATAACCACCGGAGCAATCATACTCTTTAATTGCTTGACAATTGCAGCTTTTATTTCTGCATTCCTTACCGATTTTTCCTTCTTCATTGTTACCTCATTCCTGCATCACACAGGCGAATCCTGTGTTGCCTCGTTAATCAGTATCCGGATGAGCAGACCCCGGACTCACTCCTATCCGCCTGCCATGGCAGGCATCCCTTTACAGCCGATACAAAATCTCTCTTCCCAGCGAGATAAAATATGCAACGCCCTGAGAAATCATACTGAAGAACAACAACAGAATAAATATGATCACAAGCATCGCAAAAAGGCTGATCACAGTAAACAGGATATTCTTCCCCATCGGATACTCATGAATCTGAGCCATCGCCGCTACGATAAGCAAGAGTGACCACACCAGAGAAACTCCGGCAAGCACGCCATAGAACTCCCTCTCGTCCACCGTCACGAAATTACTGAATATCATCAGCGGGAACTGCATCAAGGGATATGGCGTCAATGCATAGCAGGTAGCCATATATACCTGCCCCAGACGCCCCTTGCCGTCGAACAGCGTCGTGCAGGCCCAGTTACCAACCACCCATAATAGGAGCGGAAACAGCACACTTGCAAGATACAGGAAGATATTGATGCCCTCCCAGTACACACGCTGTATCACAAAGCTGGTGTAGCGAAGCCCCATCACTCTGGCCAACAGAGTCAAGATCAATATGGTGTTCGCCGCTGCATAGGAGCCGCGTTTCTCATGCGTCAGATCCCAGAAACCGTCAAACGGATGCGTAATGCAATATAAGGCAAATCTCAGAGTGGCAATATAATGTTGGTAAGTCTCTTTCTTTTTCAATGCAGCAATCATATCGTCCTCCGTTTACTAGCGTTGAAAGATATCAGCGATATCTATCTCATGCTTGATTTTCTTTACTTTGCCTATGGACAAGGGAATCACAAACAGCGCAACTACCACTATGACGATCACGCCGATATGCTCTTCCACCCATTCCTTGCGGTACTGCTTATAGGCCTTGGAATAATTCTCCTCATCATATTTCAGTTCAAAATAATCCATGGCCTCGTGGTATTTCTCCTGTCTGAGAAGAGCACGGCCAATGCCAATATATGCCAAGTCATAGTTGCCATTCATCATCATTACCTGTCTCCAGGCCATCTCAGAACCATCATAATCGCCATCATCAAAAAGCTCAACCGCTTCATAGACCTTGGAGCCAAATTCTGTCGGAGTAAACAGCGTAAGACTGCAATCCAGAGAATCAAGCACCAACAGATCGTTACCTATATGCTCAATCGCGACAGGCATTCTGAAATATCCATCCATATTGCCATTACCGCCAAAGGCATATACCAGTCTTCCCTGATCATCATAGCCGAAGAGACGCCCTCTGTTGCTGTCCAGGCAAACATAGATATCATTGTCTAACACAGTGACGTCCGCAAAATGTGACGGACCCTCATGACCGCCGCCATTTCCCCAATACAGATCGCCATAAATCGGATACTCACCATTTCTTACCAAGATGTCATTGCCCAATAGATTAAGCTTGCGAATCGCATGAGCAGTTTCATTGTCCAGCGCATCCTCATCCACCGAACCAATCACGCCATAGATGAAGCCCTCATAATCCATATAAATATTGTCGTACTCTGTGGGAACAAATGACTCCATCTGTGCCCTCTGCGCCTGTGTAGCAAACTTCTTCCACAAGTAATCCAACAGATTGTATACCGCTGGTGTTGCGCCTACAAATCCTGAGAACACACCATCATTCTCATATTTGATCAGGCCCTTATTGATACCTGTAGCACTGCAATACACACGCCCTGCCGTGTCAATGACAATCTTGTCAGGCTGAAAGGTAAGCGCCGGATCCAATGTGGAATCAATGGGCTTCTTGAACTCCATAATATAATTCAGATCCTTATCCAGCTTCAGAATACGCCCATTTCCCTTATCCGCAATATAGAATTCGCCCTCCTCGGATATCGCAATATCCGTAGGACTGGAAAATGTCTTTACCTCTACATTACCACTAAAGCTGTCAATAATCCTTGAGACCTTGATCTCTTCCTGAGATAGTCTCTCCAGCTCAATGATGCGGTTATTGCCCGTGTCACAGATATAGATCAGCTCTCCAGACACATATAATCCATCCGGACTCAACATATTCTTATCCAGTCCGAGATCTATGGAGGCAAACACATTACAGACCGTATATGCATCTGGAGAATCCTGCACATCTCCCCAGTAGTCATAATTATATGTATAGCTCCTGTCCGCAGCAAGAACCGTCAAACCAGTCGTTGATGCCATGATTACAGCGCTTAAGATTAATGCGCCGGCTCTAATAATCCTCTTTTTCATACGCCACCTCATTCCCTGTTAATCTTTCAGACCGGAGCTTGCCATGGTCTCAAGAATCTGGCTCTCGGAGAAGATGAAGATCGCAATAGGAACCGCCATCAACACTACCTGAACCGCAGCGCCCTGTCCGGTTCTCGCTATACCACCGGCCTGTATCTGCTGCATGGCAAATATCAGGGTCTTCTTTTCCTCGGAGTATATATAGGTGGCTGCGGGATTATTCCACAGACCCTGCACCGAGAAAATGATCAGCGTCATCCATGCGGGCTTTACATTGGGCATTACAATTCCAGTGAATACCTTCCACTCGTTAGCGCCGTCAATCTTGGCCGCCTCTATCAGGGAGGTGGGAAGTCCTTCCATGAACTGCTTCATCAGGAACAGTCCCATGGGAGAAGCGAACGCGGGGATAATGATGGCCCAATATGTATCAATCCAGCCCAATCCATTTAAGATCAAATAGTTGGGGATAGCCGTTACATATCCGGTAAACATCATCGCCACCGTTACCAGCTTAAAGAATACGGAGCCGCCCGGAAATTCATACTTGGCAAGCACAAAAGCCGCCATGGATGCTATGATCAGATGCCCTGCCGTACCTGCCGCAGTGATAAACACTGTATTAAACAGATATCTGGAAAAGGTTACCCAGGACTTACCCATCGTAACAAACAAATCCGAGAAGTTATCCGTCGTGGGATGCTGAGCCAGCATTGTTGGAGGAAACTTAAACAATTCATCCAGAGGCTTCAGCGCACTGCTGATGGCATAGATCAGAGGGAATGCCATGATAAAAGCCACCAGCACCAGAAAGAAATACAGCGTTATGTCCCCGGCGATGGAACGATTCGGTTTCCTTCTTTTTATCAGCTTCTTGTGATATTCTTTTTCGACTAATTCTTGTTTTTTCTTTTTGCTCATATCAGGTTCCTACTCTTCTCAACAGACTTTGAATTGCTTTGTTACATAATATCATCATCAGGAACAAAATCGTTGCAATCGCACAGGCGTAACCCATCTCAAATCTGGAATAACCATAGTCAAACAGATGAGTAACAATAGTTCTTGCCGCATAATCCGTACTGGGATATCCACACAATGTCTTGGTTACATCACAGACGCTGAAAGCTTGTGTGATTGACATAACCGCTCCGAACATCAGCATGGGCTTCATGTTAGGAAGAGTAATATACCAGAGCTCCTGCCAGCGGTTCTTGATACCATCCATGTAACCCGCCTCAAACTGAGAACCATCTACGCCCTGAAGTCCAGCCACGAATGACAGGAATCCAGTTCCCAAGCTCATCCATAGGATTACAATCATACAGATAGGTAACATGTAATCTGGATTAATCAGCCACAGCACAGGAGTATCTATTATACCCCAATTCATCAGTAACGCATTAACATGACCATAGGCGTCTCCTCTGAACAAGACGGAGAAGATCACGAAGCAGTTACCAGCAATGGACGGCGCATAGAAGATAATTACCGCTACACTTCGCACCCATCTGGGCAATTCGTTGATCAGCCAGGCGAATAAGAATGACATGATATATCCCAACGGTCCAGTTATAACCGCGATCATAAATGTATTCTTTACACCTTGCAGAAATATGTCGTCATCCAAAATCAGGCTGATATAATTGTGCAGGCCTATGAATCTCGGAGCCTCCAGGATATTATAGTAGGTAAAGCTGAAGAAGATGGATACTACCACCGGCGCCACAAAAAACAGGCAAAACAGAATCGCGTACGGTGCCAGGAAAGCGTAGCACATCTTGCTTCTCTTCATTTTTTTCACCGCTACCTTGGCGTTATGTTTTCGCAAGGTAACGTATTTGCTTAAATACTCTCTCATCTCTCACTCCCCTATTCCGCAACCGACATGCCAAATTCTTTTCGTTTCTTGGTTATCTCATCATCTATCTTGATCGAGTAGTCGATAATGGTCTCACGGGAATCGTCCTTGTCATTGATAACCTTGCGGACCGCGTTTGCAATATGACGCCCTGTATAGTATCCGCCAGGCACCTCCCTGATGCCGACCGTCTGTTCCCACTGCTCTGTAAGAACTAATATATCA
The DNA here is from genome assembly GCA_023663725.1 of bacterium. Classification (GTDB taxonomy): domain Bacteria; phylum Bacillota; class Clostridia; order Lachnospirales; family Lachnospiraceae; genus Acetatifactor. Next base: position 33,167 of record JAMPGX010000015.1, on the reverse strand, counting down.
TCGTAGCTCCATGCCAGCTGTGAGAACGCATCTTTGTTAGCGGTCGCATATCTCGCCGAAGACCCTAATAAAGCCTCTATCTCACGGCCGAAGCGCACCTGCGTGTCAATACTGGCCCACCACTTCATGAATTCCCAGGAATTTTGCCTCACCACATCGTTATCAGTAGCGATCATCATGGTCGCGTTTCCAGTGATGAAATCAGAGCGGTCTATATAGGTATTGCCCTCCGCATCCTTGTACTCCGTGCCGGGTATCAATGTAAAATCCCATAATCCTCTAATCTCAGGAGCGGAAACCATCAACGTGTTGTAGGTTGAGTACGGGGAAATTCCTATTGGCATCTCTCCCGAACGGAACCGACTGACAAAATCATAAATCGTTGGCAATCCGTAATCAACAAAGTATCTGGTATAGTCGTCAAAGGCTTTGATTCCCGCCTCGTCATCCACCGTCGTCTTAGTGCCCTCCGCGTTATACATATCCCCGCCATATTGATACAGCAGTGTAAAGTACAGCGACAGGTCTGGCATATTGGAGGCAACCGCCGTTGTCGCAACACCCGTGGAACTGCTTCCGGCCGCTGTAGGAATACCCACCGACAGATTATTACCCTGAATCGTCGGAAGCATTTCGATCAGATCCTGCCAGGTCTGAGGCACCTCCAGCTCCAACTCCTCCAGGACGTCCTTACGATAGAACATCACATTGAAGGTCTGTGTCTCAGGAATTCCATATATATGTCCGTCCAAGCTATACTGTTCATAAGAGCTCGGTGTATAGTGGCTAAGAACCTCCTGCCAATCCGCGAACTGCGTGATATCCTCAGCCGCGTTACGCAGCGCATAGTTCACTGGCTGGTCCGCCCCGACCGACAGCACCACATCGGGTCCCCGTCCCGCCAGCACTGCGTTCAGCAGCGCATCAGCCGCAACGATCTCCACGTTAACCTTCACACCTGTGTTAGGAGTAAAACTGTCATCAACCATGGCTTTCAGGATTGTGCCCTGATCTCGTCCGGTCAGAACCCACACCTTGATAATCCCTTCCTCCTTGCCGTCATATACATCGCCGACAGCGTTGTAATCCACCACGAAAGAAGCCGCAAATGATTTAACCTCATGCCATAGCTTCTGGAAGATATTGGCGCTCTCCTTCTTGGGCTCCACATCCACTCCGCTGACCACCAGATAGTCCACATCCAGCTTAGTCTCACTCATATTGAGAGATGCCGTGCCCAGAGCAGTAATATTGTCCTTGAAATTGACGAACTCCAGTGTAATCTTGTTTGGCTTTTCGCAAAAACGTTCCAGCTGTTGCGCCACTGTCTGAGCCGTGGCAATCTGATCAGCCTTCTGTCCGCTGTAGGCAACCATATCGTCCACAATCTTATATAGTCTCTTTGCCTCCAGGTCCATGGCCTCCATGATCTCTGGATAATTAGTTTCGATTCTGTAGTCTCTGTATTGGTCCGGATTAGCTCCGGTGTACACCAGTATCTTCCTGTATATCTGATTCAGTCTGAAAGTCGAGTCCTCTATCTCTTCCAGAATGGGGCCAACGCCACCCAGCGAAGCTTCCAACCGAATAGTATGCTTGCCCTCCGTCAGATAGATATCATAGGCATTGCCCTCTTCGTCCCCCAGTGTCAGGCAATCCCAATCATTACGATAATCGAAAGAAACCTCCCTGAGCTCAGAAAAGGGAATCTCCCCGTCTATGTACACGCTTCTGTTGGACACAATACCGCGGGAATAGTTCTGACGCCCTTTCACCATAATATTGTAGTATCCGTCCTCCGGAACCTCGAAATCCCATTCTATCCACTGTCCAGAACTCTTCCAGGCCTCACCGCCCACATAGTTCAGCACCGTTCTGGTCACGCTGTTCGGATAAGTCGTCGGGGAAGATCTGTCATATTTCGCGTACAGGGAAGACTCCGAACGGAGTGTAGAGTCCTCTCCTTGCACAATCTGCATATATTCTTTTCCTGGCCCAACTGCGCCCGCCGCAGGCTGCTTGGCCAGATACTCCTCATAGCTGTCTATCTTCTGTACTGCCGAAACCACCAGACGTTTCAATACCATGGGCTCATTCTCTGCTCCAAGGCCGATCTCGTTCTCGCCCTTTTCCAGATAGAACCTGTACGGCTCGACTATGTATCCCATGTCATCCCTGAACCAGGACTGCTGCCAGGCAAATACCTCCGTCTGGACAGGGCGAATCTCATTGCCCTGATTATCAACCCGCACCTCTCCGCCGTCAGCCCAGATTCTGGTAAAGGATATATTTCTTGCATCATCAAAGGGAATCTCTCCATTGACGTAGACAGCTCTCTCCGCCGCCACACCTCTGGACTCTGGAATCAGATATTCCATATATAGATTATAGAAACCGCTCTCAGGCACATTGACCTTCCAGGTAACTCTGGAACCTATGCCTGTGTACAACACATCGCTTTCACCTTCATAACTGCTGTAGCTTTCCACTTCGCCCTCAGCCTCATATGAAAGCAGATCCACCTCAACACTCTGTGTGGAATATGCCGCATCTGCATGCTCGTTGAGATATCCAGTATAGTTTCCCTCTCTCTCCATGCCCTCGATGTCAGCACTCAGATCATAGCCCTCATATTTCTCATGGAAATCCTCCACCCCACGCAGGGACATAAGGACAGCAATCACGGCAACCACTGCGATAATCCCTACTGCAACAAGTACTTTCTTCACAGAGCTTTTCATACTTTCCTCCAAAAATTTCCTGTCATTTTCAAATTTGCACATACAAAAGTTCCAAAACCCCTTGTATATAATAGCATTTTACACAAAAGGATATTGTCTTGTCTTCTCATATATTGCTTTTTTGTCATCAATTATTGCTTTTTTTACAGTTTGCACAACTTATGTATCTTATATGACGACTTTTCCCGTCGAGATTACCGCTGGGGGGGGCTGCCAATACACTGTCTCGCGCAGCCCCGAAAATCATCCGACGATCTATCTGTCACGATATACAAAATCACTGAACCTCGCGCTGCCTCCCGCTTTCTCGGTAGAATACACCACCAGACCGAAGCGACAGCCAGTGAAGTGATCCAGCTTAAAGTACAGCTTATGCGCCTGTCCCACTCTGATCCAGGGATTGTGCCATTTAAAGCTCGCACTCTTATAGTAGAAAGAAGCCGTATCCCTCATTCGGGTAAAATCTGCCTCCAGCTTCAGCCGGATGATATCCTCCTCAAGCGGTATCGCTTCCAGCTCTCTGTCACCGCGCTCCCGAGGCTTCAAGGGAGTCATGGACCTGTCCTCAGATTCCACCGCACGCACCGTCAAGTAGAGCTGCCCTTCCCTCCTGGTGATTCCCACAAAGCCATAACAGCCCTGCAACGCGCAGATTCCAGCATAATCGCCGTCCTGAAGCAAACTTCCGTCCACCGTGACCTCCGCCGCGCATCCGGGATATGTCATACGCTGGGTGATAGTGTTCCTGGCCTGAGTCAGATCAGCGCAGACCTTATCCGTCCGCACGCCCCAGCTTCCCCTCTCCCTGTCGTGGTCAATCAGCGCCATATCTGGCTCATGGTTAAACTGCCAACAAGACTTTAGCGCTGCTTTGAAATCATCACTCTCCACCAGGGGATGATACACATATTCTGGACGGGTGCTTGTCAGCTCAAAGCTCTCAGGAATCCTTCCCCGATCTCCGAGAACCGGATAATCGTTCTCCCATCTTACCGGAATAAGTATGGGAATTCGTCCCACCGCCCCACTGTCCTGAAATAGCATGGCATACCATTTTCCGTCGGGAGTATCCACTATGCCGCCCTGGGCAACTCCCTGGCCGCAATAGCCCCTGTCGTCATCCAGCACGTCGCCGCCAGTAAATTCACCCTCCAGGGAGTCGGAGACAAAGCATGCCTCCACCCGCCTCCAGCAATCTCTGCGGGAATGGATAAAGAACAGGTAATATTTACCGTTTATCTTGTAAAAATGTGTTCCTTCATAACCCAGACCAGGATGTCCTTCATCGCTGACCGCCAGTCTGTGAAGTCCCCCCTCCTTAGGGCCGCTCAGATCATCCTTAAGCTCCGTGATATAGATATCCTTGTTGCCGTAGGCAATATACACTCTGCCGTCATCGTCAAACAGGAGGGAGCAGTCATGGTAAAAGCCTTCCACATTATGCTTATTCCATGGACCCTCAATGGAGTCCGCCGTATAGAGATAGGTCTTATGGGTATCGTTGGCCACAAAGCACACATAAAATGTTCCCCTGTGATAGCGGAGCGAAGCCGCCCACATGCCTTTTCCGTATATATTCTCCTCTCCCTCCAGTTTCTGGCCTGCAGTTGAGTCCAGCCTGTCATAGACATAAGCCGCATGTTCCCAGTTGCGCAGATCGTAAGAGCGCAGGATCTCACAGCCCGGCATAAAATGCATGGTCGTGCTCACCATATAGTAAGTATCCTCCACCCTGATTACATCCGGATCAGGATAGTCCAGGCGAGTAATAGGGTTGATGTGGGGATACTGCATCGTTCTCTCATAGGAATAGCCCCTGTCCGGCTTGACCCTTCCAGGCTTCCACTCAAAGTATACCACAGCGTTTTCCGGTACAGCGAAGGAGCCCTCCGCCCTGCCATTTCTCACGAAAATGCGCTCCGTCTGTGTATCGGGAGTGGCCGCCTCACGCAACAGTCGATTCTCCTCCTGTGTGGGATTGGCCGGCTCTCCCAGGTCGTGCCAGACCTTCAGCGGATTGCAGTGTTTCTCATCCACAATCCTGGTCAGCAGGCAACCCTCCGCTACCTCTCCCAGCTCCAGCGTGACGGTAAAATCATGTCCGCCGCGCCTGTTGGTCATATTCCACACGATTCCTCTGCAGGTACCGTCCTCCAACCGCATGACCACGGCATTGTCGTCGCGGTGAATACAGCTTCCCTGTTTTTCTTTCAGTTTCTTAAAGAATGCAAATGTCCAGAAGGTAGGCTTGGGAATACAGCCGTTGGCCACCAGTCCAAAACCGCCGTGAAAAGGGGTAAACGGCACTCCCTGCTCCTCAAACACATCCCCGAAGGTCCAGTAGGAATAGGAGGTGTTATCCTCTCCCAGACGAGACAGCTGCTGTGCAATAAACGCCGCGTTCTGGTTCGTGTCATGCAATGGGCAGTTGGGAATATAGGAGGTATTGAACTCGGTAATATGGATTTCCATCCCCCTGTACTCAGGGAACCTGTCAATGATCTCACGTGTAGTATGAAGATTGGCAAATCCATCCTCCGCGCGCATCAGCTCCGCATACCCATAATGGCCCACACTCTCTGGAAATTCTGTGGTATAGTGGTGTCTCGTCACAAAATCCAGCGCGATGCCGTTGTCATGACAATACTGCATGAACGCGCTGATCCAGACCTCGTCGCTGCCGCCGCACACCGCGGGGCCGCCCACTCGGAAACGTTCATCTACCTCCTTCACGGCCTGAAACGTATTGTGAAACAGCCTGAAGTATTCCTGCATATCCGCATGTTCCCAGAATCCGGGCAGATTGGGCTCATTCCATACCTCCACCGGCCAGGTAACCACTTCCTCCCTGCCATAACGCTCGCACAGATGCAGGAGCAATGCCTTGACCATATCGCGCCAGCCTTCATAGGAGGACGGGGGCGTGGTGTTCCCCCTCCAGTAAAAGACCGTCTGTTCCCCGCTGGCAAGCTTGGACGGCATGAATCCAAGCTCCAGAAAAGGCTTCAGGCCAAGCTCCCTGTAATTGTCCATCACGCGGTCTAAATAAGTATAATTGTATTCCGGCGTTCCGTCCTCCGCAACCTGGTAGATGGCCATATCATCACAGAAAAGTCCATGGCCCCTGATATGCTTAAATCCGATCTGACTCTGCACCAATGCCAGCTGCTCCTGATATTCTCTGTGCAGCGCCAGACCCATTCTGCCCGTTCCGATGCAATAGTCCACACAGTTGTGAAATTCCACCTGCCGTTCCGAAGTAAGATCGATTTTTCTGTTTACTCTATTCTCTGTTTCCATGGTCATACTCCTTTGCGTGCTTCAGCACGCACACCAATCAATATTGAAAAGTTTACTTTCACGCTTTTCTCGTCGTCATCACACGTATAAAGCTCACAGCTTCGCAGTCTCCCCTACCAGCAACAGTGTCTCCACCGCCCGATATTCTTCCTTCACATCCAACTCCTCCGTCATATCCAGCACGGGATCGCCGTCAATATCAAAGTAAACCCTGCGGATTCCGCTGCTCCTCACACCCTCTGTGCCCGGCCTGGCGTGGTAGGTGTTCCACACCGTGCCGTATTCATCTGTCACATAGGCGTTATGTCCTGTCCCGTACTCGCCGGAAACACTTCTGGAGGTCAGTATGGGATAATTGTTTTTTCTCCAGTTTTCCCGTCTCAGGAGATCCTTTCCCTTTTCAATAACCAGATAGCTGACGACATACGAAGTGTCCACTGCCGCCGCCGAGAAGGTGATATACAGCTTATCCCCTCTGAGCAGGGCAAAGGGGCCCTCCTCCACAAAGGTATGATTGTTGCCCCAGCCATAATCCGGTTTGGACAGTATGACCGGCTCCGACGCCAGCTCCCATGGCCTGTCCGGATTGAGCCGGGCAATATAGAGCCACGCGCCCAGGTCCTTGGGCAGGAACTGTCTCTGCGACCAGATCACATACCAATCCTCCTCCCAGTTAAAGCAGGTCATGTCCAGAGTGATCGTCTTACCCGCCTCGCAAAGCTCGCTTCCATCCATTTTCACGATTCGTCTGGGCGCGGACCAGTCCTCCTTACAGGCGGGATTTCCTCCCTCCCTGAGCTCCATAATATGGCTCTCCTCCCAGAAAAACTCGCCCGGCGTAGCCGCGTGGAATATGTAGAGTCTACCATTTATCTCATGGAATTCAGGAGCCCACAGCAATCCTCCGATCCCCTCGTATGTCTGGGAATCCAGAATCAGATGTTCCGAAGCGTCCACCAGCTGTGAAATACTGTCCGCCTCGCGCACATACAGGGTATGATTGTTGTCCGCATCGTTGGTAGCTATAAAATAATACTTGCCGTTCCAGCGTCCGATACAGGGATCTGCCCTGTTGAACGCCACTGGAAAGTCAAAATGCTCTCTGTGAACTCTTCCGCGGACCCGATATTCTCCCGGACTGCGGAAATCCACCTGGCTCAGCTCCCAGTCAACCCGCTTCTCCTCAGAGCCGCCGTCACTGTACAGAGCCACCGCCCTATACTGCTCAAGCTCCTCCCTCGAACATGCCGAAATCTTCTCGGGGAAAGTGACGCCAATGTTTTCGGGAGTCAGCAGCTTGCATCGCATCCGCCTGGCAGTGTCGCCGTCGATCTCCATGCTGTTGCACAGAAGAGCGCCCTCCATATCCGCAAGCCGCAGCGCACTCTCCTCCACTCTGTGCGGCTGCTGCTGGGAAGCCATGTCCTCCTCCATCTCCTCAACCCCGTCAATACGCAGGGTTTCCAAGTCTTCCAGCTCTCCTCGATACCATTTCCCCTTTTCATCCTTCCATCTCAGGATATAGCGCGCCCTTGACGCGTCGTAACCGCAGTCGATATATTCAACATATTCGTCACAGAGCTGAAGCAGCCCCACTTCACGATAGATAAGCAGATCATCTGTAGTCCAAAGCAGCACACTTCCTCTGCTGCTCTCATCCGCGCCGCCGTCACCCTGTATCCTGACGGCCATTACGCCATAGCTGCCGTCTTTCTGGGAAAACAACCATGGATTTTTCAGGCTCATGGGGTTCAGCGAGCCATCTTCATTCTCTGTTGCGAGCGCAAACAGCACGCCCGAATTGTGGTTCAATCCCCTGTAATGTACGCCGTCCTCACTGATCGCCAAATGAAGGCTGTACGCCAATCTGGGATCATATAAGACATTGTCAATCGGTTCCCTCGTGTATCCTAAAATATATTCCGCCATAATAGCCCTCCCCTGTCAAATTATCTAATATCTCTCTAATGTCTCCATCTCATTCTCATCCAATCACTGCAATTGCTCCGTCAGTTCACAGATCTCATCAATCATACCGCCGATGGTCTCTATCGTGTCAAGCAACGGGGCATCCGTGGTAATATCAATTCCAGCCAGCGCCGCCAGCTCTACTGGAGTCAACGTACCTCCTGCCGCCAGCACCTTCTTCCAGTCTTCGATTGCAGCTTCGCCCTCCTCCTCTATGCGCTTGCACATCTGTGTCGCAATCGTAAGTCCGGCGCTGTAGGTGTAGGAGTACAAACCCATATAATAGTGAGGCTGGCGCATCCAGGTCAGCTCCGCACCCTCATTGATCTCCACTGCGTCTCCCCAGAATCTCTGCAGGGTATCTCGCATGATCTGACTCAGTACCTCGGCCTGAACACTGCTGCCCGCGTCCACCAGCCTGTATACTTCTCTCTGATAAGCTGCCTCCATCAGATGGGTCACAAAATTGTGATAGTAGGTATTGCCGATCATAGAAGCCAGCACCCAACGCCTGAAGCGCTTGTCCTCACTGGTCTTCAACAGATAATGGGCCATCAGGAGCTCGTTCATCGTGGAGGGCGCCTCCACAAAATAGGTGGACACATCCGTGTCATATACCGTCTGACTGCTGTTGCAGGACTTAAAATGTCCCGCATGTCCCAACTCATGAGCCAGTGTGAAGACATCCGACATCTTATTGTTCCAGCTCATCAGGATAAAGGAATTCTTACCGTAGGGACTGGAGCAGAACCCTCCTGTGGATTTCCCTTTATTCTGCGCGAAATCTACCCAGCGCTGCTCATAGGCGGTGCGAATCATCCGCACATAGTCCTCCCCCAGCAGAGAGAGCCCCTTCTCAATATACTCTTTGGAACCCTCTATAGTCACAGAAGGGGCGTAATCCGGATCCACAGGAAGCTTCAAGTCGGCAAACGTCATCCGGTCGAGACCATGAACCTTCTGAATCAGCTTCGCATATTTACGCATGTGGGGAGCCAGCTTCTCCGTGATCAGATTGATCTGACGGTCATAGAGCTCTCTGCTGACCTTCTGGTCAAACAACAGATAGTCATATACCGTATCAAAGCCTCTCAGCACGGATATCGTCTTTTCCGTCTGAATATTCGCGTTGTACGCGGCCGCCGTCACATTCTCATACTCTCTTAGCTTTCTCGAAAAAGCGTCAAAGGCCGCCCTGCGCACATTGGTATCCGGCTCGTATTCGTAGTCGTCCTCAAAGAGCGTATAACCCAGAGGGTACTCTTTTCCGCCCACAACAAAGGGAGTAAATTTCATATCCGCCAGCTTTGCCATATTGTAAATATCATAGGGCGCGCTGTATAGGCTCTGGCTCAGCGCTGAGACTATCCGCTCCGCCTCTGGGTGCAGTCTGTGCGGCTTCTCCCGCAGAATATCCTCAAGGTAATGCCTGTTGCCGTCGCTGATGGCAATCGCCTTGCGGATAACCTCCTCCTCCTGTTCCATGATCTCGCTCTTCACAAAGCTGATACTGCTGAGCTGCTTCGCGACCAGGCGGCTGATCCTGCCGTCCAGCTCCTGACTGTGACTGTCATAGTAGTCCACAGACGCCGCCAGGGAACAATAGCTTCGCGTCCAGTCCATCAACTCATAGATCTGCCTACAATCGCTGACACAGGCATCTATCCGCTCCGGCGTATTCAGCTGTCCCTTGTACTTCTCCACGAGCTCTGCGGTAAGCCGCTCCAGTCTCTCCACATCCCGAAGCATGTCCTCCTCCGTCGCATAGATCAGCGACAGATCCCAGGTAAGCTCCTTCGGCACTTCCCCTCTGCTCTTCAATTCCTCCGCCATTGCTTTTTCCTCCTAACGGTTTTATGTTTTTCATTCGATTTATTCAATTTGCAGTTTCCTTGTAACCCATTCTATCACATATTTAAAGCCCAATGCAAAAAATGTGACCACAAGCAGATACAACAGCAGATATGCTAATTTCAGTGACAGCTTTTCTGGAATACCCAGGAAAACGGGGAATATAGAGGTTCGAAAAGCATCATGTACCAGGTACATGCACATCGTTAGCCCCGACCAGCCGTAAATCCACTTTTTGCTGTAAAGCCTTCCCTCTGAGGGCAGAAAGCCTATGGATACAGAGACGGTAAGTATCATAGCATACAGAAAATCGGTAGTGGAATTGCTATATTTCATGGAGCAGACAATGACAAACAAAAAACCCAGAACTCCGACCACTTTTATCAAGCTTCTATGCCTCATACTGCTTAAAGCATGATTTAGTCGGGCAGCGCAAATTCCCAGACACATATCCGCAAGCCCCCTCATCAGCGCCCAATTCTCATAAAAGCCCGTGGTCTGTACAGCAGCGCCGATTCCATGCATATTTCGATACAAAAAGGAAAAGCAAACAATGATAATGATGGGCGCGGCAAAATTCACAAATGTATCCTTCCATTTCAAAAGACAATGAAAGATCAGAAAATCACAGATAAACAGAATGGAAATAAACCAGCCTGTGTTGTTGACATAAACCCATCCATCATTCAATCCGATTCCATGAAGAGCAAACAACTCAAAGAAATCATAAAAAAGAGCCTTGAGCATTTCTCGAAAAGAAGCCTGTTCTCTGATCAGATATATAGAGATAAAACAAAGGCAAAACGAAGCAAGATAAAAAGGATATATCTTCTTAAAGCGATGCCAAAGATAAGACAGCCCTGAGTGACATTTCTCCGACAGAGCTTCAAAATTAGCATATATCAGGTATCCAGATACGATAAAGAAAAACTCCACTCCGATATACCATCCCGACGTCAATCCGAAATGCTGAAAAATCAAATATTTGTTGTCGAAATGATATACCATAATTAAATACGTAAAAACTATGCGCCACAGGGTTATGGAATTATTTTTCATTTGCGTAATCCTCTCATCCTCGCTTACTCTCCATCGCCCTGCTCCATCAGACAATCTGCGCCCCAAAGGGCATCACTGCCAGCTTCGCCAACTTAAAATGCTGCAGCCCAAAAGGAATGCCGATAACCGTAATACTAAACAGTCCGCCCCAGATCAGATGATGCAGCGCCAGGGGGATTCCTGAAATCAGGAGCCAGATGATATTTACCACCAAAGACACCGTGCCGCCTCCATATTGAATCTCCTTTCCAAAGGGAAAGAAGGACATGGAGGCAAATTTAAAACACTGCACCCCCACAGGAATACCGACGATCGTGATACACCAAAGGCACCCTGCCAGCAGCCAGCCAAGGCCACCGACAAACCCTCCAAATATAAACCACAAAAGATTACCCAGACAACTCATTATGACAGAAATCCTTTCACCATATTCTTATCTCTTCTTCTCTTTTACGGATAATACTGCGATGATAATTAATATCGTAATCGCCGTCAGAATCTGCGCTCCATACATAATATACATATGCGTCTGCAATAGGCTCTCGATCTCGGACATTAAGGACGTCACCTTGGAATAGTCGTTCGTTGAAGGATCTGACCACCCGTTTTCACTTAAAAAGGAATCCAGATCAAAATCTTCATCCTCATCATACCCGCCAAAAGAGTCATCCGCCGTATCATCCCCTGACGCCAGAGCGGAGGTGTATCTCGACACAGTCTGCGCGATCTCCCTGATAGTTCCTTCCTCAAAAATGCTTTTCAGTCCGCACTCTTCCATCAGCTCACAATATGTCGTGGTCAATCCATAGGTGGTCAGCTCCATATATTTGTCGATTCCCGCCTGACGGTCCTCCTGGGCAATGGTCCAGATCTCCAGAGCGGCGAGCGCGGAGGTGCCATAGCTGATATAGTACATGGGAGAGGAGAATGTATGGGGAACATCCACCCAGTCATAAGCCTCATCCCCATCATCATAGTAGACGTATCCATACTCTTCTGAGAGTCTGCGGAACAACTGGTTGACCTCCTGGACCGTCATATCGTGATCCGCCGAAAATACGGCATTCTGAAACTCATCATACAGGCAGCCATCTACCACAGAGTAGAGAATCTGGTAGAGCACCATCTGTCTGGCAGTATCGCCCAACCCTTCTCCATACACGTCGTCCGCATAGTCCAGATACAGCAGCTCCAACCCCTGTGAATGAATCTCCGCCACATCCATGTTGGTCACATCCGTGATCAGCGTAGTACCTGCATGAAAAGCCTCGTTATAATGACCAAACTCGTGAATCATGGTCTCCAGATCATAGTAGGAATAATCCGGCGTATTGAAGATAAATGGCTCCTGATATTCATACAGGGTAGTGGTATAGCCCACGTTCATCTTGTTCGGATCGTAGTCGATATCATACAGGTGATGCTCCACCATGTACTGATATACCTCCGCCAGCGCAGGGTCAATATCTCCCATATGCCGCCCCACTACATCTATCACATAATCCTCTGTCAGATAGTCCATATAGAGCAAATCATTGAGCTGACCCGCATAGACATACTGCTCCACCTCTGCAAGAACCGGCACAATATATTCCTTGACCGCCGCATATACGCCTGTTATATCCTCTATAGAATAATCCCTGTTGTACAGATCTGTATAGGCGTACTGCGCGTAATTGTCATAGTCATTGATTCGGGCTCGGGCGTTGCGGTTCCTCACCAGCTCCAGGAAAATGGGACATATCGCCTCATTCTTTGCCTTGTCAAGCGCCGAGCTGATGGCCAACATCTCCCGCCAGGTCAGATCCTCCGCCGCCTCGTTATAGGATTCCTCCGTCCATTTTTTCCCTTTGACTGTCACGGTGTACTCCGCCATACTAGCCTGATCATACTGCTGCTCCAACGCATTTTCCTCATCCAGCAGAGTTTGAAGCTCTTCGGTCAGATCCTCGTATTCCAGATACTCCTCCACCACTTCCTCGTCATTGATGTGAGCCCCCAAAGATTCACGATAATCCGTGTTCAACGTGTCCCGTACCGCCTGCAGGAATTTGTCCACCACATCCCGATAGGTCTGTTGCAGCTGCGTGTCGATGTCGGCGTACTCCTGGTTGTTCACATCCCGATAATAGCGGATCTGATTCAACGCCTGCTGGGTATACATCTTATCCAGCTCACGACCTATCAAGTCATAATTTGCATTGATCTGTTCCTCGTGTCCCGACTCCTGAGACATGGCGCGCATCTCTTCTATCAGAGTAAAAGCATATGACGGATCATAGCCCACATATTCCATATCCTCATAGCTCAGATCCGCCCGTACAATATCCGAATCATCATACCACTTTGTCTGCGCATAAACCGGCAAGACGTGAGTGACCAGCAGACTGGCAAGCACTACAGATAATCCCATTTTCTTTAGTCTAACGCACATTACAACTACCTCTCTTTTCCCTGTAAATACATCTCACGTTAACGTGTTCTGCACAGAAGCCTTTCTCTTATCATTGTCCTATGAACAGGGCCTGTTGTCAAGTACCGATATCACGATTTATCCGCCTCCACTACATCTGCCTGCAGAATTTGCTCCATGCCGATCTTTTGCGGGACCAGTCCGCATTTCTCATAGAATCGCAGGGCCGCGTCATTGCAGGACCAGACGTTGAGCGTCACATTATAACAGCCCGCTCCCCGTGCAAAATCCAACACATATTCATAGAGCTGGCGACCAATATGCCGTCCCCGACACTCCTCCTCCACACAGAGGTCGTCAATGTACAGGGTCCTGATATCCGTCAGAATATTGCTGTCAATGTGTTGCTGGAAAATGCAGAAGGCATAGCCCAGCACCCGCTGCGTTTTCTCCTCCACTCCTACAAAGATCGGACGTTCCTCATCCCCGATCAGCGCCAACAGTTCCTGGTCGTCATACTTCTTCGCATTGCCTTTAAAGAGATCTGGTCTGCCATTGTGATGTAACGTCAAAACCTGATAAAGCAATCTGTTAATCCCCTCCATATCGCTCTCCTGAGCCCTTCTGATCTGCATGCATATACCCTCCTTTTTATCGCTGACATCCCGTGTTGGCGCAGCGCAACAGTGATATCAGCGTCAATGTGCATAGAAAAGAGAGAGTGGCTTCCTACCACTCCCCCTGATACGCTTCCTCAAACACCGTACATCTCCGCGAGGTTTCTCTGATCCCATTCACACCGTTTACCACTACCTCGCCCCAGTCTGCGGACAGCGCTTCTCCCGACCAGTCCTGTGCCAGATCCAAGTACTCCACGCCGCCGCCATTGCCCTTCCAGGACCAGGCGATATAGCCGATCTGATTGTCCTGGCAATACTGCATCAGATAGTCTTCCAGCACATCCCCATCCGTGTGCGTGTAACCGAATTCTCCCACACAGACACAGAGCTCATTGTCTGTGGCATAGCGCAGATTATTCTCTATGGAACTCTCACTGCCTCCAGCCGTGCCGTACATATGGACGGAAAACATCACATTGCCCAGAGGATCTGCTGCAAGCAGCTCCTCGCCTCCCTCCTGAATGCATCTTCCGTACTGTCCCCAGCCAGCGCTGTCAATCATAATCGTGTGCGCCAGCCCCGCCTCACGCAGCAGGGGAATAGCCTCCTGATAGGCCTCCTTCCATAACCGTGATTCACTGTCGCCCTGCCACTCGTTGGCAATATTGATAATCACATATTCCTCCTGGCCAATCAGAATATCCCGTAAATCCACAAAATATTGCGCCGCCTTCAGCAAGGAGTCCTTATCCTTGTAGCCTGTGGCATCATGTACCTCCAGAATGGCAACCATCTTCTCACTCCTGCACTGGTCAAGCAGTGACTCCACCGCCTGCGCAGAGGTGGGCGTCCACTGCTCTCCATCCGCCAGAACCAGCCGTACACAATTGCTTCCGGTCCGCGCAATGCCTGAGATCGCGTCGGCCGCCTGATTCTCATACCAGCAATGGGCATGATTAATTCCTCTCATGACAAAAGGATTACCGTTTGTATCACAAAGCGTACTCCCCTCCACATAAAAGCCCATCTGCTCTCTCAGCGCAGACCATTTCTCCGCAGCTTCCACCGTGTCGGCCTGCTCCGATTCCTGCGTCTCGGAGCTCTCCGGTTCCTCCGTTTCCTGCTCCAGCTCCGCTTCCTGCCATACTGTCACAGAGCTATCCGACTCATCCGCTGCCCCGCTTCCATTCCCACAGGCAGACAGAAAAGCCACAGTCACAAGCAAACAGACCTTGTATATAAACACTCTCTTCTTCGCATTGGCATTATCCATAGGGAATTCCCCTTTTCACATCATTATCTGTCCTTGAAACCCCTGCGTTTCTGCATATCAGTGTATCACACATCCAGTGGACTGTCAAACTCCTCCATCATACTGATATCCCCACAGATTCTTGATCTGTGGCATCAGCTCCTCCACCCCCCATGTCTTGTCACTGTTTTTTCTGCTGTTGGGGTCGCGCACGATCACCCTGCCCTCCTCATCTACTCCTGACAACACGATGAAATGTCCTGTCGTCGTAAAGTCTCCCGGCCTCATCGCGCAAATGATGGGATTCCCGCCCTGTAGCCATGCCAGAATATGATCTGCGTCATACATGACCTGCTCCGTCGTCAGTCCAAGCTCCATCGCCCCATAGGTCATCAGATCCCAAGCCGTGCCCACTCCTTTCACATAATATCCCTCCCGCTGCGCAAACTCTGCCGTGCGCAGCGGATTCCAGTCCGTCTCACCGCTTAGTCCGCACCTGACCATGGACAGACAGGTGGGGCCGCATCCCGTGACTGCCAGAAAATCACTTCCGTAGGTTTCATATCCCCACCTCTCATCCCACTGGAGAAACAGAGGAATAGTGCCCTGTTGCACCTCCTCAGAGAGATCGATCTCGGGGTGCTTGTCCTTATTTTGGAAATATCCCCTCACAAATGCTTCGGCCTCCGGATTCAGTTCCAAAAGCTCCAGCAGACTCTCTGGATATTCCAGGCTATCCCCTGCTTGTCCACAGTCCGCTTCGCTGCTCCGTCCGCTCCCTGCGTCCGTTGGAATCCTCAGCTCCACTCCGTCATACCACAACGCCGCCGCTATGGTCAATCCAACCAGTATCGTTGCCAGACACACCCTACAGGCTCTCCGCAGACACTCTCTGTACTGCCTTCTACGCCGCATATACTGTTTCTGTTGTTCTGAACGCATAATCGAATCCTCCTTAATCTGCCCCTATTATAGCAGACATAGGAAAGAGGATTCTTCAAAATATTCTGATATAATTCTTGCAATTTTATGAAAAACAGTGCAGCGCCTATTTTACTGTATCTAAACTATTAAGTGCTGTTCTTGGATATTTTCTCCCAACCGTATATTCCTATTTATCTTTTCTAAAATTGACGTTACAATAGTTTTATCAACCGTCAACTATTTTCCAGAAACAGGAGCATATTTATGGAATTCAGTGAAAAGCTGTATTGTCTACGCATGAAAAACGGTATTTATCAGAAGCAATTGGCCGCATATCTCCATGTATCCACTGGCACCATATCCAACTATGAAAACGGTGTTCATTCTCCAGATCTGAAGACCCTGGCTGAGATCGCTAAATTTTTCCATGTATCTGTAGACTATCTGCTGGACCGCACAGAATACACCGGCGCAATTGATGACCTTAACAAGGAGTTGACGGACTCCTATACTACGGCTGGAATTATTGAAACCATTAGCGGTCTGTCTCACGAGCATTCACAGGATCTAATCCAATATCTGGAAATGCTGAAACTGTACGACCAGACGTAGCTCTCAGACTTTATACGGAAGCTACATGACCACCTCTATGCTGTTTCCTTTTATAGCTTCTTGCTCATATACAGCACCAGATCATCATCCACGCAATAATTTTCATAGGGCTCCGCCGTTTTGTTGCCATACCATACGCCGCTGCCGTCGGGAATATATCCCCTTTTCGCATACATGCGCTGCGCACTGCCATAGCTGTCATAAAGCCCCACGCCCAACCAAACTGTATCCGCATATTCTCCAGCAAGCTGCTCGGCCACATCCATCAGCACAGAGCCAATACCACGGCGTCGGAACTTCTCCAGCACACCGAAATCCACGATCTCTGGTAAGCCCTTGCCGGCAAAGGCACCGGATAACCCCTCTCTATACACATTGACATAACCGGCAACCTCTCCCCGATATTCCGCCACCAGGCTGATACAGCGTCCTGCCGCGCATCCGCCAGCCGCATCAGATATTTATCCACCGTCTGATCCCATCCCTGGGCAATCTCCGCGTCACAGATGATCTGCGCGTCAGCCTGCTCCATAGAGCGCACTACAATATCCTTCTCCTGCCAATAAATCATGTTCTTTTCTCCTCACTGTCATGCTATCTCTAAAATTTCGGTATCGTCATTTCCTCGGTGACAAGGTAGTCCGCTTGTGTCTCCGCGCGGATCTCAATGTCCTCCCCGCGCAGCTGCGGTTTCTCATGAAATAAGATTCCCATATCCAGCCGCACCTCCTTGCGCTCCAGATCAAGATTCTGATAACAGCAGGAGTCAAAGCCTATCAGGGTAAATCCCTCCTGCAGATAGAAGGAAATGGCTCCCACATTACAGGACTGAGTCTCCAGGATCAGCGCGCGCCGTCTCTCCCGCTGGGCCTGCTCCCGTGCCAGCGCCATCAGCGCGTGAGCAATCCCCCGCCTGCGGTAGTCCTCATGCACCCACAGCTCCGTCACCATCAGACGGTTGGACCACTCCTCCGGACAGGTCTCGATACAGGCCACCATCTCACCATCTATGACAATGCCCCAGGCATACGCTTTTTCCCAATGCTCCTGATACAGACGGTCAGGAAAATCATATTCCTCGGGTGTGTGCGTCACGGGCTCCTCAAACGCTTTTTTCTCCAGCGTCACCTGAAAGCCCGCCGCTGTACGCTCCACCGCCACATCATAATATTCTGTGGTGGTATAGCGCATGGGTATAGGCGTGCCCTGCCATTTCTCCTTGGGCAAGGGGACAATATCGTATGCTATGTGTTCTGTTCTCATAATGCTCATGTATTTTTCCTCTTCTTTCTATTTCATTTCTATCTCATTTCCTTCTATCTCATTTCCTTCTATTTTCCCGCTCCTTGAGCATATTACCATTTACAGGCGCTCTCTACTAACCTTCTAGTCAAGCTGTAGGTGTATACCTTAAAATATTTGTTCCAGAATCCCCATGCGGTGGGATTGATACTTTCAAAATCTACTCCCAACAGGCTATACCCTTCCGCCCGCAATGTCCGTATGACAAAGTTTAGCAGCAGTTGCATGACTCCCTGTCCCCGATACGCGGGTACACAATAAGCGCCGCAGATATTCTGCAGCTCTGGAACCTCTGTGGCAAAATTCTCTCCGTCATCCGTAATCTCCAGATAGGCTATCGGTTCTTCTCCATGCCATGCCGTGAATACCCGCACACCGCCGCTCTCTTTGCGACGCTGCCAGTTTTCTATATCCGCATCGCTCATCATAATAAAGCAGGGACTTTGCCCCAGATGCCTCCCCAGACAAGCTCGCATTTTTCTGATCTTCGGGAAGTCCGTCTGACCGCTCTCGCGATATGTGATCTCCGCTGCCACACCGCACTTCCAGGAAATCTCTTCCATCGGCCTGACGGCGTCCACGCAGCGCATCCCAAACCCATAGGTAAACAACCCTGACAGAGCCTGCGTATCATGGGCGTACAGGGCAATGGAGTGATACGCGATCCCTCTCCCCGCCAATTTATCCGCCAGCGCTTGATACATTCTATGATAGATGTTCTCCCTGTTTTGCCGGATGGCTCCATGGGCATGCAACGGTGAGAAAACTCCCTGTGCTCTGGAGCCATATTCGTTCTCCCATGGTCCCATACATCCCCAAAAGCCCAACAGCCTGCCATCTTTCACGGCTGCCACGCCCAGACCGTTTCCGGCCAGCTCCGTCAGTCCAGGCTGCTCCACAGACTTGGGCAGGCAACCTACAATATCTCTCTCCTCCTGATAATTCTCCCTTGCCAACAGCTCCGCCGCTGCCATATGTTCCAACCTAAAATCCATTATCTGCATTTGTGTTCTCCTCCTGATCAGTCTTTTCACCGCCGGAAGCCGTTTCTACACGTTAAAAAGCCGCAGCAATCTGCTACGGCCATTCATACACAGTTCATTCCGCATAGCTGGAATCAGTACAATAATGTCCCGGAGGTAATTGCATTTTGGATAGTGCTTTGAAATTGTGATTCGTCTCGTATCAAGCCTGACATAACTCATTACCTCCTTCTTTTAAACGATATACTAATTTTACAATAATATCCGTGACAGCGCAAGTACAATTTTCTATTTTTGCGCGTTTTGTTTGCGAGTTTCAATCAGTTACTCATTATCCTTTATACCAGTTCTTTCCTTTTGACCTTCCTGCTCACAGGCCGTTCTGTAACGACTGTTTTTATGATATTCTCTGCAAGCAACGCAGTCCCCGTGACGGGGACATTTTGTCCGTTTACAGGGACAGGGAACCTGTGCGCTACACCTCATAGTCCATACAACTCCTGACCGCAGTATAAGGTCTGACCTTGCCATCCGCGACCGCCACATGCTCTGGGTGAACTGCATAGCCCTTCAGCGCCGCCTCGTCCACAAAGCTGGAATCCAGCATCAGATCCACATTGGAGCTGGGCAGCCCCTGCGTATGCACTCTGATCTCCAGCAGCCCGGGAATCCTTCCCGCCAGGCCCTCCAGACCGTCCTTGATCTCCGCCTTGACAGTCTCCTTCTCCTCAACGGACAGCTCCTCCCTTAGTTTCCATAAAATAATGTGCTTTATCATGATTTTCCCTCCCATTTATATTGGTGCAAAGCAACCTCTACCGGTCACTCCCCCATCTCCGCCAGTTCCGTCTCTGTCTCCAGCATGCGCTCCAATAGGCTCTCCTGACTTTGCTCCTCGGTATCCATGGCCTCCTGCAGCTCCATCAGCCGAGCATAGTCACTGGCCAAAGCCGGATCTGCAAGCTGCAATTGCAGCTCTGCCAGTCTGGTCTCACTCTCGGACAGTTGACGCTCATATTTTTCCAGCTGGCTCCTTAACCTGGAGCGAATTTTGCCCGGATTATAATAAGTCTTCTTGTCAAACACATCCGTCAGAGTGGGCGCTGCAGATGTCTTGCCAGCGGTCAAA
The DNA here is from genome assembly GCA_023663725.1 of bacterium. Classification (GTDB taxonomy): domain Bacteria; phylum Bacillota; class Clostridia; order Lachnospirales; family Lachnospiraceae; genus Acetatifactor. The sequence continues at coordinate 13,013 of JAMPGX010000015.1, read as the reverse complement.
CCGCCCACCAGCCCTGCGGCTTCTTTTTGCTTCTGCGCCAGATAGTCCTCATAGCCCATCTTATACTGCTTTACGCCATCTGCGGAAAACTCCAGTATCCCTGTGGCAATCCTGCTGATAAAATACCGGTCATGAGACACGAACAGCACCGTCCCCGTATACTCCCGCAGCATCCGCTCCAGCGCCTCCTTGCCGACGATATCCATGTGGTTGGTTGGCTCATCCAGGATCAGCAGATTGGGCCGCTTTTGCAGCATTTTACACAGAGACAGGCGCACCTTCTCTCCTCCTGAGAGCTGCCCCATCAGCTTCTCCACATCCTCTCCCGAGAACAGGAAACCGCCCAGGGCGCTGCGCACCTCCTCCCGCACATAGTGGGGATATTGCTCCCAGAAATTGTCCAGCACCGTCTGCTGCGGGTCGGCATCATCCAGCACCGCCTTCTGCTGATCAAAATAGCCCCATTCGACGTTCTGACCGAACTTGTACTCGCCCCCCAGAGCGGGCAGTTCTCCGATCAGCGTTCTCAGCAGCGTGGATTTTCCCTTGCCGTTCTCCCCGATAACAGCCAGCCGCTCCTTCTTTTGAAGCAAAAAACTGACCTTCTCCAGCTCATACTCATAGCCGATTGATAAGTCCCTGGCCTGTACCACATTGGTATAACTCTCTATTCTGGGTTCATACCGAGCGTGAAATGCCTTGGTATCAAAATGCCTGGGCTTCTCGATCTTGACCATATGCTCGATGGCCATGCGCTTGGAACGGGTGGCAGCCACCTTGGACGGCGTATTCTTCCATTTCTCAATCCATTCCGTCAGCCTCTGGATTTCCTTCTGCTGCTCCTCATAATCCTTTTCCTGCTTGATCAGATTCTCTTCCTTCTGTCTCATAAAAACCGAATAATTGCCCACATAGCGCTTGATTCTGTGATATTCTATCTCATAGGTCACATCGATCACCTTGTCCAGAAACATACGGTCATGAGACACAACTATGACAGCCTTGTCATAATTCTTCAGATAGCCCTCCAACCACTCGATCGTAGGCAGATCCAGATGGTTTGTCGGCTCGTCCAGCAGCATGATATCCGGTCTTCCCAGCAGCAGCTTGATAAAGGCCACTTTGGTCTGTTGTCCACCGGAGAAACTGCCGATAGGTCGGCTCAAATCCTCCAGCGCAAAGCCAAAGCGCTGGAACATGATCTCCATATCCTGACGCCAGGAATACCCCCGCAAAGCCTCCATCCTGCGCTGCATTTTGTCATACTCGCCCAACAGCCCTCTGTCATCAGAGAACTTCATCTGTTCCTCCAGCTCATTCATCCGCTTCTCACAGGCAAAAACAGGCGCAAAGACTTTCTTGATCTCCTCCTCCACCGAGATTCCCTTATCCTCAAAGTTGACCTGGCGCAGAAAGCCGATCTCCTGACGCCCTGCCATTGTGATTCCACATGTCTCATCACTGTCCAGATTGTTCATCTGAATATCGCCCACGATCAGCTTCAACAGTGTAGTCTTGCCACAACCGTTACGGCCCACGATGGCTATTTTCTCCCTGTCGCGCACCTCAAAATTCACATCCTCCAATATCGTATCAGCTCCGTATTGCACCAGAGCATGTCTGATCTGATATCTCATGATTATCGTCCAGTTCCTTTCTTTTCCTTATCCTTCCTATACTACCCGATAAATCCTTGGGATATAATAGGTAAAACACTCTATCCTCTCCTACCTCTCAATTTCCTGAATGACCAACCAAACACATTATACTAGGCTTTATACAATATATCTACCATTTTTAAAAAATCTATGAATAAAGTTTTGCTGATCATTTACTGATTATTAATAGATGATTTTATAAAAAGTATTTTTACGCAATAGGGAAAAATATGAAATCTACAATATATAACCAAAGATACTACAATATTGAGAATAGACAAACACTACAATAACACCGCAATATCAAATGCGATCTGCTATGCCGCACATGCTTCAACTGATTTTATCTTTCAATCTATCCACATCCGATTCCAGCCTTTTAACCTTGAGGGACAATACTTCAACCTCATTACTGGGTTTCATGGCCTCGTGCAGATTCCGTGAAAGATCAAGATGTCCTTCCGCTACTCTCTGAATATTTTCACGGATTTCGTTTTCCAGAATTAACTCCACTCTGGAAACCTTATACTTGAGTTGCTTGACATCCTGCTTCACAGCCGACATGTCATGATTCAAGCCCGACACATCCTCTTTCAAGACTGATACGTCCTCTTTCAAGCCCGACACATCCTCTTTCAAGACTGATACGTCCTCTTTCAAGCTCGACATATCTGCTAAAATCAGATCAAGCTTTTCACTGTCTGTCATATTTATTCTCCTCCTTTCAAATGCAAAATCGCCAAACACCATAAAAACACTGGGGTTCAGCGATTTCCACAGTTTACTGCTGGTGGTGGGACTTGAACCCACACAAGGTTGCCCTCGGCAGATTTTGAGTCTGCTGCGTCTGCCATTCCGCCACACCAGCAAATTGTGCGATTTCTTTTAACAAAATGATTCTACCACACAAAATCTATTTTGACAAGTACTATTACGCAATTCAATTTACACAATTCAATTCAGTCAAATTAATCAATAATTCCTTATTCCTCGTACTTCATTTCCAACCTTGCATGATTCCCCCGCAAAGTCACGGTGGCCACGCTGCCCACCACCAGGGGCATCATGGGACTTAGATGCCCGATATCCAGATCCATCATCACGGGAACATGATATTTTGCCGCCACAGCTAACACCGCCTGACAGACATCCAGATTCATCATCATCTCACTATTCAGCGCCCTCCCGAACAGGAAGCCCCTGACATGGCGAAACCATCCCGCCTGCTCCATCTGCCACATGGCCCGACGAATCGCCATCACATTCAGATCACAGGCCTCAAGCATCCACAGAATGCCGTCCTCCCTGTATCTTTCACAGAATGCCGCTGTGCCGTCATATCTAGTCCCCAGGAGATTGACCAGACAATCCATACACCCCCCCAGCAGTCTGCCGGATACGCTTAACTCCGTCCCCTCGCGGTCGGGCTCCAGCGTCAGCCGCCCCTGCGCATATACCTTCAACGCCAGCGGCTCCGTCACATGATAAGGCTGGAGAGGATTCTCCTCATCCCGCAGGGATTCCTTTTCCCACAGCGGATAGCTCTCCATCACTCGCTTTTTTCCTGTGAGCAACCCATAGGCGTCACAGATCGATGCATGCCAGGGTTCCATGCCGAAAGCGGCGGCACAGGGTCCATAGATGGCCGCAGTGTCACACAACGTCACCAATGGATAGATCAGATTCGTATTGTCCGAATACCCCATGAACCACTTGGGCGGCGCCTGGAGCAGCTTCTCAAAATCCACATGCTCCAATATCTCACACATCAACTCTCCACCGCCACAGGAGATCAATACATCCGCCTCCTGTCCGCAGAACATCTCCATCACCTCTGCGCCGCATCTCTCCGGCGTATTGCTGATGCCGATTCCCTCTCCCACATAGCAGTTGGGTCCCAGCACCGTTCTGTATCCCATCTCACGCCATCTGGCCAGAGCATGATCGAAAGCGCTCCGATAAGGCTCTGTATTACATCCAAAGGAGGGAGCCAGAAAACCGATAGTCCCGCCTTTCTTCAAATCCGTTGGATATCGCATGACCATTCCCTCCCGTGCCGCATCCGCAGAAGCGGATCAAGTCTACGCCCGAAGCCGTCTATTTCTCCTCGTCGGCAAATAATCTGTCATATATCTCAAAGCCGTCAAAGGTAGCAAAATAGTCTCTGGGGGTCTCCGCCCTCCGAATCAGTTGTACGCTGCCATCCTCCTTCAGCAACAGCTCCGCCGACTTCAGTTTCCCATTATAGTTATAACCCATAGCGTAACCGTGAGCGCCAGTGTCGTGTATGGCGAGATAATCCCCGATCTCTACCTCTGGCAGCATCCGGTCTATGGCAAATTTGTCATTATTCTCGCACAGAGACCCCACCACATCATACATATGATCACAGGACTGCTCCTCCTTGCCCAACACAGTGATATGATGATAGGCCCCGTACATGGCAGGTCGCATCAGATTCACAGCGCAGGCATCCACTCCCAGATATTCCTTGTAGATATGCTTCTCATGAATCACCTGCGTCACCAGATGCCCATAGGGAGCCATCATAAAGCGTCCCAACTCCGTATAGATGGCCACATCACCCATCCCCGCCGCAGTCAACACCTCCTCATACACCTTCCGCACGCTCTCTCCGATCTGCCGGATATCATTGGGCGTCTGCTCCGGACGGTAGGGAACACCAATTCCACCGGACAGATTGATAAACTGAATATGAGCCCCTGTCTCATCGCGCAGCTTCACCGCCAGCTCAAATAACTGCCTCGCCAGCACAGGATAGTATTCATTGGTCACCGTATTGCTGGCCAGAAAAGCGTGGATGCCAAAATGCTTCACCCCCTTGGCCTTCAATATCCTATAACCCTCAAACATCTGCTCTGTAGTAAATCCATACTTGGCGTCGCCCGGATTATCCATAATATCCGTCCCCAGAGAGAAATACCCCCCAGGATTATACCGACAGCTCACTGTTTCCGGCAGATATCCCAACGCTTTCTCCAAGAAATCAATATGCGTCATATCATCCAGATTGATGGTCGCCCCAATTCGGGCTGCATAGATGAATTCCTCCGCCGGCGTGTCATTGGAGGAAAACATGATATCCTCTCCCGGAATCCCCATGGCATGACTCAGCATCAGCTCCGTCATCGAAGAACAGTCAGTGCCACAGCCATAGTCTCTCAGGATATCAATTAAAAACGGGTTGGGCGTAGCCTTCACCGCAAAAAATTCCTTATAGCCCGAATTCCACGCAAAGGCCTCCTGAAGCGCCCTGGCATTGGCCCTGATTCCTTTCTCATCATAAATATGAAACGGTGTCGGATATGTCTTAACAATCTCCTCAATCTGCTCTCTGGTTACAAATGCTTCTTTCTTCATTGTTCCTCTTTTCCGCATAATTCTGACGCCAGCTACACATATGCTGGCTCATTTATCGCCTCTATCCGTATTCTGTACATCGCTGTCAATCGCTGTTATATTCACGAACAATCAGATTTTCCTTCCTGTCCGGCACGTGTTGTCCGATTGTGCGACATGTGTCAGTAAAAATCAGACAATCTTTTGCTCACAGAAAATGTACTCTCTGCTCGCTGGGGCTCAAAGGACTCAGATAGGCCGGCGCCACATCAAACACAGTCTTGCAGCCCGATATCCCCTGCCCATTCATGCGAAAGACCGCTCGCGCGTAGGCTGTCAGCACACAGGCCGTGAACTCAGGGTTGGAGTCCAGCTTCAGGCTGTATTCAATCACATGGTTATGCTCTCCGTTCACTCCTGTCTTGCCGGTGCGCAGCACCAATCCACCATGAGGAATTCCAGCGTGGTCTCTTGCAAGCTCCTCCTGCGTGACAAAATGCACCGTAGTGTCATAATCCGCGAAATAATTGGGCATCGTCTTAATCTCTTGCTCAATCCGCGCCAGATCTGCTCCCTCTTCAGCCACCACAAAACACTCTCTTGTGTGTTTCTGCCTGGTCGTCAGCTCAGGATTCTCACAGGCGCGTACAGCCTCCAGCGCCGCCTCCACCGGGATCGTATACTGTTTGGCGTCCTTTACCCCCTCGATGCGCCGAATTGCATCCGAATGTCCCTGGCTGACTCCCTTACCCCAGAATGTGTAATCCTTGCCGTTTTGCAGGATCGCGTTGGCATACAAGCGGTTTAGAGAGAACATCCCTGGGTCCCAGCCAACAGAAATCAAAGCCACCTTGCCGCCCTCTCTGGCTGCCCGATCCACTGCCTCAAAATGCTCTGGAATTCTGGCATGCGTATCAAAGCTGTCTACCACGTTAAAGCATCCTGCATATTCAGGAGTCTGCCTGGGCAGATCTGTAGCAGAGCCACCGCAGAGCATCAGCACATCTATCTCATCCTTTTTCTCCTGCAACAACCGGACACTGTATACAGGCGCGCCGCTAATTGTCTTTACACTGGCAGGATCACGGCGAGTAAACACTGCCACCAGCTCCATATCTTCATTCTGGCACACGGCGCCTTCAACGCCTCTGCCCAGATTGCCATATCCCAATATTGCTATTCTGATCTTAACCATTCTGTCCTCCTCTATCCTGTTTCATTCTCTTCACATCCCAGCGGCGGCAAAAGCCTCCGTTCAAGATCGGAAATTCCCTATACATCCTCGATCTGCCAGTCTATCGGCTTCTCCCCATGCTCCTCAAGGAATCGGTTGGTCTGGCTGAACGGTTTGCTGCCGAAAAAGCCGTTATACGCTGAGAGCGGGCTGGGATGCGGCGCTTTCAGGATCAGATGATTGGGATTGTTCAGCATCCTCTCCTTCGTCTGTGCCGGCCTGCCCCACAGGATATACACAATGGGCCTATCCTGCCTGTTCAGGGCTGCTATGGCCGCGTCCGTGAACTCCTCCCAGCCCTTTCCCCGATGGGAATTAGCCATATGCGCCCGAACCGTCAACACCGTGTTGAGCATCAGCACACCCTGTCTGGCCCATTTTACCAGATAGCCGTTGTTGGGAATCCTGCAACCCAGGTCATCCTGCAGCTCCTTATAGATATTCACCAGAGACGGTGGAATGTCCACCTCCGGCCGGACTGAGAAGCACAGTCCATGGGCCTGTCCTACATTGTGGTAGGGATCCTGCCCCAATATTACCACTTTCACCTGGCTTAAGGGGGTCAAGTGAAACGCGTTAAAAATGTCGTCTGCCGGCGGAAATATCTGAGCGCTGTTGTACTCATCCTTCACAAACTGAAACAGCTTCGCATAATAGGGTTTGTGAAATTCAGGGCTAAGCTCCGTCAGCCAATCATTTGTTATCATCGCCATATCTTTTCTTCCTTCTTCTGAAAAACTGCTATCAACAACGAGCAAATTCCTCTTATCCTTACCCGAACAATCAGGTCATGCGCACGGATACCCCTCGTGAATGCAGATATTCCTTCACATCCCGTATCTCCAGTTCCCGATAATGAAACAGAGAGGCCGCCAGCACTGCCTCGGCTCCCGCCTCCACCAACGCCTCATAGAAATGTTCCAGCTTACCGGCGCCACCGGAGGCAATGACCGGTATCTTTACCGCATCCGCCACTGCCCTGGTCAGCTCCAGATCATATCCTTCCTTAGTGCCATCCCCGTCCATGCTGGTCAGCAGGATCTCGCCCGCCCCCAGCTGCTCCGCTCTTACTACCCATTCCAGCGCGTCCATACCCATATCCACGCGCCCGCCGTTCTTATATATATTCCAGCCACTGCCGTCAGCGCGGCGCTTGGCATCTATCGCCACCACCACGCACTGACTGCCAAACTTATCCGCCGCATCGCTGATCAGTTGGGGATTCATGATGGCGGCGGAATTCACTGCGATCTTGTCCGCTCCCTCCCGCAGAATAGCCCGAAAATCCTCCACTGTGCGGATACCGCCCCCCACAGTAAAGGGGATGAACACCTTGCCGGCCACCTGACGCACCCACTGCAATTGCGTAGCCCGACTATCCGCAGATGCATTGATATCCAGAAAGACCAATTCATCCGCGCCCTCTCTGTCATAGGCAGCGGCAGTCTCCGCTGGGTCTCCCGCATCTCTGGGATTCAAAAAATTCACACATTTTACCACCCTGCCATCCTTTACATCCAGGCAGGGAATAATTCTTTTCGTATGCATGCCTATACCCCCGCATATCGCAAGCCTGCTTGCGATACTGCACTTCTTCATAGTCGCCACGCCGATAAGCTTCTACAGTCTACCCTCTACCACTTCAATAAAATTGCCCAGAATCTTCATCCCTACGCCAGAGCTCTTCTCCGGATGAAACTGGCAGGCAAATAAATTATCCTTTTCCACAGACGCATGAATCAGCGCCCCATATTCTGTGACAGCCTTAACAATGCTTTCCTCCTGGGCCTGCAGATAATAGGAATGCACAAAATAAACATATACATCCTCTGGAAGCCCTCTGAACAGGCGTCCTTCATGAGGGTATTTCAGATTATTCCAACCTATATGTGGCACCTTGAGCCCGCCGTCATCCGGAATCCGTACAATCCGACCTGGCAACAGTCCCAGCCCCCGTACTCCCGGACTCTCCTCACTGCTGTCAAACATCAGCTGCAATCCAAGACATATACCCAAAAAAGGAATCTGTCGTCTAACCACCTGACCTATTGTTTCCACCAGGCCATAGGCTTCAAGCCTTTTCATAGCGTCCCCAAAAGCGCCTACCCCAGGCAAGATCACACCGTCCGCCTTGAGGATTACCTCCGAATCCCTGGTGACTGTAGCCTTTTCTCCCAGCGCAAGCAACGCCTTCTCCACGCTCTTAATATTCCCTGCGTCGTAGTCTAATATCGCAATCATATATTCTATCCACTCTCTCTGGCCAAGCCTATCATTGACTCGAACTTATTCGACGGAGTCCACAAATGACGTATCCGAGATTTCCTCTTCCTCCGGCAGAAGATCCTCATAGGGGGACTGCTGATCCTCTCCCTCCGCATTGGCTTCCGCGTTATCAAATCCCTCCAGAACCTCCATCAGAGCCACCGTATAGTCGATATCCTTCTTCAACGCCACAATTTCCAATGCCTGCTCTTCTTCCAGCCCATAGTTCGTGCGAAGCAGGCTCAACATCCCCAAGTAGGTTTCCTCCACCGTGTCCAGACAGCCCCATTCCAGCCCTTTCTGGTACACGGCCTCCTTATTGCCGATAAACTGTACCAGATAATCAAGCGCCTCAAGCTTCTTCTCTTCCAACACCAGTCTCAGATAGTTACCCTTTGCTCGCTCCATCTGCAGAATCAGCTCGGATTTATGAAACATGACCGACTGACTTTCATTCATATCCTGGCCAAACAATAATTCATAACACTTCAGGTAGTCCCCCGCATAATAAGCGTTCTCTGCCTGCGTTTTATTGACATGATTGATATATAAATGACTAATCATCACAAATGCCGCACAACAAGTCAAAGCTACAATTACGATGGGCAGCGCTTTCCTGATTGACAGTTTGGGGCCAGGAAGCAATTCTTCCACAGAAACAGGAGGCTTTTCTTTTTTAGGCTTTTTTACTTTTTTCTTTTTTCCGGTATCAGATGCCTCCTCGTCAAACTCATCTTCTTCTTCCGTATTGCCAGCCTTTTTACCCTTGCCCTTTTTATCTGTTTTTTTCTTCTTTCCCTTGGACTTTTTCTGTTCCTCCTTATCCAACTGCTCCATAATCGCACCGTTCTCATCGCTTATCAGATCAGCTGGATCTTCCGTCTCCTCTTCCTCCTGAAACAGAACATTCGCCAACTTTCCAAAAAATCCCTGTTTCTTTTTCCCTTGCGTTTCTTCCGCGGACAAGATGGCATCCATCTGCTGCTGTACTTCATCAATCTGCTCTTCGGCATCCTCCTTGGGCAGGCTGTCCGCAATATCCTGTATCCCCTGCTTTTTTCCCCGCCGCCTGGATTTTTTCTCCTTCTTTACCCGCTCTTTCTTTTTTCGCTTTTTTCTGCGCGGTTGCTCCTCCGCGTCATCACTCATTTCCTGAAAGAGAGAATCCATCATGTCGGCAATAGGCTCGTCATTGTCCGCCTTAGCCAGCAAATCCGAAATCTCCTGAACATCCTCATCGCCCTCTGCACTCAAACTATCCAAAAGGCTACTAAGATCGTCCGACGCCTCACTCGAATCAGCAGTGTCATATATGGCATCATTCGGAGTCTCCTGTACCGACTCGTCAGTGTCATCCTCCAGTTCGCCAGACATATCATTTAATATACTATCCAAATCAAGAGGAGACTCATCAGGCAGTTCTTCAGCTGACTCCTCCAGCATATCCACTAACTCGTCAGACAGTTCTCCAACCGCCAGCTCCTCTGACTCCTCAGACGGTTCATTAGCTGGCATCTCCGGTATCCCCTCTGACTCTTCAGGCTGTTCTCCGCCTAACAATTCCGATAAGCTCTCTAACCCGTCAGAAAGTTCTCCGGATGACATCTCCGCCAGGCCCTCTAAGTCTTCAGGCTGCTCTCCAGCTGACAACTCAGACAGGCCCTCTAATCCATCGGACAATTCTCCGGATGACATCTCCGATATCCCTTCTGACTCATCAGACAGTTCTCCAACTGACATCTCAGACAGGCTCTCTAATCCATCAGATAATCCTCCGGATGACATCTCCGGTATCCCTTCTGACTCATCAGACAGTTCTCCATCTGACATCTCCGACATACCCGCCGTCTCATCAAGTAATTGTCCAGCCTCCTCGCCCGACAATTCTTCGGCTGTCTCTGGCATCCCCTCTAACTCACTGAACAATTCCTCGGTTGCTTCCTCTGACGTCCCCGACGATTCCTCAAATAATTGTCCAGCCGACAGCTCTGGCGCTCCATCCGCCTCACCCGACAATTCTTCAACAGCCTCCGGCATCTCGGATGCTGCGCTTCCCAACGAATTATCTGAACCGCCGAGCAGCCCACTGATTAATTCTTCTGGCACATTATGCATATCATCGGAGAATTGATTGAGTAAATCCTCTATTCCATCATCTACGTCATCCAAGTCATCCATTCCCCTTGGCGCAGAAGAATTGTCTTCTGTCAAAGATTTCAATAATTGATCTAAATACTCTTCATTCGAATCCATATGCCATCCTGACTGTGCCTACAGCACACCTTTCCTGTTTTTTACCCTATTAGGATTGTTCATTCATCACGCATGGCGTATACACTGATTATCTTATCCCGCCAAACGTGATTGACAATCATTTATTTTGTATCACTCTTATAATATCTCTTACTCATGCAACCAGTCAACAGAATTCTTCGCTATTGATATCCCCTTGTCATGCAACTCCGGAGGTAACTGATATAATCTTTGATTTACGCGAACAAATGATGCTTTTCGATTATAATAACCCACTTTTTCAAAGGGGAATCGTATGATTTGCGGATAATCCATATTTACCCCTAACTCAAGAATGCATAACTTCCGATTCAGGGTTCTCTGTAGCCATCCCGTATATCTGCTCCAATTCTCCAGATAACCGTTCTCTAAATACTTCTCCAAATATGTATTATTGAAACCCATCTCGCCATCACAATACGGACAACGTCCCAGAATGTCCGTCAACTCTTTTCTGTCAAGAATTGCATTAAACATATCTTCCCGCTCAGAGGCCCCTGTTTCTGTAAGACTTTGTTCACAGCCACAGATGCATTGTTTTTTTCTCAGAGTACCGCAAGGGCTCACCGTCCGCTCTTCTGGAAAGCCTGCATGCTTCAATATATCTGTCTGGCAAGTAGCGATCAGGAAAAAATCCATATCCGCTATAATCCGCTGCAAGCCCTTAAGCGCCTCAACCGCTCTCCCACCGGACATAGCCATTCTGTCTGACAACAATGGTAACAGGTCGGGGCGATTCATCTGGCCCAAGTACGCCGCGCCACTTTCATAATCCTGCTGAGTCCTTAAATACTCTCTCTCCTCAAATTCCTCTCCTATTCCAACCAAGAGCATTTCTGAATCTTGCAGCATTTTCAAAATTTTTTCATCCACACTCCACATCCGCCTTTTCATAAAAAAAGCCGGGAACCCCGGCCTTTTTCTTATTCCGAAACATTGATCAGCTCATCAATCGCGTGAACCAGGTTGACAATTTCTGGCTTTGACAGTTGCTTGTCCGCTCCCAGAGCCTCTCCCTTTCTTCGCATCTCTTCATTTACCAGGGAAGAAAAGATAATGATCGGGATATGTTTTGTATTGTCATCATCCTTCAGCAGTTTAACCAGGCGATGCCCATCCATCTGCGGCATTTCGATATCTGTGATCAAGCACTTTACTCTCTGATCAAGATTGCCGGCAGCCACACCAGCCATGATATAATCGTAAGCCTCCTGACCGTTGGCAGTGTGGGTAATATTCGTATATCCCGCTTTGTTCAGACAATCCACTATCAGCTTATTCAAAAGCAGAGAATCCTCCGCAATCAATATGGGCACCGAACTTCTCTCACGAGGTCCCAGATCTGCAATCTCAGAAATCTTCAAACCTGTCTCTGGAGAAATATCTGTCACAATTTTCTCAAAATCAAGAATCACAATCAATTTGTCATTAATCTTGATAATACCGCTTGTCGCACCGCTCTCTGCATCAGACAATGTCGCATTTGGCGTAATAATATCTTTCCAAGTCACTCTATGTATGCCAACTACCTGTTCCACATGAAAAGCAATATCCAGCTTGTTGAAATTTGTGATAATAAATAATCCCTTTTTCTCCATCTGGCCTCTCTGCAGGCAATTTCTCAAATCAATCGCTGTGATCATCCGATCTCTCGGCATAAACACGCCTTCAATGCTGGGATGGGAATTGGGAATCGGCGTAGGCTCCAGGTAACCAATAATTTCCTTTACCTTGGCCACATTGATGCCATAATAATTCCCATCAACAATAAATTCCAGAATTTCCAGTTCATTTGTTCCGTTTTCCAGTAAAATTTTTGAATCCATCTTTTCCACCTCACACACTATTATGCCCATAAGTCTTTAAGTGACTTGCTGGAAACATTATAACATATCTTCTTTAAAAAAAATACTATTATCTGAAAAATTCTCAAAATTTTTATTTCCTTTTCAAAAACATGAGCGGCTTTATAATAGAAATATTTGTCCGATGTGGTAATATATTTTTGCTCTATCCGTCCTTTAAATGGTTAAAAGCCTTTCTTAACATATGTTTTACCCATTCACAGAACAAAAACATGCTTCATGCAATGCCATAAGCTTTGCATGAAGCCCTAAAATCTACAGTATCATCTGTGCCATTATTTACTGAAGTTAATACGAAGTATTTACTTCCCGTGCCCTCAAAACCGAACATTGAACTGC
>JAMPGX010000014.1 GCA_023663725.1 bacterium | reverse complement strand
GTATACAATGTGCACAATGACACTAGCAAAGTAACTGGCTTTCGCAAACGCCTATATATCGGGTAAACAGGAAAGGAGGAGTTTGTCTTATGAGGCAGTTTTATGCCATGAGTCAGAGAGGAGACCTTGCCGAAGCCACGAGTGGTCTGAAGAATCCTCAGTTTATTATGCTGTTGTCTAACAGCGCTCAGTTCGAGGAGCATGTGAAGGCGCTGGAGAAGCTTTATCCTGGGATTCCCAGCATTGGCTGTATCGGCATGGGCTATGATACCAGCGTCGTGGAATCGGGGGTTGCCGTCATTGCGTTTTTAGACGGAGTGAGCGCAGCCGCCAATGTGTTGGAGCAGGTGTCCACGATGCCGGTGAAATATATTCGCCGTTTGGAGGGGGATCTGAGTAAAATAGGAGGCTCCGGACGGGATACGGTGTGTATTGATTTCTGCACGGGCAATGATGCCTGTGTGCTGACCACCGTTAATACTGTGCTCGGTCCCCGCGGTATCTCTCTGGTGGGCGGCACTGGAGATGGCGGTAAGGTTTCCGTTGGGGGCAAGGTATATGAGGACGCAGTGGCCTATGCGCTGGTACGCAATCATGGGGGCCGCGTGAAAACCTATAAGGAGAACATCTATCATCCTCTTGGAAACTACCGTTTTATAGCTTCACAGACAGACAGGGCCAACTATGTCATCGGGGCGCTCAACGGCCAGCCCGCCAAGCAGGTATATCAGAGCATTCTCCATGTGACGGAGCAACAGATATTGACTCAGACCTTCAAGAATCCGTTTGGTAAGCTGAATGGAGATGACATCTGCATCATTTCCATCAAGGAGGTGGCGGGCAATGCGCTGGCTTGTTTCCGGCAGGTCAATGATTCCGATGTGCTGATCCTGTTGGAGTTGGGAGATTATCGGGCCATTACCAGAGAAACCATCCAAAAGATATGCACAGATTTTCCGAAGCGGTCGGCGGTGTTCTCAGTCAATTGCCTGTTCCGGTACAAGCTGTTCAGTGAGCAGGGCTACATGCAGGACTATCTGCGCGACATGTCGCAGCTTGGCAGCCATGCGGGGCTGGTGGGTTATGGAGAGCATTATAACAATCGCTTTGTCAATCAGTCCATGACCTGTGTGGTGTTTGAATAGAGAGGAGAATATATGATGTCATTTTCCAATAAGCGCCGGAATAAGTCCGGTCAGGTATGTCATACAGAACAAAGCCTCTATCCGATTCTGCATGTGACGGAGAGCCTGAAGGAGTATAAAAAGGACCTGGTCAGCAAAGAGGTGGAATCCCTGTTTGAACTGGGTATGGTGGGCAGCTCGTTCGCCGGAGTGCTGACAAAGGCGGATAGCTTTCAGACCAGACTACAGGATTTTGGGCAGTCCTTTTCCAATATCAATGAGGCGGCAGGGCAATTCACCGAGGTCAGGCAGGCGATCTCCCAGACTGTGTCCGACACTCAGGCGAAGGTGGAGGAGCTGAGGAGCACCTCCAAGCAGGTGGAGGAGACCTACAGGGAGATGGAGCATACCTTTGGACAGCTCCAGGGTTCCGTGAAGAGCATCCAGCAGTGCATGAGAAAGATCGTGTCCATAGCGGACCAGACCAACATCATCGCCATCAACGCCTCCATCGAGGCGGCAAGGGCCGGCGAGTATGGCAAGGAGTTCGCAGTGGTTGCGGAGCGGGTCAAAGAGCTGGCGGACGAGATCAAGATTCTGGCGGAGGAAGTGGATGAGGGGGTTCATGACGTGGAGTGCGGCACGAACGAATTGAGCGGCAGCATTGCGGCGTCTCAGCAGGCACTGAACCAGAACTATGAGACCGTCAACGATACATACGAGTCGTTCCACAGGATCACGGAGACAGCGGAGGGGGCATCGACGGTACAGACGGACATCTCCGGCGTGATTGAGCAGTCCCGTGGCGAATTGCAGATCATCTATAATTTCTTTGACGAGATCAAGTCGCAGTATCAGGAGGTGGTCCGGCATATTGAGTCAGCAAGTCGCCTGGGCACCACCAAGAGCGCGATGTTTGAGGATATCGACAATATGCTGTCTCAGATTCCGTATATTATTCGGGACAAATATCCGGAACAGATATAGGATTGAAAACAACAGTGGACGGGCGGACATTCCTATGATAAGATAGAGAAAAGAACCCGTAAGGAGGATAACATGGATAGTAATAATCAGAGCCCATACGAGCAGAACAGCGGCACCAGTCCCTATGGACAGAACAGCGGCGCCAGCCCTTATGAGCAGAACAGTGGCACCAGCCCCTATGAGCAGAACAGCAGCGCCAGCTCATACGAGCAGAGCAGCGGGCAGAACCCCTATTATCAACAGAGCCCTTATCAGCAGAGCTCGTATCAGCAGGATAGCTACCAGCAACAGAATACCTATCAGCAGAACCCTTACCAGCAGAACGGTTATACGCAGAACAGCTATCAGCAGCCCCAGTATCAGAGCTACCCGACCTACCAGTATAGCGGCGACATGGAGGAGCCCATGTCGGTGAAGGAGTGGTTGATCGTAGACCTGCTGATGATGATTCCCTGTGTGAATCTGATATTGGTGTTCGTGTGGGCCTTCAGCAGCGGCGAGAAGAAGAGCAAGTCCAACTATTTCAAGGCCAATCTGATCTTCGCCGGTTGTATACTGGCATTTTATCTGCTGCTGGTACTCCTTGGGGTAGGAATGGGGCTTTTTACAGCCTTTACATCGTGGTGATTTAAGCTCGTGTCCATCTGCCGCAAGCCCCGCAGGGAAGGAGCAGATTGGTGCCAGCGACGGGAAGACCAAGCTCGTCCGCCTCAATGTTGCCACCGGGGATATCGCCCAGCGCCAGCTTCATCATGTAGGACAGTACCGCGGGCTGCAGGCCGGTGGTGTAGGAATTGATCAGGAAAAAGAGGGCGTCTTCGGACAGAAGCCGGCTGGTTAGCTGGATAAAGTTCCAGATGCTCTCTTCGATTTTCCAGATTTCTCCCTTGGGGCCTCTCCCATAGGAGGGTGGGTCCATGATGACGCCGTCGTATCTGTTGCCCCGACGGAGCTCGCGCTCCACGAATTTGACGCAATCATCCACCAGCCAGCGGATGGGAGCTTCACCTAGGCCACTGGCGACAGCATTTTCTCTTGCCCAGCTCACCATACCCCTGGCCGCGTCCACATGGGTTACCTGGGCTCCGGCAGCGGCGGCCGCCAGAGTAGCTCCGCCGGTATAGGCAAAGAGATTGAGTACCTTTATGGGCCGATCTGCACGGTAGATCAACTGAGAGAACCAATCCCAGTTAGCGGCCTGCTCCGGGAACAGGCCGGTGTGCTTGAAGCTGAAGGGCTTCAGATGGAAGCACAGGCGGTCCCTGCAAGCTGTTTTCCCATCACCGCCCTGCAGACAGGGCAGAGGATAAGATATGGTCCATTCGTCTGGCAGGTCAAAGAATTCCCATTCACCGCCTCCCCTGGCGCTGCGGTGGTAATGGCCGTTCTTGTGTCTCCAGCCCTCGTGGACATGAGGCGTGTCCCAGAGTACCTGGGGGTCCGGTCTCACCAGAATATAGCTTCCCCATCGCTCCAGTTTCTCTCCCGCGGAGGTGTCCAACACTTCGTAGTCTTTCCATTTGTCTGCGATCCACATAGTCGATTCCTTTTCTTCTATAAATAATAGGTAGAGCAAAAGCTGTAGAACCATGCGTCTACTATACACCTATTCTTCCGCTTTTACAATAACAAGATGGCAGCTGCAGGCGGGAGATACAGGGACTTCTTTGGCTCCCAGTTGATATGGAGGCTTATTGTACTCGAAAAAATACAATATTTTCAAAAAAAGGCTTGCAATGCCGCTAATTCCCATGTATACTACTAATTGCTGTGGCATGATAGCTATGAAGCGTGAGGTTGCTGTCAGTCAGCAATGGCGGACAGGTTTTCCGTGGAGCGAATGTCAAGTTAGGAAACTGACGACAAGTCACTGTACAGATTTAAGTCTGTTGAAAGACAGAAACGACGTGAGAGTAGTAAACAAGGTTTTACCTCGCTGTGAAATGGACCGGAGTTCGTTGCGCAAAGGTTCAGGACACACACGGGAGAGTGTACAGTCACCGCTTGTCGTACTTACAACCCAAAGTGCGAAAAGGAGGCGGCTTTTTTTATGGCAAGTCAAGTAATGAGAATCACCCTCAAGGCTTACGATCACCAGCTGGTTGATGCGTCTGCCAAGAAGATCATCGAAACAGTCAAGAAGAATGGTTCCCAGGTGAGCGGACCGGTACCTCTTCCCACCAAGAAGGAAGTGGTTACCATTCTGAGAGCAGTACACAAGTACAAGGACTCCAGAGAGCAGTTCGAGCAGAGAACCCACAAGAGACTGATCGATATCATTACACCGACCCAGAAGACGGTGGATGCGCTGCAGAGGCTGGAGATGCCTGCCGGCGTGTACATTGACATCAAGATGAAGACCAAATAATGGAATTTTCTTGAGTAACCAGGGGTAGCACCCCATCCCCTACTAGTATGGGCATGAATGCCAAGATGAGATGCTGCAAGCCTTGCAGTTGCGCCGTCAGGCACAAAGATGAGACGCTGCAAACCTTGCAGTTGCGCCGTCAGGCGCAACCTGCGATAGTTGCATCCCCGATGCAACTATATGTCCCGCTGTAGAGTAATTAGGAGGAAAATATGAAGAAAGCGATTTTGGCAACAAAAGTCGGAATGACTCAAATCTTCAACGAAGACGGCACATTGATTCCTGTCACTGTGCTTCAGGCTGGTCCCTGTGTGGTGACCCAGATTAAGACTGTAGAGAATGACGGATACAGCGCAGTGCAGGTTGGCTTCGTCGATAAGAAGGACAGGATCATCAATAAGGATGCGAAGGGCAATAAAGAGGTGATTCACAAACATGGCGTCAGCAAGGCTGAGCAGGGTCACTTCAAGAAGGCCGGCGTCAGCTCCAAGAGATATGTGAGAGAGTTTAAGTTTGATAACGCCGAGGAGTATACACTGGGCAGCGAGATCAAAGCGGATATCTTTGCCGCAGGCGACAAGGTGGATGCTTCCGCCATCTCCAAGGGCAAGGGCTTCCAGGGCGCGATCAAGAGACTGGGTCAGCACAGAGGCCCCATGAAGCATGGTTCCAAGTTCCATCGTCATCAGGGCTCCAACGGTGCGTGTTCCTCACCCAGCCGTGTGTTCAAGGGTAAGGGTATGCCTGGTCATATGGGGCATGTGAAGGTCACGGTTCAGAACCTGGAGGTCGTGAGAGTGGATGCCGAGAAGAATTTGCTGTTGGTGAAGGGCGCTGTTCCCGGACCCAAGAAAGCTTTAGTAACCATCAAAGAGACCGTCAAGGTTGAAGCATAGTTTAAGACGGAAGGAGGACCAATCAGATGGCAAACGTAGCTGTTTATAATATGGAAGGCAAGGAAGTTGGTACAATCGAATTAAACGATGCGGTATTTGGTGTGAAGATCAACGAGCACCTGGTACACATGGCGGTTGTGCAGCAGCTTGCGAATAATCGTCAGGGTACGCAGAAGGCGAAGACCCGCTCTGAGGTATCCGGCGGCGGCAGGAAGCCCTGGCATCAGAAGGGAACCGGCCATGCGAGACAGGGATCGACCAGAGCGCCTCAGTGGAAGGGCGGCGGTATGGTATTTGCACCCGTTCCCAGGGATTACTCATTCAAGATGAACCGTAAAGAGAAGAGGGCGGCTCTCAAGTCCGCTTTGACCAGCAAGGTACAGGACAGCAAGCTGATCGTGCTGGACGAACTGAAATTTGACGAGATCAAGACTAAGAACTTTGTCAACGTGATGGATAACCTGAAGGTGAAAAAGGGACTGGTGGTTCTGGCTGACAATGATACCAATGTGGTTATGTCCGCCAGAAATGTGGCTGAGGTAAACACTACCCTGGTGAACGCAATTAATGTATATGATGTGATGAAAGCAGGCGTTTTGGTGCTGACCAAGGATGCCGTGGCAAAGATTGAGGAGGTGTACGCGTAATGGCTGATATTAAATACTATGACGTAATCCTCAAACCGGTTATCACCGAGAAGAGTATGGCCGGTATGGGCGAGAAGAAGTATACTTTTCTGGTTCATACACAGGCGAACAAATCCCAGATCAAGGAAGCCGTTGAAAAGATGTTTGAGGGCACAAAGGTTAAGAGCGTCAACACGATGAACTACGACGGCAAGGTAAAGAATAAGAGCAGAAGACAGGGGCCCACTCTGGGAAAGACCGCCAAGACCAAGAAGGCGATTGTGACGCTCACTGCTGACAGCAAGGATATTGAGCTGTTTGCGGGCCTGTAAGATGGAGAAGTTCGAATATCGAACCATCGGGGTAAAGAAAGTTAAGGCTTATATAGCCTGACAGGATTATGGTATGCGGCGGGTATGGACGCTGCGCAAAAATCATTGAAGAAAAGGAGACAGAACAATGGGAATCAAGAAATACAATCCCTATACACCTTCCAGACGTAATATGACTGGCTCGGACTTCTCCGAGATTACAAAGACTGTTCCTGAGAAGAGCCTTTGCTATTCCCTGAAGAAAAATGCCGGACGCAACAATCAGGGCAAGATCACCGTGAGGCATCACGGCGGCGGCACCAGAAGACAGTACAGAGTTATTGATTTTAAGAGAAATAAGGACGGTATTCCGGCAACAGTTATCGGCATTGAGTACGATCCTAACAGATCTGCCAATATTGCGCTGATCTGCTATGCAGACGGCACCAAGTCCTATATTATCGCCCCGGAGGGACTGACTGATGGCATGAAGGTCATGAACGGTCCCGAGGCTGAAGTGAGAGTGGGCAACTGCCTGCCTCTGTCCGAGATTCCCGTGGGTACGCAGATTCATAATATTGAGTTGCATCCCGGCAAGGGTGGCCAGATGGTTCGCTCCGCCGGCAACAGCGCACAGCTGATGGCTAAGGAAGGCAAGTACGCAACGTTGCGTCTTCCCTCCGGCGAGATGAGAATGGTTCCTCTGGTATGCCGCGCAACGGTCGGCATTGTCGGCAATGTGGACCACAATCTGATCAAGATCGGTAAGGCTGGCCGCAAGCGCCATATGGGTATCCGCCCCACCGTCCGCGGTTCCGTTATGAATCCGAACGACCATCCTCACGGTGGTGGTGAAGGTAAGACCGGTATTGGACGTCCCGGCCCCAGCACTCCTTGGGGTAAGCCCGCTCTGGGTCTCAAGACCCGCAAGAAGAAGTCTTCTGACAAGTTGATCGTAAGAAGACGCGACGGCAGGGCAATCAAGTAACGGAATAGGAATAGGAGGAGAGATAAATGGCTAGATCACTGAAAAAAGGACCTTTCGCTGATGAAAGTTTGCTGAAAAAGGTAGATGCGATGAACGCTTCCGGACAGAAGTCTGTTATTAAGACCTGGTCCCGCCGTTCCACAATTTTCCCTTCTTTTGTTGGACACACAATCGCTGTCCATGACGGAAGAAAGCATGTGCCTGTATATGTGACGGAGGATATGGTTGGCCACAAGCTGGGTGAGTTCGTTGCCACCAGAACCTACCGTGGCCACGGTAAGGATGAGAAGAAGTCCAAGGTCAGGTAATCAAAGCGCGTCGATAACGCATGGCTGCCCGGGAGGGTGGCCAACCCTTGCGGCAGGCTTGTGAGGTTAGCGCCGCCTCAAGGAATTCACAATGGTCTGTATGCGGTCGGAGAGCCGTAGCAGATGCGTTAGCTTGAAAAGGAGGAAAGAATCTATGGCTAAAGGACATAGAAGTCAAATC
Organism: bacterium; assembly: GCA_023663725.1. Classification (GTDB taxonomy): domain Bacteria; phylum Bacillota; class Clostridia; order Lachnospirales; family Lachnospiraceae; genus Acetatifactor. The sequence goes on along the minus strand of JAMPGX010000014.1, from coordinate 92,100 downwards.
AAGAGAGAGAGAAACGCTCAGAAGGATACCAGGCCCTCTGCTAAGCTGTCTTATGCAAGAATCCCCGTTCAGAAGGCATGCTTCGTGTTGGACGCCATCAGAGGCAAGGATGTGCAGACCGCTCTGGGTATTCTGGCGTATAACCCCAGATATGCTTCCGGCGTGATCGAGAAGCTGCTGAAGTCGGCAATCGCCAATGCGGAGGTCAACAACGGCATGAACACCGAGAATCTGTATATTGCAGAGTGCTATGCCAACAACGGACCGATCATGAAGAGAGTAAAACCGAGGGCACGAGGCAGCGCTTACAGGATTGAGAAGAGAATGAGCCATATCACCATCGTGCTGGATGAGAAATAGGAGGAAGAATTATGGGACAGAAAGTTAATCCTCACGGCCTGAGAGTCGGCGTTATTAAGGATTGGGATTCCAAGTGGTACGCTGATGCAGAGTTTTCCGAATATCTGGTAGAGGACTACAACATCAGAGAGTTTTTGAAAAAGAAGTTATACAGCGCAGGCATCTCCAAGATTGAGATTGAGAGAGCATCCGACAGGGTGAAGGTCGTTATCTATACTGCCAAGCCCGGCGTGGTGATCGGCAAGGGCGGAGCCGAGATCGAGATCACCAAGCAGGAGCTGGCCAAGATCACGGATAAGAAGGTCATGATCGACATTAAGGAGATCAAGAGACCGGACAGAGATGCGCAGTTGGTTGCTGAGAATATTGCGCAGCAGCTTGAGAACCGTGTGTCTTTCAGACGTGCCATGAAGTCCTGCATGGGCAGAACCATGAAGGCCGGCGCTCTGGGTATCAAGGCGGCATGTGCCGGACGTCTGGGCGGCGCCGACATTGCCCGTACTGAATTCTACAGCGAGGGTACTATTCCTCTGCAGACACTGAGAGCTGACATCGACTACGGTTTTGCCGAGGCGGATACCACTTACGGCAAGGTTGGAGTTAAGGTGTGGATTTATAAAGGCGAAATTCTTCCTACAAAAGGAGAGCCGGTGGAAGGGAGCGATAAATAATGTTAATGCCGAAGAGAGTAAAGCGTCGTAAACAGTTTCGTGGCACCATGACCGGTAAGGCGACAAGAGGAAACACCCTTACCTATGGTGAGTACGGCCTGGTTGCATCGGAGCCCTGCTGGATCAAGTCCAATCAGATTGAGGCAGCCCGTATTGCACTTACCCGTTATACAAAGCGTACCGGTAAGGTCTGGATCAAGATTTTCCCGGATAAGCCCGTAACTACGAAGCCTGCCGAGACCCGTATGGGATCCGGTAAGGGTACTTTGGAATATTGGGTAGCAGTTGTTAAGCCCGGACGTGTGATGTTTGAGATCGCTGGTGTTCCCGAGGCAGATGCCCGCGAAGCATTACGTCTTGCTATGCACAAGCTTCCCTGCAAGTGTAAGATCGTATCGAAAGCAGATCTGGAAGGCGGTGTATCATAATGAAGACAAATAAATATGTAGAGGATTTACGGAATAAGTCTGAGGCAGAGCTGGGCCAGGAGCTGGTTGCTGCCAAGAAAGAGCTTTTCAATTTGAGATTCCAGAACGCTACCAACCAGCTGGACAACACGGCAAGGATTAAGGAAGTCAGAAAGAATATTGCCCGTATCCAGACAGTGATCAGCCAGAAGGCCAGAGCGTAAGAGGCGGACGAAGAAAGGAGAATCAGCCGTGGAAAGAAATTTGAGAAAACAGCGTACCGGTAAGGTGATCAGCAATAAGATGGATAAGACAATCGTTGTTGCCATTGAGAACCGCGTGAAGCATCCCTTGTACAAGAAGGTGGTGAAGAGCACCTACAAGCTGAAAGCGCATGACGAGAACAATGAGTGCAACATCGGCGATACCGTCAGGGTGATGGAGACAAGGCCCCTGTCCAAGGACAAGAGATGGAGACTTGTTGAGATCGTAGAGAGAGCAAAATAATAGTGTGGATAGATATTTGGAAGGAGAATTGACATGATTCAGCAGGAAACCAGACTGAAGGTTGCTGATAATACCGGTGCAAAAGAACTTCTTTGCATTCGTGTTATGGGCGGCTCCACAAGAAGATATGCACAGATCGGCGATGTGATTGTTGCTTCAGTTAAAGATGCAACACCTGGCGGCGTTGTAAAGAAGGGTGACGTTGTCAAGGCAGTAGTTGTCCGTACTGTAAAAGGCGCCCGTCGCAAGGACGGCTCCTACATTAAGTTTGATGAGAATGCGGCGGTAATCATCAAGGAAGACAAGACTCCCAGAGGAACTCGTATCTTTGGGCCCGTGGCGAGAGAGCTTCGCGAGAAACAGTTTATGAAGATCGTTTCCCTGGCTCCCGAAGTATTGTAAGGAGGTGCGGCTATGTCAATGATGAAGATTAAAAAAGGCGACACGGTCAAAGTGATCGCCGGCAATAGAAAGATCAAGAATAAAGAGGGCAAGGTGATCTCCGTGGATCCCAAGAATGGCAAGGTTCTGGTGGAGGGTCTCAATATGGTGACCAAGCATGCCAAGCCCAGCCAGGCCAATCCCAACGGCGGCATCATCCAGAAGGAAGCTCCTATGGACATCTCCAATGTGATGCTGGTCCACAAGGGGCAGGCGACAAGGGTCGGCTTTAAGATGGATGGAGATAAGAAGGTTCGTTTCGCCAAGAAGACTGGCGAAGTGATTGACTAATTCGAGGGAAGGAGGAAAAAGACGTGAGTAGACTGAGAGATTTGTATAATGACGAGATCGTCGCGGCGATGACGAAGAAGTTTGGATATAAGAACGTGATGGAAGTTCCCAAGCTGAACAAGATTGTAGTCAACATGGGCGTTGGCGAAGCCAAAGACAACGCCAAGGTGTTGGAGAACGCTGTTCATGATATGGAGACTATCACCGGACAGAAGGCAGTATTGACCAAGGCTAAGGGGTCCATCGCCAACTTCAAGATCCGCGAGGGCATGAATATTGGCTGTAAGACCACTCTGCGGGGTGAGAGGATGTATGAGTTCCTGGATCGTCTCGTGAACCTGGCTCTTCCCCGTGTGCGTGACTTCAGAGGTGTGAACCCCAACGCATTTGACGGCAGAGGTAACTATGCTCTGGGTATCAGGGAGCAGATCATCTTCCCTGAGATCGAGTACGACAAGATCGACAAGACCAGAGGTATGGATATTATATTCGTGACAACTGCCAAGACAGACGAAGAGGCGCGCGAGCTACTGACACTGTTCAACATGCCCTTCGCCAAAGCATAAGGAGGTAAATTCGCATGGCAAAGACATCTATGAAGATCAAACAGCAGCGCAAGCCTAAGTTTTCCACCCAGGCTTATACCCGTTGCAAGATTTGTGGCCGTCCACATTCAGTTCTGAAAAAATACGGAATTTGCAGAGTTTGCTTCCGTGAGTTAGCATACAAGGGTCAGATCCCCGGCGTTAAGAAAGCAAGTTGGTAAGGAGGAGGAAAAATCATGGCAATGAGCGATCCTATTGCAGATATGCTTACAAGAATCCGTAACGCAAATACTGCGAAACACGATACAGTTGATGTTCCTGCTTCTAAGATGAAGTTGGCAATCGCTGACATTCTTTTAGAGGAAGGTTATATTAAGAAATATGATATTATTGAGGATGGTGGTTTCAAGACTATCCATATCTCTCTGAAGTATGGTGCGGATAAGAACGAGAAGATTATCTCCGGCATCAAGAGAATATCTAAGCCCGGCCTGCGCGTGTATGCCGGCAAGGATGAGTTGCCCAGAGTACTCGGCGGACTAGGTGTTGCAATCATCTCCACCAACAGGGGCGTCATCACCGACAAGAAGGCGAGAGAGCTGCAGGTTGGCGGCGAAGTGCTGGCTTTCGTGTGGTAATCGATAGAACAAAAGTTTCTAAGGCAAGTAAGGTTGAGCTATATAGTGAGTGATATAGAATAATAAACAGGAGGTACGGGCATGTCACGTATAGGAAGAATGCCAATCGCAATTCCCGCAGGTGTTACTGTGGACATTGCAGAAAATAATAAAGTGACTGTAAAAGGTCCTAAGGGTACTCTGGAAAGAGTGTTACCCGCAGAGATGGAGATCAAGCTGGAGGGCGCTGAGGTGATCGTCAGCAGACCCAATGATTTAAAGAAGATGAAGTCTCTTCACGGTCTGACCAGAACCCTGATCAACAACATGGTTGTTGGTGTCACACAGGGCTATGAAAAGAAGCTGGAAGTAAACGGCGTAGGTTACAGAGCTGCCAAATCTGGCAAGAAGCTGACCCTGACTCTGGGCTTTTCTCATCCGGTGGAGATGGAGGATCCCGAGGGCATCGAGGCTGTTGTTGAAGGACAGAATATAATCATTGTCAAGGGCATCGACAAGGAGAAGGTGGGTCAATACGCAGCTGAAATCAGAGACAAGAGAAGACCTGAGCCTTACAAGGGCAAGGGTATCAAGTATGCTGACGAGACGATCAGGCGTAAAGTCGGTAAGACCGGTAAGAAATAACAGATAAGGAGAGTATGAAAATGGTTAGTAAGGAATCCAGACAGGAAGTTCGTGTTAAGAAGCACAAGAGAATACGCAACCGTTTCAGCGGCACTGCTGAGAGACCTCGTCTTGCGGTATTCAGAAGCAATAATCATATGTATGCTCAAATTATCGACGACACTGTTGGTAACACACTGGTATCTGCATCCACACTGGAGAAATCGGTGAAGGCGGAGCTGGAGAAGACCAATAACGTTGACGCTGCAGCATACTTGGGAACAGTCATTGCTAAGAGGGCAATCGAGAAGGGTATCACAAAGGTTGTTTTTGACAGAGGCGGCTTTATATACCAGGGCAAGATCGCGGCATTAGCTGACGCAGCCAGAGAAGCTGGCTTGGAATTCTAGGAAAGGAAGGAAATATCATGAAGCATACAATCATAGATGCAAGCCAGTTAGAGCTGAATGATAAGGTAGTTGTAATCAAGCGTGTCGCCAAGACCGTCAAGGGCGGCCGCAATATGCGCTTTACCGCACTGGTGGTAGTGGGTGACGGCAACGGTCATGTGGGCGCCGGCCTGGGCAAGGCGGTAGAAATTCCCGAGGCGATCCGCAAGGGTAAGGAAGATGCCATGAAGCATCTCGTGACCATCGCTATGGACGAGAACAATTCCATCACGCACGATTTTATTGGAAAGTACGGTTCCTCCAATGTGTTGTTGAAGAGGGCTCCCGAAGGTACCGGTATCATCGCGGGAGGTCCTGCCCGTATTGTCTGTGAGCTGGCAGGTATCAAGAATATTCGTACCAAGTCTCTGGGCTCTAACAACAAGCAGAACGTAGTTCTGGCAACCATCGGCGGCCTTTGCCAGCTTAAGTCTCCCGAAGAAGTTGCGAAGAACCGCGGTAAGTCCGTGGATGAGGTTATTGCTTAACACGGGATATGAAGAGACGGTTCTCTTCAGCGATGAAAGGAGAAGTTATCATGGCAGATAAGATGTTAAAGGTGACTTTGGTAAAGTCCACCATCGGTGCTGTGCCGAAGAATAGAAAGACCGTGGAGTCCATGGGACTCAGAAAGTTGAATCATTCGGTTATCCTCCCTGACAATGCGGCTACCAGAGGCCAGATCCGTCAGGTAGGCCACTTGCTTAAAGTTGAAGAAGTAGAAGCATAAAGAGAAGGAGGTGTCAACATGGAATTATCCAATTTAAGACCTGCAGAAGGCTCCAGAAAGAGCGATAATTTTAGAAGGGGTCGCGGACATGGCTCAGGCAATGGCAAGACCGCAGGCAAGGGACACAAGGGTCAGAAAGCCCGTTCCGGCGCTCCCAGAATCGGTTTTGAGGGCGGCCAGATGCCTTTGTACAGACGTATTCCCAAGAGAGGTTTCAAGAACAGGAATACCAAGGAGATCGTGGCAATTAATGTCAGTGCGTTAGAGCGTTTTGAAGATGGAGCTACGGTAAACGTTGAAACATTGAAAGAAGCCGGAGTAATCAAGAATCCCAGAGATGGTGTCAAGATACTTGGAAACGGGGAACTTACCAAGAAACTCAACGTAAAGGTAGATGCCTACAGCGCATCCGCAAAGGAAAAGATTGAGGCACTTGGTGGAACTGCTGAGGTGATGTAATGCTTACAACCTTGAAGAATGCCTTCAAAATCAAAGAGATAAGGAGCAAGCTCCTATTTACGCTGGCGATGTTGGTTGTGGTCCGTCTCGGATCACAGCTGCCGACACCAGGCGTGAACAGAGATTTTTTTGCGTCATGGTTTGAGCAGCAGTCGGGTGGCGCATTCAGCTTTTTTGACGCGATAACAGGCGGTTCGTTTGCTCAGATGTCCATCCTGGCTCTGAATATCAATCCCTATATTACTTCGTCTATCATCATGCAGCTTTTGACAATCGCCATTCCCAAGCTTGAGGAGATGCAGCGGGATGGCGATGATGGCAGGAAGAAGATTGCTTCCATCACCAGATATGTGACAGTGGTTCTGGCTCTGATTCAGGCGGCGGCCATGGCTATTGGCTTTGGCCGGCAGGGATTGCTGGTGCAGTATGATGCGATGAATATTATTACCTGTATCGCCGCGCTCACCGCTGGCAGCGCGTTCATGATGTGGATAGGGGAACGAATCACGGAGAAGGGCGTTGGAAACGGCATTTCCATTGTGCTGGTGATTAACATTGTATCCCGACTTCCTCAGGATCTGTCATCTTTGTTCCAGCAGTTTGTGTTTGGCAAGGCGCCAGCCACGGCGATTTTGTCGGCATGTATTATTATCGCTATCATTATCCTGATGGTGGTGCTCGTCATTGTGTTAAATGCTGGCGTGCGCAGGATTCCGGTTCAATATGCCAAGAAAGTACAGGGCAGAAAGATGGTTGGCGGACAGACATCGAATATCCCGCTGAAAGTCAATACCTCAGGCGTTATTCCGGTGATCTTTGCCTCCTCCATCATGCAGACCCCGATTATTATCTGTAACTTTTTGCAATATCAGGGGACTGGTTTCTGGGGAGAAGTGCTCAAGTATCTGGATCAGCAATACTGGTGCAATAAGGCCCAGCCGATCTATACCATAGGCATGCTGGTGTATATCCTGCTGGTGATCGTCTTTGCCTACTTTTATACCTCCATTACTTTCAACCCATTGATGGTGGCGGATAACATGAAGAAGCAGGGCGGTTTCATTCCCGGCATCAGGCCCGGTAAGCCCACCAGTGATTATCTGACCAAGGTGTTGAATTACTTGATCTTTATCGGTGCTGTAGGCTTGGTGATCATCGCGATACTGCCGTTTATTTTCAGCGGTTTGTTTGGCGCCAGAATAACCTTTGGCGGAACCAGTCTGATCATCATTGTAAGCGTTATTCTGGAGACGATGAAGCAGATTGAATCCCAGATGCTGGTGCGCAATTATAAGGGCTTTTTGAATGATTAACGAAAAGATATGCCCGTATATATGAAATCGGAATGGGTATCTTATTTCAGCGAAATAGATACCCATTCCGATTTATCAATAATATGATACCCAAACTGCAATAGTCTGTAAGGCATATTGATGAAAAAAATGAAAATCATATTGCAAAGAACAAATGAAATAGGTAAAATAAATATGCTATAACAGCAAATTGAAAATCACTATGTGGTGGGAAGAGGTGTATTTTATGAAGATAATTATGTTGGGCGCTCCCGGCGCCGGCAAGGGGACACAGGCCATGATGATTGCGGAAAAGTTCGGGATACCCCATGTGTCCACAGGAGATATTTTCAGGGCCAACATTAAAAATGGCACAGAGCTTGGGAGGGAAGCCAAGAAATACATGGATCAGGGTTTGCTGGTCCCCGACGAGTTGACGGTGAAGATTCTGTTGGATCGTGTGGCGCAGGAGGATTGTAAGGACGGATATGTGTTGGACGGATTTCCCCGTACGATACCGCAGGCGGAGGTTCTGGACCAGGCGCTTGCCAAATTGGGCGAGCAGATCGATTATGCGGTCAATGTGGATGTGCCCGATGAGAACATTGTACGGAGGATGTCCGGAAGACGGGCCTGTCTTAACTGCGGGGCGACTTACCATGTCGAACATATCCCGCCCAGGCAGGAAGGGATATGTGACAACTGTGGCCAGGCGCTGGTGCTGCGGGAAGATGATAAGCCCGAGACAGTACAGAACCGACTGAAGGTATATCATGACCAGACCCAGCCCCTGATTGATTTCTATGCCGCCAAGGGCATACTCAGGACGGTGGATGGCACTGCGGACATGAAAGAAGTATTTGCGGCGATTACCGCAATTTTGGAGCAGTAGGAAGTAGCCGATGTGAAGAGAGGTTATTGAGTATGGCGGTAACAATTAAGTCTGAGAGAGAGATAAAACTGATGCGGGAGTCCTGTAGACTTCTGGCGATTGTACACAAGGAAATGGAAGAGGCAATACGGCCCGGTATGTCTACCAAGGATATTGATATTCTGGGTGACATGTTGATCCGCAAGCTGGGTTGTATTCCTAATTTTAAGAATTATAACAAATATCCGGCGTCCATCTGTGTGTCTGTTAATAACGAGGTGGTGCATGGGATTCCCAACAAGCGCCGCATTCTGCAGGAGGGAGATATCGTAAGCCTGGATGCGGGCCTGATCTACAAGGGGTATCATTCTGACGCCGCCCGCACTCACGCGGTAGGAGAGATCAGTCCGGAGGCGCGGCAATTGATCGACGTCACCAGACAGAGCTTCTTTGAAGGAATAAAGATGGCCAGAGAGGGCAATTATCTGTATGACATCTCCAATGCCATAGACGCCTATGTGACTTCATATGGATATGGTATTGTGCGAGACCTGGTGGGGCATGGAATAGGCACTGCGCTGCACGAGGAACCTCAGATCCCTAATTTTGCCCAGAAGCGCAAGGGCATCAAGTTGCGCGCCGGTATGACGCTGGCAGTTGAACCGATGATCAACATGGGCTCCGGAGATGTGGTATGGATGGATGACGACTGGACAGTCGTGACGGAGGACGGCTCTCTGTCGGCCCACTATGAGAACACAATCCTGATCACCGACGGCGAACCGGAGATATTGACCCTGTATTAATCCACGGCGGTAAGCAGAATCGCATAAGTACTATGGGGCAGGGTGTAATATAAAGGGAGGTCTCCTGGCCCAGCCGTACTCAATATGTTCATCAGGAAAATGGAGAGTAAAACATGACAGGTCATTTCGCAAGGGCCAGTGCAGGCCATGACTCAGGCATTCTGTATGTCATCGTCAGAGAGGAAGGCGCATACGTCTATCTCAGCGATGGCCGCCTGCGCACCGTGCAGCACCCCAAAAAGAAGAACCGCCGACATATCCAGATCATCGGCAGCACAGTGGAGACCGAACTTCTGAACCGCCTGCTCCAACAGGGAAAAATATATGACCACGAAATAAAATACGCCATCAAACAATATATGGCGGAGCATAGTAGACAATTGTGAAACAGCCTTTTGCCAGTACCGAGTTTCGCAAACGCTTAAGTAGCATAAATAGCCAATTGCGAAACTGTCTTTTGCTAGTACCGAATTGTGCATATTGTATATTCCATAAGCAATGCCCTTTCGAGCCGTCGGTACTTAGATGCTGTATTTTAGCATCTTATGTACCGCTACGGTGAGAACGGAGCGAGAGCGTGCTTGCGTTGGAATGTACAATGTGCACAATGACACTCGCAAAGTAACTGGCTTTCGCAAACGCCTAAAGTAGCATAAATCTTGAAAGGAGAAAATGTATGTCAAAAAGTGATGTGATCGAGATCGAAGGCACGGTGGTGGAGAAGCTGCCCAATACCATGTTCCAGGTCGAACTGGAGAATGGACATCGGGTGTTGGCGCATATCAGCGGCAAACTGCGTCAGAACTTCATTCGTATCCTGCCAGGTGACAGAGTCACTCTCGAACTGTCCCCCTATGATCTATCCAAGGGACGCATTATCTGGAGAGATAAATAATCCAGATGTATGAATACAGGAAAAAAGATAATTTTTACAACAAAAGTACTTGCAATACCTGGAAGTGCATGATATAATGTAAAACGGTCTTTTTTGAAAGGAGGGTTTAACGTGAAGGTTAGATCATCAGTAAAACCGATTTGCGAAAAGTGCAAAATCATCAAGAGAAAAGGACGTATCAGAGTTATTTGTGAAAATCCGAAACACAAGCAGAGGCAGGGATAATCACCGCCTGATCACGGTATATCGATCAGGTATGTGAGTTCTTGTCCGGTTATTATGTGCGGCTGAACCAGCCTGCCTTGGGGCGGACTGATTATCATAGAACTGGGATAGGGCTTACGGAGATTACTTCTTGGTTACCCGGACAACAGGCTGAGGCATGGGATTGCGGCGGACTGGGGAACAGAGCATTCGGGGAAGATCGGAGCAGTAACAAATAAGCGTCCGATTGGGTGAGAGCCCCAATCAATTAGTAACTGGCGTACATGAATGGACCAGATGAGTACGCGGCGTTAGAATTTAGAAAACGCAAAGAAAATGGAGGAAATGTAAATGGCTCGTATCGCAGGTGTTGACTTACCTAGGGAAAAACGAATCGAAATTGGATTGACTTACATCTATGGTATCGGTAGAGTAAGCGCCAACAAAATCTTAGCTGAGGCAGGTGTAAATCCTGATACTCGTGTAAGAGACGTGACTGATGAGGAAGTGAAGAAGATCAGTGAGACTATCGAGAAGCTGGGTATTATGGTGGAGGGTGATCTCCGCAGAGAGACCGCGCTGAACATCAAGAGACTTCAGGAGATTGGCTGTTATCGCGGCATCCGTCACCGCAAGGGGTTGCCCGTTCGCGGCCAGAATACGAAGAACAACGCCAGAACCCGCAAGGGTCCCAAGCGTACCGTTGCAAACAAGAAGAAGTAATATTGCTTCTCAGGACAATGAATTTGAGGAAAGTAGGTTAGTTTAAAATGGCAAAAGTTGCAAAGAAAGTAACAAAGAAACGTGTCAAGAAAAACGTTGAACGCGGACAGGCACATATTCAGTCTTCCTTTAACAATACAATTGTTACGCTGACTGACGCTGAAGGCAACGCCTTGAGCTGGGCAAGTGCCGGTGGTCTTGGTTTTAGAGGTTCAAGGAAATCTACTCCATACGCTGCGCAGATGGCAGCAGAGACGGCGACTAAGGCGGCTCTGGTACATGGGCTGAAAACTGTGGACGTGTTTGTGAAGGGGCCTGGTTCAGGACGTGAGGCTGCAATCAGGGCATTGTCTGCCTGTGGCCTGGAGGTGACAAGTATCCGCGATGTGACTCCGGTTCCCCATAATGGATGTCGTCCGCCCAAGCGCAGACGTGTCTAGTGTCAGGGAAATCATGGAATCCGACAAGCGCATATGCGCTTAAGAGGTAGTAGTAGAGCAGTTGGAAGAAGGTACTTGTAGCGCAGGTTATGCTATCAGTATTGTAAACAACTATAGTTAAAGGAGAAGAATAGAGATGGCAGTTAATCGTGTACCCGTATTAAAGAGATGCAGAGCATTGGGCCTGGAGCCTTCCTACTTGGGTTATGACAAGAAATCCAACAGAACCAATGCGAGAGCAGGCAAGAAGGTCAGTGAGTACGGCCTGCAGCTGCGTGAGAAGCAGAAGGCTAAGTTTATCTATGGCGTGCTGGAGAAGCCTTTCCATAACTATTATGTGAAGGCTGACAAAATGAAGGGAATGACCGGTGAGAACCTGATGGTTATGCTGGAGAGCAGACTGGACAATGTAGCGTTCAGGATGGGCTTTGCCAGAACCAGAAGGGAAGCTCGTCAGGTTGTAGGCCACAAGCACATCACAGTAAACGGCAAGGTTGTAAATATTCCTTCCTATCTGGTCAAGGCTGGAGACGTGATCGAGGTCAAGGAGAACTCCAAGTCCTTGCAGCGTTTTAAGGATATTCTGGAGGTGACCGGAGGAAGACTGGTGCCTGAGTGGATGGACGTTGATATAGAAGCATTCAAGGGCACCATCAAGAATCTTCCTACCAGAGAGATGATTGATGTGCCGGTAGACGAGATGTTGATTGTCGAGTTGTATTCTAAGTAAGCCACTACCATACTCCAGGCCGTTCTTGCGGCCATATGCCGCCATGTCGTGAAAGCGGTGTTTGATCATGGCAATTGAGGGCAGGGGTCAAAAAAGGAGGGTATTTGCAGTGTTCGATTTTGAAAGACCAAATATTGAGGTCGCGGAGATCTCGGAAGATAGAAAATACGGTAAATTCGTAGTGGAGCCTTTGGAGAGAGGCTATGGAATTACGCTTGGCAACTCTTTGAGAAGAATTATGCTTTCATCCCTGCCTGGAGCAGCGGTAAGTCAGGTCAAGATTGAAGGTGTGTTGCATGAGTTCAGTTCCATCCCCGGAGTGAAGGAGGATGTGACGGAGATTATCATGAATATCAAGAGTCTGGCGATCAGGAATAACAGCGAGACGAATGAGGTGAAGACCGCGTATATCGAGTATGAGGGTGAAGGTGTGGTAAAGGCATCTGATATCCAGGTGGACCAGGATATCGAGATACTTAATCCAGAGCTGGTGATTGCGACTCTGAGTGGCAAGAACACCAAGCTGTATATGGAGCTTACCATCACCAAAGGCAGAGGCTATGTAAGCGCTGAAAAGAACAAACGTGACGATTTGCCCATCGGTGTAATTGCGATTGATTCTATCTATACACCGGTAGAGCGGGTGAACGTGACGGTACAGAATACCCGTGTAGGCCAGATTACAGACTATGATAAGCTGACTCTGGATGTTCACACCAACGGTACACTGGTACCGGATGAGGCAGTCAGCCTGGCGGCCAAGGTGCTCAGTGAGCATCTAAGCCTTTTCATCAATCTGTCTGAGAATGCAAAGAATGCGGAAGTGATGGTAGAAAAGGAAGACAACGAGAAGGAAAAGGTTCTGGAGATGAGTATTGACGAGCTGGAGCTTTCCGTTCGTTCCTACAACTGTCTGAAGAGGGCAGGTATCAATACCGTCGAGGAACTGACCAACAAGACTTCCGAGGATATGATGAAGGTTCGTAATCTTGGGCGCAAGTCCCTCGAGGAAGTGTTGGCAAAGCTCAAGGAATTGGGCCTGCAGTTAAATCCCAGTGAAGATTAAAGTAGCCCAGGGCGATTCTTTAAGGGCCTATAAAGTAGTTGAGTTGTATATGTTTGTGTTCCCCACAGTAAGGCCGAGGGGCGTGAGGGGGACGGTAACCTTAGTGGATATTGTATTGCATCCGGTATGTAAGTCCAAAGTGCGTGGCCGGATGTACCATGAATGGAGAAAGGAAATGAATTATGGCAAAGTACAGAAAATTGGGTAGAACTTCTTCCCAGAGAAAAGCATTGCTCCGCAATCAGGTGACGGCGTTGATCGCTCACGGTAGAATCGTTACCACCGAGGCGAAAGCCAAGGAAGTGCAGAAGATCGCAGACGGGCTTATCGCTCTGGCCATCAAGGAGAAGGATAATTATGAAACGGTTACCGTGACTGCCAAGGTTGCTCGCAAGGACAAGGATGGCAAGCGTGTGAAGCAGATTGTCGACAGAGACACCAAGGCCGTATTGTCCGAGACTCATCGCGATAAGGATGGCAAGATTCTGCGTATCGAGAACGGTATGACCGTGACTGTATACGATGAGGTGCAGAAGGAGATTAAGAAGGACCTGCCCAGCAGACTTCACGCTCGCCGTCAGATGCTGAAGGTTCTATATCCTGTTGTAGAGGTGCCCAAGGAGGCTGCCGGTAGGAAGCGCAATACTAAGGAGATCGATCTGGTGGCAAAGCTGTTTGACGAGTATGCCCCCAAGTATGCGGATCGCAAGGGTGGTTATACCAGAATAATTAAGGTTGGTCAGCGCAAGGGCGACGCCGCGCTGGAAGTTATTCTGGAACTGGTATAACGGGTGTGTTGTAAATACATTTAACGCTATAGAATGTTGAAAAAGGAATTTGCCTCGCGCGGATTCCTTTTTTAATATATAGCATGAAATACAAGGGGCAAAGTCACTTTTGCCCCCTAAGAGTTTGAGAGACTACGGCGTTTTCTGAAAATGCTGATAATCCTTGCAGGAATTCCAGTCGCCGCCCCAGGTGAAGCCGCGCTCTTTAAAAAGGCGGTAGCACAGATCGTTCTCGTCGATCTTGTAGGGGAAAGTCCTGCTGCGGTCAGCATACTCTTCTCCAGCGGCGGGGGATACGTTGAAGGTTTGATCTTTATTGTAGGTGATATAGGGATTATACAGGGGATTGATATCAATAGCCAGTCCGTAGGCGTGCTTGGAGAGGCTGGTGGAACCTGACACTACCCGGTAGTTGAAGCAGGAGGTGTTGTTATCCTCCATAGACAGATCGTCATCTCCGCCGTATTCGTCAATGAGGCGGATCCTTTCGATCTGATACTCCGCCTGATAGAGCTCCCAGAAGATCTCTACCAGGTCCTGAGCAATGGCCTGATTGCAGATCAGTTCTCCTTCGGCGGATTCCCCCTCAAAGTTATAATGAAGCACATGGACATAGGACAGGTCCATAAGGGCGATCGCAGGATCCTCAATATCTTCGGGATAGGATATACCTGTGATATGCATGGCCAGGGCTTCTGAGAGAGGCTCATAGTAGAAACCATCCTTCCAGGTAATCCGTGCATATGCCATCTGTTCCCCATTCAGAGAAGCTCCAGTCAGAGTAGGGATATCTGCGATGGGAGAATTGTCCAGTGGATGTTCTGCTGACATAGCGTCGCTCGATTCCATAGGGGTTTCTATAGGGTATGCAGTATTGTCGGGTTCAGTTACAGTGGCAGAGCTGCTTTCCTCTGAGGGTTCGCTGTCCGCGCTGGGGGAGGCCGTGGGCTGTGGATATTCTTTGGCCAGGTCATCCAGTGTCGGAGAGCCGATACCAATAAGCTTGCTGATGCTGAAGCATATTACAATCACTGCCGCAATAGCAGCGAGTCCTTTTAGCAGTATATTCCGCTGATGATTCATGTCTATTCTCCGGATATATGGCGTGGTGGCTTATAAGTTAAACGCGAAGCGTTTTACTTATTATAGCATATCCGGAGGTTTTTTCAATTTTTTATTGTAAATATCATTCAAGTCTAGTAGAATAGGTATTTGAGGTACAGATTCATGAGTATTGTGAAAACCAAGAACCTGGTATATGAATATATGAAACGCGATGATGAGGGCAATGTAAACGGCAGCATCAAGGCGGTTGACGATGTGTCTCTGCGCGTACGGCGGGGGAGCTTTGTCGCCATTGTCGGACACAATGGTTCCGGCAAGTCTACTCTGGCCAAGCATATGAATGCGATTCTGCAGCCCACGGAGGGCACTGTATGGGTGGACGGCATGGACACCAGGCAGGAGGAACGGATCTGGGCGATTCGCCAGCGGGCGGGTATGGTATTTCAGAATCCCGACAATCAGATTATCGGCCAGCTGGTGGAGGAGGATGTGGGCTTTGGCCCCGAGAACCTGGGAGTTCCCACCGAGGAGATCTGGAGGAGAGTGGAGGAGAGCCTGCATGCGGTGGATATGTATCAGTACCGCAGCCACTCTCCCAATAAGCTTTCAGGAGGACAGAAGCAGCGGGTATCCATCGCGGGCGTGCTCGCCATGCATCCACAGTGCATCGTGCTGGACGAGCCGACGGCCATGCTGGACCCCAGCGGCCGGAAAGAGGTAATCCGCGCGGTCAGGGAATTGAACAGGGCGGAGAAGGTCACGGTGATCCTGATCACGCATTTTATGGAAGAGGTGGTCTGCGCGGATCATGTCTATGTTATGGATCATGGGCAGATTGCCATGGAAGGCACGCCGCGTGAGATATTCTCTCAGGTGGAGAAATTGAAGGAACTGCGTCTGGATGTGCCGCAGGTGACATTGCTGGCCTATGAACTGCAGCGAAGAGGGCTCAGGCTTCCCAAGGGGATTCTGTCGGCTGACGAGCTGGCGGATGCGTTGAAGCGCTATGAATGGCCAGAAAAGGAGAGGGAATGTGTCGAAGCAGGAGGAAGCCATGACACTGAGGGTTGATCATGTGAGTTATATATACGATCCAGATGCGCCATTGCCCCGCAAGGCCCTGGACGATGTGTGTCTGGACATTCCCCAGGGCCAGTTTATCGGGATCATCGGTCACACCGGCTCGGGTAAGTCCACACTGATGCAACATCTGAACGGATTGCTCAAAGCCACCAGCGGCCATATCTATTTTCAGGATAAGGACATTGATGCCAAAGATTACGATAAAAGAGAGCTTCGCAGCAAGGTAGGGCTGGTATTCCAGTATCCGGAGCATCAGCTTTTTGAGGCTGATGTGTTCTCAGATGTATGCTTCGGTCCGAAGAATATGGGACTGAATAAGAAAGAGGTGGAGCGGTTGGCCTACGACGCTCTGCGCAGGGTGGGCTTGCCGGAAGAGTTGTATTCTCAGTCTCCCTTTGAGTTATCCGGCGGGCAGAAACGTCGGGCTGCCATTGCCGGTGTGCTGGCCATGAAGCCTGAGGTCCTGATTCTGGATGAACCCACCGCGGGTTTGGATCCCAAGGGTCGCAGGGAGATACTGGATCAGATTAAGCAGCTGCAGTCGGAGACACAGATGACGATTCTGTTGGTCAGTCACAGCATGGAGGACGTGGCGGAGTATGTTGACCGGATTATTGTGATGAATCATGGCAGAATTGTCTATGATGATATTCCCAAGAACATATTTGGACGTTATCGGGAACTGGAGGAGATCGGTCTGGGCGCTCCTCAGATCACTTATATCCTACGCACGCTGAAGAAAAACGGCCTGCCAGTAGCTGCCACTGCAGCCACGATACAGGAGGCAGCGGATGAGATCATGCAGGCATTAGGCCTTTCGACAACGAAAGCGGCCGACGATGCACAGGGAGTCTAAAGATGCTGAGAGATATTACCCTGGGACAATATTATCAGACGGAGTCTGTCATCCATCGGCTCGACCCACGGGTGAAGCTGGCGGGAACCCTGCTGTATATTGTTTCCCTATTTATATATGAAAATATTGCCGGTTATCTGCTGGCAGCGCTGTTTCTGGCGCTGGTGATCGGTCTTTCTCATGTTCCCTTTCGGTTTATGGTCAGGGGCATGAAGGCCATCTTGTTCCTGCTGTTGATTACGGTGGTATTCAACCTGTTTTTGACTCCCGGCGAAGAACTGGTGAGTCTCTGGAAGCTGACCATTACCCAGGAGGGGCTGCATAATGCCGTATTCATGGCTGTACGCCTGTGCTTTCTGATCATCGGCTCATCCATCATGACGCTGACAACCACCCCTAATCATCTGACGGACGGAATGGAGAAGGGGCTTCGTCCGCTGAAATTTTTCAGAGTACCCGTTCATGAGGTGGCTATGATTATGTCCATTGCCCTGCGTTTTATCCCTATTCTGCTGGAGGAGACAGACAAGATTATGAAGGCGCAGATTGCCAGGGGTGCGGATTTTGAGAGCGGTAATCTGTGGAGGCGTGCCAGGGCGATGGTGCCGTTGCTGGTCCCGCTGTTTATCTCCGCTTTCCGCAGAGCCAATGACCTGGCTATGGCCATGGAAGCCCGCTGCTACCGCGGCGGCGAGGGGCGGACCAAGATGAAACCCCTGATTTATCAGCGCAGGGATCGGCTGGCATATCTGTGTATCGCGCTGTATCTGATCTGCAAGGTGGCGCTTGGAGTGCTGCTGTAGGCCACTTGCCGCGGCGCTTCACACAGGGTGAAGTCTTGGAGGTTGTATAAAAAGAGCGGAGAAAATGTGTGGATAATGGGCGGAGATATGGATAAAAAGAGAGTGCTACTCATCGTTGCCTATGATGGAACGGCTTATCATGGCTGGCAGTTGCAGGATAATGGGGTGACGATTGAAGGGGAGCTGAATCGCTGTCTCTCACAGCTTCTGCAGGAACCTATACAGGTCATCGGCGCAAGCCGCACGGATGCCGGCGTGCATGCGCTGGGCAATGTCGCGGTGTTCGACACGGTAGCACGGATGCCAGCGGACAAGATTTCCTATGCGCTGAATCAGCGCCTGCCGGAGGATATTCGGGTACAGGATTCTCGTGAAGTGCCAGCAGACTGGCATCCCCGCCGTGTGGAGAGCCGTAAGACTTATGAATACCGGATATACAGAGGCACTTTCGCCATGCCTACCAGAAGACTTTACACGTATTTTACCTATTATAAGCTGGATGTGGACGCTATGCGACAGGGGGCGCAATACCTGGTGGGGGAGCATGATTTTAAGAGCTTCTGTCAGACGGGAGCGCAGGTGGAGAGCACGGTCCGGCGCATATATTCCATAGAGCTGGAGGAGGAGGGACCGGAACTCGTGATACGTGTCTGCGGCGGAGGCTTCCTCTACAACATGGTACGGATCATTGCCGGAACTCTGATGGAGGTAGGACAGGGCAAACGCAGGCCGGAGGATATCAAGGCGATCCTGACGGCCTGCGACCGCCGCATGGCCGGCCCGACGGCTCCGGCCCATGGGCTGACGCTGGTGAGATATGAATATCAGTAAAAAATGTAAAAACCATATTGACAGCCGGACGAACCTGGACTATAATATATCACTGTGACGGACTTCGTTCGCCGTTTGGCGGTAGTTCTCCTGCGCCGAGTCAAAGCCCCGACAAGGCATCAGGATAAAGCAAATAAATCAGGCTTTGGAATTCCTCAGGCTGTGGCCGGACATCTGCGGCCAGGGAAGAGAAGAAGTCGACTAACAAGTCTATGGACAATGTAATACGGAGGTAATGTGATGAAAACATTTATGGCTAGTCCAGCCACAATCGATAGAAAGTGGTATGTAGTAGATGCTGCGGATCAGACCTTAGGTCGTCTGGCTTCTGAGGTTGCCAAGGTGCTCAGAGGTAAGAACAAGGCGATTTTTACCCCTCATATGGATTGCGGGGACTATGTGATCGTGATCAACGCGGAGAAGATCAAGGTCACAGGCAAGAAGCTGGAGCAGAAGGTATATTATCATCATTCCGACTATGTAGGCGGCATGAAGGAGACTCCTCTGAAGGAGAAGCTGGCCAAGAAGCCTGAGCAGGTGATTGAGCTGGCGGTCAAGGGTATGCTGCCCAAGGGACCCTTAGGAAGACAGATGTACACCAAGCTACATGTATATGCGGGACCTGAGCACAAGCATGCTGCTCAGAAGCCTGAAGTGCTGACATTCTAAGGGACGGAAAGGAGAATAAATAAGATCATGGCTAAGACAGCGAAATACTACGGAACCGGTAGAAGAAAGAAGTCCATCGCAAGAGTATACCTCGTACCCGGCAAGGGTGATGTGACAATCAATAAGAGAGATATGGATGATTACTTTGGTCTGGAGACCTTGAAGGTCATCGTTCGCCAGCCTCTGGTAGCTACGGAGACAGTTGATAAGTTTGACGTAATCGTCAATGTAAAGGGCGGCGGATACACTGGTCAGGCCGGCGCCATCAGACACGGTGTGGCGAGAGCGCTGCTGCAGGCAGACGCCGATTACAGACCCACGCTGAAGAAGGCTGGATATCTGACAAGAGACCCCCGTATGAAGGAGAGAAAGAAGTATGGCCTGAAGGCTGCAAGACGTGCGCCTCAGTTCTCCAAGAGATAATAATTACAGTTTTAAATCCCCCGCAAACGACAAGTTTCGGGGGATTTTTGAATTTTAAGTATAATTTGGTAATAAATTGTAAAAATTCAGTTGATAAAGGCCTTAAAATGTATTATAATAATGCTAGGGATTTGTAGGCGGGAGAATTATATACGTGGGAGTCCGCGTGAAAATAAATTTTCACATCCTGATATAAATGCCCGCTAAAGCGGGCAGATAGGAGTTTGCATGAATTTTGGAGAAAGGCTTTATCAGCTGAGAACAGGAAGAGGTATCTATCAGAGGCAATTGGCGGAATATCTGCAGGTGTCTATTGGCACGATTTCTAATTATGAGAATAGCATCCACCTTCCAGATCTGGATACCTTGTGTAAGTTTGCTGAGTATTTTCAGGTCACGACGGATTATCTGCTGGATCTTACCGACAATACCTTGTCCGTTGATTGCCTGAACATCGAATTGGCGGACGGGTACACAATAGGGAGCGTCCTGAACACCATTGCGGCATTGCCGCGTTCCAGCCGCAAGAAGATAGTCAAATATCTCACGATGATTCAGACGTGTGATGAAGAGCTTCCCCGCAAGAATCAGATGCTCAACAGACAGAAGCAGATGATCGAGCGGCAGGGGCGTACAATCGTGCGTCAGGCCAGAGAGATTGGCAGGCTCAAGGAACAATTAGAGCAGCAGCGCGAGGGGGCGGAAGAGAATCAGGACTAAGATACGGGGGATAAGGACATTATGAACTTTGGCGAAAGATTATTTCAGCTCAGATCAGAAAGAGGAATCTATCAAAAGCAGTTGGCGGAATACCTTGGCGTATCCATCGGTACGATCTCCAATTACGAAAACGGCATACATTATCCGGATCTGCAGACCTTATGCAAATTTGCCGAATATTTTCACGTTACGACGGACTATCTGCTGGAGCTGACGGACAACACGATATCAATAGACAGTCTCAACGTGGAGCTGGTGGGTAACTACACGATCGGTACGGCCCTGAATACCATGCTTGAGCTTTCGAACGCGGGCCGCAGACAGTTGACCAGATATCTGAATATGGTAAAGACCTGTGATGAGGAGGTGCCTCAGAAGAATCGTCTGATCAGCCGCCAGAAGCAGGTTCTCGAACGTCAGAGGCAGGAGCTGGAGCGCCAGAAGCAGTTGATAGACCAGCAGGCGCAGGAAATTGAGCAATTGAAACAGACCTTGGGAGAAAATGCACAGAAGCCCTAAAGTATTTTCGAGATCCACCGATATAGTATATGTCGGAAGGACAGGGGAAGCGCAGAAGCAAAAAATAGAAAAATTTTTCTATAGCCTCTAAAGTTTTCCAAAAAGCCACCGATATACATAACAAGTAAAGCAAATGAACGAAAGTTCAGAGCTTACCCCCAATGTAATCAAGAACTGATCCGCACAATCAGGAGGAGATTACAGTAACATTTGCCGGGAGAACGATACGTGCGAATCGAAGGAACGGCAAGCAAATATCCGCCGCAAGGAAGCGGCGTAAAAAATTCAAGGAGGAATATATTATGGTAGTACAACACAACTTACGCGCAGTAAACTCTAACAGAATGCTTGGCTTGACAGCATCTAGCCAGTCCAAATCCACCGAGAAGTTATCTTCCGGCTACAAGATCAACCGTGCAGCTGACGACGCTGCTGGCTTGGCTATCAGTGAGAAGATGAGACGTCAGGTGAGAGGTCTGTCCCAGGCTTCCCTGAATGCACAGGATGGCGTATCCTGCGTACAGACAGCAGAAGGTGCTCTGAATGAAGTGCATGATATGCTGCAGAGAATGAACGAGCTGGCAGTTAAGGCTGCTAACGGCACGAACCAGTCTTCCGACGATCTGCAGTACATCCAGAAGGAAGTTGACAATCTGCTTTCCGAGATCGACCGTGTACAGGAGACCACCACTTTCAACGAGAAGATGCTGCTGGATGGTTCTTTCTCCAAGGTAGGACTTCAGGTAGGTGCTGAGGGAACCGCTAGCAATGCGATCAATGTTACCATTGCAAGCTTGGGTACAGCTGGTCTGAGTATTGCCACAGTTTCTGTAGGTACCCAGAGCAAGGCTAAGACAGCGATCACTTCTGTTAAGAAGGCAATCAAGACTCTGAGTGAGCAGCGTGCTAACCTGGGTGCTATTCAGAATCGTCTGGAGCACACCATCAGCAACTTGGATAACGTTGTTGAGAACACCACAGCAGCTGAGTCCCGTATCCGTGATACCGATATGGCTTCTGAGATGGTTAAGTACTCCAACAACAATATTCTGGCTCAGGCAGGTCAGGCTATGCTGGCACAGTCTAATCAGGCTAACCAGGGCGTACTTTCCTTACTGCAGTAATGACAGAAACAATGTAATAACTACCAAAAGGGGACTGACATTTGTCAGTCCCCTTTTTCAATAGCTTTGTTTCCTAATAGAGGGTCCTCTCCGTGATAGATTCGACTGGCGATTGTCTCTACCATCACTTTTCTCTGTTTCTTATAGAATGGATACTCGTGCGATGCAACGCCGCGTACAGGAGTCATATAGTCTCCGTAGATGGCCGTTAGGATATGGTCGTAGCCGGAAGGGGCGGGAACGCTGATGTTCTCAAAGGGTAGCCAGACGCAGTCTGCATACCATTCCCTCCGAAGGAGAGACTTTTCTTCGTTATAGAAGGCCATCCTGGACACATAGGGGCTGGAATCCCCACGGTAGGCTTGGCTGAGCGTATCTCCAAGGCGGCATAGCTGATTCAGAATATTGCCGTTCCTGTTAATCTTCATATGGCATAGATCTTCTATATCATTAAGCATATCTGTAATCTCGGAGGGTTCTTCCCTGTATTTCTTACAGCAAGTCATGATGGTGGAATAAAGCAGGAAAAAAGTTTCCCTTTCACTCTCATCTTCTGGTATGGTATCCAGAGGCAGGATATCAATACCGGCAATATAAGGGAAGCCGTGAAAAGCCGCAAGTCTTTGGACGGAATATTCAATGGCTCTAGAATTATTGATTCGGGAAAAGGTCATATCATACTCATTCGAGGTATAGGGACTCACAATGTAGTATGGGGCCACAAGCTCCGCAGGCGCCAGAGACAAGAACTGATTATAGTCCTCGCGGAGCATGCAAATGTCCAGATCGTCATCCCAGGGGATGTATCCATGGTGGCGAACCGCCCCTAACAGAGTTCCGTCGGATACGAAATATCGGAGCCCGTATTTTACGCAGATTTGTTGTACAACCTGCAGGACCTCCATCTGAGCAGCCCAAGCGCGCTTCATCATGGGTTCAATGTAGAAGTCGTTGCGCGTTTCCCCCAAAAAGAAACTTTCATCAAATTCAATCATAATGCTCCTCCTTCATGCATGTTGTTCCAAACCTCAGCCAATATCTGTTCCTGTTTCTTCCAAAACGGATAATCATGTGCCTGTGTGCCGCGCACAGGCGTCATATAATCTCCATAGTTCGCATGTAATATCTGATCATATCCGGCAGGAGCCATGATGAAAGTAGTTTCAAAGGGCAGAAGAATCTGCTCTCTGTACCAGGAGATTGACAGATCCAGCAGGTAATCGGGATCGGCGTGGGAAACATAGTAAGAAATCATATCGTTACCTGTGTGGTTATATAGTTGGCAATACTGATCTGCCAACAACAACAGTTGATTTTTAGGATTATTATTTTGGTCAAACTTCACATCACATAACGACTCAATTTCAGACAACAATTCAAGCGTTTGTGCTGGATCTTCCTCATACAGCTGCACGGTATGGAGCAATATTTTGAGCAGTTCGCATATGGCCTGATCTTCTTCCAACGTAGGGGCCAGCACATCCAGAGGATAGAGGTCCAGGCCAACAGAGTAAGGACAACCGTGAAAACGCCTCAGATGTTCGGGAGAGTAATCAAGCTTATCTGTATTTTTCACAATCGCATGCAGCTGATTGTGATAAGGATTATCATAGATGCTATGTACATGCCAGCCCTCCGGCAGTTCCGCGGGTGCTATTCTCAAAAAGCGTTCATAGTCATCTCTAAGCATGGAGATATCCATATCGTCATCCCAGGGGATAAAGCCTTTATGACGCACGGCGCCCAGCAATGTGCCGAAATCTGCAAAATATCGTATATTATGTTTTTCGCAGATCTCCGCGACAACCTCCAGAACCTCAATCTCCGCAGCCCATGCGCATTTCATCATAGGCTCGATATAGAAGCCGTCACGGGTTTCACCCTGAAAATAATCTTTGGGAAAATAAGCCATATTACACTCCGCCTTTCTCTAAGGAATCGCTGAATAGAATAGGAATCCGTTTTTCGTAGGTATGTTCACGCAGGGTCTTCTCATACCCATTTCTGGCTATCTCTTTTCGCTCGCTTTCATGTGATAAGTAATAGTCAATCTTGTCCAGCAGATCATTGACATCTGTATAGTAGACAAAGTCTTCGTCAGGAACAAAGCAGTCCAGAAAATCCTCCTGATAATTGGTCAGGAGAAAGCCCTGGCTGCCCATAATGTCGAAGGCTCTCAGAGGAATACCACTTTTGATACTGCGCAGCGTGATATTCAGATTGAGTTTGCTGTGATAAAATACATAGGGCGCCACTTTATAGTAGTCAGCAGGGCCATGGTTAACGCATCCGGAACAGGTGTATGACGCGTCATTGGTGTATATGTGCAGGGGATGTCTGCGGGAGATTTCCCGTATCAACTCCTGACGCTCTATTGCGGTAATCTGGCGCAGCAGGAAATAATTGCTGTAGAGATAGCCTTCTGTCTCCACGCCCTCTGGGTTGGGGGGACATGGGCATGCTTTTCGCAGGTCGGCAAGAATCTCGTCGCTCAGCAGCTCCTCGATCAGCGAGGTGCCATAGATATGCTTCTGGGCCTGCATGATGGCGTCGAGATATCCCCGTGTGTGGTCGGGAAGGTCCTTGAGACGATGATACAACTGGTGTTTGGACTCGGTGTACAGAGAGCCCACAAACGAAATATCAGCCTGGTATGTCTGGCAAAGCTCTTCGGAGGAGGCATCAATTCCCAGCGCCTCAGGAGCGGCGGCCAGCGGAAGGTAATGCACCGTGTCAATTCCGTTGGCGCGGAAGAATAAATATTCCTGTTTGTCGAAGAGAAATACTCTGTTCCATGGATTTGCAAGCGTATAGGAGTACAGAGAGACGAGAGGATTATCGTATACCCAGGAAACATATGTGACCTCCACCGTATTGCATACCTTGGAAATAACAGGAAAATAATTAAATGAAAAGACAAACTGAGGGGAAAATGAACGGATCGCCGTCGCCAGGTCAGTTTCGAAGGTTTCGTTATTTCGGCCTGTTCTTGGCGAAAATGGATAAAGAGACAGATTTGCTCCGCAGCTCTGCAGAGCTGCCTTCATATATTGCCCTCCGTAACAGTTCCAGTCCATGAATAATATTCTGCTGTGTCGCAGATGATTAAATGAGTCCACGATCCTTGCTTCCTCTCTGAATATATAGATAGATTATATCATTAAATGTACAGAAAAGAAAGCCGGATTTTCATACTGATAGTAAATTGTGATAAGGCTATTGGCAATATGTGCAGAGGAGCTTGTCTGCAATCAGAATCGCTAAAAAGACTAAGGTAGCCAACGTTATCTGCCGATATATATTACAATGTCAGAAGTGAGGTCGTTGATATGACATTGGAAAGGGTAGCGCCTTTGTTCCCGAAGGACACAGAAAACGCCATAATGCTACAGGCCGGAGGCTCGGAGTGTCCGGTGTTTGATTTTGGATTTCAGCTGGCAGTGTGCGACGGCTGCAGCGGTATCGTGAGCGTTCCTGTGCTGAGTTTTCCTGATAGCGATAGCGGCGACCGGTATGTCGGTGTGTGCCCTGACTGCGGAGGAGGGGCGCGTCCGATCGAGGATTTGCAACAGATCTGTTGTCCCGCGTGTGGGAAGAGGATGTTGAGCGCTTTGGAGACAGGGCGCTGGGATTGAGTGTGTTTCCAGAATTTTCACAGCATGCAGATGGCTTTGTGAGTAAAATTCGCTAAATATTTTGTGACAAGCAGCCGATATACATTTTGAGATTATAGGATTAATCGACAATTTGCATGGAGGCAGTTATAGGGTTTGTTTTCAGTATGCCTTCGTTTTGCAACGAAGGCTTTTCTTTTGCCGGGAAGGGGTTTTGGATGCTGGAATTTCAGGAGGGCTTTTTTGAACAGGAGATCAGAGAAGGCTTCTATGTGGATAAATCGATCAAGGCAGCATGGGCGGCGGGACTGGAGGTGCTACAGAGGATTGCGGAGGTCTGTGACAGACATGACATAACCTGGTATGCGGCATATGGCACGCTGTTGGGCGCTATCCGACATGAGGGGTTTGTTCCATGGGATGACGATCTGGATATCTGGGTGAAGAGAGGGGATTATAATAAATTGGTGCAGGTGCTGCCCAGAGAATTGCCGGAAGGATATTGTGTGAAGAGTTCTCTTGCGCCGGAGGGATATGGACAGTTTCTTATGCTTGTTCAAAACAGCGATCACATCCATCTGGAAGAAGAGTGGCTGAAACAATATCATGGATGTCCGTTTTCGGTTGGCGTGGATATCTTTCCACTGGATTATCTGCCGCGCAATGAGGAGGCGCAGGTAATACAGGAAAATTTGGTAGCGATAGCCTTGAGAGGCGCGCAGGTAGCCTGCCGTCTGCAGGATGGGGAGTACGAGAATGCAGAGGCTCTGTCAGAAGAGAGGGACGCCTATATAAAGGAGATTCGGGAGGGAATTGAATATTTGACGCAGAACTGTGGCGCAGACATCCGCTGGCAGCTGGTAGAGGAGGAAAGCTGGGATGAGCTTGCCTCGGAGTTCTCTAAATGGGCAAACTATATAGCCATGTTATATGGGGAAGAGGAGAGCGATTATCTGACAAACTTTATTGATTATGTACGTTGGCCTGAGAAAAAGTTTCCCAAGGAATGGTTTGCAGAAGCATACAGCGCGACATTTGAGAGCGTTATGCTTCCGATTCCCTGCGGGTATGAGCAGGTGCTTCGCAATATCTATAAGAATTACAAGGTTAAGGTGAAAAATCCGGGACAACATGATTATCCCTATTTTGTCAAGCAGCTGCGCCAGTTGGGAAAGGCTTACAGGGATCGGGGCAATTGGCCGGAGCTACCGGAGTTGTCAGTGCCTTTGGACGCAATAATGACCGGAGAGGAAGACATCTCTCTGCCGTCCACCTGGGAATCTAAAGTGATAAACGGGGACGAACAGCGCAAAAAAATTGTACTGTTTGTCAATGATATTTCTGTGTTTCTTGCACATCAGAAGAAAGCGCTGGACAAACTTGAGAGGGTGTTAAGTACTTTTGAGGCGGCGCGAGATGATATCGTCTTGTGGTGGAGACCGCAGCGAAATATGGCGGAGAGACTAAAGGGCGTATCTCCTCAATTGGCCATGCGCTATCAGACGATACTTGACGGTTATAAGAAGGCGGGATGGGGGATCTGCGATGAGACGGACAATGTGGATAGGGCAGTGAAACAGTGCGATGCCTATTATGGGGATATGAATGCTATCTTGCAGCCGTTTCAACTGACCAGAAAGCATATCATGATACAGAATATGGATGACTGATAGATAAATGTTAAGCGGATGATAGTATGGAATTAATTATGGGATGAATCTTGCAGTACAATCAGGAAAGGTAGGATGACGGATAAAGTATCATGGGACAAAATGAAAAGATTCTTGTAACTAAATCTTCTATGCCTCCATATGAGGAATACATAAATGCAATCAAGCCCTTATGGAATACACACTGGTTAACCAATATGGGGGTTTATCATAAGGAACTGGAACAGCAGCTGAAAGAATATCTCGACGTCCCAGAATTGTCTCTGATGGTAAATGGACATATGGCATTGGAAATGGCGATTCAGATGATGGACTTTCCCAAGGGGGCAGAAGTCATCACGACGCCGTTTACTTTTATTTCTACGACACATGCAATTGTCAGAAACGGATTAAAACCTGTTTTTTGTGATGTGAAATTGTGCGATGGAACAATAGATGAAACTCAGTTGGAGGATCTGATCACAGAACATACGGTGGCGTTTGTGCCGGTACACGTATATGGAAACGTGTGCAATATTGAGGAGATAAACAGGATTGCTTGTAAATACAATCTCAAGGTTATATATGATGCCGCACATGCCTTTGGAGTGAAGTATAAGGGTAAGGGGATAGGAAGCTATGGGCATGCATCTGTATTTAGCTTTCACGCTACAAAAGTGTTTAACACTATTGAGGGCGGGGCGGTAACGTTTAAGGACAGCAGATATTATGAGAAGCTATATGATCTGAAAAATTTTGGTATCCGAGGAGAGGAGCTTGTGGTTGGAGTCGGAGCCAACGCGAAGATGAATGAATTCTGTGCAATCATGGGATTGTGTAATTTAAAGCATATAGATGACGTTCTGAAGCATAGAAAAGAAAGATATGAATTTTATGTGCGTAAGCTTTTGAAGATCAGAGGCATCGAACTGGTCGCCCAAGAGGAGAACGAGGCAAAAAACTACGCGTATCTTCCAGTGAGAATTACTTCTGATTTTCCAATGAGCAGGGATGAAGTATACGATATGTATGTAGAGCATGATATTTTTGCACGAAAATATTTCTATCCATTGACAGCGGATCAGGCTTGCTTTAGAAATAAATATAAATTAGCTGAATTGCCGGTAGCCAGACAGTTGGGCAAGGAGATTCTTACACTTCCGCTTTGGGATGATATAGAGTTTGAACAAATCGAATATATTATCAATTTGTTGGAGCAGGCAACAACGAATTGATGGGAGGAAGATATATGTGCGGGATAGCCGGATTAATCAATCTCAATCATTCAGCAAAGAGATTTGATCAAGAGATATTAAGTGATTTTCAATGTGCAGTTCATGTTCAGAAGCATAGAGGACCGGATGATACAGGGGTGTGTGCGATATGCTTTGAAACCGGTAAGTCATATTCGGCAGTGGAAACTGCCGGAATCGATCTGAGGAATCCTATAGATGGAATCATCGGATTCAACAGGCTGAGCATAAAGGACTTATCGCTGGAGGGACATCAGCCAATGACAGCACTTGACGGGAAGGTGGTCCTTGCGTTCAACGGTGAGATATACAATGACGCAGAACTAAGAGCGCAGCTGATAGATATGGGATATCAGTTCAGAAGTTCTACAGATACGGAAGTAATCATGAATTTGTATCTTGAATATGGCTTTGAGCAAATGCTACCCAAGCTAAACGGGATGTTTGCGATTGTCATAACGGACTTGAGATACAATTGTGTGATGATGGCGCGAGACCGATATGGAATCAAGCCGCTATACTATGCATTATACAATAACAGAGTGGCATTTGCATCCGAGCTTAAAAGCATCATTCAGTTAAGGGATTTTGAACGCAGGCTTGATTTGGACGCGTTTAATGCAAGGCTCATCTTTTCCAGACCAAGCGAAAAAGTTCTGTTGCAAAATGCATTTTTAGTGGAACCGGGAACGGCGCTGCGGGTTACCTATAATGGGGGGATTAAGAAATGGAACTATTATAATCTGGATCAATATGTGAGAAATGAACAAAAGTACCATTCTATAGAGGACGCGATGGAAGCAACAGAGGACATTATCGCCAGAGCGGTTTCCAGGCAAATGGTCAGTGATGTTAAAGTTGGTTGTCAGTTATCTGGTGGGATTGACTCTACGCTGGTCAGCTATTTTGCCAATCAACGTAGAGGTGATAATTTAAATGATGCCGTCTCCATTATAGATGAGAAAGGGGTGATAGGCGAGGAAAAATATATAGATCATGTCGGTAATCGTCTATGTCTGGACTTGCATAAATTTACCGTAGAGGAAGATTACTTTGTAAATCATTATGAGCGCATGATCTGGCACAATGATGCACCGGTTTATCAACCCTTTTTCGTATGCTTTATGAAATTGGCAGAGCGGGCCAGAGAATATGTGACAGTGCTGCTGAGCGGTGAGGGCTCCGATGAGATTGCAGGAGGCTATAGCCGATTTGCAACAGGTGTCTTTCAGCCTTTTTTGCAGAAAAACAGCGGCGGTAGTCTAAGAAGCTATGACAGCTACGCACAGTATGCGGTGATGACTGACCAGACGATTACCAACCTCACTTCTATAGGTTGGAATGATACAGAGAAATTAATTCAGGAACAAGTGGACATATTTAACCGCTTCACAGGCTCAAATTTTACGAAACACTTAAAGTTTGAGATTTTTGAGCGTTTGCCTGAAGCGTTACTGAGGCAGGATAAGATGACTATGGCAAGTTCCATAGAAAATAGAGTCCCCCTTTTGGATAATGAAGTGGTCGATCATGTAATGTGTCTGCCCGAAGATATGTTGATCAGATTTGCGGATTGTTCGCCGGTTAACTTATCTCAAAATCCGTTGGAATGGGTTCAGGGGAAATACATCTTTAAAGAAATAGTGGCGAAATATTTTGGCCGTGATTTTGCATATAGAAAAAAGCAGATTATGGCATTGGACAAAAGAACGATGGTGACATCAAAAAGCTTCAGGGAATATTTCCACGATATGATCTATCCCAATATGCACAATAGGGGTTTGATTAGTGCAGAGTATGTGAAACAATTATTTGAACATGCAGAAACAATCAGTAACATGGAGTTTACAAGTATGTGGAGGGCAATTGGCTTGGAGACATGGTGCCAAATGTTTTTAGAAAAAAGGAGGATAAATTAAATGCTATTTTGTAAAAGGCCGTTTGAGCAGATGTATGTAAAGGAGACCTATGTTAAAACATGTTCTTGGATGGATTTATTATTAGGTAATCCGCTGGAAAGTTCTTTGGAAGATTTGTGGATGAACGAACAGGCGGAAAAAGCAAGAGAATCTATTCGTGATGGAAGCTTTCGGTATTGCAGAAAGGAAGAATGTCCTTACTGTGCCAGTGGCAGGCTGGAAGAGATTGATGATGAAATTGGGAAAAATTATCAGCCCACGCCGACACCGATAGAAATGAATATATCTTATGACAAGTTTTGTAATCATACATGCCCTTCCTGCCGTAGTAGCTTTTTTCATCCGGACGAAGCTTATATAGAGCGGATGAAAAAGCTCAAGGAGGCCGTGTTGCCTTTTGCAAATAAGGCTAAATTTATTATTACTTGCGGCATGGGAGATTGTTTTGCATCCCCGTTTATCATGGAGTTCTTGCAGGAGCTAAAGCCTGAAGACCCTGAATTCCATATTTCTTTTGAGACCAATGGGGTTATGTTGGACGAAAAGCACTGGGAGGCAATTTCGCAGTTGCATCAATATCCTATTAATTTTACGATTACGCCCAATAGCTTTGAACGCTATACTTATAGATATTTATCAGGAGGACACGACAGCCTGGAAGCATGCAAAAGGAATTTAAAATTCATCAGTGGATTGAGAAAAGAGGGAAAGATAGCGAGCTTCAGGATCAATATGGTAGTACAGGAGAGCAACTATTGCGAAATTCCTTCGTTTATTCGTACCTGTCTGGAAGAGTATGATCCTGATACGATTCAAATCAAGCCGTTAAACAGATGGTTCTGTCTGGATGCGGAGGGGTATTGGTATAAGAATGTTCTGAATCCGCTTCACCCGCATCACGAGAACTATCTGAAGGTCATGCAAGATCCGATTCTGAAGCATCCGAAGGTTTGGGACTGGACAGAGGAAAATCATGACAGAGATGCGAGGAGACATCCGGCGGTATACAGTGATGTCTTTGTGAAGCTATTCTATAACCTGCTGCAGAAGGAGAATACAGGGGAATATTTGACGAACAAATTCCGTGAGCAGGAGGTCCATAAGCTTGCAATCTACAGCGCATGGATATATGGGGAAATGTGTTATGATGTGATATCCAGGGCAGAGGGAATCAACATAGAGTTCTTCATTGATAAGCGAAAGGGTAATGCTGGAAGCTGCAAGACATGCAGAAATCTCCCGATTCGGGGTATATGGGGAAAAGATCTGTCTGAGGTGGATACTATTCTTGTGACGGTTCTGGGCTCCTATAACGAGATCGTAAGGGATCTTCGCGATGAGGGTTATGAGGGCAAAATCATCACGGTCAGAGAGTTGCTGTAATCAGGAAAGTTGGGAGGAGCTGACGTGAATAATTCATTTGCCTCAACGTGTGCAGGGAAACGCATTTTGATCCTGGGTGGCAGCTTTCAGCACTGCAAGGTGGTAGAAGCGGCGCATAGATTAGGGTTGACAGCGTATGTGACAGACTATCTGGAGAGTTCTCCGGCAAAAGAGATGGCAGACGTGGCGCTAATGTATGACGTGAAGAATGTGGATGGAATAGTGAGTTTCTGCAGAGCTGAGCATATTCATGGAGTGATCAGCATTTCTCTGGATCCCTGCCAGGTGCCGTATCAGGCTATATGCGAAAGGCTTGGTGTTCCCTGTTTTGGGACTAAAGAGCAGTTCCGCATATTGACAGACAAAGTGGCCTTCAAAGAATGCTGTAGGAAGTACGGAGTGGACATCATTGATACATATTCGCTCCAAGAACTGGAAGTGTACCAGACAAGCGGCTGTATTGAGGAAATATTGCCGGTATTGGTAAAGCCGGCAGACAGCAGAGGGTCAAGAGGACAGACCGTGTGCCGCGCGGCGGCGGAGCTTGGTCCAGCAGTAGAATATGCATATAAAGAGTCAGCTTCCGGTGATGTTGTAATAGAAAAGTATATGGAAAAGAAAGAGGACTTTACCGCGTCCTATCTGTTTATGGAGGGAAAGGCTATTCTTGTGCGAACTGGAGATCGGTATGTCGGCGGGGAGGACGGGGGGCTGGACAGAGTGGCTATAGCTTCCGCGAGTCCCTCAAAGCATGCGGCGATGTATTGGAACAATGTTCATGACAGAGTTATCCGCATGTTAAAAGGGATAGGCATTACAAATGGCCCTGTTTTCTTCCAGGGCTTTGTGGATGGAGATACGATCCGTCTATATGACCCAGGATATCGGTTTTCGGGAGGAGAATATGAGAGACTCTTTCAGCTCGCAACCAAAATAGATTTGATTCAGATGCTGGTCCAGTTTGCTATCACGGGGAAGTTTGAGAACATCATTCAGGAAGCGGATATTTCGCATTTGTATGGCATGAGAATTATGCAGCTGTGCCCGACTCTGAAACCGGGGAGAATTCATAAGATATATGGAGTGGAAGAAATAACATCTCATGAAGCTGTGGTAACGTTTTCCCCCCGATATGTGGAAGGTGATAATGTTCCTGCATGTAGTGATCTCAGAAGGCGATATGCGGAAATATGTATCCTGTGCAAAACCAGAGATAAGGAGAAGGAAGCTCTGCGATTCATACAGGATAAGCTGATAATAGAAAACGAAGCGGGAGAGAACCTGATATGTGATATGCTTAACACGGATTTGATATAGTAAATGCGGTATGGCACAAATCTAGGTAAAAGCTTGGGAATGAATATGGATCATATTACACATTGTTTGAGCAAGTTTATATCTGAGTTAAATGCTGATATGCTGGACAGTGAAGTTGTCGAGAGGACAAAGCTGTTTATTGCAGATTATTATGCGGCATGCTTCGCAGGCTATAAGGTGAATCGCGTATTTAACAGGATTAATTTGGAGTACTTTAAGGAAATGGGAGGTAAAGGGCAGGCATCGGTATTATTTGATCAGGTTAAGTTTCCGGCAGAAAGTGCCGCATACCTAAATGCCATGTATGCGCATGGTGCAGATATGGATGATGGGAATCGAATATCGGCGGGACATATTGGTACGTCTGTCTTTTCCTCGGTATTTGCATTGGGAGAGAAACTGAGTGTGACATGGAGAGAAATACTATTGGCCGCCAATGTGGGATATGAGGTATTCAATCGGATTGCCGGTGCCGCTCAGCCGGGATTGTACCAAAAAGGCTTTCATGCCACAGGGGTGGCGGGTGGAATTGCCGCTGGCGCCGCCTGCGCAAAGCTGCTTGGGCTCAGCGAAGAGGGAATCTATAATGCCATTTCGCTGGCCGCACTCCAAGCGAGCGGTCTGTTGGTGATAGACGAAAGTGGGCAGGCATGTAAGCCTATCAATGCCGCAAATGCTGCGCGAATAGGGGTGTTTTCCGCAGTGCTGGCGGGGAAAGGACTGATAGGGCCGGAATTTCCGCTGGAGAGCTGCAAGGGATGGTTTAACGCCTTTGCGGAGGAGATAGACGAAAATATTATCTTTCAGGGCCTGGGGACGAAATTCACAATCAGTGAGAGTTATCTGAAGCTCTATCCAACATGCAGGCATACGCATAGCTGCATTGACGCCGTATTAGCGTTGAGAAAAAGAATATGGGATACGATAGAAGTTCCGAGTCAGATACAAAGAATAGATATTTATACATACCCGAGCGCAATACGGTCAGCAGGCGGTATATGTCGTCCGAGATCGGCTGAGGAGGCGAAATTCTCCATATGCTATGCCACGGCGGTAGCATTGATAACTGGAGGATTTACTCTGTCAGATCTCGTTGTGGAAACGGCAGGGCAAGAGGTGTGGGGATTGATAGATAAAATAAGAATTATAGAGGACGCCTCTCTGGAAAATCGTCAACAGGGAATTCGGGGCGCAAATATCAGAGTTTACATGGAAAATGGAAAAACAGAGGAGGATTGGGTACAAATACCAAGGGGAGAGGGGAAGTATTTGTTGACCTGGGAGGAAATGGCAGAGAAGGTTAGAATGTGTGCTGATAACGTATTACTTCCCATGGAATGTGACCGATTGATAGAAAACTGTAGAAATGTAAGACAAGAGGATGCTTTTGAGTCTATTTCTCAACTGCTCAACCAGTATAAACGGGAAGGTGGAGCTGTATGAACACAAGTGAGATTATGGTCACTGTCAAAATATTGGCGTATAATCATGAAAAATATATAGTCCAGGCCATTGAGAGCATCTTGTCTCAGAAGACGGAATACAGATATGAGATATTGATTGGGGAAGATTGTTCAACAGATTCTACCCGAGAAATCGTAGACGGATATGCCCAAAAGTATCCTGATATCATTCGGGTGATTCACCATAAAAGAAATGTAGGGTGTACAAAAAACGCGTATTCATTGGATATTCATGCGAGGGGAAAATATGTTGCAGGCTGTGAGGGGGATGACTATTGGTGTGATGACTTGCGCATTCAGAAAGATGTGGATTTTCTGGAAACGCATCCTGAATATGTGGGAGTATGTCATCGCTGCAGGGTTGTGGATGGGAACGACGATCCAATTGAGGAGAATACGATTCCTTCGAGAACGGTATTCTGGAAGTTTGATAAAGAAGTTTATACGTTAGCGGATTATGAGCGGTGGGAGGTTCCGGGTCATAGCATGACAAAAACCTCGAGGAATCTGTTTCGGCAAAGCGAAAAAGACTATTCCATTGTATATAAAGCATCCAAGCGCGTATCAGATAGAACGCATTTGCTGATGGAGGTCGTAGAGGGGAATATATATTGTATGCCGGATGTGGTTGGGTGTTATAGATACAGGGTTTCTGATAGGGAGAAGAATTTTATGTCGGTACAGGGACATAAAAATCTAAAGGCGGAGGATTTCCTGATGATGCGCAGGCTGGAGCATTGGGCGAAAGTCAACAAGGGCATTTCTCTGGATTTATGTGGTGTGAAAAAAGATCGGCTGGCAGGAAGCGTCGCAATATTTATGCGGTATCCCACCAGGGAGAACTTTTGTATAATCCTGAAGATTGTGAGGTATAGTGGAGAGACTTTAACATACATAGGATATGTAATAAAGACTGTGCTTATAAAATTATACCAATGGAAAATTTTGAAAGAGGACAGAATCGTCAATTTGTAGCGAGGAGGACTGAGGATGAAGTTTTGTGATAGGCCGTTTAACTCCCTACATCTGGACCCGAACGGGGGGTGCCGGCTATGTGCTTGGACGGACGCCAACCTGGGCAATCTAGTGGAGCAAAGTCTGGAAACAGTATGGAATAGTGAAAATGCGAATAAAATAAGGGAAGCGATTAGGCATGGAAATTTTGAATTCTGCAGAAAATCTTCCTGTCCTTTTTTGGAAAACAATTCCCTGCCTGAAATTGAGGAGAAGGAGGCTATGCGGGTCATGCCCGAGGAGCTTCCAACTAAGTACAGCGTGGCATGTGATTTCATATGTAATCATAGTTGTCCATCCTGCAGAAATCAAGTCTTTACTCCGGATGAGGAATACAAAAGAAGACTGAATGTCATTCTGGACAAAATACTGCCGTATTTAAACAGAAAGGAAACGGTAAAGATTCTCACAGATGGAAATGGAGATTGCTTTGCAAGCCCCTATCTGATGAATATGTTGGAGCAATTACATCCTGAGAATGAAAAATGTCAAATAGGGTTTGAGACAAACGGCGCCTTCTTTGACGAGGCGCACTGGGAGCGTATAAAGCATCTGGCTCAATATCCTGTGTATGTTACTATTACGCCCAACAGCTTTGTGAGAACTACGTTCAAGTACCTGAACGGAGGACATGACAGTTACGAGCAGGTGATGCACAATTTGGGATTTATACGGGAATTGAGATATAAGGGAGAGATCAATTGGGTTCGTATTTCCATTGTATTACAGGAAAGAAATTTCTGGGAATTTCCAGAATTTGCAAAACGTTGTATTGAGGAATTTAACGCCGATGAGGTTATTGCGAAGCCGCTCTACAGATGGTTCATGCTGTCGCAGGATGATTACTGGTTTAAGGATGTTTTGAATCCATCTCATCCTTACCACAGGGAATATCTAGAGATGTTAAATAATCCGGCTCTGCAGGATCCCAGAATCTATTTTTGGGGAGCGCGCAATCTACATGAAAACAGGCCTCATCCGGCATATATTTATAAGGAGCATATGGAGATAACGGAGCGCCTTTTGAACTGTGGAGAGGCATCACAACTGTTGCAGGAGAAGCTTCATCAAATGAATGTGACAAAACTGTACATATATGGGGATATGGAGCTTGCCACCGTACTATACCATATATTGGCGAAGACGGATGTCGTAATCAAAGGCTTTCTGGCAAGGGATGTTCATAGCAAGAGCAGATGTGGACAGAGTGTGCAGAGAATGTGTGACTATGTGCCGGATAACTCAGATGCAATGCTGATATTGAACTATAATTTTATGAATCAGATTACAAAGGATTTCCATTTCAGGGGATTCTTTGGGCAATTGATCTCAGTGAGGGAGCTGACGAAGTGCGTCCCAGATGAACAGTAGGCTTTCGTTTGGTTGGGAGAAAAAGAATATGATGGATCAGAATAAATTATTAAGTATTTTGCGGCAGCAGGGAGTGGATTTTTTTACCGGTGTACCGGACTCCTATTTAAATGGATTTTGCAATAGCCTGTTGGAGCATATACCACAGGATAAGCATATAATTGCTGCCAACGAAGGGAATGCCATTGCCATTGCATCAGGGTATTACTTTGCTACTGGAAAAATCCCTCTGGTGTATATGCAGAATTCTGGTATGGGAAATGCGATGAATCCACTGCTCTCTCTGGCTGATTCTCATGTATATGGAGTTCCTATGCTCCTTCTGATTGGATGGAGAGGCGAGCCGGGGACGGATGACCATCCACAACATATAAAGCAGGGCGAGGTGACGCTTAAGCTTCTTGAACTGTGGGGGATTCCATATGAGATAGCAGCGGCAGACAGGATTGAGAAGCAGATGGCCTGTGCAGTATCCGAGGCTCGGGAGAATGGAAAGCCCGTTGCGATTATCGGGACAAAAGGTATGTTTGCAGCAGTTGAAAAAGAAAATATTACTGACAAAAAATATCCGCTGAGCAGAGAGGATGCGATAGAAATCATTCTTGAAACACTGCCGGACGATGCGGTATATGTTGCTACAACAGGTAGAGCTACGCGGGAATTATTCTTTTTGAGGGAGAAGAGAGGCGAGGGGCATGAGCATGACTTTTTAAATGTGGGTTCTATGGGACATGCGTCCTCTGTTGCGTTGGGGCTGGCGCTGGGAGACAGTGAGCGGCTTGTGGTATGTCTTGATGGAGATGCGGCCGCGTTGATGCATATGGGAGCGTTTACGATGGCGGGTAAAATAAAGAGCTCCAATATGCTTCATGTCGTATTGAACAATGGAGCGCATGAATCTGTGGGAGGCCAGCCGTCAGCGGGTCATATTGTGGATCTTACAAAGATAGCGGAAGGGGCGGGATATCGGACCGTGGGGGCGGTCGTTGAGACGGAGGAAGCTCTGGTGAAGGCGCTGAAGAAGTTTGAGGCAAGCAAAGGTCCATTCTTCATAGACATGCGGATTCACAAGGGACTTAAGGGCAAACTTCCTCCTTTGAAGGTTTCATATGGGAACCTGATTGAAGAGTTTCAGAATGAATTGCGGAAATAAATTGAAGGAGAGGGATGGAAAGTGCGGAAAACACGAGAATTTTTACAGACAATTGGCTTGCCATCGGGAGATGCGTATGATCTGCCGACTTCAGAAAAGCGTTTTAGTGACGGAGGGCAATACCGATTTGAGGTTCCTGGAATCCAGGGTCCCAAGGTTATGGAAGCGCTTTTGGAGGCGATGGATCAATATGGGATAGTGCTTCACCGTGTAACTCAGACGAAAGGCATCATGATGCTCACTGACAATGAGATCATGGAGATGGTCAGGCTGGCCAGGCAAGCGGAGACGGATTTGATACTGGCTATCGGCCCTAGGGCTACTACGGATACCAGCGCTTCGGTGAATACGCCGGAAGGGGTTAGAATGGGATATCGTCTGCGGGGACAGGAACAGATTGTACGGGCGGTGGAGGATGTGAAGAGAGCGGCGGGCTTTGGCTGCAGATCCTTTCTCGTATATGATGAGGGCTGCCTATGGCTGCTTAATGAGATGAGAAATGCAGGTGAGATCCCAGAGGACTGTCACTTTAAAATCTCGGCCCATATGGGACATGGAAATCCGTGTTCAGCAAAGGTTCTTGAAATGCTGGGAGCTAATTCCGTCAATCCCGTGAGAGATATTCAATTGCAGATGTTGGCGGCTATGCGTCAGGCAATAGATATTCCGATAGACATTCATACGGAAAATCCCAAGTCAACGGGGGGGTTCATACGTCATTATGAAGTGCCTGAGATGATACGGGTAGCGGCGCCGATTTATTTGAAGACAGGCGGTTCTGTTGCGGCTACTCACAGCTGGGACTCTACTGCTGACGATGCAAAAAAGAGGGCAAAACAGGTTTCTTTGGTAAAAAGGGTCATTGATGAATATTATCCGGAGGCAAAACAGTCTCCTAAAGGGGCTGTGAGGTGACAAAAGATGAGACATCACAAATATAGTCCAGGCTTCAGCTTTGTGGTTGAGCCAGAGGAATTCAACAAATATACCGATAAGAGTTTTCTTCAATACTGTCTGGGCGCCACAATCTACATGCCGGGTACTAAGGATTTCGCAGATAAAATATTGGGTCGTCAGATACCGGAGCTTACTTCCATGGTATTTTGCTTTGAGGACGCATGTCCGGAAGATCAGGTGGAACAGGCGGAGCAAAATGTGCTTAACACTTTGGACAGGCTTGCAGACGCGTTGGATGGCGGAGTATTGTCATATGAGGATATTCCGCTGATTTTCTGTCGCGTCAGAAATCAACAGCAGTTTGAGCGTTTTGCGGAACAGTTGACAAAACACCAGGTGCGGGTTTTGACAGGAATTAATTTCCCTAAGTTTAACACTCGTAATGGCAGCGCATATTTGGAGTATTTAGAAAACCTGAATAAAAAGTTTGATGAAATTATATACGCAATGCCTATAATAGAGGACGTGGAGGTTGCTCTAAAAGAGACGCGAATGGACGAATTGATTGGAATCCGGAAGATTCTGGAGCAATATAAGGATATCGTGTTGCAGGTGCGTGTTGGAGCAACGGACTTTTCCTCCTGCTTTGGCGTGAGAAGGGGAGTGGACTATTCAATCTATGACATTCTGACAGTACGTGAGATTCTGTCAGATATTATTAATGTTTTTGGGCGCAACAATGACTATGTGGTATCCGGTCCGGTGTGGGAGTATTTTCGTGCAAGTAAGCAGATGATGTTTGAAGCGCTGCCCAGTCATGATATTGAAGATTGCCTGTTGAAGAGAATTCCCATTGTCAATATGGAAGTGGACGGACTACTGAGAGAGGTGATTTTGGATAAGGCGAATGGGTTTATCGGTAGGACGGTGATACACCCCACACATATTAAATACGTTAACGCAATGCAGGCAGTGACAAAAGAAGAATATCAGGACGCGGTCAATATTCTGCATAACGAAGAGGGAGGCGTGTTTAAAGGGGAAGGCGGCAATAAGATGAACGAAGTCAAACCTCACACGAACTGGGCGGAAAAGATATATATGCGTGCGCGTGCATTTGGTGTAATAGAGAATGAAAGTAGTTTCATTCAACTTTTCGCGGAAGTGAAAAAAGACGGGATGGAGATCTAAACATGAGAAACATACAGACACCGATTTCCAATGAGGTAGTGCAGGGGTTGCATGTTGGAGAGATGATACGGATAACAGGGAAAATATATTGTGGTCGCGATGCTGTCCTGCCCAGAATCTGTAAGCTGATTGAGGATAGAAAGCTGGAACAATATGGGATTGAGTTGGAGGGAAGCGTAATCTTTCACACGGCAGTCAGCGCTGCGGGAGTGGGACCTACATCTAGCAATAAAGTCGAGATAGAAAGCAGCTTTCCGATGCTTTCCCAAGCAGGTGTAAAAATGCATCTGGGAAAGGGGGCAATCGGGAGGAAGACCATTGAACTGTTGAATCAATATCATTCCGTCTATGCGGTTATGCCCCCTGTCACTGCCCTTTTGGAGAAAAACACGCTATCCCGTCGTGTTGTGGCTTTTCCAGAATTGGGCATGGAGGCCTTTTATGAAATCGAAGTCAGGGAATATCCTGCCATTGTTGCCGCAGCGCACGACGAGAGCATCTATTAGAAACGAGGAGCGGAATGCAAGATTACAAGGAGATAGTTGAAAAAGTGTGCGACACCTTGGTTTGTGCTGGTTCCACATTCTTAGCGGATAAGAAAGCTGCTTACCAGCGGCGGATTGCTGCGGAAGATAACGAGCGGGCAAGGTGGGCGTTGGAGATAATACTTAAAAATGCAGAGATTGCAGAAGAAAACAGGAGCCCGCTCTGCGATGATACAGGTATTCCTCATCTTTTGCTGGAAATAGGCCCTAATTGTCCGGTTACAGGTGGATTATTGGAGGCAGTCAAAGAAGGTATTGCGCAAGGGCTGAGAAAACTGCCCGGACGTCCCATGGCAGTTAAGGGAGAGGCGTGCGATAGGCTGGATCAATCTCAGGGGTTGTATGAAGACCCGGGAGCTTTGGAGATGGCGCCGATCATGATTAGAAGTATTGAGGAGGACTTGATCAGACTGCATATACTTATGTTTGGCGGAGGACCTGCAATCAGGGCAAAGACATACCGAGTATTTCACAGGCATGATATTGGCAATGTAGTGGATGAAATCGTCTCGTGGGCAACGGAGGGGGCAACGCTGTTGGGCTGCACGCCGTGTACACTTGCAGTTGGAATTGGAAGGTCTCATTATGAAGCCACAGCAATGATGTTGCAGGCCTTGGTGGAGGGAGACTACGAGAACCAGAGCCAGCTGGAAAGTGAGATTACGGAGCGTGTCAATCAAGCGGGAATTGGCCCCATCGGGCTGGGGGGGAGCACATCGGTGTTGGCAACATTTATGAAGGTTGGTCCGCAGAGAGCGAGCGGCGTACGGATCGTATGCATGAGGCCATGTTGCTGTTTTGAGCCAAGGCATGCCTCTGTTATTTTGGAGAATAGAGTATCATGAGAGAGGGGCGGGAGAGGACTTCAACGAGAATATATATAGCTGGTGCGCATTCCAGAGGGAGAACATTGCGGAAGTATCTGGAGTATCTGTATCCCGATGTCCTGACCGAAGCGTTTCTGGTTGACAATATGTCAGAAAACAAGGATACGGTGGATGGCATTCCTGTTCGTCTGATTGGGAGCGGCCTGTGTACGGACTATCCCGTTTATATAGGTATGCGTGGAGCCAATCACCCCAAGGTCGTGAAGGAACTACGGGATGCAGGCATGAAGAAGATCATACCTCTGACTGTGGAGCTGGATATGCGGCTTCGCAATCAATTTATCCACAAATATTGGCGCAGTATGGGAAGAACCTTTAGGCTTGTCAACGATTTGCAGACGGAAGTGTGCTGTCCACACAAGACGGCAAGAATTTATGTGGCATGCTCAATTCTGGATATGCCGTTGACAGACGAATACCATATGACAGAGGATGAAACGATGCTGCAGGTTGGAGCGGCGTTGACCAGTCAGAGAATATCGCCGGAGGTCATCACCGATTGTGAGGGGGAAAACATATCCCATAAAAACAGGCAATACTGTGAACTTACGGGCCTGTATTGGGTATGGAAAAATGCCAGGGAGGATTATGTAGGATTGGCACATTACAGGAGGCATTTTCTGTTGCCCGTTGACTGGGTGCCGCGCATTATTGCTAACCATGTGGATGTCATTCTGCCAGTGCCGTTGTATGTCGGCCCCAGTATAGCGGATAATTATATGGAAAGGCATGACAGTGCCGACTGGGAATATATGATGGAATATTTCAGAAACGAGCTTCCGGACGAGTATGATGATGCCAAAAGGTTTTTTGAGGGGTATTTGTATTCTCCTTGCAACATGATTATCGCCCGCAGAGAAGTACTGCGAGAGCTATGCAGCTGGCTTTATCCTATTTTGGATGCGGTGGCAGCACACGGCGGGGAGCGGGAAGATACATATATGAACCGATATCCAGGATTTTTATCTGAGAGGTTGATTACCTATTTTTTTGAGAGACATAGAGAAAAATATACAATAGTGTACGCTAATAAAAACTTTTTGCGTTAGTGAAGCTGTTCTTACGAGGAGGAATGCAATGTACTTTGAATTGAACGCATCAATGATGTGCGCAAATTATGGCAACTTGGAGAGGGAAGTAAGAGAGTTGGATGAGGCTGGTATAGACTCTTTCCATATTGACATTATGGATGGTAGATATGTTCCTAATTTTGCGATGTCTATCAATGATATGGCCTATATAGCTACCGCTACCCAGAGTCCTCTTGATGTACATCTGATGATTGAGCATCCCAACAATAACATTCATATGTTTTTAAAGAAGTTGCGTCCAGGAGATACAGTTTATATTCATCCGGAGGCAGAATACCATCCATCCACAACTTTGCAGAAGATTATTGATGCGGGGATGGTACCGGGGATTGCCATCAATCCGGGAACCAGCATCGAGACAGTATACGAGATGCTTCGGATTGTCAAGAAGGTGCTTGTCATGTCGGTGAATCCAGGCAATGCTGCGCAGATGTATCTGCCCTATGTTGGCGGAAAGATCGACAAGTTGCTATCTATGAAGGCGGAAATGGATTTTACTGTTTATTGGGATGGCGCATGCAGCGCGGATAAGATCATACAGTTTCAGCCCAAAGGAGTATCCGGATTTGTGCTGGGAACTACGCTTCTTTTTGGGAAAAACAGGCCATACAGTGAAATAATAGCCGAAATTCGGAAATACGGCGAGGCGGCACAATTGGCTGGTCGGAATTAGAATATATGGGGGCAAATGGTGTGAATACGGCGATTATATTGGCAGGAGGGACAGGGGTGCGGCTTCACAGCAATATTCCCAAACAATATTTGGCGGTGCAGGGGAAGCCGGTTATAGCCTATAGCCTTGAAAAGTTTTTGGACAATGATGTTATAGACGCGATACAGATTGTGGCGGATGATGCATGGCATGCCTTTATCAGACAAAGTATGGGGCACAATCAATATTTACACAAGCTTAAAGGGTTTTCGAGACCGGGGAAAAACAGACAGCTTTCGATCTTGAATGGTTTGGAGGACGTGAAACAATATGCGCCTGACGATAGCTGTATAAT
Source organism: bacterium (assembly GCA_023663725.1). GTDB lineage: Bacteria > Bacillota > Clostridia > Lachnospirales > Lachnospiraceae > Acetatifactor. The sequence continues at coordinate 48,337 of JAMPGX010000014.1, read as the reverse complement.
GATTCACGATGCGGCGAGACCCCTTGTAGAGAAGGAATTTATAAAGGCATGCTTTGCCAGAATCGGCGAACACGATGGGGTAATGCCGGTGTTGTCGATGAAGGATACAGTTTATCTCAGCTGCGATGGAAAGCGGGTGGATTCCCTGCTTGACAGGAAAAAAGTCTTTGCGGGACAAGCGCCGGAGGTATTTCGGCTGGGAGTCTATTACCATGCAAACAGGGCGCTTTCCTCGGAGCAGTTATTAAGGGTCAACGGTTCTACGGAACCAGCTGTTATGGCAGGACTTGACATTGTTATGATAGATGGTGATGAGGGGAACTTCAAAATCACAACGGAGGCTGACTTAGAGCGTTTTCGGCAGAAGGTGTTAGAGAAAACGGTGTAAATGCGTGATCTGTTATCATGAGGGATTGGAGAACGGATACATGAAAAGTGATATTGAATTTATACAAGGCAATTGTTGTTGTATGCATAATAATAAGATGCTCTATATAGCAGAAAATAGTGGCGCTTTTCTTCAGGTAGATCTATCCAATGGAGAAGTTGATGTAATGCAAAGAGACGCCTTAAAAAGTAAGGTGACATATATTACTGTGATCAATGATGCGATATATGCTGTGGATGCAAATGGAGCGTGGATTGCGGAATCAAAGCTAGAAGGCAATACGATCATTTATCATGATCTGGGATGTTATGATAAGCGATTTGTAAGTATGTGTCGCTATAGAGAAAGACTTTTCTTTTTTCTCCGTGATGTGGCGGCTGTAGTAGTATTTGATTCCCGCTCGAAAACAACGCAGAGGTATACCATCGATATACCATATAGTGGCGATGGATATATCTTTGACACAGGATGTTTTTGCGGAGATAGTATGTTTTTGATTAATCGCATGCATAAGGTTGGCATTCGGTATAACCTGAATCATTACCAGATAGATTCAATCAAGCATATAACATTACCCGACGATATCTCCAACATAACTTATGCAAACGGTACTATATATGCATTGGCCGGTAACACAGTGTATAAGATGACAGACAATTTTATCCCTATTGTATCAGTGCAGGATAAATATATATGTACCAGATTATGTGTAACGAAAAAGCACATCTGGATGATGCCAGGACTTGGAAATGAAATTTTCATATATTCTATGGAAACTGGACAATATAGTGTTTTTAGCGAGTATCCCATCGATTATGAATATTCCATCAAGGAGAACCAGTGGAAATTCATGAGCTGGTGTGGAGATAATCAATACATTTATTGGGTTATGCGTTTAAACAACTATTTCTTAAAAATAGACAGGGAATCAGGGCAAGGGAGTTGGATCAAGCCGATGTTAAAAGATTCATTGCAGGCAGTAAAACACTATCTGGACAAAAGACAGCTGGTGCAGGAGGGGATTTGTTCATTGGGACAATATTTGGCGTATGTCAAATTGGAGATGAAATATTGAGATGAGGAATAAAATGAAAGCATATGTTTTACATGATATCAATGATCTGAGATATGAAGATGTAGCGATTCCGCCTCTAATGGATAATGATGTCTTGATTGAGATACATGCAGCAGGGGTCTGCGGTTCGGATATACCGAGAATCTTTCAGACAGGTTCCTATTACTATCCCTTGATAGTAGGTCATGAGTTTTCAGGAAAAGTAGTGGATGTGGGCAGGTATGCCGACAGAAGCTGGATGGGCAAGAGAGTGTGCATCTTTCCATTGATACCCTGCAGAAAGTGCATCCCTTGTCGTGAAGGACATTATGAGCTATGCCGTGAATACAGTTATCTAGGCTCAAGAAGGAATGGAGGATTTGCAGAGTATGTGGCAGTGCCACAATGGAATCTGCTGGAATTGCCAGATATTGTGACCTATGGGCAGGCTGCAATTATGGAGCCTATGGCTGTGGCCGTGCATGCTATGAGGCATGCTTTGTTGAAGAGTCTGATTCCGTCAGCTAAGGTGGCGGTCTGTGGATTGGGGGCAATTGGAATATGGCTGACAATGTTTCTAAAGGAAGCAGATATTTCAAATGTCTTTGTGGTGGGAAACAAGGATATACAACATAAGGCTGCTATTGAGCTTGGCCTGCCAGATAAAGATTTCTGTGACAGTAGGAGCATGTCTCCGCATGAATGGCTGATGGACCGGACGGATGGGCAGGGAGTGGATGTATATTTTGAGTGTGTTGGCAAGAATGAAACGATCAGTGAGGGGATTGACAGTGTAGCGCCCGGAGGGGTCGTACAGCTTGTAGGCAATCCAGTTTCTAATATCATACTAGAAAAGAATATTTATTGGAAAATTCTGAGGAACCAGTTGACTGTTCAGGGAAGCTGGAATTCTTCCTTTACACATGACGCGGATGATGACTGGCACTATGTGTTGGATAGGCTTCGGAATGGCAAAATATGTCCGGAAAAATACATTACACATAGATTTGATTTTGAAGAATTATTGAGTGGATTGGAGGTCATGCGCGATAAGAAAGAGGAATATATAAAGATTATAGTGGAAAAGCAGGAACTGCTCTTATAGTGGCGAGAACGACTCAAAGAAAAGGAGGGAGAATATGTCACAGCCGTTAGTTACCGTGATATGTCTGACTTATAATCAGGCTGACTATGTACAGGATATGCTGGAAGGCTTATTGATGCAGGAAACAGATTTCGAGGTTGAATATATCATTCATGATGACGCGTCGACTGATGGGACGCAAGTAATATTAAAGGAGTATGAGGCGAAATATCCAGATGTTTTTCGAATAGTTTATGAAAAGGAAAATCAATGGAGTAAGGGAGTGAAGATTACGCAACAACTCCTGGTCCCGATGATCAGAGGTAAGTATGTTGCGTTTTGCGAGGGAGATGATTTTTGGATAGATCGCCACAAGCTACAAATTCAGGCTGATTTTTTAGAGGCACACCCGGAATACTCATGTGTTGTTCATAATGCGATTATGTGGAGATGCAAAAATAATCGCCTTGATGTACAGAATAATTTTGATCGGAGCAGAGATCTCGAAGCGAGGGATGTGCTTGACAGGCGTTTTCCTCCTATTGCAACAGCAGCTAAAATGCATAGGAAGGATGCATTTATATTAGAAGGTATTTTTCTGGAGTGCAGAGAGGTTGGGGATGTACCCACAGATTTCTTCGCATTTACAAAAGGGAAAATGTATTATATGGATAGAATAATGAGCGTATACAGATTTGGGGCTGATGGCTCCTGGTCCAAGCGTTCGGATAGAGATTTAAAAAAGTTATTGATCTGGCGGGCACAATTCTCAAGATTTATGGATCAATATAATCAATATACAGATGGAAAATATCAATTCTATTTAGGGGTATATGAGACGCGAGGGCATCATGGCTTTGTAGATGTTTTAGCAAGAAGGAAGATTGGCTCAGAGGAGTTCAAAGCCTTAATGAGAGCAGCTAAGGAGGAGTTAGGGAACGGATATGACAGATATTTGAATGAGTTGGAGCGAATGGTCAATATCATGGTGTTGGGATATGAGGAGGAGTTCCAAAACGCAATGGTAGAATTGACTCAGTCTAAATCTATATACATATATGGGGCTGGATGGTATGGGCAGGTAGTGGCGAATTATTTTCTCAATAATGGTATTCCTTTTGAGGGATTTGTAGTAACGGACACATCAGAAAATAAAGCAATGATGTTTGGCAAAAGGGTATACGGTGTAGAGGAGTACAGCTGTCAAAAGGAGAACGCTGTACTGGTGATGGCTTTGGCGGTGATAAACTGGGAGGATGTGCTGAGTACATTAAAGTTATACGAGATAGATCAATATATTTGTCCTCTGTATGGGGAATTCCTCCGAGAGCGGGAACGAGATATATAGTGAACTATATTTCAAATCCATGACCAAGCTATAAATTTATCCAGTCTTTCATCCGATAAATTAAATGGTATAATTTACCATGCAAGGAAGCAAGTGCGTTTTTCAAGGAGGAAAGAAATGGTAATACAGCATAATTTATTGGCTATGAATGCCAATAGAATGTATACTGGCACCAGCAAACGGCGGGATAAATTATCCGAGCGATTGTCATCTGGTTACAGGATAAACAGGGCGGCGGATGATGCGGCTGGGCTTGCTATCTCAGAGAAGATGAGGAGACAGATCAGAGGTCTTGCGCAGGCGTCGCTCAATGCGCAGGATGGCATCTCAATGGTACAGATTGCGGACGGAGCGATGGCCGAGGTGCATGAGATGCTGCACCGCGGAACAGAGCTCAGCGTCAAGGCGGCCAATGGCAGCCTCACAGATGAGGATCGGTCGTATATCCAGCGCGAGATCGCGCAGCTCAAGGAGGAGATTGACGCTATTTCGGACAAGGCTACATTCAATGAGATTCCGGTGCTGAAGGGGAAGGATGTTCCTCTGCCGGAGGGCAATTCTCAGGTGATTATCGCAGGGGGACTGCCGGCCTGGGTAGGACAGGGTTCTACTTCGGGCGTGATGTCGGAGATACATCAAACTACGAAGAATTATGTGATGACGACTACGAACGCGGATGGCAGCACAACAACGTCAAATGGAACGGCGACGATCAATCATGAGGCGGCGACTTTGGATTTCTCTCAATTTACAGGGAGCGAGCAGCAATTGAAGGAGCTGGAGAACAACGGGTTCCATACCACCTGCTGTACCTGCACCAATCACTACAGTATTAAATTTACGCTGGATTCCGGCAACAGCAAGGAGCAAAGCGGCAGCCATTATATCTATAATGTAGGTCTCAAAGACGTAACTACCGCCGACGAGCTGCTGAACCGTATTGTGGCTGCGACTGACGGGGGTAATCCTCGGAATCATTACACCAATTTGACGGTGGATCTGGCGAATAAGAAGTTAATAATATATGATGACAGATCCAGAGAGTCTCTATCCATCAAATCGTCGGCTGACACTGCTGTGACATGGCCAGGGTGGTCAAATGCAACTTATGACAATATAAAGGCAAGGGGAGAATACGGGAAATTTGCCCCCGGTACCGCCTATTCTGTGGACGATGCCGACAAGCTGGCCAAGGTTGACTGGGTGGTTCTGCAGGTCGGAGCGGAGGAGGGACATGAGATGGCGATAGAGCTCCCGTCTATCTCCACAGTCACTCTGAAGATACGAGGGGTTGACGTAGGCACTCAGGCCAAGGCGCGCCAAGCGATCTCCAGCTTCAAGACGGCGACAAAGTTTGTGAGCGAGGAGCGCAGCAGAATGGGTGCATACCAGAATCGGCTGGAGCATACTATTGCGAATCTGGACAATATAGTGGAAAATACGCAGGCGGCAGAATCTGCTGTCAGGGACTCAGATATGGCGAAGCTCATGGTGGAGTATGCCAACCACAATATCCTGGAGCAGGCCGGAATAGCTATGTTGACACAGGCGAATAATAATAATCAGGGAGTCTTGGCTTTGCTGGGATAGCACATCAGGCCAGCTTTATGGTTTTCCATGAAGCTGGCCTATGAATGTCAGAAAATATGCCGTTATGAAACGGAGGAGACTGCGAAGTGGGTATTCATGAGGATCAACTTAGAGCATACGCCATCAATAGTGTGTGCGAGGCGCTTCATGTCCCGGCGGAGCGCGTGTCGGAGATGATGGTCTTGAAAAAGGGGATGACGAACCATTCCTTTCTTTTTGTCTGCGATGGGAAAAAATATATAGTCCGTATTCCGGGGGAGGGAACCGATCGTCTGATTGATCGCAGGCAGGAGGCGGACGTATATCGTGTGATTGCGGGCAAGGGCATCAGCGATAACATTGTCTATATGAACGGGGATAATGGCTGTAAGATTGCGGAGTATTGGGATGGCGCACGGGTGTGTGACGCACGGAGGCCGGATGATGTGTGGAGATGTATGAGGCGGCTTCGGGAGCTTCATGAGATGAAGCTGACGGTAGAGTTTGAATTTGACTTGTTTGGGCAGATTGACTTTTATGAGTCGCTGTGGGATGGCGCCAGCTCTGTCTATGAAGACTATTCTGTCACCAAGGAAAATGTACGCTCGCTGAAGCCTTTTATAGACGCGCATGCCGGACAGAAAGCGCTCGCCCATATAGACGCGGTCGCCGACAACTTTCTGATTATGGAGAGCGGCGAGGATGTGGACGTGCGTCTGATTGACTGGGAATATGCGGCGATGTACGATCCACATATAGATGTGGCTATGTTTGCCGTCTATTCCATGTACGACAGGCCGCAGATTGACAGGCTCATAGCGGCGTATTTTTCAGAGGGATGCGGCGATGATATCAGAGTCAAGATATACTGTTATATTGCCGCCTGCGGACTCCTATGGAGTAACTGGTGTGAATATAAAAGACAGTGCGGAGTAGAGTTTGGAGGGTATGCACTCTCACAATATCAGTATGCGAAGGACTACTACAGAGTCGTCAGGGAGGAACAGGGAGGTAGAGGTGAAGCGGCGGGGGGAGAAGTCGATGCATAGGGTGAAACGTGCGATTATCATGGCCGCGGGAATTGGAAAAAGACTACGGCCAGTAACCCTGGAGATTCCCAAGCCTTTGGTGAGGGTGGATGGTGTGCGGATGATTGACACGATCATTCAGGGCCTGCGCGGTCATGGAATTACGGAGCTCTATATCGTTGTGGGTTATCGGAAGGAGCAGTTTGAGAGCCTGCGGAGAGAATATCCGGGGATAGAGTTGATTGATAATCCATGGTATGATACCTGTAATAATATCGCGTCGCTCTATGTGGCGAGAGAACACCTTGAGGATGTGATCATTCTTGACGGGGATCAGATCATACGCAATCCGCGGATTCTTTCACCAGAGTTCGAGCGCTCAGGCTATAACAGCGTCTGGGTGGATGGCAATACGGATGAATGGCTGCAGACTGTGATGGATGGCATTGTCACATCCTGTAGTCGGACGGGCGGAAGGGGCGGTTGGCAGTTATACAGTATCTCCCGTTGGAGCGCGGAGGATGGGAGGAAGCTGCGGACATATCTGGAGCTGGAGTTTGAGGTCCGACAGAATCGGCAGATCTATTGGGATGATGTGGCAATGTTCTGCCATCCGGAGGACTTTGAGTTGGGCATCCGGCCCATGCAGTCCGGAGACGTCATCGAGGTGGACAGCCTGGAGGAACTGGCGGCGCTGGATGGCAGATATCAGAGATATATCGAGGATTAAGGAATGGATAGGAAAAAGTATAGTAAACATGGAGAGCTTGACTGGATGATAACGATAGTGCCACTGGGAATCATAGTGGCGTTGTGCGTGGTATTTTTTCTGTTCCCAGAACAGTCCAATGTCGCGCTGAGCCAGGTCCGCTTTTTTTTCGGCGATACCCTTGGCGCGTATTATCTGGTGATCGGCTTGGGAATCTTCCTGCTGTCACTGTTTCTCGCGGCCTCCAGATATGGGGATATTGTTCTCGGAGCGCAGGGCGAGCGGCCGAAATACTCTTTTTTCGCATGGGGCTCCATGATGTTTACCTGTGGGCTTGCCGCGGATATCCTGTTTTATTCGTTCTCTGAGTGGATTATGGTTGCCTCGGATCCGCATCTGGCGGAGATGGGGAGCATTCAGGACTGGGCTGGAGTATATCCCCAGTTCCACTGGAGCTTTATCCCATGGGGCTTTTACCTGGTACTGGCGGTTGCTTTTGGCTTTATGCTTCATGTGAGGAAGAGAGGGCGTCAGAGGTACTCTGAGGCTTGTCGGCCGCTCCTGGGTAAACACACAGATGGCATTGTCGGCAGGCTGATTGATCTGCTGGCAGTATTTGCTTTGCTGGCGGGAACGGCAACTACGTTCAGCATTGCCACGCCTCTGATGACTGTCATGATCAGGGAGCTTTTTCATATGGAGGTTGACAATGCTGTGATCAACACGGTTATTCTGATTGTCACCTGCGTGATATATACTTATTCGCTTCTACATGGGTTTAAGGGGATACATCTGCTTGCCAGAGCCTGCATTTATCTGTTTTTTGGATTGCTGGCCTATGTCCTGCTATTTGGCGGAGAAGCCAGATATATAATAGAGACGGGGCTGAGCTCCTTTGGGAGGATGGTTCAACACTTCTTTGAACTGGCAACCTTTACTGATCCACTGCGGACATCCGCTTTCCCGCAGAACTGGACAGTATATTATTGGGCTTATTGGATGGTCTGGTGCGTGGCAGCCCCGTTTTTTATAGGCAGTATTTCTCAGGGCAGGACTGTGCGTCAGACGATCCTTGGAGGCTATGGATTTGGCGTGGGCTCCACGCTGACCAGCTTCATCGTGCTAGGTAACTATTCCCTGGGAAAGCAGATGAGCGGTGTCAGGGATTATGTGGCGCTGTATGTTGAGACAGGTGATCTGTATGGTCTCATCGTTGAAGTGATCCGCTCATTGCCCTGTGGCACATTTATGATGGCGCTTGTCTTGGTTACAATGGTGGCCTTCTATGCGACCTCTTTTGACTCTATTGCGCTGACTGCGTCCTGTTACAGCTATCGCAGGCTTGAAGATGGCAGGCAGCCGCACAAGCTGATCCAGCTGATGTGGTGCGTTCTGCTGATTCTGCTGCCTGTCGCCCTGCTGTTCGCGGAGAGTTCTATGGGAAATCTTCAATCTGTGAGCATTGTGACGGCATTTCCCATTGGGATGGTTATTGTGTTAATCGCAGTCAGTTTTCTGAAGGACGCGAAGAAGTACAGAGAAGAGTCGGAACAGGAAAGCGTTAGCAATGGGCATCAGCCGCATATCTCGGGATAGGTCTGAAGCAAAAGCCTGCGGTCATCCTCATAATGCAACAGAGAGCATATTCCACAGCTGTGGATGACCCAATTCTTTTCCTGCCCGGGCACAATGACCTTATAACCGGACCGGCGAAATTCCATGCACTGAGATACATCATAAAAATGCCAGTCCTGAAAGATATCCTCACGCCAGGGAAGATCATATTGAGTGGCCATCAACAGTCCATCTAACGCCTCGACTTCCCGATAGCCCTGTGTGAATTGATTGATGTGGCTTCCCCCATGCTGGTCCAATAGATAGGCGTCCCCGCATCTGTCCTCATGCCACATTATGCCATCAGGGGACAGATGTTCCGTTCCCAATGTGCCTATCATGCCGATGCTCTTGTCCTGTTGAAATAATTGCAGCAGTTTATCCAGAAAAAAGGGCTCCACGATAAAACTATCCTGATGAAGATAGATCTTGTATTTTGCATCTGAGGCTCTCATTCCCTCGTTGTAGCCAGAGGTCATGGAGACGGCATTCCGGATTGTGAGCAGCTCTGTCTGATATCCTTCGGGGACGTGCAGGAGTTTGATATATAGGATGCATTCCTCCAGCTGTAGCTCGTTGTTGGTGCATATAATAAAGCAGAATTTATGTTCATTCATCATTTTCGATCACCTGTCGCAATTCTGTCATAATTTCCAGTATCTCTGCCGTAGGAGTTTCAAGCTTTTGTAATAGCGAAAGAGCCGATCTCCACTGTCCGACCTGCATCCAGCAATCCGCCTCTTCCAGAAGAAACGCTTCCACGCCAGGGTATTTCTCACGGGCATATTGCAGCAGATAAACCGCATTGGGCAAATCCATCTTTCGTTTTAACTCCCGAGCAACGCATAATATATTTTCCATGCCCTTCTCCGTTCTGTTTCTGATGATGATTCCCAGGGCAATGCCGCTGACCCTGTGCTCCAGAAGCCAGTCCAGTAATTGACTGCAATAGGGTTCCGGGACATGATTCTCTATTCGCAGGCCGTAATATTCTATCCGACAGTACTTCTGCTCTAATTCGTCAAGAGAGTTAATCTGATAGAATATATTGTCAGTTTTTACCTGTCCGGTCATCCTTTCCTGCTCTTCACGCCAGATCGTCAGAAAATGTTGCAATTTAATCAGTTGATTTTCAAGCTTGTACAATTTCTGATAGTTAGGATTCTCAGCGAGGAACTGTGCCAATTTCTTGATGGCCGCATAATCGGTTCCGTGGGAGAGGCGGACATTGATCTCCTGCTTTAGCCTTGATATTTCCTGATATTGTTCTGATACATTCATAATTCTTTTCCACTTTCCCAGAAAAATGCACAATTGGTCTCGCGGTCCGATAGTTTCGGATACATGTCCGGACTGCGCAAAGCCAGTTATGTCTATATATTACCATAGGTCGGAAAAAATGGATAGCGAAAAATGTGCTGTAAATTCGACCGATAATAAATGTTTGTACGGCTGTTGACGCTCTATAAAAAAAAAGATATACTGTAAACACAGCAATTGACGTCGGATGTGTCTTCAAAAAGGAGATCAAGCTATTATGAATTATCCAATTAAACGCAATATTCTGCTGAATCCGGGGCCGGCTACCACAACGGACACGGTTAAGCTGGCTCAGGTGGTGCCGGATATCTGTCCGAGGGAGAAGGAATTCGCCTGCATGATGAAGGAGCTTCGGGAGGATTTGGTAAGGATCGTCCACGGAGACCAGGAAAAGTATACGTCCGTTCTTTTCTGTGGAAGCGGTACGATCAATATGGATATCTGCCTCAATTCTCTGCTGCCTGAGGGAGGGCGTGTTCTGATTGTAAATAATGGGGCTTATAGCGCCAGGGCGGTGGAGATTTGTGAGTATTACGGCCTGCCTCATATCAATCTGCGGTTTCCGTCCGATCAGCTTCCCGATTTAGGGCAGGTGGAGCGGACTCTGGCGGAGAATGAGGACATTGCGCTGGTATATGCCACGCACAATGAGACGGGTACGGGCATTCTCAATCCGGTCAGGGAGATCGGGGCGCTGGCGCATCAATATCACGCTGTGTTCATCGTGGATACTACCTCCACTCTGGCGATGCGCCCGATAGATATCGAGGCGGAGAACATGGATTTCTGCATGGCTTCCGCTCAGAAGGGTCTGATGGCCATGACAGGCCTATCCTTTGTCATTGGGAAGAGAGAAATCATAGAGCAATCTCGTTCTTATCCTAAGCGCTCCTATTATTGTAATCTGTTCTTGCAGTATGACTGCTTTGAGAGGACGGGAGAGATGCACTTTACGCCGCCAGTTCAGACGATCTATGCGGTTCGGCAGGCTCTGAAGGAATATTTTGCTGAGGGGGAAGAGGCAAAATGGAATCGGCATACCAGGGTGTTTCAGGCTATCCATCGGGGGCTGGAGGAGTTGGGCTTCAGGGATCTGATCAGGAGGGAATGGCAGGCAGGTCTGGTGGTTTCCGTGCTTTATCCGGATGATGCAAACTGGGATTTTGAGAAAATTCACGATTACTGCTATGAGAGAGGCTTTACGATCTATCCCGGCAAGGTTGCCCAGGCCAACACGTTCCGTCTGTGTGCACTGGGCGCCATAGATGAGCAGGATATCAGAGATTTCTTTGTGGTGCTTCGTGAGGCGTTGCAGCAGTATCAGGTATCCATTCCCATCCAGTACGCGGCGCAAGTCGATGCAGTGACGGCGGGCATACAGGGATAGAACCCTGCGGCGGAAAGCGGCAGGATAAGAGAGGACAGAGAAGAGATGAAGACCGTATATACTTGTTTTTGCACGGATGTAATTCACGAGGGGCATCTAAATATTCTTTATAAGGCGATGGAGCGGGGGAAAGTGGTAGTCGGTATCCTGAGCGACGCCGCTATGATCCGTTTCAATCGGTTTCCCACGGTCTCCTTTGAGGAGAGAGTCAGAATGGTATCGGAGATTCCAGGGATCAGCCAGATAGTCACGCAGGACGAGATCAGCTATGATGAAGTTATCCGCCGTATCCGGCCGGACTATGTGATTCACGGGGATAACTGGACAAGTGGTCCTTTGAGGGCGTTGCGGGACAGGGTGGAGGAGACATTGCGGGAATATGGCGGCGAGATCATAGATGTGCCTTATACCTACAATGACAATGTGAAGAGAATTGATGCACGCATTCGGGAAAAGGCCGGTATGCCTGAATATCGCAGGAAGAGGCTGCGGCGTCTGCTGCCTCTCTGTCCCATCGTTAAGACCATCGAGGTACACAGCGGTCTGACAGGATTGATCGCTGAGAAGACTGTGGTGGAGCGAAACGGAGAACTCGATCAGTTTGACGCGATGTGGGTAAGCTCGCTGTGTGATTCCACAGCCAAGGGAAAGCCGGATATAGAGCTGGTGGACTTGACCTCGCGCTTGCGCACCATAGACGATATCATGGAGGTGACGACCAAACCTATTATCTTTGACGGGGATACGGGGGGGCTGGTGGAGCATTTTGCCTACACGGTTCGCACGCTGGAGAGGATGGGCGTTTCCGCCATCATCATTGAGGACAAGACAGGGCTTAAGAGGAATTCGCTGTTTGGCACCGAGGTGGCGCAGACGCAGGATACGATAGAGCATTTCTGCGAGAAGATCGCTATTGGCAAGAGGGCGCAGTTGACAGATGACTTCATGGTTATTGCCCGCATTGAAAGCCTGATTCTGGAGCAGGGCATGGAGGATGCACTGCAGCGGGCCAGAGCTTATGTGGGTGCCGGCGCGGATGGGATTATGATACATAGCCGCAAAAAGGATCCGGCGGAGATTCTGGCGTTCTGTGACAACTTCCGGGAGGAAGACAGACAGACTCCTATCGTGGTAGTCCCGACCTCTTTCAACTCTGTCACAGAGGAGGAGCTGATCAAGCATGGCGTGAACATTGTGATCTATGCGAATCAGCTGACCAGAAGCGCATTTCCGGCCATGCAGCGGACAGCCGAGGATATCTTGAGGAACCATCGTGCCCAGGAGGTGGACAGCAGGCTGCTGCCAATCAGTGAGATACTCACATTGATTGACGAGCTATAGAGGGAGTCGGTTGGGATGTTGAACGTCCCAATACGGATCGGCGCAGTGCCGCAGGCGGGTTGCCTGGCGGCATATAGGGGAGAGTTAGTAATGGAATATGCAATTGTTATGGCGTCAGGAATGGGAACCAGGATGCGCCCTCTTACGGAGAGTACGCCAAAGCCCCTGATCAAGGTAAACGGGGTACCTATGATCGAGACGGTAATTGCGGGTCTGCAGAGAAGAGGCGTTGCCGGCATATATGTGGTGGTTGGATATCTGAAGGAGCAGTTTGACTATCTGGAGAGGAAGTATGACAACGTTACTCTGATCGCCAATCCGGATTATCAATCGGTGAACAATATTTCATCTGTCCATTACGCGGCCTCTGTACTTGAGAAAGGTGATTGCTTTATCTGTGAGGCGGATTTATATATCGCAGGGCCAGAGGTCTTTGAGGCGCATATGACGCAGTCCTGTTATTGGGGCAAATATGTGGCGGGCTATTCTGAAGACTGGGTCTTCGGACAGGATTCACAGGGACACATCCTCCGTGTGGGAAAGGGTGGGCGCGACTGCTATAATATGGTGGGTATCTCTTTTTTCCGACAGAGAGAGGCGATGATTCTGAAGGATGCCATAGAGGAGGCTTATGGCGACGAGGGACATGAGAGCCTGTTTTGGGACGAGGTAGTGGATCGCAATTTAGATAAGCTCAGGCTTTATGTGCAGCCGATCAAGGAAGACTGCATCTATGAGATTGACACGCCAATAGAGCTGGAGGCGTTGGAAATGCAGCTTCGGGCTGCTGGTCATGGAGGGGAGCGAAAGTGAGAGTAGAAGAGTTTGTGGGCATGTTAGGCGTCGATTTCTATACGGGGGTACCGGATTCTCAGTTGAAAGCCCTGTGCAATTATCTGATGCGCACATATGGCATTGACCCTGCCCATCATCTGATAGCTGCCAATGAGGGAAACTGTACCGCGATAGCCGCAGGCTACCATCTGGCCACGGGCAGGATTCCCGCGGTATATATGCAGAACAGCGGGCAGGGTAATATCATTAACCCTGTGGCATCGCTGTTAAATGACAGGGTCTATGCTATCCCTACCTTGTTCATCATCGGATGGCGGGGGGAGCCGGGCGTTCACGATGAGCCCCAGCATGTCTATCAGGGGGAGATTACGCTCAGGCTGTTGGAGGATATGGACATCGCTTCCTTTGTAGTGAGCAAAGAAACGGAACCTCAGGAGTTGAGCGAGGTTATGAGAGGGTTCAGAGAGGTGCTTGCCGCAGGAAAGAGCGTCTCGTTCGTGGTGCGGAAAGGCGCTTTAGCTTACGACAGGAATGTGGAATATGAGAACGGGAACGCGATGACGCGGGAGGAGATCATAAGGCACATTACGGCTGTATCTGGGGAGGATCCGATTGTCTCGACAACGGGGAAAGCCAGTCGGGAATTGTATGAGATAAGGAGCGCCAATGGGCAGAGCCATAAGTATGACTTCCTGACGGTCGGCTCCATGGGACACAGTTCCTCTATCGCTCTGGGCATTGCAATCAATAAGCCGCATGCTACCGTCTGGTGCATTGACGGGGACGGCGCCGTGCTGATGCACATGGGGGCGATGGCTGTGATCGGCTCAAGCCATCCTCATAATCTCGTGCATGTGGTAATTAACAATGGGGCCCATGAGACTGTGGGGGGGATGCCCACGGTGGCGGGACAGATTGATCTGCCGGCCATAGCCAAGGCATGCGGCTATTCCTATGCTGTGTCGGTGGACAGCTTTGAGGCGCTGGACAGGGAGCTTGCCGCGGCGAAAACGGGGCATCGACTAACTATGATAGAAGTAAAATGCGCTATTGGGGCCAGAGCAGACTTGGGCAGACCCTCTACCAGTCCTGTGGACAACAAGGTTGGATTCATGGAATATCTGAGGGTGATATGAGCGAGTGGCCGTTGGAGGCATCGGAAAGGATCTCCTGGTAAGAGACTCCCAGATATTGTCGGTAATCTTGCATAAACATTCGACGATAGCGCTCATAATGGGACAGATTCATCAGTCCGTTATTGTCATGCAAACACCAGGGATGTCTTTGGCGGGGAACGGCGATCTTGTACCCTTCTGATAAAAAATGTATACTCTGGTAGACGTCATAAAAATCCCAGCCGTCCAGTCGGTCAGTGTTCCATGGCAGATCACGGCAGGTGGCCATAAAGAATCCGTCTATCATCGCGACATACTCCCAGCCTTCCTGGGGGCTGTAACGATAGTCGGCAAGCGCGGGATAGGGGGCGATGGGTGGGTTTGTATAGATATTGCCGGTTCTGTGGGTATGCCACATGACGCCGTCCGCGGCAACTCTCTCAGCGCCCACCAGACCGATCATACCGATCTGAGGGTCCGAGCTGAATATGGACAGAAGATCCTGCAGGATATTTCGGTTTAGGAGGAATACATCCTGATGTATATAGATCTTGTATTTCGCGTCGGAGGTCTGCATGGCCTCATTGTAGCCCTGAGTCATACAGGGCGCATCTCCTATCGTGAGCAATTCGGTCTCATATCCGGCAGGAACAGCCAGATGGTCGATGTAGTGCAGACTCTCCTCCAAGAGTAAAGCATCATTGGTGCATATGATAAAGGCGAATTTATGGTCGTTCATATAAACTCCTCCGTACATAAGGCGGCAATGGCTGAGTCGGTGCGGTGTGACTAAGACAGTCCAGCCAGCGCAAAAAACTGTTGTGTATCCGCCGCATTCCACTCCTGCGCGTAGACGGCAGCTATATTCTCATACAGTTCACGGTCTGGTATCAGACGGTCATCCTGAGTCAACAAATAGGCGGCAAAATGGGATAGGGGGCGGCTCTGCAGATAGGCCACCGCCTCCTCAGCAGAGCTGTCCGAGAGCTGAAAGAGCAGACGGCGAAAAGCGAACAGAGTCAGCATATATTTTTCCCACAGAGCGCTGGCGTTGTCGCAATCTATGCAGAAAGGCGGCCGGTGATACTTATTTTCCAGAGCAATGATATTCAGCATACGCAGAAGGCGGTGGGTCTTGCCGATGTATTGTAAAGCAAGCTGTCCATCGCTGGATTCGATATAGGGGATTAACCCTTCCAGCAAGGCATAGTCGTTTCTCGCAAGCGCTGCATCGATCGTGTCGAGAATATGCTGGTAAGCGTTCTGTGCGGCAGCCTTGTCATGGTTCAACTGCTGAAAATATTCTTCTGTCTCCTGACACAGCTCGGATGGCGTCATCATGTTTTCACCTCTTTTATCTTCCCTTTTAACCAAAAATTTTTTATATATGTATCTTAGCATAATTCGTAGAAAATAAATAGTGGCAATTTGAATTATAGTGAGATATTTGACTTTACAGAAAGAAACAGATATACTGAAAATATGAAGGTAGGGAAATAGCTGTGGAAGGGTATATTATGGCAAGGATGGCAAACATAGGGAGCCAGGATCTGGAGGATGACGCGATCACGGATCATCGCTATAGAAATGCAATGTTCCTGGAGTTCAAGATGCAGTTCGACGAGGAGTACGGCTTTGCCTTTTGCGGGAAAAAGTATTGATAGGCAGATGGAAAGAATAAGTGGGGAGGATAGCTATGACCATTTTTTAAAAAGGGAAGTTGGAGACACTGTGTTATTTTATTGACTATATGGCTGTGCGGACACGAAACGCTGTTTTTATAGACACCACAGAGAATGATTTTTTTCTGAAAATCCTTGAGATGGATTCTGAGATTGATGAAAATACACATGTTATTACGTTTAATAATACAGGGGTCAATCTACCCATTGGGAATGGAGAGAATTACTGGGAGATAAAAAATGTCAAATTACATAATATACAGGTAGATACACCTATATTTTACAAAAGTACTTTGGATCTTAACTTAAACTGTATGCAGATCGTATCCATTGATGGATATCACGATCAATTTACTAAGCGCTATTATCCAATATACCGAAAATCCATCTTTGTACCTCACGGTGGGTCGAGAGATGAGAGATATATAAAACGAGATGAAGAAAACGATGGCTCCAGAACCGACGGAGCAGATGCAGCTCATTTGTATATATGCTGTGTACAGGGATGTGGTTCGCACGATCAGGGCGATGTATCAGGAAAAAATTATCGAGATGCTAGCCCAGAATATGCGAAAACGATCATAGATAATCAAAGACAGAGAGCCGCCGATCAAACTTGGGCGGACAGACTGGAAGAAATCATAGGGAGTCTTGGTTGCTAATTCGTATTTTTGTAAGAAGCAATATGCGTTGAAAAGGAATGGATTATGGCTAGGACGGTAGGGAGCGTTAATCAGAACTATGAGATGATATGGAGTGAAAACCATTTCGTTTTGACACAACAGATTTTTTGATAGGCGGGTACAGACAATGAAGATTATGATTATCTCAGAACAGCCGGTAAACAATATAGGCGGCATGGAAGAATTTCAGCGAAAACTGACAGAGGAGAAGAAGGCGGAGGTTCTCTGTCTGCGCTATACGGCGCAAAATGCGGATGCTATTTTCCACGAGATCAAGTCTCAGGACCCGCAACTGCTGATCACGGTAGACCTTCCCGGTTTCGAGCAGTGTACGCTTACAGACAATGTGGGCTATAATCTGCTGAGATGTAAGCAGCTTCACCTGTTGCTCCACGAAAATCTGCCCAACGAACCGTATCTGGCCAAACCGTTAAATATCTCCATGTTCTTTTACTGTGCTTCGGAGAGTAGCAGGGAGCGGCTGACGAGGCGGTATCCCGATCTGCCGTATCTAAAGGTATTGGAGGGCTGGAAGGCTGATGATGGCCCGACGCAGGAGCATAATGCGCGTGTTCTGTACGCGGCATATGGGGAAGTGCTCAGGGAAAGCATGCTGGAGGTATAGATCGGGCAGAGACAGCACCGCCAGCCCTAAGCTAACCCCGCTGTCTCCAACATCTGTCTGATTCTGTCCGGATAGGTAAAATCCTGACAGACCTTCCGGTATCCGTTCAGGGCGATCTCTCTGCGCATATCCTCGTGTTTCAGGTAAAAATCCGCCTTAGCAAAGGCATCCTCCATGCTCTCATACATGAGCACATCCCGTTGATCCTCAAAATACTCCGCCAGCTCCGGCTGGAAGTTGGAAAACAGCAGCCCCCCGGCCCCCATGATATCCAGGGAACGCAGCGGGATGCCGGACTGGATGCTCTTTAAGGTCGGGCAGAGGTTCAGGCGGCTGTACCGGAAAACGCCCGGCATCTCCGTGAGGTATTTCACCAGGCCGCAGTACTTCACAGGAGTGGCAAAGTCATAGCGCTCCGCGGAGTAAAAATGGGTGTCGTACAGTTCCCCCATCTGCTCGATCAGAAAGGTACGCTCCAGATGGGTGATCTGGGCGGCGATGGCAAAGGCCAGTCCTCGGCGGTTGAGGGAGACGGCGGTCTGTCCGAGCTTTCGAAAGGAATCGTTCAGCTTTTCTAAGAACTCATCTGTGATCAGAGCTTCCAGAAAATTATAGCCGTAGACCCGCAGCTGCGCCTGAATCAGCCCTTCCACGAATCCCTTGCAGTATTCGTCTGCCGGAAAGAGCAGCGTTTCCAGAGGGGAATCATAGAGCTTTCCCACAAAGGAGACATCCGCCCGCCAGGAGTCGATCTGCGCGGGGGTAAAAGACAGGGCGTCCAGCCGCTTGGCGTTCACAGCCAGAGGCAGATGGAATACCCGGTTATACCCCTCGGAGCGGTACTGCTCCACCTCTATGCGGTCAAACAGAAAGATATGGTTGGTCTCATAAGAGAAGTATTCCTTCAGCCCCTCCTCCAGAGGACTGTCATAGCTCCAGGCCAGATACTTGATATTGTGCTCATGGCACAGCCGCGCCACCAGCGGGAAAAAGTTGACGCTGATGACCGCGTCATAGGAATCCTCTGTCAGATACCGCGAGAAACGGTAGACGAAAAAATCATCCTCAAACCTGTCCGCAAAACGGTAGTAGACAGTTCTGCACTGATGGCCGGCTTTTTTCAGATAGTACAGAAGGTCCTGATAAGTATAACTTCCCATGTCATAAAAAAGTATTTTCATCGTAAGAATTCTCTTTCTAGGCAAGAATTTCCTGTGCCGCTGTCCGCAGCGTCTCAAAATGCGGTGTCAGGTTTCCAAGGGCAGTGGCGATCTCCGAATCCGTTCCAGAGGCCAGCGCAGAGTTCAGGGCCAGCACGGATTGATTGAACTCCTCTTTATCCATCGATACCTTGGCTTCCTCAAACAGTGCAGAGATGGCATTCATGACGGTAATCTCCCAGCCGATGATTTCAATGATATTTTTCAGATATGCGTCGGTGTCCGTCTTCCGTCCACCGGATAATTCGCTGATCAATGTCGGAAGATTGTTCAGCAGGCGGTCATTGAACTGCGCCAGTGTCTCCAGCGCTTCCAGCTGTTCCAGTTTTGTAGTCTCCATTATGTGTTCCTTTCTGTTGTGTATGTTTAGCCTATTCTTGTTAATTGGCAGAAATATCCGTGAACAAGAACGGAATACAGTGCTCAAAGATATGACTTCACACAATTTCACACAATTAAGAAAAAAAGTACTGACTGTTCCCAATATTGGCTGTCGGTCATTTTTCCCTCTCTGGACCTATACATAATGTATCATAACATTATCTACAGAAAATGAAAAGTGTAAAAAGTAAAAAACAGGATGCCAAATGCTCCATAATATGATAAAATAAATAACTAGATATGGTATAGGCAATCGCTCGAAAGGAAAGGAGAAAGCACATGCCCAAGACAGGCTATCCGGCGGGAAGGCTGGAGCATATCGAATTCGTAGTGATCTTTACCCGATATCAAGACAAATGGGTCTATTGCTGGCACAAATACCGGCGGAGCTTTGAGCATCCGGGCGGCCATGTAGAACAGGGTGAGACACCGATGGAGGCTGCCAGGCGCGAATTGTATGAGGAGACGGGAATTACCGACGTACGGTTGATTCCGCTGTGGGATTATGAGTTCGTGTGGGAGGACGGAAAGGGACGCAACAACGGCCGGGTTTACTACGCGGAGGCCCATTCCCTGGGAGTGCTGCCGGAGAATGAGATGGGGCGCATCGAGCTTTTTGACTCGGTTCCGGAGAATTATACCTATGACAGGGAGGAGGAGAAGAAGGATCTGGAGATGATCGAGAGGATGCTGAGGGCCTATGCGTGAGGTGCGGATGAGGCTGGGAATGCGGAAAGAGGTATCCGATGACGATATTTTATTTTGTGAGACATGGAGAGCCGGATTATCAGAGCGTGGGGGATTGGGGCAATATCCCTTTCGGAAAAGAATTTGCCGGACTGACCGCGTCAGGGGAGGAGCAGATTCTGGCGGCCGCCCGCGAACTGCGAAAGGTGAGTCCGCAGATTATTATCTCCTCTCCTTATGCGAGGGCGCTGCAGAGCGCTGGCATTATGGCCCGCGAGCTGAGTATCCGCCTGTGCGTTGAACGGGATCTTCACGAATGGGATTCCGACAGGACACACAGTGTGAGGGAGCAGGAGGAGTTATTGCGGCTGTGCCAGGAATATGATGCCTGCGAAGGTGTTTATCCGCCAGAGGGCGAGAGGACGTGGGAAAGTCGCCAGCTGGTGCGGGACAGGGTATTGAAAGTGCTGGAGAAGTACGCGGTCTATGAGAGGGTAGTTGTTGCCGGCCACGCCATAATGATGCAGGCAGTAACCGGAGAGTACCGTCCCTTTGCATATGGCGAGATAGTGCAATGGAGCAGAGAAGATATGGCCAATCAGAGGACAACCCCGCAATAAATGCCTAAAAAATAGCATAATCTGGCGAGAAAAAAATGACGGCTTCTGGTATGCTATATGAGGAAATATGGTTATATTTTCGTTTTAGGCAGAAGTCATAACTTTGTGTAGTAGCATAGTACTAGTGTGCGGATTTGGCAGAATGAAGTGCCTATATTGTAAAAGAGATGGAGGAGACGATCTTGAGAGACAGAGAGAGTGCGAGAAAGAGAGCAAAAGAACTGGTCAGCCAGATGACGCTGGAGGAGAAGGCGTCGCAGCTTCGGTTTGACGCGCCGGCCATTCCCAGGCTGAATGTTCCGGCATACAACTGGTGGAACGAGGGGCTGCACGGCGTTGCCCGCGCGGGTGTGGCGACAAGCTTTCCCCAGGCTATCGGCATGGCGGCGGCTTTCGACACGGAGCTGATGGAGCAGGTCGGCGGTGTGATCGGCGTGGAGGGCCGCGCCAAGTACAACGCGTACAGCGCGCACGAGGACAGGGATATCTACAAGGGACTGACCTTCTGGTCCCCCAACGTCAATATTTTCAGAGATCCCAGATGGGGCAGAGGCCATGAGACCTACGGCGAGGATCCCTTTCTGACAGGGGAGCTGGGCAAGGCCTTTGTGGAGGGACTGCAGGGGGACGGCGAGGTGATGCAGGCGGCGGCCTGCGCCAAGCATTTCGCGGTACACTCAGGGCCGGAGGCGGTGCGCCATAAGTTTGATGCCAAGGCATCCAAAAAGGACATGTGGGAAACCTATCTGCCCGCTTTTGAGAAACTGGTGAAGGAAGCCGATGTGGAGGCCGTCATGGGGGCCTATAACCGCACCAATGGAGAGCCCTGCTGCGGCAGCAAGACCTTGATGCAGGATATCCTGCGGGGAGAGTGGAAGTTCGAGGGCCACTATGTGTCTGACTGCTGGGCAATCCGCGACTTTCATGAGAATCATATGGTGACGGACACGGCTGAGGAGTCCGCGGCCCTGGCCTTGAAAACAGGTTGTGACGTGAACTGCGGCAATACCTATCTGCACATGATGAAGGCGTATCAGGACGGCCTGGTGACAGAGGAGGATATCACTTTGGCAGCGGAGCGGTTGTTTACCACCCGATTCCTGCTGGGGCTGTTTGACGAGACAGAGTATGATCAGATCGGCTATGACAAGATCGAGTGCAGGGAGCATCTGGCGCTGGCTGACAGAGCTACGGCTGAGGGCGTCGTTCTGCTGAAGAACAACGGCATACTGCCTCTGAAGAAAGACCAGCTTCAGAGTATCGGCGTAGTAGGCCCCAACGCCAACAGCCGTGTGGCGCTGGTGGGCAACTATCACGGAACCTCCTCCCGGTATATCACGGTGTTGGAGGGCATTCAGGATGCCGTGGGCGATGACGTGAGGGTATATTACTCCGAGGGCTGCCATCTGTTTCGGGATCGCGTGGAGGGCCTTGGCTGGAAACAGGACCGTGTGCGGGAGGCCGTCAGCGTGGCGGAGAACAGTGACGTGGTGATCTTGTGCGTTGGCCTGGACGAGACACTGGAGGGCGAGGAGGGCGATACCGGCAACAGCTACGCCTCCGGAGACAAGACCGATCTGCTGCTGCCCGAGTCTCAGAGGGAGCTGGTGGAGGCGGTGCTGAAGGTGGGCAAGCCCACAGTCGTGTTGAATATGACCGGTAGCGCCATGGATCTGCGCGTCGAGCAGGAACAGGCAGACGCCGTGATGCAGCTCTGGTATCCGGGCGCGAGAGGCGGCCGCGTTGTGGCTCAGATCTTGTTTGGCGAGGTCTCTCCCTCCGGCAAGCTGCCGATCACCTTCTACAGAGACACGGAGGAGTTGCCTGACTTTGAGGATTACTCCATGAAGGGCAGGACTTACCGCTACATAGAGTCCGAGCCGCTGTATCCCTTTGGCTACGGCCTCACCTACGGGGATGTGACAGTGTCCGCGGTGAGCTGCTCCGGCAGTCCTGCGGCCTGCGGCACCGAGATCACGCTGGACAACCCGGATGCGTTCAAATTGCATGTGAAGCTGACCAATCAGGGACAGACGGGTACTGGAGAGGTGGTACAGGTATATATCAAAGCGCAGGAGGCTCCCGACGCAACGCCGGCGGCCAAGCTGTGCGGCTTTGCCAGAACATGGGTGGAGGCCGGCGGCGAGGCGTCCGTCACAGTTCCCATCGGCGCGGAGGCCTTTACCGTAGTCAATGAGGAAGGCGAGAGACTGGTGGAGGGTAAATCTTTCACCGTCAGCGTGGGACTGGGACAGCCAGATGCGCGCACCAGAGAACTGACCGGCAAGGATTGCATCAGCTTCACCGTAAAGCTGGCATAACACGGCAGGCGGTATCATCGCAGCTCTAATTCAGGCTGCCGTTTGAGTCTTCAGGCGGCAGCCTTTTGCTATTAGCAGCAAGGAGAATATCAGATATGGAATACGGTGTATTGTTCAATGACAACTGGAGCTTCCTGAAGACCGAGCCGGGAACGGAATTATCCGCTATACTGGGGCGGACGGGAGAGTTCTGTCCGGTGGATGTACCCCACGACTGGCTGATCTATGACACACATGGGCTCTATGAGAACAGCACCGGCTGGTATCGCAAATTGCTCACAGTCAGCCCACAGCCAGGGCAGCGGACATTCATCCGCTTTGACGGCGTCTACATGGACAGCACCTTCTATGTCAACCGCCAGAAGGTGGGCGACTGGAAGTATGGCTATTCCGCCTTCGACTATGATATCACGGATTATCTGCAACAGGGGGAGAATGAGCTGTTGATGCAGGTGCGCCACTTAAGCCCTAACAGCCGTTGGTACTCAGGCGCGGGAATCTACCGGAATGTGTGGCTGAAAATATGTCCTCCGGTATATCTGCCTTTTGACGGCACCTATGTGCATACGCTCTGGCAGCAGGGACCAGACTGTGGGAAGGACGAGAATAGCTGTTATAGGATGGAGATAGAGACAGAGTGCGCGGGGGATGTTCGGGAGAGCGTCCGTTGCCATTACAGCCTGTGGAGGGAGACAGACCAGGTGAGGGAGCTGGGGGACGGAGAACTGTTCAGGCGGGCTGACGGCCAGTTCTGCTTTACCCTCAAGACAGAATTGACAGGGCTTGAGGAGTGGGACCTGAATCATCCCGTCTGCTATCAGCTGCGCATAGAGCTGTATGATGCGGCGCAGGCAGACTGCGCGTCGTCCATACGGCCCATTGACAGCCAGCAGGTCACTGTCGGTCTGCGGCGCATGGAGTTTACGCCGGACAGAGGATTTTTCCTGAATGGCAGGCATGTGAAGATACAGGGCGTGTGCGAGCACCATGATCTGGGATGTCTGGGCGCGGCCTTCCATAAGGAGGCAATGCGCCGGAAGCTGCGCATCCTCAAGGAAATGGGGACTAATGCCCTGCGCACCAGCCATAACATGCCGGCTTTGGAGGTGATGGAGCTGGCGGATGAGATGGGAATACTGGTGCTCTCGGAGGCCTTTGACATGTGGGAGCGCTCCAAGACCTCCTATGATTACAGCCGATTCTTCAAGGAGTGGGCGGAGAGAGATGTACGCTCCTGGATTCGGCGGGACCGAAACCATCCCAGCCTGTTTCTCTGGTCCATCGGCAATGAGATCTATGATACCCATGCGGATGCCCACGGCGAGGAGATTACCCGCAGACTAGTGGCGGCTGTCCGCTGCCACGATCCGCTCGGCAATGCGAGGATTACGATTGGTTCCAATTACATGCCGTGGGAGGGCGCTCAGAACTGTGCGGATATCGTGAAGGTGGCGGGCTACAATTACGGAGAGAAATATTACGCGCTGCATCACCATGAGCATCCTGACTGGATCATCTATGGCAGCGAGACTGCCTCCGTGGTGCAGAGCAGGGGCATCTATCGCTTTCCCCTGCGGCAGTCCGTGCTGGCGGAGGAGGATGAGCAGTGCTCGGCTCTGGGCAACTCCAGCACCAGCTGGGGAGCCCGCAGTGTGGAGGCCTGCATTATCGACGACAGGGATGCGGATTTTTCCCTGGGACAGTTCTTGTGGACGGGCTTTGACTATATCGGGGAGCCCACTCCCTATCACACCAAGAACTCCTACTTTGGGTATGTCGACACGGCTGGTTTTCCCAAGGACGCCTACTATCTGTTTCAAGCGGAATGGGTCTCTGCGGCGGAGCGTCCTATGGTGCATCTCTATCCCTATTGGGACTGGAACCCAGGGCAACTCATCGATGTGCGCGCCTGCTCCAATGGAGACAGTGTGGAGCTCTATGTCAACGGTCGTTCTCAGGGCAGGCAGTCGCTTGACCATGTGCGGGGTAAACGGCTGCAGGGGAACTGGCAGGTGCCCTATGAGCAGGGGGAGATTACGGTTGTCGCCTATGACGGGGATGGCAGAGAGATCGCCAGAGAGTCCCGACATTCCTTTGGGGAGGCCAGACATCTGGTGCTGGAGGCGGACAAGGAGCAGCTTGCGGGAGACGGGGAGGATTTGTGCTTTGTCACGATCAGCGCGGTGGACGAGAATGGATATCCGGTGGAAAACGCGATGAATTATGTGGAGCTGACCCTGGAGGGAGCGGGACGCCTGCTGGGAATGGACAATGGGGACAGCACGGATTATGATGCCTACAAGGGTTCTGTGCGCAAGCTCTTTAACGGGAAATTGTTGGCGGTGGTGGCATCGAGGCCATGTTCGGAGGATGATATACATGAAGGCAAGACTGGGAACCGCGTGAAGATCTCAGCGAGTGGCTGGAAGCTGGAACCGGCCTGTCTGGAGCTCCCTGTGACATTGGCCGGTCCAAGACCCGGCATCAGCGCCAGGGAGGACGTGAGCAGGAGGGCGGCGCATACAGCCGGATGCGGTGATATATCCGCGAAAAAATGCGAGAAGCTGCCGATTCCTGTCCGCAAGGTGGAGCTGTTGGCGCGGGAGGGCTGTGTGATGGATGAAAGTCGTCCCAGCATCACGGTGGAGGCCAGGATATGCCCTGCTGATGCGACGGAGCGTTCTCTATATTGGAAAGTGGTCAATCAGAATGGTATTCCGGTTACTTTTGCCAAAGTGGAAGAGCTGGACGCCCGCCGTGCCAGAATCACTGCCATCGGGGATGGGGAATTTTATGTGCGTTGCCAGTGTGGGCAGAGTCCAGCCCGATATATTTCTCAGCTGGAGCTCAAATCCCAGGGACTGGGGCAGGCATTCATCAATCCCTATGAGTTCGTCTCAGCAGGGCTCTTTAGCGATACCATTGGAGAGATCACCAACGGCAATGAAAAGGGGATCGCTACATCCAGAGACGGCGTCAGCGGTGTGATTTACCGAAATCTGGATTTTGGAGAATATGGCTCTGACGAGATCACCGTACCAGTGTTTGCCCTGAGCAGCGATCTGTATGAGCTTGAGATCTGGGAGGGAGAGCCGGAGGAGGATGGCACGCTTCTGCTCATCGCTCCCTATCAGAAGCCGTCCCAGTGGAATGTGTATCAGGAGGAGAGCTGGAAGCTGCCACGCAGACTCAAAGGGCTGACGACCATCGCTTTTCGCCTTCAGAGCCGCAAAGTGCATATCAAGGGCTTTTCCTTCACTCGATTGGAGAAAGCCTATGCCAAGTTATACGGGGCAGAGTGCAGCAGGGTGTACGGTGACAGCTTCCAGGTGGAGGAACGGGCCGTGGTGGGCATCGGCAACAATGTGACGATTGTTTATGAGGATATGGACTTTGGCGGGAAGGGCGCCAGTCGGGTGACGCTGTGGGGGCGCTCGCCTCTGCCTGGCAATACTGTTCACATACACTTTACACAGGATGGCAATGAGACGACCTCTCGAGTGTTGGAGGTACCGGGAACCGCAGAGTATGCGCCGCAGAGTTTTGTGATTGAAGCGTTGAAGGGCAGGGGAACCGTGGAATTGATCTTCCTGCCGGGCAGCAATTATGACCTGGAAGCAGTACAATTTGGAGTGTAGCAGGAGAAGGAAAAACGGTTGCTTCGTGACGGACGACAGAAGGGAGCGCGCATGGGCATTAAGTACTCAGACGGAAAAGACTATAAGGTAATAGCCTTTATCCTGGCTAACTTCTACAAGGATGAACAGATTCGAATTATAAAGAGCGCGATACAGGAGGCGGGAAAACATCACTGCAAGCTTGTGTTCTTCTCCACTCTGTCGGATTTTTATTTCAATGATATCAATGACAAGGGTGAGCAGAAAATATTTTCTGCGGTCAGTGTCGAGCGCTTTGACGCGGTGGTGCTGATGTCGGAGACCTTCAAGCAGGATGATGCGCAGCTTGATCTGGTAGAGCGGGCCAGGTGCGCCCATGTTCCGGTTATCACTGTGGATAAGAGCTTCGAGGGATGTATTAATCTGGTGATGAACTATGTGGACTGCTTTCGGGAGATCGTGGAGCATATGATTTTACACCACGGCTATCGGCGGGTGTACTTTATGGGCGGTATGCCGGACAATTCCTTCTCGCTCGAGCGGGAGCGGACATATTGGGAAACCATGGAGAAGGCGGGGATTCCCAGCGAGCAGTGCAGGGTCTATTACGGCGCGTTCTGGGAGGAACCCTGCCGCAAGGCCATGCGGCAGATGTTTGCGGACATTGCGGAGGGTCTGGAGCAACCGGAGGCCATCATCTGCGCCAATGACTCCATGGCTCTGGAGGTCTGTTCCTGCCTGAAGGAGCGGGGGCTGCGGGTTCCGGAGGACATCGCGGTCAGCGGCTTCGACGGCATAGAGATGGCGCGGTATCATCAGCCGCAGCTGACCACAGGGATCTATAACTATCAGGGACTCTCCCAGAAGATTTTTGAGGTTCTTGACGAGGACGACTTAGTCAGCTGCCAGGGGAGGGAGCATTCTGTTCCCAATGCCATGCAGCTCGGACAATCCTGTGGCTGCGAGGGGAAAGAGGAACAGGGGGTGACGAATGAGATAGTGGCGCTCAAGGGAGAGCTCAAGCACCTGCTCAAATATCAGGGGGACCTCAATCAGATGGTAGTGAATTTCGGCATGCTCGGGGCGTTGGACGAGTCGCTGGAGGTGCTGCAGGGATTTATGGGTGCGCTGCAGTACAGGGATTTCTGGTTCTGTGCCAATGACGGCTTTCTGGAGGAGGACATGATTGATTTCGGCGGCTTGGGCAAAGCGGAGGAGACCGAAGATTATACGCAGAGGCTCAGGGTGAAGCGGTATCACAATATCGAGCCGTGGATGTCGGACGGCGGGAAAGCCAACGTCAGTGATTGGGTGGATATGGAATTCGGGGAGATCATTCCGAACCTTCACGAGACTCTGGGGGAGAGCGACTATCTGCTGGTGGCAATGGTACATCTGCAGGGAAAGAGCATCGGCTATACCGTCGCCAGCTTTGACAGCGAGCGTTTCTGGTACAATGCCTACTCTGCGTTTCTGGCCAGCTTCCGTCATCTGATGGAATTGCAGAGATCCCGCAGTCAGCTGGTGAAAATGTATATGAAGGATCTGTTGACGGGACTGTATAACCGCAACGGCTTTTATCACGAGATCAACAGTCTGCTGGAAAAATCGGGGGACATGGAGCTGTCCATCATCTCGCTGGACATGGATGGGCTCAAGCAGATCAATGACACTTACGGACATGCCGAGGGGGACGCGGCGCTGCAGAGCCTGGGCACGATTATCAAGCGCAGTATCCGGCAGGAATTTGCGGCCAGGATCGGCGGCGACGAGTTTTTGATCGCCCTGGCCGGCAGGGACATCGGCGCGCGCACCGCAGAGATCATCGACAAGATCAGGCAGGGAATTCAGGCGTACAACGAGGCGTCGGATAAGGTGTATGCAATCCAAGCCAGCATCGGCTCTTACACGGACAAGCTCAGCAATCATACGCTGGACTATTTCATCAAAAAGGCGGACGACCTGATGTATCACCAGAAATTTATGCGCAAGAGAGAGCAGGGGATTATCAAATAATGACGATGTAAAGGGGCCGACATTTTCAAGTTGGCTCTTTCATTATGTGGTAAAATAAGCTATACTATATCATATGAATAGATAAGGAAAGAAAGGTAACAGGTCATGATACATACGCTGATACCGGAGGGGTATGCCTCCATTGCCGCGTTTGCGGGAATACTGTTCGCGTTTCTGGCGACGATCACCGTCATCTCGAAGCTGGGAATCTATCTGCCCAAGGACATCGGACGTGATTTTGCCCATGACGGCAAGCTCTCCGCCGGCAAGCCCAGGGGGGCGGGCATTATCTTTGTGCTGGTCTTCGTGGTGGCGGCGGTGCTCTTTATCCCCTTCTCCATGGAGAACGCGATCTATCTGGTGCTGGTCATCATCTGCATGATGACGGGGTTTCTGGACGATGCCTCCAAGAATCCCTGGGGAGAGTATAAGAAAGGCTTTCTGGACCTGTGCGTGGCGGCGCTGGTGGCCATCACTTTTCTGCACTACAATTCCAGCGTCGTGGAGCTGGCCATGTTCGGTGTGAAGTTTACGCTGCATCCGGTGGTGTTCGCTCTGCTGGCGGTGGTGCTGGTATGGACCTCGGTCAATGTGACCAACTGCTCCGACGGCGTGGACGGTCTGTCGGGCACGCTGACCATCATCAGCCTGATGACGATCTATATCATCGATCAGATCAAAAGTCTTGCCGACGATTTTTCCTTTATGATTCTGCTCTTCTGCGTCTGCATTCTGGGGTATCTGTGGTACAATGCCACGCCCAGCCGCCTGCTGATGGGGGATGCCGGTTCCCGGGCCATGGGACTGTTCATCAGCATCGCCATCCTGAAGACAGGCAGCCCGCTGCTGTATATTCCGGTGGCGCTGGTGCTGATTCTGGACGGAGGATTGGGGCTCCTGAAGGTGTCGCTGATCCGTTTCCTGAAGATACATATCATGAATCATGTGCGGACGCCTCTGCACGATCATGTGCGAAAGGTGTGGAACTGGTCCAACACCCAGACGGTGTTCCGCTTTGCCATCATTCAGATCATTCTGGCGGCGGCGGTGATCTATGGGGTCAAGTGAGCGGCGAAGCCATACAGCAGGTTCTGGCTGTGAGTTGGGAAGAGAGAAAGAGGGATGAGACATGTACGATAAACTGACGCAAAGCGATATACGGAAGATGGAGGAGGAGATCGAGTACCGCCGGCTGGTGGTACGCCCCAAGGCGTTGGAGGACGTCAAGGAGGCCAGGGCTCACGGGGATCTCAGCGAGAACTTTGAGTACTATGCGGCTAAGAAGGTCAAGAATCAGAACGAGAGCCGAATCCGCTATCTGGAGCGCATGATCCGCACGGCTCAGGTGATCTCCGATGACTCCGCCGAGGACGAGGTGGGGATGAACAACACAGTGACGGTGCGGATGCTGGACGACGGCAGTGTGGAGAAGTATCGGATCGTCACCACGGTGCGCGGCAATTCCCTGGAAGGTCTGATCAGCAACGAGTCCCCGCTGGGCAAGGCGCTGATGGGCCATAAGGTGGGTGAGACCGTGCATGTACAGGTGAACGATTCCATCGGCTATGATGTGGAGATCACGCAGATCGAGAACACGCAGGACGACGACAGCGTCAAGCTGAGAGGATTCTGACAGATGAAAAAATACTTACTATTTGACCTGGACGGCACTTTGACCGACCCCAAGGTGGGCATCACCACCTGCGTGCAGTATGCGCTGCGCGATTTTGGCATAGAAGAGCCGGACCTCGATAAGCTGGAGCCCTTTATCGGTCCCCCGCTGAAAGACAGCTTCATGGAGTTCTACGGCATGGACGGGGAACAGGCGGACAGGGCTATAGAAAAATACAGGGAGCGCTTCAGCACGACGGGCCTGTATGAGAATGAGATCTATCCCGGCATAGCGGATATGCTCAGAGATCTGAAAAATAAGGACTTCCAGCTGGCGGTGGCCTCCAGCAAGCCCACAGTATTTGTGGAGAAAATCCTGGAGCACTTTGACATCAGGCAGTATTTTCAGGCGGTGGTGGGCAGCGAGTTGGACGGCAGGAGGGTCAGCAAGGATCAGGTGGTGCAGGAAGCCCTGCGCCAGCTCTTCGGGGACAGGCCCATCATTTGCCAGGAGGTCTATATGATCGGCGACCGCCGCTTTGACATGGAGGGCGCCCGCGCCATGAACGTGGAGAGTATCGGCGTCACCTATGGCTACGGCGGTATGGAGGAGCTCAAGGAGGCCCACGCGGACTATATTGTGGAAAGCGTGGAGGAGCTCCATGAGCTGCTGCTGAGAGAACTGTGCGAGCTGCGGCCGACAAGGGGGATGACAGTACGGTCCATGCTGCTTCCCTTTCTGTTGTTTATGCTGGTTCGGCAGGCGGTATCCTTCGCAGCGCTATACCTGGCGGCGGTGGCAGAGCCCTATGTGCCGCAGGCGCTGTGGCCTATCCTCTACTGCCGAGACAGCGTCACCGGAGAACTGGGCTATACAGGCAATCTGAAGAGTATCGTGAGCGCCATCTCCTATGCTGCGGCGGGCCTTAGCCTGCTGCGCCTGGCTCTGCCCGCACTCCGCGAGGCCAGAAGACGCATGGCGCTCAGCCATCTGCGCAGAGAGCGCCCCTGGCGTTACATCGCCGCGCTGCTTATCAGCTGCTGCGCTGTGCTGGGCCTCAATCTGCTCTTTGACCTGTCCGGAATTACCGGCGGCTCCGCCGCGTACCGCGCGGTGGCCCAGAGCCAGTTCTCCGCGTCCCTGGCGGTGGGCCTGCTCTGCTATGGAATTATCACCCCTCTGGCGGAGGAACTGCTCTTTCGCGGTATCCTGTACCATGAGCTGAAAAAGAGCTGCGGACTGACCGTCGCCATGCCAGTGTCCTCCCTGCTGTTCGGTCTATACCATCTGAATCCGGTGCAGGGCGCCTATGGATTCCTCATGGGCCTGCTGATCGCATACCTGTACGAGTACTTTGGCAGCTTCCTCTGGCCGGTGCTTATACATATGCTGGCCAACATCCTGGCCTACATGCTACGCTACACCCCCATCACGGACACCCTCCTCTATACCTGGCCCGCAGCTATTGCACTAATATCCGCCGTAATTCTGGGCCTCTATCTGCTGAATTCTGTCAAAAGAAAGATAAAAGGCCCAGTTGTCGAATAATCTGACAACTCTGCAAAAAGTTTTTATTTACAGACCGGAAAAAATGTTGTATAGTATCCTATAAGTAAGTCGCAATGAGGTGCATAAAGGCCCCATTGCGGCTTTTTGTATGCGAGCGGCTAATAATTATGGGAATCGGCAAGGGGACGCTTTGGGCAGGTAATTATTCCTGTCCGGACGCGCTCTCGCTCGGTTGAACACGTTGCGTTGCTAAGCTCGGCCGAATAAATTCGGCAAACCTCGCTAAGCAACGACGTGTTCAAACGGTCCTACCAGGAACAATTGCCTACCCAAAGCTGTCTTGCACAATGACACTAGCATTGCAACTGGGTTATGCAATCACCTAAAGAACCTAAATATAAGTGTTTGCAAAACTGTTTACTGCCAGTACCGAATTGTGTACATTGTATATTCCAAAAGCAGTGCCCTTTCGAACTGTCGGTACTTAGCGAGGTTTGCCGAATTCATTCGGCACGAGCTTAGTACCGTTACAGTGAGAACGGAGCGAGAGCGCGCCTGCGTTGGAATATACAATGTGCACAATGACACTTGCATAGTAACCAAATTGTGCAATCCCCTACCCAGAAAGGAGACATCATTAATGTTTGACGTAAATAACCCGCTTCCCAAGGCCCCCCTATACCGCGAGGAATTTGAGCATGACAACTGCGGCATTGGCGCCTGCGTGAACATAAAGGGCGACAAGAGCCACGCCACGGTCGAGAACGCCCTGAAGATCGTGGAGAACCTGGAGCACAGAGCCGGCAAGGACGCGGAGGGCAAGACCGGAGACGGCGTGGGCATCTTAACTCAAGTGCCACACAAATTTTTTAAGAGAGTGACCAAGGCCCTCGACATCTCTATCGGCGAAGAAAGAGAGTACGGCGTAGGTATGTTCTTCTTTCCCTGGGAGGAGCTGCGCCGCAATCAGGCGAAAAAGATGTTCGAGGTCATCATAGAGAAGGAGGGGCTTAAGTTCCTGGGCTGGAGAGAGGTGCCGACTTATCCCAATGTGCTGGGACACAAGGCCGTGGAATGTATGCCCTGCATCATGCAGGCCTTCGTGGAAAAGCCCGCGGACGTGGAGAAGGGTCTGCCCTTTGACCGCAGACTCTACATCGCCCGCCGCGTGTTTGAACAGTCCACGGAGGACACCTATGTGGTATCCCTGTCCAGCCGCACCATCGTCTACAAGGGAATGTTCCTGGTGGGGCAGCTGCGGACTTTCTTCGCGGATCTCCAGAGTCCGGACTACGAGTCAGCCATCGCCATGGTTCACTCCCGTTTTTCCACCAACACCAACCCCAGCTGGGAGAGGGCTCATCCCAACCGCTTTATCGTACATAACGGGGAGATCAACACGATTCGGGGCAATGCGGATAAAATGTTGGCCAGAGAGGAAAATATGTCCTCCGAACACCTGGCGGGACGGCTCCACAAGGTGCTGCCTGCGATCAACAAGACCGGCTCCGACTCCGCCATGCTGGACAACACGCTGGAGTTCCTGGTGATGAGCGGCATGGAGCTGCCGCTGGCGGTGATGATTGCCATCCCAGAGCCCTGGGCTAACAATCGGGCCATGTCCCAGAGCAAGAGAGATTTCTATCAGTATTATGCCACGATGATGGAGCCCTGGGACGGGCCGGCTTCCATCCTCTTCTCCGACGGGGACGTGATGGGGGCGGTGCTGGATCGCAACGGTCTGCGCCCTTCCCGTTATATGATCACGGACGATGATCAATTGATTCTGTCCTCCGAGGTGGGCGTGTTGGATGTGGAGCCCTCCAAGATCAGACGCAAGGACCGCCTGCGTCCGGGCAAGATGCTGCTGGTGGATACCGTCAGAGGGGAGGTCATCGACGATGAACAGCTCAAGGAGAGCTACGCCTCCCGCCAGCCCTATGGCGAGTGGCTGGACAGCAATCTGGTGGAGCTGCACGATCTGCGCATCCCCAACCAGAGGGTGCCGGAATATACGGACGAGGAGAGACAGCGGATACAGAAGGCTTTTGGATATACCTACGATGAGCTGAAAACCAGTATCCTGCCTATGGCCCAAAATGGCGGCGAGGCCATTGCCGCCATGGGAGTGGACACGCCGCTGCCGGTGCTGAGCAGGACCTATCATCCCCTTTTCCATTACTTCAAGCAGCTGTTCGCTCAGGTGACCAATCCGCCCATCGACGCTATTCGGGAGGAGATTGTGACGTCCACCACGGTGTATATCGGCACGGAGGGCAATCTGTTGCAGGAATCGCCGGAGAACTGCAAGGTGCTGAAGGTGAACAATCCGATATTGACCACCACGGATCTATTGAAGATTCGCAACATGAAGGTGGAGGGCTTCCAGGTGGAGGTGGTTCCGATCACCTACTATAAGAATACCAGTCTGGAGCGGGCCATCGACAGGTTGTATGTGGAGGCGGACAGGGCTTACCGCGATGGGGCCAACGTGCTGATCCTCTCCGACAGGGGCGTGGACGAGAACCATGTGGCGATCCCCTCGCTGTTGGCGGTATCGGCGCTCAACCAATATCTGGTGCGTACGAAGAAGCGCACCCGCGTGGCGCTGATTCTGGAGTCCGGCGAACCCCGCGAGGTACATCACTTTGCCACGCTGTTGGGCTATGGAGCCTGCGCCATCAATCCCTATCTGGCCCAGGAGTCCATACGGGAGCTTATCGACAAAAATATGCTCGATAAGGACTACTATGCGGCGGTGGATGACTACAATAATGCGGTGTTGCACGGTATCGTCAAGATTGCCTCCAAGATGGGCATCAGTACGATACAGTCCTATCAGGGCTCCAAGATCTTTGAGGCCATCGGCATAGACGCCAGTGTGATTGATAAATATTTTGCCGGCACAGTGAGCCGGGTGGGTGGCATCACCCTCAAGGATATCGAGAGAGACATAGACAGCCTGCACTCCAAGGCATTTGACCCTCTGGGGCTCGACAATGACCTGACGCTGGACAGCCCGGGGCATCACAAGCTGCGCAGCGGCGGCGAGGAGCATCTGTACAATCCGGCCACCATTCATCTGCTGCAGGAGTCCACCAGAACGGGGAACTATGAGCTGTTTAAGCAGTACACTGCCCTGGTGAATGATGAGGAAGCAGTGAGGAACCTGCGTGGGCTGATGGACTTTGTCTACCCGAAAAAAGGTATCTCCATCGACGCCGTGGAGCCGGTGGAGAGCATTGTGACCCGCTTTAAGACAGGGGCTATGTCCTACGGCTCCATCTCCAAGGAGGCGCATGAGACCATGGCCATCGCCATGAACCGTCTCCATGGCAAGAGCAATTCCGGTGAGGGGGGCGAGGACTCAGAGCGGCTTACAGTGGGGCCGGACGGCCTGAACCGCTGCTCAGCCATCAAGCAGGTGGCCAGCGGGCGATTTGGCGTGACCAGTCGCTATCTGGTCAGCGCTCAGGAGATTCAGATCAAGATGGCCCAGGGTGCCAAGCCCGGCGAGGGCGGACATCTGCCCGGCGGCAAGGTCTATCCCTGGATTGCGAAGACCAGACATTCCACGCCCGGCGTGTCGCTGATCTCTCCGCCGCCGCACCACGACATCTACTCTATAGAAGATCTGGCGCAGCTGATCTATGATCTGAAGAATTCCAATACCCAGGCCAGGATATCGGTTAAGCTGGTGTCCGAGGCGGGAGTGGGAACAGTGGCGGCAGGCGTGGCCAAGGCGGGCGCGCAGGTGATCCTGGTGTCCGGCTATGACGGCGGCACCGGCGCGGCGCCCAGAAGCTCCATTCACAATGCGGGTCTGCCCTGGGAGCTGGGTCTGGCGGAGACGCACCAGACCTTGATCATGAACGGTCTGCGCGGTAAGGTGCGCATTGAGACCGACGGCAAGCTGATGAGCGGCAGGGATGTGGCGATTGCGGCTATATTGGGGGCCGAGGAATTCGGCTTTGCCACCGCTCCGCTGGTCACCATGGGATGCGTCATGATGCGGGTCTGCAATCTGGACACCTGTCCTGTGGGAGTGGCCACGCAGAATCCGGAGCTGCGCAGGAATTTCAAGGGCAAGCCGGAGTATGTGGAGAACTTCATGCGCTTTATCGCCCAGGAGCTGAGGGAATATATGGCTCGGCTGGGAGTAAAGACCGTGGATGAGCTGGTAGGACGCACGGATCTGTTGAGAGTGAAGGAGCATCTGACCCCGCGACAGCAGGAGATTGACTTGTCTCAGATTCTGAACAATCCCTATGTGGGTCTCAAGGGCAAGGCGACCTTTGACCCCGCGCAGGTGTATGACTTTGAACTGGAGAAAACTCTGGATGAGAAGGTGCTGTTAAAACAGCTCCCCAAGGCGCTGGGGGCGGGACAGAAACGAAGCTTTCAAGTGGATGTGGGCAACACGGATCGGACCTTTGGCACGATCCTGGGCAGTGAGATCACCCGCAGATTCGGGGATGCGTTGGAGGAGGATACCTATCATGTGCTGTGCCATGGCGCAGGGGGCCAGTCATTTGGCGCGTTTATCCCTCGCGGTCTGACGCTGGAGCTGGTGGGAGATTCCAACGACTACTTTGGCAAGGGACTGTCAGGCGGTAAGCTGGTGGTCTATCCGCCCAAGGGAAGCCGCTTCAAAGCGGAGGAGAATATCATCATCGGCAATGTGGCGCTGTATGGCGCTACCAGCGGCAAGGCATTCATCAACGGTGTGGCGGGAGAGCGC
This sequence comes from bacterium, assembly GCA_023663725.1. GTDB lineage: Bacteria > Bacillota > Clostridia > Lachnospirales > Lachnospiraceae > Acetatifactor. The sequence goes on along the minus strand of JAMPGX010000014.1, from coordinate 11,871 downwards.
TTTTGCGTGCGCAACTCCGGAGCCAGGGCCGTGGTGGAGGGCGTGGGCGACCACGGCTGTGAGTATATGACCGGCGGCTGTGTGGTGGTGCTGGGGCGCACCGGCAAGAACTTTGCTGCGGGTATGAGCGGTGGCGTGGCCTATGTGCTGGACGAGGGCAATGATCTGTATAAGAGGCTGAACAAGGAGATGGTATCCTCCTACGAGATCACCTCCAAATATGATGTGCAGGAGCTGAAGGAGATGATCAAGGAACATGTGGCCATGACGGGCTCGGCCAAGGGCAGGGAGGTGCTGGAGCGCTTCGGAGAATATCTGCCGAAGTTTAAGAAGATCATTCCCCATGATTACGAGAGAGTGCTGAAGACCATCGTGCAGATGGAGGAGAAGGGGCTCAGCGCGGAACAGGCCCAGATTGAGGCATTTTACGCCAACACGAGAAAGTGAAGCCGCAAACAGGAGGAGGTCATAAGAAGATGGGAAAACCAACAGGTTTTATGGAATATGAGAGGGAGACGTCCAAAGCGGAGGCGCCTCTGGAGAGAATCAAGCATTTTCGGGAGTTTCACGAGCATCTTCCCAGAGAGAAGCAACAGCTGCAGGGAGCGCGCTGTATGGAGTGCGGCGTTCCATTCTGTCAGTCGGGCATGATGCTCTGCGGCATGGCCAGCGGCTGCCCGCTGCACAATCTGATTCCGGAGTGGAACGATCTGGTGTACAACGGCAACTGGGAGCAGGCCTACAAGCGCCTGAAGAAGACCAGCAGCTTTCCGGAATTTACCTCCAGAGTCTGTCCGGCTCTGTGCGAGGCGGCGTGTACCTGCGGCCTGAACGGGGAACCGGTGGCCACGAAGGAAAATGAGTATGCCATTATCGAGTATGCCTACGAGCAGGGCTACGCTGTGGCCAATCCGCCCAAGGTGCGCACCGGCAAGAAGGTGGCGGTCGTTGGCAGCGGCCCCTCGGGGCTGGCGGCGGCGGATCAGTTGAACCGCAGGGGACATTCCGTCACGGTGTTCGAGCGCTCGGACAGGGTCGGGGGCCTGCTGATGTACGGCATCCCCAATATGAAGTTGGAGAAGCATATTATTGACCGCAAGGTTAAGATCATGGAGGAGGAGGGAATTGTCTTCCGAACCGGTGTGGATGTGGGAAAGGATGTGAAAGCGGCAAAGCTCCTTCAGGATTACGACAGGGTCGTGTTGGCCTGCGGCGCGTCCAACCCCAGAGACATCAAGGCTCCTGGCAGGGACGCCAAGGGGATCTATTTTGCCGTGGACTTCCTCAAGGCCAACACGAAGAGCCTGTTGGATTCGGATTTTGTGGACAAAAAGTATGTGGATACCAAGGGAAAAGCGGTTGTCATCATCGGCGGCGGCGACACGGGCAACGACTGTGTGGGCACGGCGATCCGCCATGGGGCGAAGTCTGTGACACAGCTTGAGATGATGCCCAAGGCCCCTGACAGGAGGGCGCAGGACAATCCCTGGCCTCAGTGGGCTAAGGTCTGTAAGACCGACTACGGACAGGAGGAGGCCATCGCCCTGTACGGTCACGATCCCCGCATCTACGAGTCCACCGTAAAAGAGTTTGTGAAAGACAAGGAGGGCAATCTGCAGGCGGTGAAGGTGGTGAAGCTGTCCTGGGAGAAGGACCCGGAGAGCGGGCGCATGAACATGCGGGAGATTCCTGACAGCGAGCAGACGCTGGAGGCCGATATCGTATTGATCGCCGCGGGCTTCCTGGGCAGCCAGCAGTATGTGGCGGAGGCCTTCGGCGTGGAACTGAACGAGCGCACCAACATCAAGACGGCGCCCGGACAGTATCAGACCAGCGTGGAGAATGTATTCGTGGCCGGCGATATGCACAGAGGGCAGTCTCTGGTGGTGTGGGCCATCCGGGAGGGCCGCGAGGCAGCGCAGGCCGTGGACGAGAGCCTGATGGGTTACTCCAATCTGGTGGTGCAGTGATAGTGTCTGTGTCGTAATCTCATTGCCGTGAGGCATTTGACTAAAAAAGGGTTGTTGTTCCAGTAGATGTTCTATCTGCTGAAATAACAGCTCTTTTAGCGTATATTTAAGCTAATCTTAAGATTACCCTTAACTGTATTTCAGGTTGGTCTCGTATGATAGATTCAGAATCCTCCCAGACCGCATATGGGGAGGGATAATAGAAAATGAAATTCGAGGAGGAATACAGATGCTGCAATGTACCAACCTGACAAAATGCTACAGAGAGAAATGCGTTGTGAACAACTTAAGCTTCCGCGTGGAGAGGGGGGAAATCTTCGCTTTCCTGGGAAGTAACGGCGCCGGAAAGACCACTACCATCAAAATGATACTCGGATTAGTGGACATGGACGGCGGACAGATCGAGCTTGAGGAGGGTATTCATATCGGCTATTCACCTGAGACGCCATATTTTCCCCCTTTTCTCACCGGTTTTGAAGTGCTGAGCTATTACGCGGGTATCCAGAAGTGTATCACCTCAAGGCTCCCGAAGCAGGGGATGAGGGCGGAAGTAACCGCGCTTTTGGACACCGTGGGCCTGGAGAACAGCAAAACGAAAGTGAGGAATTACTCCAAGGGGATGCTGCAGAGACTGGCTCTGGCGCAGGCGCTCCTGGGCAATCCCGACCTGCTTATCCTAGACGAGCCAACCGCGGGGCTGGACGCCCTGGGCCGCCTGGAGATGATCCAGTTGATCGGGAGACTGAGGGAGGCAGGCAGGACGATACTGATCAACTCGCATATCCTGAGCGACATTGAGCGAATCTGTGACAGGGGAATCATTTTGAAGAAGGGTGTGCAGATGGGAACATGGAATAAAGCTGACAACAACCCTCGGAGTCTTGAGGAGATCTTTTTGGATATGATGGGAGGGATTGACGCATGATCATCGCAAGGACAGCATTTCTGGAAAAAATACGCCGCAGGGAGCTATATATCGTCTCCGCAATCGGAGTCCTCATATTGCTTCTCTTTGGCACAGGCAAGGGGGCGTTGTCGATCAATGGCATAGAGATTACCGATTACCGGATACTTGCCCCGATCCTGCTGACGGTGATCAACGCCATAGCCTGTATGCTGGCAGTCGTCATGAGCCTGGGCACGATCCCCAATGAGTACGAGCGGGGCACAAGCCATCTGGTATGGATCAGAAAGGTTCCCCAGTGGCGCTACCATGGGGAGCTCGCCCTGGCTAATGTGGCGGCCGGACTGGTTTCGGAGGCTATTCTTCTCGTGCCGCTGGCGGTCCTCATGCTGACCAGCCAGAGGGCGGATCAGTTGTGGAAGCTGTTTCCCACCTATCTGATCCTGGGAATCAATATTGCCGCTGCGAGCATGTTGACCAGTATGCTCAGCGTCCTGTTTCCGAGATTTGCGGCGGGCGCAGTTGCCAGCGCGGTGGCTCTGGCGGGGATTTTCCACAGCCTTCTGGGGACGCTCAAGGATATGGTGGGCGGCTTTGGCGGCGAACTGATCCGATATCTGCTGAAGCTGATTCCCAGTCTCCACGACATACAGGCGCAGGCGGGCAACATCCTCTCTGGCGGGAAGCTTAGCTCCCATGCGATTTGGGCGGGACTGCTGGCAGTCTATGGGTACACGGTACTGCTGTTCCTGCTCCGAAGGGGCAGCGATCCCACGGAGGGTGTATGCATACGCAAGGCTTTCATGTGGATTTTGGCGAGACGCAAGGACAGGGGGCGCTCTGACCGGAGGAACTCCGCCGGCAGGACGGCGGCACATGGCAGGATCAGTGTGACTGGAAAAAAGCTGGCAATCTTTTTGGCTGGCGCAGTTTTAGTCACGGGAACCGCCGTCACAGCAAGATATGGGCTCTCTGAGGAGGACCTTGCCATATATGAGGGAGCGGTGGCCCTGCAGGAGAGTGTTCGGAGCATAGGCTTTGAAGATTTTGCCCTCACGGATTATCCTGTGGCGATCTACGACGGCGACAGAGACTATGTGCTGACCTGGGAGACAGACGGATACCAGGTGAGAAAGCGCAGACCTCTGTTTCATGCGATTGTGGCCACCGCCTATCCGGTGGACGATCACTATGAGGTGTTGGCCTCCACTGTGGATAAGATGTCTTCTGTCCTGGGGCTGATCAGCATGGGAAGTAGCGGGTACGGCAGAGAGGAGCATATTGCCACTCTCTGGCATGAGGCGTTTCACTGCTATCAGCTGACTCATTTTGCCGATCATGTGGAAGCTCTGTATCCTCCGCAGATTGATGAGAGCATCATTGTGACGGAGGCGGATTCCCGACCGGCAGCGGTATCTCTGTTCCGGCAGCAGGCGCAGCTTCTCGAGGAGGCGGCAAAGACGGGCGATATTGACAGGATACGGGAGTGTATCGTACAATACAAGGAGCTTGACGAGGAGAGAAAAGAGCTGCTCCCAGAGGAAGTGGTGGCTCTGGAGGACTACTATATCAGAGTGGAGGGAACCGCCTGCTATATGGAGGCCTGTATCTATCGGATGTTGGCGCCGGAGCGCTTTGCGGAGAATTATATGAATCCCATCAGTGGATATGTGGACGGTTCCGCCAAGTATTACCACATAGGTATGGCGCAGTGCATGATCCTGGATCAGTTGGATTCCGATTGGAAGGACGGCTTTGACTTTTCGCAGTCGGTCATGCAGTTGATCTATGAGGAGTTGGGGATATAAGGGACTTTACCCTTTAGAGCCATCGCGCAGCGATTTATAGGTGAAGTTGCGAAAGCGCACGAGAGAAATTTTCATGAGTGTATTTCCTCATGAAAGTTTCTCTCCCATGTGTGTGCCGAAGTGACTTCGCTCTTAAGAGCCGTCGCGCAGCGACTTAAATTTGGAGGAGTGCTCATGGAATACAAGGTGTTGGCGGCTGATGACGAGACGGAGCTTCTCGACGCTCTGGAGCTCTATGCCGAGAGAGAAAAGATCAAGATGATCAAGGCGGACAACGGCGTGACCGCGCTGGAGCTGTTCCGAAGCGAAAAACCGCATCTGGTTCTGCTGGATATCATGATGCCGGGGCTGGACGGCTTTGCCGTGCTGAGAAGAATTCGGGCGGAGAGCAAGATTCCCGCCATTATGATCACGGCGAGAGGACAGGACTATGATAAGATACTGGGACTGGAGTTGGGGGCCGACGACTATATCACCAAGCCCTACAATCCCATGGAGGTGATGGCGAGAATCAAGGCACAACTGCGCAGAAGCTATGACTACAGAGACGTCGGCACAGACCGGGCGGAGGAGCTAAGCTGCCATGATCTCATTCTCCGCCGGACGGAAGGTGTGGTTCTGAAAGGCGGCAGACCGGTCGAACTCACCAAGACAGAATTTCTGATTCTGGAACTGCTTATGCAGAATAAGGGAAGGATTCTCACCAGGCAGCAGATCTTTGACTACGCCTGGGAGGACAGTTATATGGCGGATGACAATACGGTCATGGTGCATATCAGCAATCTGCGCGCCAAGATAGAGGACAATCCCAGACAGCCTCGGCTGCTGAAAACTGTCAAGGGGCTGGGGTACAAGCTGGAGAGGGAGCAAAGCCTTGAGTAAAACTTTTAGATGGAAGAAAAGCATATTCACAAAACTGATCGGCAGCTTTATCCTGTATGCCATCGTCATGGTGATTACCTTCGGCGTCTGCATGCTGCTGGAGCTACTGGTTATGACAGAGGGCAATCCGGAGAGCGTCTTCCCGAACAGTATTTTCGATGAAAATGGTGATGTGACCAATCTGGAAGCGATACAAAGTCTGGGGGGATGGGTGGAGGAACTGGATGAGGATTACCGGGTAATCAGCGTATACGGGGAAAAGAAGACTGATACGGAACGCTATTCGGTGGAGGAGCTGCTGGATATCACCTCCCACCTGGGGCAGCAGGGGTATATGGGCTTTCTGATCAAGCCGGAAAACAAGTCCCGCAAGTATCTCTGTATCTACGACAGGGATATGATGGAGATCAACATCACGTTCCTCCTGAACCGGGAAGGAGACATCGGCGGATTGAGCATCTTCCCGCTGTTTTTTCCTGTCTCCATCCTTGAGATCGTGCTAATCAGCCTCTATCTGAAAAAGAAGATCAAGAATCCACTTGATGCGATAGTGGAGGGTATGGAACATCTGAAAGCTTCGTTTTCCGGTACGAATCAAGGCAATATCGCAGGCAGGCCAGCGATATGCGGGAGTAAGGAAAGCGTGAAAGCGGATAGCGGCGTGAGAATCCGTATCAAGACTGAGGCGGAATTCGAGAAGATCGTCGAAACCTTTAATCTGATGGCCCAGCGGATCGAGGAGGAGAAAGCGGAAAGGGAACTCATGACGCAGAAGAAAAATCAGATGCTGCTGGAGCTGTCGCACGATATTCGAACGCCAGTTGCCACGATAAAGAGCTATGTGAGCGCTCTGGAGGAGGGGCTGGTTCCAGAGGAGAAAAAGGAGGAGGTCTATCGGATCATTGACGGCAAGGCGGGCAGGGTACAGAAGTTGTCCGATGATATGTTCATGATGTTGAAGATGGATAACCCGGAATATGAGCCGTATTGGGAAGATACGGATATATGTGAGTTCCTGCGTCAGCTCTGCGCCGAGTATCACGAGGAGATTACAGGAGAGGGATTCGATTTTGTCATCAATATTCCAGAGGTCCCCATTTCTGTACCAGTTGATCGGGGGCTCATTTCCAGAGCAATCGAGAATCTGCTCACTAATGCGCGCAGATACAATCGGACGGGTCAAAGAATATCCGTTTCTCTCCTCGGCGGGGCGCAGAAGGTATTGCTAGTTGTCTCCGATGATGGGGAGGAGATTGCCGCGGATTTGGCAGGGCAGATGTTTCATGCCTTTTCTCGGGGGGATGCGTCGAGACGGACGAGCGGCGGCACCGGCCTTGGTCTTGCGATCTCCAGAATCATCGTCGAAAAGCACGGGGGAAGCATTCGCTATAGCCGCAGGGACGGGGAGAATGTATTTGAGGTGGAGCTGCCTGTGGACAGGAGGTTATGATGAATTTATGATTAATTTGTGATTTATTCTTGCAATATATAGAAAATAATTGTAAAATACAGGTAAGTCAGTTAAGGATATATTATTCTTTGCATTTCCGAAAACCAGTTGAAGGTTTGTCCTTAATTCTGTTCACGCAGTAGTTAATGTCAGGAGAAGATTCAATTTGACAATAAGAATATGGAGATGCTATACAGAAAATACCTTGAAGCCAAGCCAAACAGTATTCTTTTCATACAAAGAAATCTCTGGCCTATCTGAGTAATGCCCGGATAATAGAGCTAGGTCATACATACAATAAGGAGAAAAGATAGATGGTAGAAAAGGCGGCTGTTATGAAGAAAACAAGCTTTTCCCTGAAAAAAGATTCGTTGTCTGCAATCAGACAGATACTTGTCACGCAATATGCAGTTTCAAAGGCGCAGGCCAATCAGATGCTTAGAGCCAGCGGAATATTAGATGCTTTTAATAGAAATGCTGAGATGGCAGCGCACACATCATACAGAACCTGGGCGAAGCGGGCATACGACCATGCCAAAATGCAGGAGGAGAAAGCCGCAGCTACTAAACTTCCCCTGGCGAAATGCCACCCGGTGTCCATAGTCGTCAGAGGGCAGAAAGTCTCCCATGCGAAAAAATCACCGGCAAAAAGGGCGTGAGGGATGCGTGAGGATAAGCCGGATATTCAGAACAGCCCCCAGGAGGATAATAGGAATCTGGTTGTAGAGCTGTCTGTTGTTGGCCTCCCATATCATCAGGAAGATGATCAGGCCCAGCATGGACAGGTCGGCAACGATTTTCATAGAGGAAAGCCTCTTTTTCTGATATAACCTGTAGAGGGATATTATCGCACCCAGCAGATAGACAGTGTAGATGGAGAAAATGTAGCAAAAACACAGCTGCGAGGTTCTCCAATAGTACTTTCCCCATGGAGAAAAGAGCTCCCATAGAGGATTGTGCGCTTTTACGAATTTAAAAGTGTAATCCTTTGCTCCCAGGTTACCGCTGGCAAAATTACATCTGAATTTTTGCGCCAGATGGGTTAGATTCCAGAAATCACTGCGGTTATTCCAAATGTATTGTAAAGTATACTGCGCCTTTTCCCGCTTGGAGGGCAATGTTATGACATACTGGAAGTATTCCAGATTGCTTTCGTAGTTTCCATTGCCTTTCATTCCCAAGGCAATCCAGTCTATGATTGGTTCAGAGGTCTCTTTGGCAGTCCCCCAAATCGCATAGTTTCCAGCATATAGTGATGTCAGCTCGTATGTGGCAATGACACAGAGGATAAATATCGCCGCCAATTTCCAATACCTTATAGAGCGGCGGGAGAAGCAGAAAAGGATGAAGCCGCCAATGACGGGGATTAAGACGGTAATCTTTACGGTCATTCCCAGCCCTGTCAGCACGCCAGACAGCGCTGACAGCAGCAGGGCTTTGCGTATGGAGGTGGCTTCGAGGGACAGCTTGAAGAGAGCTAGAGCAACGACGCTTGTAGCAAAGCTCATGCTGTCCGTGTAGAACGCCTGAACATTGGCCCATATGGGTAGCGTGAACACAAACATAAGGAGAATGGGGAGGCGATATTCGGCGCGTTCTGCAGGTGTATTTCCAGCCAGCACTGTGGCGCCCCAGACTGCGCTCAGGACCTCCAGCACGCTGATAAACAGGATCAGGTAGAAGGGATCTCTGAGGTGCAGAAGCTTTGCAAAGCGGAAGAGGGAGCTCAGGTAGAGCATGGGCTTAATATTGTTGGCGTAGGTCATAAAGTAGAATGTGTTAGTCAGGTCTCTTCCCTCAGACAGTTCGAGGGCCGCATTCCATAAATGGGCGTAGTCTACGAGAGAATCCACACTATTTCTGCCAATACAGCTGAACACATAGAGCAAGATGCCGTAGAGTGAGAATAACGCCAGATATACGAAAGTGTTCTGCTTTGTCCTCTTGTGATGTATCCTATCCCAGAGATAAAAGGCGGCCAGCAGGGTGATGGTTCCCAGAACAGTTCCGATGGCCATCTGCCAGGCGAAAAGATTGTGCTGCGGTTCCAGGATTGACAGAGTGATGATCAGCCCTAACAGAATTATGTACAGCGTATATGCAAGCATCAGCGCATACCGACTTGCTGATTTTGTTTCCAGCCCGCCGTTGTTTGTAGCTGCGTAGGCCCAGTCTGTGATCTTGAACATTTTGCCCTCCCTTATTCTTGTCTGCGGTAGTATCGCAGGTAAGTGCCGTCCTGATAAGAATCCGCTCCGAATTCCTCATAGATCCACTGCATGATCCAGGATTCTTCATCCACATTTAGATGTCCAAACCAGCAGTCTACGATCACCACATTGGGGAATTTGTCTGGATTTTGCTCCCAGTATGTCAATAACTTTTCGTTGTAAGTAGGTGTGGAAATTGTGGAATCCACACATATTACTACATCCTCATAAAGATATTTCAGTGAACCCACTACTCCTTCTGACACTACCAGAATGCGGTCCCCCGCATGGATATATAAAGGCCATTCGCTCAGACTGGAATTCATGGTATAAGGTCCCATATAATCCGACAGGATTCCGATGGCAGGTCCGGCTTTCACAATATTGCCCAAGGCAAAAATGTGCTGTGGCCCCATACTCATACTCAGGAAAAGGAAAAATCCCCTGAAAAGGATTAGGAACAAGAGCATGGCAAAAGGAATTACCCAGTTTTTTAATAAAGCCATAATCCAATGTCCTATAGGAATGAATGCTACTGCCACACCCAGAACCTGATAGGCTATAGCTGTACCCAATGTAAGATTAGTCAGGAGCAGGACAGAGAACATACTCCCCATGCTTAAGAAAACTCCGGCCCAGAATAGCTTTCGCTCCGTTTCATCGCAATAGGAGAGTAGAGATATTCCCAGTATTATGATTGGCGGATAGAATTCTGCCCACCAGAAAGTAGACAAGTATACGCGGTCATACTGCCATGTTACGATGCACAATAGATCAAACAACCAAAGCAGGGCAAAAAAGAACAAAAGCATTTTGTCCCGACGAAGCCGCCGCCATATCAGCAATGTGGCAATGAGGGAAACAGCCGCCAGTATGCCGTATAGCAGCAGATGTTGGCCTGCTTCAAACAGGTAACGGGAGAATTTGACCAGCAAGCCGTCAGAGTGAGAGCCGTCGCCCACTACCACCTCATAAACATCAAGAAAGAAATTGCCCCAGCCAAGCCTGATGCCAAAATAAGTTATATAGGAGATTCCCATAATGCCGCAAACAGAGGAAAACAGTAAGCAGTCCTTTAGACGTTGTTTTGACATACTGCATATCAGCGCTATTACAATGACATATACCAGAAGACAGGAGGGATATGAGAGAATTTCTAGGCATAGACATAATGCGGACAGGAACAGCCACAATCTATTTCGAGAAGCATTTTGATAACGTGCTAGGCAGCAGAGCAACAGGATGGAAGAGTATATATGCATATTGGAAAAATCGAGAAGAACATAGAATTTAACCTGAACAGCGGCCAGAAATAAAGACATAAGCAGGACAATTCTGCTGTCGCAATATTTTTTGAAAGTATGATAAAAAAACAGTACTACCAGATATTTTATCAACAGGCTTATCATATTTAGATATAGGACAAGTCCTGTTGTCGTTCCGGTGATCAATACCCATATTTTGATAAAAAAAGCCAGCAAAAACGCGGAGGTCTGATGAGGCTCCCGCATCTGGGAAAACATTTGGTCGCCTTTGACTAGGCGGTAGGACATTGTTATGGCATATTCCACGTCAATATCAAAATCCATAAAAATTCTTTTTAGATTTAGAATGATTACGCCAAGAATGAGGAGGATAATTAGGAATTTTTGAAATTTTGCCCTAATATGTGAAAGTTTTTCGGAATTGCTGTGCTTTCTGGCAAAGTTATTTTTCATGGCTCCTCCAATAGATCTGAGGATACTGTTTCATAATGCAGACTTTTTGAAGCAGATGCGGTATAATGTAAAAAGCTTAAATTACACAGGAAAAATTTGAAAACATATTAGATTGGATAGTGTTTCAAAAAGTCTACCTTTTGAGACAGGCTTTTTACTTTTTCCATTCCAAGCATCTTCTGTAGAAAGTGGAACTGCTCATACCCAGTTTTTCTGCGGCCTGCCTTACGGTAATCTCTCCCTGCGCCCACAGCTGGCAGTACCGCTGAAGCTCTTTGGAGGATTCCATCTTCGGACGGCCAAAGCGCACACCTCTGGCTTGAGCGGCAGCGATGCCTTCGCTCTGGCGGCTTCGGATAAAAGAGCGCTCTGTCTCGGCGACATAGGCCAGAATCTGGAGCACCAGATCTGAGATAAATATTCCGGTCAGATCGTCCTGCCTGACACTGGTATTTAATAGGGGCATATCCAACACTTCGATATCTGCGCCGATCTCGCGTGAGATTCTCTGCCATTGTTCCAGAATCTCGCGATAATTGCGCCCCAGGCGATCGATGCTTTTGATCACCAGCAGATCTCCCCTTTCCAACTTTTGCATCAATTTTTGATATTCTGTTCTGTGGAAGTCTTTGCCGGATATTTTGTCCGTGTAGATGTATTCAGGAGAGATTCCATGCTCTCGCATCGCGCAGATCTGGCGCTCCGGATTTTGATCTCTGGTCGAGACTCTGACGTAACCGTATTTTATCATTGCTGTTCCTCCTCGTATTTACGTGTTATGCATGCTTCCATGGCGGCCATGCCGACTTCTGGGAAAATGCTATGAATATAATAGATATCCTGACAGAGAAAAGCAAAATACAGAAAAGGAGACAAAAAGGGGCTGTGAAAAAAGTCCCCAACCAAAAAAAGAACACTTTCAGGAATAA
>JAMPGX010000013.1 GCA_023663725.1 bacterium | reverse complement strand
AGTCTTTGAGAGTGATCTGCACATCCTCTCCGCTGATTCCGGCCTTTTCCAATGCGGCCTCTACCGCCCTACGGACGTCCTCCCCCGTGGTATGATTGCCGCTAAAGATCTCCTCCAGAGCCGCTTCTATCACTTGCTTCGCATCATTCACATTTTCTGCCGCTGTTTTCACCACGGCTGTTACTGTGGAGCGGTTTCCCGCCTTGTCCTCGGCGGTGATGGTCTGACGGCCGGATGCCGCCTCAAGCGTAAAGCTGTTGTCCGTCAGAGTAACCTCCGCGCCGTTTACCGTTACGGTTTTCAGGTTAGTGTCCGTCACCGTCACTGTCTGGGAGCTGCGGTAAACTGCCCCGTCCGTGACGCCGCCAATCTCCGGTGCGGTCACGTCAAACACCAATCCCCCTGAAGAAACATACGCCGCATTTCCCGCCTTGTCCGTTATCTTTACATAAATAATGCATTTCCAGTCCGCTGCCTCCAGGGTAATCGAGGTTCCTTCCTTCCACTGCGAGCTTCCCAGTGCCTTTACCGCCTCCCCTGACAGCGCGGTATCGGAGACATAATAGTATACCTTATCCACGCCGGAACACACATCGCCGGCCGTATCCTGCCCCTGGATGAGCGCCTGTTTCGCCTCATTGAAAAACAGGTCAAAAGAGATGGACTCCGAAAGCTTGTCCCAGCTTTTCCCCTCTATTGTAATGCTGCCTGTGGGCGGCGTTTTATCCGTTCCCGTCCTGTCCCAGCCGCAGTCATTGCAGCTCATGTCGCTATCATTGTCATAGGTGTGGGCCGCGGCCGTCGTCCGGTAATTGCAGTCCGCACAGACCTTCCAGTGTCCGCTTGCGTCCTTTTTCCATGTGCTTTCATAGGAATGTCCCTGCGCGGGAAGAACGGGTTTCACGGAAATCTCTTTCGTACACGCCTGATCTGAAAACATCTTGCCGCAGCCTGTCGTCCCCTCACACTGCCAGTATTCCCCTGTACCCGGATTCGTACAGTCAGCGAGAACTTTTTCCTTCTTTACCGGCGTATGCTGATGGGGCAGCGCCAGCTTCACCGTATCGGATTCATTCCTGATCTCATAATCCGGATTGTCACTTTGAAAATACTGGCTGTAATCGCCTTTATTATGGCCCGTGACAGCTATAGACGTTTGCGCCATGGGCGCGGACTCGGTTGTAACGCCGATCAAAGCGCCCTGGCTGAATCCGCCGCTCTCAACCATGATCGTACTGTCGCTGCCCAGATAGAGGTTGCTGTCTTTGTCATTCAGATTCTTGTTCCCTGTTATTTTGATACCGCCGGAGACAAAGAACTGCTGCCAGGGATTGGCATCAAACTTCAAGCCGCCTGCCGCGCCGCCAGTCGTGTTTCCGATGATCTCCCCACCGCTAAGATGTACGCTGTAAGTGACGTTGCCGTCATTATACCAATGGATTCCTCCTGCGCCGCTCTTGGCTTTGTTTCCCCTGATTTCACCGCCCGTCATCTCGAAGCTGCCTGTGTCGTTTATGCAGATACCGCCCCCGTCATCGAAATCAGCGTAGTTATCGGAAATGCTGCCGCCATGGAGATAAAAGTGCGCATTCACCCCGCATACATTTACACCGCCGCCGCAGCCGGAGCGGTTGTGGGTAATCGCGCCTCCGTACATGTGGAAAATACCCTCCACCCGGACGGCTCCGTGACTGCCCCCGCTGCTGGGGGTATCGCTGAATCCGGCAATGGAGCCGCCGTAAAGGTTACAGGTTCCATTTGGATAGATACAAATGCAGCTTCCCACTATTTTGGATTTCTGACTGGTTCCCGTGATCAGCCCGCCTCGAACGGTGACGCTGCCGTTTGTCACAGGGCTTGTAAGGGTGTGAGTGCCGCCTGAGCCGTCGCAATCGTAGAGATTCAACGTAGCATTCTCATTTACCTGAAGGAAGCTTTGATCTTCCTCCGCGCCTGTATATTTCACCTGATAGCCGTTGAGACAGAGGCCAGTGGTACCGGCCGGCGCCTCCCATGTCCCGGACATGGTTACATCTCCCGTCAAGTAATAATTCCCCACCATCGTCGGCAGACTGTCCGTCCCCGTCCATGAAGTGAAGGTAATGTCGTTGTGGGAATGAGACGGAAGCGGCTGCTCCAGTTCCCCGATGGCAACATATTGGTAGGTGTTGAGGCTTGTGAGTCTATTCCAATTAGCCCCTGTCTCCTTAGCATCTCCCACAATTACCTTTTCAGTTTTGGTATTGATCGTCCCGTCATAGGCTTTTGTACCGCCCGTAAATTCCCCGCCGTACACCTCCAGGGCTCCAGCACCATTGCTGCTCAGCGCATACTGCGTTCCGCTGTATACACCGCCGCGGATCTCAATTGTTCCGTAGTTGACAGTGGCGGCAATGTTTCCGTTAAAGCTGCCCCCCGTGATTCTTATCACGCTTCGATTGCCTGAATCCTTACCCGCGCAGACGGCGCCGTTTTTCATGCCTGTAAATGTTCCGCCGGAAATAACGGTGGTGGCATTGTAGGACTTGTTATTTCCCTGGGTATGGACCGCATATTCGCCGCCCTCCGCAGTCACTGTTCCGCCGGAAATGTTCAGGTTGCCGCACCAGTTCCAGATGACACCCATATCCGAAACAGCCGATTTCACTGTATTCCCCGCAATCGTGCCGCCGTACATATTGACAGTAGCTGTAGAATTCGCCAAAGAAGATCCTGTGTCATATTGATACAGGGCAATGATCCCACTGCCACACTCATTTCCCGTAATGGTAACGCCATCCTGAATATTTAAAACGCCCTTTTCGTAAACGGCGATCATACCTTTCATACCGGCAGGAGAACCGCTACCGCCAGATGTCTTAAAATTCTTGATTACCGTGCCGTTATTCAATGTGACGTTTCCCTGAAGCAACAAAGCAGACCGACTAAAACTAATTCTATTGCCATCCAACGTTATATTCTCAAGCGTAAGCTGAGCGCCTTCCTGTACTTCCAGGGCATTCTTTTCTCTTCCCGCGCTGCTCCAGCGCAGAGTTCCTCCTCCATTCATCGTGACATTTCCAGTAATCGTCAGTTTCCCGGAAACAGTCACCGTTACGCCGGAAGGAATGGTATAGGTTCCTGCTGCCAGCGTCTGCGTATTCCATGTCTGATTGGAGGTAATATTGCCGGGCACAGCCGTGCCGTCATCCGCCGCGGTCATGATCATATCTTCCTCTGCGGCCTCCTGCATGGTCTGAGGCGGCACCGCCAATTCCGTCATTTCCACGTCGTTTCCGCTGACGCTTCCCTGCGCCTGGCTCCCGCCTCCGGATACCGCTTCGCTCTTCCCTAAATCCCAATCATATTCCGCGTCGTTTCCGCTGACGCTTCCCTGCGCCAGTACATTGATCGGAGCAGACCAAATCAGCCCCAACGTCAGCGACACTGAGAGCAGCACCGCCAGCATCCTTTGTAATAAACTGCTCTTTCGTTTTTTCATAATGATCCTCCATTCTGAACTTTTGTATCTAAAAATCCCGCATGTCTTCACAAGCACAGCCTAACAGTATTCTGCCTTTCCTCTCCGGAACACAAAAAAATAGTAATTTTTTATTAATTATATCATTCTTTTTTCTCTCTCAATGTGTTAATTTTGTATTTTAATTTGTCAATTTTGCGCTATGAATCAAATAAGATTCTGTTTCTGTTATTTCTAGCCAATCCCTGTCTCTGTGATAAAATGAGTAAAATACTTCATACTGATCAGAACGATGTTCGAAGTGATTTGGAAGCTTGAAAGTCATCAAAAAAAGCAACCTCCTCATCCAGAGTTAGGTTGCTTTTTTGCAATATCATGTCAAATTTTCAGCTTATTTCCAGGAGATACCACTTCGACCACCCAATCCAGCGCACCGTGATATCCCTGATCGCCCGGCTTAGACTGTTCTCACATCCTGTCTACCGCCCGCCTCTCATATGCCTCCGCCCGCCTCAAGAGCCGCGCTATCTCCTGCCGGTTCTTTTCTTCCGACAGATCCAGAGATTTCCTGCTCTCAAACGCCTTCTGCCAGTTCTCATAGACCGCCCGATACAGGGCCGCCAGTTCCTCCAGACCATGCCGCTCCAGGAATTTCCACGCGTACCATTTCAGCGGCGCATAGGTCCCCAGAAAATACTCCATATTCCAGGAACAGGCCATCTGCGCGTCGTCGCTCTCCAGATGCCTGATCAGGGCGGGATAGGCCGCCAGGCCGCAGGCATTCTCGCACCATTCCTTTCCCAGCAGGTGATTTTTTGCTATGTCCAGGGCTCCCCTGACGATATCCTCCTTGGGCCTGTCCGTCCTTCCGGACACCGCAAGCACGCTCAGAATAGGAATCTCCCGCTTGCCCAGCAGGGCATAGTCCATCTCTTCCTCCTGACCTGTAACGGATAGCACTGTCAATCTCTGCGCGTCGTCGTCATAGCCTGTGATCAGTCCCCACTCGCACACGACGATATCCCAGCTTATGACAGGGATGCCTCTGTCTATGCTCTGCCGCACGATCTGAATCGCCTCATGCCGCCGCTCCTCTTCCACATCCTCCTGCCCCCAAATTCTCTCGACATAATGGCAGCTTATGCCTCCGCGCTCTACCCATACCTTCTGCTGGTCAAACTGCCAGATGCTGGTAGCGCTGGGGCAGAGGTCCGGGGACACCCACATGCGGAACGCGAACCCGCTCGACGCCACGATCTCCTCCGCAGCCTCCGCGAAGGGACTGTTCCTGACCGCGCAGCACAGAGCCTTCGCAAAAGAAAACATATAACCTGTGGAGTCATAGACTCCTTCCCATGTAATAGATAATTTTTTCACTCTTTCATCTCCTTTATATTTGATTGGTTAAACCTTATCCAGCGGAATATATATCTCCTCTGAAAACAGCCTGCTCTTCTCTCGGTAGCGCTCAAATTCATAATCCGCTCTGCGCTTATAGCCTTGCTCTGGGCGCCATTGCCTGTTGATATAATCCCAGGTCCCGTGAATCTGTGTCACAAAGCTTTCCTGAGTCGCGGGCAATGTGGAAAATACCGCATACACTCCGCCGGAAATACGCAGCTCCAGGGTATCCCGAATATCCCCCTTAGCATACTCCGTTTTAATACCGATATAGTATTCCAGTATTCTTTTTTCATAGTTCCAGCTGCTAACGCCATAGTCCCACACCTCCCTACCGCCGGACAGCCTCAGGGAAAGTCCCCTGGCATTGTATTTATTCCAGAAATTGGGAATAAAGGACTCATCGCTTTTGTACACTCTGAGGGAAAAGGGCTGAAGCTCCACAAGCTGCGGTTTTTGCGCACATTCCCCTGTCTCAAAACAGAATTTTTCATACAATTTCAAACTGTTTTGCGCGGATTTATATTCAGTAGGCAAAATGTGATGCTCCGACTTGAACGCTCTCACAAAGTTCTCTTTGGAGTTAAAGCCGTATCGAAAAGCAATCTCCGAGATATACTGGTTTCCCGCCATGATCTCCCTGGCTATCTCGGAAAGCCTGCGCTTACGGATATAATCAGCCGGAGTCAGCCCCACCACATCCCGAAATATCCTAAGAAAATGATAAGATGAATAACCGCTTATCCTGGCGCAGTCTTCCACATGAATCTCTCCCTGCAGATTCTCCTCTATATAGTCGATGACCTTCTCCAAATGTTCCTGATAATACATCCTGCTCCCCACATCTTTATGGTATAGCCTTGCTCTGCTCAAGCATTTAAATCACTGATTACGCTATGATTCATTATATCATTCTCAACACATCCGCAATTGATAAAAACTGCTGACTTGAAAAAATGTCCGGCACTGCCTTTGAGGTCAATGCCGGACATGCGTGTCCAACTGTATTTTCTATCCCTGCGCTACTCTTCGCAGACTCGCCCTTTGACATGGGCGAAGCTATCCATTTTCTCCCATCTTAACCAATTTTGCCGCCTGATCAGCTGCAATACATCCGTCCAGAATTTCTTGGATATCCCCA
Organism: bacterium; assembly: GCA_023663725.1. Classification (GTDB taxonomy): domain Bacteria; phylum Bacillota; class Clostridia; order Lachnospirales; family Lachnospiraceae; genus Acetatifactor. The sequence continues at coordinate 95,486 of JAMPGX010000013.1, read as the reverse complement.
TTCATCACCTTATCCAGCTTATAGATCGTCAGGCCAATGCGATGATCCGTCACGCGTCCCTGGGGAAAATTGTAGGTGCGGATCTTCTCAGAGCGGTCTCCGGTGCCGATCTGACTGCGGCGCAGCTCAGCCTCCGCGTCGTGGCGCTGCTGCTGCTCGATATCATACAGCTTGGATTTCAGCAGGGCAAAAGCCTTAGCCCTGTTCTGAATCTGACTCTTCTCGGTCTGACTGTACACTACGATACCCGTAGGATAATGGGTGAGACGCACCGCGGAGTCCGTGGTGTTGACGCACTGGCCGCCGTTTCCGGAAGCCCGCATAACATCAATACGAATATCCTTCTCGTCGATGACAATATCGATGTCCTCATCCACCTCCGGCATCACGGCTACGCTGGCCGTCGAGGTATGAATCCGCCCGCCGCTCTCGGTCTCCGGCACCCTCTGCACCCGATGTACGCCGCTCTCATACTTCATGACAGAGTATGCTCCCTGTCCAATTATGGTAAACTGAACCTCCTTCATTCCGCCAATACCAATTTCATCCACATTCATCAGCTCCACCTTCCAGCGGCGTCCCTCTGCATAGTGGACATACATGCGGTACAGCTCTGCTGCAAACAGCGCGGCCTCGTCGCCGCCTGCTCCGGCACGGATCTCCACGATGACGTTCTTATCGTCATTGGGGTCCTTGGGCAGCAGTAGAAGCTTCAACTCCTGCTCCAACTCCTCCACTCGCCTGCGGCTGTCATTCAGGGTCTCCTTGATCATCTCCCGCATCTCGTCATCGGATTCCTCGTCCAGCATCGTCAGGGAGTCCTCAATATCCTGTCTGCACTTTTTATATTCTTTATATGCCTCCACGATAGGAGTCAGATCGCTCTGCTCCTTCATAAGCTTGCGAAATCTGTCCTGATTGTTAGCCACAGTAGGCTCATGTAATTCCCCCATGATCTCCTCAAATCGGCTCAACAGATCTTCCAATTTGTCAAACATACCTGTTTCCTCTTTCTTATTATAGTTCCGTGTCCACCCTTCCAGCACCTCCACCTTCAGAGTAAATTCAGTACGCTTCGGCGTCCTGAATTTACTCTGGGCACTGTTCGGGCGGACACTGTTTAAAGTTCCGTGTCAGAGAATAGGCCAATACCCAGATACCACACGGTCCAGGCCGGCGTAATCCTGCACCACATTGACCTCCCGAAATCCTTGGGCCAGCAATAGCTTCTGCACTGCATCGCCCTGATCGCAGCCAATCTCCAGATACAGCCTGCCGCCGCCGTTTAGATAGGCCGGACTCTCCGCGACAATTCGGCGGTAGTAATCCAGTCCGTCCTCCCCTCCATCCAAAGCCAGCATCGGTTCATGATCTCTCACCTCCGGCATCAGATTCTCTATCTCGCTATGACAGATATAGGGGGGATTGGAAACAATGATATCATAACGCCCTTCCACCTGCGCAAAGAGATCACTCTCCAATAAATTGTAACGACTATCTGCGCCGAGCAATGCAGCGGCATTGCAACGGGCGACAGCCAGCGCGTCCGATGAGATATCTATGCCCACGCCCTCACAGCCATTGCTGTAATGAAGCAGGCTGATCAGGATACAGCCGGAGCCGGTACACAGGTCCAGTATCCTCATGCCGTCCATCAATTCCCGCAGCACTTCCTCCACCAGAATCTCCGTGTCCTGCCGAGGCACCAGCACATGTTCATTGACCTGATAGGTCAACCCCATGAACTCCTGAATGCCTGTGATCTGCTGCAGAGGAATGCGCCGGCTTCGCCGATCAATCGCTTCCTCATAGGCCCTCTGCTCCTGCGCACTTACTCCCCTGTCCCCATGGACCAGAAGAGCATTGCGGTCCGTGCCGCAGATCTGCTCCAACAACAGACGCGCATCCAGCGCCGCCTCTTCTATGCCTGCCTCCAGCAGCTTTTTCCAACCATTCTCATAACAATCCTTATAGTTCATCTTTTTCACATGTCTCTGTCACATATACCGCTATGTTGGCTCGTCTTTGTCCTCATCATCCTCCTGCGGTACCGGTTCCGGTTCTTCCACATAGCCAAACTTCTCGTTTAAAAAACCTTTCCAGTCAAACACAGCCTCCACCGCGGCAATGGCCACCTCGATCATCTTTTCATCCGGCTCCCTGGTAGTCAGCCTCTGCACGAGCATTCCAGGAGCAGACAGTATTCTCACTAAAATATTGTTGCTGCGCCCCGCAAGGCGGATGATTTCATAGGATATCCCCGCGACTACAGGGATCAGCAGAATCCTCAGCACCACCTTTTGCAGCGTGTTATCTACACGAATAAAGAAAAACAACACAATGCTGACAATAAACACAAAGAAGATAAAGCTGGTTCCGCAGCGCTTGTGCTGGCGAGAGCTGCGCCGTACATTGCGCACCGTCAATGGACGACCGTGCTCAATACAGTTGATACACTTGTGCTCCGCCCCATGGTACATAAACAGTCTGCGAATATCCTTCATCAAGCTGATCAGCAGGATATATAAGACAAATATAGCAATCCGAATTGCCCCTTCAATGATTGCCATCAGGGATTCATTGCGGATATAGCCTTTCAATAGACCTGACAGAAAATACGGAAGCACAATAAAAATACCCACTGCCAAAACGATGGATATCATCGTCACAAAGGCGGTCAGCACCTTCTCGGCATTGCCGCCCGACGCTTTGTTCAGCGCCTTATCCAGCTTGGATTCCTCCACTTCCTCCTCATAGATGCCTGCGGAATAATTCAGACATCTGGTCCCCAGAATCATCGAATCAATAAAGTTAAAAATACCCCTGACAAAAGGAATCTTTTTCAGCCTGCTTCCCGCAAGCACGCCTGAGAAATCCTCCAGCTCACAGCTAATTCCTCCGTCAGGTCTGCGCACCGCGACCGCATATCGGTCTCCGTTCTTCATCATCACGCCTTCCAGAACGGCCTGTCCGCCGATTCCGGAATAGCAACCTTTTCGTTTTGCCATAATCACACCCCCGCATATTGCAAGTCTGCATGCGATACCGCACCGATTAAGAGTTGAAAAATAACCTCTCCCTCATGTAAAGAGTAAGAAAGGTTGAGATAATTGCTACCTCAACCCTTCGCTGCCTCTTATTTGCTTGTAACGCCGTATTTCTTGTTGAACTTGTCAATACGTCCGTCAGCTCTTGCTGACTTCTGCTGGCCAGTATAGAACGAATGGCACTTGGAGCAGACTTCTACATGCAGCTCAGGCTTGGTGGAGCCAGTGACAAATGTGTTACCACAGTTGCAGGTTACCGTTGCCTGATAGTACTGGGGATGAATTCCTTCTTTCATACTTCTCACCTCTCTATATCATCTCGTATTCTATCATGATTGCTCCAATCATGAGATTGCTCCAATCATGATATAGATGGCCATTTGGCCGTTTACTGCTGTGAATATGGTCTTGATAATGTGTTCTGTTTCTCATCCGCACTGCCTATGCAACCACAAACAGCGTTGTTATTGTACCATGAGTTTACGCCGAATGCAATAGTTTTTTTAAATAAATCTGTTCTTTTTTACCATTGCGACAAACTCTCGATTATTTTTGGTGCGGGCAAACATGTCCAGAATGCGGTCCGTCGCCTCATCAGGCTTCATGCCGTTCAGCGCCTTACGCATGATGCTGATGGCACCCAACTCCTCGTTGTCCAGAAGCAGATCCTCACGGCGGGTACTGGACTTGGCGATATCAATAGCCGGAAAGATACGCTTCTCCGAAAGCTTGCGGTCCAGCACGATCTCCATGTTGCCAGTGCCCTTAAATTCCTCATAGATTACATCATCCATCTTGGAGCCAGTCTCCACCAATGCGGTGGCCAGGATCGTCAGGCTGCCGCCCTCGCGCATATTGCGGGCCGCGCCGAAAAATCTCTTCGGCATATGCAGGGAAGCCGGATCCAGACCGCCGGAGAGAGTACGTCCGCTGGGGGGAACCACCAGATTGTATGCCCTGGTCAGACGGGTGATGGAATCCAGCAAGATCACGACTTCCTTTTTATGTTCCACCAATCTCTTGGCGCGCTCCACCACCATCTCCGCCACCCTCTTGTGATGCTCGGGCAGCTCGTCAAAGGTAGAGTAGATAACCTCCACATTGTCCCCGCAGATTGCCTCCTTGATATCCGTCACCTCCTCAGGGCGCTCATCAATCAACAGGATCAACATATGCATATGGGGATTGGTGCGCAGAATAGACTGTGCCACTTCCTTCAACAGAGTCGTCTTACCGGCCTTAGGCGGGGATACGATCATGCCGCGCTGCCCCTTGCCCACAGGACTGATCAGATCCATAACCCTCATAGCCACGCTGCATCCCGGTGTCTCCAGACGGATGCGCTCATTCGGAAAGATCGGAGTCATATCCTCAAAGGCTGTCCGCTTGGCGGATTCCTCCGGAGTGTAACCGTTGATGGTCCTCACGAACAACAGCGCGCTGAATTTCTCCTGCTGGGTCTTGATACGCTTATTGCCCCGCAGGATATCTCCTGTCTTCAGGCCGAAGCGCCTGATCTGGCTGGGTGCTACATACACGTCCTCCGAACCGGGCAGGTAATTGTCGCTGCGGATAAAACCGTAGCCGTCCGGCATAACCTCCAGGATGCCCCTGGCCTCGATACCGCTGTCCAGTTCAACCGGATACTGGGAGGAATCATAAGCCTCATTCAGACGCACAGGTTTGGCTGGCTGCTCCCCCTCGGCTATTCTAGTCGTCTCCGACTTGACCGATTCCCCTCTCGGCGCCTCGACCCTGACTGTCTCCACCCTGGACGGCTCCGGCTTGACCACCTCCGGCTTGGACATCTCATCCTTTTCCACCGCTTTGCCAGCAGGCTTCTCCGCAGCCTTAGTCGCTTCCTCTCTGGCTCTGTCTTTTTCGTCCTGAGCCAGCATTGCCTCGATGACCTCCGCTTTCTTCATGGTGGATACACCCTTGATGCCACGCACCTTGGCAAGCTCCTTCAGTTGTACAAGTGCAAGTGATTCATACTTTTCTCTCATTACTCCTCCTATTTCTTTCTTGCAACATTGGTTACATGTTTTTATATATCCTGTTCCTATTCAATTCGCCTTAAGGGGTATCTATCGATAATATTCCAGACGTGTCCCATAACGGAATGAACTTACTGCTTTGATTATAATACACTTTTCTAAAAATAGGAAGCCAATTTTTGAAAAAAAATAATTTTCTTGAAAAATAGACATATTGCCGTTAAAATAGAAAGCATAGCGCAACGACTTTAAATTAGTTCAGCTAAGAAATATCAACTAGGAAATGTCAAGCTTGACAGGTGAAGTTGCGAAGGCGCACGAGAGCAAATTTCATGAGATACCTTACGAATGAAATTTGTCTCTCCCTGGTGTGCGCCGAAGGAACTTCGCCCTTTAGTGCCGTCGCGCAGCGACTTAAAATAGGAGGTAACACCATGACAACCAACGAAAAAGCACTGGTGCTTCACGAGCAGTGGAATGGCAAGCTGGAGACCATTTCCAAGACTCCCGTAAAATCCAGAGAAGACCTCGCACTGGCATACACTCCCGGCGTGGCTGAACCCTGCAAGGTCATCGCCCAGGATCCGGAAGCAGCATACACTTATACGATGAAGGCCAATACCGTGGCCGTGGTATCTGACGGCAGCGCCGTGCTGGGACTGGGAAATATCGGTCCCTATGCCGCCATGCCGGTCATGGAGGGCAAGGCCGTATTGTTCAAGGAATTTGGCGGGGTCAACGCCGTACCCATCTGCTTGGATACTCAGGACACGGAGGAGATCATCAAGGCCGTAACCTGGCTGGCTCCCGGCTTCGGAGGCATCAATCTGGAAGACATCTCCGCCCCCAGATGCTTTGAGATCGAGGAGCGGCTGAAGGCCACTCTGGACATCCCCGTATTCCACGACGATCAGCATGGCACCGCCATCGTGGTGCTGGCGGGAATTATCAACGCCCTCAAGGTCGTCGGCAAGAAAAAGGAGGACTGCCATATCGTGGTCAACGGTGCCGGAAGCGCTGGGGTGGCCATCACCAGACTTCTGCTGACATACGGTTTTCCCCATATCATCATGTGTGACAAGGTGGGCATCATCTCCAAATCCACGGAGGGACTGAACTGGATGCAACAGAGGATGGCCGAGGTTACCAATCTGGAGGGCAGGACCGGCTCTCTGGCTGACGCTCTGCGAGGCGCGGATATCTTTGTGGGTGTCTCCGCCCCCAATATTGTCACGCCCGAGATGGTGGCTTCCATGAATCATGATTCCATCCTCTTTGCCATGGCTAACCCCGTGCCTGAGATCATGCCCGATATTGCCAGAGCCGCCGGAGCCCGCGTGGTGGGAACCGGCCGCAGCGATTTCCCCAACCAGGTGAACAATGTGGTGGCGTTCCCCGGCATCTTCAAAGGCGCTCTGGAGGGACGCGCACGACAGATCACTGAGGAGATGAAGCTGGCCGCTGCGGAGGCCATCGCCTCTCTGGTGCCGGAGGAGGAGCTCTCGGATGAGAACATCATGCCCGAGGCCTTCAACCCCAAGGTAGCAGAGGTAGTAGCCGCCGCCGTCAAAAAATATATCTAGGGGAAACCGTCCAATCCTTATCGAGCGGCGGTCGCTCCTCCCCTTGACTTAAGTAGATTCTGTCTATCTGAAGTCCTGTATCGCATGCATATATGGAGAAGATGTGTTCTCCTGAGGAGAAATGTATCTTACCTGTCAGACACCAATAATACATATGCAGCGTTGCATACTGACACAGCTGACCGTTATTGTACTGCATGCTTCGGGGAAGCGCTTCGCCGTCAACCGCGAAATAGCAGCTATCCGACATATGGTTCTCATACAATATAAGGAGCCATACATGATACTCACCTTCCTCCGAAACCTGAATGCGATAATGCATCCCCGGAGCATCCTTTGCCTTTTCCCAGGTATGTGGTCTGCCGGATACCTGCATCGCAAGGCCATGGCCTGCGTCGGTCAGCGCGCGCACATGTCTCCAATATATCTTACCTGTCGCGTCAGGCGTGAGATATGCGTCTGCATCATCCGCAAGCGCATACTCCGCGTCGATGGCAATCCTCCCATTCTGTTCGGCAAAGACGCCTCTGCCAAACAAAGCCGTTATATCCTCTGTAGACCCGTCCTCGTAATAACTGTCATACCGTCCCCTATCCATATAGGACTGCCTGACAATGTCATTTTTCATATAAAGCCTGTTATACTTCCAGAATTCCTGATCGGCATATACCATATCGGGCAATAGTACTGCGCTGTCCTCGCGATAAAGCTTCGCTCGAATGCTGTCAAGCTCCTCCCAGCATACCTTGGGTTCATCTGCGTTAGAATGCACGAAAAAGGCTCCATAATAGGTTTCGCGCCTCGTTAACGTGTATATGACAAGCTTATCCAGCGTCACATAATTATCGATCATATACACCCTTATCGTATGCCTGCCTGCGGACAAATACGGGAGTTTTGTATACAATTTCTCACCGTTATTCATAACGCTGTCATGCCAGTTTGCCCGCCATTCGTCGTTAGTATTCGACTCCATAATAAACGGCTCAATACCGTCAATACCGATGCCAAATCTGACTCTGCCCACAGAGTCAAGCGTGAGGAATCTTGTGATCTCCAGCTCAAATTCGCCCTCGCTGAAGAGGGAAAACTCATATGTAATGTAAGGATTATCCGTTAGAGATGCGTCGCTTAACGGACCAAGCTTGGAATTATATGCCATAACCGCGCTGTGACCTTCCCGCCCCATACCATATATCTTATACCAGCCGGTTTTCTCAAGCGGCGGTATATGTACGGGCGCGCAGCAGCACTCCTTGTAATCTTCCGCATAGATACAAACCGCCCCGTCGTCCTCCGCATGGGACAGGCGGCTTTCACCATCTGCACATCCGGCCTTCGCCCTGACCTTCACATGGATTTCCTGCTCCTGTTCAACGAGGCGGATTGTCAGTTCAGCCTCCTTGTTCTCCACATAGGCTGTCTCCTCGTTAACACTTATGTAGATACGTTTCTCCGCATTGATTTCGCCTGATTCCTCGGATATATCAAGCCATGCCGGTTTTCCGGTTATTTCATACGAGATAGCACGCGCGCGGGTATTGCCGAGTTCAAACCATTTTTTCCGTATGCCTCCACTGTAAAATACAAGGCTCCCCTCCGTCAAAGTTTCGCTGCCGTCCCACAGAATGGCCTTAACAGCAAGCTCTCTTCTCTTGATTGAAGGTCTGCACACAGGATAAAAACAGATGCCTGGGGGCGGGAAAGAGTCGGGAGTGAGAATACCTTCCCACTTTCCGTCCTGCATATGCACATTGTAATAACGCAGCATCTTTTTTAGATACTGGGTCATTTTGCGCGAATATTCTGTATAAAGATCCGCAGCCATATCGTTTCCTCTGTCATAAGACAGAACGCTGCGGTCGGCATAATAAAACGCATGATTCACATAATAGGAGGCATGTACCTTAAACAAAAACATCTGAAAAAAGGCATCCTTCTCATCGTCGGGAAGACATGTATATATCTCATTGGACCGTGCAAATACTCTTTCGAGTCCGCACAGACGCGCTCCGGCCTCGTCTCCATAGCCTGCCTGAGCAAATATCATGGGCTGCATATGCTCTATCTTTCTGGCGTTGGTCAGATGCACGTATTCCTCGTATAAATCCGCAAGCTCCTCGCCATATCCGCCCGAAAAGTAGGAATCAAACCACTGGGCAGTATAGGCATGAATATCACAGGTCACAGGCGTATCCTTACCCGCGTCCCACGCGTAGGCAAGAAACGTTTCCATGTCCATTTCAAGCGGCTTGAGTGCGCCTACGTTCAAGACCCACATCCTTCGTATGCCGTTGGCATATGCTTTTCTAAGCTCATTTGTAGTATGCGAAAGAGGCATCGTATTGAAGAAAAGATAGCTCATCTCGGTGGCTCCCCAATAGGAGGCATGAAAATACAATCCGTGCCCGCCGGCTCTTTCTCTCTCCTTTTCATCCGGATAACGCCGTATATGCCCGAAATTATCATTTACCCAAATGAGAGTGACGTCATCAGGGATCACAAGACCTGCGTTATAGAGCTCGAGAACCTCCTTGTACGGTATAAATGACTGCAAAGCGCAGGCAGCAGATGAAAGACCGCATTCCGCCTTGATGAGCTGCCTCTGGTCGTCCATGATCGTCTCTAAGAGCCTGATTTTTGCCGAGAGCTTTTCCTCTTCAGTAAGCGTAGCGTCCTCATTGATCATTCTCGTGGAAAAACCGTAATCGTGAACGCCTCTCATGCCAATGGTATAACAGACCTCGTAATCCCGATTCATTTCCACGCTTTCGCGCCAGTATTCTCTGATCACCTCTCTGTTCTTGCCAGGTATCGAATAGTCATAATAGATCGTTTCCCGTTCCTTAGCCTCAGAGGTATTCAATTTCCCTGCGTGAACGGCGTTGTAATCGCTCTTATAGCCTTTTTTGTCAAGCCAGGGCGTCCATTCGTTCTGGTTGCTCCGCATGAGCATATCACAGTGGGACGTGCCGATCACGATGCCCATTTCATTGGCTAACCATGCGCTCCTGGGATTCTCCTGAAAATAATTGACATGCATGGCAGGCCACAGATAATTGCCCTTAAGCCGAAGGATCAGTTCATATATCTTTTCATACAATTCGGGCCCTATAGTGTCGTCGTTTGTATGCTTTATGGCCCACTGCTCCAGTTCTTCCTCATCATTTAAAAAGATACCCCTGTACTGAACCGACGGATAGTCTGCTCTAAAAAATCGGTCCGGAATGAGAATACGAGCCTTCTTCCTCACAGGTACATCCGCAAAGAAATACCAGGGGGATACGCCAAAATAAGCCGACATTTCATATATTCCATAGATCGTACCGCGCCTGTCGGCTCCGTTTATATAGAGAGTTCCGTCACTTTCTTTAATAACATATCCTTCCCACGCATCAAGAATCTCTGTTTCCTCCGGAGATTTGTTACAAATATCGAATTTTTTGATATTTTTTGTGGCGGCCATTATATCGATACCGTCCATACTTTCTTCCGCTCGTAGCTCAACGAGCTGTATGTCCGCATCCGTGATTTTCTTTAAGTCATTTTTCAGATTGTCAAGGGCGATCTTCACTGCGGATGTTTCACCATTGTAATAACCGATACGGATCGTACCTTCAAGTATCATTTTAGGTTTCCTCCTAATTGAGTCGCTGCGCGACAGCACTAAAGGGTAAAGTTCTCTCGGCGCGCCCTTGTGAGAGAAACTTTCATTCGAAAATACACTCATGAAAGTTCCTCTCGTGCGCCTTCGCGACTTTACCTTGAGTCGCTGCGCGACAGCACTAAAGAGTAAAGTTCTCTCGGCACACTCACATGAGAGGAACTTTCATTCGAAAGTGCTCTCACGAAAGTTCCTCTCGTGCGCCTTCGCAACTTTACCTTGAGTCGCTGCGCGACAGCTCTAAAGGGTAATGTTCTCTCGCGCTGTACCTATTATTCAAACATTGTCAGATCGATTGCTTCAGCCATTGTTTCATATCCTTCGTATGGATGGAGACCGTCTAGCGGAGCGTATTGGGGCAAAATACTCTTGGGGTCAGTCGGGTCTGCCAATGCGTTTTCAAAGTCGATGATACCGTCCATATGGGAATCGGGACTGCGCATCCAGCTGTTGATCCTCGTTCTCACCTCCTCGGCAGCCTCGGTATGATCTCGGCTCTTTCCAAAAGGAAGGATGGGCGCACCATATATTTTAATTCCGTTTTCGTGGCACAGCGCCACCATCTTCTGATATTCGGGGATAAGCCTGTCATATTTACCAGTATCGGAAAGGGAGAGCAGATCGTTGACACCGAACAGAAGGATACAGTATCCTGCCCCATCATGTCCGAGAAGATCCCTTTTGAACCTGTCCCTCCCTGCATCCGTAGGCCATGATCCCAATATGGAATTGGCGCCGATGCCCTTGTTGACCACAGATAGACGCTTCGTGCTATCGTTTGCCTGAAGCCTCCTCGCGAAAAAGTCCACCCATCGCGTGTAAGTGTCAGGTCTCTTTCCCTGCACCGCCCAATCTGTTCCGAAGCCGTCCGTTATGGAATCTCCAAAACAGATTATAGCCTTACTTCCCGCCGGAGACATAAGCGATACGTCCGCCAGAAAATACCATGACGTAGTTGTCGCAGGTGTAGAAAAGGTCTCCGTCGAAACTTCGTTTCCCGACACCTGATAGGTAGTTGCCCTTGCTCCCCTGTGCCCTGTCATCTCGTCCGCGGTCACAGGAGCGGCGCCAAAGTACATGGTTATCGCGATATTATCAAGAGCCTTAACGCTGAATCTAAACGCATCCGTCTCAATAACCCCGCCGGCAGGAATAACTATTTTCTCTGAACCAAGCGCTTCAACTACAGTATCCGTTGATGTGTCTATCGTAGATTGATCTGCTCTTACCTGTTTTGCCACATGCATAGAGCGTATCACAACATCACGTTTTCCATACCGATTGGAAAGTCTCAGCTTCATCTCGTCCCCTGAGGTCGTCACTCGGACAATCTGACGAACCGTTGTGTTTTCAAGGGGCTGAGGCATCCCCTCCGGAGTGGCGATAAAGTTCTCCTCCGCTGTTCCCCATGTGGTAACCCATGACATGGGTGTAATTACCTTTTTACTTTCACTCATAATGCATCCTCCTATTTTAAGTCGCCGCGCGACGGCACGAAAGGGCGAAGTTCCTTCGGCGCGCACCTGTCAGGCTTTCTCAGCTCTTCTCCTCCTGTCCTGCAGCCTCCTGTCTGATCCTTCTCATATGCTCCCTGATCTTCTGCTCGTAGCCATTGCCGCTGGGCTGGTAGAACTCCCTGCCAGTCAGCTCATAGGGCAGGTATTGCTGCCGGACATAGTTGTTTGGGTAGTCATGAGCATATTTATAGCCTGTCCCTCTCCCCAGCTTGGCAGCGCCCTTGTAATGTGCATCCTGCAGATGGGCGGGTATGGGTAGATCACCTGAGTGTCCCACCTCCTGCATGGCGGACATGATAGCTCCGCAGGCGGCGTTACTCTTGGGCGCGCATGCCACATAAGCCGCCGCCTGAGACAGGATGATCTGGGCCTCCGGCATACCGATACGCTCCACGGCCATAGAAGCGTTGGTCGCAACCACCAGAGCCATCGGGTCCGCGTTACCCACATCCTCCGCGGCACAGATCATAATACGGCGGGCAATGAACGTGACACTCTCCCCCGCATATAGCATTCGGGCCAGATAATATACTGCTGCATCCGCATCCGAGCCTCTCATGCTCTTGATAAAGGCGGAGATCGTGTCATAGTGGTTGTCCCCACCCTTGTCATAGCGCAAAGTCCGCTTTTGGATGCATTCCTGCGCTACCTCCAGGGTAATGTGTATCTGCCCGTCCTCGGCGCGCTGTGTGGTCATAATTCCCAGTTCTACGGCGTTCAGTGCATGTCTGGCATCCCCTCCGGAGAGCTCCGCCAGAAAATCCAGAGCCTCCTCCTCAATGACAGCATGATAAGAGCCCATTCCCCGCTCCGTGTCATACACGGCCTTGCGCAGCAGTTCCTTCACCGCCTCCGGGGGAATGGGCTTTAACTCGAATATAATGGAGCGGGAGATCAACGCTCCATTGACTTCAAAATAAGGATTTTCCGTGGTGGCTCCGATCAGGATCAGCGTGCCATCCTCCACAAAGGGAAGCAGATAATCCTGCTGTCCTTTGTTAAAACGATGTATCTCATCGATGAACAGGATCGTGCGTTTGCCATACATACCCTGCAGCTCTTTGGCCTTGGCCACCACCTCTTCCATATCCTTCTTGCCTGCAGCCGTGGCATTGATCTGCGTAAATTCGGCGCTGGTACTGCCCGCAATTACCCGGGCAAGAGTGGTCTTACCTGTACCCGGTGGCCCATAGAAGATCACGGAGCTGATCTTGTCCGCCTGTATCGCCCGATACAACAGCTTATCCCTGCCGACGATATGCTCCTGCCCCACCACCTCTTCCAGTGTCCTGGGGCGCATCCTCGCCGCCAACGGCGACTCCTTCTCCATATTGGCGCTTCTCATGTATTCAAACAAATCCATAAACATCCTCTGTCCGCCAGGTTAAAGAGCTACTCCGGCAATTTATTGTCCAAGAGTCAGCTTGCGATACCACACCAAAGTCTGGATATAGGCGTCGTACAGAACAGGCATCTCGATATTCTCCAGAATCATCTGTCGGGACACCTCCTGCCAGTTTGCGCTCTCATATTGCAGGATAAAATCGTATACCTTGACCAGCGGCCCCTTCTTATCAATCAATACTTCCTTAATCTGTTTGCTGACATGCACCATGGACAGAGCGTCCGCCATGGGCTTATCCAGTATGACATCCAGCACGGAAAACAAACCCATCAGGAACAGCTCGGAAGCCTGACCGCCCATGCCGAACGCGCCTGCCAGATTCTCCGCGAACCTGGCCCGCAACAGGGAGAGGCGAGTGATCTCATTGGGCTTATCCGCACATAACTCTCCCACCACTGCGGTAGTAATCCACTTTTTCAGTTCCTTCTGCCCCAGCATCGCAGCAGCATGACGTATGGAAGTAATCTCCGAGTTAATGGCCATACGGTTTACCATCCGCAACAGAGAGATTGTCAATGCTGTGTCGCGTCCGATAATATCCGCCGCCTGAGTCAACTCAAAATTATCGTTATTGACAGTATTGAGCAATTCAATATAGTTAACCTTTAATGGAGCCACCTCATGCTCATCGCGATTCACAGGAATGCGGTAGAAATCTCCCTCATACAGATCGTATCCGCCCGAAGCCTTGAGCGAGGCAAATTCCTCCTGATTATCCACCCCAACCGCGCACAGACGAATATGTGGGAACAGTTTGTGAAAATAAATCTTTGCCTTGCTGATATCAATCTTCTTATGGTTCAAGAACACATAGTCCATCAGCTTCAGAATCTCGCGATAGGCCTCGAACTCTGCCACCTGCAGCTTGCGGATTGCCAGCTTATAGCCCTGTTTCTTCAGCTCCGCGAGTCTGTCTATATACATGGGCTCCGGCTTCACGGTAGGATCCATCAACAGCACCAGACGCTCATGTGGAGCATCACACTGCTCAGACAGATCGGAGAAGACAGACATATTGTTCACCGTCACGAATACATCGCTGTCCGAGGAGAGGCTCTCGATGCCCATGCTCTGGATGACCTCCAGCCCCTCCACCCTGGCCGCGCCGTCGAAACGGCCCGATCCCAGCAGGCTGGGGTTCAAAAAGACATTCTTCTTCTGCACAAACAGGGAGTAAGCCCCAATATTCAGATTTTCATCAAAAAGTGGAATTAATGTAACCAGCATTTTTTCTCCTTTCCCATTCTGCGCTTACCAGTTCATAATATGCTTTATATACGGCGCGAGAACCTCCGCCGCCGCCACATGAAAGCGTTCAAGCGGATGGTAATCCGCCACATAGCCTATACCTCCGTCCTGCTCCGGCAGACGCAGAGTATGTATCCGACTATCCCCCGTGCGCTTTCGATAGTCCTCGCACGCCTTTTCCATCCAAGGGCATAGACGCTGCCCCATGATGCCAAGCACACAGAACAGCTCCGCCTGAGGATTGCATTGCCTCACGTCCAGCAGGAACCGCCCGTATGCTTCCCTATACTCCTGCTGCTTCTCCAGATCATCCTGACAGAAGCTGTCGTCATTGGTGCCCAGATTGATCACCACAGCCTCCGGCCGCAGTCTGGAAAAATCCCACTGCGTTTCCGTCGGACTGCTCCCATCCTCAAAATAGTCCCTGCTGAAGCCCACGCTGTGATAATAGTCAGGAATCCGCTGCTCCGGCAGACGCCTAGCGGGATCCGCCGTATATCCTGAGATTATGCCGAACCCACTGGCGGAAAACAGCATACAGTCCACATCCAGCAGCCTGGCCGTATGAAAGGCATAGGCCCTGGTTACATCCTCCGTGGACGTAGCAAAATGGTGATTACAGTCCTCATCGTCCACGCCATAGCCACAGGTGATGGAATCGCCGATAAATTCAACAAGATGCGCTTTGTCAGCCGCGGGCTCCACACAGTCCTCATCTCCGATAATCAGCGGCTCAATACCGATCACGGACATAGCGCTCTCCGACAGCTTGATCAGCTGTACCTCGGCGTCCCGCGGCTGCTCCTGGTCGATCACGGTCAGCCGCCGCATAGAACTGTCTATCATCTCATCCAATACTCGCACGCCATTCACATATACAGCAACCCTGGCATAATTGCCATCCTGTTCCCCATGTCCGGCCACATAACCGCCTTTTATGGGAATCTCCAGATATCTGCCTCTAAAATGCATCGCTATGCCGCTGCCGGACATAGCCAGCCATAATGTATCTCCTATTTGATGCCATCTGCCTGTCCGCTTAACATGCTCCTGATCTATATGTATCTCCCTCATATCTATACCCCCGCATTGCCGTGCAACGCGTTTTCACTCGTTATAATATTTTTCGTGCGCTTCGGCGTATATTCTTGATTGCTGCATGTTACGGGCAGAGACCCGAAAAACCTTCGGTTTTCCGGGTTCGCTTCGCTCGTCAAACGGTCAAATAGGCAACTGCTCCAGCAAGCTGGGCAGTTGCTTATTTGACCCCTTGACTCTGCCCTTTACGGACATTATACCACATATGATTTGATTTTTAAAGGTACTTTTGACAGGATACCCGTTATTCTTCCTCCTCCGACTCGCTCGCGGTATATTTTTTCAAATCCTCCCAGACATCCTTGAAAACCTTGGAGGTCATGGATGGATTGGAACGAATCAGGCTGCGGCAAAAGCGCCGGCGCCGTCCATCCCCCTCCTGACCGTGAACGTTGATGTGGTATTTGACCCGCAGCTCGCCGATCTCCTCCCGCACGCTCTCCAGGTAGGCCGAGGGCTTGTCCATGGCCCTCTGTTTCAGATCTGCAAATTTCTCCTCGATGCCAGCCTTCAGCTCCGCCGCTTTCACAGTGACGCTCTCGCCGATTCGCGCCCTCTGCTGTGCTGCCGCAGCCTTGCGAACCTCGCTCGCCTCGATCCAATTCTCCTTCGTCTCGTTCCACTCCTCCCTGCGAGCCTGAAGATCGCTGTCCGCCAGGGCGATGATCACATCCAGACGCTTTTGAATATGCAGCATCTCCTCCTTGGCCTTCTCCATCATCACCAGGATGTCCCGCAGATCCATGGCTGCCTTGAAGGACAGGGCGAAATCGCAGGCAATCGCCACCGTCAGCACCAACGTAAGAACCGTGAGCACCGACCCTGGAATGGCCAGCACCAGACGCTCCACCGGTCTGTGTACCACCCTGGTCATCAGTATGGTGAGCAATCCCCATGCCAGAGAGGTACCCAGACAGATATGTCCCTGAAAGTTGAATTTTTTGTCCGAATAGTCCCAATACCGCACCTTAAACAACGCCTCCATGGTCACGCCAGTCACATATTCCAGCGCGGTGGCACCGATACAGCCGGCGACATACACCAGCGGTAACTGCTCCTGAAAGGGCATGGACACTACCAGCATCATGATGGCCCCGCTGCCGTACAGAGGCAGGAACGGTCCCCGCATAAACCCTCTGTTTACCCAATGCTTTTTGTGCGCAGATACATAGACAGACTCGATACACCAGCCCACAAAACAATAAAAATAGAAGAAAAACAGCCACTGAATCACGGAATATTCGTACATTATTTTTCCTCCCAACGTATCTTGATTCCACAGGGCGATCATCTATTTCCTGAAATATCCGTTGTCACATATATATCAGAACCTTCACCGACAACTTACCCTTGCGGGTCTCCCTCTGTTCGCCAGTGAAGACAAATTTTCCATATCCACGTAAATTTACCGTCTCACCGCCCTTGAGCTGACGGGCATTGTTTTCACACAGACGTCCATCCACATAGACCCTGCCGCCCTGAAAGGCCTCCAGAATCTCTCCTCTTGACCGGTTGTACACTTTAGCCAGGCAGACGTCGATGCGCAGGGAGGGAACCTGTACCGCCAGTTCCCGTGGCTCCTCCAGAGGCACATCCCCACTCTCCTTTACCTGGTCGCACCGCACACTGGTATGCCGCACCTGATTTAAATGCTCGCAGATATATTCCGCCATGTTGGATAAGCAGTACAGATAGGCTTCCTTTTCTCCCACCCTGATATCTCCCAGAGTGCTGCGCTCTATGCCCAGATTCATCAATGCCCCCAGAAAATCCCGATGGCTTAAGTCTTGTGCAAATCTAGCCTGCAATGGCGCGATATGAATGCAGGCTATGGGATAATCCTCCTCGTAGCCCAGTTCCTCTTTGCTGCCAAAGCGCACTACCTTCCTCTCCGCCTGCTCATAGCCACCCCAGAGCTGATAAGGAAAACCGCACAGTTCCTTTTCCATGTCCCACAGACATTCCTGCTCCCCCAGTCCAAGAAAGCCTGTAAAGCAGTAGAGATTCTGCCGATATGAGCGGTTCGCCAGATCTTTCAGGCGGTTTTTCAGTTGTTGAATTTCGTTATTGTTCCACTTCATCAATAAATATCAATTCCTGTGCATAGGGCAGTGTCCGCGCCCATGCAATAAAGTTGGGTTTGCTGTTATCATCCTGGCCGCTCCACTCGTTCAATTTGTGGTAGCGTCTCTGTCCCTTACTGCACATGGCGAGCAGATTCTCATAGGACATGGTAACCGTCCTCGTCTGCAGCCAGGCCTCTGGGAGCCAGCGAATGAGTTCCTTCCAGTATCTTTTATCCTTTGTCTTCAGATAGCGCTGGCGCAATGCCTCGAGAAGCCGAATGATCTCCGTATTAACAATATCCTCAAGCTCTACCTGTTCCCGATACACCGGTGTGTCAGGCTGAAAATCGTCTGTCTCAAAGCAGTCCAGCGTGATGGGCGTCGTCGCCAGCTTATGCATTGTGCTGGTGCTGTTTGCAACCGTCCCCACCTTATAGGTATCGAATTCCTTCCACCAGTAGAGCGGGGCTGTAATATCGACGGACACAAATATCTGACGCATGAACTTTCTGTGTTCTGAGCCTGCTCTGATCAGTTTTTGCGCAAGGGTCATATCCTTAGGCCCAATCAAAAAGCAACATCCCGCATGGTCTTCAGATGGAACCGACTGACTGTCGCTCTTATCCCACGAGTTCAAAGGATTCCGCATCCCCCTCAATGCGCTCCTGAATCCGTAAACCTCTGTATTTTCAAATTTCATACCTGTACCCCCTGTATGCGCAATGTTATGTGAAACTGATAATCTCATTTTTGGGGGCTTTGGTCCTGGTCACAGAGACGGCGTGGAGTATCGGCCCCTCTCCCTCATAGTCCTTCCAATACTCTTTTTTTACCGTGGCCGTCACCTGCACCCACTCCCTCTGTTTCAAGGCGTCTGCGCCGTCATATTTACAGGCGAAACCCAGGAAGGCCATATCGTCCGCGCAGCATGTCATGGCCATACGCCCGGGCACAAAGTATCCGCTGGATATGCCCTCCGGCTTTAACACCATGGCGATAAAACGGATCGTCTTGCCCTCATAGCGCTCCAGATGTTCCAGAGAGTCCAGATACCAGATACCATAGCTCTCGTCACTCAGCTCGATCACCGGAGCCTGCAGGTCATAGGGCAGATCCTCCTCAAATATCTCGTTGACTTCGCCGTTGGCGTCCTCAAAGATCACCTCCGCATTCTGATTGACCGCCTTGATATTTCGCTTGTAGACGTTCAACTCCTGGATGCCGTCGCAGCGATTGAAAATGATCAGTTCCGACTTCCGCACCATCTCCGCCAGCAGAGAGCGCATATTGGTATAGTACATAGGGAAGGTAGAGCCGTCTATGGTGGTGATCTGCTGCTCCACCTTCCAGTGCCAGGGAAGCTTCAGATTCTTGAAATTCCACATACCGTTGTACTCAATGATAATACGCTCCGGCTTGTGCTTTTTTTCCAGCTCTACCAGATGATTCGGATTGCAGTCCGCCTCCTCCTCGATGACCTCCAACACCGCGCCGCATCTGCGCAGCAGCTCTTCTCCGTACTCCACCTCGCCCTCCTCGCAGGCGATAATCAGAGTCTTGCCCTGAATCCGAAAGTAGGGCTGGGCGATGGTATAGGTGATAAATTCTGTCTTTCCACTCTCCAGAAATCCGTTGATGATATAGACCGGTTTCATATTCTGCATATCCTCCCGCGCTGTTTCCCTAGTCGTGTTTATCCCATTATTTGCTAAACAGCCTTGTAAGCTTCTCCTCGTTTAACTGGGAGCCGATGACACAGATCTTGCCTGTCACCTCCGGCTTGCCCTCCCGAATGTCATGCTCCTCGGGCACATAGTCAAAATAAACCCAGCCTCCATCTCCGGCGGAAACCATACCCTTGGCGCGCAGAATCATACCATAATCGCCGCCGTCCAGAGCGGACAGAATACTCTCGATCTCCTCCGCTGTGTAAGCGCCCGGCGTCTCCTTGCCCCAACTGCCGAACACCTCATCCGCATGGTGGTGGCCATGATGGTCATGGTGATGCCCGTGACCGTCCTCCTCTTCATGGTGGTGGCCACAACTGCACACGCCGTTCTCATCATAATGGTGGTGATGCTCATGCTCCTCCTCATGCTCGTGATGGTGGTCATGCTCTTCCTCATGATGGTGATGCTCGTGCTCTTCCTCATGCTCGTGATGGTGGTGCTCGCACTCCTCTTCATGCTCATGATGGTGACCACACTCCTCCTCATAATGATGGTGACCGCAGCTTTCCTCATGATCATGATGGTGGTGCTCGCACTCCTCTTCATGCTCATGGTGATGCCCACAGCTACATACGCCGTTCTCGTCATAGTGATGATGATGTTCATGCTCTCTGGCATGCTCCAGCATCTCCTTCATCATATCGTCCAGATTGTCCACACCCTCTATGGTCTCCAGAATCGCCCTGCCCTCCAGTTCTTCCCATGGCGTAGTGATAATGGTGGCCTTCGCATTGTGCTGGCGGATCAGCTCCACCGCCGCCTGCAGCTTCTCCTGAGACATCTTGCCAGTTCTGCTCAGGATAATGGTTCCCGCATGCTCGATCTGATTGACAAAGAATTCTCCGAAATTCTTGATATACATCTTGCACTTGGAGGCATCCACCACGGCCACGGCGCTGTTTACCCTCACCTCGAGGTCAGCCGCCACATTCTCCACCGCCTTCACCACATCAGAGAGCTTGCCCACCCCTGATGGCTCAATCAGCACCCGCTCCGGCTTGTAAGTAGTGAGAACCTCCTTCAGAGAGGCTCCGAAATCCCCCACCAGAGAACAACAGATACATCCGGAGTTCATCTCCTTGATCTCGATTCCCGCATCCTTTAAAAAGCCGCCGTCAATACCGATCTCACCAAATTCATTCTCAATCAGCACCACCTGAGTATCCTGCAGCGCCTCCTGAAGCAGCTTTTTGATCAAGGTGGTCTTTCCAGCTCCCAAGAAGCCGGATACAATATCAATCTTCGTCATTTTTCTTCTTCCTTTCCCTATATTATGTCTAAAGATGTTTGTGAAACCCAGATACGATACAAATACATACATTCCTAAAATAAGCTTAAATTTTATTTTCTACCAAATCGATATACTTGTCAATATCTGTATAACTGAAAATTTTATGAAATGTTCTCCCAACTTGCCTCCATCACGCTCCAGGGCAGCACCGCAATCTGATCATCGTCATTGCCGCCGCAGAGAATGCCCGCCAATATCCCCTCTCTGGTAAACACGCCTCCCCCTGAAACTCCAGGGATAGCATACGCCCGTCCCAACAACATATAATTCCCAAAATCCTCCAGATCAATCCACGGTTCTATCACCATACCCTCATAGGTGCGGTCCGCGGCCTCCTCGACAGAACCCATGATCAGCAGTTCATCCCCCGCGGCCAGCCGGTCACAGGTCTCCCTGTCCTGCCAGGCAGTCTGCCAAATAATTCCCTGCTCTGATACCGCTTCCAACGGCACCTCCAGGAAGGCCACGTCCACCTGATCTGAAGTATGACACAATTCGATTTGCACCGGTTCTCCCTGGCCAAACTGCACCGCCAGGGGAGCATTGTTTTCCGTCACATGCGCTGCCGTGGCAATCACCAGTCTCTCCTCCGACGCGTCCCAGATCACGCCGCTGCCCAGATACCGAGCCCCCTGTATCTGCACGGTTGTCTGCACAAGATAGCGCCTCAGCTCCTCCTGTTCGCCTCTATCCTCCGGCTCCGACTCTTCTTCAAGAGCTTCCCCCTGCAAAGCTGCCTCCTGCGCCACCTTTCTTTGTTCCCTGTCCATCCCCAGGTTATCCGACTGCATACCACAGGCTGTCAGCGACACAAACAACAGACAGCACCCTGCGCCAAAGCTTTTCTTCCCTATTTTCATGCCAGTACCCTTTGTCTCTGCCCACATGTCTATAGCTGCCGAGCCAGCTGCGCCGCATGGCCTTCGGATTCACTTCCCATAACGCATAGCAAAACCCCAGTATTCTTGACAAATACTGGGATTTTGCGATAAGCAGAACGATAAGCCGGGTTATGTCGTTGAGCGATCATCTATCTAGGACGCCTGTTGCCAGACGCCTCCAGCGACCTACCTGAGAGCAGGCCGGGCAAGCCTGTAGCCCTCGTTTTGGTCTTGCTTCGGATGGGGTTTACATGGCTCCGCCTGTTGCCAGACGGACGGTAGTCTCTTAAGCTGCCTTTCCACCCTTACCCGGAGATAAACCATGATCTCCAGGCGGTATATTTCTGTTGCACTGGCCTTGGAGTCGCCTCCACCGGACGTTATCCGGCATCCTGCCCTGTGAAGCCCGGACTTTCCTCACCCACGCACGCGTGGCTGCGATCGCCTGTTCTACTTACATTTCTAAATGATACCATAGTTTCGTGCGCTTCAGCGCACATTCCGTTGAGTAAAGTTAAACGCAAAGCATTTTATTTATTGTACCACAGTCTGACGGTTTTCGCAACTCCCCCGTGGTACACCTGATTTCTTATTTCAGCCTGGAATTAATCTTTTTCAGATCATTCCTGACACGCATATACTGTACCAGCCACACCACGGCAAAAACCGCGGCAAAGATGCCTAAATAGCTGAGAAATCCTCTCACACTGTGCTCCATCCAGTAACAGAGATACGCCACCAGCATCATGACTGCTGAATCGATCGCAAAATATACCCCTGTCTGTTTTATAATACTCCACGATTCATTTTTCCATATTACGGCGGTCGCCCCGAACGATACTCCCAGCAGGGCATATAATACTGTCTGCAACAGCACCGCGCCAATCTCACTGCCCACGACCTCTATCATCTGTGGAACGCAGGGAGAATAATAGCCCTGCCCCCATACCATGGAGGTCAATATACTAATCAGATGACCTATTGTGACACCCAAGGGCAAACCCTGAACACCATATCTGCATATTTTACGAAACTCTCCATTTTTTCCTGTCTTCTTTTCCATCCCTTTATTCTCCTCTTATACTCCCAATATTTTCTTGATCTTCGGCACATATCTTCTCGATACATATGTGACTGTCCCGTCTATAAATTCCACGCAGACTGTGCCCGCGAAGCTTAAGTCAAAAGCCTTCACCTTTTTCAGATTAATGATCTCGGAGTTCGATATCCTCACAAACCTCTGTCTGTCCAGTCTCTCCTCCAATTCATAGAGCCGTAGACGCACCACATATTCTCCCTGCTCCGTGACTGCGAAGACCTTACCGGAGCCCGCGTACACGCGAATTAATTCTTCCTCCTTTAACACCTCCAGCCGCTCGTCCCGAATGCCAGAGATCACCTGCGGGATATCCGCGGACAGCCTTTTGACAAGATTCTGTACCTCCTCAGACATGGAATCCGCCACTATGACGACCTTAGGCTCCGCGCAGGACGGGTCAATCTTAACTTCTATCTGCACTCTGACATCTCCTCCTTCCATTTATAAGTCAGTATAAGTTCCACATATCCCCAGGGTATACTGTTTACTATTCTCAGACAGCTATCTTGATCTCTATTATAGGCAAAAAATAAACCGACGCAATCGTTTTGCGATATCTGGTTGATTTTATGACACAGGCGGCGCCAGAACCAGCTTTTTATGATACGAATGCATGTCCCATATAGAAAAAAGCAATTGACATGCATAGTAGACCATGCTATAGTAAATTCATGAGTTATCAGTGAATCTTGTATTCTTTACAGTTCGGGCAGCTTCTGCCAATGACTCAATTGTTATGATATGGATTGGCAGGGTTGGATTATGTTTTGGAGGATACCGTACCCTCGCCTTGGTTTCCATATTGCGGATATATCCGCAATATACAGGAGGTATTTATGGGGAAAAAGAAGATCTTTCCAGACACCGGTTTACGTCCGGACAGATACATGCGCAGGCTGCATGTCAACAGGAGGTACAAGGATCGACTGTTCTGCACCCTTTTCAGTCGGGACAGGGATGCACTGTTACAACTGTACAACGCGCTGAATGGCACGGCTTACACAGATTCAAACCAACTCACCGTGATCACGCTGGACAACATCATCTATATGAAGATGGTAAATGATCTGGCTTTCATGATTGCCGGCGCCTTGAATCTGTACGAGCATCAAAGCACCTACAATCCTAACATGCCGCTGCGTTTCCTGCTCTACATAGCGGAAGAATATGACCGGATTGTCCATGGCCAGGACATGAATCTCTATGGGGAGAAACTGGTGACATTGCCGACACCGCAGTGCGTGGTATTTTACAACGGAGACAGAGAGACAGGGGATGAAGAAGTCCTGCGTCTCTCGGATGCCTTTCAGAACAGAGATATTCCGGCGGACTTAGAGCTGACCGTGCATCTGCGGAATATTAATCTGGGACGCAACCAGTCCCTGATGGACAGATGCCCGAGATTGCGGGAATACGCCAGTCTGGTGGGACGAATTAAAGAAAACCTGTCAGAAGGAATGTCCACCAGAGCCTCCGTGGAGGAGGCTGTAGATTATTGTCTGGAGCAGGGAATCCTTGCGGATTTTCTAATAGAAAACAGATCGGGGGTATTGGGTATGCTGAGACTACTGACTGAGTATGATGAGAAAAAACATATCCGGCTGTTGAAGCGGGATGCAAGAGAAGAGGGAATGGCCGAGGGCATGCTTCAAGAACGTGCAGATGTGATACTGGAGCTTCTGTCGGCGCACGGCGATGTGCCCGCAGAGCTGCAGGCAGCGATCACAGAGCAAAAGGATCTGCCCACACTGCGCAGCTGGTGCCGCATTGCCGCCAGGTGCAACAGTGTGGAAGAATTTGTAGAGCAGACGGGCTGTAGGACAAGCTGATTAGAAAAGGCACCGACGCGTTCTCGCCGATGCCTTTTTCTCTGACTCTTACACTCTGAAACAGCTCCCGCCCACGAACTCCCTGCAGATGGAATTCCTCGGCAACTCCTCGCTGCTGATGCCCAGAAAATATTCCAGGAATTTCAACAGGCGCTTGGCCTCATAATACTCCGGCTGGTCCTTCTCTATGTGGAACAGAAGGGGCTCCGCGTACTGCTTCAGCGCCGCCAGCTCATAGACTGTGGCGGAATTAAACATCACGTCCGCCTCCTCCTGGAAAGGAAAGATATATTCCTCCTCCCCCCGACGCACCGACGGCCACATCTGTATCGTGCGCTGGGCGGAAGCGCCCCTGGTCCTGGCGTCCCTGACCATCCTGCGCAGCAGCCTCCCATCCGTGGTCGGGATGCGATTATGGGCATCCACATTCAGATTGGTCAACGCACTGATGTATATCTTAAATTTACTCTCATTTGGCAGGGCGTAACTCATCTTGGGATTAAGCCCATGAATCCCCTCAATGACCAGCACATCCTCCTTGCCGAGCTGCATATAGTTGCCATTGTACTCCCTGCGGCCTATCTTGAAATTAAATTCCGGAATCTCCACCCGCTCCCCCGCCAGAAGCTTCACCATATCGTCGTTAAACTTTTTGACGTCAATGGCCTCCAGACACTCGAAATTGTAATCCCCATTCTCGTCCAGCGGCGTATCTTCCCGATTTACGAAATAATTATCCAGCGCCACGGGATGGGGTGTCATACCCAGTGTCCGCAGTTGAATGGACAGTCTGTGGGAAAAGCTGGTCTTTCCTGAAGAGGAAGGACCAGCAATCATCACGAATTTTACGCCCCTTCTCCCGCATATTTCTCTGGCGATCTCACCGATCTTGCGCTCCTGCTCAGCCTCCTGCACCAGGATCATATCACTGATAGAGCCGCTGCAGATCTGATTATTCAGCTCTCCGACATTCTCTATCCCCACCTCATGTCCCCACTGTGCGGAAGCCAGCAGCGTCTTAAAAAGCTTCCTGCGCTGCGTGAGCGGTCTGACCACGGTGGGCTCCTTCTGGTTCGGAAGCACCAACATCAGGCCATCCTCGTAAGCCTGCAGGTCATACCATTCCACATAACCGGCATTGGGCAACATGAAGCCATAGTAATAGTCAAAATATCCATCCATCTCATAGACGTTCACAAAAGAGCTGCGGCGATAACGAAACAGCTCCGTCTTGTCCGTCATCCCCTTCCCCCTGAACAGATCCACCGCCTCCTCCAGAGGCAGTGACTTTTTATGGAAGGGCATCGCCATAACTCGAAGCTCGTCCATCCGGCCTTTAATCCACTCCGCATTTCCCACCGTGGCGTCAAATGCTCCTCCCGTGCTGATGTAGATTCCATTACCCACGGAGAACTCTATGCGGCAGGCTGCCACAGCCTGCTCCCCCATGGTGTCATGGATAGCCTTTAGACACAGCATGGAAGCGGAACGCACATACGCTTTATGTCCTACAGAATCCTTCAGGGTAAAAAATCTGATCTTGCAGTCCCTGTTTACATGCTTGAACAGCTCTCTCAGCTTGCCGTCCGCGCTGGCCAGCGCGATCAGACCTTCAAACCGCTCCTGATAGTCTGCCGCAATCTGTTCGTAGGTAATTCCCTGGGGATAGTCCTTTACCTCTCCCATTATCTCTACTTTCATCTCATCCTCTTTTCCGCGTGCCACAGGCCGTACCTGTGACACCGCTTTGATGCTTGTTATCATCGTGAATAGTACTGTTCCAACGCCAGCAGAACCAGTCGCCGCTCCTCTTCCAGCTCCTGGCAGCGAAGCATCGCCCGCTCCCTGTCCGCAGCGCCCCGCTCCAACTGCTCCAATATCTGCCCGCAGCTTTGCTCCATCGCCAGTAGATACTGCCTGAGTACCGGATGTCGCCCTGCCAACAACTGCTCCCCGAAGCAATCCCACATCGCCTGCTGATCCGTATCCTGTGTCGAATCTGTCAGCCTGTCCCTGCACCCGACATTTTCCGTCTCTCTCTCCGGAGCCGCTGTCACCTTCATCATCGGATAATATTTCCCATCCTCATATACCATATCCTCCGCCAGAGTCAGATATCCTGCCCTGCGCAGATACGCCCGAAAAAGGCGCAATTCTGACTGCGGCTGCAGGATCAGTTCCCGCGCCAACACCAGCTTATCCCTGCCCTCTTCAATGATTCTCTGCATCAGCCTGCCGCCCATGCCGGCGCAGATCACGGTATCAGCCTCTCCAGCCCGCATCGCCGCCACGCCGTCGGAAAGCCTTGTCTCTATGTATGCCTCCAGCCCCCGCTGCCGGATATGCTTCTGCGCTCTGGACAAAGGACCTCTCCTTACATCCATGGCCAATACCCGAGGACTGATTCCCTGCTGTACCAGGTAGATGGACACCCACCCGTGGTCACAGCCCACATCACAGACTCGATTCCCCGGAGTGACCATTTCAGTCAATGCCCGCATTCTGGCCGACAGCGCCACCTCATCTCGCATCAGTCCAGATAGTCCTTCAGCTTGCGGCTGCGACTGGGATGACGAAGCTTGCGCAGCGCCTTGGCCTCGATCTGCCTGATGCGCTCACGGGTCACGTTGAATTCTCTGCCAACCTCCTCCAGCGTTCGGGCGCGCCCATCGTCCAGACCGAAGCGCAGGCGCAGAACCTTCTGCTCCCGCTCTGTCAATGTGCCCAACACCTCCACCAGCTGCTCCTTCAGCAGAGTAAAAGCCGCCGCATCAGCCGGTACAGGCACATTGTCATCCTGAATAAAATCACCCAGATGGCTGTCCTCCTCCTCACCGATCGGCGTCTCCAGAGACACTGGCTCCTGGCTGATCTTCATGATCTCTCGCACCCGATCCACAGGCATATTCATCTCGTCCGCAATCTCCTCAGGGGAGGGCTCCCGTCCCAGCTCCTGCAATAGCTGGCGGCTGACGCGAATCAGCTTGTTAATTGTCTCCACCATATGCACCGGAATGCGGATCGTCCTGGCCTGGTCTGCGATGGCCCGGGTGATGGCCTGGCGAATCCACCAGGTGGCATAAGTCGAGAATTTATATCCCTTGCGGTAATCGAACTTTTCCACCGCCTTGATGAGTCCCAGATTACCCTCCTGAATCAGATCCAGAAACAGCATCCCCCTGCCTACATAGCGCTTGGCAATGCTGACCACCAGACGCAGATTTGCCTCTGCCAGCCTCTTCTTGGCTTCCTGATCACCCAACTCCATCCTCTTGGCCAGCTCGATCTCCTCCTCAGCCGACAGCAGAGGCACCTTTCCAATTTCCTTTAAATACATACGAACAGGATCCTCGATACTGATACCGTCCGGAATGGACAGATCCAGATTCTCCACATCCAGATCTTCCTCGCCAGCCAGCAGGATCTCCTCGTCGTCCACATCATCCTCCTCGGTGATGCGCAGTATATCTACATTGTTCTGCTCCAGAGTCTCCAGTATCCGGTCAAACTGATCCTCCTCCAGCGTCATATTGGAGAAAAAATCATTGATCTCCTGATACTCCAATACATTCTTCTTTTTCTTGGCAACCGCCAGGAGATTCTTTATCTTCTCCTCAAATTGTGCCTGTGTGTTTTCATCCATTCCTATGGTTTCCTTTCCACTCCGTACTAGTATTGACTTCATTCCAGTGAAATATGCGTTTTGGCCAGTTCTTCCAGGGCCTTCCTGCCTGCTACCGCCTTGCTCAGCGCATTGACATCCGCCCCCAGATCGCTGATCAGCCGTTCATAGCTGTTCTTCTTCACCGCGTACAGGATGTCGTGCAGAGCCTTCTCCCGCTCCTGTCTGGTATGTAGCTGTGGCAGCTTGGTGTTGAACAGCTCCGCCACCTGGCGCTGCTGCTCCTCATCGGCAAACATACTGATAATAGCCGCCGGCTGGTACTGCCCGACCTCCAACTCTCGAAAAAGCCTCTCCGCCACCTGGCGGTACAACTCCTCCGTAAAATCTTCTGGTCCCACATAGCGGGCGAGCTTCGGATAGAGTGACGGATCGTCCACGATCCAGGTCAGCAGCAGCCTCTGTGAGCGCTTGCCCCCCTCCTCTGGGGTATTCTTGCGCTGCACCCCCGATCTGGGCCTCTCTGGAGGCTTGTCCACGCCAGTCTGCAGAGCATAGCTGCCCACAAGCTTGCGGAGATTCTGAAGACCAATGTGATATTTCTCCGCTATGGCTTCCAGATAATTCTCCCGCTCCACATCCACTGAAAAACCGCAGAGCCTTCTGGCAATCTCCTTATAAAACAAAGTCTTGGACTCCGGGTCCCCCAGGTCATAATCCCGCTCCAGCATACGAATCTCAAAGAAGAAGCTGTTCTCCGCCTGGTCGATTCTCTCCTGAAAAGCCTCCTTGCCCAGCTTCTTGATGAATTCATCCGGGTCCTTGTGGGGCTGCATATTGATGACCTTGCCTGAGAGTCCCGCATCCCGCAGGATGCCAATACCCCGCAGGGCTGCCTTGACCCCCGCCCCATCGCTGTCATAAGCTAACAGCACATTGTCCGTATATCGCTTAAGCAGCATCGCCTGCCCCGCTGTAAAGGCAGTCCCCAGAGAGGCTACCGCCTGCTTAAATCCCGCCTGATGCATGGCAATCACATCCATATAGCCCTCGCAGAGTATGATATTTCCGCTGCGGGCGGTGCGGGCAAAATTCAACCCGTACAGATTGCGCCGCTTGTCAAATATCGGCGTCTCCGGAGAATTCAGATACTTGGGTTCCCCCTCCCCCATGACACGGCCGCCGAATCCAATGACCCTGTTATGAATATCCTGAATCGGATACATAACTCTGTTCCAGAACTGACTGAGCAGACCTGTGCGCTCGCTGTAGCTGCCCAGCCCCGCTTCGATGATCAGCTTGTCCTCAAAGCCCTGCTGCTTGAGATACTGGATCAATCCGGCCCCACTCTTACCTGCATAGCCCAGACCAAACGCCTTCATCGTCTCATCCGACAGGGCGCGCTCCGACAGATAACGGTAGCCAACCTGTCCCTGCGGGCTTCTGAGCTGATAGTAAAAGTAAGTCGCCGCCGCCTTGTTGATATTCAGAAGCTCCTGACGGTGATTCTGCTTACGCTTCTGCTCCTCATCATACTCTATCTCCGGCAGAGTGACTCCGGCCCGCTGCGCCAGCATCTTGACAGCCTCCGGAAAAGTATAATTCTCATAGTTCATGACAAATGTATAAACATTGCCGCCTGCGCCGCAACCGAAGCAATGATACATCTGCTTGGCTCCATTGACAGAAAAGGAAGGGGTCTTTTCATTGTGAAACGGGCAGCATCCCCAGTGGTTAGCACCCTTTTTCTGCAGCCTGACATACCCTGAGACCACGTCCACAATATCATTCTTAATTCTGACTTCCTCGATAAGTTCTTCCGGATAAAACATTTTTCCTCTCTTCTAAATCATTTTTCGATACAGATATGTTCGATCAATATGCACGCTGCTCCGCTGTGCTGGCATGAAAAACATCTGCCCTGCACTTTTCGGACGATTGCAGATTCTATATAATCCAGGACTTCGGTATGTAGATTTCATCATACTGGGCGATGGCAAATCGATCGCTCATTGCGCCCACATAGTCACAGACAACCCTTTCTCGGGGCTCTCCCTCATTGATCAGATTCCGGTACTCCTCCGGCATATCGTCTATATGTCCCAGATAATATTGATACAACGTCTGGATCAGGGCCTCCGCCTTGCCCTCCTCGCTCTTGGCCACCGGATTCTGATACACACGCTCAAACATAAAACCCCTGAGCCTGCGCATGGCAGCCTCCACCTCCGGAGACATGAGAATATCTCCCTCACCCATGCTGTGTATCACAATATCATGAATAAAATGATCCAGCCTCTCACCTGTGGTAAAGCCGATGACCTCCCCGATCTCCTTCGGCACATCCGCTTCCGTCAGGATGCCGCCCCTGATCGCGTCGTCCATGTCGTGATGAATATAGGCGATCTTGTCCGACAGACGCACAATCTTGCCCTCCAGCGTATGGGGCTTGCCGCTGGTCTGATGGTTCAATATTCCGTCCCGCACCTCGTAGGTCAGATTCAACCCCTGGCCCTTTTTCTCCAGGCGCTCCACTGTTCGCACACTCTGCTGGCTGTGCTCAAAACCATAGGGACAGACGGCATCAAGCGCCCTCTCTCCCGCATGTCCAAAGGGCGTGTGCCCCAGATCATGTCCCAGCGCGATCGCCTCCACCAGATCTTCATTCAGTCTGAGCGCCTTGGCGATGGTGCGCGCATTCTGAGACACCTCCAGGGTATGGGTCAGACGGGTGCGATAATGATCCCCCTCCGGCGCCAGAAACACCTGCGTCTTATCCTTAAGTCTGCGAAAAGATTTGCTGTGCAATATCCTGTCTCGGTCCCTCTGAAACACCGGTCTGATATCGCACGGTTCCTCCTCCCGCTGCCTGCCCTTAGAGCGCTTGCTCAGGGCGGCATAGGGGCTCAGATACTGCTCCTCCCACTGCTCCAAACTCTCCCGTATTGTCATCTGCACCATGCCCTTCCCGCAACCGGCCACAGCCGGCCACTCTGTCCTCTACTTCATATATTCTGCACGTTATCCCCGAATCCTTTTTCTTTTCAAAAAATAAAATACATACAGTTAAGGCAGATGCCAAGACCTTACCTGCATATATCATACATAAATCCTGCGATTCGATCCATTGCTTCATAGGCCGTTTTAAACGGAGACATCTGGAATACATGCCACATCCCCGGGAACTCTTCAAAGCGCACTGGCACATGCCGCTCCAACAGGCGTTCGTAAAGGCGTCTGGCATCACTGTGGAGAATTTCGTTCTCCCCCACCTGAATGCAGACTGGCGGGAAATCCGCGTAATCTCCCCACAGCGGAGAGATCAGCGGGTCCTTCAGGTCCCGCTCTCCCGCATAGGCCAGCTTCATCCGGTCAATATATTCCGCAGTCAACACCGGGTCCTGCTCTGCCCGCGCCTGAAAGGATTCCCCCGAAGATGTCAGATCCGTCCAGGGAGACATGAGCACCAACCCTCTGGGCAACATTCTCCGCTGTTCCTTCAGATATAGCGTCAACACCAGCGCCAGATTGCCCCCAGCGGAGTCTCCCGCCACGATCACCTCCCTGGCCCCATAACCCTGTAGCATCAGGTAGTCCCACGCCTTTACCGCATCCTCGAGCGCGGCCGGATAGGGATGCTCCGGTGCCAGCCGATAGTCAAAGCTCAGCACATTCATGAATGTTGAGGAAGCGAGCTTGGATGTCAGAGTGCGGGCATATTTGCTGCTGCCGGTGGAATATCCTCCGCCGTGGCAATACAGGATCACATATTTCTTCATATGGGAACGATTCACCGAGACCCACTCCGCATTCATCTCCCCGATGCGGAACTCCTCATAATGTATCTCTCTGGTGTTCCCCAGTATCTCCCCTATGTGGTCCTGTGACTGCCTGTGCTTCTCGATATCCTGATTCTCCACCAGGCCGTGAGCCCGCCTCACCAGCTGCATCAGCCTCTGATTGCGGCCGGTCTCTTTCTTTTTCGTCGTCATCTGTATACCCCCGTCAATCCTTTCACCTAAAAATGCAGCCTGCGCCGCACCTCATTGCGCAGTCTGCGCCGGGACAGCACCGTGATCAGCATCACATCCACACTCCCCATTACCGCCAGCACCACCACAGACCAGCTCAGAGCGATATGCTCTGAGATATACCGGTCAATCAATATCTCCAGCCCCAGACACAACAGCCCGACCACATTGACCACATACAAGGCGTTGGTGAGAAAAGAATTGGGAAGATGGCGGACACATACCGTCAAAAGCTCCGCCATAATCGTCACCAGAAGCACAATTGGAATTCCCAGTCCCCACAGCCATCTCTGTCCGGAGGTGAGAAAGCTCAGCATAAACAGATACAGGCCTGCCGCTATACCGTCAAACAACAGATAAATATACACCGGCTGATGGCTGTCCATCATCAGCGGCACCATCATGACCCACACCAACAGACATGCCCCGATGACCGCCAGGGACCAGGCGACCCCTGTAAATACCAGCAGATTTATCACGCCGCAAGCCACCGCCGTGGCTCCCAGAATACTGGTGGTGAGTATGCCCAGATCCTTGCGCCGAACCGTTTCCACCGCCCCCTTTTCAGTTGGGAAAGGGGATTCCTTTCTGTGAAGGGCCAGCTCTCTGGGATTGATCACCGGCGTATTGCACAGGGGACACTCCTCCAGCGCCCCATCCAATTCCACACCACAATTCACACAATATGACATAGTCGCTCCTCATTTTCATTCCATTACGGATTGTCATTCCCTGACCGCATCGCCGCGGTTGCTCTCGATCTTCACATGAATACCGTCCTGCACGAGCTTGCGAAAGAAATACCGCTCCACATCCGCCTCAATGATGCTGCTGGCAAAATTGACGGTCAACACATCGCCAAAGCTGATGATCGCGCAGTTCGTGCGGGAAGAAAAAGGCTGTCCCATATAGATATCAAAGCGCTCGATATAGGGCTTCATGGCCTCCGGCACCTGCAGCGCTCCCATATTGGTCAGACCCGCCGAGGAATTCTTATCCTGCACCTTGGTATAGAATTGCCGCACCACGAAATCCTTGATAAAAAGGGGCACCACCCGAATCAGCGGATGGCGCTGTGTGGCCGCGTTGGTGGTGATGTCTCCCCGCAGCAGCTTCTCATTTAGATAATAGCGCATATAATTATGCACCTGCTCCACGATCTCCGGGAAAGTGTATTCACCCAATCTGGGGTCCACCCCCGGATAAATCATTGTGATAAAGTTCCGCAGCGTCTTTGATGGGAAAAAACGGCGCAGATTCACCGGCATCGCAATCTTTACCGGCCTGGGCCTGCGGTTCTTCTCCTGCTCCTGCTTCTGCAGCAGGGCATAGATCAGCACGGCATTGAGATACTCGGTGATCGTCGCCCGGTAACGCTTTGCCACCTCCAACACCTGCTTCACCGGCATGATTCCGTCAATGATGTTCAACGTGTAAAAGGGCTCCATCGTTCCCCTGACGCGATAGGTCTTCTCGCCCGGTCTGGGCGGACACACCTTGGCGTTGGCATAACGCATATAGGCGTCCTCCAGCTCCTCCGGGTCAGGCTGGC
Source organism: bacterium (assembly GCA_023663725.1). GTDB lineage: Bacteria > Bacillota > Clostridia > Lachnospirales > Lachnospiraceae > Acetatifactor. Next base: position 61,826 of record JAMPGX010000013.1, on the reverse strand, counting down.
CCTCCGGGTCCAGCACAAAGCCCTCCGGCCGTATCCGCACCTGATGCTTCAACCAGATATACCGGGCCGTCACCGTCATCAGCAGACACATGCCGCCGGTGCCGTCGCCCAGGCTGTGATGCGCCTCGAGAGCGATCCTGCCCCCGTAGTAGTAAAACCGCACCAGATACCGATTGTTTCCCTTGAAATGCATGGGCTGGCAGGGGTTCTTTACATCCGGCTGCACAAAGGGGCCGGGCCGGTGATTGGGCTCCAAATACCGCCAGAATACACCTTTTCTGATAGCCGCCTTGTAGGTGGGAAAACGGGGCATCACCTGATCCACCGCCTGCTGCAGCACAGCCGGATCGATCTCTTCCTTCAGGATCACCGACAGGCGATAGACGGAAGAAAAATCCCTCCGCTGCAGAGTCGGGTAGACGATAGCTGACAGATCGAGCTGATACCAATCTTCTGTACGTTTTTGTTCCGCAGCCATGCGATCACCTCCCAGACTGGCCAGCGTCTTGCCTTCTCTATATCTCCTCCGTAAAAGCCAGCGGGTCCTCCTCCCTGCTGTGAATAAAGTGCATCAGCATATATGCGCACATGATCGACACATTCTCCTCCCGCAGAATTCGTTTGCATTCCTCTCGGTCCGCCAGCACGATCTGAATATCCTCCGAGTCCTCCTGATGGCTGTTGCTGGGAACGCCTGTGCAGTAGCCGTACACGGTGCCGCAGCACTCGTCCGTCATGCCAACTGTCGTATAGTAGGGCTTGGCGTAAGCGTCGTCCACCTTCCTGGGAGTAAAGGTAAGTCCTGTCTCCTCATAGATCTCTCTCACTCCCGCCTCAAACATGTCTTCCCCGTCCTCCACGAGTCCGGCGGGGAATTCGTAGATATAATCGTTGATCGGATAACGGAACTGGCGAATCAGCACCACCTTATCTTTCTGCTCCCCGTAGACGGCGTAGATGATCACACCATCCGAGCGTTTATCGTGGCACAGCGCCTTCAGCTCCTCCTGACTCCTGGCACGGGAAGCCACAAAGTAGGGTGTGGTCACGCCGTCCCGATGCTCCGCCTCGAACTCATAGAGGTTCAGGAAGCGGTTGTCCGTCTGCTTTTTGATCTGCTTTACCCTGTTCATTGGTATGTCCCCTCTCTTTTCCATGCTATTATGGACATTTGCAAAATTTAGATGCTTTGCTAGTGTCATTGTGTACATGGTATATTCCAACGCAAGCACGCTTTCGCTCCGTTCTCACCGTAGCGGTACATAAGATGCTAAAGAACAGCATCTAAGTACCGACGGTTCGAAAGGGCATTGCTTATGGAATATACCATATGCACAATTCGGTACTGGCAATAGATAGTGCTACAATTGTTTGCCAATATATAAGTATTGCCAGAAACGTATGATCGGAATCCGTTTTTAAATGCTGTTTTTATCATACCAGATATTTTGGGGAAAAGAAAGTAAAATGTTACAGCAGGGAAATGCTAAGGAGCTGTCTCTCACTATGCGGGGGCGCTCTGGCGCGTGTAGTATTGGGCCTGCGCTTCCCAGAGTTCTCGGTATTTGCCCGCTGCGTCGGAGAGGAGACTTTCATGGCTGCCTGTCTGTATGATTCTGCCGCTGTCAAATACGGCGATCTTGTCGCAGAAGCGGCAGGAGGCCAGCCTGTGGCTGATATAGATTGCCGTCTTGTCTCCGGAGATGGCGTTGAAATTGGAGTAGACCTCGTATTCCGAGACAGGGTCCAACGCCGCGGTGGGCTCATCCAGGAGAATAAACGGCGCGTCCTTATAGAGCGCCCGCGCAAGGGCAATCTTCTGCGCCTCGCCCCCTGCGATCTCCACGCCGGATTTGTCGTAGCTCTTATAGAGATAAGTGTCCGCGCCGTCCGCCAGTTCGCGGAATCGGTCCCCGAAATACACTCTCTCCAGGCATTCCTCGATACGATCATGGGAAAACTGCTCCCCCGACGCGATCACCTCGCCCAGCTTAAAGCCAAAGAGCTGAAAATCCTGGAACACCACCGAGAAGATAGACATATACTCGTCGTAATCGTATTTCCTGATATTCACGCCATTTAGCAGGATCTCTCCCTCCGTCGGGTCATACAGACGGCAGAGGAGCTTGATGAATGTGGTCTTGCCGGAGCCATTCTGACCCACAAGGGCAAGCTTTTCCCCGATGTTAAACCGGATACTGACATCCTTCAGGGCGTAGCTCGCTGTGTTCGGATAGCGGAAGCTGACATGGCGAAACTCTACCTGATAATCGTTGTCATCCCGCTTTTCGACGGTCAGACTTCCATGGTACATGTGGTTCGGTATGTCAAAATAGCCAAAATACCGTTTGAGGTAGTGATGGTTCTGAAACATGCGCTGCGCTACCCTCACTGTATCCAGAACCGCAGCAATCAGCAGATTGATGCACGCCACATATTTTGCGATGGAGCCCACTGTGAGCTGCCCGGAGAGGGCGGCACAGATCAGCACGGCATAGACCCCATATCGGAACACATAGCTCAGCAGGGTATTGGGAACTGTACAGAGGGCCTGCCGCCAGGCTTTCTGTACACCCATGCCGTAATACTCGGCATGATACCTTAATGTCTCATCCGCCAGATAATCCTTCATGCCGTAGAGCCGAATATCCTTGCCCGAACTGTAATCCTCGGTATATCTCGAAAACTGTTCGCCGTACACGTTCATCTCCACGCTTGCGTCCCAGAACTCCCGCTCCAGCTTTTCGATCCTCGCAGTCTGGCGCATCGAGACCGCAAGCGTCAGCGCAAGTCCCGTAACCAGGGCCAGCTTAACTGCCGCAGACAGGCTGGGAATCATGAAAAAAGATGCCGCCATGGTTACGGATACCGCGATTCGAGTCATATCCTGAATCAGACGCTCCACACCGTTGATCAGATAAAACCAGTTGAAGCCGGTCTGCGACTCCTTGCGGATGCGGTACTTCAGACGTGTGACCTGAGGGTCCTCGATCGACTCATAAGCCATCTCCATAGCCTTTTGAGAGTAGGACCAGTCCTCATTTCGCCACATTGCGCTCCTGTAAAGGTCCCTCCTGGTTGTGAAAAACAGGCCCAACAGCCGAACCGCAAAGACAAGTCCCACCGTCAAAGCGGCATATTTTACCAACTCGGCCAGCGGAGCGCGCGCTGCCAGAGCGTCGATCAGCCTGGCGGAAAAATAGATCGGGATATAGCCCGTCGCCGCCTCCAGGAACGCCCCCAGCATCAGAAATATCATAAATTTTTTCTCCAGTTCAAAGCACTTTTTTACCGCGCGCTTTTCTATCTTCCAATGTTCCTTAAGCGTCATACTCTTCCACCTCCCTATCCTCTTGATACCAGCAGCTCTGTATCGCAAACAGTCTGGCATACTCCCCGTTCTGTCGCAGCAGCGCGGCATGAGTTCCCTCCTCGATGATCTGTCCGTGGTCCATGAACAGAATCCTGTCGCAGAACGAGGTGGAGGCGAGACGATGGGAGATAAAGAGCGATGTCTTGTCCCTGCACATCTCCTGATACTGCGTATATATTCTGCTCTCGGCAATGGGGTCCAGAGCGGCGGTGGGCTCGTCGAGCGCCAGCACAGGCGCGTCCTTATAGAGCGCGCGGGCCAGCATCAATTTCTGGCTTTCACCTCCCGACAGCTCCGTGGCGTCCCGGTTGACATGCTTATCCAACTTAGTCAATATCCCTTGCGGCAAGTCCGCCAACTTCTCCTCAAGTCCTGCCCGGCGCATACACTCCGCCGCGCGCTCCAGATCGGTGTCCGCAAGTCGGGTGCAGGAGACCGTCTCGGCCAGGGAAAAGAACGCGGTGGACACGTCCTGAAATACAGGGGAGAACAGCCGGTAATAATCCTCCCGCTTAAACTTGTCAAGCGGTATCCCATCCAGACGGATCTCTCCGGCCGTGGGACGGTACAGCCCGCAGAGGAGCTTGACTACCGTGGTCTTTCCAGCGCCGTTCATGCCCACCAGCGCCAATCTCTCGCCGCTCTTCAGGGCAAAGGACAGATCGTGGACCGCGTCCTCCTGCGCCCCCTCATACCGATAACACACCCTGTCGAAGACAATCTCCGGCGCGTGAGCCATATGCTCCTGCGCCGACGCCGCGCCGCTGCCATCCTCGTCCGGATAGTTCAGATAGTCGCGGAAGTCACAGATCGCAAGACTGCCTGCGCGAATCTCGTTAAAACAGCGCACGATGCCGCCCACCCACTCCGCAAAGGATGAGACGGCGGCAAAATAGAGGACAAACTGACTGATCGTAATGCTGCCCCTTAAGTACATGGCGATCAGGAGGGCATAGGCGCCGCCGTCCCTGAGGAGGATCACCAGCAGATCCGGCACAGAAGTCCCCATGCGACGCCTGGCGTCCCGCCTCTCCCACACCGCGCACTCCGCCGAGAGGCTGCAAAAGCGCTGCCGCAGCCACTTTGCCATACCGTATACGCGGATATCCTTGGCGGTGGCAAAGTCGTCGGGAAGTCTTGTGACATATTGCAGTCTGTCATCGATGACGGCCATCTCCTCGCGGTGCGCATATCTCCACTTATCATAGAATCGCGCCGACAGGATGTGGACCAGGGGCGTCGCCGTCAGGAGCGGCAACAGCCACGGGCTGGCCAGGGACACCACCGTTCCAAACAGCGCGTAGCCGAGCAGATTTTCCACGATCCCAAAAGCGTTCTTGACGATATCCGCCACCGGCAGCTTGCCGTTCCACATCCAGGTCGTGTGCTCCGCCCTGTATTTCAGGTCGCGGACCTCCTTTTTCTCATAGTTCTGATAGAACATACCCAGACCTTTTCTGGTGAGCATATCGCTGAGCTTATAGCGGTATATACCGAGCTTGGCGTCCTCGACATGCCGAAGCGCCTGCTTGAACAGATTACCCATCATAAGGGCAAGTATGATTCCGCCCACGGATATCAGGGTATGCCTCGCTGTCTGCCCTGCCGTCACCTCAGACACGACAAGCGCAGGCAGGCAGATGCCCAGATACTGAGTTCCGATATTGACCGGAATCATCAACGCCATGATGACAAAGGCCGCAGGGCTGCTGCGCGCCAGCATACCGGTTGACCATAGCGCGTTCGCCAACATGGAATGGCTGGGGGATTGTTTTTTCTTCTTTTCTCTCATTTGTCTCAACTCCCTTCTGCGCTATTCTATCATAGACTGCCCCGAAAAAAGTAAAATCGTACACGAGTAGTTTCCCACTGTGCACGATCTGCGTTTTAAGCCTTATATTTTTATGATTCCATAGCCGGAACCAGAAACTCTGAGGTAAAGGCCCCCTCCTCGCTGTTATACTTGCACCAGCCTCCGTGCTCCTCGATGATCGCCTCGGCCCGGCGCAGCCCGAAGCCATGGAAGCCCTGCTTATGCGAGGGGAACAGGCTGCAGACTTTTTCCTCCTTGCGCTCTGCCGAGTTGAGCATACTGAAATAGAGCATTTTCCCTTTCATCGCCATATAGATGCGGATAAACTTTTCTCCAGTGACGCCGCGGCAGGCATCAATCGCGTTATCCAGCAGATTGCCGATCACAATGCTGAGTTCCAGATCGGAAATCGTGAGGGAATCGGGAATATTGGCCTTGACATTCACCGCGATATGCTCCGCTCCAGCCTGAGCGACCTTCGCGGAAAGGATGGCGTCGACGGATACATTGCCGGTCTTTAAGAGAGTATCCACGCTCTGCAATTCCCTGTCCAGCGCGTCGATATAGGAAAGAGCGCGCTCATACTCCCCTGACGAGAGGTATCCCCTGAGCGTCTGCAGATGATGGCGCAGGTCATGCTTGTAGCCCCGCATCTCCATGTAAATGCCCCGCACCTCGTCCAGATGGCGGGACGACTGCTCCGTCTGGTACTCCACGAGCTTTAAATAGTTCTTCCTTGTCATAACATGCCTCAGTTTCTCTCGATATACGCACGGTTGATATCGTCATACCGGCCACGGGCAAGCGGAAGCTCATATCCCCCGTCCAGAGTGACCGACGCGCGGGATATCCGCGTGACATGCTTCAGCGATACATAGTAGCTGCGATGCGTATGGTAAAAATCTTCTGAAAGCCGCGCCGCAAAAGTCGTCAGATTCTCCTTGATCCGATACATTCCGTTCGTCGTACAGATTTCGATATAATGCAGGGATGACTCAACGTACAGGATGTCGCGCTCATAGAGCTTGACGGTGTCCCCCTCACAGCGAATGATTACAAAAGGCGGCTCTGTCTCCAACTGCCGCACCGCCTTGGTCAACACACTGCCAAGCTTCTGTGCGTCTATCGGCTTGAGCAGATAATGGAGCGCGTCAACCTCATACCCCTCCCCGTAGAACTCGGTGTGAGATGTGACAAAAATGATCTCCGCTCGGCTGCCCTCACGCCGCAGCCGCTTCGCCAGGTCGATGCCGCTCTGTCCCGCCATTTCAATATCCAACAGCAGGATATCAAAACACGAATCCGCGCCGTTCGCAAACCAGAAAGCTTCTGCGGACGGAAACACCCGAATCTCACAGTGATGCGCGGCTGACTCCGCCCACGCGAGGACGGCCGCTCTCAAGGTCTGCGCCTGCTCCTGCTCATCGTCGCAGATGACTATCTGAAGTCTCATACCGTCTCTCCACCTTCGCTGATCAGCACCCATATCCTGCCCTTCTATGCTGACCTTCCATGCTGACCGTCCCTGCCATGTTTTTTTCCTCCCGCCGCGTTTTTTATATATGTCATCCCCTATAGCAATAATATATCCTTTCTGCTCCCGAAAATCAATTCATTTTTGTTCGTCCAACTATCTACTTGCCGGGGTCATCCATGATCCCCACAAACAGCGGCGCCTGAGTCTTCACATCCAGAATCATATAGACAAAGGGACGGTCAAAATACAGCTCTCTGGGCTCCTGTGACAGCACCATCCCACATTCATCCATGACAACCATCGTCACGGCGGCGGCCTCCGTCCCCTTCTCATCTACCCGAAATACCGCTTTCTGTCTCACCAAACTGATATAGAGCGGATCCCCCTGCTCTGTTTTTCCCAGTCCGGAAAAGTCTGCCAACTCCTCGTCAAAGGCCCTGACCAGTCCTATGGCCTGCAAACTTTCATTCAACTTTCTGTCCATGCTGACCTCGTACTTGGGCAGACGCAGATTGCACAGCTCCGTGCTCTCACTCTCCAGCAGCTCCGCCAGCGCCTCCGGGGTGAGCTGTCGGTACAGCTCCCGCACTTGCATACCCTCTCTGGGAAGAATGGCTACATAGGCAAAGTCCTCACCCCGGTAGGGCAGCACTACCCCTTCGCCCAGGCTGCTGCTTAAGTACCTCTGGTCCTCACCGTACTTGCTCATGGTATCCACCTGCAATTCCGTCCCGTCCTCCCTGGTAAAAGGGCGCTCAGCAGTGTCCATGGCGTCAAAGGGACTGGCCCAGTCCCCCTTGAAATAGATGGCGTTCAACAGAACAAGCCGGGCCTCCACGTTCAAAGGCCGCTCCAGCATCTTCGGGATCAGTCCTCTGGTATTGTCGCTGCACCAGCTATTGATCTGCTCCATGATCTCCTCACTGGAGAGCACACCCCGATAGCCCTTGCCCTTGAAGATATCCTCCATGTCCGCGATCCACTGTTCGTCCGGTTCAAGCTGCTGGTCCACCCAGGCGGAGTTGGCGACCGTCAGGATCATGCCCTCCTGCTCCTGGGGATATCTTCTCATCACCTCCCCTGACAACGCCGGCATATTGACGCCCAACACATTCTGGAACTCCTGCAGGGTGTCTCCCCGCGCTCCCATGCCCACCATGCCAAGCGCCAGATACGCGGATACCGGCGACAGCAGAGGATTGTCCCCATCCATATTCACCGACATCAACTGCTGGGAAAAGCGCTGCAGTGCCTCATAGGAGGCCGTGTCCTGTCTGTCCCAGACCGGTTCCTGTGTCATCTGCGTCCGGGTCGGCTCAACGATGTCCGCCAGCGCATCCGGTTCGCCCTGAACCGTCCCGCCGTCTCCCGCAACACCCGATTCGCCGCCCCTTGTAAGCGGCTCCGCGCCTCCCGTCTGACTGCCGCAGCCCGCCAGCACACTCCCTGCCAACAGTATTCCCAACACCCATTTCCAATGCTTTCTCATATCTCTGATACCCCTTTCCATCGTTTTACCGTCTATGAGACTTAGAACTTCCCAAATCCAGATTAGATTTTGTGTCTTTCCCTATATGACAGGGAAAAATGAAAAAGGTTACCAATAGGCATTATCTTATTTACTGGGGTCGTCCATGATCCCTACGAACAGCGGCACCTGGGTCTTCACATCCAGAATCATATAGACAAAGGGCCGATCAAAATATAGCTCCCTGGGTTCCTGCTGCACTTCCATAGCCGTGCATTTGACAGACACCAGCGTCACGGCGGCGGCCTCCGTCCCCTCCTCATCCACCTTAAAGACCGCCTTCTGTTTCACCAGATTGATGCACGGAGGATCGCCCTGCTCTGTTCTGCCCAGGCCGGAAAGATCGGCCTCACTCCCGTCAAAGGCTCTGGTCAGCCCCATGGCCTGCAGGCTTTGGTTCAATTTCTGGTCAAAGCTGATCTCGTACTTGGGCAGGCGCAGATCACACAGCTCCACGCTCTCACTCTCCAGCAGCTCCGCCAACGCCTCCGGGGTAAGCTGCCGGTATAACTCCCGCACCGTAGTCCCTTCTCTGGGCAAAATAGCGACATAGGCAAAGTCCTCCCCCTGATAGGGCAACACCACTCCCTCTCCCAGAGCGCTGCTCAAATAACTCTGGCTTTTGCTGTACTTGCTCATGGTGTCCACCTGCAATTCCGTTCCGTCCTCTCTGGTAAAAGGGCGCTCTGCAGTGTTCGCGGTATCAAAGGGACTGGCCCAGTCCCCCTTGAAGTATATGGCATTCAAAAGCGCCAGACGAGCATCTTCGGGCAGGGGCTCATCCAGCATCGTCGGGATCAGACCTCTGGTGTTGTCGCTGCACCAGGTATTGATCTGCTCCATGACTTCCTCGCTGGAGAGCACGCCCCGATAGCCTTTTCCTCTGAAGATATTCTCCATATCCGCAACCCATTTTTCATCTGGCTCAAACTGCTGATCCACCCAGACGGAGTTGGCAACTGTCAGAGTCATGCCCTCCTGCTCCTGCAGATAACGTTCCATCAGTTCTCCTGACAGAGCCGGCATATTGACACCCATCACAGCTTGAAATTCTCCCAGAGTATCCCCCCGAGCGCCCATACCTACCATGCCCAGCGCCAGATAAGCGGACACCGGCGACAGCAGAGGATTCTCCTTCTCCATGTTCTCCAACATCAACTGTTGGGAAAAGAGACGCAGCGCCTCATATGAAGCCGTATCCTGTCTGTCCCAGACTGGTTCCTGTGTCATCTGCATTCGGGACGGCTCCAAAACACCCGCCGATGCGTCCATTCCGCTATGAACCGTCCCGCCGTCACCCGCAACGCCCTGCTCACCGCCCCTCGTAAATGGCTCCGCGCCTCCCGACTGGCTGCCGCAGCCCGCCAGCACACTTCCCGCCAACAGGATTCCCAAAAAACATTTCCAATGCTTTCTCATATCTCTGATACCCCTTTCCCAAATTTCCCTGTTCCTGACTCTTCCCACGAAGCAGCCCTTGTGTGCATTAGAGCTTCTCTTCGCACAAACGCCTGCTGCCAGCTTCAGCGGGTACTCATATCAGGATGTGAAATTATGTTTCACGATATATGACAGGGATATCTGGGAAAGGTTACAGATTATTCCATATTCCATGCCTCCTGGGTAAAGCGGACGCTGCGGGCCATGGCTATGGCCTCCTCCTTCGTATAATAGCGCTCCGACAAAAACAGGATATAGGCATAGGGCGCATCCTCTCTCGCAAAGCCGATATACCAGATATTCGCCGTGCTCTCCTCCTCCGGCACCGGCCGGCCCGCCTCCGCCAGCTCATCCAGATCGGAGATCGTATACAGATCGTGGTTCATGGATATGAGCACAGCCTGCTCCTGACAGCCCTCCAGGACTTCGCCGTCCCCCAGCTTCTCCGAGTGATTCATGCTCAGAACCATATCTGTCAGATGTCCTGCACGGTCAAATACAAAGCTCGTTTCGCCCTCTTCCATGTTGGCCACCTGCATAAAGCCTCCGGCGCTCTTCCATTCCTCCGGCGCCCACATCTCCTCCAGATTACGGCTCTCCTCCTTCCAATGGAACAGGACACCCCCGCCCTCCAGATATAGATCCGCCCGATATGCGCCAACCTGTACCTGCTCTTCGTGGGGAAGCTCCCAGCCGCTCACCCAGTCGCCAAGCTGCCTGATATCGCGGCGAAACGCTGCGATATCCGTATAGCGTCTGGGTTCTGAGCCGTCCGCCCTGTCCCAATACAGCAACCGCTGGTCCCCGTCGCTCTCCCGATACAGATATACGCTGTCAAGCTCCAGACTTTCCCTGTCACAATAGACATCGAGACGGTAATTCTGTCCATTGTCCGCATCCTCCAGATAATAGAACAGCCGCCGTGTACCTCCTTCATACTCCGACCAGCTCGCCCCCGCGTAACCGACATAGTCCTCCAGCCGCGGCTTGTCCGCCTCCACCAGAGTCTGCAACAGCTCCCAGGTCAGCTCCCGTTCGTCCAGGCTCCCACCGGCCTCCGGCACTTTCTCCGCCTCTGGCTCTACCGTCTGTGCATCTTTTGACAGCTGCACTGCGTCGCCTTCCTCCCTCTGCCTGTTATCCGTCATCAATAACAGTCCCAGCGCCACAAACAACACCGCCAACGCCACTCCTGTTCCGAGCTTTACCCCGCGGTAGGCCAGGATATTTTTCACTCTGCTGCGAATATCATTCTCCCCAAAACCGAGGGGCGTAACCGTCAACACACGCCTGCCAAAGCTGTCCCCTGACACGCTGGATATAGCCAGCAACGCCTGAGAATATGCCTTTTTGTTCCCCTCTCCCATCCGCCGGATCACCTGCTCGTCACAGGACATCTCCATATCCCGCACCATCAGGCCATAGGCCAACCACACCAGCGGATTGAACCAGTGGAAAGACACTGCCAGCCATGCCAGCACCTTGGCCAGATAATCCCTCCTCTTCAGATGCACCAGCTCATGGGTCAGCACATAAGCCCTCTCCTCCTGAGACAGTCCCACGGGCAGATAGATATGGGGATCTACTATTCCCAGCAGGAACGGAGTAGCGATCCGTTCGCTCTCATACACACCCTCCTGTATCCGCACAGCCTGTCTCAGCCGCCTGCGCAGCAACAGATATGATATCATACTGTATCCCAACAGTGCCGCCGCTCCTGCTCCCCAGATCAGGCTACCCACAGTAACCCAGCTACGGGTCTGATACAGCACCTCACTGTGGCTGTACCGTCTGCTGATCTGCTCCTCCCAGGAGCCGCGGCAGGCCCCCTGTCTATCCCACGATCGGGCGCAGATTCAGCAGGATTGACACCCTGGGCATCCAGAGAGACAAAAACTTCTACAGGCCCTCCCAGTCTCCCTCGGCTCACGGAGGTCTCCACCGTGCCGTCCTTGTGTATCAGCGTCTGGTACTGCAGCACTTCCTGTTCATAGGCCGCGGCCTCCAGCCTCTGTTCCATATTCCCCAGCTCCAGACCGAAATAGCGGCTCTGCAGCGTAAAAGGACACAGCAACCGCAAGAACACCACCGCCCACAACACATAGGAAAAGCTCCGCGGCTTTCTCCGCAGCAGCAGCCTCAGCGCCAGCACTGCCAAAATGCAGGCACATCCCGCCAGATTCATCTCCAGTATTTTCAAAAATAGTCCTTCCATATGATTCATTTCTCCCTGTACTCCTCAATCAGTCTGCGAATTTCCTCCGCCTCCTCAGGGCGCAGCTTTCTGGTTCTGGTAAAAGCCGCCACGAACTGCGGCAGGGAGTCAGAGAAGCTTTTGGTGACGATCTCCCTGCTCTCCGCCTCCTGCACCTGTTCTCTGGAGATCAGAGCGGTCACAACAGCCTTTTCCGATCTGACCACGCCCCTCTCCGCCAGCCGCTTGATGACCGTGTAGGTGGTGGATTTCTTCCATCCCAGGCGCTCCTTGCACAGCTCCACCAATTCCCCGCTGCCGATGGGCTCATTCTCCCACAGAATCTCACAGAAGCGGTATTCGCTCTCAAAAATTTTCGGTATCTCCATCTGCATTCCCCTCCTTAAAAAATCTAATGCGTTAGACCTATAGTAAGTCTAACGCATTAGACATATTCTGTCAAGACCTATTTTGACATATTGCCGATCTCTTTTGCGATATAAGCTATCGCCGTTCCGCACTCTCCCAGCTCCTGTGCCTGCTGCGCCAGTTCGCGCTCGATTGCCCTCAGGCCCTGCGCAATGTCATCTGCCTGGCTCTCCGCGTCCGGCGCCTTCTGTCCGAGCGTCATCTCCATCCGGCCGCAGATCTCCTCCAGCGCCGTTCTCCGCTCCATATCCAAATGTAGTCCCATTTTCTGCATCTCGCCTCTCAGATAAAAGAGCAGGATACTGCCCTGAAAAACCATATCCTCGCGCGCTTTGGCGGCCGTGCGCCCCATCGCCCCCGTCTCCTGCACAGTATCCGCCACGTTTGTCGGAAGATTCCTGAAAAAGTCCACTGCCTCGTCGAGTCGGACCCGAAAATCGCCTATGCACTCCAGCAGCGCTCTGTGCTTCGGCGTACGCAGTCCGTCCAAATCTGCGGCGGTTTCGATGATATCCAGCCTGATACGGAAGTCCTCCAGACAGCTCACCTTCGCCTCCTCTGGGGGCAGGTCGGCCAACTCCTGCGCAAGTCCGTCCACCGCCTGCGCGATATAGCCGTAGGGCAGCGCCGGATCACCGGAGAGCTTTTCCGCTGCCGCCCTGCCGCTCTCTGCGGCTCTTCGCAGACACTGCCCAGCATTCTCCCTCATATCTCGGAAGATGAGCTGTGCCAGCTCACTCAAAAAGGCGGCGATCCGCTCTGTCCGCATTCCGGCATTGCGGGCCAGAGCGTCATACCGTTCACATATGGGCTCAAAGACCATGCGGTGCTCCAGCATAGCCCTCGCCACGGTGAGTCTGACCTGGAACGCGGTTAGCTGAAGCCGGAATGTGGCGTCCTCAATGGCCTTGATGATCATAAAGCGGGCGGATATCTCGTCGGGTCGCCGGACAATGGCTGTGACGCGCTCCAGCATCTCCGCCAGTGCGTCCGCCGCAGCCTCCGCCCTGCCCGCCACGGTAGTCCAGAATTCCCCGTACCGCTCCAAACCTAAAGCTCCCTGATTCCTTCGGGTAAAAGCCGCTGTCTCCCGAATCTGGACGATCAGCCCGTTCAACTCCCGAATAATCTCGTCTGTGTTCTTGGAAACCTTCATTTTTGCTCCCATACTTCCTCTCTCCTTTCGCGTCTGTGGGAGGCCTATGGAGGAATGATACTTCCGGTACTCTGCGGGAGTCACGCCCATATGCGTCCGAAAGCTGCGGGTGAAGCCCTCGTGGGAGTCATACCCGTATCTCAGGGCGATCTCCAGCACAGAGGCATCTGTCTCGACCAGCTCCTGAGCCGCCAGAGCCACCTTGCGTCCGGCCACATATCTCATCACGCTCTCTCCCACCGCCTCGCGAAAGAGCCTCTGGTAGTGATATTTGGAAAAATGTGCGCTGCCCGCCAGGTTTTCCACTGTGAGTCTCTCTCGGATTCTCTCCTCGATCAACTCCAGGGAAGAAAAGATCGTATCATAGCGCTTCACTTCCTCCACCTCCTGTCTTGAGTTGTGATAGACGATTGCTAAGCTTGGTTTCTATGTCAGTGTCATTGTGTATATTGTATATTCCAACGCAAGCACGCTCTCGCTCCGTTCTCACCGTAGCGGTACATAAGATGCCAAAATACGGCATCTAAGTACCGACGGTTCGAAAGGGCATTGCTTATGGAATATACAATATGCACAATTCGGTACTGGCAATAAACAGTTTTGCAATTGCCTACAAGTTACAAGTACAGCATACAGCCGCGCAAAGTTTTTATCTTGACGAAAAATGCTCTGTGATATTTAGACAAAAAAAATGCCTGAAACAAATTGTTTGAGGCACTTTCGGGTTGGGCTGTTCAAAAAGAACAACAGCTGATAGGGGAATCGAACCCCTGTTTCCGCCGTGAGAGGGCGGCGTCTTAACCGCTTGACCAATCAGCCATAACCGTTATCGCAATATTCAGAAAAGAAAACAGCTGATAGGGGAATCGAACCCCTGTTTCCGCCGTGAGAGGGCGGCGTCTTAACCGCTTGACCAATCAGCCGTGGTCGCCATTTACGTGGCACTTGTTTACTATAATATATTTCCACGAAAATTGCAACCACTTTTTTGATTTTTGTAATATTTCTACAATTTCCCGCTTTGCTGGAAATTTTCAATCTCTTTTATGCCAGCTTTTCCGCCTGCTCAATTGGCGCCGCCGACCAGGTGATAGTAAGCCCTGGAGGTGATGCGGTACACGATCACATAGCCCACGCCGAAGAGCAGGTACGCCAGCGCCGCCACCCACACAAGCAGCCATAGATTATAGAAGTTCAACAGCATCAGGCCCTTGTATAAAAATGGGAACGCAAAGGCCAGATGGATTCCGGCCACGATCAGAGGCAGGAAAAATACGGTCATCACCTGACTGTTAATACTCTTTTTGACCTCCCGCTTCGTCATGCCCACCTTCTGTAAGATCTCGAAGCGTCCCTGGTCCTCGTATCCCTCCGAAATCTGCTTGTAGTACATGATCAGCGTGGTGGCCGCCACAAACACGATGCTCAGCAGGATTCCCAGGAAAAACAGACCGCCATATATCTCCGCGAAATCATCCCTGTTCAGCGCAATGGACTCTACGGTACAATTAAGCGAATATCCTGCCTGGGCAAGCTCATTCAGCTTCCCCTGTATCTCATAGAAGACCGTCCCCTGCTCCTCACCGGAGCAGTCCAGATCAAACCCGTATATCCAATCGTATTGCAGCAGTTGGTCCCCTGCGTAATCCGCCCGTCCCTTGAGGGGCTCGACGAAGCTCTCCACATCCTCCACAAACAGAAACATGGAGGGAATGATCTGCATGCTGTCCACGCCGTTCTTCACAAAGCTTTCGGCCTTTTTCACCCGCCACACCTGATCTGTCCCTGTGAACTGCAAGCTGTCCTGATGAAACCACATCTTCGTGGTACACATCAGCACCTCCCCCGCTTCCAGAGTCTCCTGCGTTCCCATGAGCCGGTTGTAATCCGCCAGAGGTACGATGAATATCTGCCAGAGATCCCGATAAGTGTTATAGATATCGGAAGTACCGGTCTCCACAACGCCATCGCTCAGAATTCCCACCAGAGCAGCGTAGGAATATTCCAGAACATTGTGAGCCGCATCCGTCTGTCCATGGGCCTCCAGCACCTCCGAGACCGCGGCGCGCACCGGCGCAATATTCTCCTCCCGCAGTTCCCCGTAGCTGTTCGCACGACAATCCGTTATAATGTTGCGGGGATAGCGGGCGCGGAGGCTGCTCTCCATCCCCCCGTACAGACACACGGTGGAGGACAGCATGACCAGCACCATAGTACACAGGATACAGATGGACGCCAGCCCCGCGCCATTCCTTCTCATGCGATATATCATGGAAGACACAGACACAAAATGATTAGTCTTGTAATAATATTTTTTATTCTTTTGCAGCATCCGGCACAGTGCCACGGAGCCAGCCACAAACAGCAGATAAGTGCCCGCGATGACCAGCAGCACCGCCACAAAAAACCACAATATAGCGGATATGGGATCTTCAATGGACACTGCCAGATAATACGCCAGCCCCAGCAGCACTGCGCCGGCAAGCGCCATGGGCCAGTTCGCCTTTGGAGGGCGCTCGCCCGTATTCTCGCTGCGCAGCAGTTGAATAGGGTCCGCCATTCGCACCTGCCACAGCGTCACGACCAGGATCAGCAAGAAAATAACCAGATAGAGCGTTATTGTCTGTCGTATATTATCCGGGCTGATCCGCATGGCATAATTCACGTCCGTCCGCAGAATTAAGAACATCAATAGTTCCGCCAGCTTGGAGAAGACTATGCCCAAAATCAGGCCGGACGTCAGGCTGATTCCGGCGACCATCACGCTCTCCCAGATCATGACTTGGGCCAGGTTATTTTTGTTCATTCCCAGGATGCTGTAGAGCCCGAACTCCTTTTTACGCCTGCGGATCAGGAAGGAATGCGTGTAGAACAAAAAACCGATAGAGAACGCGCCGACCACTATGCGCCCCAGCCCCATCAACGTCGCAATCACCGCCCCGCCCCGCATCGCCAGCATCAGATTGCTGGAATAGAGGTAGCTCACGATGTAGAACATCATGATCATGCCGGTGCAGGTGAGCAGATAGGGAATATAGAGCTCTTTGTTCTTGCGGATGCCCGACCAGGCCAGGCGGGGATAGAAAGCGATCCTCATCTCTCTCCCTCCTCTCCGGCAACAGGCTGCTCTGCCTGACCCTGCTGGGGCAGCTTTCCCGACCGGGTGGCCAGCAGGGTCAAAGTATCCGAAATCTTCTGGTAGAGCTGCTCATTGGTGCCACTGCCCCGATAGATCTGATGAAACACCTCGCCGTCTCGGATGAACAGCACTCTGCTCGCATGACTGGCCGCTTTCACGGAATGCGTCACCATCAGTATGGTCTGTCCGCCTCTGTTGATCTTCCCGAACAGCCGCAGCAGCTCATCCGTAGCCTTGGAATCCAGCGCTCCTGTGGGCTCGTCCGCCAACACCAGCTTGGGGGTGGTGATCAGGGCCCTGGCCACCGCCGCCCGCTGCTTCTGACCGCCGGACACCTCATAGGGATATTTTTTCAATAGCTCCGTGATGCCGAGCTCCTCGGCAATGGGCTGCAGCCTGGCCCGCATCTCATCATAGCGCTTGCCGGCCAGCACCAGCGGCAGATAGATATTGTCCTCCAGGGTAAAGGTGTCCAACAGATTGAAATCCTGAAACACAAATCCCAGATTGTCCCGCCTAAACGCCGCCACCGCAGACTCCTTGATCCGTCCCAGCTCCTGACCGCCCAGCGTCACGCTGCCCCCGGTGGGGCGGTCCAGAGCCGCCAGGATATTCAGCAGCGTGGTTTTGCCGGAGCCTGACTCTCCCATGATCGCGACATATTCACCCTGCTCCACGCTGAAGGACACATTTTTCAGCGCCTCCACCCGGTTGGCCCCCAGGCGCGTGGTATAGATCTTTTTCACTTCTTTGACTTCCAATATACTCATAGCTTACCTCCATATTCCCGCTGCCGAACTGTGTGCTTTATCCTTCGGACAGACTCTCCCGCCTGCTTCCTCTCACGCCGACAGCTCAATGACTATGGACTTATTATAAAAAAACGGGGAAATGGCCGCCATCGAATCGCCTTACATTTCCCCGAAAAAATCTTACATTGTTGTCACAAGTTCTATCACCTTATTCGACCTCCAACACCTCGCGGCGCAGATCGATGCGGACGGTCGTCCCCTCACCCGGCAGAGACTGCACGGTAATACCATGTTTCAACCGGTCGCAGACCTGCTTGCACAGATACAGCCCCAGACCGGTAGCCTTCTTGTCGCTGCGCCCGTTGTAGCCGGTGTAGCCCTTCTCGAATATGCGGGGCAGATCCTCCGGGGAGATGCCGATACCCGTGTCCTGAATGCACAGGGTGAGAGGAGTCTCCATATAGATGCTGACGCTCCCGGAGCGGGTATATTTCAGCGCATTGGACAGCACCTGACCCACCACGAAGGAGAGCCATTTCTCGTCCGTCAGCACCAGGCAGTCTACGCCCTGATAGTCCAGCGCCAGATGCCTGCGGATAAACTGGCTGGCGTATTTCTTGATGCAATCCCTGACCAGCCGGTCCAGATTCACCTGCGTAAACACATAGTCCGTCTCCTGACTGCCCAGCCGCAGGTAGGTCAGCACCATGTCTACATACTGTTCAATGCGCTGCAGGTCCTCGCTGAGTCTGCGGGAGTGCTCCGTGTCCTCCTTCTGCAGCGCCAGGCCCATGGAGGCGATGGGCGTCTTGATCTGATGTACCCAGGTCGTGTAATAGTCTATGGTATCCTGATACTGTATCATCAGGTCATCTCTCTGCCGGCGCCGTTCCTTCAACAGCCGCTCCACCAGCTCCCGGTAGACTGTGCATTCCCATTCCCCGCTGTCCCCCCGCTCTCTCAGCAGCTCCCCAAACAGCTCCCAATCGCAGTGCTCCTCCGCCTGGCCATCTTCCTCTGTCCTCTCCTGTACTTCACGACCTCCACGCGTCTGATGACGACCACGGCCTCCGCCAGCCTCATCCTCAAACATCTCCTGAACCCGATCCAGCCCCACAGCTTTCAATATGTGCTGCAGGGAACGGTAGCGCTGCCAGGCAAGGCGCATATCCACAGCTGTGAAAAGCAGATAAGCCAACGCGCACAGCAGCAAGGGATACGCCACCCCTGCGGGCGGAAGCTGATACAGCAGGAAGATAACCGAAAAGATAGCGCAGAACAACAGAGCAGTAAACATCTGCTTTTTCTGCTGTCTGAAATAGATGCGAATAAATTGTTTCATGGCTATACCCCTTTGCATATCGCACGCCTGCTTGCGATGCTGCATCTCGATATCCCTTCTGATATCAGCCGCAGACCAGATACCCCACTCCGAACTTTGTGACAATGAAGTCCGCAAGTCCCGCCGCCTCCAGCTTCCTGCGCAGGCGGTTCACGTTGACCGTCAGTGTGTTGTCGTCCACGAAATTATCGGTCTCCCACAGCTTCTCCATCAGACGCTCCCTGCTCACCACCTGGCCCTTGCTCTCCAGCAGGGTCAGCAGGATACGGTACTCATTCTTGCTCAGGGGAATCTGCTCCCCCTGATAGGTCAGGGTATTGTCTCCGGTGTTCAGCAGCGCTCCCCTGTGCTCCAGCACCGGCAATGTGCCTCCAAAATCATAGGTACGGCGCAGAATGGCCTGCATCTTGGAGATCAGCACCGCCATGTCAAAGGGCTTGGCGATAAAGTCGTCCCCGCCCATATTCATGGCCATGACGATATTCATGTTGTCGGAGGCGGAGGAGAGAAAGATAATGGGCACCTTGGACACGCGGCGGATCTCACTGCACCAATAGTATCCGTTGTAGAAGGGCAGCATGATGTCCAGCAACACCAGTTGCGGATCAAAGGCCGCGAATTCCTGCATCACCTTATGAAAGTCCGACACGCAACAGGGCTCCATATCCCAGCTCGCGATCTGCCGGGACAGGGAGTCCGCTATTCCCTCGTCATCCTCCACGATCAGTATCCTGTACATAGTTCTCTCCCCGGTTGCTTTGCAAGTGTCATTGTGCATATTGTATATTCCGCAATTGTCTATACATTATATTGTTTATCCAGCGAACTGGCTGTTATACAGTTCTTTGTAGAATCCGCCCTGGGCCAGCAGGCTCTCGTGGTTGCCCTGCTCGATGATGTTGCCGTCCCGCATGACCAGGATGATGTCCGCCTCGCGGATCGTGGACAGGCGATGGGCCACGATAAAGCTGGTCCTGCCCTCCATCATGCGGGCGAAGGCTTTCTGGATCCGGATCTCAGTGCGGGTATCTATGGAGGAGGTGGCCTCGTCCAGGATCAGCATGGGCGGCAGGCACAGCATGACTCTGGCGATACACAGGAGCTGTTTCTGTCCCTGGGACAGACTGCCGCCGTCCTCCGTGATCACGGTGTGATAGCCCTCCGGCAAGCGCTTGATAAAGCTGTGGGCATGAGCCGCCTTCGCCGCCGCTATCACCTCTTCCTCCGTGGCCTGAGGATTGCCCATGCGGATATTGTCCAGGATCGTGCCGGCCCGCAGCCAGGTCTCCTGTAACACCATGCCGTAGCTGGTGCGCAGACTCCCTCTGGTCAGGTTGCGGATATCCCTTCCGTCCACGCTGATGCTGCCGCTGTCCACATCATAGAATCGCATCAGCAGGTTGATAACCGTCGTTTTGCCGCAGCCGGTGGGACCTACGATAGCCACTCTCTGTCCCGGCTGTACATTCAGGTTGAAGTCCTGAATCAGTTTTTTATCCGGTACATACTGGAAATACACGTGCTCCAGGCGCACATTGCCCTGGGCGTCCGTGAGGACTCCCGCGTCCGCCGCGTCCGGAGTCTGAGCCTCCTCCTCGATCAGTTCAAATATGCGGGCGGCGCAGGCGATGGCGTTCTGCAGCTCCGTGATCACGCCGGATATCTCGTTGAAGGGCTTGGTGTACTGATTCGCATAGCTCAAAAAGCAGGACAGCCTGCCCACGCTGAGACCTGCCCCTCCTGTTTTAATAACCACCAGCGCGCCAAAGACGCCAACCCCCGCATACACCAGACTGTTGACAAAACGGGTGCAGGGATTGGTCAGAGAGGAGTAGAATATCGCTTTCAGAGAACACTTTTCCAGTCTGCCGTTGATCTCCCGAAACTGCTCCGTAACTGCCTCCTCCCGCGAAAAGGTCTTCACGATCTTCTGGTTGCCCACCATCTCCTCCACCAGCGCGGTCTGTTCCCCTCTGGTCTCGGACTGCTCCTTAAACATCGTATAAGTGCGGGTGGCGATGAATTTTGCCACCAAAAAGGATACCGGCGTGATACAGATCACCACCAGGGCGATGGGCACATTGGTGATCAGCATGAAAAACAGTGTGCCAAATATGGTCAGGACGCCGGTAAAGAGCTGGGTAAATCCCATCAGCAGACCGTCCGCAAAGGTATCCACATCCGCGATGACCCTGCTGACGATATCTCCATAGGACTGAGCGTCCAGATATCTCAGCGGCAGATTCTCCAGCTTGTGAAAAGCGTCCTGCCGGATATCCTGGATCACATGGTAAGTGATATAGTTGTTGGCAGTATTCATGACCCACTGGGCCACGGCGGTCAGCAGCATGGCAACGGCTATCTTTACCAGTATGTCCAGGATCCCGGGCATATCTACCAGTCCCCTGTCCACGATCAGATCCACCGCGTCCCCCGTCAGTATGGGCACATACAGCGTCAGCGCCACGATCACAGCCGCCAGCACCAGGGACAGTCCCACCAGCAGCCAGTATCTCTTGATATAATGCATCACTTTTTTTATCGTTTCCATCTGTCCCGCCCGTTTTTGCTTACTCTCTGCCATAGTTCCTGCCAAACCTCTTTTCCCCACAATATCTACAACATATTCTGCGGATATACGCCCGCATATCGCAGGACTGCCTGCGACGCTGCGCGCCTATCCTCAAATATAATGCCATATTTACCGAAAGTGCGCAAGTCCTTTTTCCATGCGCACAGGTCGCATCGACGCCCGCCATAACCGCTGCGTAACCGCAAAAGCCACCATAGAACCGTCAAATCCGCTACGGGACCGCCAAAACCGCTATAGAATCGTTATTTCCACGGATGGCAATTTTTGATCTCCCCTGCCTTTGGGGTTCTCAGACTGTCTCGCTGTGTTCCATCTGCTCCAGCACCTTCTCATAGTACTGCCGCTGGTACAGCAGACACTGTGTGATCATCTGCCGGGCCGTCTCCGTGCCTGCTCTCTGCTCCAGACGCCAGCTGACCCACTCCAGCTTCTCCCTGAGCCAACTGCGCTTGTCCTCTATTTTCAGATTGCGGAAATCCGCGTACTCCATGGCGTCATAGATCCTGTAGGCGCCAAACCGGTCCACATCATCCGCTTCCCCGATACTCAGGGCAAAGGCCGTCTCCTCCCCCGCAAAGTCCGCCTTGCCGTCCGCATGTATCGCTATGCCGTAGCAGATCTCCTGCACCCGCTCTGCTCTCAGGTCAAGCCCCTCCAAAAAGGGCCGGACCAGCCGGGCCGACATGCGCCCATGCTCTATCCAGCCGTCCTCCGACTCAAAGAGCAGGCTGTAGCCCACGTCATGCAGCAGCCCGCCGATCACCAGTCCCTCCTCGTCCAGCCCCTCTCTGCGGGCGATTTCTCTGGCTATATTGGCCACTCGATAGGAATGCTGCAGACGGTATTCCCCGTCGGCGGGATGCTCCTTGAAATAGGCGCAGTTTTCAAACTGCTCCCGCAGGAAGATCTCTGTTTTCTCAATGTTTGTCATGGTTTTGTCCTTTCATTCGCCGAAACCCCTTGCGTTGCGGGAGGGAATATGCTATATTGTAAATAAAGGGAAAGCCAGAGACGCGGCTCTACCCTTAAACGGTTGTAACTAACCTCTTAAAGAGGTCAGCCGTCACTATTTGTGGTAGTGGCGGCTATTTTCTTTTTTCCTTAAAGATTGTATAACACAATCCTATAAGGGCAACGATGAATATTCCTGTCTGAATCAGATCAGAGTATGTAATCATCAATGATATCGCCCCCCTTCCTTGCGTCTGGAGGGGCATGCCCCTCCGAAACGAAGGGTAAAGCCGCCGGGCTCTCTGGTTCCCCATATGGGCAGTGTACCATAGGACTCTTTCTGGCGCAATGAGTTTATTTTATATTCTGGAAAGGATCGATCTGTCATGAAGATCCTGTTAGTCGCCATCAACGCCAAGTACATCCACTCCAATCCGGCAGTCCACTCCCTGCGTTCCTGCGCGGGGGAATACAAGTCCTGCACAGAGATCGCGGAGTTTACCATCAACCAGCCGACCGGGTTTATCCTGCGGGAGATCTATAAGAGACGGCCCGACGTGATCGCCTTTTCCTGCTATATCTGGAATCGGGAAGTGATGGACGCGCTCATTCCTGATCTGCACAGGATCCTGCCCCAGGCGGATATCTGGGCCGGAGGGCCGGAAGTCTCCTACGACGCCGCCGAGACCGCCGCCGAGTGGGGACTGCGGGGCGTGATGACCGGGCCGGGGGAGGCCGCCTTCGCCCGCCTGACTGCGGCCTACGGGACGGGCAAGTCCTGGGAGCTGCCCGCCGTTTTGGATGGGAACAGCATGCCGAGGCTTACGCTGGATGAGATTCCTTTCTGGTATGAGGACATGGGGGACTTCGAGCACCGCATCGTTTATTATGAGAGCAGCCGGGGCTGCCCGTTCTCCTGTAGCTACTGCCTCTCCTCCATCGACCGAACCATGGACTTTCGCCGTCCCGAGCGGGTGTGCCGGGAGCTGGATTTCTTTCTGGAGAGAAAAGTGCCCCAGGTAAA
This sequence comes from bacterium, assembly GCA_023663725.1. Taxonomy (GTDB): domain Bacteria; phylum Bacillota; class Clostridia; order Lachnospirales; family Lachnospiraceae; genus Acetatifactor. The sequence continues at coordinate 38,615 of JAMPGX010000013.1, read as the reverse complement.
ATTCGTTGACCGCACCTTTAACTGCAAAAAGGAACACGCCCTGCCCATCCTGCGGCACATTCTGGAGCATGACAACGGCGTGACGAACTTTCACTTTGAGATCGCCGCCGACCTGTTGGACGAGGATTATTTCGCCGTGCTGGAAAAGCTGCGGCCCGGCGCCGTACAACTGGAGATCGGCGTGCAGTCGACCTGCGAGGAGACTATCGCCGAGATTCGCCGCAAGATGGACTTTGAGCGGGTGGCCGCCGTCGTCCGGCGCATCTCCTCCTGGGGAAATATCCATATCCATCTGGATCTGATCGCCGGACTGCCCTTTGAGGATCTGCGGCGCTTTCAGATCTCCTTCAATGACGTGTATACCCTTCGTCCCCAGCAGTTACAGCTCGGTTTTCTCAAAGTGCTGAAGGGCTCGCAGATGGAGCGGCAGGCTCCCGCATACGACCTGTTGTACACAGGCCGTCCCCCGTATGAGGTACTGTCCACCGGATGGCTTTCTTACGAGGATATCTGCGGTCTGAAACAGGTGGAGGAGATGGTGGAGACCTACTACAACAGCGGTCAGTTCACCCATACGCTGGAGTATATCGGCACGCTGTTTGAGAACGCCTTCTCCATGTATGACAGTCTGGCAAAGTGGTATGAAAAAAATGGACTGTCCGGGGTGCAGTCCTCCCGCGTGCGCAAGTATGAGATATTGATGGAATGGGGAACCGCACAGTTTCTGCGCCAGGAGCAGACGCAGGCAGACCGCCCGCTCCTGGCGCTGCGAGAATATCTTCTCTATGATCTGTATCTGCGCGAGCACATGAAAAACCGCCCTGCCTTCGCCCCCTCCCTGGATCTCTGGAAAGACGTGATCCACGACGCGCTGCACAGGGAGTCTCAGGAACATACGTTGTTTCCCGAACTGACAGGGCACAGTTACCGGGAACTCACCAAGGCATTGCACGCGGAAGTATTTACCGCGATCTTTGACGAGCCCACCCTGGTGCTGTTCGGATATGATAAGCGCGACCCGCTGACCGGCAACGGGACTGTGGCGATCCTGCGGGGCGTTTGACGCGGCAACCTCCAGATGGACGCGCGTGCGGCAACGCCCAGCCCATTTCCGGCAAAAAATAAGAGGAGCCGCATCTCTGGCCCCTCTTTTATACCCGATCAATAGTTTTCCGCATGTACCTCAAAATAACTCTGGGGATGATTGCAGGTCGGACAAACCTCAGGCGCTTTCGTGCCTACGACAATATGGCCGCAGTTGCGGCACTCCCATACCTTTACCTCGCTCTTCTCAAATACAGCCGCCGTCTCCACGTTTTTTAACAGCGCGCGGTAGCGCTCCTCATGATGCTTTTCGATCTCGCCCACCAGCCTGAACTTCTCGGCCAGCTCCGGGAAACCTTCCTCCTCGGCGGTCCTGGCAAAATTCTCGTACATATCCGTCCACTCAAAGTTTTCACCCTCCGCTGCGGCGGTAAGGTTTTCTCTGGTGTCGCCGATGCCACTCAACTCCTTAAGCCACATCTTCGCGTGCTCTTTTTCATTGTCGGCCGTCTTCAGGAACAGACCCGCGATCTGCTCATAGCCTTCCTTTTTGGCTACGGACGCGAAATAGGTGTACTTGTTTCTCGCCTGGGACTCGCCCGCAAATGCCGCCTCCAGGTTCTTTTCCGTCTGGGTTCCCGTATACTTTGTCGCTCCCATACTGTTTCCTCCTCGTATCTGTTTTTTTGTATTTGGGCAGAATCGGTTTCCATTACTGTCTGCCGCTTTCGCCTATTCTCATTATAATACATTTTTTATCTTTGTCGAGAGTTATCGCAGACATTCTTCCCAGATCCGCACCAGCTTTTCCAGAGAGAAGGCGGCGTTGGCCGGACTGGTGGAGGGCAGCTCCATCAATAGCGGCTGATAGGCGGCGGGCTGGTAGGCTTTAAAGTATTTTGCCGCGGTTCTGCCGTTTGCCAATATCCTCTCAATGCGGGCCGCCTCCATAATGACCCGAATATCCGCCGCCTTTACATTGCGGATACTGCTGTCGCTGGAACCCCTGATCTCACAGCTCTCGATCACGTCGTAGACCGCCAGGCCGTGACGCAGCAGCAGCGCTTTTTTGGCAGGGATATCGTCTGGCGCCGGTTCCCGATACACCGCCGCCAGCATGGGCCAGAAACGGTTTCGGGCATGTCCGTAGTAAAAACCCTGCTCTCTGGATTTTACGGAGGGCAGACTGCCCAGGATCAGTATCCGTGAATTGCTGTCATACACCGGCGCAAATGGCTGCGTCACCTGTTCGTACTTTGCCATATCGGTTTTCCCTCCTTTTTATAGGATCCCCCGTCTGTGGGCCTCCGCCAGCAGGCGGGGCTGTATCTCTGGATACGTCCATCGATCCGGCAGTTCCTCTGTCAGTAGGATCTTCTCGATCTCGCTGTGCAGCTCCGGCTCAAAGGTCTCGATCCGGGCAAAATACAACATGCCGAAACTCTCCTGCGCGTCCGGACCGTCCGTATCCGCCACAGAGTACACGCAGACAGGCTGCAGAGTGTATGTCAGCGCGCCCGTCTCCTCGTACAGCTCGCGTCGGGCGGCAGTCTCAATGTCCTCCCCCTGCTCCCGGTGGCCGCCGGGCACCTCATAAGTGTCCCGCTCCCGGTGCTTACAGAATACCCATTTATCCCCTGCCCTCGCGATGATCACCGCGAACCGCAGCAGACCGTCCTCCACGCTGTCGTAAAACCTTACCTTTTTCACACTTATACCTCCCTGTACGCTAAAGCGCATATACCAATCAATGAAACGATAGAAGAAGAGTTTCCGATTTAACAGGGAATCCCTGCCCCCTTATAGACAGCTAACACCCTGTCATACCATTTGTCGCGGTAATCCACTTGGCATCCTTCGCAGAGCATGTTGATCTCTTCGGCCACACTCCGTGCCAATTCCCCATTTGCACAGTGACCAAATATAATTTCCTCAAGAAGTCCCCTGCGGTACTCAAGATTGGAGCATACAGAATCGGGAAAGTTTTCTGAAGTCCTGCGCATGTCAATTTCCCGTTTCACCCTGTCATATTGTTCCCTGTATTTCCCCGTCTTTCGCTTTTTAAGCAGTTCATCAATCCCTGTTTCGCCCAGTTTTCCAAACAACTCATCCCTGTCAATACATGTTCTGAGACGGTACCAAAGTCCGAGCGCCGTCTCTCCGATCGGCTCAAATCCGTTCGCTGTCAAATATTCATCCAACAGATCAAAAAAGAGCCACAACGCTTTCCCGTCATCCGTCTCCTGCGCAGAAATAACAGATGAATAACCTCTTGAATCATGAATACCATACTTTTCCTGTACAAAATCATGAAACATCCAAGGCAATATGCAGTGGTTTTCTTCCAATCCAAGTGTATGGAGAGCCACCCTGTAACCATCCAGAAAGCTGATAAGTCTCTGAAAGGAATTGCTCCTCAAATACATACCGGGGCGGGTTCTGAGCTTTCTCAGGAAATCCCGCTCCTGCCCCGATATGTCCCTGATCTCCTCATCACTGCGCATAACTGCTCTCCTATAATCGCTTTCTCAACAGTTCCAATACTGCCGTGCGATACGCATTCCCTGTATTTTCCGCTCTATTCTGAATTGCCGTATTCCCATATCTCATATGCCGTGCAGGCATGGGAGCACATAACCGAATTATAGCAAACGCGGCGATGCAGGTCAACATCCGCCTTGTGCGCAATCGCCGCGTTTTACACAATTTTTGCTTTCATTTTACAGCATCGTATCGTCCCTGAGCACCTCCGCCAGACTGATCCCGCGCAGAGCTCTCCAGCCAAGACGGTATGCCAGCGCCACGCTGCTCCAGATCGCCAGCATAAAGATAAGGATCGGCGCCAGCGGAGCCTCCGCGAAGAATTCATCCGCCCCCAGATAAGACATCTTCAGCATGAACCCCACGGCGACCACAGCCAGCGGCAGGGTAATCAGCGCCGGACGCCCTGCCAGAACCAGCGCCTCCACACAGAACATCTTCCTGATCTCGCCGGGCGTCATCCCCACCGACATATATCTGGCAAATTCCCTTTTCCTCTGGCGCACAAACCCCACCGTGTTGGTAAAGACGTCGCCGATCCCAATGACGGCGAGCAGCACGCAGAAACCGCCAAATATCGCCTGCATTCCCAGTATCTGTCTGCCGTTCGTCTCATACTCCCGAATGCGGTTCTCGCTCTCCGTCCTGTAAGTCTGCCCCAGCAGTTGATCGATCCGGCTCTGCAGCGCGTCCAGCTCTTCCGGCGTCGCATGCTCCCCGCCCAGGACACAGATATGGAAATCCGGCTCCGTTCCCCCTATCTGCCCCTTGATCTCTCTCCACAGAGACGCCGGGATAAAATGCACCAGCTCATAGTAATCCAGAGTGGCGTACTCCTCCCGCAAAACAGGAACCTTGTCCGTGTATGCCAGCACCGGGATCCGCGCCGCCATCTCCGTATCGCCCTGCCGCCTTAAAACGCTTGCGGCATTTTCTTCGCTGTCACGCGCGTTGATATAGGGCATATACTCTGGGTGCCTGAAGTCAGGATTGGTCACATCACGGATCTGGTTCAGCACTACGGCCCCGTCCGGCCGCGGTATCGCCCCGATCTGCTCACAGTACGACATAAAGCTGTCATCGTCCAGTATGATGACCGGAGCATTCACCAGCCATCCGCCATCCGCCTCTGTCACATAATGATCGGGCGCATAGGTAAAACCGCCCAGAGCTTTCATCTCCTCGCTCATCTCCCCCTCTGTGACGATTGTTTTTGCCGCCGCTTTCTGATAGGCGATGGCGCTCTCCACCCCATTAAGCTCCCGAATGGCTCCCGCCATTTCAAACCCACCGGGCTCCGCGCCCTTTACCGTGACCATGATATCCCAGGCGTCCTGATACCTTTCAAAATAGGTCTCTCTGGTACTGATCTGGATAGTCGCAAAAAAGCATTGCATGACCGTGAAAGCCATAAACGAAAAGATCAGGGACAGCGAGGCCGTGCGCAGAGCTTTTCTCTGCGCTTTCAGCGCGTTTCCGGCCAGTTCACCCTCCACGCCGAACAAAAGGGCAAGGACGCGGGATCTTTTCCTGCGCTTTAACTGCAATTCCCCCGTGCTGCGCATGGCCTCGAGCGGCGTCAGCCTGCTCAGCTTTCTCGCGGGCAGCCACGCCGAGATCCATACGGTGAGCGCGGTTACGCAAAGCGTCAGCGCCAGAACCGGCGGACGGTAGCCAAAAACCGCCTCATGCCGCCCCGGTATGTCATCTCCCAGCAATATATTGGATAACTGTATCACACCCATGCTGCCCGCGATGCCCAGCAGATTCCCGACCAATATCGGCCCGGCGCACAGGACTGCCGCCTCCTGTAAGAGACACGCACAGATCTGTTTCGGCGTGGCCCCGATGCTGGAAAAGATACCGAACTGGTGAATCCGCGCGTTCATGGATACCGCGAAAGAATTGTGTATAATCAGGATCAGCGAGACGGACGCCAACAGCAGTATCGCCACGAACATCGGAAACAGCAGTCTCGGCGCCGTATCCTGCGGACTGCGGATCATATACATGGCCAGCAGCCCATAATTATAGGCGATCTGCTCCGGACTGACCCCGAGCTGACCGGCAATGCGGGGCGTGTCCGAGAAGACAGCCCTGTAATCGTTAAAATAGAGTTCCATGACCGTATCCGTTTCCGCGCCTTCCCCGTCACGGATCAACGCCTCCCTGATATTGGCAAAACTGCGGACGGTTTCTATATCCTGCCGGTCAAATGCACCGGTCATCCGGCTCTGCCAGCCGCCCTCCTGCAGTTCGATCCTCTCCACCTCATACTTCCACATATTATAGAACCATCCGCATAACAGGGATAACAGCAGCGCCGAGACAAATGCCGCGATCATGACGGATACCCCCGATGAACGGTTGTTTTTGATATAGTCCGAAGAGTAAGCTTTCCACATATCCGTCACCTCCGCCTCTCGTCGCTGATGATACGCCCATCTTCCACAGTGATGACGCGCTGCGCCTCCATAGCTACCTTTTCGTCGTGGGTAATCAGCAGGATCGTCTGCTCCAGACTGCGGCCCAACAGTTTCAGCATGTCGATGATCTCCTTGGAATTCCTCTGGTCCAGATTGCCGGTGGGTTCGTCCGCCAGCAGCAGGGCTGGACGGTAGATCAGAGAGCGCGCGATGGCGACCCTCTGCTGCTGTCCGCCCGACAGCTCTCTGGGCAGAGCCTCCAGTCTGTCGGCAATACCCAGGGAGTTGACGATCTGTTCAAAAAATTCCTGATTCGGTTTCTTTTTATCCAGCGCCAGGGGCAGGAGGATATTTTTGCGGGCTGTCAGAGTGGGGATCAGGTTGTAAAACTGATACACCAATCCTACTTTCCTGCGCCGGAAGATGGCCGCCTGCGTCCGGTTTAACCGGGAGAGCTCCGTTCCGTCGATCAGAACTTTTCCCTCGGTGGGCTTGTCCACACTGCCGAGAATATGCAGCAGAGTGGATTTTCCTGAGCCGGACGCGCCGACTATCGCCACAAATTCCCCCTTGCCCACCGACAGATCGATGCCGTCCAGCGCCACCACCTGATTGCCGCGCTCGCCGTATACCTTCCTGACGCCTTCACATTTTAAAATCTCCATTCTATTGTTGTCTCCTTTCCTGTATATGTGATAATAGCCAATTACAAATCCCACGATGCTCATTTTGGCGCTATTTTCTTGCAATCCGAGAGAGCGTGGCAGTCACCACCCCCAGCACGGCTGCCGCCGCTCCCACTGCCCACAGCACATTCCCTACAGGGGCAAGCGCCAACTCCGTCAGATTGGTATGTATATCTACTAAGCAGTTAAATGTGGCCGCCACACTCCCTCTCAATGCCGCTGCCACACAGTCCACAACACCCAATAGAATCAATGCTACACCGTATGGCATGTGACCTCGGAAGCTATGTCCGTGTAAATACCACAACCCAATCCCGCCGCCCAGCACGGACAGCACCGCTAACGCCAGAAACCATCCGGATAAGACAACTCTGATAAGCGCAAACACTACCGGTCTCTCACTGCGGTAGTTTTCCAACATGCTTCGCTCAGAAATGGCCAGATTGTCCCACACCATCTCATATCGCTCTATGTCGTCCGCAGTAAGACGGTACTGTAAATCCTGGCTCACGGCATCCTGATATCTCTTCTCCAACATGACAAGCTCCGAGAACTCTACCTTACCTTTTCCGTTATTTTTTAATAAGTCATCCCGATAATCCCGCATCTTTTGCGCGATAAACTCCCTGGTGTACTCCGCATCTATCAGATTGCCTGTCCCTGTTTCATCAATCCCTGAAGTCTCCATCATCAACATCAAAAAACACGACATTGGCAAATTTCCAGCAATCTTCGTGATCTGCATCTGAGAAAGGTCCCATTCCACCGTCAATTTCTCAATGGCATCATCCCTCATAGCATAGCGCGCGCTACCGGCAATGCTGCCCAACAGACCTATCAGGCCAATAATTATGCTCAAAACAATCGTTATTCCTGTTCTTTTCTTACGGTTCATTATAGTCCTCCTCTGCTTCTCCGGTATCGCAGCATCCATACCGCTGCACCCACACTGGGCTTCTACTCCTTTGGGTGTTTACCGATCTTATTATAGCACGTAAAAATTACAGTTTAGTGACTGTAGAACCGAATTTCAAATAATGCTCCTCCGTCCGGTCTGTTCCTGGCCCGTATCGTCCCGTTTTGGCGCTCTATGATCTCTCTGGCCAGGGACAGGCCGATTCCGATGCCGCCCTCCCCCGCGTTTTTTCCGCGGTAAAACCGTTCAAAGAGATGGGGGATATCTTCTCTCTCAAAGCCCTCTCCCTCGTCCCAGATCAGGATCTCCGTGCACAGCGGATTTTGCGCGTATGAACAGTGGACAGTGCCGCCCGCGTTGTGTTCCATACAGTTTTTCAGCACATTGATGATCGCCTCCATCGTCCAGTCCATATCGGCTATGACAGCCGCCTCCCCCAGCTCTGGTATATCCACGCGGCTGCCGGTATCCGCAAACAGCTCCTGCAGATTGTCCGCCGCGAGCACGAGCAGGGTATAGACGTCCACCTCCTCTTTCTTCAGCGTCAAAGTCCCCGCGTCCATTCGAGACAGTACCAGCAGGGTTTCCTCCAGATGCATGAGCCTCGACAACTGCTTTTCCACCTGCTCAGGATACTTCCCTCCAATGTCCTGCCGCATCATCTGGACAGACAGGAAGATGGCGGTGATCGGCGTCTTGATCTGATGCGCGATGTTCGACAGATTTTCCGCGTAATCATCTCTGGCCTGCACCGCCGTCTCCTTGGTATGGTAGAGATAAGTCACCGTCTTGTATATCTCATCCTCCAGTTTGGAAAAGTCATCCTCTCCGGCGGGGGAGAGAATGATGGCCTTGCCCGTGTTGACCTGTTCCAGATAGTTGGTCAGAGCCTGAATGCGCATGACCTCCTGCCTGTTCCGGTACAGAAAGGCAGCGATAAACAGAAAAACGCCGGGCAAAAGCCCCGCTGCCGCAAACAGGATATTTTGTTTGACTGACAGACCTGAAAAATCGGATATTCCGTACCCCAGCGCCGTTAAGATATCTTCGTCCGCCTTTGTCTCGGCCGCCCCTGCCGAATATTCTTTCAGGGCGGCGGCGATGATCCCCCTTGTCTCCTGATCCCGCTCCAGCACCTCGCCGCAGACAGCGTTCAGCAGGTCGAACTGAAAGCGGCTGTAATAGAAAGAGACCAGCAAGACCGACGCTGCGGAGACGATCAGACTGACCGAACAGACAAACCCCACCGTGATAAATATATTTTTCCGCCCGCTCATATCCCATCCTCCATACGGTAGCCCACAGATCTGACCGTCCTTAGGCACTCCGGCGCTCCCAGCTTATCCCGCAGCCGTTTCACGGTGACGGTCAGCGTGTTGTCGTTCACATAGCTGCCGTTTAAGTCCCATACCTGCTCCAATATTTTTTCCCTGGTAACGGTCTTTCCCCTGTTTTGCATCAGATATAACAGCAGTTGATATTCCGCCGGACTCAGCGCGACCTCCTCCCCATGGCTGGAAACCGTCCGGCGTTCCTGATCGATTACGATCCCGCCGCAGGAGAGATATTGCCCGACCGCATTGCCCGCTCTGCGAAGGAGGGCCAATATCCGCGAATGTAATACCTCCAGCGCGAAAGGCTTGACCACATAGTCGTCCGCCCCGTTCTGAAATCCCTGAACGATATCCGCGCTGTCCCCCCGGACCGTAAGAAAAATGACCGGCAATTCTTTCCGGCTGTGCCGGATCCACTGGCACAGGCTGTCCCCGCGTCCGTCCGGCATGTTCCAGTCCAGCAGCACCAGCGCGGGCACACGCTCCTCAAGCGCCTGCCTTGCCCGGGCCAGCGTCGGGCATACCGTCACCCGAAAGTCCCTCTGTTCCAGATATTCCTTTACGATACCGGCAATATTGGGATCGTCCTCCACATAATATAAATCTACCATAAACCTCATTCATCCTTTCTATACGGCGCTTGGTCGCGCCTTTTATGAGAAACCGCTGCGCGATTTCTCATAAGCTATATCCCAGGAACTATAACTTTTCCTGGGATTAGATTTACGGCGCTTGGTCGCGCCTTTTATGAGAAACCGCTGCGCGATTTCTCATAAGCTATATTATAACAGAAAAAAGTTACAGATAAATGACTGGCGGTATCTTATGCCGTGGAGTGCGAAAAAAGGCCCTGAGACTATTGTCTCAAGGCCCTTGCTGCCCCCCTATTTCATACGCGTCATACGCATGGTCAAAATGATACCCCAGCTTTTCGGCCAGCGCCACCGACCAGAGGTTGTGGGCATCCCAGCTCGGATACAGCCCGCGGGCGCAGCACTCCAGGATCAGGCGCGCGCCGCAGACATAGGCCAGCCCCTTTCGGCGGTAGTCCTCCCGGGTATCTATCTCGATCTCGATGCCGCCCCGGTAAGCGGAGTAGGAGGAGGCGCCAGAGACAATCTCCCGGCCCCGAAGAACTACCGCTCCCAGCCCCCACTTGCGGTATAGCCCATAGTCGCGAAACTGAGCCACCAGATCCCTGCTCCACTCGCTTTCCCCGCACTGACCGTAGAGTTCTTCGTCTATCAGGCGCAGCTCATACTCAGGGGGCAGAGCCGCCACCGCTGCCCGCAGCCGGTGCATGTCCCACACCCCCGGTTCCTTTTTGATGGCGTAGCGAGTCACCCTGCGCGCCTTGTCGCCGTAAATCTGCCGGATCGCGCTCTCCCAGGTTCCATCGGCAGGATATGGCGGGCCTGTCAGTTCATCCGCCGTATTCTGTGAGCGCTCCCGCGGAACCAATATCCTGAAATCTCTGTCCCGGCCCTCTGGCGTGAAGGCCGCCAGCTCCGCATCCGGCTCCCCCGCCAGGAAACAGAAATCTCCCAATATGGCTGCGGCAGATAGCGGCCGGGCATCCGCGGGGTAAGTATCCGCCTGTAAGGTCTTGCCCCAGGTTTCCAAAGCCCTCGGCTCCGATATGTAGATTTCCCCCATGATCCCCTGCAGGCAGGACAGGATCATAGTCTCCTGCCAGCCCACAAACAGATGCGCCGCCATATGCGGATGATCCGGCTTGTAGATTCTCCCCGTCATAAATTCTCTCCGTTTTGATTCTCCTCATTATTTTTCCCGTAAATCAGGCATATCGCACAAGCCATTTTGACCGGATATCCTTTTGACACCCGAATCGAATCAAATAATTGCAAAACGATTCTTTTCTGAAACAGGGATTGGACAATGCTGACAAATAAAGGCCGCCCTGCCACTGCATAGAAATCAATTTGCAAGGCATCCGGCTGACAGGATATCAAACTCGACGTGCGGCAAAGTTATGGGGGATCTGACCCTCACGGCATTCGTCAACTGTCTGTGTAAACACGGCCGTTTTACTTATTGCCCGCTGTCATACAGCCGCGCCAGTTCTGGGAACACACACCCGCCGTTATAGTCCAGATACAGGCGATATACGGGATTTTTCTCCTCCCCTGCATAAACATAATAGAACTCGCAGGAGCCGTGGGTAAGATAACCGTTCTCATATACCAGCCGTTCCTTTTCGTCATAAAAGCTGTCCCTGCCGCAGAGGTTGGAGCCAAAGGTACGGGCGTCATGGTGATACTCCCTGCAAAACAGGGCGCCGTCCTCCCGGTATAGGAAGTCGATCTCCACCAGATTACCCAGCGTCTCCACCCCACAGTCGTCCATCAGCCCCTGGGCCAGAAAGTGATCCGGCCTGCCGCTCTCCGTATATTCCACCGTCTCCCGGTATCCATCCTCCGCTCCCCCTGCATCGCCCGCAAAAGGCAGGACAAAGGTCTGTCCCTCATCCCACTGCTCTTTCCCAATGCCATGCCCGGCAAATCCAAGCATATCCGCCACCGGCTCCAAATCACTGTTTATACGGTGTATGTACGCTATGCCGTAATATCTCTGCTTTTCCTCATCCAGATACAACTCCAGTTGGAGATTCTGAAATCTGTCATAATACCGATAAAAGGGAGCCTCCCCCGCATAGCCGCAGTTTTCCAGAAAAGCCGTGCGGCTCTCATACTCTGCCGCGCCGCTGTCCTCCCACACTCTGACGGTGGAACTGGCCGAATACTCCCACAGCAAGTCGCGCCCCTGCCAGAAGAGGTACTCATAATATTCCCGATTCTGCGGCTCCCCCTCTTCATCCAGCGCAACCTTTCCCTCAAACAGACATTGCCGCCGCAGACTGTCCCATATCCTGAGTATACCGCTGTCCTGCTCCAGATTCCATCCGCGAATCTCCTCGACCCGGTTCCTGAATCGGTTCAGTTGATAGATCTTTTTCTCCTGCGTATCCCCGCTCTCCGATACGGTGAGCATGGCACCCCGGCGAACCTCCCCATACCGCGGAATCGGGATCGGCTCTTCCACAAACCGCTCATCTTCCCACAAAAAGAGCAGTCCAGTGTCGGAATCGGCGGAAAATATCTCCAGATCCGTCCAGGAACCGTATGCTATCCCGTCGTAGGAGAAAGTCACCGGCTCCCTGAGCCTGCCACAGGGAATCCGCTGCAGGATCTGCCCGTCTCCGTCCCGAAACAGCAGCGCATATTCGCCGCCCTCCGCCGCAGCCAGGGCAAGGGTATAATCGTCTGTCTCATAAAAAGGAAAATCAATCGGGATCTCCTCCTTTCTGCTGCTGCCGCAGCCAGACAGCCACAGGAGCATGACCGCGGACAGAAAGAACAGCCCCTGATTCACGATCCTTTTCCAGACATTCCTCAGTCTGTGAAGTATTGCATCCAAACTCATTTCCTCCAAAATCTATCGATTGCTTGCGTCGATCCAAATGATATCTCCTCCACGGGACGAATTGGCCGCGCCCATGCATTCTTCCACACTGTCCCAGACGCTGTCTCCGACCACCCAATATGCCCCATCGTTTCGGTATCTGCCAATCGCCAGATATCCGACGCGGTCCGCAATATCCCCATTTTCATAATAAATACAGCCATATTCATCTTTTGGGGTAGCCCAGATACTGACGATACGTTGCGGACTTTTCCTTTCCTGCCGCTTTCAGCTCCTCCATCTGGGCAGTCTCATAATTGGCCTGCTCTCTGAGATCAGAAAGCATCTTCTCAAATGCCTCTAACCGTTCCATAATCCCTCCTGTTTTTTCTATAATCCTCCGAATCTAAAGCCCTGAGTACAGACATGCGCTATTTTCTTAATATATCTTTCATACTTTTACCCCTGGCCAGCTCATCCACCAGCTTGTCAAGGTATCGAATCTCCTGCATCAAAGGATCCTCAATGTTCTCAACACGCACGCCGCATACAGTTCCCTTAATGAGCTTACGGTCAGGATTAAGCGCGGGGGCCTGCCTGAAAAAATCGCCATATGTCAGATCACTGCGCAGAAATCCGCTGATGTCCTCGCTGCTGTACCCTGTCAGCCAGCAGGCAATCTTATTGACTTCCTCTCTTGTACGGCCTTTTCTCTCTGCTTTTTCAAGCAGCATTGGATAGACCTTTGCAAAACGCATTCCAAATACCTTATCATTTCCCATGATACGCTCCCTCCCGATGGATAAACTGAAACAATTCTTTTTCCTGCCAAATCATTTTCCGGATTATTTTGTATTTTTCCCATCTTTTATACTCCTCGTATAATATCCAAAATATCCAGCGGCATCTCGAACTGCCGGAATCCGTCCTTTCTCCCTGAGGGCTGGCATGTTCCCTCTTTCAGATACCACACAGCCTGCAGCGCCCTCATGCCGACCGTTTTTGCCGCCTCCACCGCCTCCAGCTCGTCACTTCCCCCATCGCCCACATACAGGCAGTCTCTGGCCTGTACATCCAACTTTTTCAGACAACTTTTAAAGATAGCAGGATCGGGCTTTTGCAGTCCCTCGTCGAAACGGCTGCTCAGCTCAGTTTGATCCTGTCTATCCCTGCGATATTGCGGGAGGAGATATACATAAAACCGTCTTCTATATGCGTGCGCCCGGACAACTGTAACGGGACGTCCATTTTCCTTATCTTTTCCAATGTATCTTTGTTCCAAAAGGCGATTTCCGAGCAGGGAAAGGACACGGTGACCAGCGTATCCTCCCATATCCCCGCGCAGACAAACATTTTCCTGTGGGCGTTCTTCGCGCAAGCCTCCACTGCAAAGGCCTCCAGACCGATCCTGAAAAGTCTTCCGTCGTGACCGGCGGCATACAGGATTTCTCCGTCCACATACAGACTGCCGATATTTTTTCTGCCCAGAACAAGTTCTTTTTCCGTGGAAAGGGTAGATTTATCCAACAGCAGCAACTTCCCGTCCACGGTTCCGCATACCAGGTGGGAACCGTATATTTTGACGCTCCACATACTGCTCTCGCAGACGCTGTGCTCCTTTACCAGATGCGATTGCCTGTCCAGGGTAACGATCTTGCCGTTTCGGATGGAACAGTAGACCGTATCGCGGTCCACGGCCATCCCGCATATGTCGGAACGCAGATCGTCGCCCAACTGCCATCTGCCGATCAGCGCATAATCCTTTTGGCAAAACACATACAGCGTACAGAAATCATATATGACAATCTGCCCTCCGTCCGCAATGAGTTTTCTCGATAAGCCCTCTTTCTCAAAAACCGTCTTTTGTGCGACAATCTCCCCTGAACATCTGTCGATCTTCACCAGATCTTTCCCGCATATGCAGTCTATACACTGCTCCGCCACATGAAAACCAGTCACCGCTTTCCCCAGCTCTGCTATGTGTTCCATAATGTATTCCATACCCTGTCCCCCGTAGAATCTGACCCTCCGCCGCCCAGAAATATCTCTTTTAATCCCTGTACCCAATGACCGCCACAGTCTCTCCGTCTCTGAGGAGAAAACACACCTGCTTACCTTCGGCCGCCAATCGGTTTTTACAGTCGGTCACATTTTCATTGGCGTTTTCCGGTATCTGTCCCTCCAACAGATATCCCTCATAGCCGGAACTTCCCTCCCGCAAACCGATAACTGTATTTTCAATTTCCTCCATACTCAACTCTTTGGCCGATAGCCAGGAAAAAACATCCAGTATCTTCATGATTCCCATTTCCTTTCGTCCTCCGCCCCTGCGCAGGTCTCTGCAAAAGACATGATAAGAGCGGCGGTTTGACCGAAAAGAGACATGTACCTGTCAGCCTGACAGGAGACATATCGACAGGCAAACCGCCGCTTTTTACACAAATCGCGCTCTACACGGTAATCAGCTCATACTCCTTGGTTCCGTACCCCAGCTCCGCCGCCGCGTCGATGGTGTGGGTGCCGTGCCGAGACTCCACCCTCTGCAAAAAATGCTCCCTCCCCCTGTCCTCAGACCGATAGATCTGATCCATACACGCCTGATCCAGCGCCACCGGATCCAAGGAGGACAGGATGCCGATATCCTTCATGCAGGGATCCTCCGCCACGGCGCAGCAGTCGCAGTCCACGGACAGATTGCACATCATACTGACAAAGGCGGTATTTCCCCTGAAATACTCCATGACGCTCCCGGCGGCCTCCGCCATGGCCTCGCAGAAAGCGTCCTGCTCCGCCACTTGATCCCACACCACATTCTGATCGGCTGTAGTACCGCCGGAATGGATCAGACATTTGCCCGCAGTGGAGGCGCAGCCGATGGAGAGCTGTTTCAGCGCCCCGCCAAAGCCGCCCATGGGATGCCCCTTAAAATGGGACAACACCAACAGGGAATCGTAATTCACGATATTTTTTCCCACATGATTCTCATGCAGCACCTTGCCCCCGGGTATGGGCAGCACCAGATCCGGCCCCTCCGCGTCCAGCAGATCCACCTGGAAATATCTGCTCCACCCGTGCTCTGCCATCAGCATCTTATGTTTCTCCGTGGAATTCCTGGCCCCGTCGTAGGCCGTGTTGCACTCCACCACCGTGCCGCTCACCGCCTCCACCATGGGACGCATGAACTGCGGCCGCAGATAGTTCTGGTTGCCCTTCTCACCGGAATGCACCTTCACCGCCACCCTGCCCGGCAGCTCCTTTCCCAACAGCCTGTACATCCTGATCACAGCCTCCGGCGTGATCTCCTTCGTGAAATATACCTTTGCCTTTTCCATACGTCTCTCCTCTCTGCATGTCAGTTCTGTCAGCACCTGTGAAATATTCCCCGCAAACGGCACAGAGGTCTGTTCACCCCTCTCCCCCATGCGCTTATACATGGCACCTCTTTTTGAAGTATATACAATAACTCTAAACTTAGTATACTACTGAAAGCATCCTTTAAGTCAAGGCATTTTTGCATAAAAAAAGCATAAAGTGAATAAAATCGCTCCATCACAGACCGTCCTCTTTGGAAACATTCGCGGCTCGAACGACCAGCAGTACGCTCAGGCGTACCGTTTTCTCCCGTCTCTCCAGCTCCAGGCTCCCCTGATATTTCTCCGCCACCGCCCGTATGTTGGCGATCCCTCTCCCCTCGACAATACGGGCCGCGCCGCTGCAACTGTTCTCCACCTCCACAAGGAACAGCTCTCCCTGCGCCCTGCCCCTCACGTCGATAAACCGCTCCCGTCCCTCGACGTCCCGACATGCCCGTATCGCATTGTCCAGCGCGTTGGACAGGACGATCCCGAAATCAATATTGCTGACCCCACAGGGACAGGGCAGCTTAAGCGTGCAGGACGCCCGTATCCCCAACTCCGCGGCCACCCCCAGTTTCGACCCCAGCAGGATATCCAGCACCGGATTGCCTGTGGCGCAGGGGAAATCCGCCTGCGCCCTGACCTCCTCCGTCTCCTCCAGATAGGCCAGCGCCTCCCCGTATTTTTCTCTGCGCACAAGCTCTCTCACCACAGCCAGATGATTGCGCGCGTCATGCCGGAATGCGGCTGTCCTCTCGCAGCGCAGTCCCGCCTCCTCCACATACCGCTCCATACTGCGGGCCTCCTGCTCCAGCAGCGCGCACTCCATGCGCAGCCGAAAGCCCTCCGCCGCCCTTTTATCGGCATAGAGAATGCAAAACAGGCTGGCTACCCCCAATATCTGCATCGCCAGCAACAAAAGATCGGCAGTGCCCGGGAGACTGCTCCCCGGTAGCACGGAGACAGTGTTCCCATATATTTCCGCGCTGATATATCTTCCCACCAGTACCAGCAGGAGCATGGGGACAAGAGGCAACAGCACACTCCCCCGCCCGTTCTCCTCCCCCGCATCCAGAAAATGCCGCCGCGTGATCTGCCCGCAAAGCGAAAACAAAAGCAACGCCATCAGGCCGCCCAAAACCATGAACCAGGCTCCCGCCGCAGGGCACAGCGGATAAAACACCGGAAACAGCAGAGAAGAGATAGAATCAAATATACCGAAACATACCTGCAGCAGTTCCACCGTCACAACACTGTACAGCAAAGACTTCCCGCACGCCGCCCCATAGAACAGCCCTGCCGCCGCCAAAGAGATTCCAAACAACAGTATCTGCGCGCCGCCCTTTCCCTCAAGTACCCACATGGGAATACCCACCACTGCCAGACAGAGCAGATAATGCGCCGCTTTCGCCCTCCTCCCGATAAACCGGGTAAAACAGTGAAAACCCGCCAATATCTCCAAACCCGCCAACACTGCGGGAAAATACTTTACGACCGCATCCATCTCCACACCCCCGCATACCGCATCCCCGTCTGCGCCGGAACGCACAACTTTATTCCTACTTCAGATATTGCAGAACTGCCTGGGCGAACTCCTTGTTTTTCAGCCTCGATATGGGGACTTCCACTCTCCCGCTCCCATCGCTTTCCAGAACGGCCCGCCCTGACTGATAACTGCGCAGATATTGCAGATTAACCAGATAACTTCTGTGGCAGCGGTAAAAACGCCTGTCCAGTTTCGCCTCCAGCCTCTCGATCCGCTCGTAGTAATCCACCGTCTCCCCGCTGCGCAGATGCAAGTATATCTTGCGGTCCATCACCTCACAGTATACGATCTCCTCAAACGTCACGATACGGCTCTCCGTCCCTCTCTGCACCAGCAGGCTAGCCCCCCGGCCACTCATGTCCGCCAGCAGCCGCTCCATGGCGCTCGCAAAAGCCTGAGCCCCGATAGGCTTGACCAGATAGTCAAAGGGCGATACCGCAAAAGACCGAAACACCTCCTCGCGCAGGGCCGTGGTAAAGATCAGGTATCCGTCGAATCCCCTCCTGCGCAGCTCCGAGGCCGTCTCCAGCCCGTCCATGGATCCCATGCGGATATCCAGAAACAATATATCTATTTTGCGGTCGCATCGCAGCAGCTCCTCCCCACTAAAAAACAGGCAGACTGCTATCTCCCTGTTTTTACTGCGAAAAAAATCCGTCGCCATCTTCCCAATGGCGTCCGCCATATATCGCTCATCGTCACAAACCGCCACGTTGATCACTCCGGCACTCACCCTCCCATGTATTGCCTGCCATTCCCATCCCGCCTCTCCCCTGTTTCCCTCAGTATGGATGATAACATATCCCGGCTCCCATATCCACACGCATGCCGCAGGATGTAATTCTGACGACGTGAAATGCGCGTACAGGCGAAACGGTTCACATATCAGCTTTCCTGATCGGCAGCCAGAATCTATACTCCGGCAATATTTCCTCGGGATGCTCGGCGGTAAACCACTGTTTCTGAAAGACATGCTCCTCCAGATAGTTTCTGCCGTCAAAATCCATCTCATACCCGCCCATATTTACCATGCATTCATAGACTGTCATGGAGGAATTCTTCATGGACAGGCCGATATCAATGGTTCCGTCATCAAAATACTCATTCAGCGCCACGTCGCCCACCAGAAACACACCTTCTGGCGCACCGACCACCCGCGCGCCCAAAAAGTTCTCCCCATCCCCCTCGTCGCCGTGCAGGATCATCATGGCACAATATTCATGCGCGGTTTCCTCCGGCCCGTCCGGATGGTGCCCGCCGGGAGCGCAGCCGATATATCTCCTGGCCTCGTAATCCCGCAGATTCCTGACCGCCCATTCCCGCATGAGATTCCAGGCCCTGGTCTCCGGCTCCGGACAGTTCGCCGTAAATACCGCGACCCGGCGGCCGGTCAGTTCCTCCATGCGCACCAACGGCTTTTCTCCCAGCATCGTGCTGCCCTCCCGCACCGTGATCTCCAGCGAGAGCGGTGGATATTCCCTTACGTTGCCGCCTTTTCTGACCGCGGTGGGCGCTATGCCGTGAAACGCGCGAAAGGCTCTCGTAAATGCCTCCGGCGAATCATAGCCGTATTTTGCCGCCAGATCTATGATCTTTATCTCCGTATCCCGCAGCTCCCGGGCCGCCAGGGTCATCCTCCGTCGGCGCACATATTCGCCGACGGTCACATCTGTCAAAAAAGCGAACATCCTCTGAAATCTGGTCAGGGAACAACAGGCGATCTGCGCCGCCCTGCGGTGATCGACCGTTCCCTCCAGATTCTCTTCGATATAGACCAGGGCCTCATTCATTTTAGCCAACCATTCCATCGTCTGACTCCTCCTGCTTTTTTACCAGCATACCATCATTCCGCCCTCCAGTCCTGACCAAAAAAGTATAATACTGCAAGCTCTATCCCGCCGTGCCAGATGCCCTCCGCCCTCAGGACAGATAATTCACCGCCAGAATCGCCGCGCCCAGCACCGCCAGCACCACGCCGGTGGCTCTGTTTAACGTGACGGCGCTGGCTTTGTTGGCGAACTTGGCGGCGATCCTCGCCCACAGCAGCGTGGAGGCCACACAGAAGAGCAGACACCACAGATCCGGCATCCCCCCGATGGCAAAATGGCTGACCGATCCGGTCAGCGCGGTGAACGTCATGATAAACACGCTGGTTCCCACCGCCGTTTTCAGTTCATAACCCAGCACGCTGGTGAGAATCAGCAGCATCATCATGCCCCCGCCCGCGCCGATAAACCCGCAGATAAATCCCACTACCGTGCCGCAGATCACCGACTGTATAATCCGTTTTTTCCCGCTGACTTTGTTCATGGACTCCTTGGTGGTCATCACCGGTTTTACGATGAACTTAATGCCCAGCAGCAGCGTCATAAAGACGGAAAAGCTGCCCATCGTAGTGTCGTGAACCTTGCTGGCTACCCAGCTCCCGCCCAGCGTGAGCAGCAGCACCGTGACCATCATCACCAGGCCGTTTTTGATATCCAGGTTCTTGTTTTTCCCGTAAGTATAGGCGCTGACAGCGCTGGCCAGGACGTCGCTGGCCAGCGCGATTCCCACCGCCTCATAAGCCGGAAGTCCCAGAAAAGTGATGAGCATGGGGCTGATCACGGCAGCGGCGCTCATCCCCGCAAACCCGGTGCCCAGCCCGGCGCCGATCCCCGCCAGAAAACAGATTAGAAATTTGAATAGCATCCCTGTGTCCTCCTTCATCGCGCTTTCAAGTTTATGTAGGCAAATGGAATTTTTTCAGACATAAAGTTGCCCGCACAATCATATAAACCGCCATAACGATTACAAATGTGCAGACACCTCCCCCCACTGCCCCCGTCATTTCCCGTCTGAAGTCCTCCCCGCCTCCAAACTGCGCAATCATAGCCGTGGTTAGAGAAAGCATGGATACCAGAGCCGCTATAAGATTGATCGTCTTGGCGGCCGATATGACCGGACTCCCGTACCTGCGGAATTTCGTCAGATTTATTACGGCCGTGATCGTAATATAAAAGCTGTACAATGCCATACCATAAATCAGCAGTCCCGGATATTCAAATCCTTTATTCTGATAGACCACCAACACTACCACCGCCGTCAATGCCTGATTCATGAACAGTAGTATAATGCCGCACAGTCGGTATCTTCGTAACTCTGAACATATGTCTTCTCCCAGTTCAGACCTTCCTGCATAATGTAACAGAAAAAAGCGCATCAACGCCAGCAGAATATAATATAAAGCAAGAGCAGACAGCCAAATTGAACGGGAATAAATCCCTACAGATAATTTTAACGCAATATAAAACAGGTTGATGGCAAAATCCAGATAAAGCGCTATTTTAGCGCGAAACAGGCCATCCGTAAAGTAACGCCGCCCCAACGAGTACCGCATGATCTTTTTCATTAGCGGGTGATTATTTATATTCTTTTCCATCCATCGCCGTCCCCGGCGCACTAATTCGGGAAATCCTGTTATGCTAACGACCAACGCGTAAGCAGCCATTACATATGACAGATACGCAACTATGCCGTCTATCTCCAAAGAAAGAGATACGAAACACAGTGTAAACGAAAAAACCGCTATCAGTATGGTTGCAGATAGTGGCAAAAAAAATATTTTTTTTAATATCTTCTTCCATTTTTCCATCTGCAGCCCTCCTGAATCTTACTTTAAATCATTCCTCTTGATCAGTAATATCGCAACGTCATTGACATTCGTGCCGGTTGCCCCTGTTTTGATCAGCCCGCCCGCTTTCTCCAGAGCAGCATAGGCATTGTTGTCCTGCAGCACCTGGTAAATATCGATTCCCTTGTCCCTCAGGCATCCTTTTGTATCTCCATCACAATACCCTCCGGCAGCATCCGTGGGGCCGTCCGTCCCATCGCTTCCGATGCTGAACACAGCGGTATCCCTCAGACCGGAGATACCCTCCGCAGCGGCAAGCGCCAACTCCTGGTTCCGCCCGCCCTTCCCTGTTCCGGACAGGTGTACAATGGTCTCGCCCCCTGCCAGAAAAGCCAGACTCTGTTCTGAATCCTGATGGGTTTTTGCAATAGAAGCCAGAAAACTTCCCGCCTCCCGCGCCTCGCAGCAGAGCCTGTCTGTCAGAATCAACGGTCGATATCCAAGCTCCTCGCAGGCCCGCGCCGCCCTCTGACACAATTCTCTGACGCTGCCCGTAATGACAGTTTCCACATTGTCCAGTTCTCTGGGCGTCTCCTCCTTTAACAATTCCGCCGCCCGCTCACTGAGCCGCAACCTGTATTTATCCGCCACTGCCAGAGCCTGTGCGGAGGTACTGCTGTCAGGGTATGCGGGGCCAGAGGCGATCATATCCAGCGGATCCCCCAGGATATCGCTTAACACGATACTGTACACCCTTGCGGGAGCGCATATTTTCGCGAACCGTCCCCCTTTTACGGCGGAGAGGCGCTTGCGTATGATGTTCATCTCCGTGATGTCCGCTCCGCAGGCCAGAAGCTGCTCCGTAATACCGGAAAGTTCATGCCCGGGAATCAGAGGTTTTTCAAACAGGGCGGATCCTCCTCCTGATAACAGGAAAACGACCGTATCCTCCCACATTAAATCGCTCACCAGATCCAGCGCCGCCTGGGTACCTCCAAAGGAGTTTTCGTCCGGCACGGGATGTCCTGCTTCAAAACACCGAACCTTCGGTATATCACCTTTTACATGCCCATATTTTGTCACGCATACCCCTGCCTGCAGTCTGTCTCCCAGAATTCCAGCGGCTGTTTTCGCCATCTGCCACGCCGCCTTTCCCGCCGCCACCAGATATATCCTGCCCTTGTCAAAGCTTTTACCCGTCAATGCCCGAACCACTGCCCCATCCGGCATCACTTCCCGCAATGCGGCGCTTATAATCCTATCGGCATCCTTCCTCAAATCCATGGCCTGTCTCCTGTCTGATTTTTCATTTATCATACCATATTAACGATCTGTCGAAGGGTCAAAATTTTGCCATTACGAATAAATATATGTCCACATTATATATCGGAGCAAAATTGGTATTATTAACTCTCGTCTCCAGGACTGCCGTAGACGGCGGACTCCCTCAGAAAATTTCTTTCTCACTGTGTACGGAATACCGAAAAAAAGCGGAGCAGTGCGCCAATATCGGTGAACTGCTCACATTAAATCATGATATGGTCATGGACTATGTGGAGCGGGTTTACAAGATTCAGCAGACCCCCTGAAGCTCCTCCACAATACGACAGTGTTGTGAATATATAAAAGCCCATATCTATAAATAACTGGATCTGAAAACATTGGCACAGATGACCGGCTATACAGAGACGCATCTGTCCCGAAAATTCATAAATATGTCAGTCCTCCACCCGCCATTTATCTTTCCATTCTATCCGCACGCGTCCCTGAGGACAGGACGCAGAGGCTTCTTCTATATGAATCGGCAGCCACACATAATCCGCGACGGAAGTATCCGCCTCCTCCAGTACATTGGCGGCATACATCTCCCGGCGTTCCCCGTCCGTGGCCTGATAATTCTGCGGGTCGTATCTGTTTGCAATGACTCTGGTAAACAGATCCGCAATCCTGGCGTCCACCCTGTAGGACGGAACCCAGCGGTCGGCCATGGCGATAAAGAAGTTTTCTTTTCCCTCCACCTTAAAGATTTTGGAAATCTGGCTGTTGAACGACGCATGGGAATCGTCTTCCACATGAGGATTGCCGATGCTGATAAATTCCTTATCCCAGCCGTCGGCTGCCGCCGCGTCGCTCTTATTGGGAATATAGCCTGTCATCCCGCTTGTCACCATATATTTTCTGCCGCCTGCTTCAAACAGCGCCGGCGCCTCCCGGGTAAAAGGCGGCATCAGGTTCCGATAGCTCTTTCCCACTTCTTTTTCCGCATGCAGATAGTCCTCCGAAAGCTCCATACAGAGCATGGAGGTATGATCGGCGTCAAAATAGAGATAAGCCTTTTGGCTCTCCGTATCCACCGTCAGATCAAAGTCCCCGGCCTTGTGTCCGCCCGGATTGTACAGATTTTCGACCGTTTCATAAGGGCCCGTCAGTTTATCCGCCTGCCATATGCTGAAAGCGGCCTCCGGCCCCGAAAGCTTGATCCAGCAGACATATTTTCCGGTCTTTTCACACTTTACGATGTGAGGCCGATCCACCCGTTTGGCGGGAAACAGCGCGTTGTCCGGGTCATCCGGCACCGGCGGGATCAGATATCCCCTGTCTTCCCAATTATAGAGGTCTTTGGATGCGTAAATCTTCAGTCCCCAGGTCCAGATACCGTTCTTCCCGTCCGTATACTCTTTATTTTCACCGTACCAGTAATATACGCCGTCCTCATAATACACTGCCCCGCCGTGGGCCTGGATGCGCTCCCCTTTCGTATCCAGCCAGGGCTGTCCCGGATAAATCGCATCCTGCGTATGCGGAGTTTTTATCTCTTCTTTCTTCTCCGCTTCCCTTTCTGCAATCTCCCGAAAGAAAGCAATCTGTTTCACCTCCGAGGGACTGATGGCATTCCCCGGTGTGTTCAGTTCTCTGAGCGCCGCGTCCAGCTTTTCAAGAACGGTTTCCGCCTGGGGCAGACGTGCATAGCGCACCATCTGTTCCACCGACAGCTTGACTGCCTGCGCATTTGCCTTTGCCCTCTCCAACAGTCCCGGCAGATGCTGCTCCAGAATCTGCACCGCCTTATCGTTTTCCAGCAGATGCTCTATCTTCATGCTGATGTTATAAATCATCGCTCTCCCCATTTCTGCGCTGCTTTCATATCTTTCAAGTCTGCGATTGCAGTGCGGACGCAGACTGATTATCTCCGCTCTCCCAGTCCAACTACCGTATTTTTGCGGATCATTTTCAGAATGCGGGCGCCGCTGCGTCTCAGATCTTCTACTTTTACCGCACCGCTCTCAAGGCCCGCAAGAAGAGCTTCCACCTGATCCTCCCTGCCTGGCATCACCAGGTCGCACTGGGCGGCGTGGGCCTTCTGCACATCTCCGCTGGCCGGTTTGGTACAGTCCTCGCGCTCTGCTTTCATGGCGTCCCAGTCCGACATCACCAGCCCTTCAAAGCCCCATTCATTCCGCAGCACTTTCACAAGCAGGTCGTAACTGTTCGTACAGTAAACGCCGTTGATTTTATTATAGGCAGCCATCACCGTCATAGGCGCCGACTCTTTTACCGCAATCTCAAATCCTTTCAGATACAGCTCCCGCAGGGTGCGCTCCGTCATATTGGAGGAGGACATGTTCCGCTCCAGCTCGCAGCTGTTTGCCGCAAAGTGTTTCACGCTCATGCCCTTTCCGGGGTGCCTCTGAACCCCCCGTACTACAGCCGCCGCCATCTTTCCGGAGACAAGGGGGTCTTCCGAGTAATACTCAAAGGTGCGCCCGCAGAGGGGATTGCGGTGAATATTCATTCCCGGCGCCAGCCATACGGTAACGCCGAAAGCCTCCATTTCCGCCCCCACGCAGTCTCCTATTTCTTCCATAAGTTTCGTGTCAAAGGTCTGCGCCAAAAGCTGGGAGCAGGGCCATGCGGTGGCATACTGGTAATGGACGGCGCCCTCCGAGGGCTCCGCCATCTGGCTCGTCAGCGCAACGCGGCTGAAACCGAAGAGATACCGCTTATAAGCTTCCAGGGTTTCCGGAACTCTCGCCGCCTTTGTGCTGCCGTCCGGCAATTCCACCACCTGACTTGTCAGATTCAGTCCTGCGGGGCCGTCCGCCAATATGACATTGGGAATGCCCAGCTCCTCATACAGCTTCTGGGTGGTGGAGCCGGAGGCCCCCATAGCCTCCGCCTGCAGGTTCTTCGCGGAGGTTCCGGCCCCCACCGTCAGCCGCGCCAACTGCCGCGCCGTCATTATATCCGCAAGGGGATCCTCCGCCTCCGGGACGCTGTACCGGTGCGTGACCGTCTCCGGAAGATATTCGTCCAGCTCCAGTACCGGAATGCCTCCCACTTCCTCTTCCTGTCGTTTCGGCGGCTGTATCTCTTCGATTGCGTGCCGGGGCGGACAGATATTCTCGCACTGTTCCAGAACGGCCTCTTCCCTCAGCGTCAGCGCCGCCACCGGCCGGTTTAGGTCTGAGGCATTTCCCAGCCGCAAAAGATACGTGCCGTTTCGCAGTATCCAGGCCGCCCGGCTTTCGTCATAACAGGCCAGCTCTTTCATCGGGACATGGAGTGTGATTTCCTGTGTCTCGCCGGGCTTTAGTTCTCCGGTCTTCGCAAAAGCAACCAGGCGCTGCCACTCCGCCCCCGAGCCAAACGGAACGGACGCATATAACTGAACCGCCTCCCTGCCGGATACCCTGCCTGTATTTCTGATATTTACGCATACTTTTACCGCGCCCTTTTCCACAATCGCCGTCCTGCATTCAAGGGCAAAGGCAGTGTAACTGAGGCCATAGCCGAAAGCATATCTGGGTTTTGCTCCGAAAGTATCGAAAAAACGGTAGCCCACATAAATCCCTTCGTTATATTCCTGATTGTACTTGTCTTTCCCCAGATAGGAATAGGTGGTGTTTGAAGGCAGATCCTCAAACCGATAAGCCCAGGACGTCGCCAGTTTTCCCGAGAAATTCACCTTCCCCGAGAGCACGTCCGCCAACGCGTTTCCGCCCTCCTCTCCCCCCTGCACAAAATACACCAGCGCGCTGACATGGAGGGTATCCAGAAAGGATACGTCTATAACGCCGCCCGCATTGATCACCACCACCAGATTGGGATAAGCTTTGGACACTGTCTCCAGATTCTCCCGCTCCACATCATCCAGGCGGTAATCCCCCTGCTTATCCTCCCTGTCGTTACCCTCTCCCGCCTGTCTCGCCAACACGTAAACGGCTGTGTCGCAGGCGGATTCCTCCACGTCTCTCCCGGTCACCGGAATCCCCGTGGGATGCTCGAAAGGGGGAATCATGCCCAGAATCCTGTAAAATTCCCGGATTCCCTCCACTCTCTTTTCCTGCTCCTGCCGGTAGCTCTCATAGGCATCCGCATAAAATGCGTCGAAACGGTCCAGCCAGTTCTTTGTAGTGATCTCATAACCGGCGGCCTCCAGGCCTTCCGCAATGGTCACGCTGTAGCGCTCCCTCACAGCGCCTGAGCCTGTGCCGCCTTTGACGGTCATGCGCGCTCCTGAGCCATAAAGAGCAATCTTTTTTTCTTTTAACGGCAGTGTCCCGTCGTTTTCCAGAAGAACGAATCCCTCCGCGGCTGCCTTCCTGGCCAGCGCCCGGTTCTTTTTCTCCAGCGCGGAGACTTCTTTCGACAGACTTCCTTTTAAAACAGTTTTCATACGGTTTCCTTTCCTGATTTTACCGTTTCTTGATCTCCTGCAGCGCCTGGTTCAGCGCCGTAACCTGCTCCGGCTTGATGGCGGGTCCTGCCATCTTTAAGAGATTTTCCAGCGTCATGCCCGCCATCATCTTTTCCAGATTGGCATTGCCGGCGGCAGCCTGGGCCACCTCTCCCCGGGACGCCCTCGCCGCCTCCATCATTCTCCCTACGATTGCCGCCGATCTCGGGTTCTGCATCAGCGTTCCCATTGTGTCCCTGATGGAAAAACAGTCCGGCTTAAAAGTATCGGCGTCAAACCAGTTCACCACCGCCTCTTTTTCCAGCATACTGTACTGCGGGTCGGCCTTTTCCGCCTTTCGTACCACCATGGTATCCTTCAGCCCGCCTGCCTCGGCAGTGATCTCATGTTCTCCGCTTATTGTGACTGTAAATTCAAATATTCTGCTCCCCGTCTGCGTCCCGCATTCCCTGCCGTCCACAGACAGTGTCACCTGCGGCTGGTTGGAATAGACTTTCACCACGGTTTCTGCCTGTTCCCTGTTCACATAGCGCTTTCCGCACAGATGCACGAAAGGCTCGCTGCTCCAGGCCGCCTTATACAGATAGAAAGCGTCTTTCTTAAGTTTCCGGTCAAAGGTCACCAGACCTTTCTGATTCTCCCCGTGTTTTCCGCCCTCGTCCCTGCCGTCCGCGGCAAAATCAAACAGGTTCCACACATGGGTCGCCCACAGATAGGGGCGCTGTTCAATACATTGCAAAACATGCTCATGGTAAACGCACTGATAGCCCTCCGTGTAATCGCCTTTCTCCGGACACTCTGCCTGATACCGGGGATTGGCATCCGCGCCGTACTCCGAAAATCCGATGATGCGCTCCGGGAACTTTGTATGATATTCGTCGAAAAAGCTCCCGTTTTGCTCCAGCTCTCCCAGATACCAGCCAAAATACAGATTGTAGCTGTTCAGATCCGCAATCTCCGTCATGGGGCTGTCTGTCTCCAGCATGAACGCATGAGCCATGGTAGTGGGGCGGACAGGATCCATTTTATGACACAGATCATTTAACAGCCTGTGATTTTCCAGCATATCCTCCGTGACGCTGCCGCCTGCGGTAATCTCGTTGGACAGTCCCCAGCAGACAATAGAGGGATGATTGTAGCACTGGGTGACCAGCTCTCGCATCTGGGTCAGGGTGTTTTCCCTTCCTCCCTCCATATGGGCCGTGATATAGGGGATCTCCGCCCACACCACCATGCCGTTTTCGTCCGCCAGATCATAGAATTCTCCGGCATGCTGATAGTGGGCCAGTCGGACGGTATTGGCGCCGATCTCCCTTATGATATCCATGTCCTCCCGATGCATTTCTTCCGTGAGCGCGTTGCCCGCCCCTTTGCGGTCCTGGTGCCTGGACACGCCCCGCAGGGGATATTCCCTGCCGTTTAGCAGAAAACCTCTCTCCGGATCAAAACCGAATGTCCGGCAGCCCATTCTGCTGCCGATCTCGTCTTTGACGCTGCCGCCGCAGAGCAGTTCCGCTTTCACCCAGTACAGAAACGGGTCTTTGACGCCGTCCCATAAATGTGCCTGGGGAATAAGGATCTGCGCCTTTGCATAACCGCCCGCTACCGCTGTTTCCGCCGTATATACACGGCCGTCTCCCATGACGGTAAAGCGCACCGTTTCCCCGCCTGTCTGCCAGGTCTCCAAAGTCACCGCCGCCTGACTTCCCTCCACTTTCGGCGTGATTTTTATGCCCGGCGTCCCGTCCTTAATCAGCTCGAAATGCTCCTCCGGCACCAGGATCAGTTTCACGCCCCGGTACAGTCCTCCGTAAAAGGTAAAATCCGCTTTCTGCGGATAGACAGTATCGTTCACACTGTTATCCACTGCCACGCAGAGGAGATTTTCCTCCCGCAGCTCCCCGGTGACGTCCACGCGAAACGTGGAATAGCCGCCCTCATGGTGCGCCAGATGCTTTCCGTTTACATACACATCGGCTGTCATGGCCGCTCCGGGAAATTCCAGCACGGCCCTGCCGTCAGACTGCGGTCTGTCAAACTGCCTGCAATACATGGCCGTTCCGCGCCAGTAATCGTTTCCGCCGTCCTGCCCGTCCTCCGCGTTCCAGGTATGGGGCAGCGTCACGGCCTCCCAGTCCGGCATCGCTGCCGGAACCTGGGAAGTTTTTTCAAAACGCCAGTTGTCATTCAGATTTATTACTTTTCTCATACGAAATCTCCGTTTCTTTCAGACTGATTTCGATCTCACGCTATTTTCCGGCCTTTTTCCGGGCCTTTGCCTCTGCTTTCGCCTTTTTAGCCGCTATTTTCTCAAGAGCTTTCCGGTTCTCCTCTTCAAAATCCAGTCCTCTCTTCGCACACTTCTCTCTCAGCTCTTTCACCCGGATCTCTTCCTCCATGCGGTCGGCCTCTTCCCGCTCCCGGCGCTCCAGCTCATCTGCGGGTATGTACTCGATTCCCCTGGCCTTGCACTCTGCCACATGGCGCTCCTGCAACTCTTTAGAAATCTGCGGCATATCCTTTTCCAGTTCAAACACAAAGCAGAATATGAAGAATACCAGCAGACCGATAATAATATAGCTGCCCTGATAAGCCATATTGATCCAGTTTGTGGCGGACGCCGCCTGATCTGCATATAGGGCGATATCTCCGTCCATGCCAATCTGCTGGGGCTGCATATAGCCGCTGACCATCAGACCCAGATTGAAGATTCCCTGCGCGATACCCACGGCGAACATCATCACCGCGCTGACAAAGCCGCCGGTAATACCGTCCGCACGAACCTTTGTCTTCCACTCTACCTGATCGATCACATCTCCCATAAAGGACAGCATCATATAGCTGAAAGAGATATTACCGATGGCTGACAGGGCCGTGCCCGCATAGATCATGGTGCCGTGGCCGGCGCTCAAAAACGCTGTGATCGAACCTATGATCGTCAGAATCGAAGTCGTCCATATGGTCTTTGTCCGGCCGAATTTCTTTGTCAGCGGCAGCATCAGCAGGATGCCGGGGCCCATGGGCGATAAAGCGATCATCTGGAACTTGGCCTGAATCGCCCCCACATTGCCGTATGCGTTTCCGTTTACCACCCAGCCCGAATAGTAAATCAGCGAAATATTCCGAATCTGCGTCATAATTTCCGTGAGCAGGAAGATAATCACCAGCAAAATCCAGTATTTGCTTTTCAGGCAGGCTTTCAGCTGGACCCACATGCCTTCTTCCTTGTGGATCTCCCCTGCGTTCTCCCCCTCTTTTGCGGCTCCGCTCTGATTGCGGCGCTCTTCCGTGACACGCTCTCTTGTATAGAAATACTGCACAAATGTGGTACATACGCCGATCAACGCCATAATGGACATGCTCAGGAGATATCCCTGGGCATTGTTGCCATGAACCATTTTACAGACTGACGCCAGGATCATGGGGAAGAGGATGGAGACCAGACCCGTTCCCACATTGACCACGATCCTTGCCGCCACCGCCAGGTTCTTGCGCTGGTTCACATTCCTTGTGGAAACCGGGGCGGTCAGCTCCTTCGCCATATTCCACATGGTAAAGGAAACGCTGTAATAGAGATTGAACGCCACCATGATCCATATGGCCTGATGCACGGGCTGTGTAAAAGGCATCCAGAACAGGAGGATCACACTGACAAATACAAAGGGCGTAGAAATCAGGAGCCAGGGGCGCACCTTGCCCTGCCTACAGGTGGTAGAGTCTATCACCTTGGCCATGACCAGATTCGTCACCGCGTCAATGAGCTTGCTCAGCACCGGGAACAGCACCATAAAAGATGCGATCCATGCGCCCTTGCTGGAGTCAAAACCGATGACATCCGTGAGATACTGGTTGAAATAGCTGTTTACAATGGAGCTTGTCATCGCCATGCCCCATATGCCCAGGACATAGCCCAGCCATAGCTCCTTGCGGGTGGTGTTCTGGGACTTAATACGGGAATCCCATTTCGAGCTGCTGAATGCATTTGCCAGCAGTCCCTTTTTTGCGGTTGCCTGTGTACTCATAAAAACCTCCTTCTTTGCGTCCTATAAAGCCTTTGTTTTGTATTGTCTGACAATTCTATGAATTTTCAAAATAATTCTATCATGCCCCTGAAAACGCCGCAACAAAAAATCTGCTATTTAAACAAATAATTAGCTTTGTTTTCCATAGCAGATTTTAACCGATTTTTCTTATAAAAAGCTCTCACGATATTCTACCGGCAGCATCCCGGTCTCTTTTTTAAATTGTTCCGAAAAATAACTGCGGGAGCAGAAGTGGAGCCTGTCCGCGATCTCCTGGATGCTGAGATTCGTGGAGCTTAACAGAGTTTTTGCCTCCCTCATGCGCGCCTGGCAGATATACGAGTTTATACTCATCCCGATTTGCGCCTTAAACTTTCTGGACAGATAATACTCCGTATAATCCACATGCTCCGCAAGGCTCTTCAGCGTCAGGGGCTCCGCAACATGGGTATCGATATAATCACAGCACATCCGCACAGGCCTCGATATTCCTTTCCTCCGCCTCACCTGGTTGACCCTTCGGATGAAGTCTTCATACATGGTATGGCTGATTGCGGCGATCTGGCTCACATTCCGCGCGCTGTCCACGGCTGCGGTATAAGTGTCGCTCAGGGTATAGGCCCATTCCGACGACAGCCCGCCCTCGATAGCCGCGCGGGAGCACAGTGTGATAAACGCCACCACGGAGTATCTGGCCTGCCGCACCGGGTCGACGCTCTGCATGCGGATTCCCGCGCTGGCGCTGCCCGATTCCGACAGGGCGTCATGATAATCCAGATTTCCCGTGCGCACCATGTCCAGCAGCTTTTTCTCCGTATAATGAGGCGCATGGGGCATCTTTTCCTCCCCGGATCTCTTCCGTTTCTGTTCCTCCCCCGACGTATGGTACACAAAATCGCTGATTCGCACTTTCTTTCCCGTGACATAATAGTGCAGGGCGACGGCATGCTGAAACAGTACGTTGGTGCTCACATAGGGCGTAGCTTTCAGGCAATCCAGAATCGCCAGCTTATTCCGAATGCTGAGATTCAGCTTATCCGCCGCCTGCTCTATCTCTTTTCTCGCATACTCCCCCGCAAGCGCCGGACCGATTGCGTAAAAGCTTTCCGGCTTACCCTCCCCGTCATGCCTGGCCGCCACCGCCCACATGGTTCCAATGGTATTGCTGACGATCAGGGGTACCGTGGTCTTCTGTCCATGCTCCAATATCACTTCCCTGCGGTCCCTGCCAAGCAGCAGCAATCCGTGAAAATAGGGTGACGTGCTGTTTGTGGTCAGTAGATTCAACTGTCCGTCATATTCCCATGTCCACAGTCCATAACATTCCAGCAGCATCTGAAAAAACCGGTCTCTTACGTCACGTTCCACTTGTTCACCCCTTACCCGATCTCTTTACGCAAAATCGCGCGTCACGGCGCAGGTGGCCCGGCCTGCAAATTCCGCTATTTTCTCCGCCGGTTCCTCCATGCCATTTTCAAGCCAGTAACTGACAGTCCCGCTGAATCCCTGCGTGATATAACGATACAGCAGATTTTGCTGCACGCTGTCCAGATGCGGATACCTGTCGCAGATGAGCGGGAAGATCATGTCATAACAAAGCGCAAAGATCCGCCCGGGCAGGCCAGTATCCCCATGCGCGGATACAAGCGCCTTGTACCGTCCGCTATTT
The DNA here is from genome assembly GCA_023663725.1 of bacterium. Classification (GTDB taxonomy): domain Bacteria; phylum Bacillota; class Clostridia; order Lachnospirales; family Lachnospiraceae; genus Acetatifactor. The sequence goes on along the minus strand of JAMPGX010000013.1, from coordinate 6,341 downwards.
TCTTTCAAAGCGCTCAACACTCCGCAAAATACTGCGGTAATATCCGTATAACTCTTCTGGAAGATCAGGCTGCGGAGACTTTCCAAAAGTTCTTCCTCCAGCTTTTCCATCAAGTCCAGCGGATCCCTATAATGATGGTAAAACGTAGTCCTGTTGATGTGGCTGCGTCGGCAGATTTCCGTTACCGTGATGCGGCTCACCGGTCTCTCCTGCAAGAGCTCCAGGAAAGTGTTTTCAATTACCATTCGGGTGTATCTTACTCTGGCATCTGTTTTCATATCAGGTTCCTTTACGCAGTTAAGCAACATACTTTATTTTTTTGTTGAATATTTTGCATTCTCTTTCTTAATTGATGATTGTATGCGCTTTTCTTTCTTTTTATAATATATCTTATCGGAACATGCTTTTGAAGGTTCTGATAAAAGGCGCGTATTATAGTTTTTATTGTACATTATGAATCAACAATTGTCTATGGGATTATTCCAGTGCGGATACTAATTTTGATATATCAAAGGAGCAGTATATGAAAGAGAGACAGGAATATTTATTTCAAAAGGCCAGTGTCTGGAAAGCGATCAGCCAAATGGCAATCCCGGCCATGGTTTCCATTATTGTGATGATCATCTACAATATGGCCGACATGTTCTTTGTGGGACAACTGGGCGATACGGCGCAGGTAGCGGCGGTTTCCCTGGTCGGTCCGGTTTTTACGCTGATGATGGCCATCGGAACCATGATCGGCGGAGGCGGCAGTGTATTGATCGCCAAGACTCTGGGGGAAGAGGATTTTGAAAAGGTAAAGCTTTACTCCAGCCTCTGCTGCTGGGGCGGCATTGTCTTCGGCCTGATCTTTTCCGCTGTTGTTGTTCTCTTCTCCCATCCGCTTTTGCGTTTTTTGGGCGCTAACAGCGATACCTTTTCCTATGCAAAACAGTACATGCTCATTCTGGCTCTCGGCGCGCCCATCACGATCTTTGCCAATGGGTTCGGCAACGTCATCCGCGGCGAAGGCGCGGTAAAAGAAGGTATGTTGGGGCACTTGCTTGGCACGGTTGTCAATATCGTACTGGATCCACTCTTTATCCTCGTCCTGAATATGGGCGTGGGCGGAGCTGCTGTGGCCACCGTCCTGGGAAATATAGCTGCGGCGCTGTATCTCCTCGTTTATATCAAAAGGTCCAATACCAATCTCACCCTGCGTCCGTCTCATGCGGCTAAGGCTCCTCTTGCGATTACCGGGATACTGGCTCTCGGCCTTCCCAATATGATCAACAGCACCCTTGCCAGCTTTGCAGGCGCTTTTGCCAATCAACTGCTTGTACAGCATGGCACCCATGCCGTAGCCGCCATGGGCGCTGCCGGAAAATCCACTCTCATCATTTCCATGATCCAGATGGGCCTGTGTATGGGTGTGCAGCCCCTGATGGCATACTGCTACGGCGCCAAAAATATGCCGCGGCTCAAGGAAGTTCTGACCAAACTCTCCATTCTCACCATCGCCATCGGTCTGTCCGTAACCTTATTCTGCCTGTTCAACAGCCGGACGGTAGTCTCCCTGTTTTTAAAAGAACCGGAGGCGCTGGCGCTGGGGCAGCAAATGGTCAATCTGCTGGTACTCTCCGGCCCGTTCCTGGGCCTGTTCTATATCGGCTCCAACTTTTTGCAGGCGTCAGGAAACGTCCTGTTGGCAACTATCGTCTCCATGCTGCGCCAAGGCATTTTCCTGATTCCCCTGCTTTATGCCATGAACGCCCTGTTTGGCGTGACCGGAAATATCATTGCGCATATCGTCTCCGATATTGCCGCCGCTGCCGTTGCAGTCCTGCTGGCCTTTCTGCAGTACAGAAAGTTACGACAATCCGTTTCTTCTTCCCAAAACCTTTCTATTTAGTCTTTCTGTTCAATCAAACCAACTGGTAAAAAATCCCGCCTCTTCCTTTACATTATAGAGCCCCCAGCCGTCCAATTGGCTCACGCTTCCTTCCCGCCAGCGCCAGGCTGCAGGCCACCAGTTCCGACATTCCTCTGGAAGCTCATCCGCCGGAATGCCGGGCGCATAGAGAATAAACTCCTCGCCGCCGGCTATACCAAGGGCGTCGGAGGTAATGTAATGAAATTCGCCCTCATCCCACTCTATGCCGACCTGCTCCTCCGTCGTCAGCTCCTCCAGACGCATGGAGAACGCATAGTCGCTGATCCGGACAGGCTCACCAAATCGGCCGCTGAACTCGCATATGCGGATCGTATGCGCCTCTGTACTCGAATAACTGCCTGTGAAGCTACCGTCCGGCTTCAGAGTCAGGTTGGTTCCCCAGGCTCCCGCGCCACTGGCAAACAGCATCTCAAGAGTATCCTGTGGGTATGCGACGGCATTCGAAGCCGACTCCTGCCTATCCGCCGCACTGGAAACAGCCTCCTCAATCTCATCTGGGTCAAAGCGCACAGGATAGAGCCAGGGAATGTCGGATGCAGGGACATACTCATCCACGAGTATCCCCTCCTCCGTAGACAACAGCACCTTACATTTTTCCAGCAGCAGGCCAACCTCTTCGGCAAATGCCGTCATCTCCGCAGTCTCCTCCACCGGCAGCATATAGTCTACGCTCCACTCCTCTTTCACGGTCTCCCCGCCGCCCTCCAAAGAGAACACCCTACAGATGTAGTTACCCATTCCCTGATACATGGTGGGTTGATACTGAACCAGGTAGTCCTCGCCGCCCTCGCTGTAGAGCAGGACCGTATTCCACCCCACATGGGCTAGAGCAGCCTCCTGCTCCCAGATCTGTGTGCCATCCAGCTTTTGCACCACCAGTCCATACTCCATGCCCGGGCAAATGGTCCGCTGCGCAATCACTTCGCTCTCGCCATCGTGATCGAGATCGGCGTATGCTACGACCCGAACATATGTCTCACAGATTCTATTTATGAAAGTCCACATATCCTCATAGCGGATATCTATCCTATCCTCCGTCTGCTGCTGTTGAGAGTCCTCAAGCATCATGCTCTGATGATGAGTCGACAAGCTGTCCGCGGGCTCTCCGTCAGCCTGCAGATAGATATATGTCGGCTCGCTTGTCATATCGTTGCCGCCCACATATACAGAAAACAATTTATCAATCTCATACCGCAGGATATACAGACCTGAGCCCACATCCTCACAGACGTACGGCGCAAAATCTCCCCAGGACAGTTTATCCCCCTTTTCTGTCAGGAGATGCTCCAGATCGCCAATCGACAGTCTTCTCACCGGCGCCGGTTCCCCGCTATCCTCTGAGCCTTCCTCGCCCTGTGCTGCCCCCGCGTTCAAGTTGTGATCCATATTTCCCTCGGGCTCTGCATCCGTGCCAGGCTCGGGGGCTGTTCCTCCCCCGCTGTCTCTCCCTGTAGTCTCCTCCGGAGCATGTCCCGCGTCAGCCCTCCCGTCTCGTTCATCACCATCCGCAGGATTGGTCAGCAGACACACGGTCAGCACGACGCAGCCGACCACCGCGGCCAGCACCGCCCAGAACGCCGGTCTCCTCCAGTTGGCCAGATTGCGAATCCTTCCCCCGGTATCGCCCTCGCCAAAGGCCAGAGGAGCGCCCGCGAACACGCGCCGTCCGGTGGCCAACGCCAGCAGCAAAGCGGAATAATCCGCCCTGATATCCTCCCCCATCTTTCTGATCACAGCCTCGTCGCAGCTCATCTCCATATCCCGCCCAGAGAAGACAAAGGCCAGCCAGACCAGCGGATTGAACCAGTGAATGCACAGGGCCAGAAACGCCAGCGCTTTTATGATATGGTCAAACCTTTTGATGTGGTGCTGCTCATGGAGGACAATATAGCTCTGTTCTTTGTCGCTCAGCCCGCAGGGAAGATAGATTCTCGGGCGGATCATACCGATGACGAAGGGAGTCTGAATATCGTCCGCGAGAAAGATATTGTCCCTCAGCGGGATTGCTACTCTGAGCTTTCTGCGAATTCTGCATAGCGAGAACGCGCCATAGCCGATCATGCCCAGGAATCCTGCTCCCCAGGCACAGGTGACCAAAACAGTCACCAGACTGGACGCAACGGTATCAAAGCGGCCTGCATGCACCCCGATATCCCTACTCCCAGGCTGCCCTTCCCGTCCGTCAAGCTCATCGCGTCCGTCATCTACACGGGGAACCGCGATCTGAGCCGGCGTAAATCCGATACCAGCCTGACGCTCTTCAATATATTGCATACTGGACAGTCCGCCGCGAGACTCCCCCGCCGGAGCATCCAGCATTCCCAGCAGAGACAGCGGCGAGCTGAGGGCCACCGGACAGAACAGCCTGAGCAGCACTGCCAGCCAGAGGATATAGGAAAATATCTTGGGCGCCCTCCTGAGAAGCAGCCTGGCAAAAAGAACGACCAGGATCACAAGACTCGCTGTCAGGCTCATATTCAGGAGCGCCGGAAGAAACGCATGCCAATCCATTCCCTCACCCCCTCATGCCTTCTATCACTTTTTTCAGCTCGTCGATCTCGTTGTCTGACAGCTTCTTTCTGCTCCCAAATGCCGCCAGGAACGCGGGCAGAGAACCCCCAAAGGTCTCTTCCACATACTGCTCGGAGTGTCTGGCATAGAACTCCTCCCGCGAGATCAGGGATGTCACAGTGCCGCCCTGATTCTGAAAAATGCCCCTGTCGCAGAGCCGCTTCAACACCGTGAAGGACGTGGTCTTCTTCCACTGAAACGCTTCGGCTCCCAGCTTCGCCATCTGGCCGGAGGATACCGGCTCATTCTCCCAGATCATATCCGCAAAGCGGGCCTCCGCGGAACCAATTTTGAAATCACTCATGACAGACTCCTCACATTCTTCGATTCTACATTAGTTGATTGCAAAACTCTCTCCGCAAGTGACGGGATTGGTCAATAAAAGAGGTATTTTGCAATATGCACAATTCAGTACTGGCAATAAACGGTTTCGCAATTAACCGCTCAATACTACAGTCAATAGTATACTTATATACTACACTTTGTAGTATCGTCTGTCAAGAGATTTCTAACCAGATTTAGACAAAGATTTACTCCCTTTTCGGAAAAAAGTTTGCCCTTAGGTTTTACCTCCTGCTACGAACTCTTCATCAAAGCTGTTCCAAAGCTGAAATAGAGCATTAGAACAGCTTTGGCAAAATACTATTTTTGATCTCCCAATATCCAAATCGTTTTCCGCCTTTACGTTCTATTCTCCCCTCATTCACTAATTCCTTCATATTTTTTTGTATATGTGTCCTCGTTTCGTTTAAAGCTTCTTGTAACTCCTTTTGTGTTGCTGTTGGTTGATTTTGCAAGTATTCCATGATTTTCATCTTCAAAGCTGTATTCCCAGCTTTGGAATCCGGCTTTAAAATCTGCTTATTAGACAGTGAAACGGCAGATAGTTTTATCATGATATCTTCTGAATGTACCACATATTCTGGCTGTAAAGTTCCGTATTCGTTACACACTTCATAGATTTTTTGAATCCCTCGTCCCCAGCTTTCAATGTAGCCTGCCCTAAAAAACGCTCTCGCAATTTTGGGATTATACGGCCGAGATTGATGCCTTTGTAACAGGGATTCCATCGTCCAATCTGATGGGAATACGCATTCATTACTAATATACATTGCATCGTCTTCAATACGGACTTGTATTGGTATTCCGGCACTCCAACGGGAATGCACAAGTGCATTATACAGTGCCTCCCGCACTGCGTCTTTTGGAAAAGGATATGTTTCTATCCTGGTGAAATTGTCATAAGTGACAGGCGCTTTTAAATATTTTAAATAAATCAATTCAACCACTCGCTCAGCCTGCATAAATAATGATCCTATCACCTCGTCCTGATACTGTAAATCAGAACCTTCCCCAAATTTTCCGATTTTTGTATATGTTCCAAACATCCATCTTTGTGGCGTCCGATGAAAAAGAAGCACTGCAGCTCTGGTGAGTTTTCCATCTTTTAACAAATCCAAACTGTCCAAGAGTTCTGCATTGCTCATATTCAAATCATCTTTCGTCATACGTTTGCTTCGGATCGCTTCCCTGCGAAAAATATCGAAGCTTTCCTTATCCAAATCCTCTACTGTCACTCCCTCAATCACAGAATCCTCCCACCGTATACCAGTTTTGGAAGATATAAATTCCGTTAAAGCTGTACCTCGCAGTATTTGCTTGGTGCTTCCGCTCCGGAAGTGATACTCTCCCTTATAACTCACCGGATAGCTACTGGGGCTTACAATAATTTCAATATAATCCAATCCATTTTTTTAAGCAAATTCACATCTGCAAGAAATCCTAGTGTGCTGTACCGTTCATTTTCAGCTAAATGACGCAGAATGGATTTTCAGTC
>JAMPGX010000012.1 GCA_023663725.1 bacterium | reverse complement strand
AGCGTCGCATTGGTAGTGCGGAGGTCACGGGTCCGATTCCCGTCAGCAGCTTTGAAAACACCAGTATTTATGCGGGTTTGCGGGCACTCTAAAACAGAGTGTAACCGCAAATGTAACCGCTAACGATTTAAAGCGTTAAAGCAAACATGAGGAAAGGAGATTCTGTATGGTGCTTTTCCTCTAAAATACAAGCAGATCTTAATATGAAATCCAAGCGAACGTCAAGTTTTGGCGTTCTTTTTTTATGACTAGGTTTATCCGGCTGGAGCAGGCGAAAACAGCGATTGGGGATGCGCTGGAAAGCAAAGGGAAGATGTCTGGAGATTTTATTGGAAAAAGATAAAATTTCCCGTTTTAAAATGTAAGTATTTGTAGTAGAATGAGTTATAGGGAGTCTCTTCAGTTTTTGTTTGGTGGCATTAAGCCCAGACACCTTTATTCTACTACAAAACAGGCAGGGATTCCTTATATTTTTGGGGAAATTATGAAAATCTTGGATAGCTAAGTCTGTTAATTGGCACTGAGGCTGACAAAACTGCGGAAACTCAAGTCAAATGTATATTGCAATCCGTGTTTGCATATGCTATAATGCCAGTAGGCAAAACGATATGAATAGTCCACATAGGACGGCGAAAAGCCCCGGTGTTCCCGCACCGAGGCTTTTCTATTCCCAATTTTTGTATGGCAGAGCTTAAGGCCATAGGCTAGTTACCGGCTATTCATCACTGTCTAGCCATTTGCATACATAGTAGGCCACCATGCTTGCCATGACAGAGATGATAAACGATATGAACGATTCCACATAGTTCACCCCCTTTCCGTACCGGTTTAGGGGCGGTAACGAAAACATCATAACATAAACGAGAGAAAATAAAAACATATTTCGACAAAAATGCACGAAAAAATGACCGCCACCCGCCAAAGTCCGGTCATTTATGTCTATTATATCAAATTATACCTAATTTCAACAAAATGTTGAAAACATCGTAAGACCCTTTGTAGACAGTGTGCTTTTCTCTTTGATTTTATCGGCTTTTCGGAGCATCATATTGTCCGATTCCCGTCAGCAGCTTAATTAAAAAGAGGAACTCCGATGCATTCAGGAGTTCCTCTTTTTTAGGTGCGCCTTGCGGCGCACGTTTTTAGCCGTCCGCATTGGGCAGCATCCCCAGCTGCTGTTGCAGCAACATCTGTTGATGTTGTTGACGGCGCAGTTCGATTTCGATCTCCTGCTGAGTGAGTATCGTCTGGTAGTCAGGATTCAGGAAGAACGCCGCGTTGTGCTGGCAGGTATTCTGCACATTGGGGTTCGAATAGATCACGGAACCGTCAGGCTGCGGGATTGCAATGGTAGAGCCCTGCTCCAGGGATGGATCCTCCGCAGGCAATCTGGTGGTCACGCCGGTATAAGGAAAAGGACATTCTGCGCTGGCAGGGAGCTGATCATACTCACAGATCAGACCGCTGTAATGCACGTCACACATTTCCAGGGGAACCGTTCCCACCGCGAAATACTCTGAGTGCAGAGATGTTTCCGGACATACGCCGGGGTTGGGAAGCTTGCCGGAATCCTTACATACGGTATACTGGACCACTCCGTCAGTAGGCACATAGAAGGCCTGGTTCTGCAGATTGGCATGGATCTGTTCCATCACGTTGCGCCAGATTATCTTAGCGATATTGCTTTCGTTATTTTCCCCTCTCTTGCTGTTCATATGGACATTGTTATCGTATCCCACCCAAGTTGCACAGGTATAATAGGGGGTATAGCCCGCGAACCACACATCGACATAATTGGAGGTGGTTCCGGTTTTGCCTGCTATGGCCATCTCTCGGTTAAAGTTCGTGGAAGTGCCGGTGCCCTTGGTCACCACATCCACCATGGCCTCTGTCAGAAGGAATGCCGTGGATTCCTGCAGTACCCGATGGCTGTTTTCGAATCCGGTATTGTCCAAGATCACATTGCCCTCCGCATCCAATACCTGGGTGTACAGCTTGGGTTTATTATATACGCCGCCATTGGCGATAGTGGCGTAGGCGGCCGTCAGCTCCAGAGGAGTGACGCCGTCAGTCAGTCCGCCCAGAGCGGTAGACTGATTCATATCACCCTTTCTCTGGTTTCCTACAATCTTGTCCGTGGTCAAAGTGCTAAAACCAAAGTTGAGCAGATACTCATAGGACAGTTTGGGGGTAATCTGCGTGATCGTCTTGACAGCGATAATGTTCATGGACTGCTCGATGGCATAGCGCACGGTCACAGGTCCCTTGTAGGTCTCCCCATACCAGTTGTGCACGGGGGTTCCGTCGGCATAGTTAAAGGGAGAATCAATATATACATTGGCCAGAGTGATACCATAGCTATCCAGCGCGGGCGCATAGGCAGCCAATATCTTGAAACAGGAGCCGGGCTGCCTCATGGCATCTGTGGCACGGTTAAAGGTTAATCGTCCCTCCTTGGCGCCGCGCCCTCCCACAAGAGCGCGCACATAGCCTGTCTCCTGCTCGATGACAGCCAGAGCAGTCTGAGGCTGGGGGGTAAGGTGATAATTCTCATCGTAGTCGTCCCCCTCCTTCATCAGCGCGTTGCGGTACTGTTCAATTGCCTCCAGAGCCGCCTCCTGGGAGGTAAAGATCAGGTTAAAGTTTTTGTCTATGTTCTCCTTGAAATACTTGGTCATCATCTCCTTGCTGTAATTGTCATGACTGCCGTCCGCATGCTTGATTGTCAGCGCATAGTCGAGCAGCCATTTGACATTGGGCGGATAATTGTCCGGATTGGCCACCTCCGCGTCGGCGATGGCCTGTATCTTGGGGTCCATGGCCGTCATGATGCGCAGGCCGCCAGAGTAGAGCAGGAAGTCGGCACGGGTCTCATCGTAGCCCGCTGCCAGGAGGTCTTCCCTCACCTGCCTCTGCACCGCGTCCACAAAGTAGCTGCTGGAGCTGTTGGTGGCGATGTAATCAATGTTGTGGCTCTCAATCCGGTCATATACATTGTCGGCTATGGCTTCGTCATATGCTGCCTGGTCAATAAACCCGTAGGCCAGCATATCATTGAGGCATCTCGTCCGGCGTTTTAGATTCTCCTCCGGATGGCGGATGGGGTTATAACGCGAAGGATTCTGCGTGATGGCTGCGATAACGGCGCTCTCGGACAGAGTCAGCTCGCTGCATGATTTTCCAAAATAGCGCTGTGAAGCCGCTTCCACGCCAAGAGTGTTCTGCCCCAGGTTGATGGTATTCAGATAGCGCACCAGCATCTCATCCTTGCTCAGTATCTTGGTGAGCTCGATGGCCAGATATTGCTCCTGCAGCTTACGCTTGATCTTTTTGATCATATTGTCACCCTCTGAGGTCCAGGTGGTAAAGATTGTATTTTTGAGCAGCTGTTGAGTGATCGTGCTCGCGCCCTGCGTCTCCTTGCCCATGGTCTTAATAAACTGATACCCTGAGCGCAGCATTGCTTTATAGTCGATGCCATTGTGCTGGTAGTAACGCGCATCCTCGATGGCTACGAAAGCCAGGGCAAGGTGCTCAGGGATCTTGTCCTGGGTTACAATAATGCGGTTGGAGTTGACAGCGATCAGCTCGTCCAGCTTGTTGCCCTCACAGTCATATACAAAAGTAGCGGCTCCCACGGGAGCCACGTCGCTGGGGGTGATCTGGGGGGTGGAAGCCAGGATGCCTTTGAACATGCCAATTCCAGCGGAGGCCAGGATCACGCTCACACCTACTATGGCTACCAGAAAGAGCTTGAGCGTCAACAGGGCAACTTTTCTTCCTATTTTCTGTGACTTGGCGTTCAGCGCCTTCTTCTTAGCCCGAACGCCTTTTCTACTATAATTCATATAATGCCTTCCTTTCAGAGGGGCGCAGAGCACCGTTCCAGTAGTCCAGCTCTAGCCCTATTCGCACATTATACCAAATTTTTTTTGGTAAATAAAGGGGTTCTTTCAGATATTAAGAATTCTTCACAAAAAATTCTTAAATTAGTCAGAAAGTGATGGTCTGATCGATTTTTTTAGGCTATACTTATTTAGAGAGAACGGGCAGGGACGGATGGCCGCGTTGACGGGAGGGAATCCCGGCGATGCAGGCTTGACTGCTGGAAAGGATTGCGGGTGAATGATATCAGGACAGAACGCGGACTACAGGGTCGTGCTTCAGGGCGGGCAAGGAGAGATCATGGAGAAGCGGTCGCGCTTTATCGCCACGGTGCGCAGTGTGGCGAGCGAGCAGGAGGCTGCTGCGTTTATTGAGGAAATGAAGAGGAAATACTGGGACGCCAGACATAATTGCAGCGCTTTCGTCATCGGAAGTAGCGGGGAGTTGACCCGATGTAGCGACGACGGAGAGCCCGGCGGAACGGCGGGCAGGCCCATGCTCGAAGTGCTGCTGGCGGAGGAGCTTCGCAATGTGGCAGTGGTGGTGACCCGCTATTTTGGAGGTACGCTGCTGGGCACCGGCGGGCTGATCAGGGCATATACCCAGGCGGTAAAGGCAGGGCTTAGCAATTGCATAACAGGTGTTATAAAACATGGGATGGAGATCTGTCTGCGGGCGGACTATAATGATGTGGGTAAGGTTCTCTACATATTGGGGCAACAGGGGGTAGAACCGTCGGAAAGCCGCTATGAGCAGGATGTGCGCCTGACAGTGCAGATAGCTGCGGAACAACTTGAGAGTTTGAGACGGGACTTGACGGAGGCCACCTGTGGAAGGATAGGCTGGGAGCCTGGTGGGGAAATAACTTTTGTTGACAAAAAGGGAACAAAATCGTAAAATAGACAGGTAAATAAGTATTTCTCAGAAAGGTGGTGGTTTTTCATGAAGAGCAGTAAAAATAGTAGTGATCCCGCTCCTGGGCGAAGTCGCAGCCTCATAAAAAATCATCATAAGGAGAAATGCTATGGAGCAGTTAAAAGAGTTTGAGACAATACAGGAGCTGCTGCAGACGCAGCAATATACCAGACTTCGCCAACTTCTTGTGGATCTGAATGACGCGGACATTGCCGCATGCATGGAGCAGTTGCCCGAACAGAGCATGGTCAAGGCTTTTCGGATACTGCCCAAGGATCTGGCGGCGGATATTTTTTCCTACCTGGATGTGGATCTGCAACAGACAGTAATCATTTCCCTGACTGACCGCGAGGCGGCCAGCATAATTGACAATCTGATGGCCGATGATGCCGTGGACCTGCTGGAGGAGATGCCTGCCAATGTAGTGAAGCGTCTGTTGGAGAATGCAAGTCCGGATACCCGTCGGGATATCAACCATCTGCTGCGTTATCCGGAGGATTCTGCAGGGAGTATCATGACGGTGGAGTATGTGGACCTGAAAGAGAGTCTGACCGTGGAGGGCGCCATTGCGCGGATACGAAGAGTGGGGCTGGACAGCGAGACCATCAATATCTGCTATGTGTTGGACGCCCAGCGCAAGCTACTGGGAACGGTCGCACTGCGCTATCTGCTGTTGAGCGAGCCAGGTGAGACCATCGGGGAGATCATGCATGAAAATGTGGTGTCCGTCCATACCCATACCGATCAGGAGGAGGTAGCCAGGCAGTTCCAGAAATACGGATTTACAGCTATGCCTGTGGTGGATAACGAGAATCGTCTGGTAGGTATTATCACCGTGGACGATATCGTGGATGTCATTGAGGAGGAAGCCACGGAGGATATGGAGAAGATGGCGGCGCTGGTGCCCAGCGATAAGCCTTATATGCGCACCTCCGCGTGGGAGATCTATAAAAAGAGGATTCCCTGGCTGTTGTTACTGATGGTGTCCGCTACTTTTACTGGCAGCATCATCACGGCGTTTGAGGACGCCTTGAGCGTCTATGTTGCGTTGACTGCCTTTATCCCCATGCTGATGGACACCGGCGGGAATGCGGGTGGGCAGGCCAGTGTGACTATCATTCGAGGTCTCTCTCTTGGGGAGATTGAGTATGGCGATGTGCCTAGAATTATCTGGAAGGAGCTGCGCACGGCCATTCTGTGTGGCGGCACGCTGGCAGTTGCCAATTTTGCCAAGCTGATGTTGTTTGATAGGGTGGGTATGGCGGTTGCCCTGGTGGTATGCCTGACATTGTTGGCGGCTGTGGTGATGGCTATGCTGGTGGGATGTCTGTTGCCTGTGGCGGCCAAGAGGATTGGCTTTGACCCTGCGGTGATGGCGAGTCCATTTATCACCACCATCGTAGATGCCTTGTCGCTCCTGGTGTATTTTCAGGTTGCTGCTCTGGTTCTGGGGCTATGAGCAGGGTATCTGGTCTGAAGAATCGCGGTTCTGTGTGGGAGCTGCTTGGGTTGAATGCGGGAGATGTGCGTAGATGAGCAAATATTGCGCCTGTGAGGAAAATTATATGCAGATTGAGGAGATGAATCCGACTTTTCTGTTTACCTGGAAAGGAACACGCACATCTGTGGAGGAGGCGTACCACTGCCATGATATCATAGAGCTTGCCTTTGTGATGTCCGGTACGGGAAGATACTATATAGAAGGTCAATTATATGACATAAGCGAGGGAGATTTGCTGATCTTCAGGCCAGGTGTGCACCATCAGGCGCAGTATGTTCCGGAGGCGGAAGTACCCGCTACGGAGTTCTTTGTAGGCTTCTGCGATGTACATCTGCCAAACAGGGAGCCCAATGATGTACCGCTGCCGGGCGGGGGCTATATTTTGCACACCAGCGGGGAACTGCGCCAGAGGATATTTCGGATATGCTCCTCCATGGAAGCGGAGAGTGCGGTGTGCTGGCAGGGGCGGTACTTTATGCTGAAGGCCTATCTGATGCAGCTTTTGTTATTGATTCTGAAAGAGCAATCGCCGCTTCCACAGGCCATGAAAGGCTATTCATTTGAGTCGGTAAATAAAAAATATGTGGTGGAGCAGATTGTAAACTATTTTGAAGATCACTACAGTGAGAAGATATCTCTGGATACAATTGCGGAGAATATGTATCTAAGCCCTTTTTATATCTCCAAGATTTTTAAGAGCGAGACAGGGGACACGCCTATACGCCATCTGATCAATATTCGTCTGGAGAGGGCCAGAGAGCTGCTCATGAAGGAGAGAGAGATGTCCATTCAGGAGGTAGCGGCCGCGGTGGGCTACGAGGACGCCTATCATTTCAGTAAGCTCTTTAAGAAGTATTATGGGATGTCTCCTTCTCAGATTCGCAAGGGGGGCGGCGTCTCTTAAAAGATTAGTAAGATTATCGCAACGTTGCGGGCGGGGCCTGCATGCTGCGGGAAAGAGGTAGATATGAGGTATTTTTTTCAATCAAGCATCGAGAAGAAGGACAAAGGCTATATGATTCAGATTCCGTTCAATGTCTGGGAGGTATGCCGGCAGCGGGATGTGATCCAGGCGGACATAGTGCTGGATAACGCGATTATCGAATGTGAGCTGATTCCTCAGGAGAAGGGCAACTATCAGATACATATCGAGGATGAGGACGCGGTAAAGGCAGATTTGAGCAAGCCCCACAAGATCCTGCTGCATGTAACGGGCAGCCTGATCAAGATGGATCAGAACAGTCCCTACAGCTTCGAGAATCCGATTCGTAAGATCGACAGCATGAATGTGATTATTCAGCCAGAGGATGGACTGTGCGGCCAGTCCTGTGTGGCAATGCTTGCCGGAGTGACAATCGCAGAGGTAATCAGCGTTATGGACTGTCGAGAATGGCAGGCCACAATGGGCAGGGTGATTTCCGCTCTGAATTATTATGGCATTGATCATACGGATATTATCATGTATACTGAGGGACGCCAGACGGTGCTGCCCAAGTGTTGTATTCTGATGGAGAAAATGGGGCGTTTTTGCCATTATCTGATACATTATGACGGCAAATTCTATGACTCTAACCTGGGTGTGTTAGAGGAGTATGACATGAGCAAGCTGCAGGGGTATCTGGAGATCAAGTGCTGAAAGCGGTAACGGAGATACGGCGACCTGGATAATTCTAAAATAAGTATAAAATCATTCCAAACCGTCAAAAATGAGTAAACGAGAGGAAATAAGAGAAAACGAGAGATAAATATCTATATGATAGGAAAAGATATCTCTATATCAAGTTGCAAACCGCCGCGTATGAAACTAATATATGTTCCAGAGATTAGCACTCGACACAAAAGAGTGCTAACAAGAGAAAGAATCAGACAAGGAGGCAAACACTATGAAGTTAGTACCCTTAGGCGACAGAGTCGTATTGAAGCAGCTGGTGGCTGAGGAAACCACCAAATCTGGCATCGTATTGCCCGGGCAGAATAAAGAGAAGCCCCAGCAGGCAGAGGTGATCGCGGTTGGTCCCGGCGGTGTGGTGGATGGCAAGGAAGTGAAGATGGAGGTCAAGGTCGGCGATCAGGTTATCTTCTCCAAGTATGCAGGTACAGAAGTGAAGTTGGAGGATGAGGAGTATATCATCGTTAAACAGAATGATATACTGGCGATTATTCAGTAGCAGGCAGCGTGTCGGGTGGAGATATCCCCTCGGCAGTGATTCATTAAGAAAATGGAGGCGTAATCATTATGGCAAAGGAAATTAAGTATGGCGCAGAGGCGCGCGCAGCCCTGGAATCCGGTGTGAACCAGCTGGCTGATACCGTCAGAGTAACATTGGGACCTAAGGGAAGAAACGTGGTGCTGGATAAGTCCTTCGGCGCTCCGCTGATCACCAACGATGGCGTTACCATCGCCAAGGAGATCGAGTTGGAGGATGCCTTTGAGAACATGGGCGCGCAGTTGGTCAAGGAAGTTGCGACCAAGACAAATGATGTGGCTGGCGACGGAACCACCACAGCTACCGTGTTGGCTCAGGCTATGGTCAATGCGGGGATCAAGAATCTGGCGGCAGGCGCCAACCCCATCATCCTGAGAAAAGGGATGAAGAAGGCTACAGACTGCGCAGTGAATGCTATCGCTGGCATGAGCCAGAAGGTGAACGGTAAGGAGCATATCGCCAGAGTAGCGGCTATCTCTGCAGGAGATGAGGAGGTTGGCCAGCTGGTGGCCGACGCTATGGAAAAGGTCAGCGGGGATGGCGTGATCACCATCGAAGAGTCCAAGACGATGCAGACTGAGTTGGACCTGGTGGAAGGAATGCAGTTTGACAGAGGATATATTTCCGCATATATGGCAACCGATATGGATAAGATGGAGGCGACTCTGGATAATCCCTATATCCTGATCACGGACAAGAAGATTTCCAATATTCAGGAGATTCTGCCTCTGCTGGAGCAGGTGGTGCAGTGTGGCGCCAAGCTGCTGATCATCGCCGAGGATGTGGAGGGCGAGGCCCTGACCACTCTGATTGTCAACAAGCTGCGCGGCACCTTCAATGTGGTGGCAGTCAAGGCTCCCGGCTATGGCGACAGAAGGAAGGCCATGCTGGAGGATATCGCCATCCTGACGGGCGGCACTGTGATCAGCTCCGAACTCGGCTATGAGTTGAAGGATACCGAGATGTCCATGCTGGGCCGTGCGAAGTCTGTGAAGGTACAGAAGGAGAACACGGTGATCGTTGACGGCGAGGGCGACAAGGATGCCATCCAGAGCCGTATTGCGCAGATCAAGATGCAGATCGAGGAGACCACCTCTGATTTTGATAAGGAGAAGCTGCAGGAGAGACTGGCTAAGTTGGCTGGCGGTGTAGCAGTGATCCGTGTGGGCGCAGCCACCGAGACCGAGATGAAGGAAGCTAAGCTTCGTCTGGAGGATGCTCTGGCCGCAACCAGAGCTGCTGTGGAGGAAGGCATCATCTGTGGCGGTGGTTCCGCCTATATCCATGCGGCCAAGGAAGTTGCTAAGATGGCCGATACGCTGGAGGGAGATGAGAAGACCGGTGCGCAGATCGTACTGAAGGCACTGGAGGCTCCGCTGTATCATATCGCTGCCAACGCAGGCTTGGAGGGCAGTGTGATCATCAACAAGGTGGAGGAGTCCGCAGTGGGAATGGGCTTCGACGTGTTGAAAGAGGAGTATGTGGACATGGTGAGCGCAGGAATTCTGGATCCCGCCAAGGTGACCAGAAGCGCGTTGCAGAACGCAACCAGCGTTGCCAGCACACTGTTGACCACTGAGTCTGTGGTGGCCAATATCAAGGAGGATGCTCCCGCAATGCCCGCAGGCGGCGGTATGGGCGGTATGATGTAAACCCATCTTGTGGGAAATAAATAGATAAACGCAGTATACGGCGGGGAGAGATCCTCGCCGTGTATTTTGGAAAGTTATTCCCGCGAGCAATGAGTCAAAGTCCGAAGAACCTTGACGAATGTCGCGAGGTATTTGATTTACAGAGTTTCTCTAAAGGAAGCAAAGTTTTCTGCGCGGGCGGCGGTCTTGAGCCATTGACGCAGGGTTTCCGTATTTTCCTCGGCCTGGATGCGGTCGAGGATGTCTGTTGGGATATCGCCCAGGTCTTCCAACAGGTCAAGGATATCTTGGCGGCTGCGCAGGAGATCTCCCTGTGCGATGCCTTCGGCGTGCCCCATAGCTTTACCTTCCCTGATAGCATTGTTTCTCAGATACAGCCTGTCCCGCTTGATTCGCATATGTTCTTCATACAGTGCGCGCATATACTGTCCCAGATTCATCTCCATTACCTCTCTCACAGCTTCCATGACCCCCTGATTTGTGCTCTGTAATGTCCTCAGTTCCTCCATACTCTCCACTCGAAACAGCCGAATCCAGTCGTCCAGGACATCGCCGGTGAGCTCCTTGCCCAGCTCGATGGTATGTACCTCGAATTGGTCCGAATACAGTTCTCCCTCCTGATCACGCAGATGGTATACCTTGTGGCAACCAGGGCGGTCATTCCAGGGAAAGCCCAGAATGCAGATCACAACACATTTCTTCAGCCGATCATAGTCTTCTCCGCTGTGTGCTTTTTCCGCATACATCTTGGACAGATAGAACAGGCTTCGTTTGTCCCAGGCCAATACCTGTCGGATCTGCAACTCAATATTGATCCTCCAACCGCTGTTGAGCGTCAGTCTGACATCCAGAATCCCTTCCTTATCCCGTTTGCCTCGCCGACCAAGGAAAGTGTTCTCCAGATATACTCTGCGGATATCCTGTAACGGGATGCCCAATACGTCGCTGATGAAGTGTCTGCGTACCATCTCATTGCGCATCAATTCCTTGAAGGCCACATCTGACTTAGGAGGAAGGAACTGCTCCTGCCCATTCTGCCGATCCAATAGTTCCATTAGTTTCTTTCTGTTCACCTCTAACCTCCTGTCGTACTTTGACAACAGCAATGATGTGCTGTCGCCATGCTTGTACAGCAATAATGCCGTACTGCAATGCAGGAGACCCTAAAGCCACTTTTCGATCGTCATCTCCTGCTTCTCTTTTCAATTGTCTCATTTTGAATTTAAAGCATAGATTTTCTGATATCTTGAAAAGTGAATTGCTTTATCAATCGTGAAAAGAAATATATGCTTTAAAGATATATTAACATAGACAGGGAAATATTGCAAGCTGGAGTGAAAAAATGTTTGAAAAATATCCCTCGGACTTTTTTGCTTGCAGGAATGGGCAATAGCGTGTACAATAGGAAGCGGCAAAAGTATTGCGGGGAGGAGAGAATTCATATGGAAGGGATTCCTATGAAAAAGCTGTTGAGCAGTATCGTTGTGCTGTGTCTCGGCGCGTATATGTTATGTGGATGCGGCGCCAGGTCTGAGCAGGAGGGGTTGGCCCATGCAAAAAGGCCTTCTGGAATTGTGGCTACTTCATCTCCTGTTGCGACTCCTTCTCCCATGCCGACGGTATCCCCCTTACCAACGGCATCTCCTGCTCCGACACTGTCTTCTGCTGTGACTGCCTCCCTTGCTCCCGACGCATTGCCCTTTTCACCGGTATATGAGATCGATGCCGGCGAGTTACTGTCTGTGTTGGGGCGGCTACCCAGCACGGAAGGCTATGAAGCATATTTGAAAGAGGACTTGGTTTACCACGACGCTTATATAAATCCAGAAACCGGAGATGAGTGTTGGAGCTTCGATATCTGCTTGCCAAGCTTTGCGGAGAATATGCCATGTTACAGAGAGCTGAACCGCTATTTTGAGGAACTCTATGCGCGGCTGTTACCCCTAAAAGATGCCTTTTATGAGTGGCTTGAGGAGGAGTATGATCTTTGGGCCTATGAGAACTATATATACACGGGTATGACCATCGGCGGGCAATACCTGACGATATATATGCAGCAAGCAGGATACTATGGTGGAATCAGAGATGCGATCACGGCAAGTCCGATCACGTTTGATCTGACGGATGGGCGGGTCGTCACTCTGCCAGAGATCCTGGGATGTACGGGAGAGCAGATCAGAGAGTTGGTGGCGGATTATGTCTACGGTTATTTTCTCAGTCAGAACTATGAGTTTGCCCAGCGGGATACATACCTGTGTTATGATCTGTGGGATTTCTATATGCTGGAGCAGGGGCTGGGGGTATATTATCCCCGCTATGCAATTGACTGCGGCGCTGCGGGGGATTTCCTGTTCGTAATTCCCTATGATGATCTCTATGCCAAGGTGACGGAGCGGGGATATCCCACTCCAAAGCCGCTTCCTCCAGTGACGGAGATAAGCGTTAAGCTGCCCAGCACAGAGGGGTATGAGGCATATCTGGAGGAGGATATCGTCTATCATGATGCCTTTCGGACAGAGAAGGGCGTCGAGGAGGGGCTTTTTGATATCTGCCTACCTCGGTTTGGGGAGCGCCTGCCCTGCCATGAACAGATCAATGCCTATTTTGTGCAGTGGTCGGCGGATGAGTTGGATGCCAAGGACACATATTATGCGAAGCTGGAGAGAGAGGCTGGCGAAACAGACCCAGGCAGCAGGAGCGAAAGCCTGTATTATGAAGGTATGTCGATAGGGGAGTGGTATCTGACCGTCTACACTGCTCGGAGGATGTCTGGCGGAAAAGGCCAGGACGAGATCACTCCTATGCCGGTCACTTTTGATCTGGATACCGGACAGAGAGTGAACTTGTGGGATATTCTCGACTGCGCGGAGTGGTCGGCGGCGAGCTGGGTGGATGATCAGATCAATGGATATCTCTTTGATCAGGGAAACTATCAGGGCCGTTGTTTTGACACTCTGTGGTTTAAGGACAGTCAATTCTATATGCTGGAGCAGGGAATAGGAGTCTATTATGCCGGCCATACCATTGATTTCTACGAAGGGGAAGACAGCATGTTTCTCATCCCCCATGAAAGGCTGCAGGAGTAGAGCCGTCGCGCAGACGCACGAGAGAAATTTTCATGAGTGTATTCCCTCATGAAAGTTTCTCTCCCAGTGGCGCGTCGAAGCGTCTTTACCCTTTAGAGCCGTCGTGCAGCGACTTAAAATAGGAGAACAAAGATGAAAAAGTTATATTTTGCCCGACATGGGCAGACTGTATGGAATGTGGAAAAGAGGGTCTGCGGCGCCACGGATATCGCACTGACGGCCCTGGGGCATGAGCAGGCGGACGAGCTGGGACGTCTGATTGTGGCGAGGGGCTACGAGATTGATGTGATCCTGCACTCTCCGCTGATTCGGGCGGCCGAGACAGCCCGACATATCCATGAGCTCACCGGTATCCCCATGCGCGTGGAGGAGCGCCTGCGGGAACAGAACTTTGGAAAATGGGAGACTACCAGGCGGGACAGTCCGGCATTTCGGGCGGCGCTGGCTCAGTTTGTCAATCACAACGAGGGCGGCGAGTCCATGATGCAGTTGGCTCAGCGGATCTACAATCTGCTGGACGAGCTGCGGGCGGATTCCCAGAGAAGCTATCTGTTGGTGGCACATAACGGGATTGCCCGTATCGTGCAATCCTATTTCTATGATATGAACAATGAAGAATTTGCGGCTTTTGGCATCGACAACTGTCAGGTGCTGGAGTATGAGTGGCAGAGACAGGAGGGATAAATATGAAATCAGCAGCGGAATTACAGACATTGCTACGGCAGATCGACCATAAGGGCTATCCGGCCTACAAGGACACGCGGGGGCAGTACCAGTTCCAGCAGTATGTGCTGTCCATCGATCATGTGCAGGGGGACCCCTTTGCGGCGCCCTCCAAGGTGAGTCTGATCGTGCCAGGAAAGGTGGCGGGCTTTGATCGGGGCTGTTATGAGCAAAGACACAGAAGGATCGCTTTTCAGGACTATCTGCTGCGGCGTATGGCGGCCAAGGTACGGGAGTATTCCTTCAAGGCCAAAGGCTCCGGGAAGAGCGGTCTGCTGGGGATCAGCCAGCCGGGACAGGAGATATTGGAGCGCAGCGCCTGTGCGGTCAGCTCTGCGGACGGCCAGGTCACTGTCCGCATGGAGATCGGTTTTCCGGCCAACGGACGCACGATCAACGCGGGGGAGCTGATCAAGATATTGTTTGATTTTCTGCCCGTGTGCGTCAGGCAGACTCTGCTGGCGGCCTCCTGTCCGAGAGAGAGTCTGGAAAAAGTGCTGTACCTGGCGGATGATCAGCTCTATATCCGACAGCAGTTAAAAGAGCGTGAACTGGTGGCTTTCGTGGCGGACGGGGCCATTCTGCCCAGGCGGTCCGGTGTGTCGGCCCAGCCCATGAAGGACGCGGTGGCCTTTGCCAGTCCGGAGCAGATGGCGGTGACGTTGAGTCTGCCCCACAGAGGGAAGCTCAGGGGCATGGGCATCAAAAAGGGAGTGACGCTGATCGTGGGCGGCGGCTATCACGGCAAATCCACATTGCTGGAGGCGTTGGAGAAGGGCGTCTATGACCATGTGGCAGGGGATGGCAGAGAGTATGTGCTGACGGACGGCAGCGCCATGAAGCTGCGGGCGGAGGATGGCAGGAGCATCCAGCGCACGGATATCTCCATGTTCATCCGCAATTTGCCGGGAGGCAAGGATACGGTTCATTTTTACACGGAGGATGCGAGCGGCAGTACCTCTCAGGCGGCGGCCACGGTGGAGGCTTTGGAGATGGGGGCGGAGGTGTTCCTGATAGACGAGGATACCAGTGCCACCAACTTCATGATTCGGGACGAACTGATGCAACGGGTGGTCAGCAGGGAAGCTGAACCTATCATCCCCTTTATTGACAGGGTGCGGGAGCTGTATGAGGAATACGGGATCTCCACGGTGCTGGTGGCGGGGAGCTGCGGCTCCTATTTCCACAAGGCGGATTGTGTTCTGCAGATGAACAAGTACCGTCCCATGGAAATCACAGCCCTGGCGAAGAAGGAGGCGGAGCAGTTCCCCTATACGCTGGGCAGCGCGCCTGCGGCGGAAAAGCCAGACTTTAACCGAGTGATCAAGGTGGATCAGGCCTTCGCGAAGGATGACCGAATCAAGATGAAGACCATGGGGCTGGACGGCTTTTCCATCAATCGGGAGACGGTGGATATGCGCTATGTGGAGCAGCTTGTGGACAGTGAGCAGCTTACGGCGCTATCCTATATGATCAAGCACATGAAGTGTCGCTGCTTTGACGGGAGGAAAACTGTGCGTCAGGCGGTGGAGGCCCTGTATGAAGAGGTGGAAAAGAGCGGCTTTGCCGCATTCTGTCCCGGGCGGGAGAGCCTGCCGGGGAATCTGGCCATACCTCGCAGGCAGGAGTTGTATGCGGCGCTGAACCGCTGTCGAGAGCTGGTGCGAATATAGGGAGAAGCCATTGCTCTTGTCGGAATTTAGTCATATATGCGGTTGTTTCTTGAAAATCTATGTTGCGATATTGGAACTTTAAGGGTATAATCGGAGAATAACAGGAGAGGAGGGAATAATGGCGAAGAAAATGTGGATCAGAAACAGGAATGTTGACAGACATATTATAAGAATAGCGGCATGTACGCTGATAGCCACGGCGCTTGCGCTGTTGACAGTCTTGAGCCTGTGGCTCTTTTTACCCTCTTCGGGGGATGCCGGAGAGGACAATATGGCGTATACACCGAAGGGGATAGAGATAGAGGAGTCCCAGAGCGGTGAGGATGTTCTGCAGGAGGATGTCGAGGCCACCTGGCCTCAGGAACCAGTGGATGATGAGTCGGAAAGCGAGCCGCCGGAGGACCTATATACGTTCACGGAGCTCGACGAGACCCTGTATGCGCAGACTTCCCTGCGAGTGCGTGAGGAGCCCTCGATTGAAGGGAACAAGATCGGCGGACTATATCTGAATCAGAAGGTCAGGATAACGGGCAGATGCAACGAGACTGGCTGGTATCGCATTGACTATTACGGCAATGTGGGCTATGCCTCGGACCTCTATCTGGCGGCGGAGCCGGTAGAATTGGATATCACTCAGTCTGTGGGCGGCTTTGCCGCGGTGGACAAGAGCTATTATGACAATGTGCTCTTCATCGGGGATTCCCTCACGGTGGGACTCTCCATGTACGGCTCTCTGAAAAATGCGACTTACTTCTGTGTCAATGGCATGGGGGCGGACGAGGCTCTCGGGAAAAGCATGGACGGCATCACGCTGGACTCGCTGCTGGACAACGGAGAGTATGACGCCATCTATATCATGCTGGGAATCAACGATATGGGGCTGAAGCGAAAGAGCTTTCTCTCCGTTTACAGCAACCTGCTTGGCCATGTGCAGGAGAAACAACCGGATGCCTGTATCGTGATTCAGTCCATCCTGGCGGTGACCTCCTCGTATACGGCGGAGCATCCCAAGATCAACAATGAGGAGATACGGGAGCGCAATGCGAAGCTGGCTGAGTTGGCCGATGGCGAGAGCGTCTTTTATCTGGATCTGAATACCTACTTTATCGACGAGGCCGGCAATCTCAGGGAGAGTCAGGCCAGGGACGGCCTGCATCTGGCCAGCAAGTCCTATCGGGTCTGGAAGGATGCGTTGCTCGCCAATGGTATCGTAAAGTGATAAAATATTATCAACAAACCAAGGAGGACATACCTATGAAAATGAACAGCATCTGTGTGCAGGGCGGTTACACGCCGGGGAACGGGGAGCCCCGTCAGATTCCCATCGTGCAGAGCACGACCTTTAAATATGACACCAGCGAGGATATGGGTAAGCTGTTTGACTTAGAGGCCAGCGGCTATTTCTACACCCGTCTGCAGAATCCAACCAACGACTATGTGGCGGCTAAAATCTGCCAGATGGAGGGGGGAACGGCGGCCATGCTGACCAGCAGCGGCCAGGCGGCCACTTTTTACGCCCTGTTCAATATCTGTAGCGCAGGAGACCACATCGTGTCTTCGAGCAGCATCTACGGCGGCTCCTACAATCTGATCTCCGTTACCATGAAGAGGATGGGGATTGATGTTACCTTCGTGGACCCCGACGCCTCTGAGGAGGAGTTGAATGCTGCGTTTCAGCCCAACACCAGGGTGATGTTCGGCGAGACCATAGCCAATCCAGCGCTGACAGTTCTGGATATCGAGAAGTTTGCGAGATGCGCCCACGGCCACGGAGTGCCTCTAATCATTGATAACACCTTTGCCACACCTGTCAATTGCCGTCCCTTTGAATGGGGAGCGGATATTGTGACCCACTCGACCACCAAGTATATGGACGGACACGGCGCGGCGGTGGGAGGATGCATCGTGGACAGCGGCCGGTTTGACTGGATGGCCCATGCGGACAAGTACCCCGGTCTGTGTACCCCTGACGAAAGCTACCACGGTATCACCTATGCGGAAAAGTTTGGGCAGGGCGGCGCCTTTATCACCAAATGTACGGCCCAGCTGATGCGCGATCTGGGGTCTATTCAGAGTCCTCAGCATGCGTTTATTCTCAATCTCGGATTGGAGAGCCTGCATGTGCGCATGCAGCGTCACTGTGAAAATGCCCAGGCTGTTGCGGAATTCCTGGCATCTCACCCCAAGGTGGCCTATGTGAATTATTGTGGACTGCCTGGAGACAAATATCATGAGTTGGCGATGAAATATTTGCCGAATGGCAGCTGCGGCGTGGTTTCCTTTGGACTTAAGGGGGGAAGAGAGGCGGCCAGCGCCTTTATGAAGAGCCTGAAGATGGCGGCTATTGAGACCCATGTGGCGGACGCCAGGACCTGCTGTCTCAATCCGGCTTCCAGCACCCATCGCCAGATGACGGACGAACAGCTCAGGGAGGCCGGTGTGCCTGCGGAGCTGGTGCGTATGAGCTGTGGACTGGAGGACAAGGAGGACTTGATCGCCGACATCGCCCAAGCCCTGGAGAAGTGCTGATTGATACGCCTTAGTCATGCACTTCATAGATGGCTTCAGTCAAGCAGAGGCGGATGAAATCGTAGGTCAGGGGGATGTAAGCCTCCATCTCATCCGGAGCGGTCAGATACCAGAGAAAGCTCTCGGCAAAATATTCTTCGCTGTCTCCCAGCCCGTAATCCATACCCATATCTTTAGCGGCGGCGGTTTCTTGTTCCATGATGGACAGGAACCGCTTCTTTTCGCTGGGAAAGTTACAACAGTAATCCAAAAAATGGCCAAATTCATGGAGGACGGTGGCGTCCGTGGCACTGTCGCGGTCCTCCACTTTGATGTACAGGTACTGCACGTCTGTCACACCCAGAACAGAGGGATATTTGCCGTCAAATTCGGTCTGGGCAATATCCTCTGCGGTCACATAGAACTGCCATCCATAGTCCGCAAACAGGTAGAGAATACTCTCTGGCAGCAGACAGAGCATATCGTTGCAGCGCTTTACATAGCGTTCCTCCACCTCTCCTATTGTCTGTACCAAATGCATATCAAAAGGCATATAAGCCTGAATCTCCTCCTTAGTGCGGCGGTTTTCTGCGCAGAGAAAGTGCCTTCGACGCGCATAGACGCCGTGATAGGGAGGATAGTAGGGAAGAGTCCGCAGCACCGGCATATCTGCAGAGGGACAGGAGATATGGAAAACGGGGGCGGGGGCAGCGCAGGAAAAGCAGTCTACAGTCCACAAGGAGAGAACGGTTATTCCTGCTAACAGCAGGGCAATCAGGCTTTTTCTCAACATAAGGGTCCTCGTTTATCAGAGAGCTGTGTTTCAAGGTGATTTCAGTATAACACAGGATTGTCTATAGTTCCGGTTTAACAGGATCGTGACTAATAGTGGTATTTTCCCCGTTTTCCGAGGAGGAACAGGATTGTTACCAATGCCGCCAGAACCTCCGCCACGATGATGGAGAACCAGATGCCGTCCAATCCCCAGAAGAGCGGCAGGATACAGACGGCGGCAATCTGGAACACCAGCGTGCGCAGAAAAGCGATCAGGGCGGAGGTCAGGCCGTCGTTTAAGGCCGTGAAAAAGGAGGAGCCCAGGATGGTCAGGCCGGACAACAAAAACGAGAAAGAGAATATGGCAAAGGCATGGACTGTCATATCCAGAAGTCCGGCGTCATAGCCCACGAAGAGCAGGGACAGGGGGCGTCCCAGAGCTTCTCCCGCAGCAAACATAATCACAGAGAATATCCCGATCAGAACAAGGCTTCTCCTAAGCAGGTTCTTCAGCTCATCGCGGTTCTGCGCGCCATAGTGAAAGCCGACCACCGGGGCGGCTCCCACCGCATAGCCGATGAATATGGCCTGAAAGATCATACTCACATACATCAGCACGCCGTAGGCGGCGATTCCGTCGTCTCCGGCGTATCGCATCAGCTGTAGATTGTAGAGCATGCTTACAATGGACATGGAGATGTTGCCCATCAGCTCCGAGGCGCCATTGCTACAGGTCTTCAACAGCGCGTTGACGTCAAATCTACACCTCACAAACCGCAACAGACTGCTGTTATGAGAACCAAAATAGATCAATGGAATGACTCCCCCTACGAATTGACTGAGGGCGGTTGCGGCGGCAGCTCCCACCAGGCCCCAGGATAATACGGCGACAAACAGGGCATCCAGCGCCATGTTTGTGACGCCGGCAGCCACGGTGATGCCCAGACCAAGTCGGGGCTTACCGGCGGTGGCAAACAGACACTGAAACTCGTATTGCAGGACGAAGAAAGGCAGCGCCAGCAGTATGATCCTGCCGTAGAGAATGCTGTCCTCCAGCAGTCTGTCCCTGGCTCCCATCAGAGAAGCGACAGGACGCAGGAAGACGATGCCAAGCAGTGCCAACAGGATGCCGCAGACGATGGAGGTGCAGACGATCAGAGAAAAGAGCTCGTTGGCCCTCTGCGTTTTGCCCTCTCCTAACGTCTTGGCGATCAGCGCGCTGCCTCCTGTGCCGAACATAAAACCGATACAGCCCAGAATCATCAGCAGCGGCATGATGAAATTCACGGCGGCAAAGGGCGTCTTGCCTGTAAAATTGGATACGAAGAAGCCATCTACCACACTGTAGATGGAAGTGAAAACCATCATGACGATGGATGGAAAAGTATAGCGCAGCAGGCGTTTGTAATCAAAGTGATCAGACAACTGTATCATGTTCCGGTATACCTCCGTCTATTTGCTTCACCGAGCTTTACAGGAGGGACGCGCTCTCCTGAATGCCCTGTAAAAAGCGCTCCGTCAGTTCCAGATATTTCTCTACATCCTGCGAGGGCCAGGAGGCCAATATGCGATCCTCCATATTCAGAAGCCGCAGCGCAGTTCGCTCTGCCAGGCTCTTTCCGGCGTCTGTCAGGCAGACAGTCTTGTTCCTTGCGCCGCATTTTTCCAGATAGAGAATGCCCTCGTCTTCCAGCTTGCGAATAGCTGAGTTCACAGTCTGTTTGCTGAGACCGGAATAGCGGCATATCTCGGATAACGGGCATTGTTCTCCCTTGTTGCAGATGGTGTACAGTATGATCAAGGCGCTGTCCGTCAAACCCAATTTGAGTGCAATCCCATGGTAGGCGGCATCAAGCTCCCCCAGCAGATGATTATAGCGCTTCATTTCCCGTGATATAGAATTGCTCACAGTGTACCTCCCCATGATGCATGTAGTCAAAACATATAGTACGAAATCGTACAATGAGAAGTATAGTACGATTCCGTACCAGTGTCAAGAGAAAAATCTTAAAAAAGCGGCGCAGCTTATCTCGCCGCACCGCTCTTGATCGGGAACTGCATGGAGTTCTACCCCATCGTCACCACTACATTTACCTCTTTTTTTGCTTTGTCGTAGGGAATGATGTTGCCCTCCACGGCAACGCCATCAACGGTCATGGATACCACACCCTTTTCCACGCCCTGAGGATTCAGCACCTGGATATGGTACACAGCCCCTCTGTACTCGCGAGTCAGCTTAAAGTCGCCGAAGCCCTCAGGCACGCAGGGATTGATCTGCAGTCCGGAGTGGGTGGGATATACGCCCAGGATGTACTGTGATACATTGGCGAAAGTCCAGGCCGCCGTACCGGTAAGCCAGCTATTCTTAGCCTCGCCGTGGAACTTGGCGTCCCGTCCGGCCACCATCTGGGAATATACATAGGGCTCGGTGCGGTGAATCTCGCTGATCTCCTCCACATAGGCGGGGCAGGTCTTCTTGTAGATTTCAAAAGCTCTATCGCCCCGTCCGATCACTGTCTCGGCGATGGAGACCCAGGGATTGTTATGGCAGAAGATACCGGCATTCTCCTTGTATCCGGGGGGATAGGAGGAGACCTCGCCCAGTTCCAGATGGTACTTGGTGTAGGCGGGCTGCAGGATCATGATGCCGTAATCGGTGTCCAGCTTCTCCCTTACCGAATTCAGCGCTTTCTCGGCCAAGCCTTCCTTGACACCCACGCCCGCCAGCACGCAGAAGCCCTGGGGCTCAATATAGATCTGGCCCTCCTCGCACTCCTTGGAACCGACCTTGTCGCCGTGGGCATCGTAGGCGCGGACGAACCAGTCGCCATCCCAGCCGCTGCCAAGGATCGTGTCATACATTTCCGACACCTGCTCTCTGGCGTAGGCGGCCTCACGGGAATCTCCCATCAGCTCGCATAGCTGCGCATACTCCTCGCCGTATTTGACAAACATGCCGGCGATAAACACGGATTCCGCCACAGGTCCCTCGCTGGGGCCAAAGGTCTGGAAGGATTCGCCGGGATGCTCGGAGAAGCAATTCAGGTTCAGACAGTCATTCCAGTCGGCCCGACCGATCAGGGGCAGCCCGTGAGGGCCCTTGTGATTTACGATGAAATCAAAGGATCTCTTTAAGTGGTTCATCAGCGGCGTGGCCTTGGACATGTCATTGTCAAAGGGGACCGCCTGCTCCAGAATGGAAGTATCTCCGGTCTCGCGCACATAGGCGCTGGTGCCCGCTATGAGCCACAGGGGATCGTCGTTGAAGCCGCTGCCGATATCGGAGTTGCCCTTCTTGGTCAGGGGCTGGTACTGATGATAGGCGCTGCCATCCTCGAACTGGGTGGAGGCAATGTCGATAATGCGCTCCCTCGCCCTGTCGGGGATCAGATGCACAAAGCCGAGCAGATCCTGACAACTGTCGCGGAAGCCCATGCCCCTGCCGATGCCGGACTCATAGTAGGACGCGGAGCGGGACATATTGAATGTGACCATGCACTGATACTGGTTCCAGGTGTTGACCATACGGTTGACCTTCTCATCCTTGGATTCCACATGGTATTTGGAGAGAAGCTGCTTCCAGTAATCCTTCAGCGCGGTGAAAGCGGCGTCCACAGCGGCTTCGTCGGCGTAGCGTGCCAGCAGCTCCTCGGCCGGCTTCTTGTTGATAACGCCGGGCGCCTCCCATTTTTTCTCCTGTGGATTCTCGATGTAGCCCAGCACAAAGATGTAGGTCTTCTCCTCGTCGGGGGCCAGCGTCACGTCGAGCTGCTGGGAGGCGATGGGAGACCAGCCGCTGGCCATGGAGTTGGCGCACTGTCCCCTCTCTACTGCCTCCGGATTGTCAGCGCCTCTGTATGCGCCCAGAAAATCGTCGCGGCTCGTGTCAAAGCTGGCAATCGGCGCGTTTACAGAATAGACGGCATAGTGGTTGCGGCGCTCTCTGTACTCAGTTTTGTGATAGATGGTGGAACCCACTACCTCCACCTCGCCGCAGCTCAACAATCTCTGAAAATTCTTCATATCGTCGTCCGCGTTCCACAGACACCACTCCACATAGGAGAATACCTTCAGCGCTTTGGGCACGCTGCCAGTGTTTTTCAAAGTCAGCTTGCTGATCTCACAGTTGTCTCCCATGGGAACGAAGGTCAATAGCTGAGCCTGGACATTGTCCTTGGAGCCGGTAAAACGGCTGTAGCCCATGCCGTGACGACACTCATAGGCATCCAGCTCCGTCTTTGTGGGCTGCCAGCCGGGATTCCAGACGGTGTCGCCGTCCTTTATGTAGAAATATTTGCCGCCCATATCGGTGGGCACGTTGTTGTAGCGGTAACGGGTCAGACGCAGAAGCTTGGCGTCTTTATAGAAGGTGTAACCGCCGCAGGTGTTGGAGATCAAGCTGAAAAACTCGTTGCAGCCCAGATAGTTGATCCAGGGCAGCGGAGTCTTGGGTGTGGTGATGACGTACTCCTGGTTGGCGTCATCAAAATAGCCGAATTTCATAGTAAAATTCTCCTTTTCCGTTTATTTTTGAACGCATACAAAATCTCCAAAATTAAAAAGAAGCTTGTATAAAAAATTATACAGAACCAATCAACAAATTACAATACAAATATGAAAAAAATGTCTGTGCGATATCGGGTAATATGTGGCTTTTTTTATAAAATGTTTATAAACGCTTTATCTCCCGTATATTTACGATATCCTCAAACCATGCTATAATGAATAAAATGCTACTGGCATTTAACTCTACTGAACAGGAAGTGCGCTAAAGCGCACGAGACCAAGGGAAAATGAGTAAAATGCTAAGCATTTAACTCTACTGAATAGGAAGTGCGCCAAGGCGCACGAGATCAAGGAAAATGAGTAATATCGGCTCCTGCTGTAATATGTAAAAGCCTATAGAATGAGAGAGGCGAATAGGATGCAGCCATTATGAACAAACGGGAATTTGTGGAACGTCTGAGAGCTTTCCTGAGCGGAAGGATTGCGCCAGCGCAGGTGGAAGAGAATGCGCGCTATTACGAGGATTATATCAATACTCAGATACGGCTCGGAGAGACGGAGGAGAGCGTGTTGAGGAGTCTGGGTGATCCCAGACTGATTGCCAGGTCGATTGTGGCTGCCGAGAGTGTCAGAGGTGATGACAGCAGTGAGAGCCAAGCCTATGGAGGCGGTGAGGACGACGCTGTCCGTCAAGGCGGAATCCGACGTTTTTTCCATCTGACAAGTCTGCCCTCATGGGTTTTGCCTGTGATGACGGTGGGAGTAATGCTGCTCGCACTTATAACGCTGGGACTGCTGCTTAGGCTGGCGCTGCACATTCTTGCGTGGCTGTGGCCGCTGATCGCCATTGCCATGCTCGTGATTTTTTTTATCAAATTATTTTGCGACTGGCTGCATTAGTCGGATGTATATTCGCAGAGGGAACGGGACATACTACTCCTGTAACTAAAAACCAACAGGAGGAATGAATTATGTCCAACAATAACAATCAGAACAACAACCAGAACAACAATTCCAACAATTGCCAGAATAGCTACCAGGATAGCCAGAACAGCTATCAGGACAGCTACCAGGACAACCAGAACAACAAGAAGAACAACCAGAATAACCAGAATAAGCAGAACAACAACCAGAAGAACAACAACTTCTAAGGTTGCATATTGTCTGGGAAATAGGGGTGTCGCGCTTTTGCGGCATCCCTATTTACATTTTGGTACATATTGTGGTAACATATAGCTATATGCTCTCAGCCGAGCGAAGCGTCGGGAGAGTGGTACATGCGGAGAGAATATGAGACGATATGAGTTGATTGCCCCCTGTCATTTTGGCATGGAGGCTGTATTGAAAAAAGAGATTATAGAATTAGGCTATGATGTGAGCGAGGTGGCTGACGGCAGGATCACCTTTATCGGAGATGAGGAGGCTTTGTGTCGCGCCAATATTTTTCTGCGTACGGCGGAGAGGGTGCTGATCAAGATTGGCCGTTTTACAGCGGAGACCTATGAGGAGCTTTTTCAGGGCACCAGGGCGCTGCCCTGGGAGGAATATGTCCCCAGCGATGGGAGATTCTGGGTCACCAAGGCGGCCAGTGTCAAGAGCAAGCTGTTCAGCCCCTCGGATATACAGCGCGTTATGAAAAAGGCTATGGTCGAACGGATGAAGGAGCACTTTGGTCTGGAGCATTTCCCGGAGGACGGCGAGTCTTTTCCCGTCAGGGTATTTCTGCTGAAGGATGAGGTGACGGTGGGGCTGGACAGCACAGGAGAGTCCCTGCACAAGAGAGGATACCGCAGACTGACGGCCAAAGCGCCCATAGCGGAGAATCTGGCCGCCGCCATGATTATGCTGACGCCCTGGCATGGGGACCGGATTCTGGTGGACCCCTTCTGTGGAAGCGGCACGATTCCGATAGAGGCCGCGATGATGGCGGCAAATATGGCTCCGGGGATGAACAGAGGCTTTACCGCACAGGCCTGGCCTCATGTGGTGGGGACGAAGGTGTGGCAGGATGCGCTGCAGGAGGCGCAGGAGCTGGTGGACTTGTCTGTCGATACGGATATTCAGGGATATGACATAGACGACGCGATGGTGTCTATCGCCAGGGAAAATGCCAGACTTGCGGGAGTGGATAAGCTGATTCATTTTCAGCGGCGGGATGTGGCGCAGCTAAGCCATCCGAAAAAATACGGATTTATCGTCACCAATCCGCCCTACGGCGAGCGTTTGGAGGAAAAGGAGGCGCTGCCCGCGCTGTACCGTAGCATCGGTGAACGTTTTTGTAGTCTGGATGGGTGGAGCATGTATCTGATCACCGCCTATGAGCAGGCGGAGCGGGATATTGGGCGCAAAGCGGATAAAAACAGAAAGATATACAATGGTATGATGAAGACTTATTACTATCAGTTCCTGGGGCCCAAGCCCCCCAGACGGGGAGGCCGACATGAGCAGTAGGCTGGATTGGAGAGGATGGATGACGCTTACCCTGTGGAGCATTCTCTGTGCGGGCTGTATGGCTGTGATGCTGTGGTGGGCCGCGGGAAAGAGCATTGCCATAGCAGATATGACCTCTGATGAGCAGGAGAGCGCGAACGTTGCTGGCACAGAGGAAGTGGAGCGGTATCGCCTGACTCTGGCGGATGCGGTGGAAAAGCCCAGACATTTCATGATTCCGGTGGCGCCTACGGTTCGAGCGGAGCAGATCAGCATAGAGAACCGTTATATGGAACGCCAGCTGTGGGTATATATTCAGGGGGGACGGGCGGCAGACTATCGGGATTATGTGCTCGAGGGAGATATCTCTTCCGTGGTAGGCGGCTGGGCGCAGCAGCAGGGGGAGACGGTGATTCTGAAGTTGCAGATGGATAAGATTCAGGAGTACAGCAGCGTCATGGAGGAAAACCGTCTGTATGTGGAATGCGCACGGCCGGACGAAATTTATGATCAAATCGTTGTTATTGATCCAAGATATGGAGGAGAAGAGTTCGGACAGGTTTCAGGGAGCAGGCGGGAAAAAGATATCGCTCTGCAGATCGCCAGGGGCGTAAGACGGCTTCTGGACGGCTCGAATATCAAGGTATATCTCACGCGCCAGGAGGATGTGGAGGTGTCTCTGGAGGACAGGGCTGGATTGGTTCGGGAGGTCAATGCGGATCTCTATGTGGGGATCGGGGTAAATGCCAGCGAGGAGGATTCGGAGCTGTTCGGAACCGAGACCTGGTATAACGGGGACTATTTTATTCCTGAGTTTGGCAGCCTGCAGCTGGCTGATCTGCTGGAACGGCGGGTGACAGAGGCGGTGGTGGGCCGTGCCAACGGACTGATGGAGACGGATGATCTGGTGCTGGAGCGGTTGACGATTCCCAGTGTACTGCTCAAGGCAGGGTATCTGACCCATGAGAGAGAAGGAGAGCTGCTCGCACAGGAGGGCTACGTCCTGAGAGTGGCAGAGGGAGTCGCGGCGGCGTTGCGGGAGTCGTTCGACGGGCAATCAGATAGCCCTTAAAAAGAATTCTGGCGCTGTGCGAAAATGCCGGCCAGCGATAGAGGAGAACATGAGATGAGAATAAAGCGTATTGTATTTGCCACCGGCAATGCCGGCAAGATCAGGGAGATCGAGGCGATTCTCGCGGACCTGGGTGTGGAGGTGATATCCATGAAGGAGGCGGGAGTGACCGCAGAGATCGAGGAAAACGGCAGCACCTATGAGGAGAATGCGTTGATCAAGGCCAGGGCGGTGGCAGATCGCCTGAAAGCGGCCGGGCAGCAGGCGGATACGGCGGTCATGGCAGATGACTCCGGCCTGGAGATTGACTTTCTGGGCAGGGAGCCAGGCATCTATTCCGCCCGCTATCTGGGGGAGGATACCTCTTACCGGATCAAGAATGCCAACCTGATCAGCCGTCTCGAGGGAGTGGAGGACGAGAGACGGACGGCCAGGTTTGTCTGCGCTATCGCGGCAGTGCTGCCCGATGGACGGGAGCTGACCAGCAGGGGGACGATCGAGGGGCGCATCGGCTATGAGGAGAAGGGCAGTAATGGCTTTGGCTATGATCCGATCTTTTATGTGCCCGAGTTTGGGCGAACCACGGCGGAGCTGTCGGAGGAGGAGAAAAACAGGGTCAGTCACCGCGGCAATGCGTTGCGGTTGATGAAGCGGCAGTTTATAGACGTCATGCAATAAGATGGACAGGGGGGAAGTTTCGTGGAACAGCCCAGAAGGATATTGATTGTCAGTGATACGCATCGCAAAAATGAGAATTATTTTGCACTTTTGAAGCGGACAGAGCCACTGGATATGGTGATTCACTGCGGGGATGCGGAGGGAAGCGAATATGCCATCAGTCAGGCGGCTGACTGTCCGGTGAAGATCGTCCTGGGAAACAATGATTTTTTCTCTAATCTGCCCAGAGAACTGGAATTCAATGTTGGTCGTTATCATGTATGGGTGACGCACGGCCATACCTATTATGTGTCTGTGGGCTGTGAAAGGATCAAGCAGGAGGCCAGGGAGAGAGGCGCGGATATCGTCATGTTCGGCCACACACACAGGCCACTGCTGGAGAGAGAGGGGGATATGATTATCCTGAATCCGGGCAGTATATCCTATCCCCGTCAGGATGGTCACAGACCGTCCTACATACTCATGGAGCTCGATACGGCAGGGGAGGCAAGCTTTCAGATCAAGTATCTGTAGGGAGCGGTATCCCGAGGCCTTTTTGTGAATTTATTCCCGCGGGCAATGAGCCAAGCGGCTGCGAAGCAGGTATTTGACTATAGTCTATTTGTGCCAGGACAGGGAAAAGAGATGGGGAGATGTTAAAAAACATAAATGGGCGCCGATAATATGATAGAAGGCTGCAGATCATATGGGAGGACAGGAGATGATGGATGCGATGGATATGAGACAGTTGCTCGATTCCATGGAAAATACGATAAAGCTGCAAGGGCGGGCAAGGGCGGAGAAAAGAGCCAGGGAAGCGGAGCGGGAGCAGAAAGAGTTCAAGGAGAAGCTGATGCGCATTGCCGCCAGCCAGGTGGAGCTGGAGGGCATGGCCAGGAAGGTAAAGGGGACGGCGGCAGCTGTTCAGCGGGACCAGCTGATCGGATTAATGGGATTTTACTGATTGACACTTTCGGAAAATCAGTATATAATAATTTCATTCGTCGGGGTGTGGCTCAGCTTGGCTAGAGCGCCTGGTTTGGGACCAGGAGGTCGCAGGTTCGAATCCTGTCACCCCGATTTTTTATTGCTACGAGCCGAGCGTGCCCGGCGGACTGAGCCAGTGTTTCTGGCTCATTACTTATGACAATTGTACGTTTATTTTGTACATTCTAATCTGTCTTTTTGTCAAATACTGGAGGGAGCAAAGTGATATTAGATCATTTTGACTATATAAAAAAGGAACCACTTAGCGGAAATCTCCGGACGGATATCAAAACTCTCCTTTTCATTAACGGAAAATGTAATACATATATTCATGTATCAAATGTTGCAGAAAGAAACGCACTTATTGCCGAAACATATAATTTGGATTATGACAAATGCGTTATAGCTGGGCTTTTGCATGATATAAGCGCAATAATTAAGCCAGCGGATATGCTGAAATATGCATGTGAAAATCGTTTAGATATTTGCGAGGCTGAGAGAAAATATCCCTTTTTACTCCATCAGCGTTTATCTAAAATATGTGCTGCTGAATATTATAATATATTTGATGAAGAGATTTTGTCGGCTATAGAATGTCATACCACATTAAAAAAATGTCCTTCCAGATACGAAATGGCGCTGTTTCTTGCAGATAAGCTTGCATGGGACAAAGGAGGCACACCGCCTTTTTATGAGGAAGTCAATGCGGCACTTGATATATCGCTGGAAGCGGCATGTTACAAATATATGGAATATATGGTTGATAATAATATGATACTGTACCCTCATGACAACTGGACAGAGGCATATGAACAATTAAAAAAATGGGCGAAGATGGAATAAAAGCTGTGTATTAGACATGTATAGCCACAGGAGGACACAGCACCATACAGAGAACCAAACGTTATCAGCATGCCACTATGAACCGGATAAAGACAGATATGGCAAAACCGGAAGAGGTTTTCGGGAATACAAGAGCGGCATCACAATAGCGGTGCATGATGTTACGGCTGTACTTATGGAGGGGATATCTTTTGGTATTCCCTCTTTATACGCTGCTGACAAAAATTTCATGGGAATTTTATTGTAAACAGGAGAAGCTTTCTGTATAATGAAAGTAAGGAATAGAAAAAGAAGACATGAAAAAGAGCCGCTTTATTAAAAGGAAAGGAGCTGATTGTCATGCCCACAAGCGAAATCAGGGAATTGACAAACCTTTTTGTCGAACAGCTTCTACCTGTCCGAATCTATTTATTTGGTTCTTTTGCAGACAGCACTTATACAGAGGAAAGCAATTTTGATTTTTACATCATCGTACAGGGTGCCGTATCAGATATCCTTGCAGAAACCACAAAAGCATACAAATCTATCCGCAAAGTGAAGCAGCGCCCTGTGGATATTGTTGTAGAAACCGTAAGCCGTTTTGAAGCCAGAAAAGAAGGAGGTTGTCAATGGAGGCTATTCGCAAATATATTGATGCAAGCAGTCTGATGACTGTCATGGCATTGCCGGAAACTTTTAAAAATCGAAAATTGGAAGTTCTTATCTTTCCAACGGAGGAACAGGAAACGGAAAAGGTGGATGTTGAGTCGGTAGTACAGTCGTTGATTGGAGCAATTCCTGCTACGGATTTATCATTGGCGGAAATGCAGGAGGAAAGGCGGCGCAAATATGAAACTGCTGATTGATACGAACATTGTGTTGGACGTCCTTTTGCAACGTGAGCCATTTTTCCGGGATGCAGTGAAAGTGCTGAATCTGGCGCAATATGATGACGTTCATGAGTATGTGTCTGCTTCTGCGATAACGGATATATATTACATCGCACATAAACAGATAAAAGACAGGAAATTGGTATTAGACCTTATAAAAAGGCTTCTCATGGTAGTATCCATAGCTGCAGTTACCGAACAGGAAATCAGAAATGCCTTGGAAATAGAATGGAAAGACTTTGAGGATGCCGTACAATATTCTGTGGCGCTGCTGAATGAAATGGAAGGACTTGTCACAAGGAATCCCGGGGACTATGAAAGAACTGATATCAGTATATGGTCTCCAGAGCAGGTGTTGAAGATGTATGGAGATAAGAAACAGGGATAAGTGTTCCGTGGCATCCCGCCTTTTTTGTGGCGACGCTACGGCGACACTTTTTGTAAGGGTAAAATTAGGGAATCGGTTCTCAGTCTGGACTTTCAGGGGGATAAAACCGCACAGCAACGTTTGAAAAAGTCGGAAAAAGGTGTTCGAATCCTGTCACCCCGATTGTCTATTGCTACGAGCCGAGCGTGTCCGGCGGGTATGCTTGCTTTTCTGTACACAAAGCTGGGCAGGAAAGCCGAGGCGATTGAGGCATGGCAGCTCATCATCGATACGCTGGCATCAGACCACAATGAGCATGACAGCGACACAGTGGAATGGGCGAGAAGGGAAATTCGTAAATTACAGGAGTTTTAAGGGTATAGCACACGGGGAGGGGATATCTTCGGATATTCCCTCTTTTACGTTGCTGACAAAAATTCTCGCTCTGTTATGCTGTTGTAATTTGTACGAAATTGAGATATACTATTTTTGTAAGACTATTTTCGTTTTTCGAGTTGCGCTGTATAGCTGTTAGTTATAAAAACTCTGGAAACCGTTGATCGATCATGACATGAAGAAAAAAGATTCATGCCGTGTTGCCGATATCATGGAACTTATCCCTGATGAAGCGAAGTGAGGCAGCTTACTTTTCATTATTGTAGCGGTTTTGATTGCAATTATTGTTTAATGCGTTTGGAGGTACATTATGGCGCTTGAGAATAAACTCGGCATTATCAGTTCCCCCGAACTTGCCGAAGCGGAAGAAAAAATCAGCAAAAAGAAAGCTGTTGAACTTTTTGAAAGCGGTATGCTTGATAAACTTGAAGCTGGAAAATTTGCATCATTAAAAGCAATTCATAAACATATGTTTGAAGAGATTTATGCTTTCGCAGGGGAGATACGTACCGTAAATATTTCAAAAGGTAATTTTCGCTTTGCACCACTGATGTATCTTGAAGCGGCACTTGCAAATATTGATAAAATGCCTCAATCAAATTTTGATGAAATCATTGAAAAATATGTTGAGATGAATATTGCTCACCCTTTCCGTGAGGGTAACGGTAGAAGCACACGTATATGGCTGGACTGTATTTTGAAAAAGGAACTCGGCAAGGTTGTCGATTGGAGTCAAGTCGATAAAGAGGACTATCTCCTTGCAATGGAGCGTAGCCCGATTAAAGATATTGAAATCAAGTATTTACTGAAAAACGCTTTGACAAGTGATATCAATAGCCGTGAAATCTATATGAAAGGCATCGACCACAGCTATTACTACGAGGGTTATACAACCTTTAAGACGGAAGAAATATAAAGTATAGAGGATATAATTGTATACTTAAGAACATTATCTTCGGAAGGCAAAATTGCATGTTTAATTGAACCGATACTGAAAGTATTGCTTTGGGAAACCTTATGAATAATTGAAATTGGGTAAAAGCTAACGGGTATTAAAATCTCCTTTTCATCAACGGGATTAAGCAATTGCCTCAAATATGTTCTGTAGAAAAGGAGAGTTTTTGGTATGATGCAGGAGAAATATTTCTATATCGCCCCTCAGAAAGCGGGAGAATTGCTGCGGCAGATTCAGGGAATGCAGGCGGATAAACGGGGACTGGACAATCAGGTATATTTAGTCGGCGAGTATGCGGTGCTGGCGACAACAAAATTGAAGCTGCGGAACTACCCCACGCGCGACGAGGATCTGGCCTATTATGATGAACTTGTCCAATGCCTGATGCGTCTGAAAGAACAGGGCGTGAGAGTGGTTCCTGTCCTTGGTTACTGTTACGATCCCGACAGTGAGAACGGCAGCGGTTATATCATTCAGCAGCGCGCAAAGGGAGAGGAGCTGTATGATGACGCGAGGCTGAGAGAGTTCTATGCCGGAAAAGAATGCTTTTCTTATCTCTCAGGCCATACGGGTGAGAAACAGTATCTGCTCGACCGGACCAAGTACATATCCGATGTGCCGCAGGAACACTTTGACCAATGGGTCGGTGATATCATCACATTGCTTGACAACGACATTTTGGTGGATTTCAACACGAGGAGCAACTTTTTCCATAATGTGGAGGAAGGTTTTTCATTTATTGACCTGAATTCCCATACTGATTACAGATATGGACTGACCGACCGGAGACCGGATGCCAGAGAGATTGCAAGCTATTATGGTTTTTTGCCCTGTCATTTCTCAGTCGGCACTAGGGTTCTTATGAACCTTGCCTTAGACCAGGAGGCTCTTGCAGAGATGGAGGAGTGGGAATTGTCGCAGCTTGTGTCTGCGAATCAGTCTATTTTTGAGAAGTGTAGAAACGCGTTGCTGCATAATGGAGTTTCGCAGGAGCAAATCAGTAGCGCGCTTGCAATGATTAAGCTGTTTGGAATATGACGATAAAAACGATTTTCTGAGATCGGCAGGAGAAAGGACAGAATATGAAAACGCAAAAGCAAGTATCAGGCTCGATTTTCTCTTTGTTCAGGCTTTTCTGGTCATGGAATCCAGCCTATCTCATGCTCCTGCTGTGCAGTGCCGCCGTAAAGATCAATTGCTGGACGGAGTGGAACAGTATGTGGGAAAGGGCTATGAGAAAAGCGGGGTGGATTTTTCGGGAGGGGAGAGCCAGAAGCTTGCCATTGCCAGAGCCTTGTTGAAGGGCAGCTCTGTAGTGGTGCTGGATGAGCCTACGGCAGCGCTGGACCCCATTGTCGAAATGGAGCTCTACAGGCAGATTAGCGGGCTGGCAGGGGAGAAGTCCTGCGTGTTTATCACCCACCGGCTGGCCGGCGTGCGTTTCAGCAATCGGATACTGTATTTTGAGAGTGGGCATATTGCGGAACAGGGAAGCTGTCATGAGCTTTTGGATAAGGGTGGGAAATTTTATGAATTTTATCAGTTGCAGGCGCAGATGTATTAGCTATGTGCATCCATTGTAAATACTGTCTCAGAGGAGGAATGTGATGTTTTTTACTGCGAAAATAGAACAAACCTATGCTTACCCCAAGCGAATGAAGTATATTGCGGCAAGCGATTCCTTTGTCGAAAAAGACTGTGAAAGCATTTTTCATGCAAGGAAAGTGACCCAGCCATATGGATGGATCAAAGAATCTGGTATACCGCCGTGCGATCATCTTGATGTGATCATTATGACGGATAAGGAGTATAGGCTTGGGGATGAAGAGCGGGTAAAGATTATAGGAGTGTTTTGCCGCAGTGACGGAGACCATAAGCTTGTGGGGGTTCTCGAAAATAGCGCGGTAGAAGATTTTCAGGAGCTCACGGAACAGGAAAAGGCGGATTTGCATCGTCTATATCCGAGAGAAGGCGCGGGGGAAGGCTGGTTTGGGCGAACATGTGCCGAAGATGTCATCAACTCTTTTTTTGATAAAAGAAGAGAAAAACG
This sequence comes from bacterium, assembly GCA_023663725.1. Classification (GTDB taxonomy): domain Bacteria; phylum Bacillota; class Clostridia; order Lachnospirales; family Lachnospiraceae; genus Acetatifactor. The sequence goes on along the minus strand of JAMPGX010000012.1, from coordinate 67,518 downwards.
GTCATAGCCGTTCAACATGCGAAGTTTTTGTATCAAATAAACAGAAGACAGGGAGCATATTCGACATGACAGACAGAATCAAACAGATATTGGATTGCCTACATAATTACAACAGGGCTAAGCTGGCCGAGATCAACTTTGGATTGACGGACGATATCATCTATGACGCGCTGGTCGTCGCGCCGTCCTACAGCCCGTATAAAATATTGAAGGATGACAGTTACAGGATCACAGAGCTGGGCGGGCAGAGCTACTGTCAGGGATTTCTGGTGGAGCGAGACGGGCTTAAGCTCGCGTGGATCAAGACAGCCGCGTGGCTGCAACATGCTGGACTATCTGCTTATATGCGCAGAACTGCGCTTTAATAAGCTGATATTTATAGGCGCTGTGGGAGCCTTGAAGGAGGAATTTGACATCGGCGATATCTGTACGCCCTGCTATTCGGTGGCGGGAACCCTGGCCAACACCTATCTGAAGGAGAGCCTGCGGGATTATGTGCCCTTTGAACGGATCTATCCGGACAGGGAGTATGTGGAACAGGTGTTAAAGCTGGCTGCGGACAGTGGCCATCGCGTCAGGGAGGCCAGCGTCTTTTGCACGGATTCCATTGTCATGGAATACACCCATCTCGAGGAGATCAGAGCTTTTGGCACGGATCTGATCGAGATGGAGACCTCCACATTCTACGCGATAGCGAAACTGATGGATATCCCCGCCATCGCCCTGCTGGTGGTATCGGACAACTCTGCGACAGGCGTTCCACTGGTGGGAAGAAGCGGCGAGATACAGGAGAGGTACGAGCGCGCCCGATGCGAGATCCTGCCGGATATGATCTGTAAGATCGTCCAGATGCCTCTGTCATAAAACGAAAAATATTTTTGAGGAGAACTGAGAGTCAATGGGTAAGAAAAAAACACTGGCCGGAAAAGTAGGAAGTAATATCGTCATTTTGGTCGTTTTCATCCTGGTGATCATCTTCTGTATGGGGATCCTGCGCGATAACCTGTGGAAAAACGCCAATGAAATGGGACTGGCTCTGGTGAAGAACTATTCCGCCGCAGAGGAGAAGAATATAAATACCTGCCAGGTAGTCCTGGATATCTGCGCGAACTATATCGCGGAACGCGAGCAGGGCAATCTCTCTCGCGGAGTTTCGCGCGGTCTGGATCCTTTTATAGACGGCCTGACGGACACTTACGGCGAGGAAAATATTCAGATATACGGCAGATTGTCCGACGGCACGGAGCTGGTGTCTAATATTCCGGAGATCGAGGGCATGACGGATTATGATATCACAGGCACGGACTGGTATCAGGGGGCAGCGCAGGCGAAGGGGGACGTCTATACTTCTTCCGTCTATACGGACGCGCTGACCGGCGACCCGATCGTGACCATGTGTAAGATTATCCCGGAGACGGGCAGCTTTCTGGCCATCGATCTCAAGGCTCCGTGTTTTGAGGTGAGCGGCAGGGATGTGGCGCTGCCGAATATGGCCTCCTATTATCTGGTGGACAGGGAGGGCAGGCTGATCTATTACCTGTCCTCATGGGAGTATGGGCGCGAGGAATTTCAGGCCCTGGTGGACGGCTACAGGGAGAATGCCGTCTGCGGCACTGTCAACCATGTGTCGGAAAATGTCAATGCGTCGGACGGTATTGTCCGCAATGTGTTCTTTCATCATATGGACAACGGCTGGACGGGGATATTGACGATCCCCAAGGATGAGATACTCTCCGGAACTGCAATGTTTCAAAACATCAGCTTTATCCTGATCGTATTCGGTATCCTGTTGATCGTTTTCCAGACACTGCGGGAGTACAAAAACGGGATAAGAGAGAGCGAATATCTCATCTATCAGAATGCCATGAACAGCACTGTGCATGCGTGCAGGGCGATCTATTATATTGATGTAAAAAAGCGAATATGCGACACGGTCTATCCGCTGGGCGCCGATGGGAAAACGCGCCGCAGCGATTATGACAGGGAGGTGGAGGCCCGTTTCAAGTACGGCATCGTGGCGGAGGAACACAAGGAGCAGGTGGCGGACTTTTTGGATATGTCCAATATAATAAGCCGCCTGGCCGAGAGGGATCATATAGAACTCCAGTTTAAGCGCAAAAGGCTGGACGGCGACGGATTTGAGTGGTGTTCTATCGCCGTCACCGTCGCGGAGATGAAAAACGGGGAGCTGTCGGCCATCACCATGGCGATCCGCAGTATCGATGATGTGATACAGCGGGAGGAGGAGCAGAAGGAGATGCTGGCGCTGGCAGTGGCGCGCGCGGAGGCGGCCAGCAATGCCAAGAGCGATTTCCTGTCCAGGATGAGCCACGATATCCGTGCCCCCATGAACGCCATCCTGGGGATGACTGCTGTGGCGGCAATGCATATTGACGAAAAGAGTCGGGTCATGGACGCCCTGGAGAAGATCACGGTCTCCGGCAAGCATCTGCTGGGGCTGATCAACGAGGTTCTGGATATGAGCCGGATCGAGAGCGGCAAAGTAAGCCTGACGGAAAACTGCTTTAACCTGTCTGATACCATCGAGAGTTTTCTGACGGTGTTCCAGTCCCAGATAGAGGCCAAGGAGCTGGCGTTGAACGTCAGCATCGCCAAGCTGGAGCATGAGAATGTGATCGGAGACGAGCAGCATCTGCAGCAGATCTTTATGAATATAATGGGGAACGCCGTCAAATTCACCCCTCCTGGCGGCAGCATCACGATTCGCATTGCGGAAAAGCAGTCCCATATCACAGGCAGCGGCTCCTATGAATTTGTCTTTGAGGACACGGGGATAGGGATGGAGCAGGAATATATCCGGACGATCTTCGAGCCTTTTTCCCGCGCGGCCAATTCCAGCGGCAGCAAGATCGAGGGCACAGGTCTGGGCATGTCGATAGCGGTCAATATTGCCCGTATGATGGACGGCGATATCAAGGTGGAGAGCGAGCTGGGCAAGGGCTCTAAATTCACCGTCACGGTGCATTTGAAATTGAACGATATCACACAGGAGGACATGGACTCTTTTGCCACTCTGCCCGTGCTGGTGGTGGACGACGAGCAGGAGGCCTGTGAGAGCGCCTGCGAGATCCTGTGCAGCCTGGGCATGAACGCGGAATATGTGCTCGACGGAGACAGCGCCGTAAAGCGTGTCACGGAGGCGAACGAGGCGGGGGAGGATTTCTCCGTGGTGATTCTGGACTGGAAGATGCCTGGCAAGGACGGCCTGGAGACGGCCAGGGAAATCCGCGGCAGGATCAGCGAGCAGATACCGATCATTATTTTGTCCGCCTACGATTGGTCGGATATTGAGGCGGAGGCTCTGGAGGCCGGTGTAAACGCGTTTATCAGTAAACCTCTGTTCAAGTCCAGGCTGGTGCGGGTACTGCTGAACGTGCTGGGACAGGGCGGCGAAGAGGAGACGCCGGGCGAGCTGGAGACATTCAGACAGCAGGATTTCTCAGGCAGGAGGGTGCTGCTCGTGGAGGACAACGAGATCAATATCGAGGTGGCGGCTGAGCTGCTGAACGTGGTGGGAATCCAGGTGGAGACGGCGCTGAACGGGCGGCTTGCCGTCGATCAGGTACTGGAGAAGGAGTCAGGCTATTATGATCTGATCTTCATGGATATCCAGATGCCGGTCATGAACGGATATGAGGCTGCGCGCGCCATTCGCTCTTCTGGCAGGGAAGATCTGCGGGATATCCCGATCGTGGCGATGACAGCGGACGCTTTTTCGGACGATGTCAGGAAATCGAAGGACGCGGGGATGAACGACCATATCTCCAAGCCGGTCGATATCAAAAAGCTGGAGGACGCCCTGCAGAGGTGGATCCCGCAGATTTAGGCGGGATCCATATACAAATTGTCCGGCAAACCGCCCGATGAGCGGAGGTATGTTTGCAAAAAGGCTTTGCAAAAAAACAATAAAAAATAGCAAAAACAGTTGACAAACCCTTTTATCTACGATACAATATCATTCGTCAGTGCGGTTGAAACGCCGGATTATGTGTCCGTAGCTCAGCTGGATAGAGCAACGGCCTTCTAAGCCGTGGGTCGGGGGTTCGAATCCCTTCGGGCACATTTGGACAGGCAGCTGTCCGGCGCGGGAACGGATCCGGTGGTCTATCCCGTGGAGAGTTCTGTGATATGGTGGGTATAGCGCAGTTGGTTAGCGCGCCAGATTGTGGCTCTGGAGGCCAAGGGTTCGAATCCCTTTATCCACCCTTTATATCTGAACTGTCAGAGTGATACGCTTGTATGTATAGGGCTATCGCCAAGCGGTAAGGCACAGCACTTTGACTGCTGCAGTCGCTGGTTCGAATCCAGCTAGCCCTGTTTTTTTCAGTTATGGGATATTAGCTCAGTCGGTAGAGCACCTGACTTTTAATCAGGTTGTCGGGGGTTCGAATCCCCCATATCTCACGCATAGCCGCAAAGCCAGATTCTTCCAAGAGTTCTGGCTTTTTTATTGGCTTTGACTGGTTGGCGAGATATACGGATAAGGTTGATGGATTGCTGCAAGGAGGACAAATGAGATGACACAGGCAATAAGTGGAAAACAGGAGAACAAGATGGGCGTGATGCCCATAGACAGGCTGCTGATCACGATGTCCCTGCCGATGATGATTTCGATGCTGGTGCAGGCGTTGTATAATATTGTGGATAGCATATTCGTATCGCAGATCAACGAACATGCGTTGCGGGCGGTGTCGCTGGCATTTCCCGTGCAGTCGCTGATGATCGCGGTTTCCGTGGGGACGGCAGTGGGCATCAATGCTTTTCTGTCCAAGACTCTGGGGCAGAAACAGTACGACAAAGCCAATGTGATCGCCGCCAACGGCATTTTTATCGAGGTGGTCAGCGCGCTGGTATTTGTCTTGGTGGGAATTTTTGTCAGCAGGCCCTTTTTTCTGAGCCAGACGGACATTCAGGAGGTGCAGGAGTACGGCGTCACCTACCTGACTATATGCTGCTGCGCTGGCATCGGCATCTTTTTGCAGACTTCGCTGGAGCGCATCCTGCAGTCCACAGGCAAGACGATCTATACTATGATCACACAGGGCACAGGGGCAGTGGTGAACCTGATTCTGGACCCGATCCTGATCTTTGGGTATTTTGGGCTGCCGGCGATGGGGGTGGCCGGAGCTGCCACGGCCACGGTGATCGGGCAGATGGTGGCGGCTGGTCTGGCAGTGATCTTCAATGTGAAATGCAACAGGGAGGTGCGAATATCGTTCAAGGGCTTTCGACCTGATCTGCGTCTGATCGGGCAGATCTACAAGGTGGGCGCTCCCTCCATCGTGATGCAGGCCATTGGTTCGATCATGACCTATGGCATGAATCTGATTCTGGCGGCATTTGGGGCGGCACAGACCGTGTTCGGCGTATACTTCAAGCTGCAGAGCTTTATCTTTATGCCCGTGTTCGGTCTGAATAACGGCGTGGTGCCGATCATTGCCTACAATTACGGCGCGGGATATCGGGAGAGGGTGATCCGAACGATCAAGAGCAGTGTCAAATTTGCCGTGCTAATCATGCTTGCGGGGCTGATTGCCATGCAGCTGTTTCCCGCGCAGCTTCTGGGCTTCTTTAACGCAACGGAGGAGCTATTGGTCCTCGGCGTGCCAGCTCTGCGGACCATCTGCCTGAGCTTCTGCTTCGCGGGCTATTGCATTGAGGTGGGAAGCGCTTTCCAGGCCCTGGGCAACGGGGTATACAGCATGGTGGTATCTATCGCCAGACAGCTCTTTGTGCTGCTGCCAGTGGCGTATCTGTTGTCTCTGAGCGGCAATGTCAATCTGATCTGGTGGGCATTTCCGATAGCGGAGCTGATGAGCGTCGGGATGAGCACCTATTTCCTGATGAAGATTAATCGGGATATCATCCAGCATATCGGGGAGGAAACGGGTCCTGCCGCGGCGGATTCTGGCGCGGGGCCGGAAATGTCTTGACAAGACGGCTACGGACGGATATAATCATATCTGTGCTTGTGTATCGTACTGTGTGAAGCAATATTGTACTCAGTAGGCTGGCAGGCACAGTGACAGGCGGATATGGCGGAATTGGCAGACGCGCCAGATTTAGGTTCTGGTGTCCCCGACGTGCAGGTTCAAGTCCTGTTATCCGCAGTCAAAAAATAGCCGGAAACACGGAGGATTCTTCATGAAATCGAGCGTTTTCGGCTATTTTTATTAGATTTAAGGAGAAGCGGTACGCATGAAACCAATCGAAAAATTGAACAACGGGGATTCTATTATTATCAATTTGTTTGGCAAGGAAAAGAGCGTTAAGGTTTTTTCTACAGGGGACAATCGATATGATGAAAGCGGACACACTAAAGCAGACGGATTTGCTCTGTCCGAGGAAGAAATTTTTTGTCTGAATTGGTTTATTGATAATGTAAAAATTGAAGATTACAGGCAGGCCATTGTAAGATATTGCAATGAGCAGTATGAAGCAATAGGCGGAGAACCTATCGCGGAGTCAGATATAGAAAATGAGATCGCTATTTTTGCTATCGCTGTCAGCATCAGGAAAATTACGCAATCAAGAAGCGGCTTTGTTTACCCTGAAATATCCTTTTTTGGAGATTGCGAATGTGACCCGGAACACGGGATATGTATTGGATTCGGAAATAAAAAGTTTTTAGGAATTGGCTCACAGGATTGGACATTGTAGTAGGAAACGATGCAATGACCGCTTGACAGCTCTGGCAAAATGTGTTATCCTGTCTCCAAGTTAAAAGGGAGTAGTTGCAAAGGTGTAATCAACATACCCCGGCATACAGGCCGTGGTTACACGCTTTTACAGGACTGTAGAAGAACAAGACTTTTAGCACATAGGATATGTGCTGAAGGTCTTTCTTTTTTGGAAACAGCCTGTCGCAAGGCTGACCTGTATGGCAATGTTGATTGGCGCAGCAATGCCAGATTCCCGGATAGGAGGACATGATGCAGATAGCGTTACAGCTTTTGTTACTTGTGGTGGGTTTTGTCATGCTAATCAAGGGGGCGGACTGGTTTGTGGACGGCGCCTCCAAGATTGCGGACAGGTTTGGGATTCCCCAGTTGGTGATTGGCCTGACTATCGTGGCTATGGGGACCAGCGCTCCTGAGGCGGCGGTGAGCATTACCTCGGCTCTGAAGGGCAGCGCGGGCATCACTATCGGCAATGTGGTGGGCAGCAATATCATGAATGTGCTGGTGATTCTGGGACTGACGGCAGTGATCCGCGCCATAGCGGTGAAACAATCCACGGTCCGGTATGAGATTCCCTTCACCATTGTCATCACGGGGCTTCTGGCGCTGCTTGGCCTCAAGGATAACACGGTCAGTCGTCTGGACGGCGCGATCCTGTGGGCGCTGATGATCGTGTATCTGCTGTACCTGCTGTGGATGGTCAAGAAGGGACAGGATGTGACGGAGGATATGCCGGAGTTGACGAAAAAGGATACGCTGCCAAGGATGATCGTGTCCATTCTGGTCGGCGCGGGCCTCATTGTCTGGGGCGCTGATGTGACCGTGAACGCCGCCACAGAGCTGGCGACAATATTCGGAATGAGTGACAGATTGATCGGTCTCACTATCGTTGCCTTTGGCACTTCCCTGCCAGAGCTCGTTACCAGCGTCACAGCCGCGATCAAGGGCAAGGCGGATATCGCTGTGGGCAATATCGTGGGCAGCAATATCTTCAACATTTTGTTTGTTGTGGGTACGACGGCCCTGATCACGCCAGTGGTATACAGCTCCAACTTCATGGTGGACAGCGTGGTGGCGCTGGCAGCCATGGTTCTGCTACTGATCTGCGTTCTGCCCAGAAAGAAGCTGGGTAGAATAGGAGGCGTGGTGATGCTGGTCGGGTATGCGGCGTACTTTGTCTATCTGATTCGTTAGAGCTGTGGCTCAGTTAATAAGAATTTCTGGGAAAAACAGGAAAATTCAATTGACAAAGGAAATATTATCTAGTATGATGTCTGATAAGGAAAACGTTTTCCAAGATATACTATGGAAGACGACATTTCAACAGATAACGGATTTAGTTTTAGACAATTGTGAAACCCATTATTGCCAGTACCGAATTGTGCATATGGTATATTCCATAAGCGGGCTCTTTCGGAGCGAGAGCGTGCTTGCGTTGGAATATACCATGTGCACAATGACACTCGCAAAGTAACTGGCTTTCACAAACACCTAACGGATTTGTTTTGGGGAAAGGAGAAGGGAATATCATGACTTTGGAAGAGAGATTACAGAAGTGGACCAAAAAACTGTACAAGAAGGGGATTGCTGACTGCACCAGTCAAGAACTGTACTACAGCGTTTTAAATGTGACTAAGGACCTGATGGCGGAGAAGCCGGTCATCAGCGGGGAGAAGAAGGTATACTATATCTCCGCCGAATTCCTGATCGGCAAGCTGCTGAGCAACAATCTGATCAACCTGCAGGTGTACGAGGAGATGGAGAAGCTGCTGACTGCCCATGGCAAGAGTCTGGCCGAGATCGAGGAGGCGGAGCCGGAGCCCTCTCTGGGCAATGGCGGTCTGGGCCGGCTGGCGGCCTGCTTTCTGGATTCCATCGCCACGCTCGGTCTGCCCGGGGACGGCATCGGCCTGAACTATCACTTTGGCCTGTTTAAGCAGGTGTTTACCGACGGCCTGCAGACGGCGGAGAAGAACGACTGGATTGAGAAGCAGTCGTGGCTCACCAAGACAGACACCAGCTTCACGGTGATGTTTGGCAAAAAGAAGGTGAAGAGCCGCCTGTACGATATCGACGTGGTGGGCTATGAGAATGGGATCAACAAGCTGCATCTTTTTGACATTGAGAGCGTGGATGAGTCCATCGTGGAGGAAGGCATCGATTTTGACAAGACGAAGATAGCCAAGAACCTGACCCTGTTCCTGTACCCGGACGACTCCGACGAGGCGGGTCATCTGCTGCGAATCTACCAGCAGTATTTCATGGTCAGCAACGGGGCGCAGCTTATTTTAGATGAGCTGGAGGCCAAGGGTTATGACCTGCATCATATGAACGAGCACGCGGTGATCCAGATCAACGATACCCATCCCACTATGGTGATCCCGGAGCTGATCCGCATTCTCACCGAGGATAAGGGCTTTACGATGGATGAGGCGGTGGAAGTGGTCAGCAGGACATGCGCTTACACCAACCATACGATACTGGCCGAGGCCCTGGAGAAATGGCCCCTGTCCTATCTGGAGAAGGTGGTTCCCCAGCTGGTGCCGATCATTCAGGAGCTGGATGCGCGGGTGCGGAGCCGCTATACAGAGGAAAAGGTGCAGATCATTGACAAGGCGGGACGGGTACACATGGCGCATATCGACATCCACTACGGATTCTCGGTCAACGGCGTGGCCGCCATCCATACGGAGATTCTGAAGGACACGGAGCTGAACCATTTTTACAAGCTGTATCCGGAGAAGTTCAACAACAAGACCAACGGCATCACCTTCCGCCGCTGGCTGCTGTCCTGCAACAAGGAGCTGACGGCTCTGCTGGAGGAGAAGATCGGAAGCGGCTTTAAAAAGGATGCCGCGGAGCTGGAAAAACTGCTGCAATACCGGGACGACGAGGCCACGCTGGACGCCATCGCCGATATCAAGAGAGGCAAAAAGGAGGCTCTGGCCGCCTATATCAAGGAGAAGGAGGGCATAGAGCTCGACCCCAATTCCATCTTTGACATTCAGGTCAAGAGGCTGCATGAGTACAAGCGCCAGCAGATGAACGCCCTGTATATCATCCACAAGTATCTGGAGATCAAGAAGGGCAAGCTGCCGGGGCGCCCGATCACCTTTATCTTTGGCGCCAAGGCAGCGCCAGCCTATGTGATCGCGCAGGACATCATTCACCTGATCCTGGTGCTGGAGAAGATCGTGAACAATGATCCCGATGTCTCCCCCTATATGAAGGTGGTGATGGTGGAGAACTACAATGTGAGTTATGCGGAAAAGCTGATTCCCGCCTGCGACATCTCCGAACAGATTTCCCTGGCCAGCAAGGAGGCCAGCGGCACCGGCAATATGAAATTCATGCTGAACGGCGCTGTGACTCTGGGTACCAGCGACGGCGCCAACGTGGAGATCAATGAGCTGGTGGGAGACGACAATATCTATATCTTTGGAGAAAAGTCTGATACGGTCATCGCTCACTACGCCAACGCGGATTATAAGTCCAAAAAGTACTATCGCAACAGCAAGGTCATCAAGGAGGCAGTGGACTTTATCGTGGGCGAACAGGCTATGGCGGTGGGCCATAAGGAGAATCTGGAGCGCCTGTACCATGAGCTGCTGAACAAGGACTGGTTCATGACTCTGCTGGATCTGCGCGATTATATCAAGGTCAAGGATAAAGCGCTGAAGGATTACGAGAACCGTGCCATGTGGAAGCGCATGAGCCTGGTGAATATTGCCAAGGCAGGGTTCTTCTCATCCGACAGGACGATTGCGGAGTACAACAAAGATATCTGGAAACTGAAATAGTCTCAGGGCAGGTTGAGAGGTGGCATTTATGGCAAATACAACCAAACGCAGTCAAAAGGGCTCCCGTCGTCAGAGTGGGATACTGATGCCTGTCTCCAGTATCCCGTCTCGGTTCGGGATAGGGGGCTTTTCAAAAGAGGCGTATGCCTTTGTGGATTTTCTGGAGGCGGCGGGGCAGAAGCTGTGGCAGATTCTGCCCCTGGGTCCGACCAGCTACGGGGACTCCCCGTATCAGTCTTTTTCCACCTTTGCGGGGAATCCCTATTACATCGACCTGGAGGCGCTGATTCAAGCGGGCTATCTGACGGAAAAAGAGTGCGAGGCGGTGGATTATGGAAGCGATCCGGCCAGGGTGGACTATGAGAAGATCTGGCTGACCAGATTCAAGCTGCTGCGCAAAGCCTTTGGAAGAGCGGGAAAAGCAGGGTTGATGCAGGAGCAGGGTTATCTTGATTTCCTGAGGGACAATCAGAGCTGGTTGCCTGACTATGCGCTGTATATGGCGGTAAAGAGTCATTTTGGGTATGTGTGCTGGGTGGAGTGGGAGGAGGATATCCGTCTGCGGAAACCGGCGGCGTTGAAGAAGTATCGGGAAGAGCTGGCGCAGGAGATTGAGTTTTACCAGTTCCAGCAGTATCTTTTTGCCAGCCAGTGGAATGCGCTGAAGGCCTATGCCAATGAAAAAGGCATCCGCATCATAGGGGACATTCCCATCTATGTGGCCTTTGACAGCGCGGACACCTGGGCGAATCCAGAGCTGTTCCAGCTGGATCAGGACAATATGCCCATCGGCGTGGCGGGCTGTCCGCCGGATGTGTTCTGCGCCACAGGGCAGCTGTGGGGGAATCCTCTGTATCGCTGGGATTACCACAGGGAGACCGGCTATGCCTGGTGGATCAGCCGGATTGCTTATTGCTTCCGCCTGTATGACGTGGTGCGCATCGACCATTTTCGGGGCTTTGAGTCCTACTGGTTCGTCCCCTATGGGGATGAGACGGCGGCGGGCGGCCACTGGGTCAAGGGGCCTGGCTACGAATTGTTCAAGGCGTTGAAGGAGGCTCTGGGAAATATCGACGTGATCGCGGAGGATTTGGGATTTTTGACCAAAGAAGTCATCTCTCTGGTGAAAAAGACCGGCTATCCCGGCATGAAGATTCTGCAGTTTGGCTTTGGGGATGACGCGGACAATGCCTACCTGCCCCATAATTACTCCCAGAACTGCATCGTATATACGGGGACGCACGACAATGAGACCATACTGGGCTGGTACAGAGGCACGGACGCGGCTACCAGGCGAAGGGTAAGACAATATCTGGATATTCGGGGCAACAAGGATATTCCCTGGTACTTCATTCGGGCGGCTTTTGCGAGCGTGGCCGACACAGCTGTGATACCCATGCAGGACTATCTGTGTCTGGACAATGCGGCGCGTTTTAATATTCCTTCCACACTGGGCGGCAACTGGGAGTGGCGGATGCCAGGCGGCGCGGCCACCCTGCAGCTTGCGGAGCGCATTCGGGAGCTTGCGGTCCTATACGGTCGGGTGTAAACGACAAATTATATCAAACTCAAACAAACGAAAACACTTCCGAGCTGTGAGCCGGAAGTGTTTTCGTCTGAAAAGGCTGGTATGTTGGATATTCAGAAATATTCTCTTAGTCGGGTAGGATATCCCTGCGATCGTGCATGGCCATATAGGAGTTGTGAAATTCCTTGCGGTAGGTCACGTCCTCGTCAAACCAGTCCGGAGGCAGGAAAGCCTCGGCAGCCTCCGTGCTGCCGAATTCCACCTCCGCCAGCACCAGAGGGGACAGTTCCCCCTCGAACACATCCAGCTCAATTGTCAGGCTGTAGTCTCTGGGCGGGGTGGGAAAGCCAGGTTTAAAGCCAGGGGTGTCAAGCGGTATCAGATAGCGGGTCTTGGACAGGATGCGCCCGTCCGCCTTGTCCCGCAGATGATAGTAGGCGTCCTTGCTGAGCGGTAGATTGTGCTCCTCTCTGGCCATCATGCCGCTGCCCTTATAGGTCAGGTAATAGTCGTCATTCTCCTTGCGCACCCGCAGTACCGGCTCAGTCGATAGATAAGCCTGCTCGATATGCAGGCTGGGATAGCTGCCTAAGTCGGCAGGGAGGGATCTCAGGGTAAATTTGCGTTCAATTTCCATAGGTAAAATCTCATTTCTTTCTATAATAGATTGCAGGCATAACTCTATGGATAGTATACCGCATTTTTCTCAGAAAAAAAAGAGTGACATCAGGAAAATTTAAGGGTATACTGTGAATAAAGTTAAGGTTTGAGTATAATGTAGGAGGTAGAAGCGTATGAGCAGGATAGGAGTTTTCTTCGCGGAGGGATTTGAGGAGATCGAGGCGCTGACTGTGGTGGATGTCTGCCGCAGGGCCGGCGTGGAGGTGCAGATGGTGTCGGTGAGCGGCGACAGGACAGTCAGCGGTTCTCATGGCATCAACGTACAGATGGATATGGGGTTTGACGAGGTGGATTTTGACAGCCTGGATATGATCGTGCTTCCCGGAGGTAAGCTGGGAACCGAGAATCTGGAGGCCCATCAGGGATTGATGGAGCAGGTGGATGCCTTTGACCGGGCGGGTAAATATCTGGCGGCGATCTGCGCGGCTCCCAGTATCCTTGGACACAGGGGAATCCTCAAGGGCAGGCGGGCAGGCTGCTACCCCGGATGGGAAAAGCATCTGGAGGGAGCTCAGGTGTCCATGGATGACGCAACGGTGGACGGCCATGTGATCACCGGCAGGGGCATGGGCTGTTCTATCGCCTTCTCCATGGAGATCGTGGCCAGGCTGCAGGGAGTGGAACAGGCGGTTAAGGTTGCGGAAAGCATTGTGTACCGCCGCAGATAGGATGCAGCGGAGGGTATCGAGTGCCGCCTGTGGGAGCGGGCGCGGAAGGAGGAAGCGGATATGGCGGATAAGAGGGAAGCGGAGATAAATCAGGGGCTTTTGCGGTTCATCGAGGAGAGCCCCAGCGTATTCCATGTGATCGAGAATATGAAAAAGAGGCTGCGGGAGGCCGGATATCGGGAACTGCGGGAGGAGGAGCCCTGGGAGATCAGTCCTGGCGGGGCTTTCTTTGTGACCCGCAACGATTCGTCTCTGATCGCCTTTCAGTTGCCGCAGGCGGGAAGCCTGGCCGATGGGCGGCCCTTCCGCGGATATCATATCGCTGCCGCTCACAGCGATTCCCCCACCTTCAAGGTGAAAACGCTGCCGGAGACAGTGGCGGAGAAGCGATATGTGCGGCTCAATGTGGAACAATACGGCGGTATGATCCTATCCACCTGGCTGGACCGGCCGCTGTCGGTAGCCGGACGGGTGGCGGTGCGCGGAATCGACGGCGGCGTACAGACGCGTCTGGTGAATCTGGACAGGGATTTGCTGGTCATCCCCAATCTGGCTGTGCATATGAATCGGGAGGTCAATAAGGGATATGGATATAACCCTCAGGTGGACATGCTGCCTCTGATGGGACTGCTGCCAGAGGAGTCTGAGGACTCGCAGGAGGGGGAAAAGAAAAACTTGGAGGAACCCCTTGAGTCTCAGGATGGGGAGACGGCGTCTCAGTCTCCCCAGGGTATGCTGCTGCGCGAGATTGCTAAGGAGTTGGAGGTATCGCCGGAGGATATTTTGGATGGCGATCTGTATCTGTATGTGCGGGAAAAAGGTCGTATAATAGGCGGTAACGGCGAACTGCTGCTGTGTCCCAAGCTGGACGATCTGCAATGCGTGTACGCGGGGCTGGAGGGCTTTTTGAGCGGCAAGCCGGAGCGGTATGCCAATGTGCTGGCCGTGTTCGACAATGAGGAGGTGGGCAGCGGCACCCGTCAGGGGGCGGATTCTACATTTCTGGAGGATGTGCTGCTGCGCATACAGGACAGCCTGGGCTACGGTCCTTCCGAATATCGACAACTGGTGGCGGACAGCTTTCTGATCTCCGCCGACAATGCCCACGCGGTGCATCCCGCACACCCGGAGAAGGCGGACCCCACCAACCGGCCCGTGCTGGGCGGCGGCATCGTGATTAAATATCACGGGGGACAGAAATATACATCAGATGCGCTGTCCGCGGCGCAGATGAGGCTTTGGTGCGAGAGAGCGGGCGTGCCCTGCCAGACCTTTGCCAACCGTTCGGATATGGCGGGGGGCTCTACGCTGGGCAATATTTCTACAGCGCATGTGTCTCTGAGCTCTGTGGATATCGGTCTGCCTCAGTTGGCCATGCACTCGGCGGTGGAGACAGGGTGCAGTCGGGCGACAGTCCAGGCGGTGGCGGTGTTTGAGCAGTTCTGGCGGGAGTGATATGGAGCAGACTTATTTTCAGAGAGCGCTGTCGGATTTTGTCTTCGATATGGCCAGCGGGGGCGCGATCTGTCATCTGACAGATCTGGGTTATACGGTAAAACAGATACAGGAAAAACTTTCCTTTCCGACACCCTATGAGAGAATTCAGAAGGCGGTGTGGAAGCATCTGCTGGACACAGGCGTGATCGCCCTGGAGGAGCAGGCCAAGGCGGGGGAAAAGGTGGCGTATGTGCGGGAATATGACCGTTACGGCAAGGCGAGTTTTCGCCGCGTCACGGTGCCTGTGTGTGCCTCGGAATCATCGCGGCCCCGGCTCCTCTGTCGCTTTGGGCTGCTGAAATATCAAGATTCGGAGCGATACAGTGAGGTGCTGGGGGCGCTGAAGCCGGAGCAGGCGGAATATATCGACGGGCTTCCCTGGGGCCTGGAGAGCGTCTGGCATCGGGCGGACCAGCGTATGCTGGAGATATATCATACTCTGGAGCGAGTGGGACTGGCCCAGGACGTGTGCTTTTTCAGTTGAAAGGAAGCGGTGGAACGCTATGAAGATGTTGAAATCGTGAGGGCAGTAGGAATAGCAAAATTGCGGAGTTTTTGCTGTAAAGGTTGCGCTTGCTCATTGGGTGTGATAAAATATATCCGATTTTAGAAAACCTAATGAGGAGGGTGTTGACATGAAGTGCAGTAAGTGTGGAAGTGAGTTGGAGAACAATGCGTTGGTGTGTCCGTTCTGCGGCCAGGCGGTGACGGACGAGGAGCGTGCCCAGGAGCAGTACAGCGGAAAGCAGATGACCAGGAAGGAGTTCCTGAAGCTGCCGGCGATGAAATCCTGCAGGAGCAGTATCATTGCCTGCGGTGTTCTGCTCTATATCATAGCGGCGTTCAATGTTGTGTTACAGGTGGTTCTGCAGACGTATTCCTTTATTGATGCCATATTGATACTTGTGCTGGGACTTGGTATACATCTGGGAAAGAGCCGTGTCGCGTCCATACTGTGTCTGATATATGGAGGATTTAACATTATCTTTCTGCTGATCACAACAGGAGCTGTGAGCGGCTGGTGGATTCTGGTCATCGCCATTGATGCGGTTATCAATACCTTTAAGTATCAAAGCGCATGGGGCAAGTATGTGAAGGATGGCACTATGCCGAAGGAAAAATAGGTATACTTTCTCACGGTACTGCATATTTTTTCAGGAGCAGTATCAGATGTCGGGTAATCCCGTACAGAGAGAGGGTTATGAGTCAAAAACTGGAGAATCTATTGAATCTGGCTTTGGAGACGCCGGAGGCGGTGCGCCTGCAGACGGACAATCTGAATGTGGGCTTTGACAGCGAGAATCGCAGCTGGGAACTGATCGTGAAGTACCACGGGAGCCTGGACGGTCTGGGGGCTCTGGGTGTATCGGTGGAGTATCTGATAGGCAGCTACGCGATCCTGACGGTGCCGGAGCAGCTGGTGGAAGCTGTGAGCGACATTGAAGAGATAGAATATGTGGAAAAGCCCAAGCGGTATTATTACCAGGACATAGGTCCCGCGGCGGATTCCTGTATGACACAGGTAACGCTGCGGGCTCCTTTTTTGTCTGGGGCAGGGGTACTGATAGCGGTGCTGGACTCAGGTATCGACCTGGCTCGGCCTGAATTCCAGGACAGCGCGGGCCAAACCCGAATTCTGTATCTGTGGGATCAGACGCTGCGGCCGGAGGAGGGGAACGCGGACCGTCAGCCGCCGTCAGGCTTTGCGCAGGGAGTGGAGTACTCAGCGGAGCAGATCAACAGGGCCCTGGCGACACTGAGCCCGCAGGAGCGGTATATGCTGCTTCCCAGTGTAGATGTGAGCGGTCATGGCACGGCGGTGGCGGGGATTGCCGCGGGCTGCTTTCCAGCGTATGATCAGCTCTCCGGCATCCCTGGCGGCCAGTATCGGGGAGTGGCGCCAGCCGCTTCCCTGTTGGTGGTGAAGCTGGGGTTGCCTGATGAGGATGGCTTTCCCCGCACTACCGAGATCATGCGGGGCGTGACTTATGCGCTGCAAAAGGCGGCGGAGCTGGAGATGCCGCTGGTGATCAATCTCAGCTTTGGCAACACCTATGGTCCCCACGATGGAGGCTCCCTGCTGGAACGGTTTCTGGATAACGCCTCGGAGATCGGGCGCACCGTGATCTGTGTGGGCAGCGGCAACGAGGGCAACTCCGCGGGGCATGTGGCGGGCAATCTGTTTGCGGAGAGAGGGAGCGCAGGGCCTGGCGGCGTGGCTGGAACTGTCGGGGCAGCGGGGAGAACCGGCTTGTCAGGCCCTCTTGGGACGGTCGGAACGTCAGCCGTGGCAGGCGCCTCAGGGACAGCCCGCACCGCGGAGATTCAACTGGCAGTGGCGGAGTATGAGCGTTCTCTGAGCATTCAGCTCTGGAAGAATTACAGTGATGTCTATCGGATCTATCTGCGCTCTCCCGGCGGTCAGGAAGCTCCGTTGCCGGAGTCGGTGGAGGGGGGAAAGTACACCCTGCAGCTGGAACAGACGCAGATTCTGGTGTATCTGGGCAAGCCTCTGCCCTACTCGGTGGCCCAGGAGATCTATCTGGAACTGATTGTGCCGGAGGGCGCAGAGGGTGCGATTTCCGGCGGTATGGGGAGCAATGTTGGGGGTTCGGGGGCAGGGGGTATCGGGGGGCGACCTACAGGCAGCAGGCAGTATATCAACAGCGGCGTCTGGACGATCCGCATAGAGCCTGTGCAGGCCGTCACAGGGCAATATTATCTATATTTGCCCAGCTATGCAGCCCGCAGCGACCGCAGCGGATTCTATCAGCCCACGCCGGAGGTGACTTTGACCATTCCCTCCACGGCGGCCAAGGTCATCACGGTGGGAGCCTATGACAGTACCTATGACAGCTATGCGGACTTCTCCGGCAGGGGCTATGTGGATGCGAATCGCACCATAGGGGTGATATCGGCCGGATTGGTGAAGCCTGACCTGGTAGCGCCGGGTGTGGGGATACTGGCGCCGGACCTCTATGGAGACTACAGCCCTTTTACCGGAACCTCTTTTGCCACGCCGATTGTATCAGGAGCTGCGGCGCTTTTGATGGAATGGGGCATCGTGCGGGGAAACGATGTGTTTCTGTATGGGGAGAAGGTGAAGGCATATCTGCGGAAAGGAGCTAAGCCGCTGCGGGGAGAGGCCGAAGTGCCTGGCGACCGGGTAGGATTTGGTGCGTTGTGTGTCGAAAATAGTCTGCCGGAGTGAAAGCCTTTGTATAAGTATATTTTTGGGAATTTTTGAAATAAATTAGTTTCTAAATCAGAGATACAGGAACTGTTACAGCAGAGAGCATACTATCAGGCCAGACTAAATCTTATGCCTTACAATGGAACTCCTGAAATAGAAGAGCAGCAGTGATTTGTGCATATCACTATTTGATTGTACATCAAAATGTTTCCTAAAAACGCTGTTGAATTACAGGGAGCTTCTTGATAATATATATTTATACAATGAATTTTATCTGAATTGTTCTCTGAATCCAATATCAGTGTCGGGGGTCAGCGGATTGGATTTGGTATCGGGGAAGGTGGTACGGGATGGCATCACTTTGCCAGGGTATGGCATCGCGGTAGTGCAAAACGCTTTGGAATAAGGAACAATGGGACGGTTGATTCCGATAAACTTAGTCAATTTAACAGGAAAAATAGCTATATGTTCTCTTTTAAAGATGTCGAACGAGATAGAGCGATATGAAGAATATTATCAGTATACTGGAAGAAATATAAGAAGCAGTCACCAGTGAAATATGTTTGGAGGAGGATGTTATAAATGAGACAATATGAAACGTTTGAGTTGACATTGCGGGGAGAGGAACCCTGCGAATCGTGGGTCCATGTGGATGTGACAGGCGAGTTTACATTGAACGGAAGAACAAATGTAGTAAAGGGCTTTTATTGTGGAGACGGAATATATAAGGTCAGATTTTATCCTGCCTGGTCAGGTAAGTGCATTTATAAGGTAACGGGCGTTGTAAATGCCTCAGGAGAGGAGGAGGTTCTCCCTGCAAGATCGCATGGTATGGTTCAAGCGCAAGAGACACATTTTGAATATGAAGACGGCACAGTTTTCTGCCCTTTTGGAACAACTGTTTATGCGCTGGTGCATCAGAAGGAGGAATTGATTGAGCAGACATTGGCCACATTGGAACAGAACTCCTTTAACAAGGTCAGAATGTGCGTATTTCCCAAGGATTATTTATACAACGCCAACGAGCCCTGCTGTTATGCGTTTGAGAAAAAGGCAGATGGTGAATGGGATGTGGATCGTCCGTGTTTTATGTTTTGGGATATGCTGGAAAAATATATAGATAGGCTCGGGAAAATGGGGATTCAGGTGGATTTGATTTTATTTCATCCCTATGACCGGTGGGGGTTTTCCAAAATGCCCATGGAGAAAAATCTGACCTATTTGGAATATCTTCTGAGGAGATTGAGCGCTTTCCCCAATGTTTGGTGGAGTATGGCGAATGAGTATGATTTTCTGTGGGATTGGAGTATCGACGATTGGTATACCGTGGAGGAGTATATTGCACAAAATGACTGTTACCATCATCTTCTGAGCAATCATCAGGGGTTTGCAATATATGATTTTTCCAGACCTGCCATTACACATTGTTGTCTGCAATACAGTGATGTTTCGGCGGCCGCTGGATTTCTTGAAAAATATAAGAAGCCGGTTATCTATGATGAGTGTATGTACGAAGGAAATATATGGATGGACTGGGGAAATATTTCCGGCTTTGAGATGGCCAATCGTTTCTGGTGCCTGTGTGCAGTGGGAGCATATGCGACTCATGGAGAGACATTTCTCTCACCGGATGATGTGCTTTGGTGGGCAAAGGGAGGCGTATTAAAAGGAGAGAGCGCTCCGCGAATCGCTTTTCTGAAAGAGATTCTTGAGGAAGCGGGAGGCGCGTTAGAGAGATGGAAGCTTTCGGACTATAAGCCGGCCGAGGAGGTTTTTGATTATTGGGCAAGTATGGAGGCGCAAAGCAAAAGCGATAACCCTTTTGTTCTTTGGCGTAAGCGGGAGAGAGAAAAAAATCAGCAGGAGGTGTTTAAGACTACTGAGTATGCAGGAAAATGCGGCGAGCAGTTTTTCGTCCGCTACTTTGCTCGGACTTGCCCTGGAAGAACATTCCTGGACATCCCTCAGAGTTCAAAATATAGGATAGAAATAGTGGATATGTGGGAAATGACCAGGACATGCGTACTTTCTGGAGTAAGCGGAAAAGTAGAAATTGATCTGCCTGGTAAGGAGGGGATCGCAGTATTGATTATCAGAGAATAATGCTGGAAGCATAACGCCTTCAGGAGAAATTTTCCTGAAGGCGTTCACTTTTCGCTCTGTTTACCACTCTTTTGTAAGTTCCATATTCCAGTCTATCGCGAAGGGTCCGTTGGACTGGGCTTCCATGCTGCTTACCAGCCCTGCGCGCTCTGCGGCGCTGCTTCCCGAGTCATCCAGAGACTCCTCGGCCCAGTAGGAATAACCGTAGAGATAGCTCTTATTGAAATCCGTCCAGGAATCATAAAGCTCCTGCGATTTCACGGCCGCCTCCAGCATTTTGTCCAAAGCCTCCTCATAGGTACAATAACCGGCCGCATAGCCAAAGCCCATAATGGTTCCCACCCGGCTCAAATCCCAGGCGGCGATAGCGCCTTCTCCATAGGCGGACCATGCGTCATAAGCTGCCAGCAGGCTGATAACGGTTCCCTCATCCAGATTTTCTTCCATTAGTTTAGAGTTGAAGGCGTCGCGGTCCGTCTCATTGGTTCCGTCAAATTCGCCGAGGAACTTCAGAGCGTCCTGGTTATGGCCCTCGTTCATCAGCCAATCCGCCATTTCCATCAGGCTGGCGGCATCCTCTATGCCCCAGCTGGCGGATAGACTTTGCTGGGCCTGGGAGGATAATGCCCCAAGCTGGCTCTCGTCTGCGCCCATATCCTCCAGCATCTTATAGGTCTCCCGAAGATTGGCCCCATTGACGGAATCCAGAACTGCCGTCATGCTGTTGATAAAGTCCTTGCTTCCTCCCTGTCCGGCCGTGCCGCTCAGAAGCTCCAGGGCAATGATTTGCCGGGCCTCCTCCACATCATCGTCATTACCCACGATGACTACACAATAATAGCTGTCTGCCGATTCCACATAGTATCCATAGGCCTGCCCCTTGCTGATTCCGCTTCTGGCTACACCCTCTCTGGCCAGACAATTCTCGGCGCCGTCAACGGCGGGAGCGTCCGTATTCGTCCAGCTCACTGTCACACCGGAGCCGTCCAAGATCATCCCTGTGATATAATCCGCATAATCCTCCAGATTTTCCAGACCGCTTGTATCTCCAGGAACATTTGCCTTGGAGCATCCAATAGACACACCGGAAAAACCGACCCGCTCAGAACCGCCGTCCAAACCCATCATGGTGGCTCCGGCCATGAGTTGCATGTCTGTCTGTGTAAGTCCTTCGAGCAGAACTACCTGATAAGAGCCGTCTGAGGAGGCATATTTCTGAGAGGCAGGCAGCTTCTCAGGCTCCTGAGACTCACTCTGAATAGGGGTCTCCTCAGAGCTATCCCTGGGCGATGTGCCGACCGTCTCCCCAGGATCGCCGCAGGCCGTCAGCATCAGACTGATCGCCGCAGCCAATAATAATCCACTTCTTTTTTTCATCATCATCTTCACTCCTTGTTCATTGATAATAGGTATGCAATATCCAGACCCAGACCATTATACATAGATTTGTTTTCGAATGCAAGATTTTTTCCGTTTATAATGGGAAATAAATGCATGTTTTTTTGTTTTTTCACTTAAAGTAGAGAAAATTGCAATTTATTACTACAGATAAGTAGTAAATATAAAACAATCGCATGATTGTTTGGTAGAATATAAATCGACAAGATTCGACGGGGGGAGGATAGCATGGACAACGAGAAAAACGCAAGCAAATACTCTTATATCAGAAGCGCATATTATTCTGGAAAGCTTCTGCGGGCGAGCGATTTTACCACGGATCAGGAGTACGGAAACAGCAAGCTGGAATATATCAATCGCAAGTTTCACGGCTGGGGTATAGTGGAGGGCTTGCAGGTGCAGACCACGCCGGAAGGGGATCTGCGTCTGTTACATGGGAGCGCCATTGATCCTCGGGGAAGAATTCTGGAGGCTTTAGTTGACAGGCAGGTGGAGGTGGGAGAGATCGAGGGACTCGGTCCGCAGACCTCCCGTGAGTTTATTCTGGGAATGCACTATACAGAGAGAATAATCGAGACAGAGCTTGCAGTGCTGGAGGAAGAGAAGATCAGCAGGCCGGTGAGGATCGCCGAGACCTATGCGCTACGGGCCTATGAGGAGGCACAGCTGCGGGAGTTGAAGGCAGGGATGACGGTCATGGAGGAGGCTCTCACGGAGGAAAAGTTATTGTATGACAGCGGGAGCGTGACGCTGACGCTGCGTGTGCCGCGGGTAGTTCCGAGAGACAGTTTCTTCAGAGTGTGCATTCAGGCTCGGGCCGTTCAGGATGCGGAGGTGCGAATCGGGTGGCGGGGCATGGCCAAGCTGCAGGGCGCGGTTTTTGCTCAGACAGGGGAGCCAGTTATGGCTCTGGAGGAGGAACAGGCGATGTGCTCGGGCAGTCTGCAGCGGGAATGGGACATCTGCACAGAGGAAAACAGGAAGCTGCCAGTGTTGTTAGAGCTGGCCCATCTGGAGGTTATCACGGAGCAGGCCGAGGCAGTGGAGCTACCTACATGTCAGTTTTGCATAGAGACAGCCGCAGCCTTTGAGCAGGCTGTGAAAAAATATCTGCGGGAGAGATCGCAGTGGCAGCCACAGGAGGACTGGGTGCCGTTGGCGCGGCTCAAGTTGTCGGAAGGCTCACGGCCAGGGCAGTATGCTTTTACCATGCTGAAGGAGAACGGCGTGCGCTGTGGAGTGACACGCCCCGGGGAGGAGGAGACGCTGAGAAAGATTGCGGAGGAGAATGGTATCCTTGATGTCAGATGGAGGAGTCTGATGAGTTATATGCGTTCCCCGCAGCCACCGTTTCCCTCACCACCTCCTGCACAGTCTTCTCCCGGACCGTTGACGCTCCCAGACCCTCAGGCGGTGGAACGGCAGCTCAGAGAACTGCTCTCGGAGGAGAGGGAGAACCGCATTCACAGAGGAGTTGCGGTGATTCCCCTTCCCAGGCGCTGTCGGAGAGGGAGTGTCATCCTATCCGACAGAATTCTCCATGGCTTTCCTGGGGAGGAGGTACTGCTCTGGTGTGGAAGAGTCCTGGAGGAACAGTATTATGTATACTGGAAGCGCGGTGGGAGGCAATACCGGATTCTGAGCGGGGCGGAGGGAATGTTTCCGGAGGAGCGAGACTGCAGGCATGTCAGACAGTATGCTTTTTTGCAGGATGTGGAAGAGGGGAGCTTTCAGATCGCTCTGCGGCTTGACCGGAAGAATCGCAGAAGCCGAAGCAGGGAGGTGGCTGTCTCATGGACGGCGGTGCGGATAGGCTAGAAAGTGAGCTGCTGATAATGGGAAAGTGCCTGTTGGAGCTTTTTCGGACAAGGCTGTGTCCCATCTATGTGCGGGATGAGGATATGATCCTGCTCATATCTCCTTGGGAGGAGGCGGATTTTCGCGTGGGAATCTATCTGTATGACATTCAGGATTATTCCCTGACCTTCACGGCGGAGACGGAGCTGAGCAGCACGCAGAGGCGCTTCCCGCCCAAGGCGGTGGAGCTTTCCTATCTAATCTTCTGTAATCAGAAGCATCGTTTTGGCGGAGTGCCGAAGGAGCAGCTACAGACTGTGTTGAGCGAGGTTATCCGGATTGTATATGACCATCCGGAATTGGAGATTGGGGACGGGGAGCGGGTCCGACTCTCCTTCCTGAGAGAGGATGTGGAATTCAAGATGCGGCTTTGGGGAAGCTTCGACCGACCGCTGCAGCCGGCTGTTTACATCAAGGCGGAGCCTGTGCGAATCGCATCCCGCAGAAAGCGCTCCGTGAGCCAGGTGAGAGAAAGAGAATATGACGTGGAGGGCAGAGAGAGATGAAGCCGGTAATGATACAGGGAACGCTGTTAAAATGTAGCTTTGGAAATATGCCGGCGCCGCTGATGGTGCTTCCGGACAAAAAGGTGAACTCGATGCTGCCGGTAGCTGTGCGATCTGATCACATTCCGCTGTTGAACATACTCCCCTTCGGTATGTGCTCTAATCCGGCCAATCCGATGGTGATAGCCGCCACAGCCGCAGCCATGGGCGTGCTGACGCCGGTGCCCTGTCTCCCCTGCACGGTGGAGGAATGGACAGGGACCAGCAAAAAGATTAAAGTAAAAGGGGGACAGGCGCTCAATATGGACTCCAAGCTCAGATGTCTGTTCGGAGGCAATATACAGGCGGCTGCGCCTCTGCAACCAACCGTATTGTTATAGCAAATCATTTTATACCTACGAACGGTTATGCTCGTTGGTATACCGCCGCCAGAAAGCGGCAGAAAGGAGTATTATGGCAGAATACTTATCACCCGGTGTATATGTGGAAGAGTTTGACTCCGGCATCAAGGCCATGGAGGGGGTGGGCACCAGTACCGCCGGCTTTGTGGGGATGGCCCAGAAAGGGCCGGTCAAGGGGCTGCCGGTGCTGATCACCAGCATGGCGGATTACCAGAGGCGTTTCGGAGGCTATCTGTCGGAGCGGGACTATGGCGACAAGCGTTTTCTGCCCTACGCGGTGGAGCAGTTTTTTAACAATGGAGGCTCAGCCTGCTATGTGATGAGGGTCTGTCGTCAGGAGGGGGATAATCTCCCCGTGGCGGCGCAGGGGACCAGGGAGTTCCTGACGCTGACGGCGGCCAATCCCGGCGCATGGGGCAACTCGATCAGGGTTGAGTGCAAACTTACGGTGAAGAACAGAGTCAGGGTGACAGAGCCAGCGGATGATGATAACTCTTACAAGCTGGAAGACGCCGTCGGTTATCAGGCGGGCGATCTGGTGTGTCTGCAGCAGGCAGGGAGAGGCAATCCATTCTATTTCGGTCGTGTGAAGGAGGCAGGCGCGGAGAGCATCACGCTGGATTGGCAGGGGGATGATGTGTCCAAGCTGGATTTTACCAAGAAGGAAGGGGAGAAAGATTCCGGTGTCTTTCTGTATCTCGCGGAGTGGGGGCTGTCTATTTGGGATGACACCGCGTCGGAGCAGTATGAGAGCGTGTCCTTCAACGCCGGACGGAGCAATTTCGTGGACAGTGTGCTGGAGAGATCCCAGCTGGTCTGCTGTAAGACGGATGAAGATAAGCTGGCGGCAAACGTGATGGAGCAGTTGTGCGGTGCATCCGCAGAGCCCTGCTTTGCGATAGAGTTCGCTGGTGGCAGCGATGGGACGATTCCGGCCACAGACATAGACGTCGGTATGTATCGGGGCCAGGATGGGGCGCCGGATACGCGGACGGGACTGGCGGCCTTCCAGACCATTTCCGATGTGAGCATCATGGCGATCCCCGGAATCACGCATGAGGGTGTGCAGGGCGATCTGGTGACGCACTGTGAGAACATGGGTAATCGCTTTGCCATTCTCGATATGCCATTTTTGGCCAAGGAGGTGTCGGAGCTGCAGGAATTCCGCGAAAATGTGGATTCCAGCTATGCGGCCATGTATCATCCCTGGCTGCAGGGTTATGACTCCCTGTCCAGGCGCAATGTGTTCCTGCCGCCCTCCGGCGCCATAGCGGGTATCTACGGGCGGACGGACAATACCAGGGGCGTGCATAAGGCTCCGGCCAACGAGATCGTGCGCAGCTGCAGCGGTCTGTCTGTCAACTATAACGAGGCGGAGCAGGCCAAACTCAATCCCAGGGGCATCAACCTGATCAGGGCTCTTCCCGGTCAGGGGATTCGGGTGTGGGGAGCCAGAACCTGTTCCAGTGACGGCAACTGGAAGTATGTCAATGTCAGAAGGCTGTTTATCTTCATTGAGGAGTCCATCCGCGTCAACACGAACTGGGCTGTATTTGAGCCTAACGATGAGATGCTGTGGTCGAGAATAGAGGGGACGATACGGGTGTTTCTGACAAGCCAGTGGCGGAATGGCGCTCTGACAGGGACGACAGCGGACGAGGCATTTTTTATCAACATAGGGAAAAGTACGATGACGGAGGACGACATCCTGAATGGCAGGCTGATCTGCGTCATCGGCGTGGCGCCTGTCAGACCCGCGGAATTCGTAGTCTTCCGCATCACGCAGAAGATGGAAAGCAACTCATAAGCGCAAACAGGAGGTGTAGAGTATGGCAATGGTATATCCGTTCAAAAAATATAACTATGATGTCACCATCGACGGCAAGGCCGTAGGCGGATTCTCAGAGGTCAGCGCCCCCGATGTCTCGTCGGATCCGATTGAGTACAGGGAGGGCAATTTCGCGGTCAATACGGTGGGAAAACAGCCGGGCCTTGTGAAATATGGAAATATTACGCTGAAATGGGGAATGACCGATTCTCTGGAGCTGTATAACTGGATGAAGGAGGTGGAGGGAGGGACTATCAACCGCAAGACGGTGGTGATCAGTCTCCACGACGATCAGCAGAAGGAGATCGCGAAATGGACGGTGATTTCCGCGTGGCCCACCAAATATACGGCGCCCGATTTCAATGCCACCAGCAACGAGGTGGCGGTAGAGACGCTGGAGCTGGCCCATGAGGGCGTGACCCGTGACAAGTAAAAGGGGGAATCGGAATGCTGTTACAGACAGAGCATGAATTCATGCTGCCCAGAGGGTATGTGAACCAGGAGGGGAATACCTGCCGCAGAGGTGTGATGAGGCTGGCCACCGCGCTGGATGAGATCGAGGCGGGCAGGGATCCCCAGGCGAGGGGGAACGCCGATTATATGGCGGTGATCCTGTTATCTCGGGTGGTGACGGAGCTTGAGGGAGTGGAATGCGTCACTCCTGAGGTGATCGGCGGGCTGTTTACTGCGGACTTTGCTTTCCTGCAGAGCATGTATGAGACCGTCAACAATGCGGAGGAGGCTGTGATCCAGGTGCAGTGTCCCCACTGCGGGAAAACCTTCACGGACACCTTAAATTTTGTTTTGGGGGAATGACGGTTACCAGCCGGGAGGAACTGTTTCAGGAGATCTCTTTCATCGGTTACTATTTTCACTGGGGGGAGGAGCAGATACTCAGGCTGCCCTCCCTGTCCAGAAAAAAGTACTGCAGGGAAATCAATCGCATCAACAGAAAGCTGAACGGAGAGAACAATCTGTTCGATGCGTAGACTTAAGGAGGAGAGAAGCATGGGACAGGCGTTATTGCCCATCATAGATCCCATACCCGGTTATCGCTTCACAGTTTTTTTGAACGGTATGATCATGGGATTTCAAAAGGTTTCGGGGATCGGCCGCGAGGTGGAGACGGAAGTCTACCATGAGGGAGGTCTGAACACCCGCGTACATGTGTTTCCCAAATATTGCAACAAGGAAAAGACTCTGCTCATGGAGAAGGGAGCCTGCAAGGGGACCTTGCACCCCTTCTGCCTGGTGGGAGACAGGCTGGAGGGGCCGCTGAATCTGATTGTCATGGACAATCAGGGCAATCCGCTCAAAAGCTATCTGTTCACGGGGCTGACGGTGAAAGCCTGGGAGGTCGGGGAGTTGAGCGCGGAGCAGAGCGCCATTCTCACGGATCGTTTCGAGGTGAGCTACGAAGATTTCGAGGTGAGCAAATGAGGACACAGGTGCAGCCCGTGAAGCTGTCCGTCGATCCCAGGCTGGAGTATGCTTTCCCCAGGGGAAGGGGAAGCGAAGGACGGACGAGGCAGGAGCCTGGCATCGACAGGGGTAAGCTTCGGGAGCTGCTGACTGCGATGGCGCGGGAAGCGGTGCAGAGGCAGATGAAGGAGCAGCAGGAGTATTACCGGTCCCGCCCCTCTCTGGCAGCCCGTCAGATGGAGCAGATATTCGGGGCGGGAAGTATGGGGAGGGCGCTGGCGCCGGCTATATCTGAACAGGTGTATGGGCAGTTGGAAGACCGTCTTCGCCGCGAATGGATTAGAAAGGGCAGGTGAGAGACTTGGCGGATTTTCAGAAGGCATTTATTGGGCCCTATGTCAACGGGCATATGGAGCTTAAGGGGAGGTTCCATGTGCCCTTTAATCCGGCGGAGCTCTCTGTGGAGGAGGCCATCGGTATAGAGGATGTGTCCCGCGCCTCGGACCGATTCCGGCGCAGACTCCAGGAGCAGGGCAGTGGCGTGGGGATGCAGTATCCCGCCGCGAAATCCTCCAGGCGGCGCTCAAGGGGGATGACGACGCTCTCCGTAAAGCTCTTCTTCAACACCCTGAATGATCTGCAACAAAGCACCTACGAGGATGTGAGGGAGGATATA
The DNA here is from genome assembly GCA_023663725.1 of bacterium. Taxonomy (GTDB): domain Bacteria; phylum Bacillota; class Clostridia; order Lachnospirales; family Lachnospiraceae; genus Acetatifactor. The sequence goes on along the minus strand of JAMPGX010000012.1, from coordinate 39,259 downwards.
CGCAGGTTTTATCCCTACACGAACACGACAGAAAAGCTGGAGAGGATCACCAATGGACCCTCTGGCACAAAGAGCGAGGTAACCGAAAAGCTTCACAAGGCGCAGCAGCTCTATTTCTTCTGGGGCTCCATCGCCGTCGCGGGAATGCTCCGCTCGATGAGCGTGAACTACACCATGTTCGCCCCGGACGGCAAGCCTGTGCGGGCGGAGGTGAGCATCACCATCGAAGGATTCTATGTGGGTGAGGAGACCGTCACAGAGAGCACAGCAGCGCCCAAGAGCAGCGCCGCCTTGGAGACGGCCGATCAGACCGCTCACTGGCGCGAAACCTACCAGGGCAGCGCCAATCCCAGGCTGTGAGCTGGCGGGTGTTGCGAAAGCCGGTTGCGGTGCTAGTGTCATTGTGTACATTGTATATTCCAACGCAGGCACGCTCTCGCTTCGTGAAAAACGTAGCAGTGCTAAGCTCGTGCCGAATAAATTCGGCAGACCTCGCTAAGCACTGACGTTTTTCAGGTGCAACTTTGTTGCACGAAGCCTGCTTTTGGAATATACAATATACACAATTCGGTACTGGCAACAAACGATTTAGTAAATACTATGCTGTCTACAGGTAGGCTACTTGTTGAGACACCCAACTTAGTAGATATCTGGATTCTGTCGATGGAAGGGAATGTTTCGCTGGCATTCAATACAATAAAAGCGGGCAAACGCCAACACCTCCTGTGTTAGTACCGAATTGTACACCTTATATATTCCATAAGCAGGCTCTTTCGAACCGTCGGTACTTAGATGCTGTTTTGTAGCATCTTATGTACCGCTACGGTGAGAACGAAGCGAGAGCGTGCCTGCGTTGGAGTATATAAGGCGTACAATGACACTAGCATAGCAACTAGGAGTTCGCAAACGTCTAACTTGGCATCAGTGTAGAAAGGAGTCTGCCATGGGAAAGATAAGCGGCAGGAGTCTGGCGGATAAGTATGAGGATTTTCAGGACCCCTGGGTCATGGTATTGGCGGAGGGGAAGGAGCTGGTGGCAGGGGACGGCATCTGGCTGGAGAGGACGGAGGTGCTCTCCTCCGTGGGAGAAGAGCCTGACATGGCCGTGTTGGTCTATCGGGCGGGCAAAAATACGGAGCGCGATTACACTGAGCTTGAGAAATATCTTGAGGTGGGACAGCGGATGGAGATCCGCACAGGATACTGTGGGAAAGTCACAAGGATATTTCTGGGATACCTGCATGAGGTGGAGGTGGCGGATATCCAGCAGGAGGATGTGGAGTATACTCTGATCTGTCTGGACGTGAAGGGGCTGATGAGGAAGAACAGCCAGTTCCTCATATCCGGTCCTAAGAAAGCACGGCAGATTCTGGAGGATATTCTGGGGGAGAGCTGCTACAGTAGATTTGTGGAGAAAAAGAAGCTGGACGCGCTGCCCAAGGAGGCTGATCGGGACTGCGTGATGGAGGGGAAGACGCATTATGATTGGCTGTGTGCTCTGGCAAGGAGTCTGGACTTCGAATTCTTCTGTGGAAGGGGAGAGTTTTTCTTCCGCAGAGCCAGGAGCGGCGCGGGAGATACGCTGGAGCTGACGCCCCAGTACGGGCTGAAGGAGACGCGGGCAACCGTGACGCTGACAGGGCAGACCGGCGGTATCCAGATCTGCGGGTACAACAGGAGAGATGAAAAGCTCCTGAGCCGGACAGCCCGCCCCAGCGTGAAAGTTCCCTTTGGGAACAAACTGCAGTGCGCACTGCAGGGCTGTGAGCTGACACTGGCCGATATGGAGCTGGAGACAGGAGCGCAGGCGCTCTGGCGGGCCAGGCTGGAGGCGGAGCGGATGGCCGGAGGGTGCGCCCGCATGAGAACGCTCTCCTTGGGATTGCCGGAGCTGGCAGCGGGAATATGCGTCCAGGTCGACGCAGGGGAAGTAGACAGTCTTTCCGGTACGATGTATGTGGAGGAGACGCGTCATCTGCTGGACGAGAACGGTTATCGGACTGTGGCGGAGGGCGTGAGAATATGAGAGGCAGCCGCGATTATGGAGGAGGCACATAGATGATTTCGGATTACTTAGGCAGCAGTATGACAGCTTCCTGGCAGGGCAGGGAGCTGTGGGGAACGGTGCTCCCCGCCTCTGAGAGTACTGACAAGGGGAATGTCAGGGTGCAGGTGAAGCTTATGATGGACAAGGCGGACACCTTTGACAATGTGCCTGTGCTCACAGGCTATGGCGGCACAGATCACGGAGCTTTTTTTCTGCCCGAGGAGGGGGATATCGTGCGCTTGGTTTTTCCGGGCGGCGATTACCGGCATCCTGTGGTCGCGGGCAGCAGATTCCCTGAGAGCAGCTCTTTTGTGAAGGATGTATATCAGAAAGAAAATCTTAAAAAAGCCTATCTCGACAAAAATGGCAGCGGCATCTTTTTCTCAGGAGAGAAGGGGAAGGATGTGACAGAGATCCGCGGCTCAGAGCATATGGGCTTGAAGATACAGGAGGAACAGCAGAGCATCACGCTCGGGGACAGGGAAGGGAAGAACTATGTGCTGCTGGATAAGAAAAACAAGACGGCCAAGGTCGTCTCACAGTCCTCCGTTCGACTGGAATGTGGGAAGAGCAGCCTGGAGCTCGGCAAGGACGGCACTGTCGTCCTCAAGTGTGAACAGTTGACCCTGGAGGCAAAGACTGTGCAGGTACAGGGCAAGACCAAGGTACAGATCAAGGGCCAGGAGGTGACTGTGGAGGGGGCGACAGGGGTGAATATCACGGGAAAGGGGCAGCTCAAGGTGAGCAGCCAGGGACAGTTGAAGCTGTCGGGAGCTATGATTCATTTGAACTGAGGGAGGCGCGGGAAGGAGCGGAAGACATGGACGAAGGATGGGGATTTCCCTTTCGCATATCGGGGGAGCACGGACGGGTGGAGACCAGCAGTGGCAGCGAGAATATACGGCAGTCCGTGGAAATTATTCTGCGCACAGAGCCGGGAGAGAGAAGACTCCATCCAGGCTTTGGCACCAAGCTGCATCAGTTTTTATTTGAAAATATGGATGGTCAGACCAAAGAGATGATCTGCAGGGAGGTACGCCATTCCCTGCGGATGTGGGAGAAACGCATACAGGATATTCGGGTGGATGCGAGGATGGAGCCGGAGCGACAGGGGGAGCTGTGTGTCAGCGTCATCTATCGGATCGTGGGGCGGGAGGAAGAGGACATTGTGGAGATCAGACTGTAGGAGGACATTGTGGAAGAGGAGAGGCGGAAAAGGGTAAAAAAGCTGGCGCTTGCTTTTGACACAGGCTGGGAGTATATGCCGGGAAGTGAGGAGGCAGGGAGTGTGCTCACCGATATTTTTTGGGATATGGCAGAGAGTAACAAGAAACGGTTTGAGCGGATCTGGGAAAAACATGAGCTTGCCTTTTTGCAGGTGGTGCCTGAGAGCAGAGAGAAGCCCGATGGAGTCTGTGGGAAGGTGCTGATACATGCATCAGGGGAGCAGGATGGGCGATGGCTGCCGGAGGGGACGGCGGTATATATGTCTGGGGGAGCTGGGGAGAGCATCCGCTTCCACACTGTCCGTCCGGTACAGTTAAGCTCGGCTCTGCTGCGGTACGCGGTATACCGCAGAGGACCATGGGCCTGGCTTGCCTACGGAGAAGGGGACAGAGAGGAGCTCGCTCTGTTTCAACCTGTGGGAAAGGAGTTGGCGCATCCGGCGTTTCGCTGGCGTTTTCGGGGACTGTGCGATGGGCGTTCCCACTTTTGCTTACGGGTGGAGCTTGGCGGGGAGTGCCTGCCCGCCAAGCCGCTTTCTGGCGCTTGGACAGTCAGTGACGGGAAACGGGTCTTCGACGCAGAATGGCATCCGTCGGATTCCGGATTTATGCTGACAGGGCAGGCACCGGAATTTGCGAGTAATCTGGAGGGAGGGTTGTACGAGGTGCGTCTTGCCCTGTCTCCCGAGAGGGAGGCGCCGGCGGAATGGCTGGAGGCTCTCAGCGGTGCGTTCTCTCTGACACAGGAATCTGAGGAAAGCGGGCCCGAGCTGTGTCTAACGCCTCTGGGGGCGGGCGATGGCGGGCGGGTTCTCCCCTTTGGCGTCTCCCCGGAGGAGGGCGCCAGTCTGTATCTTGCCTGTGACAGACTCCTGGCGGCGGGGGCTGGGCGGCAGATCACGCTTCGGTACAAGGAGAGTTATCTGGAGGAGGAGAAGCGTCCGGAGCCATTGCCGGAAGCCTACTGGAAGATCTACAGGAAAGGCTGTAAACAGTTGCCTCTCGTCAGGGAGGAACCTCTGTCCGAGTGGCGGACGACGGACACGGTGTGGGAGTATTTCAATGGGCGCATGTGGCGCCTTCTGCCGGACAGTGAAGGTTGGCGCACGGGCAGCGGGGAGCCTGGGGAAAAGGTCTGCGAGTGGAGTTGTCCGAAGGATATGCGGCCCTGCGCCGTGGAGGGGGAGGAGCATCTGTATATTCGCCTGCGCGCTGTGCGAGTGGAGAATGCCTATGCCGCCTACTATCACAAGAGGATTCCTCTGCTGGAGGCCGTCCGGCTGGAAGCAGGAGAGAGGCGCCATGTCTGTGTGGGGCGGAGGCTGCCGGAGTCTCTGCGGGAAGGGGAGGAGAGGATGTATCTGGGCTTCGACAGAGAAGTGACACCGGACAATTGCTGGTATACGGGGGAGGAGGCATGTACCCTTGCCGGCGGTCAGTTTATGGGAAAGAGAGTTCTATACGGTAAGGAGGCCTTCTGGGTGGAGATGACGGAGAGGAAGGAGGCTTCACTGTCCTGCTTCAGACCAAATTATGTCCCTGTCTGCAAAAGCTTTACGGGGGAGGGAGAGGATGACACAGGGTTTTGTATCGAGGCGGGTGCAACCTGTTGTGTAGAGCCTCAGGACATGGGGCTTCTGGATGCGCTATGTCTGTCGGATATACGCTGTGGCAGGGCGGAGGTGTCCGGAAGGCGTTACTTTACTCACTTTGGACGATTGCTGACGCCAATGGATATGGAGGTTATGCTGCAGGAGAGATATCCCAGTCTTGAGGTGGATTCCTGTGTGTTTCGGCGAGAGAATAGGACACTGGAGGTGAGGCTGTCCTTGCTGCCTAATCGGTTAGACAGCAAGGCATATGGGTCGGAGCGGGAAGCGCGGCAGGAGCTGTTGGATCGTTTGCCGGAGCTGGAGGAATGGTTGAGGGAGCTTCTGAACAGAAAAGGACCTTTCTGGTTGATTGGAACTATCGTGAAAATAAATATTACATCCTGATCGGAGAACCCGCTGGAATATGGAGAGGAGGGATAGACAATGCCGCCGCAGATTGTTCTGGATGACAGCAGCTATGAGGATATCTATGGGAGGGCCATCGAACTGCTTGACGACAGGGCGCCCTGGTGGACTCACAGGGAGGTGTCCGACCCGGGTATTATGCTGCTGGAAATGTGGGCGCTTCTCACGGATATGCAGAGCTATTATCTGGATCAGATACAGGAGAGCCATTATCGGAAATATCTAAAGCTTTTGGGGGTGCGTTTGGATGAGGGAGAATGCGCCAGATCATGGGTGTTCTTCGAGAAGGTGAGGGGAGAATATGTGGTGCCCGTTGGAACAAAGCTTTTGGCTGATCGGATGGTCTTTGAGACAGAGGAGGAGGTGCGGCTGATTGGCAACAGGCTTACCGGATTCTATGTGGGAGACGGGCAGAACCGTATTGCCGCGATGAAGCTGCGGCGCAAAAGCAGCTTCCTGCTTAGGGAGGGAGAGGAAGCTCTTTTCTCTTTCACGCTGGAGGAAGCCGTGGAGCAGGGAGAAGATTTTCTCTTTTACATCCTGCTGCGGGAGAAGGGCAAGCGCAATCCGGTAGAAGGGGATTTTCACCTGGCTGATTTGACGTGGGAGTACAGCACAGAGGAGGGCTTTGGGGAGGCACAGATTTTGCGGGACGACACGAGAGGGCTTCTCACCAGCGGACTTATATGTCTGCGGACAGACAGGCCCATGGGTAGAGCGGGAGGCAGGGGCTTTGAGTTTCGATGCAGAATCAGGGAAGGGGGCTATGATGCATTTCCCATCCTGTATAAGATATATCTCCATGTGATTCCAGTGATTCAGAGAGACACCATCTGTTTGACGGAGGATGTGGAATTCTCAGGAGACTGCCACAGGGTTGCGCTCAGAAGCTATCTGGCCCGAACGGGCAGCCTGTGGCTCCTGCGGAGGATAGATGCGCCGACAGCAGAGAGGCAGAGGGAGCTGTGGGAGGATATCACGGACAGTCCACAGGTTTGTGTTGATCCGCCCATTACGGCGAAGTGCAGGGAGCGGTATATCACCTATGCCGGAGAGGGGACGGTCAGGGTGGTGTGCCAGGCGGACAATGTCGGACTGGAGGAACTGGACAGACGGATCACCGGCATTGCTGCCCAGCGGATTCCTCTGCCCTGGGAGGGGGTTCTGCGCTCGGAGGTGGGTCTGATGCTCAGGCATGGAACCGGAGAGCTGTATCGCAGTTATCTTTGCGAGGAACCAGAGGAGAATCGATATGGGAATGCGTGGCATTTCGATGAGAAGGAGAATGTGATCATTTTGGGGGATGGCAGGCATGGTGATATCCCGCCGCCGTCGGAAGATGGATTGCGCTTTACCTCCCTCGCTCTGTGGGATGGGGAAAAGGGAAATGTGGCCGTTGGCAGGATCAACGCCTGGATGCGTCCGGAGCTGTTTCCTGAGTTCACAGGCGTGAATTTTCTGTCAGGCAAAGGAGGGCGCGGGCGCAGATTGCCCTCGCAACAGTTTCGGGAGATCGAGGATAAGCTCTTTGACCAGAAGAGGATGGTCACCACATCGGATATCCGGAGCCTGGCCCTGCGAACGCCGGGCTTGATGCTCGAGGATGCGCAGGTACAGTGGGGAGAATGGGAACTGGTGGTAAAGCTTGTTCCCAAATATGCGCTGAAGAGCAGGGAATGTGTAGAGCGGTATAGAAGACAGGCAGAAAAATATCTGGAGCCATTCCGACTGGCGGGCACCTGCCTGCGGATAGAGCTTGAGGAAGGATAGGTATACGGCGATGGCCACACATTGTTTATCCGCAATGGAAATGTCAGACTGTGGTATTCAGGAGGGATTTCAGCAGCTTGGGAAAGGGTTGACCACGGTCGGAGAAGGCCTCACAGGGCTGTTTGTCAGTCAGATATATGACAGTGGCAGAGAAGGGACAGAATGGAATGCTCTCAAGCTGGATATTGCCGATAAAGCTGTTATCGAAGTGTATGTGTGGCTGTTCGACAGGAGGCAGGAGGGGGAGGAGGAGCTGCAAGGGGCGGAACTCAGAGAGTGGTATGAGCGGCAGAAGGGGAACGCAAGATACAGCGCGCAGTATCACTCCAATTATCGCAGCATGCTCCTGTATGGAGCAGGAGGTGGCCGGTACGCTCGCCTGGCGGTGGAGATTCAGCCGGGATATGGAAGGGATACATTGTTCACAGGGTATGAGCTGTCCTTTCCCAAGGAGAGCTTTACTCAATATCTTCCGGTCATCTACAGAGACGAGCCTGCGCTGGAACGATTTCTCGCGGTGCAGCAGAATATCTATCTGGAATTGGAGAAAGCGATAGATGCTCTGGCGGAGCAGATGGATTATGAGTTGGCCAGCAGTTGGCAGACGGCGCGAATGGCCCGCTGGATGGGTTTTGACGAATTGGCTTCCAAGAAGGGACCGTTGGAGGCGGACATTCTGAGGGAGCTTCTGCGGGCGGGGGTCGCTCTGACTGCCGGAAAGGGAACTCCCGCTTACTATATCCGACTGACGGAGATACTCACCGGCTGCAGGGCCGTGATGGTGGAACAGCCGGAAAAAGCCGAAGCCCTGGTTCTGGTGCTGGGAGAGCCAGTGGGAAATTGGGAGAAATGCCAGAGATGGCTGAGAAAAAACACTCCCCTGGGTATCCATATTGACTTCGTGGCGCTCAAGAGAACAGAGAGGATGGACGGGCAGTGCTTTCTGGACAGGACCTCCTATCTGTCGGAATATGAGTCCGCGCTCTTGCCGGAGGGATGTCCGATAGAACGCCAGAGATTGCTGTGAGGAGGAAAGCGCGTATGGAAGAGGCGATTTGGGGTGAAGGCTTTTCCACTCTGGAAGAGCAGATGCAGGCGTATGTGGAGCTATTTTATCTGCTGCAGCAGGGCGGGGAGGATATGCCGGAGCTGTTTGAGGGCCAGCGCAGACTGTTGGGAGAGCGGGAGCGGGAGACAGACTTTCGCCTTCCGTCTGTCTGCCTGCGGGAGCGCTATGTTCTGACGGAGACCGAGTACTGGACGATGATGTTCGGCTTTTGCTGTGAGCTCGAGGGTGGGCTTTGCCTGCACTGTCGGGAGCAATATCAGGAGCCTCGGCCTACTCTGCAATATACGCTGCATCTGCTGTCCCTCGTGCTGCCGGTTGATTTTTCCTATGTGGCGAGGCTCTGCGGCAACGAGGGAGCGCTGAAGGAGATACTGGAGTTGTCCCTCGAGGGGGAAGCTCTGCTGCAGCGTCCTCTGAGACTCAGGCCGGAGGTATTTTTCTTTCTGCTCACCGGCAGGGAGGGGGAGCTGGGCAGGAGACGCGCGTCTCAGCTGGGAAGGCTGATTGAGGACGACCACAGCGCGGAGGAGATGATTCTGCCCGCAGACTGTCGGAGACAGCTGGAGGTAGTGTTGCGATTGGCCAGGGCATGGCAGGGGAAAAAGGGTCTGCAGCTCATGTTTCACGGAAGCTCGGGAACTGGCAAGACTATGGCGGCGTCCGTCCTGGCCAGGGAGCTGCAGCTCCCTCTCTTTAAGGTGGATCTGTCCCGGGTGTTTGACAAATACATCGGGGAGACGGAGAAGCATGTGGACGAGATATTCCGCATGGCCGAGCGAGACCGTTATCTGTTATTTTTTGACGAGGCTGACGCGCTGTTTTCCAAGCGGACGGGCGTGAAGGACTCCCATGACCGGTATGCCAATGTCTCCGCCTCCTATCTGCTTCAGCGCATGGAGGACTATGAGGGGATATTGATACTGGCCACCAATCTGAAGGACCATTTTGACGATGCCTTTCTCAGACGGATACGCTTCGTCATCCGATTCCGCAATCTGGACAGGGAGGGGAGGGAGCAGCTGTGGTACAGGGCGCTGGCAGGAAAGCCGCCGGCGGCGCAGGATGTGGAATGTGGGGCTCTGGCGCGAGCGGCGGAGTTGAGTCCGGCGAGAATCTGCGCGGCAGCGCAGGTGGCAAGACTTCTGGCGTCCAGTGATAAGAGTCCTGTGGTCACCAGGGCGCATCTTTTGGAGGCGTTGGAGCTGGAGGCGGGAAAGGACGAGACGGCAATAGGAAGAATATGAAGAAAGACTATGTGACTATGATGAGAGAACTGAGAGAGGATCATGACCTGCGCCAGAAGGAGGTGGCGGCCTATCTGAAGATAGATCAGAGGGTTTATTCCCGCTATGAGACAGGAAGGAACGCGCTTCCCATAGAGAAGGCCATATCGCTGTGCGAGTTCTATCAGGTCTCTGCGGACTATTTTTTGGGTTTGGATACGAAAAAGCGGAAAAAATAGAATGAAGGAGGAAACGGCGCATGATGCGGTATAAGGAGAAGCAGAGAGGGACGGAGGGCGGCAACACGACGGGAATTCCCACACAACTGAAGCGACGGCTCGAGGAGAGCACATCGCTGAAGCTGGATGATGTGAAGGTTCATTACCGCTCAGAGCGGCCTGCCACTTTGGACGCGCTTGCCTATACGCAGGGCACACAGGTCTATCTGGGGCCGGGGCAGGAGAGGCATCTGCCCCACGAGCTGGGCCATGTGGTGCAGCAGAAGCTCGGCATGGTGCGGGCGGATTCCCGCCATGAGAGTGGCGCGCCGCTGAATACCGACCGGGCGCTGGAGCGTCAGGCGGACCGGATTGGCGCAGGCAGAGAGCGCATTGCCGGCAGGCTCCTGAGCCGTCGCAGTGAGCCCACGGTGCAGAGAATGTCGGTGCTGGAGGGGGTGACCGGAGGCAGGCCCCAGATTGCCCGCTACAAGCGCAGCGGGTGGAAGGCGCTGCAGAACCTGAAAAGGTATCTGACGGAGGCATGCATAGAGAGCGTACAGATGAATGATCTGACCAAACTGTCAAAGGCCATCTCTGCAGTGAACGTGGAGAATGTCCTTGCGCAGATGAACAATGTGACAGAGGGGATGGGGAAATTTAAGTATCAGTCGGAATTCCAAGGGAAGCTGAGTCAGGAGATGGTCACTGCAGGGACTGTCAGGGATCCAGTTGAGAAGTGGATGGCCGTGGCCCGAGAGCTGCAGGGAGCATTGGAGCAGTGCGGCGGGGTGATAGAGAGCATACCGGAGGCAAACCGCCCTGCGCCGGAACTATCGGTGAAAGAATTGAAAGGCAAGGGAAATTATCAGCGGGAAGGAGCGGTAGATCCCTATTTTAACTATAAAAAAGAGGCCTTGTACTGCATCGCGCACAAGGCCACAAAGCTTAGGAATGACGCTGACGCAGGGCCGCATATAGCCCTCAGCGTCATGGGCAAGGCGATCTATGTGGCCAGCAATTCCCATTATAAACCGTTTAAGAAGATACCCGCGATGACAACGAAGGTGCTGGGAGAGCGGATTCAGGAAGCCATAGAGACGATACGAAGAGAGGAGATAGGGGAAATTGTCAGAAACGGATTGGTTTCAGGCGCCAGATTTGAGGAGGGCGTCGCGGGAAAAGAAGTGTCGATAGAGGAAATATTCGAGTATATTCAGCAGCTCAAGCAGTATCCGATCAAGGTGGTAGATGCTCCGGAATATCGTAGTCATGCGCCAGGAGCTGCCAGCCCGATTCACGGAGAGATGGCAATCATGGACTATCTGCAGCAGCATGACGACGGGAAAGCCTTGACTGCGGAACGGGAGAGAAAGCTTGCGGAGATTACCCCACCGCAGTCAGGCGGTGCAAAACGCGTCATATGGATTGGCGGGACGAGGGTGGACTGTGAAAAGTGTCATGAGCATTTTGGAGAGATTAATACTTCTACGGGATTAGGACAGAATTATGTCGTTTCATCAGAACGCCAGGGGCCGCTGTTTAATGGGACAGAGGGTGGGACCCGGCTCTCCGACAAGACTGGTGTGCCCCCAAGAACTACTACCAGGATCGTGGAGGAAATCCTGCCGCAAGGTGACTGACAATTTCCCATATTTTTAGTGATATTTCAGGCCAGGCCTGGCACATCGCCGGTATTACCGGCAGTGCCAAGTCTGGCTTTAGTGTATATAAAAAATGGATATCGCGGAGAAGTCTGTTGACAAGCGGACCTGTTGACTTCTATAATAAAAGGCAGATGAGGCATGGGGGATGATTTAGATCGAAAAACTGTCAATATACTTGCAAAATTCCAGATGATATATTATAATAAAAATATACTTGGATTGTATGAAAAGCGGAAGGATATAAGTTTGAGAATAAACTTTCAAACTTAATGCGGCATCGCAGGCAGGCTTGCGTTATGCGGGGGTATACACATGAAAAAATTTATGGGGGCATTGTTTCTTTTTGCCGGTTTGGTTCTCTTTTTCGGCACGTACCGACTGGCGATGGCAGAGGGAGAACAGGGGAGAGTTCTGTTTATCAGCTCCTACTCTTATGGGTGGGATACGGTGCAGCTGCAAATTGAGGGCATCAAGGAGGGAATGGCGTCCAATATCGCGGTGGATTACGAGTTCATGGATACCAAGAGGATGGATGAGGAGACGGCGGGGCAGATGCTCTATGACCGCTTGCTCTATATGCTTCCCCAAGTGTCCCCCTATGATGTAATTATCGTCGGAGATGACGCGGCGTTGAATTTTGCGATGGAATATCGCGAGGAGCTGTTCGACGGAATCCCCATTGTCTTCGAGGGGGTTAACAATGTAGCGCTGGCCAGAGAGCTTGCGGAACAGGATCCTCTGGTAACTGGCGTGGTGGAGGAGCTGTCTCTGGAGAAGAACATTGATCTGGCCTTACGGCTCAGTCCGAAAACCAAGAAGATCATTGCGATTCTGGACAATTCCCTGACAGGTCAGGCCGAGCGGGAGAGCTTCTATACGGTTCAGGAGCAATATCCTGATCTGACATTCGGGGAGATCAATGTGTCGGAGTGCAGCATGATGGATCTGCGCACCAAGCTGTGGCAGCAGGGTCAAGATACTATCCTGTTCTTCATTATCATGACGGAGGATAAGGACGGCAATATCTATACCAATTCTGAGGCGGTTCAGACGCTGGTAAAGTATACGAACATTCCTGTGATGCGTATGGTGGACAGCGGGATTGAGGAAGGTCTTCTGGGCGGCTATGTCGTATCGATGAGGAGGTCGGGAATGCTGGCGGCTCAGATGGCCAGCTCCATCATCAAGGGGACTGCTCCGGAGAGACTCTCCGTGGCGGACAGTCCCAATATCTATTATATCAATGAAGAGATCATGAATAAATATGATCTGGATATGGACAGACTTCCGGAAAATACGCAGATTATTAATCATGAAATCACATTTTTTGAGAAATATGGGAATATCGTGATTCCCATGGTGGTATTTTTGATCGCCATGATTGCTATCCTTTCGATTGTTATCTATGATAATCTGCGGCGCAGGAAGCTGCTGCAGGAGCTGGAGGGAACCCGTAGTATTCTGGAATCGGCCTCTCAGCACGATTTTCTGACAGGACTTCACAATCGCAGCAAGTTTGTGGAGGATCTGACCAAGCTCATTCAGCAGGAGATTCCCTGTACGGTATTCATGCTGGATATCGACGACTTTAAGAATATCAATGATGTATATGGTCATGCGGCGGGAGACGATGCACTGAAGCAGGTTGCCGAGCGGATGAAGGCCATGCAGTCCCAGATTCTGACGCCATACCGCTATGCGGGGGATGAATTTATTATGATTCTGCTAAGCGAGCAGGGCAAGATCGTTGAAAAGACCGCATACGGATGTCGGCGCGTATTTTCAGACAGTTTCACGATACGGGGAGAGAAACACAAGGTTACAGGAAGCATTGGCATAGCCAGCTATCCCAAGGATGCGGATTCCGTGGAGCAGTTGATCATCTGTGCCGACAAAGCGATGTATCTGGTGAAGAAGAGTGGCAAGAACAAATTCGCCTACTTTGGACAGGAGCCGGAGAATATATAAGTCGGATGGTTGTAAAATAAGCTGATGAAGGAGTGGGTGTACAATGTTTTGTCAATTATTCGGAAAATATCTTGTAGATAAGAAAGTAATCGGTCAGGAGGATTACCGCAGCGCGATAGAGAGGCAGCTGAAGACGCGCGTAAAATTGGGAACGATTGCCGTGACAGAGGGCGTGATGTCTGAGGAACAGGTGGAGGAGGTCAATGAACTGCAGCGGCAACAGGACAGGCGATTCGGGGATATAGCTGTGGAGAAGGGTTATCTGACACAGGAGCAAGTGCGGATGATGCTGGAAAAGCAGGGGAATCCCTATATGCAGTTCATACAGGCGCTGCTCCAATCCGGCAGAGTCGATGTCTCTCAGATGAATGCCCATATCAGTTCTTTTCAGCGGGAAAAGGGATTTTCAGACGCTGATATGACAGCGTTGAAAAATGAGGATGTCGATGCATTGATACCGATATTTGCATTTTCGTCCAAACCCTTCGTAACGGAGCTTGCGGGATTGGTGGTTCGCAATCTGATTCGATTTGTCACCAGGGATATTTATCTGGGACAGATGCGTCATGTGGAGCAGTTGGAATACTGTCATCTGGCAGGACAACATGTCATCGGCGATTATGACGTCTATCTGGCTCTTGCGGAGGAACAGGAAAGCGGAGGATTTGTCGCGTTGGCGTCGGCCTTTGCAAAAGAAGATTTTCAGGAAATCAGTGCGGATGTATATGATGCCGTCTGTGAGTTTGTGAATTGCAATAGCGGTCTTTTCGCTTCCGAGGTAAGCAACAAAGGAATCAATATGGAGCTGGAGCCTGCTTTGGCTTATGAGAAGCAGATGGTGGAGGGCAAGATTTATGCGCTGCCTGTCCATATTAAGAATTATACGCTGCAGCTGTTGATTGCGGTGGACAGCAGGGTGGCGCTGGGATGTACGCCCTTTGAACTGAAGGCGGAGCCTCTGGCGTGTGGAGAGAATGCGGGCAACTCCGGCAGGACAGTTCTGGTCATAGATGATTCCAAGATGTCCCGCAAGATGCTCCGTGCGATTCTGGAGGAGGAGGGCTATGTGGTCATTGCCGAAGCTGCTGACGGTGAAGAGGGTCTGGAGGCCTATAAACAATTTCATCCCGCAATGGTGACTATGGATATTACGATGCCAGGCATGGATGGAATTGTTGCGCTGAGAGAGATCATGGACTATGACAGGGACGCCAGGGTGGTGATGATCACAGCGGCAGGGCAGCAGCAAAAGATCATAGAGGCGCTCAAGCTGGGAGCTGAGAGATTCATTACCAAGCCCTTTGAGAAAGCTGAAGTGGCCGCAATGCTAAAGGCCATGCAAAAATCATAAGGTTTATTGGTTCAATATACAGAGAGGCGCGGTTTTGAGGCGCCTCTCATATTTTTACAGTTGTCTCCATACAATGAAAAGAGTGAAGTGCCGGATGAGGTAGGTATAGGAAAAGATATGCGTGTCTTTCTGGAATTGCTGATTCGGCTGGGCGCCGGTGTAGGCATCTTTCTGTACGGACTGCATCTGATCAGCAGTTATCTGGAAGAGCTGGCGGGACCGGCCATGGAGAAGGGACTGAAGCGCTTTACCGGCAATCCCTGCGCCGGCGCTTTGACTGGCACAGTCATAACGGCCTTGGTGCAATCGTCAACGGCGGTCACAGTGATGACGGTCAGTATGGTGGATAAAGGGATAATGACGCTGGAGCAGGCGGTGGGCGTGATCCTGGGGGCCAATGTAGGCACGGCTGGAACAGGAATTATGGCGGCGTTGCCCATACGTTCTCTGGCGCCTGTATTACTGCTTGTCGGAGCTATACTGGCACTTGTGGCGGGCGCGGTGGGAGAGATGCCCCGCGGCATGGGAAAGAAAGGGAATAAGGGGATGTTCTTGTCAGGCAGAATCAAGCTGGCAGGCGCTCTGTCCATGGGACTCGGCATGCTGCTGCTGGGCATGGAGCTGATGCAGGAGGCCATGGCGCCCTACCGTTCCTCTCCTCTGCTGACTCGGCTGTTGGTCAGCCTGGAACATCCTGTGGGCGGCGTGCTGGGCGGCGCGGTATTCACTGCATTGATTCAGTCCTCCTCGGCCTCTGTTGCCATACTGCAGTCGCTGGCCGCGGAGGGCATGGTGACTCTGGAACAGAGCGCCTATATTGTCTATGGACAGAATATCGGCACCTGCGCGACGGCGCTGTGGGCCAGTATACGTCTCAGTCCGGCTGCACGCAGCTGTGCCCGACTGCATCTGCTGATTAATCTGTTGGGAGCAGGAGTATTTTTGATGTTGGGCGGCATCATTCCCCTGACCCAATGGGTTGGATCTTGGACGCCGGGCAACCCCGCACTGCAGATCGCCAATCTGCATTTGTTCTTCAATCTCGCCTCCACTCTGTTGTTGCTTCCCTTCAGTGGAATGTTGGTAAAAATTCCTCTTTACATTTCGGATAAAAAGTGTTATGGTAAGGCATAGATAAAGGATAAAAGCGTTGATGGGAAGAGTACCTTGTGGAACTCCCCAGAGAGGGCGGCCGCGGCCTATGCCGCAGGGTGTGAGCCTGCCCGGAGGGAAGCATGGGAACACCGCCCCGGAGCGGCTTTAATAGAGCCCGCAGCTCTGCGTTACAGAGAAATGAAGGTGGCCGGAATTCCAGCAGGGATCTGGCAACAAGGGTGGAACCGCGTGATGATACGTCCCTTGCAATAGGAATATTGCAGGGGACTTTTTGCGTGGCAGGTATGATTTTGAAAGGAGAAATAGGATGTGTAAGGTGAAAGAGTTGGTGAAACATTGTTTTGAGGGGGAGGTGACATTGCCCAGGACGACGGTCTGGCTCATTGGCGCAGCTTGTCTGTTGTTGGGGATTGTGTACGGTCTGAAGACGGCGCCTATGACTCACGGCATGATGATCGGGAGCAACAACGGGAATAATAATGGCAATAACAGTGGAAATGGGCATAAGAAAGAGGACGCGGCGTCCGACGAAGCGGAGACGGAACAGTAGATCACGAAGGTTGAGGAGGAAGAATATGAAAATCACATTGAAAGATGGTTCGATGAAGGAGTATGCGGAGGCCAGGAGCGCATATGATATCGCGCTGGATATCAGCGAGGGATTGGCAAGGGCCGCCTGCTGTGCCAAGGTAAACGGCGAGGTGGTGGATTTGAGGACAGTGGTAGATCAGGACTGCCAGCTGGAGATCTGTACGGCCAGGGAGCCGGAGGGACTGTCGGCGCTGCGCCACACAACCTCCCATGTGCTGGCGGAGGCGGTCAAGCGCGTATTTCCGGAGGCGAAGCTGGCTATCGGCCCCAGCATAGAGGAGGGCTTCTACTATGATTTCGATCATGAGGCTTTCTCCAGAGAGGATCTGGACCGGCTTGAGGCGGAGATGAAGAAGATCGTGAAAGAGGGGGCAAGGCTGGAGAAATTCCTGTTGCCCAGAGAGGAAGCCATTCATTTTATGGAGGAAAAGGGAGAGCCGTATAAGGTGGAGCTGATTCGTGATCTGCCCGAGGACGCGGAGATCTCATTCTACAGGCAGGGAGAGTTCGTCGATCTGTGCGCAGGCCCTCATCTGATGAATACCAAGGGTGTGAAAGCCTTCAAGCTGACCTCCTCCTCCATGGCCTACTGGCGGGGAGACTCAGGCAAGGCCCGCCTGCAGCGCATCTACGGCACGGCCTACGCCAACAAGGAGGAGCTGGCGGCTCATCTGGAGCGCATGGAGGACGCCAAGCGCCGTGATCATAACAGGCTGGGCCGAGAGATGGAGCTTTTCACCACGGTGGATGTGATCGGCCAGGGCCTGCCTCTGCTGATGCCCAGGGGAGCCAAGATCATCCAGACCATGCAGCGCTGGATTGAGGATCTGGAGGACAATGAGTGGGGCTACATCCGCACCAAGACGCCGCTGATGGCGAAGTCTGACCTGTACAAGATATCCGGCCACTGGGATCACTACAAGGATGGCATGTTCGTGATGGGAGATGAGGAGAAGGACAAGGAGGTATTTGCCCTGCGCCCGATGACCTGTCCCTTCCAGTACTATGTATATAAGGCAACCCAGCATTCGTACCGCGATCTGCCTCTCCGCTACGGCGAGACCTCCACATTGTTCCGGAATGAAGACTCCGGAGAGATGCATGGCCTGACCAGAGTGCGTCAGTTCACGATCTCGGAGGGCCATCTCATCGTCAGACCTGACCAGATGGTGGAGGAGTTCAAGGGCTGTCTGGCCCTGGCAAAGCATTGTCTGCAGACATTGGGCGTGGAGGAGGACGTGACCTATCATCTCTCCAAATGGGACCCGAACAATCGGGAAAAATATATCGGGGAGCCCGAGGTCTGGGAGGAGACCCAGCAGCATATGCGCGATATTATGAATGAATTGCAGATTCCCTACGTGGAGGATGTGGGCGAAGCGGCCTTCTACGGTCCCAAGATTGATATCAACGCCAGAAATGTGTACGGCAAAGAGGACACCATGATCACGATCCAGTGGGATGCGTTGCTGGCCGAGCAATTTGATATGTATTTCATCGATCAGAACGGAGACAAGGTGAGGCCCTACATCATTCACAGGACATCCATGGGTTGCTATGAGCGCACTCTGGCGTGGCTGGTGGAAAAATACGCGGGCAAGTTCCCTACCTGGCTGTGTCCGGAGCAGGTGCGTGTGTTGCCGATCTCCGAGAAATATGAGGCTTATGCCCAGTCTGTCCGCGCGGAGCTGAAGAGAAATGGCGTGCTGGCAGAAGTGGATAACCGCTCTGAAAAGATTGGCTTCAAGATTCGTGAAGCTCGTCTGGCCAAGGTGCCCTATATGCTGGTAGTGGGCGAGCAGGAGGAGGCTGCGGGTCTGGTATCCGTCAGAAGCCGCTTCGCGGGCGACGAGGGGCAGAAGCCGTTGGCGGACTTCACAGCGCAGATCTGCGAGGAGATCCGCACCAAGGCGATCCGCAGGGAAGAGGCGGAGTAATATATCCGCTCTCGAATATTTCCACCCGTGCGGTTGCAATCCACTCTCAAATGAGCAAAACGCGGATGCGCAAGCAGACGCTTGAGCGCGTAAGCACGGGTTTTGTGAATGTGAGAGTCTAGGCTGGATGCTCCTTGGAGCATCCAACCGCACAAGTGGAAATATTTTTCATTGAATAAAATATCTTGGATTCGTTCATACTGATACTGACGAATGCTAAGGTTATCCAATTTCTGCTTGCCACATGTCGCGCAATCGTGCAACATGCGCCGTGCAGGAAGGGATATCCGAACGTTCGTGAGTATAAAAAGGGAGATGAAATCCCTGTCATAGGCTCAAATATGCCGGACATTGATGACACGCCGGAGATTGTGGGCGCAGGGCGCTGATGATTTTCAGAAGTCTGCTGCCTGGCATGGGAATGGAGGAAGCGATGAGCGAATTGAAGTGTGTTGTGGAAAATTGTGTATACAATAAGGACAATCTGTGCTCCAAGGGAGATATCATGGTGGGCGGAAAGCGCGCCCGCTGTGAGAGCGAGACCTGCTGCGAGAGTTTTGTCCTGAGAAAAGGAAGCAGCAATTCTTACACTGGCTGCACCTGCCACCCTACCAGCAATATCAGCATTGACTGTGAAGCCTGTAACTGTACCTACAATGAAGATTACAAGTGTACGGCCGAACATGTTGATATTCAGGGCTGCAGCGCTTGCGACTGCAGGGAGACTCTGTGCGCGACATTCAAAGAGGCTTAATGATGAAATCTTTTATGACAACAGAAACGCTTTCAGGTATGTACCTGAAAGCGTTTCCGTAAATGTTACAGATTCTCACTGATCACGATCTGCGCTCTGCTCTGGATGACATCGCATACGTTTTTCAGCGGCTTTTCTCCGTTGCAGTAGTCCTGCGCTTCCTCGTATATGATGGCAAGGATCTCTCTCGTGCGAAGGGAAGCGTAGCGCGCCTGATCCGCATAGTCAAAGAGTTCCTCGTATGCTTCCGGCGTGATATTACCACTGGTTTCCATCCTTCCCTCTTCAAGCAATTGCAGCTCATATGCCGCATAGCTCCTGGCCATTGACCGGTTGGCTGCCATACCGCTTCCATCTGCGGCATAGCCCTGTCCCTCCTCGCTCAGAAGATATTCCAGGAACGCCCACACTCCTTCCTGATTCGGCGAATTCGCGTTCAGCATAAACACAGAGAGCCCTGTTCGATACTTAGGATAATTCCCATCGTCAAAGAGAAAGTTGACAATCGCTTTCCCTTCGCTGTCCATCTGTTCATGCGAATAGTAGGTAGGATTGTAATAAAATGCGATATCTTTTTCATTATTCCCTTTTCTTTCCGGGTCCGCATAGCGCTTGGCCACTTCAAGTATTCTGGCAAACAATTCCCCAGAGAAATCGCACGTACCTTTCTCCCAGTCGATTATCCCCCACAGGTCTTCTGAGCCCTCCAGCAGATATTCCAGGATAAACTCAGGCTTTGCTCCGGTCCACCACACGGCATCCTGATCCGGATAGGTATAGAGTTTCTCCACCAGAGTCTCTATATCTGTCGCCTCTTTGCTGCCCAGCACGGATTCTCTGATCCAGAACCCTTCCGGTTCGGCACAGGGAGATATGCCGTAGACCCCGTCTCCCGCGCGCAGCGCCCGCACGGACGGGAAGTATTGCTCGTCGGTAATTCCCATGGCGTCAAGTCCCGGCGCCAGATCTAACAGTATCCCTTTCTTCAGAATGTTTTCATTGATCTCGAATATCTCCGAAGAAAGGATATCTGGTCCTTTCCCCGCTAAGAGTTCCACGGACAGTCGGTCTATATCGTCATCCTCATAGGTCTGACTAATTTTAATAAAGTAATCGGCGCTCTGTCTGTTGAATCCCGCGATGGAATCCTTCAGCCAGGCGTTCACCCAGGATGTCTGCAGCGTCAGGACGGTTCGACCCTCCTCAATGGCCTGTTCTTCCCTTATGACAGGCAAAGCCTGCATATCGCCGTGTAGCTTGATATAATCATACTGGAATAGTCCTGAAGCTATCTCCTCCCTGTCTGAGGTCCCCGATTCCGATTCTGTTGCCGACTCTTCGGTGTCTGCGGATACTGTCTGCTCAGGGGATTGCTTTGTGCCCTCGACAGATGCCTCTTCACTCTCTGCGGTTCCCCTGCCGCACCCTGCCAGAAGCAGAGCAAATATGAGTATTGCCATCGCGACTATCCGACTCTGCAGATTCCGCTGCCTTTTTTCGACCATGATCATTCCTCCATCCTATCCATGCCGCAGGTCGGAAAGGTACTCCCCTCCGACCTGCGGTTTTGTAAATGGCATTTGTATCGCTTAATAAGGACGATGCCACACCTGATAACCGCATTGGTAGCACTTTCCATTTGAGTTAGGAAGGTGAGGCTCGCTATATGTATTTATCACGGTAACGTTTTCCCCGCAATCAGTACATTTCCCCTCGGTTACTTCTCTGACCTGATGACTGCTGTCGGAAGCATTTGGATAGGATCTAGTGACAGTTCCATTACTGATATTGTGGGTGGGACCGCAGGCCGCCCCCACCGGAACTGCTACTGTAACTGTCAGCAATGCCGAAAGCATGATGCCGGACACTGCTTTTAATACCCGTTTCTTCATACTTTGTTTCCTCCTTGTAAATGTTCTCTCCTTACAGGAAAGAGACT
Source organism: bacterium (assembly GCA_023663725.1). Classification (GTDB taxonomy): domain Bacteria; phylum Bacillota; class Clostridia; order Lachnospirales; family Lachnospiraceae; genus Acetatifactor. The sequence goes on along the minus strand of JAMPGX010000012.1, from coordinate 18,365 downwards.
GGCTAAGAAATCCTCCGGAGATTTCCCTATGTAATAGTTACATATATAGTATATTTCATCTTCGGATGATCTGCAAGAGACAAAACTGTTGATAAGTGAAGATGATATGTAAACAACTTTGCCGCTTGCTTTACTTGCCATCTCCCGATATAATATATTTATTATAAAAGATCAGGAGGTACTTTAAAATGGGAAAACAATCATTCAAGCCGTTACTTCGTTCCGCAGCTATTATTTTGGCATTTATAGCAGTCCTTATCGATCTCCTTTTTGGGGGAACTGATTTTGCTCCCGAAGGTGGCATTGCTCCAATGAATGATCTTGATGTACGTGACGATTTATATGATTAATGTCTATTCATCGCTGGCTTGCTCCAACATTTTTTTGAAATAGAGCTCGTCATTTTTATGTTTATTTAGCCTGCTGAGCAAAATACATTTATAAATTTCTTTTTTCTCATTCAGGGGTTTGGCTGTCGGGATGCTCCTGTGTCTTCGCTCCGCGTGATTCCAACACCGATTATACAGATTTTCGGTAAGCGCCCCCAGTCTGCGGAGTCGAAGACATCCTGCGGTGATGATGTCAGAGTATCGGTCAGAACGTTCAAATTCACCTTTATTTCCCCATTCACTTGCCACTAAGTTCATAATAAGTTCATATATTCCTGAAAATGCGTCCTGTAATTCGCTATCTATAATAGCGCGGTACATATCTTCAAAGCATTTTATACCTGCCCAAAATTCCTCTCTGCCCTTGTCCATTGCCTGCAGCATGCTATGGATACAGGACTGTTCCTGATAAGTCAGATATTTTTCTCCCTTTTTCAGAAAAGCTTCGAATGGAAGGGTCAATTCCAATATTTCCCGCATTGACCTGCAGTATGCATCATTCCCCAACTCCTTCTTTTTCCAATGAAGAAGCATATTCCATCTCATCAGTGCCTGTCTGTTGCTGGGGATATCCATGGAGACCCGCGCCTCCAGCTTTTGTAACAGTTGCGCCGTTTCCTCCCATTGTTTATCGTTTATTTGCCGTCTCTTCTGCTCCATCAGTCTCCTGGCCTCAGGGTCGTCTGTAATCAGTTCCGTGCGGGTGAGTTCTCCGAAGAGTCCCAGCCGTGCGAACAGTTGCTCGACGATCGCCCGCTGGGGCATGGTCTCCCGGCGTTCCAGACGCCGCAGGGTCCTGATGTCGCAGACACCGTCGCACAACTCGGCCGGAGTCAACCCCAGCATCTGACGCCGGATGCGGATGACGTCGTTGATACAGGATACGCCATGTACCACATAGAGATAACAGTATTCCAAGGTCTCCTGCGGCACCTGATATTCCGCATAGAGCTGTTCCAATACCGCTTTCCACTCCGTGTTTTCCTGCTGCATCGTGCGTAGTGCATCAGCCTTCTTCGGCTCACCCTGACGGCGATAGTCCGCCGCCATCTGTTCCAGGAGCAGTTCGCGCATATCCAGAAGCTCCCAGAGAAAGTACATCCGATAGTTATCACGCAGGATGTCTATGGCGCGGTTGCAGAGCCGAAGGAGCTTCGCGATCTCCAGAAGGGGCAGCGGATGTTCTCCGGCTGCCGCAAGCCGCTGCCGGCAGAGGAAGAAGACGGCCTTGGGATAGATCTTGGCCATGCCGCGCCCATCCAGTACCGCCGCCTCTATGTATGTCAGGATCTCCTCATAGCGCGGGAGCCGCGCTCCTTCCCTGCGGCACTGCTCGGTCTCCAGGAGCAGATTCAGTTCTTTGATGGAAAGCGCCAGTTGGGAGAGAGGCTTGTGCTCCGATGAGGGTACAGTCAGCCGGAGCGCCTCCTCAAACAGGGTGCGTAGCTCTTCCTCTGAGACGCCGTCATAGCGTCTGACCTGTGCCAGCATACTCAGATAGAACTGTCTCTCCAGCTTCGCTTCTATGGCGGTATTGCCCTCTCCATATCTCGCATAGTACTCCTCCAGCAGCTCTTTCGCCCGCTCTGTCTCCTCCCAGGTGATGCAGTGGAGGATTCTCTGCCGAGCCTCCCAACGCGCATATTCCGTGTAACTGAGAAAATGCTCATAGTCCTCCGCGCCCACTCCCAGCCTTTCCATGATAGCGTCCAGCAGCAGTCTGTTTGACAGCCGCCTGCCGCTCTCCAGGAAAGAGATCTCCTGAGATGTACACAGACCCTCGCAGAGCTGTCTCAGGGAGACGCCGCGTTTTTCGCGCATTCTGGTGAGATACCTATTGAATTGCCTGATTTCTTCTCTGCTGTTCATAGATGTCCTCATCAAGATTCTTTACTCAATTATAGATGCAGTATAACGCTCGCCGTATCAATGACAAGAGACATAGTCGTTAACAGAATCCTCTGATCTTAGTTTACGGTATCGGCAACGCCGTGTCAATTTGTTTCGGATTTTTTACATAATACTATTGACAATGCGGATAAACTCTGGTAAGATAACCAAAGTGCATGGAGCACAGACAACAAAGCAGAGCGTCCACTCTCACCTTACGGCGGCAGGCTGGTAAGCGTTAATAAAGGAAAGATTTACAACGGTACGCGGCCGCGGATAGCGGCACGGACTGTATGGAACTGGACCTTTAGGTGGATAGCGATGCTATCCACTTTTTTCTTATGGAGGGCAAAGCCATTAGCGAGTTATTTATTAATGAACAAATCAGGGATCGTGAAGTACGAGTAATCGGAGAAAACGGCGAGCAGCTGGGAGTGATGCCGATCAGGGAAGCGATGGCGCTGGCGGAGGAGGCCGGCGTGGATTTGATTAAGATTGTGCCCACGGCGAAGCCGCCTGTGTGCAGGATTGCGGATTACGGCAAATATCGCTACGAGCAGGCGCGCAAGGAGAAGGAGGCAAGGAAAAAGCAGAAGATAATTGAGATCAAGGAAATCCGTCTGTCTCCCAATATTGACACCAATGATTTGAATACCAAGATAAGCGCTGCCAGGAAGTTTCTCAGCAAGGGAGACAAGGTGAAGGTAACTCTGCGATTCAGGGGTCGCGAGATGGCGCATATGAACACCAGCAAGCATATTCTGGACGATTTCGCCGAGAGTCTGTCCGATATTGCGGTGTTGGAGAAGCTGCCCAAGGTGGAAGGCAGAAGTTTGACGATGTTTTTAACTGAGAAGCGATAAGCCCATTGGTTAAAATAGATTAAGCAAAAAGTTTAGGAGGAAACTGTTATGCCCAAAATGAAGACAAGCAAATCAGCAGCTAAGCGTTTTAAAGTGACTGGAACAGGGAAGTTGAAGAGAAACAAGGCTTACAAGCGCCATATCTTAACCAAGAAGACGACTAAGAATAAGAGAAATCTTAGAAAGCCTGCAATCACAGATGCGACAAACGTAAAGACAATGAAGAAGATTTTACCTTATTTATAACAGGTTAGGAGGGAATAGACATGGCAAGAATTAAAGGTGGCTTAAATGCGAAAAAGAAACACAATAGAGTATTAAAGCTGGCGAAAGGCTACAGAGGAGCCAGAAGCAAGCAGTACAGGATTGCGAAGCAGTCCGTTATGCGGGCGCTGGCCAGCTCCTATGCGGGCAGAAAAGAGAGAAAGCGTCAGTTCAGACAGCTCTGGATTGCCCGTATCAATGCGGCGGCCAGGCTGAACGGCTTGTCTTACAGCAGGTTTATGTATGGCCTGAAGCTCGCAGGCGTGGAGATGAACCGCAAGATGCTGGCTGAGATGGCTGTAAATGATGCGGATGGATTCACCACACTGGCAGAGCTTGCAAAGTCCAAGCTGGCATAGATTTGCGTATGCGAACAGATTCCCCGGAGAATATTGCTTCGGGGGATTTTTATTCGGAAAGAAAAGAGCCTACACCTGCGTGTAAGCTCCTGTCAAAAGCAGATAACGGGAATCGAACCCGCCTCTCCAGCTTGGGAAGCTAGCGTTCTACCGATGAACTATATCTGCATGTTACAAAGAAGAGTATATCACAGATATGTCTTTTTGTAAACTGGAAATTAGAAAAACATCATGCAAAAATTCCACCCTGCGGTGGGGAGGTTGACAGGTTGCACAAGGTCACATATAGTCTGCGACTTGTAGAAAGAGGTAAGGATGAAACAGAAGATAGAGAAGCGTCTGGGCTTGAGTGGCAGCACGTTAAAGTTCATTGCGATGTTTACCATGCTCATAGATCACATTGGAGCCATGGTGGTGCTTCGGTGCATTGTGAATATGCAGAGGCACTTGACTGATATTGTGACTTACAGTCGCCTGCTCGATCTGTACAGGGTGATGCGGGGGATCGGCAGGATTGCATTTCCGATCTATTGCTTTTTGCTGGTGGAAGGCTTTCTGAGGACGCATAATCTGAAAAAGTACATTCTGCGGCTCAGCGTATTTGCGCTGCTCTCAGAGATACCCTTTGATCTGTGTCTGACCTCCAAGGTAATCTCTCTGAGTCATCAGAGCGTCATGCTGACCCTGCTGATCGGCGTGATCACAATGTGGGGGGTATCTTGGTTGGAGAGGCATGTACAGAACAGAATTGTGCTTGTGTGCGGCAGTATGGCGGTCATTGCCGTCGGAGCCGCGACTGCGGAACTGCTGCATACGGACTATGGATATATGGGAGTGGCTTGTATTATGGTATTATATGCGCTGCGCCGGATAAAATGGATGCAGATCGCGGGGGGATGCCTGGTATTTCTGTGGGAAATCTGGGCGCCTCTGGCTTTTATTCCCATCGGATTCTATAACGGAAAGCGGGGATTGAAGCTGAAGTATGTGTTCTATCTGTTTTATCCGGCCCATCTGTTGACACTGTATCTGATCTGCGTTTTAATGGGAACTGCGCGCATACCGGTGGTCTGAGCGGAAGCTCTGCTATTGTCTGCAAGCGCCATATGGCTGTTTCGGGCATAGTCCATCAGCGCAGCAGATGCTCCAGCAGGATATTGAACCCCATCAGAATCAGAAGCACGCCGCCCACCAGCTCAGCCTTAGATTTATAGCGGCTGCCAAAGAGATTGCCCACCTTGACTCCCACAGTGGACAGCACGAATGTTGTTATGCCGATCAAGCCTACGGCGGACAGAAGGTTCACCTGTAAAAAGGCGAAGGTAATACCCACAGCCAGCGCATCTATGCTGGTGGCAACAGCCAGCAGCAACATCTCTTTAAAGTACATGGTGCCGCTGGTCTCCTCCTCATTCGCGGAAAAGGCCTCCCTGATCATATTACCGCCAATCAAAGCCAGCAGAATGAAAGCGATCCAGTGGTCAACGTCGGTTATGTATTGTTCAAAACGGCTACCTAACAGATAGCCGGCCAGCGGCATCAGCGCCTGGAAACTGCCGAACCAGACGCCAGCCAGCGCAGCTTTTTTCAGCGGGGCTTTCTCCATCGCAAGCCCCTTGCAGACAGATACGGCAAAAGCATCCATGGACAGGCCCACGGCAATCAAAAACAGATTCAGCAGTGACATAATAAGCTCCTTTGTCAGAATGGAAAACGAGACTCATAGACAACAGACGCATCTCTGCGCCGATTATCCATGAGTCTCGTTTTCGCATCAGTATGTTTAGATAATGCCAGACGCCAGGACGTCATTATGTTGACATTACCACAGCCAGAAAGCTGTAAACTACTCCCTCATCAACTCTGTAAGTGTTTTTTATCATATCCCATTCATCACAGTTTGTCAATGAAATTGGCAAATATTTTGCATATTTTACCGCTGCCTACAGAGAATAAACACATAGAGAAATCTGGATGCAAAGCGCAGGAAGGGAGAAGAGATGGGAATAACGTTAAATGTGTGGGTTTTTTCAGGGATTATCGGCACGGCATACATTATGGGGTATCTGATGAGCCGCACGATGGGCAGGGTGCTGGCGGCGGAGGGCGTCGGGACAGAGCCGCCTGATGAGAGGGAAGCTGAGCCGCAGGGCCAGCGCGCCCCATGGCCGGAGAGAACAGAGCAGCTTCGGAAGGCGGAGACAGCGGAGGCAGAGCGTCAGGAGAGCCTGGTGCGGTCAGGGGGGATACCCAGGGAAGCTGCCGGAGAGAAAACGTTGGGAGAGACCCGAGAGTGGCAGCACAATTCCGTGCGGCGCAGGAATTACGGTCGTCACCATCGGGAACAGCAGGTGAAGCCATCCGGACATCCCTTTGCCAGCCCAGTTGCCGGACAGGTGGATGTGCTGAACAATCAGGGGCGCAGAGGCGTGCTGTTTACTCCGGAGGAGAACCGAGTATATGCGCCTGCTTCGGGTAAAATCATTCGCCTGTATCCTCGTGGCAATGAGTTCCTGCTGCGGACGGACAGCGGAGTGGTGCTGAGAGTGCGGGCTGGAGAGAGAGACGCGGAGATGACCAGAGATTATTTCCGTCCCAGAGTGGTGCAAAACGAGTTTGTAGGAAAAGGAAAACTGTTGTTGGAATATGACAGGGAGGCCCTGGCAAGGGACGGCTACGACACGCATGTCTCCATGACGGTGGAGGAGGATGGGGGAAATTACAACCTGTCAGTCACCGGCCGCGTATGGGTAAAAAACGGTCAGGATTGCCTGTGGGTGTTGTAGATCGAACCAAAATATGGTATACTTTCCTGGATACGGGTCCCGACAGGAGCCCGTATCCAGGCCGGACATCCGCATTGATGTCGCCCCGCCGCTTCCTTCGTATTTCCCCGCAAAGCAGGAGAAAGCAAGCGCTACATAATAAAAACCAGTACACTGTACCATTCACATTGGCCAAGGCTACACACAAATACTTTATTCCCTTTTCGGAATTGTGTACCCATTGGGAAATGACTTGTAAATATATATTGTAAATGACACTAAAGAATTATGATCAACTATGTAGAGTGAGAATTTGGGAGGAGCGGTACATGAAAACGTATCATGTAACTCTGAATGGTAAGCAGTATGGTATGTTGGAAAAAATGCTGTGTTCAAGTAGAGCCGGGCAGTTGGCAAGGAATCAGCGCATAAACGGATATGAACTTTTTTCTGATATGCTAAATGACATATGTTCACCTGTAACAGATGGATGGAGTACAATTGAAAATGTCTTGAAAGAATCTGTTGAAGAACTGAATTTATTAAGAGTGATGACGAAAGCAGTCTATCCGAAAAATGAAGATTATTTTGTGAAACAAATAGGGCAACATTTTCAATGTGAAAAAGACTTTGAGTTTCAAATAGATTTGAAGTCCTGATTAATAGAGCCGTTAAGTTATAGTAGATCATATGATTTTTGTAAAAATAAATATATTATTTTTCAATTTATACATTAGGAACACTTTCCCTAAAGTGGATATTCTTTATAAAAAATTTAGAAACAACCCCTTGCATTTTAAAATACTTATGTTATATTTGTTGTAGAACAAACAAAGACACAATGCATAGATATATGAAGCACAATTTTTTTACTGGTAACAGATTTGCAAAACTGTTTTATTGCCAGTACCGAATTGTGTGTATGGTATATTCCATAAGTAGGCTTCGTGTTACGGTTTGCAACCGTAACACCACGAGCCGTCGGTACTTAGCGAGGTTTGCCGAATTTATTCGGCACGAGCTTAGTATCGCTACGGAGAGAACGAAGCGAGAGCGTGCCCGCGTTGGAATATACCATATACACAATGACACTCGCAAAGTAACTAGATTTTTCAATTTTCTAAGCTGAAAAGCTGTTGAAAGGAGTGATATTTTATGAATATTTCCAAATTTACACAGAAGTCCATGCAGGCTGTGCAGGACTGCGAGAAGCTGGCCTACGAGTACGGCAATCAGGAGATCGAGCAGGAGCATCTGCTGCTGAGTCTGCTGACCCTGGAGGACAGTCTGATCCTGAAGCTGATTGAGAAGATGGAGATTCAGAAGGAGCATTTTGTAAACAGGGTGGAACAGGCCCTGCAAAAGCGGGTCAAGGTACAGGGCGGTCAGGTCTATATGGGACAGCACCTGAACAAGGTGTTGATCTCTGCGGAGGACGAGGCCAAACAGCTGGGAGACGAGTATGTGTCGGTGGAGCATCTGATGCTGGCCATGCTGCATTTTCCCAGCAGAGAGATCGCGGCTATCTGGAAGGAGTACGGGATTACGAGGGAGCGATTCCTGCAGGCCCTGTCTACAGTGCGCGGCAATCAGAGAGTGACCAGCGACAATCCCGAGGCCACCTATGACACCCTGGAGAAATACGGGCAGGAGCTGGTGGAGCGGGCGCGCAATCAGAAGCTTGATCCGGTGATTGGGCGAGACAGTGAGATACGCAATGTGATCCGCATTCTCTCCCGCAAGACCAAGAATAATCCCGTGCTCATCGGTGAGCCCGGCGTGGGTAAGACCGCCGTGGTGGAGGGGTTGGCCCAGCGTATCGTGCGGGGGGATGTGCCACAGGGCTTGAAGGATAAGAAACTTTTTTCCCTGGATATGGGCGCACTGGTGGCGGGAGCCAAGTATCGGGGCGAATTTGAGGAGCGTCTGAAGGCCGTGCTGGAGGACGTGAAACAGTCCGACGGCCAGATCATCCTGTTTATCGATGAGCTGCACACCATCGTAGGAGCCGGTAAAACAGACGGAGCCATGGATGCGGGCAATATGTTAAAGCCCATGTTGGCCAGGGGCGAACTGCACTGTATCGGCGCCACAACGCTGGACGAGTATCGCCAGTACATTGAAAAGGATCCCGCTCTGGCTCGACGTTTTCAGCCGGTTATGGTGGATGAGCCCACGGTTGAGGACACCATTTCCATCCTGCGGGGACTGAAGGAACGCTATGAGGTGTACCATGGCGTGAAGATCATGGATAATGCCCTGGTCAGCGCCGCCACGCTGTCCAGCCGCTATATCTCAGACCGTTTCCTGCCGGATAAGGCCATAGATCTGGTGGACGAGGCCTGTGCTTTGATCAAGACCGAGCTGGACAGCCTGCCCACAGAACTGGATGAGCTGCAGCGCAAGGTGATGCAGATGGAGATCGAGGAGGCGGCCCTGAAAAAGGAGGATGACCGCTTGAGCCAGGAGCGACTGGCAGACCTGCAGCGTGAGCTGGCGGAGCTGAAGGAGGAGTTTGCGGGGCGCAAGGCTCAGTGGGACAATGAGAAAAAGTCCGTGGAAGATCTGTCAAAGCTGCGGGAACAGATCGACGAGGTCAACAGCCAGATTCAGATCGCTCAGAGGGACGGGGATCTGGAGAAGGCCGCGGAGCTCAGCTACGGAACTCTGCCCGCCCTGAAAAAGCAGCTGGAGATCGAGGAGGAGAAGGTCAATGCCCGGGACATGTCTCTGGTGCATGAGAAGGTCTCCGACGAGGAGATCGCCAAGATTATATCCCGTTGGACCGGTATCCCGGTGGCAAAGCTGACAGAGAGTGAGCGCAACAAGACTCTGCATCTGGACGAAGAGCTGCATAAGAGGGTAATCGGACAGGACGAGGGCGTGACTAAGGTCAGTGAGGCCATCATCCGCTCCAAGGCGGGCATCAAAGACCCTGGCAAGCCTATTGGTTCCTTCCTGTTCCTGGGTCCCACCGGTGTTGGCAAGACGGAGTTGGCCAAATCGCTTGCGGCGGCTCTGTTCGATGACGAGAATAACATGGTGCGTATCGATATGAGCGAATACATGGAGAAATACTCTGTATCCCGCTTGATTGGAGCGCCTCCCGGATATGTGGGCTACGAGGAGGGCGGACAATTGACCGAAGCGGTCAGGAGAAAGCCGTATTCCGTGGTATTGTTCGACGAGGTGGAGAAAGCCCATCCTGATGTGTTCAATGTACTATTGCAGGTGCTGGATGATGGACGGATCACGGATTCCCAGGGACGCACTGTGGACTTTAAGAACACAATACTGATCATGACCTCCAATATCGGCGCACAGTATCTGCTGGAGGGAATTCAGGAGGACGGTAGCATCTCCGGGGAGGCGGAGGAGATGGTTATGAACGAGTTGCGCGCTCATTTTCGGCCGGAATTTTTGAACCGTCTGGATGAGACGATTCTGTTCAAGCCTCTGACGAAAGAGAATATCGGCGGTATCATCAAGCTGATTGTGCAGGGATTGAATCGGAGACTTTCGGATCGTGATCTGACCATCAGCCTGACGCCAGAGGCGGAGCGCTTTATCATTGATCAGGCTTATGATCCGGTATATGGGGCTCGTCCGTTAAAGCGCTATATTCAGAAGCATGTCGAGACCTTGTCGGCTAAGCTGATTCTGTCCGACGAGGTAGAGCAGGGCGATACCATTCAGATTCAGGTGGAGGAGGATGCGCTGTCGGCGGTTCCGATCAGGGCCTGAGCGTAACTTGAGAAGTTACAGTGGAAAAATACTGACTGCGGAGTAATACTATGACACGGAAGGATTTGACTGAAGGCTCGGTGTTTTCAACGCTGTGCCTCTTTGCCTTTCCCATGATACTGGGGAATCTGCTGCAGCAGGGTTACAATATCGTGGACACCTGGGTGGTCGGGCGCTATGCGGGACCTGATGCTCTGGCGGCCGTCGGAGCGGCCTTCGCCCTGATGACCTTTCTGACCTCCCTGCTGCTGGGGCTGTGTATGGGTAGCGGGGTGGTGTTTTCCCTGTGCTTTGGCAGACAGGATGAGGACGGTCTGGAAAAGGGAATTAGCGCCTCCTTTCTGTTGGTGGCGCTGGTGGCCGTCCTTCTTGCAGCACTCTCTCTGCTGGGGGTGGACTGGATCATGGCGTGGATGCAGGTCCCTGCGGAGCTTACGGGGATTATGCGGGACTACCTGGTCCTGATTTTCTGGGGAATTCCTGCCGTGGCGCTGTACAACTTTTTTGGCTCTTATCTGAAAGCCGTCGGGAACTCCGTGGTTCCCCTGGTGTTTCTGGGCGTGGCCACAGTGTTGAACATCGGATTGGATATTCTCTTTGTGGGCTGCTGGCAGCAGGGTACTGTCGGGGCGGCTGCGGCGACCGTTATTTCCCAATACATATCGGGCCTGGGAATCGGGCTGTACGCCCTTGTCACCAGCAAAACGGTGAGGAGGGCTTTGGGCCGGTTCCAGATCAGCAGGAAAAGCCTGAGGGAGATTGTCAGCTACTCCGGGCTGACTTGTGTGCAGCAATCGGTGATGAATCTGGGTATCCTGATGGTGCAGGGGCTGGTGAACAGCTTTGGCACCACAGTGATGGCGGCGTTTGCGGCGGCGGTCAAGGTGGACGCCTTCGCCTATATGCCCGCCCAGGAATATGGCAATGCCTTTTCCACTTTTATCGCTCAGAACATGGGCGCTGGAAAGGGGGATAGGATTCGAAAAGGGGTGCGGTGCGGGGTGCTGACTACCGTGTCCTATTGTCTGGCGGTATCTTTGATTCTCTGGTTTCTGGCGAGACCTCTGATGTTGATCTTCATTGACTCTCAGGAGAGCGCAATCCTTGTCGAAGGCGTGCGGTATCTGCATACCGTGGGCCCCTTTTACTGTGGGATTGGCTGTCTATTTCTGTTTTACGGGCTGTACAGGGCCATCGGGAGACCGGGTATATCTGTGGTGCTGACCGTTGTGTCCCTGGGGACGCGGGTGGTTCTGGCTTATACCTTGGCGGCGATTCCGGCTGTCGGCGTGGTAGGTATCTGGTGTGCGATTCCCATCGGCTGGGGGCTGGCGGACCTGATTGGCGGATTGATTTATGGCAGAAGTGTGAGGAAACTACAAAATAAGCAGTATTTGAAGCAAAATTGACAGGATGGGGCGGGAAAAACCGTGCTATAATGAATATGGAATCCAGTCCTTGCGAGGGAAATACATAAACGCGGTTGGGCCAACTGCGGGGGACTGTTCGTGGAGGTGGGATGATAGATGACGATACTTAGGGATCTGTCAATGCTCTGGTCACTGTTTCACATACTGATTCTTTTCATGCTGCTGTACCGCTCCCGTTATCCACGAAAGAAGACATTTATTCTCACGGGCGCCATAATGGGACCGTTGGCGCTCCTGACGGTGGCAGGGCTGGCGTATTACGGGGCGGAGTTCATGGGAAAGATCTTTATTCTGACACTTACTCTGCCGAGCCTGTTGTTTTTCTGGTTTATGTCGAAGGATAAAAACGGAAAGTTCTTCTTTACCTTCTGTCTGGCGGATACAGTGGCGCTGTGGATTATCGTGGTGACCAATCTGGCGGATTTTTATGTTGGAGGACAGCGGTATGTGTTGATGCTGGTCGGCAGACTGGTGCTGTTTCCGCTGGCTGAATGGGTGGCGTACCGGTATTTGAGAAAGCCTTATATGGAATTGAAGGAGTCGGTGGCCGGCGAATGGTGGTTCTTTGCGGGGATGATGGGGCTCTATTATGTCCTGCTCACTGTGAGCGCTAATTTCCCAGTGATCGTGACAAAGAGACCGCAGGAGCTCCCCACATTTTTGCTGATATTGACGCTGATGCCTCTGACCTATGCCACGATCTTTGCGACCATGTACCGCCAGCTTCAGCTCTTTCGCAAACAACAGAGCGAGCGCGCTCTACAGGAACAGAAGAACACGCTTGAGGCACAGCTTGACAATCAGCAGAATATCAGGAAGATGAAGCATGATATGGAGGGTTACATAGCTACGCTCTCCGGTCTGCTTGCGGCGGGAAAGACGGAGGAGATGGCCGCGTATCTGATGGGCGTGGAAAAGGAGATGGATGCTCTGTCGGGCCAGTTCTGTGCCAATCCCTATCTCAATGCGGCGCTCGCCTACTATTCTCGGAAGCTGGAGGAGCTTTCAGCGGATTGCAGGATGGATATACAGATTGGCAATGAGGAGTTGCCCTATATGGAGCTGTGCCGAATTCTCGCAGATGGGCTGGAGAATGTCTGCGACGCCCTCAAAGGGCTTGATGAGAAGCAGCGTGAGGTCTCTGTGCATATGAAGTACCACAGGGAGTATCTCCTGATCCGAATCAAGAACCGCTGTCGGGATGACCTGCATGTGGAGAGAGGAACGATGGCTCTCACGGACAAGAAGGAGAGAGGGCATGGCTTTGGTCTTCCCGCCATACAGGAGGCGGCGCAGCGCCTGGACGGGGATATGGTCTGTTACACGGAAAACGGGTATTATGTGCTGGATGTGATGCTTCCGCTTCGTGCATTGACAAATACCGGTAAATCGGGTACTACCGTTGCTTAAAACAGGTTTCAGGAAGCCCTGTGGCAGAGAGGAGAAAAGGAGAAGGGATGGCGGACATGATTGAGATTACAGATATCCATGCGCCGGAGCTGGACATTTATGCCAGACTTTCCGAGGGGCAGCTCGCGCATTATTTTGAACCGCAGGAGGGACTGTTTATCGCGGAGAGTTCCGTGGTGATCAACCGGGCTCTGGATGCCGGATACCGGCCTTTTTCCATGCTGATGGAGAGGAGACTGGCGGAGGGAGCGGGCCGTAAGCTGATCCACCGCTGCGGGGATGTTCCTGTCTATGTGGCGGAGCTGGCTGTGCTGGAACAGATCACCGGATATGCACTGACCAGAGGGATGCTCTGCGCCATGTACCGCAGGCCCCTGCCTGCCGCAGCGCAGTTATGCCTGAATGCGAGCCGGATTGCGGTGCTGGAAAATGTCATGAATCCCACCAATGTGGGAGCGATATTCCGCAGCGCAGCGGCGCTGAATATGGATGGAGTGCTGCTGACTCAAGGCAGCAGCGATCCCCTGTACCGCAGGGCGATACGGGTGAGCATGGGGACCGTGTTTCAGATTCCCTGGACGTTTTTGGGACTCTGTAAGGAGCAGGGAGAGATGCAGGCAGGGCGGGTCGCCGCAGACTGTCAGACGCTCCGGCCCGCTCCCGGACAGCCTTGGGTTCAAGTGCTGCGCAGTCTGGGCTTTTGCACGGTCGCCCTGGCTCTGACAGAGGATGCCGTTCCTCTGGATGCCCTCTGTCTGCAGGAGGAGAGAAAGCTGGCTGTCGTGCTGGGGACCGAGGGAGACGGGCTGACGGCTGAAACCGTTGCGCAGTGCGATTATGTGGCGCGGATTCCCATGTCCCACGGCGTCGATTCGCTGAATGTGGCGGCGGCCAGCGCAGTGGCATTCTGGCAGCTTGGCAGGAGAGACAGACTTTTGTTAAGATAAACTTAAGCTTTCATTCAAGTGCGGGAAAGCATCGGCTGTTATACTGTCCTCAGAAGCAGACGGTGTCGGTCCTGTGCGCCGTCTGCGCGATACGCGAAACGGTGAAGAGGAGGATGGAAGCATGGTTAGGAAGACAGGAAGGATTTTGAAGCTGATTGCCGTGGCTGTAGTTGGCGTAGCGGCAGGGACGGTGGTGTCGGTTCTGGGCATGGCTATATTGGGGGAAGCGGTAAAACTGCCCATGACGGAATATTTTGAGACAAGCATGAGCGGATCGCTGGGAATTGTGCTGGGAACAGGTCTTCTGCTGTTGTATATGAGGAAAAGCCAGACATGGAGAGAGGCTTTGGGCGCGGGTGGAAAATGCTCCGCCGCAAAACTGTGCGGATACGCGGTTGTCGCTGTATGCGTCTGTAAGTTCGTATTTGGAACAGTTTCCGCGTTTGTGCTTTCACGGCTGCTATCCGGCGCGGCCGGCGGACCGGATATGGCCGCACGGGATATCCTCGCGTGGGAGGAAGCGCTGTTGTCCGTGTTTGGTATTGCGGTTGCGCCTATTGCCGAGGAGCTTTTGTTCAGAAAATGTCTGTACGGCGCGTTCAGAAAAGAATTCGGTGTTGTGTTTGCCATGGCGGTCAACGTCATACTGTTTGCAGCGCTGCACGGATACGGCGTTCAGGGTTTCCTGTCATGCGCTCTGGCCGGCTATGTGTTCGCGCATCTGTATGAGCGGACCGGGAATATCGGATACAGCATGGCGGCACATCTATTCTGCAATCTGGAGGCGTTTTTGTCCCCGATGATGAAGAGGACAGAGCTGTGGGGAAAGCCGCTGTGCTATGAGGTGAATGGCTATGACACCTATCACGCGGCGGTTTTTGTGTGCGCGGTATTGGTCATCGCGGCGTATTTGGCCGTGAGGATCAGGGCCTGCGATATGCGGAGGGACAGATATGTATACCATACTGGTGGTGGACGACGAGCCGAAGATCGTTGAATTGCTGGAAATTTATCTCCATCTGCAGGGATATCGGGTGCTGACGGCAGGCAATGGACGGCAGGCGTGGGAGATATGGAAGAGCGGCGAGGAGATACATCTGATTCTGGCGGATATCATGATGCCGGAGATGGACGGTTACAGACTGGTTGAGAACATCAGGGAAGACAGCACCGTGCCAATTCTGTATATCACGGCCAGAACAGATGTGAGTGACCGGATCAAAGGGCTGGGGCTGGGAACGGACGATTACATCGTCAAGCCGTTTGAACCGGCGGAGGTGGTGGCGAGAGTGGCGGCCAATCTCCGAAGATGTTATGGATATGCGGAAGCGGAGGGAAGCGGCGTACTCACCTGTCGGGACATCGAGTTGGACGCAGGCAGCGGCACGGTGAGAGTCGGCGGCAGGACGCTGGAACTGACCGCGATGGAATATCGGATTATGAAATTTTTTATGGAAAATCAGGGAAGAGTGTTGACCAGGAACCAAATCTACGAGGCGGCGTGGAAGGAAAACGAATTTCCGGATGACAACAGCATCATGGTGGCAATCAGCAAGCTTCGGGCAAAGCTGGGAGATGAGGAAAAGCATTATATTCGCACCGTCAGGGGGCTGGGATATCGGTTGGAGCAGGTATGAGCGCCCGCAGAGGCGTGGAAACAGGAGTGAGGATGAGAATAAAAAGGAAAATGCCGATGGGCTTATATATCCTGCTGATGTTTATTCTGTGTATTTTCCTGAGGATGTTTTTGGAGGGACTCTATGACGGCTTGAGCGGAAGAGAAAGTGTGTCGAAGGCAGGAGGGGGCGTTTCCTACGGATGGGGAGACGTCCTGAGGGACATTCTGCTCGACGTCGGGCCGGCAGTTCTGTTTGCCTGTCTGGTTCGCCGGAAAGTCCTGACGCCGATCAAAAATCTGGCGGAGAATATGGGCAGGATTGCGGCGGGTGATTTCAGCGCGAGGATCAGCCTGGATTCCCCCAGAGAAGTATATCTGATGGGCAATACCTTCAACGAGATGGCTGATCACCTGCAAAGAGCACAGGAGGACAGGGCAAAAATGGAGGAGAACAACCGGCTCCTGTATTCCAATATCGCCCATGATCTCAAATCGCCCATGACCATGATCATGGGATATGCCAGGGTGCTGTTGCAGGGCGATGCGCCGGAGGGAAAAAAGAGAGAGTATCTGGAGACGATCTGCGAACAGTCTGTCCATATGGATGAGCTGCTGGAGGTCATGCTGTCGTATACCAGACTTCAGAATCCCTCTTATCAGTTGACGTTGGAAAAAAAAGATGTGGCCGAGCTCCTCAGAAAATGTGTCGCACAGTATTACCTGCTGTTTGAAGAACATGGGCTGGAGACGGAGGTGGATATTCCGGACCGGGAATGCCTGTGCGCGGTGGACGAGGCTGAACTGCTCAGGGCATTTCGGAATCTGCTCTCCAATATGCTGAGCCATACGCAAAGGGGAACGGTATGCCGGATATCCCTGAGGGAAACGCGGGGAGAGGGTGCAGACAGGCTTACCCTGTGCTTTGCCGACAGTGGGGGGCCGCTGCCGGAACTGGTGAAGGAGCGTCTGTTCGAGCCTTTCTGCGTGGGAGACGAGTCAAGAAACACGAGAGGCGGCAGCGGCCTAGGCCTGTCCATCGTGAAAAAGGCAGTGGAGCGGAATGGCGGGGAAGTACATTATGTGGAGAATTGGGAGGACGGCATGAAGGCGTTTGTCGTGCAACTCTGACCGGTCGGGCCGAAAAAAAGCATAAATGGCATAAAAATCCCATAAAACCTATTGAATTATGCCGAAGATAACGATATAATAAGCATAACAGGAAGTTTCTTTAAACAAAGTCACGGATGACAGGAGGGTAAGATTATGGGAATCAGTATTGATGTGCAAGCTACGAAGCCTGACTATTCGCATCTCTTTTCCAGTATTGGATCAGCAGCGGGCAATGCCGCTTCCAGCAACTGGCTGGGGGACTATGCAGCGATCAAGAACGGCAGCTATGGCAAGCTGATGAAGGCATACTATGCGGATGCTAAAGCAGGGAGCGCAGTGCAGGACTCAAGTGTGGCTGGGACCAGCAGGAAGAGCAACAAAAGCAATGTTCTTGACAGAATTCTCGAGGAGAAGAAGCATCCGAAGGTATCCAAGGAAGCACAGAAGGCTAACGCGGATTTGACTTCCGGGCTTTCGAGCCTGAAGACCTCCGCCTCAGCGCTGCAGAACAGTAAGACATATACGGACACGGCAAATGGCCAGAGCGCGACAGACAAGGTAGTGTCCGCAATGAAGGCCTATGTGTCAGACTACAATAATGTTGTGAGTGCAGCCAAGAATTCTACGCTGAGCAACAAGACTGCGTATGTGGCCAATATGATGAGCAGCACGGCCGCGAATGCCGATAAGCTCTCGGAGATCGGTGTCACGATTGGGATGGGCGGAAAGCTTGAACTCGATGAGTCCAAGCTGAAAGCGGCAGATATCTCCAAGGTACAGGAGTTGTTTTCCGCCGATAATATCATGAGCTATGGCTCCACAGTTTCGTCCCGTCTTCAGTTTGCAGGCGCTTCGTCCAGTACCAATGCTGCTAATGGCACGGATACCGACAGCACGACAGCAGCTTCCAGCGCCGCTGGCCTCAAGGCGGACGGCAGAGCGCTTGCCTCTGACGCGCTGTTTGATATGGTCAAAGACAAGGATGGCAAGGAGTCATATGATATTGAGAAGATTCTGGGCACAGTAAAGAGCTTTGCGAACAATTACAACCGTATGTTTGAGGTGGCTGAGTCCAGCTCCAACTCCGGCGTATTGGCGAATCTGTCCCAGATCAGGGAGAAGACAGCGCACAACGCAAATGGACTCAAGCAGTTTGGCATCAACGTGGATGCGAAGGGCAAGATGACGGTTGACGCAGACAAATTTGAGAAATCAGATATGTCTCAGGTGCAGAAGTTCTTCAAGGACTACGGCTCTTCGATAGCCACCAGCGCGTCTCTTGTAGATTACTATATGACGACGCAGGCAGACGCTTCCAATGGTTATACATCCACTGGTGCGTACAATGTACAGGGGAATACCCGCTACGCCAATACCGTATAGTCTGATTTAAGAAATAACAGAAATATGCAGGATGCGAACCAATCAGGGTTAAACTGGGAGGGTTCGCATCCTCTATTTTATTGGCAACCGTATATCTGTGGAGCGCTGTTCCCTGCCTGACGGCGACTGGGAAGCAGCTCACGACAAACGCATGAGTAAATAAATTGTGAACTATCTCTCTTTCTGTTACAAT
>JAMPGX010000011.1 GCA_023663725.1 bacterium | reverse complement strand
GTGCCATCCCCAACGGATAACTGTGTATTATAATTCGGAAAATATTTTCGGAAAAGTTTTGACATTTTTTTTAAAAATTTTTGTCAAAAATTTTGAGCGGCTACACTGACCTGGCGGCTGGGCATCCACAGATATGAGAGCGCAAGCTCATAAAGGGAGGAAAGGATGGAGAAAATAGTGAAAATAGAAAATCAAAAGACAGCTTCCGGACTGGAGCTGGAGAGAATCAGGCAAATATGGGCGGGGCTGGCGCTGACCGCCGCGGCCCGCGCCAGGATAGAGGAGGCGGAGCCGATACTGGCGGAGAGACAACTGCAGGCAGCTCTGCGGGAGACTGCGGAGAGCAGGGAGCTTCTGGAGAAATTCGGCACACCGCCGCTGGTGTCCCTGGAGGGGATGGAGAGCATTCTGCTGATTGCACAGAAGGGCGATATGCTGAGTCCAGAGCAGTTGGAGCAGGCAGGGGGCGCGCTCACCGCGGTAAAGCGTATGCAGGATTATCTGGCCAGGGGGCAGCAGTATCAGATTCCGTTGGCCTTCTATGGAGAGAGCTTGCAGCCGCTGGAGGAGGTCAGAGCGCAGCTTCATCAGCAGATCAGGGGCGGCCAGGTGGACGATCACGCCTCCCGAGAACTCTTTGATCTGCGCGGCCAGATTCAGCGCACGCAGGAGAAGCGCAAGGAGAGGGCGGAGGCTGTGCTGCGCGTCCAGAGGGATTGTATGTCGGACAGCTTCTGCGTCCTGCGCAGCGGACATCTGTGTGTGCCCGTGAAAAAGGAATATAAGTCCCGCGTAAGCGGCAGCGTCATAGACAAGTCAGCTACAGGCAACACCCTGTTTATCGAGCCTGTGGCGGTACAGAAATACGAGGAGGAGCTGGCGCTGCTGCAGATACAGGAGGACAATGAAGTGCGGCGCATTCTGTATACTTTGACGGCAATGCTCGCAGAACAGATGGAGGCGCTGCGGGAAAACAGCCGGATCATGGAGCGTCTTGACTATGCGTTCTCCAAGGGGAAGCTCAGCTTGGAGTGGGACTGCGTGGCTCCTGCCGTGGGCACGGACCGGAGTATCCGGCTGGTGGGCGCCAGGCATCCACTGATGGATCGCGATATGACAGTGCCGCTTGATTTTGTCTTAGGGGAGGGGACGGCAGGAGACGGCGCGCCCTGTCGGGGCGTGGTCATCACGGGTCCCAACACAGGAGGCAAGACTGTGGCGCTCAAGACCGTGGCGCTGTGCTGTATGCTGGCACAGTGGGGGTTACATGTGCCCTGCCGGGAGGCTCGGGTGTGCATGAACAGCCAGTATCTGTGCGATATCGGGGACGGCCAGAGTCTATCAGAGAATCTGTCTACCTTTTCAGCACATATCACGAATGTATTGGATATTCTGGGACGGGTCAACTCGGAGAGCCTTGTCATCATGGACGAATTGGGTTCCGGCACCGATCCCACCGAGGGGATGGGGATCGCCATAGCGATTCTGGAGGCGCTGCGGGAGAGCGGCTGCCTGTTTCTGGTGACGACTCATTACCCGGAAGTCAAGGAATACGCCGCTCGAACGGTTGGAGTGACCAACGCGCGCATGACCTTTGATCAGGAGAGCCTCCGGCCGCTGTACCGCATGGTGATCGGAGAGGCAGGCGCCTCCTGCGCCTTCGCCATCGCGGAAAGGCTGGGCATGTCTCGCTCCCTGCTGGATGTGGCGCGGCGAGCGGCCTATGGCAGTGAGCTCACGGGCGAAAAGAGCCTGCTAGCGCGGCCCTCCGGCGGCCCCCGCATACAGAGGGATCGCCCTGTTCCGAGTAAGAAAGATTTGTCCCATAAGTTCCAGCGGGGGGACAGTGTGATGCTCTATCCCGACCACAAGATCGGTATCGTCTGCGAGCCGGTGAATGCCAAAGGGTGTCTGAGAGTGCAGCTGCCAGACCGCAAGATCTGGATCAACCACAAGCGGGTGAAGCTCCATGTGGCGGCCGACAGGCTCTATCCGGCAGACTATGATTTCAGCATAATATTTGATTCTGTGGAGAATCGCAAGAAGCGACACGATATGGAGCGGAAGTACACGGGCGATATGACGATTGAGTACGGAGAGTGAGGTCTGACCGAAAGAGATCTGGCAGACGGTCGGGCGGATATCGCTGCTGCCAGATCGGGGTGCGAGTTTAATAACCCGCACCCCGATAGCCTTGAGCGTCAGAATAACCGATTATGTGAGCCCTCAACGCCGCTTGGCAAAGAAGGCGTCAATGCAACTCTTGATCTCCTCGTCGGGCATGGTCTTTAACAGGTATCCCACAGGCTTGAGCGCCATCACATTGCGGACGCTTTCGCGGTCACCCTTGCCCGTCAGGAAGATCACGGGAATATCAGCGGTCTCCTTCTCCGACCGAATCATCTCCAGCGCCTGCCTGCCGTCGCATACGGGCATCTCATAATCCAGCACGATCAGATCAGGTCTGTTTACCGTCAGACTCTGGATAGCGGAGATGCTGGAGTTGGCCTCTGTCACCTTGTAGCTTCCAGTGAGAAGCTTCACGATTCTGGCCCGCATGAAGTCAGAGTCGTCCACTACCAGGATTTTTTTCCTGTCCATGCTCAGAAATTCGTTGATGGCGCTCATCGCATTGTTTGGATCAATGTTGGGCACGATCTTACCCCGCATGGAGTCGGTGGAAAATGCGCAGAACGCAAAATACCCCTCTCCCGTGTCAAACAGCAGGCTGCAGGAGGGATTGGTGCGATCAAAGGATTCGACCAGCTGTTCATAGGTCAGCAGCGACTCCTTTTCCACCTCAAACAGATCTATGGAGGGGAAGCTCTCACGGATCCTCTCCAGAAACTGCCGTGAGATATAGCGGGTGACATTGATCACCATATCGTCCACCCGCGAATATTGCGTGTTTAAGATATCGCTGATAATCTTGAGCAGCAGAGCCTCCTCGAAGACCAGCGTGATTTCCCATTTTTCCTTTTTCTGGCTGCTGTAGATGAAGCGGAAGCAGACCACTTTTCCAAAATTCTCGCCGCCATATTGCTCGCTGATCATCTTCGCATTCAGGTGAAAGATATCGTCCGTAAGCTGCACAATGGTCTGGCCCAGCGCGTCCTTCTCCTCCTCGTGGGGAATGTCCACCCACTTGCTGCAGGCCTTGCCTGTAATGGCCAGATCCTCCGTCTGGGTGTGCGCCACCACCCAACCGATGCATACGCCGAGAAAATGGCGAATGGATTCCAGTGAGTATTGAGTATCCTCCATCTCCTTCTCAAGCGCCGGCAGCGTATGATTGCGGAAGCTGTCATGCAGACGTTTATGTATCTTATACTCGCTGTAGTCGATGGAGCGCATATATTCCTCTTCGTGTTCAAAATGCTCTATCGCATGATTTCTCAAATATTTGGCGCCCTCACGACATACCCATTCGCTTTTTTCCTCGTTTTCACTGAGTTTAAGCAGCTTGTTCATAGTCGAAAAAAGCTGCTTATGTTCACGGTCGATAAAATCCACGCCGATTTTATAACTGTCACGCCATACTATATGATCCACACTGCCTCCTGTCTGCCCGCCCGGGAATGCGAAAATCGCCGATGTGCCTCAAAGCGGAGCAATATACTTCTTTTCCAATGATTATAGCACTAATTCTGTCTTTTGACTATCCATAACTTGCACAGTATTTTCGTACCAGTAATTCATAGATATAGGGGCCATTTCCACAGCGGCGGTCACGTTCTGCGGGATCTCTTGCAGGCATACATTTTGTGGTCGGCCTCCTGGACCAGATGCTCGAGACTGAATTCCATGTCCTCGCTCCAGACATGCCCCATGCTGGCTTTCAGCGTGAAAGGCAGCTGATGGTCCGCACTGTATTTGGCAAGCCATTGCCGAACCTGTTGCTCTATGGAGAGCAGCGCGGGCTCATCTGTGTAGGGTCCCACCACCAGGAACTCATCGCCGCCCATGCGCGCCTTGACGGGAGCCTCGGACAGTACGGCTTTAATGGCCTCCGCCACTCCCCTGATCGCCAGATCGCCCATGGAATGTCCATATTGGTCATTGATGACCTTCAGGTTATCCACGTCCAGGAAAATCACATAGACCCTGCCCCGCTGCCGCCGGTAATATGAATTTGCCATATCTTCATAGCCGAAACGGTTGAACAGGCCGGTCAACTGATCGCGGATATAAAGCTGCTGCAGCTGGCAGTTCATCTGCTGAAGCTTTTCCTGCTGTCTGATCAGAGATAAGGTCAGGGACAGATTATCGGAAAATTTACGGTGTTTATCTTGCAGGAACAACTCGTCATTATAAGGAATCACGGAATAGCCCATATTTTCATCTCTAAAGTGCAGTGGCGAAAACACGCAGATTCGACAGTCCTCTCGGTCAAGCCAGGAATCCGGCAGCAGGGAGGTGAAGGTATCTATGCCTGTATCCGTGTACATCTGATAGTCTGCGAGGCTTGCCGCCGCACAGGTCTGAAGGTTTGTGGAGTCTGTCGCCGCGCAGGTCTGACAGTCGGCCGTCCCGTCTGCCGTTGGACGGAGACATATGGCCAGAGCAGACAGTGTCAACTGGCTGCAGCACTGACTCAGCACATCGGGCAGCTGCGGGCCTATGCTGGCGCCGCTGAGCATCTGCTGTACGGAGTGATGTATTATGCTGTGGCGCTCGATAGATTTCTTTTCCTGATACATGCAATGCAGGCTTTGGCGGATGTTGCTGAGCGCATCGACGCATCCGCAGCTCTCGTTGTAGACACAGATGCCCTTGGTGTAGTACAGGACTTCGTCGGAGGTTCCGGCAATCATATCCAGCAGCCGGGACATGCTGTCATAGCCCAGTTGTTTCCAATCTCGGTTGATGCTGGTGATCGTGGGAGAGTAGTACTGTCCATCATCCAGATTGTCGAAGCCGCTGATCAGGAAATCTCTGGGGGCATAATGATCATCCCGCTGCGCCGCCACGCAGTAACCCAGCGCCATGAAGTCGTTGGCGCAAAGTACGGCGTCGGGCAGATGGAGTCCCTGCTTTTTCCAATGATTATAGGCGGCTTCTCCGTCAGAGTGAAGAAATTGCATATGTAGTACCCGTTCGGGCTCAACGGGAATCTGATAATGGGCCATGCAGTCGCGAAAGGCGGCATAGCGCAGCCGATTCTCCTCATGGTTCTCCGGCCCTCCCAGATAGTTCAGAACGCGGCAGTCATGGACAGTAATCATGTGTTCCACCATCTGATAGAACATCTGATAGTTGTCAATGCTGATACAGGGCTGATTGTAAAACGGTTGGTCTATGCAGAGGATTTTACATCCGCGTTCCAGATAAGAGGCCATCACTTGCTCGACATAGGCAATATTCTTCACGCTGTTGACGGCAACCAGCATTCCCTCGTATTCCCGCGGATCTGGCAAGTGGAATATATTAAGCTCCATCTGACCGTACTCAGACTGGCTGATCACGTCATAGGCGTTGAAGAAATCCAGATGGATATCCGTATTCTGAATGCGACTCAATATACCCTGTAGCAGATGGTCAACATATGTATTATTCCAGGTGCTGGTAATCATCAGCAATTTTCTCATGGATACACCTCCAGGGTTCTATGATTTCACCGTATTTTTTGTGTACCTCGTCGTATTTACAGTATCCGACGTCAGGAAAGTCCAAGCCACTATCTATGCCGGCTTTGATCTATTGGGGAGGAGTGGGCTTCCACGGCGGCGGACACAATAGCGTTGTCCTTCCGATATCCCTCATATACGTGCCTGGGGATATTGACGATGCCAACTCTTCGCCCGATATCATGCAGCATACCCACAATATATGCCTTGTTTTCGTCCAACTCAGGCACCCTCTGCGCAATATTTCTCGCCGCGATTCCCACATTGATCGAATGCTCAATCCAGGGGCCCGGATTCAACTGCGCTGCAACATCCAGTTCCCTTCTGGCTTCTTCTACGGTAGGCAACATCTCATTTCTCCTTGAAAAACATATGTTATTTATACTGATCGCAACTTCTTCGATCATTCAGCATCGTCATTTTATCAAACGTCTCCTTTATTATATCATCAGTACATAGGCGGCGGCAAGATTTTGTTGAACCTGATAGAGATTTATTTGGAAAAATAGATTGACAATAAGTATTATTTGTATTACTATGTATAATACAAATAAAATATGCGGAAGACACTATTAAATGTCAGGTAATTGTAAAACAGCTTTTTAGTATTTAATTAGTATACCCAATGACACTAGCAAAGTAACCGGCTTTCGCAAACGCCCGACATAGTCTTCCAGGTGAGTACGAATCTGTTCTTTACCAGTACCGAATTGGGCATATGGTATATTCCATAAGCAGTGCTCTTGAAAAACGTCAGTACTTAGCGAGGTTTGCCGAATTTATTCGGCACGAGCTTAGTACTGTTACGTTTTTCACGAAGCGAGAGCGTGCCTGCGTTGGAGTATACCATGTGCCCAATGACACTAGCAAAGTAACCGATTTTCGCAAACGCCTAATAGTCTTCATACGAAAGGAGAATACCGTTATGCTAATTCAACTGGATTTCGGAAGCAACATCCCGATCTATGTACAGCTGCGCAATCAGATCGTCACCGGCATTGGCAGGGGAGAACTGAAGGAGGGAGAGCGCCTTCCCACCGTGCGACAGCTGGCTCAGGACGCGGGCGTCAACACCATGACAGTTAACAAGACATATCAACTGCTGAAGGCGGAGGGCTTTATCACTGTTGACCGGCGCAGGGGAACTACAGTAGCTCCGGTGCAGCAGTGGAACGAGCGATACAGGGAGAAGTTGACGGCGGAGCTGGAGCTGCTGTCCGCAGAGGCCAGGATGAAGGGGATGGCGCAGGAGGATTTCCTGGCGTTGTGCCGTCAGATTTTTGCCGGAATGCAGCCGGAGGCGGAGAGGGAGTGAGATTATGGGAGTCTTTTTGTTTTTCACATTTTTGTTCTGCGATCTGATCACCTGTCTGCTCTGCAAATATGTGTACCAGCAGAATTTCACCTATCAAAACGGGATGCTGCTGGGCGTCCATATTCCCAGGGAACAGGTGAAACACCCGCGGGTGGAGGCGCTCTGTGAACAGAGCAGGCGGCGCTGGAGGATCTACCAGAACAGCAATATAGCCCTGGGAGTCCTGCTGTGTCTGCTGGGCTTTGTGGATGTTAAATCGTTGATCCTGGTCTGGGTTCTGTGGTTTCTGCTGTATCTGGCAGGGATGAATATTCTGATGGTGACGCCCCTGCGCCAGATGTACCGACTCAAACAGGAGCAGGGCTGGATACGGGAGAAGTCCCGCAGGACAGTGTATATAGACACCAGACTGTCGGCATTGTCGAAGCGGCTGGCGCCGAAAGCGTTCTGGCATCTGATGATCCTGACAGCAGAGCTGGGAGCGGGGGCGGCGCTGTATCTGCTGCTGCAGCGGCTGGCGGGGGAGGTCATATGGCATCTGGGAATCTGGCTGATCGGCGGCGTAACCGCAGGCGTGACACTGTTTTTATGGGTAGTGCATCTGTGGTGGGTGGAGAGACGCAACGCGGTGTACAGCCAGAGCAGCAAGGTTAATATCGCGGTGAATCAGCTGATGAAATGCGCTCTGGCGAGTGCATTGCTGGGTGCGGACGGGTGGAACTGCGCGTCCTGGCTGTACCTGCTCCTGCGCTGGTATCAGTGCGGAGGATACCGGCAGGCGGGAGGCCAGTCTATGGGGCTTGGCAATGGGGACTGGCTGATCTATGCGGCGCTGCAGATCGCTGCCTGCTGCGCTTATCTGGCACCCTGGGGGAGTGCGGTACGCGCAAAAAAGGAGCTCCTGGAGGCGGACGATGCGCCGATGGAGGTGGATGACGACGAGTACTGGAAAAACGGCTGGTATGAGAATCCTCAGGACTCCCACCTGTTTGTGCCGAACAGACTCTGTGAAACCAACTACACGCTGAATATGGCTCGGCCAGCGGCCAGATGGTTCAACGCCGGAATCTGGCTGACGCTGGTGGGAAGCCTGGGCTGGACAGTGTGGCTGGTGCTTGAGAAGATGTGAAAACGGCGCTGCAAACTATTCAAAATATATCGTGTTGTCAAAGATGATATCGCAGTCGGAGGGGATATGATAGGTCCGGTAATAGGCCTCCTCCAGCGGAATCCAGCGCTGCAGGTAGGCGTCATAGTGTGCGCCCTCCCTGAGCCGCAGTCTGGCCAGTTGTTCCTGGCGCTGGCAGTGCAGGAAGATCTTCAGGTCATACTGAGGAGCGAGCAGAGGGTGGTGGCTGTAGCTGCCCTCCACAATGGTCAGCGGCGCGGCGGGCAGTTCCCTGGCGTCCAGCAACCGCCCCTGTTGGCAACTGTAGGGACGGCACACGACCGCTTCCCCGCTGGCAGCAGGCAGCAGGGCCTCCCGCCGGAAGCGCTCCAGGTCCATATTGCCGCAGGGCGTCTGTTCCCAGCCAGGAGCGCGCCGCTCCAGGGGAAGATAGTAGTCGTCCATATGCAGCAACCGGCTGGGGAATAACTCGGCCAGCAGCTCGGCAAGGCTGGATTTGCCGCCGCCGCAGGGACCGTCTATGGCTATCACGATACGCTTCGATGCGGCCAGACGCTTCTGTACCTCATAGATTACAGGAAAATAGATGGCGTACACGTCGCGCAGAATCCGATAATGGGGAGCATATGCCTGACGGAATGTCTCGCTGTGGTGCAGGGACGGACAGCCGGCCTGCAGGTAGGCGTTCAGCCAGGAATCGCAGCTGTGGAGGTTGGCATTCGGTGTCCTGCCATACTCTCGCAGCAGGGCCAGTTTTTCTATGAGGCTTTCCGTCGTACCCCTGTGCTGCTTCGCCGTCAGGAAGAAAAGGCGGGCCAGCAGCGGCGCGGCTATAGGGATGTCATAGTCGCCTGTCAGGTGGAAGCGAAACAGATGATTGCCGATCTCCTCGATGTCGGCGGCGGGCTTCGCCGCGGCGAAGGCGGGCTGGGGCTGGACAGCATCCTCCCACTCCTTGAGCAGCCAGGTCTGCACAGCCTCAGGGCTGGCGATCATATGCTCCGGACCGAATTCATTCTGATATAGAAGTTTTCCATAATCCGCAGGCTCCATCAGCGGGTAACGCTGCCTGTGCATGATGAGGATTTCTGATAGGTCTTTCTGTCTGACGGCCATAGGTGTCCTTTCTGGATAAGAATTGAGCCACTGTATTCCACGTGGCGATACGAGCAATAAGTAAAACGTTTGCGTGCCGGTCTGCATCAGTAAACGGGAAGTAGTTAAAATATGGTTTCTATTTGAATATGTGGCAGAACATCTAACAGAACTACACCATGTAACAACGTTGCTTTTTCAATCAGTTCTTCTATATGATCAAAACTTTGTTCTTCCTGCCCTTGGCTACTCCAAAGAGATACTCTTTTTTGAGAATTACTCCGAGACAGGAAATATTTTTTCCCTTCAAATGAAAATTCTAATTCTCTTCCCTGTTCGATTAAATAAATCAAAGCTGATAATGATTTCGTTTGCTCGAATTCCTGGACAATCAAATCGTGTAGATACATCGTTTACTCCTTTACAACCACCGATTTCTCTTCATAGATTACTTTCTGACAAAGTAGGAAGTTATCGTATCTCTAATTGGTAAATTCCAGTACGGTTTCTTGTTCGTTTAGTTGATAAACATGAGGGTTGTACGGTGCTGTAACAGTAGTCCACAGATTCTTTGCCCCCACATTTTTCTCATTGAATTTAATTTCCCATTGACCATGATAACTCGACAAAATTCCTAACTTTCTGCTTGTGATTTTGATTGTATCATAGGTAGCCCTGCGCTTCAAGGATTGAATGCGTGAAACCGCCAACGTCTGAGTCTTTCAATACGAAGGGCAAAAAAGGTAAGGTATTCGGGGACTTGCATCATACAGGGAAATTATGGTATGCTTATAGGCAGCAATAAAATGCCCGCTAAAGCGGGCAGATAGGAGTTATCGTGAATAATAAACCAGCTATTTTGAAAAACAAACTCTTTCTGTATCTGACGGAGTTCTTTGCCGGCATGTCGGTGATGGCGGTGGAGCTGGGAGCGAGCCGCCTGCTGGCGCCCTATTTCAGCTCCTCCCAGATCGTCTGGACCATCATCATCGGCACGATCATGATCGCCATGGCTCTGGGCAATATCTACGGCGGGCGCAGCGCGGACAGGCGCCCCAGTCCGGACAGGCTCTATGGGCGGATTCTGGTGGCCGCCATATGGATAGCGGCGATCCCCGTGGTGGGCAAATACATCGTGCTGGGCATTTCGGCCGTGCTGATCTTTGCGGTGAACACCAATTTCCTGATCTGGGCGGCTTTCGCGGCCTGCATGGTGGTCTTTGTGTTTCCGCTTTTCCTGCTGGGAACAGTGACGCCGTCCCTGGCCAAGTACTCCGTGGACAGTCTGGATGACAGCGGCAGGACGGTGGGCAATCTGGGAGCCTTCAACACGGTCGGCAGCATCATCGGCACATTCGTTCCCACTTTCATCAGTATTCCGGCGGTAGGCACCTCCGTGACCTTTCTGATCTTCGCGGGGATACTGCTTGTGCTGGCGCTGGTCTATTTTGTCAGCAGCAGGAAGGGCGCGGCGAGGAGCGCGGCGGCTGGAGTCCTGTTTCTGGTCTGCTGCCTGACGGGTTCGGGGAACAGCTTTGCCTTCTGGGAGCCGGACCTCACCTACGAGGGAGAATCCATCTACAATTATCTCCAGGTAAAAGAGGATGACAGGCATGTGATTCTCTCCACCAATGTGCTCTTTGGCGTACAGTCCGTGCTGATGAAGCAGGAGGGACTTACCGGCATGTATTACGACTATGCCATGGCAGCCCCTCTGATGACGGCCTGCGAGTCTCCGCAGGACTGCCGGATGCTGATCCTGGGCATGGGGACAGGCACTTACGCGACCCAGTGTAGCCGCTATTTTGGCCAGATGGAGATCGAGGGCGTGGAGATCGACGGGAAGATTACGGAGCTGGCCCGCACCTATTTTGAGCTGCCAGAGTCTGTGCAGGTGACCACCTACGACGGCAGGGCTTATTTAAATGCCATCACGGACAAATACGATGTGATCATGGTGGACGCCTACCAGGATATCACGATACCGTTCCAGATGTCCTCGGTGGAATTCTTTACGCTGGTAAAAGAGCACTTGAGCGAGGGCGGCGTGATGGTGGTCAACATGAATATGCGGGGCGGCGGCGAGGGCAATATCAATCAATATCTGTCGGATACCATTGCCAGCGTGTTTGACTATGTATACACTGTGGATGTGGGCGGCTCCACGAACCGAGAGCTCTTCGCGATGAATCACAGCGACGCTCTGGAGCGGCTGAGCGCGCACAGGGAGCAGCTGACGGACGTGAGCCTGAGTGCGATGATGGAGCGCGTGCAGGGCAATCTGGCGGTCTATGAGGAGGGGGCCTATATCATGACAGACGATAAGGCCCCGGTCGAACTGCTGGGTATGAGGGTGATCGACGAGCTGATTCGGGACGAGGTGGCCTATTATAAGGACATCTATGAGCAGCAGGGGATACAGGGGGTGTGGGAGAGTCTTAATTAGTGAATGTTTGTTTTCCTGTTATTGCAATGATATAGGTAAGTGAGTTATAATGACAGGGAGGGGAAGCTCTTTTTCACACAATTTGATTGATGCGCCTGCCCAGGCAGATGGGAGTCAGCATGAAGCGTCTTTTTGACATTCTCCCGACGGATTTTTATAAACCTTTGACCAGCAAATACCGACAGGAGTATGCGGATTGCATTCTGCGGCTTTTCCATGCGTTTAAGCCGGAGATTTCTTACGGTGTGAACCGGGAGATTGTGGCGAAGGAGTTGACAGATTACTTTGAGGCCGACGACACAGAGATGAGCTTCGACGACGAGACTTATGTGTCTGACGCCAGAGAGAAGGCCAACGGGGTCATTGCCATGCTGAAAAAGTGTGGCTGGATCGAGTATGAGCAGGAGATCAATCACCAGATCAATATCGTGCTCTGTGAGTACGCAATTCCTGTCATAGAGAGCATGAACCGCATTATACGGGAGGAGGAGGCGGAGTATCAGGGCATCATCTCCCAGATTCACGCCAGCCTGCAGAATGAAGAGCTGTACAGCAAGCCCTATGAGTTGATCATCCGGGGCGTACAGGAGAATACGGAGCGTCTGCTGTCGGAGCTGAAGAAACTGAATGCCAGCATCAAGCGGCACATGGACAGGCAGACCAATGACATGGACGCGAACGAGACCTTGAATCATTTCTTTGAGTATCACAAAAATATTGGTTCCAAGGCATATCTGCGCATGAAGACCAGCGAGAATATCGCTTATTTTCGAACGGCGATCATCGAGAGAATTGAGCGGATCATGGAGTCCGCCGATATCATGGATCGGGCGGTCGCAGGCTATATGGAGGTGGAGGAGACGGAGGATCAGGATCTGGCCTATGACCGTGTGATTGCCATGCTCATAGACGTCAAGTCCGCTTTCTACCGCCTGGACGATATCATCGACGAGATCGACCGCAAGCACGCGCGGTACATGAGAAGTGCGGTTATGCGGGCCAGATTCCTGCTGGCCACGGGCAACAATCTGGAGGGAAAGCTGTCCAGGATTCTGGACTTGTATGTGAAACGAATCAACGGGGAGGAGGAAGAGGTCGAGACGGACTATCAGGGCCTGTTCTCCCTGTACCCTCAGAATTACCTGTCCCCGGAGTCTCTGCAAACCATACCTGTCACCAAAAAGCTGGGGACGATCAGCGCTTTTTCCGACAGTCAGGGGATGAGCGAGGAGGAGAGGCGGCTGTACAAGGAAGCGCTCCAGGTCAGGAACCGCAATCGATTTTCCCGCAAAAGTATCAACGACTATGTGTCAGCGCTTCTGGGGGAGCGCGATATTCTGCCAGTGACTCAGGTGCCGGTGGAGTGCCGGAGGGATCTGATCCGCATCATCTATATCAGCATCTATGCCGGCAACCGTTCCAACAATTATTCGATCAGAAGAAGTGGAAAGCAGGTGGAGCTGAAAGGGTATTCTCTGCCTTATTTTGATATCATAAAGAACTGAAAAGCCTGGGGGACAGCGTCATGTTTGAGGAATTAACGGAATCTACGGCTCAGAAGGATAAGTTCCGCACAGCCGCCAATAAGCTATTAAATCAGTGCTTTCTGCTGCGCAGGCGGGAAGACACCAAGAAGGAGTATATCTTTGTGAGGCAGAACAGGGAGCTGTTTGTTCCCTTTTTCGATCTGCTGGGGTACGATCTTCTGATCAACGAGGACCAGGGCGTGATCGGCATCGTGAATCAGTTTGGCACGGGGAGGCTGTCTCTGGGCAAGTACGAGAGTATCTTCCTGCTGCTCCTGCGCATCCTGTATGTGGAGAAGCGCAAGGAGCTGGGTACTTTCTCCGAG
This sequence comes from bacterium, assembly GCA_023663725.1. Lineage (GTDB taxonomy): Bacteria > Bacillota > Clostridia > Lachnospirales > Lachnospiraceae > Acetatifactor. Next base: position 94,547 of record JAMPGX010000011.1, on the reverse strand, counting down.
GAGGTGACGGTGCTGATGGAAGAAATCCGGGAGAAATATGCCATGCTCCGCGTCAAAGCCAAGCCCATGCTGGACAAGGGCATGGAGAGACAGATGATCAGCCTGCTGCGCAGATATAACCTGATACAGAATCTGGACGGGGATGTGAGCCAGCCGGACGCCAGGATTGTCATCTATCCGTCCATTATCATGGCGGTGCCGGTGGAGGATGTCAACGCATACTATGCCATGACGGAGCAGAAGTTGAGAGAATATGCAGGGGGAAATGAAAATGGAGAACCAGAAGAAAATTTTGACCAGAGTGCAGTTGATTAACTGGCACTATTTTGAAAATGAGAGGATATCCTTTCACGGCTCCACTCTGGTCAGCGGGGAGAACACGGCCGGAAAATCGACGATACTGGACGCGATACAGCTGGTGCTGACCACAAATACCCGCCGGTTTAATGTGGCGGCCAACGAGAAGGGCAACAGGAGTCTGAAGGGTTATGTGCGCTGTAAGATCGGCAATGTAGGAGAGACCTATCTGCGCAAGGACACGGTGCCTGCCAATGTTGCCCTGGAGTTCTATGAGGAGAAGGGCAACCGCTATTTTGTCATAGGCGTACATATGCTGTCTCCCGATGAGGAAAGCAAGGTGATTACACGCTGGTATCTGGAGGAGTGCAGGCTGGAGGACCTGTCTTTCCGCGTGGAGGGCCGGGCGGCTCTGGCGGAGGAATTCAGAGTCAATCACAGGAAGATATCCTATATCGAGCAGAAGAATGCCGCCAGAGACAGATTCAAGCGCAGGCTGGGCAATCTGGACGATAAATTCTTTGATATCATCCCCAAGTCTCTGGCTTTCAAGCCCATGGACAATGTGAAGGAGTTCATCAATAAATTTGTCCTGTCCGAGGAGCGGGTGGATGTGGCCTCCCTGCGGGAAAATATCGAGACGCTCAGCGAGCTGGAGGGGATACTGGAACGTTCCAGGAGGCAGCAGGACGCTCTGGAGGACATTCTGAACAAATATGGGGAGATCGAGGATAAGGACAGAGGAATCCTGATCAATGAGCTGCTGCTCAAGCTTGCCAATCGGGATGCGGCGAAGCTGGAGGTGGAGGAGCTGGAAGGGGATATCCGTGTCAAGAGTCAGGCCATGGCATCTAACCAGGAGCTCTGTGAAGAGCTGGGAAAACAGATCCGCAATCTGGAGGAGCAGATCCTGGCCATCAATGTGGACATACAGACGAACCAGTCCAACAAACTGCTGGAGAAGGCCAGGAGTCGGATTAGTGAGCTGGAAAAGGATATCCGTGATAAACAGGAGAATGAGGAGAAGCTGAAGGGACTCCTTGCGCAGCTGGCCGCCTATCTGCGGAGCCTGGAAAAGCTTGAATATAAGCCGGTGAGCCGTTCGGAGCTCGAACTGCTGGGCAGGGCATCGGAGGATTTGGACAGGGGCGCCGGACAGTCGGGCAGAGCGGAAAAGCCCTCGGATGGGGATTCCGGACAGATACAGATAGAAGAAACGGCGAATCGGAATGCGAAGGCTTCTGTCACGGAGAAGCTGGAGACATTTTTCGGGAAAGAGCAGAAGGAGATCGAAGAGCGCTGGGCGATGCTGACAGCACAGACGAAGGCCGTCTCGGAGGAGATCGGGAAGAGCCAGGAGCGCCTTAAGAATCTGGAGAAGCGCATACTTCCCTATCCCGAATATGCCGCAAGGCTGAAGGAGCTGGTGGAGAAGGAATTTGCCCGCAGGGGAATCCACTCCAACGTGTACTTCCTCTCCGAGCTGCTGGAGATCACGGACGATACATGGAACAATGCGGTGGAGGGATATCTTCACACGCAGAAATTCTATCTGGTGGTGGAACCGGAGCATTACGACACGGCGTTGGAGGTCTATGCCAGAAACCGTGCGGCGATCCATACGGCAGGCATCATCAACAGCCGCAGACTCCCCGCGGAGCAGGAGGCCGACAGGGATTCCCTGGCCTATGTGGTCAGGAGCGAGAATCGCTATGCCAAGGCCTACGCCAACTATATTCTGGGCCGTGTAGTGCGGTGTACGGATGTCCATGATTTGGAGAAACACAGTATTGCCATAACCCCGGACTGTATGCTCTATCAGGGCTATGTGGTGCGGCATTTAAATCCCAGGGACTATGAGAACCCGTTTATCGGCCAATATGCCTACAGAGTGCAGATACAGAATGTCAGGCGTGACATCGAGGATAAGACCAGGGAGCGCAGCTTGCTGCGGGAGAAGAGCAAGCTGCACAGCGATGTGCTGGAGAGTGCCCGCAAGGTCAATCTGGAGCTGATCAGGATGTATATGGACGCGCCGGATCAGCTCCTTGAGTACCGCAGGCAGATGGTGCAGGCCAGGGCGGAACTCAAAGAGGCGGAGAGCGATCCGACTCTGATCGAGCTGAACCTGAAGCTGGAGGCCAAGGACGGGGAGCGGGCAGAGCGAACACGGGAAAAGGACAGGCTGGTAGAGGAAACAGGGCGATTGCGGAACCATGTGGAGATAAGCCGGACGAATATGGCGGAGAAGCAGGAAGCCTACGAATCCCTGCGGGATGAATTGGAGCGGCTGGCCGATGAGGAGGGCATGGCGTACAGGGACGCGCAGGAAAAATACCTGCAAAACCGCAGGAGCAAGAGCGCGCGGACCATCGCGGAGAACTTTGTCCGTCAGAAAGCGCAGTTGACCAGGGAGAAAGACGAGCTGGTCAACGGCAAGGGAGGTCTGCTGGCTCTGCAGATGCACTATAACCAGGCGTTTACCCTTGATTTTGTGACCGGACTTACCGCCATATCGGAATACAGGGAGGCCCTGCAAAAGCTTCGCGGCGTGGAAATCGTGCGCTATGAGGAGAAGCTGAAGACCGCCAAGGAGGACTGCGAGCAGATATTCCGCAGCGATTTTCTGTCAAAGATGAAGGAGAATATCGAGAGCGCCCGAAACGAGTTCCGCAGCCTGAACAGGGCGTTGGACAGCATCTATTATGGGGATGACAGCTACCGCTTCAAGATCAGCTTTGACAAGCGCAAGGAGGGCCTGTATCGGATGATCACTTCCGAGAACAACCAGGAGGGGATGAATCTGTGGACTAGCGCGTTTGAGGCAGAGTACCGGGACGAGATGGCGGATCTGTTCGCCAAGCTGATGACCAAGGATGACAGTGGACAGAAGATCGTGGAGGAATATACGGATTACCGTTCTTATCTGGACTATGATATCGAGATACACAAAAAGGACGGCTCGGTGCAGCGTTTTTCGGATATCTATGGGGAAAAGAGCGGCAGTGAGACCCAGGTGCCCTACTATGTGGCAATCGCGGCATCTTTTTACCAGTTGTACCGCTATGGCAACAGTGTGAGAATCATGCTGCTGGATGAGGCCTTTGACAAGATGGACGACGAGAGGATACAGTCGATGATGGACTTTTTCAACGGGTTGGACCTGCAGGTGATCCTGGCGACGCCCCCGGCCAAGATCGAGATCATCGGCGAGAAGGTGGGAACCATACTGACCGCTATTCGCGTGGGGCAGAACAGCATTGTGGAGGAGTATGATCTGTGATGGACAAGCTGCAGAGGAAGGTGCTGGAGCATCTGCTCGACTCATATGAGAGGAGTAAGACGTTCCAGGGAGAAAATCAGGTCAGCCAGCATTTTACGGTGAACGTCGGAAAGCTGTTTCCCAGATATCATGACGATGCGGAGTATGACTATTTCTGTCAGGTCAACGAGGCCATGGAGGAACTGAGCAGACTCTCTCTGGTGAAGCTGGAGTATGAGCGCAAGGGGATACTGAAGAAGGTATGCCTGAATCTGGAGCGGCTGGATAGCTGTTATGAGCTTCTGGAGAGGACGCCCAGGAAGCGGGAACAGCAGGAGCTGCAGAAGATATGGGAGGAATTCTACCCCGGGGAGGACTGTTCCTCCGCCCTGGAGCAAAGCGCAGAGTCGGCGCGGGCAAGACTGGTGCCGCTACATCGCTATATTGCGGCGCAGCGCGCCAGGATGGAGAAGAATCAGAATGTGGAGTACTATGGACATGACCTGAAAGAGTATCGGGAGCTGCTGCTGGCGGCGAGGGCGGCGCTGGAAAACAGGGAGGAGGTCTTTGTGCGCAATCTCTCCATGCAGCTGTTCCATGACTCCAAGAGGGTGGAGCAATTGGCCACCAGGCTGGAGGCTCTGCTGTATCAGTACGGGGAGTTCCAGGAAAAGGGCGCTGTGCTGGAGGAGTGTGGGATTGTCCACACGCCTACCTATGTGATGATCAAGGGCAATGGGGCGCTGACTCTGGGAGGGCAGAAGCTCAATTTGTCCCTGCTCAAAGGGGATATCGCATTGTCCACAGAGACGGTCAGGAGCCTCACAGATGTGACGGTGTTGGGGCAACGGGTGGTCACTGTGGAAAATCTCACAAGCTTTCACGACTATCCCGCAGGGCAGGATCTGGTGATCTATCTGGGGGGCTTTCACAACAAGGTGAAGAGGGATTTCCTGATATGCCTGTATCGGCAGAATCCGGACAGGGAGTATCGGCATTTCGGCGATATCGATGCGGGAGGCTTCTACATATTGGAGCACTTAAAGCGTAAGACGGGGATTGCTTTTCGCTCTCTGCATATGGATGTGCCAACGCTGCGGCGGTATGCGGCGGACTTAAAGCCCCTGACGGGGAATGACAGAAAGCGTCTGCAACAGCTGTGGGAGGCGCTGCAGGAGCAGAGGCAGCGGGGAGTGTGCCTGGAGGATTACGGGGAGGTCATCGACTATATGCTGGAGCATGGCTGCAAGCTGGAGCAGGAGGCTGTGAGAGGCTTCTGTTCGGACAACCAAAACAACAGAGACGCAGGGGAGTGATTTCCGCCTGCGTCTCTGTTGTTTTTGTTGCTATTCGATGAAGTTTTTCACATTTTCCACGATTTCGCTCAGGAATTCAAAGTGCAGATAGTGACTGCCCTCCAGCCGAATGACATCGCCCTTGCCTTCCGCGGGCAGGGTATCCCAGTGCAGCTGCTCCCATGTGGACAGAAGCTCGCAGTTGCTCCCAGACACAAACTCCAGAACGGTCATCCCGTCGGGGAATCTCATGCCCCTTGTCGCCTCCACATTGGCGTCCAGATATTTCATCTCATTCATAACCGTCTTGTTATAGGCCCTGTCCAGAGACAGAAGCCGATAAATCTCCAGCTCTTTTTCCGTGTAGGGATAAGTGGTATCCGCATAGATCGCGCTCTGAGGGTTGCCTGCGGTCATCAGTCGGGGAAGCCCCACCGCATTCATAGCCTTTGACAGATATGCGGATATCTTGTTGATGGCCGTGATGCTGATCGGGAATGGCTGTTCGTCGTTCATGCCAGGGACCGAGGGGTCTATGCCGATGAAGCCCTTTACCTCATCCGGATACTGGTTGGCCCAATAGAGCGAATAGAGGCCACCGAGGGAATGTCCCATCAGATAATATTCCCCGTACCCCAGAGACTGCGCGCAGGCGTGCAGCTCGCTCACGATATTCTCGATCGTGCGGTCCTTGCCGGCCAGATCGGACAGGCCATAGCCGAAGGGCTCGATCGTCACCACGCAGTAGGATTCGGACAGAGCGGTGGAGAGAGGCGCCAGCTCCAACACGGGGGACGCGCAGCTTAGGCCTGACAGCAGCAGGATGACTGGCTTGTCAGGATCGCCCTTAATATCGACGACCATGTTCCTTCCGTCTACCGAGACTGTCTGGCCATATGCGTTCTGGAGTTTGGATTTGTCCAGCAGCCGGCAGATGGCGTTGATGATGATTCCGATCAACAGGATTGCCGCCAGGATGATCAGCAGCCACTTTAGTACTTTTCTGATTTTTCGTAGCATGTCAATTTCCTCCTTTGAGATAGTATTAAATATTAGATAACGTATAATGTGATGGTATTGCTGGATGTAATACCATGAGTATTGTAATATATTTTTTGATAGTTGGCAATAGGATGATTGTGCGGTGAAAACGGTTTTCAATACCTTTTCCTCTAATTCAAAAGAGCAAAAAAATTAAAATTGTTTACGGCACTTAAGGGAAAAGGAGTCGTTACGACGGATTCTGAAAACAAAAAGATATCTCACTGGATATTGGTTAAAAATGAGAGGGAATCGGTTTGATAACGAAGAGGTATAAAACCATAAAAGAGCGAAAATTAGCCATTTAGACTAATAAACCACTGCTGAAAAAAGAAAATTGGTTTAATAATTGGTTTAATACCAATACAAAAAAATTGCAAATAAAACTGTTTTGCGGGTCTGTATAACATAAACTGTTCAGCGGTGCTGCTATATGTTATGTGGGCCTACAATTATGAAGTTTTGAGAGATTAACAGATATGCCTCAGGAGCTTTTATTGTGTGGTGGAGAAGGTTTCCCTTGACCATTTTTCGAATCACGATACAATAAAGATATGGGTTGATTAAGTGAGATATACAGCGAAACCGTATTAGGGAATAAATACTTTGCGCTGGACCTGAAGGGTCTTATCTTTTTGAACCAGCGTATAGCGATTGAAAAGAGCAGGAGGATTCAGAGTGAGCTTACCGAGTGGATTTTCAGGAGATTGGGATGATTTTGAACGGTGCGATGTATATGGCGATTCCCGTCCGTACCCGTCAAAGGAGGTACTGGGAATATTCATGGAGGACGCCATGAACCGTGAGGCCGGTAAGGTTGCACCGGATACCGCCGGAGCGGATTATTTTTTCCTGAAGGGCTTTGTCAATGAGCCGATGGAGGATGATTTTGCGCTGATAGAAAAAGATTTTCTGCTGCACTGCAGCGACAAGATGGCAGAATACTACAACGCGGCCTGGTACGGCGGCGATATGGCTTATGACTCTTCGCCAGAGGAGATCGTGCGGCGCAAGCTCCTGGTCATGATTTTTAACGGGGCCAAGCTGGGCGATTCCTACTGCCGCAAATTGATCAAGTATCTGTACAAGACCTACTACAAGCGAGAATATAATCAGCTCAAGAGGTTCAAGACGATAGATGTGCAGGAAGTCTTTTCCTTGACAGAGGATGAGGAGGACGGGAGCTGTAGGTATGAGGATATGGGCCGTATCATAGGGATGTGCGGCTTTATGGACATCCGGCTGTCGGACGAGTGCTCGCTGTTATATACGATGTTTAACAAACAGAGGGACCAGTGGGAAGCGGAGGATCAGGAGCAGTTGGAATGGGAGGGATTCCAGGACGGCCTGCTGGAAGAATGCATACAGACTGTGGATGCATGGAGAGATGCGGAAGAGGAGAATAAGAAAAAATGTATACCGCACAGAAAATATTGGACGGATGAGGAGTTCGCGTGCGTCTGTTTCCGGTATTTTGGATATTCGGGCGGATATGCGTACAAATGCAGAAATGTCTATGCCGGATTGCGGATGGATATGGCCAGAACACTGGCGCTGCTGAAAACAGTCTATCCGGAAAAAGAGTTTGGATATGAAGAAGTACAGAGCTATGCGCATATCTATGCGCTCGTAGACGCTTTGACGCAGGCGGTCACTTGCTTTGACGAGCAGATCGGAAGGCTGATGGGCGTGGATGATTATCTAGAGGAGGATGAGGAAAAGACGCTGTTTAAGCCGGAAAACATAGACGTCTCTGAGAAGAAGGAGCAGAGACGAGAGGAAAAGCCAGCGCCAGTAAACGTTGCTCCGGTCAGTATGGGAGAGGCAGAAGCCGAGGACTATCTGGCCGAGATCGCGCTGCTGCGGAAAAAGCTGCATGAGAAGGAGCAGGAGAATCAGTATCTGCGGGAGGTCAACCGAAACGCGAAGAACGCGGAGAAGGATGCGCAGGCGTTGATCAATCAGTTAAAGGGCGACAGGGAGGAATTGATCGCGCTTCGCGAGTATGCATATCAATCGGCATCGGAGCCGGAGCCGATAGCGGAGGTAAAGCTGGAGGAGATGCAGGCGGCCATTGCGGGGAAAGCGGTGGTCATCATCGGCGGCCATGTGAACTGGCTGCAAAAACTCAGGCGCCTGTTCCCAGAATGGCTGTTTATTCATCCGAGTACATACAGGACCGTGGACGGGAAGGTGTTGGAGAATCGGGAGCGGGTGTACTTTTTTACCGATTATCTGAATCATGTGTCGTATGTGAAATTCATCGCGGCGCTTAGGGAGAAGAGGATACCGTTCGGATATCTGGGGAGTGTGAATGTGGAGAATGTGGTGCGGAGGGTCTATGAGGATCTGGTGATGGGGAAAGGGTGAAGGAAACGGTATAGGAAGTACGCGATATGTAGAGGACCAGTAGAGTGAGGACAGGAGGAGAAAGGACGATGAGCAAAGTACAGGGCGTGAATGAAAGGGATTGGAAGTTATTTCGGAGCAAGCTTCCCGGCTGGCAGGAGAATTATATGGACAGGCTGAACCATGAATATATGGAGATACTTAGCGGGGAGGGTAATCCCTCCGATAAGTTCTGGGCGCTGGATGAGAGGATCAGGAAAGATAAGAGGGACGCTGGGGTCGTGGTGAGAGGAGTAAGCCGGTCTAATATGTTGGGGATTATTATGGAGTTGGTTCGGGAAGGAGCGATCGGGGTTGAGGAGCTTGGAGAGTTTAGTGAGGAGGTAAGGGAGATTGTGGGGAGGTGGGTGAGGTAAATAGAGGGATGTGTGGTGAGTAGTGATGTTTTTAGGGAAGGAACTGCCTGAAGGAAAATAAAACGAGAAGAGGATTACCATGGATAAAAATACAGTGCGGCAACTAATAGAGCAATATACCAGGGAAGAGTTACTGGAATTGGTGGAATATCTTGCAGATAGTGATAGGGCAGTAAGGCAGAAATTGCTGGATTTTTGCCAAAGAAAAGAAAAAGGCGCGGAGAGCGATAAGTTTTCTCTGATTGTTGAAGAGCAAATTGGCATTTATTGGTCCAATGCAAAAGAGATCATAGCGGAGTTTGATCGCTATGGCGGCGGACCGGAGTGGGAGGAGGAGACAGTCTATGAGGAATTGGAAAAAATGGCAGGGCTATTCAAAGAGCATCAGATACCATGGGCAGTACGCAGGCAGGTACTGGATGAGATGTTGCCCTTTGTAGCATCGGATAACAGCGGCTTTACGGATTGTCTGGTGGATGTAGCGTCTGACTTGTGTATAGCCAGGGAGGAAAAAATATATCTGGCTGATTTTCTGGCGCAGAAAGGGAATTCTTATTATCAGGATGTCGCCGCCAGGATATATCGGGAATTTGGAGAAGACGCAAAGTTCCTGGAGCATCAAAAAGCTCATCTGGAGTACGGAGAAGACTATGTGGAACTGGCGGATTACTACATACAGCATGGCGACGAAAAACAGGCATTGGAACTCTTATGGGAGGGAGTGCGTAAAGGCGAGGGCGGACTATCGGAACTCTATCAGTATATGTTTGGATATTTTAAAGGAATAGAGGATGAAGAGTCGCTGGAAAAGCTATATATGATTTCGCAAAAAAGGCCGCGGGGGAAGGATGTAATATTGGAATTGATGCACCAGTATTACAGGGAAAAGGGTGAATATGAGCGCCAGAAGGAAACCATTTTGGAGCTATTTGCCTATATAGATAAGAATGATCTGTATAAACTCTATGAAGAATGTAAAAAAGAATTGACTGCTGAGGATTTTGCTACGGAAGAGAAAAATATTCTGGAAGTGATTCGGAAGAGAAACCTATCTGCCTATTTGAATATTCTGATGGATAAAAGAGAGACTGAGGATGTGCTTGCGTATATTTTGCAGCATCCAAACCGTGGGGAGTGGGATGATATAGACGCAGATCACTATTTCAGCAAGCGCCTGGCCGATCAGCATCCAAGGGAAGTGGTGGAGATGTATTGGAATGAGGTCAATGAGTTTGTGGGGAGGAGGAGAGCTAAAAACTATGGGCATGTGGTTGGTGTGCTCAAGGAAATTAAGGAGATTATGAGGGGGAATAAGTGGGATGAGGAATGGGAGAGGAGATATGGAGAGTTTTTGAGGGGGAATGAGAAGAAGAGGGCGTTGATGAGAGAGGTGGGGAGGATTTAGGGAAAGAGCTTGGGAAGTTTGGTGAGGAGTTGCGGGATAATGTGGAAAGAGAAGTAAAGAGAGGAAATATTTTGAGGGAATAGGAGAGGAAAAAGAAGTTGATGTAAGAAATGAAGAGAGTTTAGTGAAAAATATCAAAAAAGGAAATAATAGTGGAAAATTTTGTAAATGTATGCTAAGATAATAATCAAAGGCCTGGACAGCTATAAGAGCAGGAAACAGAGTATTGTATATGATGAAGAACTTTGCTAGGGAGGTAGCTATAAGTGGTAACACGGGGTAAAAGCATCAATCTATTCTTGATGGATGGAGATGCCAGCGGACGGATGAAATGTACTCTGGCAAATTGGACAGGAATAGCATACAAAATTCCAAGAACCGAATTGGATAAATGTAAGGATCGAAATGACTTAAAGCAGAGTGGTGTATATTTCTTGTTTGGCACATCAGATGAGACTGGAAAAGGTGTCGTATATATTGGGCAGGCCAGCGCAAGAAAAAACGGCGAAGGACTTCTCAATCGCATACAGGAACATAAACGTAACCCTGAAAAAGATTATTGGACGGAAGCCATAGCGTTTACTACATCCAACAATTCCTTTGGCCCTACGGAAATCAGCTATCTTGAAAATCGGTTCCGCAATCTGGCTCTTGAGGCAAACCGATATGAAGTTAAGAACGGAAATGATCCCACTTCAGGAAATATTACAGAAGAAAAAGAAAGCGAAATGGAAGAATTTATAGATTACGTTAAAGTGATCATGGGAACGTTGGGGCATAAGGTATTTGAACCAATTAGTAAGGCGGCTCTCAAAATGCAAGACGAGTTTACCACAAGACTGGACGATACAGTCAGATTACATCTTGTGCGGACGATTAAGAATGTAGGAAAAGTGGAAGCGGATGGCATCCAGACACCGGAAGGTTTTGTTGTTTTGAGAGGAAGTCATATTTCTCCCATAGATGATGACACTGTTCCAGCAGTCATTAAAGAGCGGAGAAAAAAGGCGCCCGTGGACGAGCAAGGTATTCTGCGAGAAGATATGCTTTTTACCAGTCCCTCTTATGCAGCGATATTTGTCGTGGGGAAAAGTGCGAATGGGTTGACGAGTTGGAGAACGGAGGATGGGCAGACATTGAAAGCGGTGGAGACGAGTGAGTAGGAGGAGTGATTTTTACGTTATAGTATTATACAAAATCGGAGAAGTGTTTAGATGAATGTTCTTTATGTGCTTGATAAGGTACTTGCTCATAATAAACGTGGAGTTTTCTTTAGAATATGAAATGAAATATGTCAATTTATTTACCGCATTTAAAAAGTCACAATAGAACTATTATACTCAAAATGAAATTGAAAAAACTATATTAATAAATAGCGATATGATTTGAAACATCATAAAGTAAAAGCTAGTGTTTGCTTTATTAAAGACACTATGATAATCTATATATGAATTTTTTATTCATTGGGATTTAGGATATTTAAGATTCCAATATTTCAAATAGAAAGAAATTGGTTAATGTTATGAAGATATTTTCTTTTTTTTCAGGTGTTGGTATGCTTGATCTTGGTTTTCAGGAAGCAGGATATGATGTGGTATTTGTCAATGAACATAAACCAGAATTCATAACATCATATCAGTATGCGAGAAGAAATCAGAATTATCGATTGCCTCAATATGGATATCATATCTGCGATGTAAAATGTTTTTTAGATGGCCCAAATGAACAATTATTGTATAACCTAATAAAGCAAGAGCGGCAAAAAAAAGAATTTATTGGTTTTATTGGCGGTCCACCATGTCCAGACTTTTCAGTGGGAGGGAAGAATCTTGGAAGAGAAGGGGATAATGGCAAATTGGCAAGAAATTATATTGATATTATATGTCACTTTAAGCCAGATATTTTCTTATTTGAAAATGTTAAAGGTTTAATTAAAACACAAAAACATAGAGATTATTTTGAAGAGTTAAAACACATGTTACAACAAAGTGGGTTTATTTTGTCGCAAAAATTACTTAATTCTCTTGATTTTGGAGTGCCACAAGATAGAGAAAGGGTACTATTGATAGGAATAAAAGAAGAATCAGCTCTGGCAAAAAGAGTAATATGTATGAATAAAACATTTGCGTTTCCATGGAATAATGGTTTGCCATATGATTCAAAAAAAATAAAGCAGTTAAATTGGCCCTCTCCAGAAAAATATCGCGAATATAGTAAAAGAAAATTTAAGTATCAAATTCCAATCGACCTTACTGTGGAATATTGGTTTATAAAAAATAATGTTTATCGGCATCAAAACACAAAAGATGTGTTTAAGGTGAGATCAGGTAAATCGAAAATAGATTCTATTATGGAGGGAGATACTAGTAGAAAGTCTTTTAAGCGGCTACATAGGTGGAAATTTTCGCCAACGGCAGCTTATGGAAACAATGAAGTGCATCTCCATCCATATAGAACTAGAAGGCTTAGTGTAGCAGAAGCAATGGCAATCCAATCATTACCAAGATGGTTTGAATTACCTAAAAATGTTTGTTTGAGTGCAAAGTTTAAAATGATTGGGAACGGAGTACCATATGTGATGTCACTGGAAATTGCTCGGCGAATAAAGACGTATTTCAATTTATAAGGGAGGAACGATATGAATCAGATTGAATATAGAGAGATTGTTATAAATCCAAGGGTTATAAATCATTTAGGAAAGGATTTGATTACAACTTCAGATGTAGCAATAACAGAGTTAATAAAAAATTCTCTTGATGCAAAAGCAGAAGATATTCGGTTGCATATTTTTGATAATTTAGCTGAAGCATATAATAAAAATACATTTAAATTTGACATCCCAGGTGAAATCATATCTTTCTTACCTGATCAAGTCAAAGAACAAACAATATTTGTGATTGAAGATGACGGTTTTGGCATGGATGAAACGCAATTGAATAAGGGATTTTTGGAAGTGGGAACCGATATAAAGTTAAAAGAGCAAGACATAACCCTGGGGGAGAAAGGCATAGGGAGACTAGCAGCACAAAGACTAGGAACAGGCCTCTTGATTGAAACGGCATCGTGCAAAGAAACGCAGGGTACAGTAACATATATTGACTGGCAGCAAATTGGAAATACTAAGAACACAAAAAGTGTTCCTTCATTAAAAATAGAAAAAGTAGCAAATAGTTATACTCGTCTTTGGATATTTAATATTAATATTCAAGATTTTTTTGAAGTGCCACAGCAACTAGTGCTTGATTTAGGTCAAGAGATGCAAATACCAATAAATCGTGAGTTAAAGTCTGCTATAAATTTTTTGGTCTCTCCGTTTGAAAAGTATAAGAAGAATATTATTTCTATTTTTTCGGCACGAAAGGAAATAGATTCAAATTTTAATGAAAAAATGCTTCTGTTATCAGAAAGCACACATTTGTTTGAAATTAGTTTAAACAAAGATAATGAAATAACTCTGGAATATTCTTTAGAATTAAAGCCTTGGTTCTTAGAAAGAGTACATAGAGCACTGGTAAAACCGGAAGCATTTAAACGGCTGCGAAAACCGCATAGGTTTTATACAGAATTATTAGATGCAAATAAAGAGCGAATACAAGCAGTTTTGACAAAAAAAATTATAGAAAGAGAGTTGCTATACCTAATTAGTGAGTTTTATGCTACAATTTATGAGAAAGCAATAGCAAATAAAGAGGCTAGAAATGAATATTGTAGTAAATGCGCTAAAGATTTGCTTAATAATCTTAATCCCATTGTTCCTATAAATGGCAAAATTTATTCCTTTAAACAAAATTCTGCTATTGGTGAGCATATAATATTAGAATCGGTTAAAGAAATTGAAGAAGCATGTCAAAATATCACACTAAAAGATTTGAAAGATTTTTTAGATGAGAGCAATGGAATAAAACTATATAGAAATAAATATAGGATAGGCTATTTAGGAAATAAGGAAAGCGATTGGTTAAAGCTTCAACAGTTCAGAACGAAAGGACAACAGTGGTATAGGTTTGATTTAGGTAACACAGTAGGATTTGTATCATTGACTGACGAAAAACAGAAGTATATTAGAGAAATAAGTTCGCGGTTAGATATTATACAAAATAAGACAGCTGAATCATTTAAAGTGATTACTAACATTATATTTAATACATTATTTTATGATTTGAATAGAAGTGCAAATAATATTTTAAAAGTTATTTTTGAAGAGCAAGGATTGCTGGGCGAAAGTTTAAGAAAACAAGTAAAGAAAAATTTAAATGAGATAACAAATGTTGCTAAAAAAAATCAGAATGTTACAAGCAGGCTTGAAGAAGCCATAGAATTAATAAATGAAAAAATTAATAGCAATTTAATGGAAAAAGAAGTTGGAAAAAAAATTACTAATATTATACAAGAAACCTCTCAGCATATAGCAGAAGAGAAAAAAGTACGTCAACAAGCAGCTATTCTTTTAAATGAGGCAAATGAGCAATTAAAAGCAGTTGAAGTTGAGGCTTATAATAATTTTAAGTTAATGGCTAATGGGTTGATTACAGAAACAATTACACATGAGTTAGATTCTGTATGTAAAACAAGCAAATCAGCGGATGTAACAAAACATTTTGTATGCATAAAAGATTATTTTGTTTCAGTTAGTGAAGTTGGGGTTTATAATGAGCATATAAATCCCATAAAAATAAGTTATAATGCAATATCAAACAAAATGGAGGATATTGGAAATTTATATAATTTTTTAGAGAAAACATTTATTAAAAAAGGAACATATGATGAGTTTCAATATCAAAATATATTTGAACTAATAAAAAACATAGAAGACAATTTTTTACAGTTAAAAGAACAAAACATCGAAATTGTATGTAAAACCGATGGACTAGAATGGTTTGTTCCCAAGGGAGTTCTTGTTCATGTTTTTTATAATTTATTTACAAACTCGGCATTTTGGATTGATAAGCGTAGAAAATATGCCCAGAATGATGAAAAATATAGAACAAATAGTAATGATAATATTGTAGTTGAAAAGATTAACGACAGTGCAATCTTGGTTTATGATACAGGAACAGGAGTTTTAAAAAATATGGAAGATATTCTGTTCCAACCGTTAGAATCAGGAAAACCTAATAATGAGGGCAGGGGAATGGGCTTATATATTGTCCAGCAATTGCTTAGGTCTTTTTCGGCAGATATACAATTACTTGACGAACGAAACAAATACGATAATCGATACAAATTTTTGCTTATTTTAAATGATGAGGAGAATTAACATGGAAAATAAATTTGCGTATGATAAACTTTTTCATATAATTTGTGCGAAGGACATGGTTATTTTTGAGGATGATTTTGTTGTTAAAAAGACAAAAAATGAAATTATGTATGGATTAGTCAGAATACATCTGGATAATCGTAACTATTTATTGGATGAACTTGGAGACTGTAATAAAACTGTTGCAAGTCAATTAGAAGATTTCCTTATAGAATTTGATAAAGTATTTGAAGTAATCAAGGACTGGCAGGATGAAGTACCATATAATGATATTGAGACAGCTATATGTATAATACAAAAAAAAGAAGAATGCCATGAGGTAGCATATGGCTTGAGAGAAAAATATGATGCAATTAATGTTGAGGAATGGAAAAACAGAGACCAGATTATTGCAATATTAGCGTCATATGGAGCAGGTTTGGAGGTGCCAGCGTTATATAAAGAACTTTTCGATGAATATGTTCAAAAGAGCGGACGTTGGGAGAGGTTTCGTGTTTTTCGTGATTACTTTTCTGAAGCGGAGGAAAATTTTAAAAAGTATATTTGTAAATCAATTGCGAACGAAGGAACTGTGGTTTGCATAATAGATGATCAATTGAAAGGGAAAAAATGTGCAAAGGAAATCGTAAACAGTATTGAAAATATGAAGACTGATTTTGGCGAAAGAGGTAATATTAGTGGGCTTATTTTTAGCACATTTGAAAATGAAGACAGCATAGATGATCAAGTTTTTTTTGAATATATTGACAAGAATAAATCTAGAAATGCTTTTCAAATGTCCTTAATAAAAAGTGCTTATAGTTTTTTGCTTTATAAATTAAAGGATATTTATTTGGATACATTAAAAAATTCGTTTGAAGAGGCAATTAAAAATAAGCATGTTGCTTATTATTTGTCCAGTATGGCGGCATATGAAGGAACTACAAATTATCAAGTTGTTGCAAATTGGATCAAATTGTTGTTTGAGTACAAATTAAGTGATAGAGATGAACTAGCGTCTTTAGCAGGCATGACAAGACTTATTAATTATTTGGAGGATGAAAAAGTAGAATTTTCGAAAGAAATGCTGGCTCTAAATACATTTGAGGCGTTTGATTATAGTATTAATAAATACCACGAACCAATTGCTTCAGGAGATGTATTTATTATAAAAAAGAAAATATATATTTTAGTAGGACAAGACTGTGATATGATGAATAGGATGAAAGAGACAAGGAAAAATGGCATTTCAGAACTTATTTCAGCATCTACGGTACTACAAACAAACGTGAATAATTCAGTGGTTTCCCAACCTAAATATATTTTCATTTCTAATTTTTTGAAAAATAAAAATGAAAACGCAAAAGCTTTAAAAATCTACTATACATCTAGAGAATTTATAGAAAATCAGATTTTAGAACTGTGTCAATTTAACACAGAAGGTAAAAGTATCCTTGATATGAACGAACCAGAGTATTGCTACGACGGAACGGAACCAATCTATTATGATGAGCTATATTCACATCTTTATACATATTTTGATTCATTATTAAAAATAGATGCAACACATGAAAAGGAATTGAAAATAATAACAAATAGTGAGCAGTCTAAGCGTTTGGTGAATCTATCAGAATATATAATAGAAAAAAAGCAATCGAAAAATATAGAATATCCCGTACAAAGGATATGTAGAATAAGACATTCGTATATGTTATATATATATAAAATGTTTTTGGAACATCAAGGAAGGCATCCTTTTAACTGTATGAACATGACACGTATACAAGAGATACAGGTAAAAACGATACAAAATGAGAATATTAGCTTAACAGTTGATGTGATTTTATCTCCGGATAGAGATATTAACTTATCAAGTATAGGAAATTTGGAATGGTACGTTGATAAAAATGCATTAGAAGATACTTTGTCACGACTTATAAATATTTCTGTAAATATACTTGATATGAATGAAAGTGTAAAAATAGGTTTGGAAGGTACGCCATTGAATTATATCTTGGAATCAGGAGAGAAGAAAACATTGATTATTAAAAAAATTGAAGACAAGGTATCGATAGAGTGATATACTGATACATTTATATCTATTACGAGAGAGGTAAGCAGTGTAAGTCAGTCGCTGGTCAATTTTGTACTTATTTGTGAGGGAACATATGGTGAATAGAAATGGAATAAAATGGTCAAGAGAAGAGACTATCTTAGCATATGATTTATACTGTAGGACATCCTTTGGAAAAATAGGCCAGACTAATCCAGATATTATAGAGCTAGCAACACTATTAGGAAGAACGCCAGGTTCTGTTGGCTTAAAAATGCACAATTTGGCTCATTATGATCCAGAGTTACAAAAGCGAAATGTAACGGCAATGGCGCATGGAAGTAAGTTAGATAAAGAAATCTTCATGGAATTTGCAGCAGATTGGACAGAACTCTCATATCAAGCACAATTGATAAAAGCGAAAATGCAGAAGAAAGATATTATTGATATTTTTGATATAGAGGATATAGAAGAAATTCCGGCAGGTAAGTATCGGGAAAAAATGATGAAACAGCGAGTGGGGCAATATTTTTTCAGAATGTCGGTGTTAAATTCGTATCGCAATTGTTGTTGTATTACTGGGCTTGCGAAGTCTGAATTGCTTGTGGCTAGTCATATTAAACCATGGAAAGTAAGTAATGAAAAGACAGAACGGACTAATCCATGTAACGGTCTATGCTTAAACTATTTGCACGATAAAGCATTTGATCGGGGACTTATAACTATTAGTAAAGAATACAGGATTATTATTTCTAATCGGATTAAAGAGGCTGAAATGGATGGAAAAACCAGGGATTGGTTCTGGGGATATAATTATAAGCAGATTTTTTTACCAGATAAATTTCTTCCAGGAACCGATTTTATAGAATATCATAATGATGTCATTTTTCAGAGGTAAGGTTGATGGATAATTTGTCTCAAGAGCAACGTAGAAAAAATATGTAACACATTCGAGCAAAAGACAGTGGAATAGAAGTTATCATGCGTCAAGCATTATGGGCGAAAGGATATCACTATCGAAAGAACTATACGTTGTTACAGGATAAAACGGATATTATATTTGACATAGAAAAAATATCAATATTTTGAGACGGTGATTTTTTCGGAAAACATTGGGAAATTATAAAAATTTCGCGTGATATAGAGATGATGAAATTTATAAGAAACTATGGTTTATGAATTGGAAAGTAATGCGCTTTTGGGACAATGAAATTAAAAACAATATTAGCGGATGTGTTCAGATTATGAAAAGACAATATTTTTGATTGAGTAATTATTATAGAAGAAAGTTAAATATATAATAAAGGCGGTATTGCACATTGTTGACTAATCTCACCCTAACCTACTACAACCAAAACGCCCACACCTTCGCCGCCTCCACCGTCTGCGTGGACTTCACCGCCACGCAGACCCGCTTCACAGCCCATCTCCCCCAGGGCGGCTCCATCCTGGACTTCGGCTGCGGCTCTGGGCGTGACGCAAAATATTTCCTGAGCCAAGGATTCCAAGTCGATGCGATAGATGGCTCCGAAGAACTCTGCAAACTCGCCAGCGAGTACACAGGCATTCCTGTAAAACAGATGCTTTTTCAAGAACTGAACGCAGTGGAACAGTATGACGGCATATGGGCCTGTTCCTCCATCCTGCATCTGCCATTGGACGAATTAACCCAAGTGTTGGAGAACATGGCGACAGCCCTAAAACCCAACGGCATCATCTACACCTCCTTCAAATATGGCAGCCTTGCTGGGGAGAGAAACGGGCGGTATTTTACAGACATGACAGAATCCTCCTTTGCGGCGTTGATGCAGAATATCACGTCGCTTAAGACAGAGGAACAATGGATAACATCGGATGTACGGCCCGAACGAGGAGAAGAGAAATGGCTCAACGTAATTCTGCGGAAAAGATAGCGGTATCAGACAGTCAGATGGACCGCATACAGGTAAACGGCCTGACCATTGAGCTTACGGACGTAATGACCGGAGGCAGAGATCAGGGGCGCTATCTGTATTACCAGCTTCATATGAGCATGAAAAAAGCGGACAGAGTGGATATCATCGTCTCGTTTTTGATGGAATCGGGAGTTCGTATGCTGCTAAAGGACCTGAAAGCTGCTCTGGACAGGGGTGTACAGATACGGATTCTGACAGGCAATTATCTCGGAATCACCCAGCCCTCCGCACTGTACCTGATCAAAAAGGAGTTAGGAAACCGTGTGGATTTGCGGTTTTACAATGATAAACACCGTTCGTTTCACCCCAAGTCATACATATTTCACAGTGAGGAAAAAAGTGAGATTTATATCGGTTCCTCCAATGTCTCGCGAAGTGCTCTGACTTCGGGTATCGAGTGGAACTACCGCTTTACAAAAGAGGCAGACCCGCGGAACTTCCAGATGTTTTATGATACTTTCAGGGACTTGTTTTTCAATCATTCAATCGTTGTAGATGATGCGGAACTGCGCAGATATTCTCAGAACTGGCACAGACCGGCAATATATAAGGATTTGAACCGCTATGACGGCCAAGGCGAGGAACAGGACAACAATGTGGAATCGCTGTTTCAGCCCAGAGGCGCGCAGATAGAGGCACTGTATGCTCTGGAGGAAAGCAGAGCGGAGGGCGCAGCTAAGGGATTGGTACATGCGGCGACTGGTGTGGGCAAGACGTATTTGGCAGCCTTTGATTCTGCCAAATATTCCAAGGTATTATTTGTCGCTCACAGAGAAGAGATATTGAAACAGGCGGCAACCTCCTTTCAGAATGTGCGCAATTCCACCGACTACGGCTTTTTTGACGGAAAATATAAGGATACGGACAAGCCGGTTATTTTTGCCTCGGTAGCGACCTTGGGGAGACCGGAATATCTGTGTGAAGAATATTTTCCTCCAGAATATTTTGACTACATCGTCATTGACGAATTTCATCACGCTGTTAATGACCAATACAGAAGGATTGCAGAGTATTTTAAACCACAATTTTTGCTGGGGCTGACGGCTACGCCGGAGCGCATGGACGGCAAGAATATCTATGAACTCTGCGACTACAATGTCCCCTATGAGATTTCCTTAAAGGACGCCATTAACAAGGGAATGCTGGTTCCGTTCCGCTATTACGGAATTTATGATGAGACAGATTACTCTGGCCTGCGTCTGGTAAAAGGACGCTATGACGAGGGACAACTGACAAGGGTATACAGCCAAAGTGCTGGAAGAGTCGATCTGATCTTCAAGCACTATCAAAAATACCGTTCGCGGCGTGCGCTTGGTTTCTGCTGTTCTCGGCAGCATGCGGAGGATATGGCGAAGGAGTTTTGCAGCAGGGGTGTCCCGTCTGTGGCTGTATACAGCAATGGGACAGGGGAATATTCCGAGGACAGGGACAAGGCGATTGCCCGCCTGCAAAATCAGGAAATACGGGTTATTTTCTCCGTGGATATGTTCAATGAAGGACTGGATATCGCGTCTCTGGATATGGTGATGTTCCTGCGTCCCACGGAGTCACCCACCGTATTCCTGCAGCAATTGGGGCGGGGTCTTCGCACCTGCAAGGGCAAGGAATACCTGAACGTTCTGGACTTTATCGGCAACTATGAAAAGGCGGGCAGGGCGGTGTGGCTGCTGGGCGGCGAAACGGGGACGACTGGGAGAGGCGCCCGCGAACAGGAAGAGATAGAATATCCTGACGACTGTATCGTAGATTTTGATATGCGCCTGATCGATCTGTTTAAGGAGTTAAATCGGAAATCCCTGACGGCAAAAGAGCGCATCCAGCAGGAGTACTATCGGGTCAAGGAATTGCTGGAGGGGAGAGTGCCTACCCGCATGGAGTTGTTCACCTATATGGAGGACGAGGTCTATCAATATTGCATGACACATGCCGGAGAAAATCCTTTCCGCAGATATTTGGAATTCCTGCACGAATTGCGGGAACTGTCCCCAGAGGAGCAACAACTTTATGGTGGCCTTGGGCGGGAGTTCGTCTCACTTATGGAGACTACGGACATGCAGAAGGTCTACAAGATGCCCATACTTTACAGCTTCTACAACCATGGCGACATCAGGATGGCGGTGACAGATCAGGAAGTGCTTGACAGTTGGAAGGAGTTCTTTGACACCGGAACTAACTGGAAAGATTTTTCCTCCGGCATAACCTATGAAGAGTACCACAGCATGACCGACCGCCAGCATCTGAGCAAGGCCAAAACCATGCCTATTCGTTTCCTGAAAGCCTCCGGCAAGGGCTTTTTCGTCGAAAAAGACGGTTATGCTATCGCCTTACGAGAAGACATGAAGAATTGTATGGTGAATCCAGCGCTTGCACAACATATGAAGGACATTTTGGAGTACAGGTCAATGGAATATTATCGGAGGAGATACACGGGTAAATAGATTTTAGGTGGAATAATTTGAAGAAACAATTGCAGGAGAACAAAATGCATGGGCAGAAATAGGAGAAGGAAAAAGAAGGACAACCTAGAAAAAAATGAAAATAAATGTGTTTCCGTGGAACAGTTGACAGATATATATGCTGAGGCCTATTATAGAGCATTAAAAAGAATCGAACTTGAAAGAAATGTTTTGCAAGAGCGTAGAGAACCCAGAGAGAAGAAGCCATGGTATTTACGTGTGTTGATATGGTTAAATATTATTTTTTTCCCGTTTAAGCTTAATAAGAATATCCAGTTTCAAAAACGATTATATGATGGTCTTTTAATAGTGGTTATTTCTACAATTTTAGAAGGAGTTGGAGGAGTTTTATGGATTTGTGGAGCATACTCTTTTGCTAAAGGTTGTTTAGGCTTGTTAGATGTAGAAAATATTTGTGATCTAATAGTCACTATTATTGTATCCATTTTCTTTATCATTATAGGTAGCTTTTTCTTCCTTGCAGGTAAGACATTTGGAGAAGAAACGGAAAGTAATAGAGTATATGCTTATTCTGCAAGTGTTTTAGCATTGGTAAGCTGTATATTGAGTCTAATTGCATTGCTTAAAGGTTGAAAAATTTGAAAACTGTAATATAAAAGTAATCTCAGAGGATATAGTTACGAATATTTAAAGAGCTTGAAAAAAGCACAGGTGTTCTTTAAGTCGTTAAATCCTGAAAGTATATTTGATCGTAACGCTTTTGAGATAATCAAACCATAACAAAGGAGCCCACCATGCCACAATACGAAGTAAACAACTGTTCCGTCAGCACCCTCCTATCCGATATCAAAAACAACGAGATCGCAATCCCAGAGATCCAGCGTCCCTTTGTGTGGGACGCCGCCAAGGTCAGGGACCTGGTCGACTCTCTCTACCAGGGCTATCCGGTAGGCTACATCATCGTGTGGCAGAATCCGGACGTCAAGCTGAAGGACGGCTCGACCGCCTACGGCAAGAAGGTCCTGATCGACGGCCAGCAGCGGGTCACCGCGCTTACCGCCGCAATCGTCGCGCAGGAGGTAGTGGGCAGTGATTACCGCAAGAAACGTATTCGGATTGCCTTCCACCCGATGAAAGAGGTATTCGAGGTGAGCAATCCGGCCATCAGCAAGGATATATCCTGGATTGATGACATCTCGCTGGTATTTAATCCGAATTTTAGCACCTACAGCTTCGTGACGGAGTATTGTAAGGCCAACGGTCTGGAGAGCGATGCCGACAAGGACAGGATCAACAAGGTGGTCACCAGGCTGAGGGCCATCGAGAACAACAACCTGGGCGTGATCAAGCTCTCCCATGAGCTGGATATCGAGAAGGTTACGGATATTTTTATCCGCATCAACTCCAAGGGTGTTGTGCTGTCTCAGGCGGATTTTGCGATGTCGAAGATCGCCTCCAATGAGAACTATGGCGGCAATACGATCAGGAAAATGATCGATTACTTCTGCCATTTCATACAGACTCCGGCCGATTACGAGACCATTCGCACCAACGATACCGAATTTTCCGCCACCGGCGAATTCGAGAGTATCAGATGGGTGGTGTCGGAGAACGAGGATATCTATGTACCGGACTATACGGATTTACTGCGCGTAGCGTTTACCTCCCAATTTTACAGGGGAAGGATATCGGATCTGGTCAGCCTGCTGTCAGGGCGCGATTTTGAGACCAAGGAATACCGCGATGAGATTGCGCAGCAGTCCTATGAAACGTTGAAAAAGGGTGTTGCCGGCTTTGTCAACAAGACCAATTTTCAGCGGTATCTGATGATCGTGAAGTCGGCGGGGATTATCGACGCGTCGCTGATTCGCTCTCAGAATGTTCTCAATTTTGGCTATATCCTCTATCTGACGCTGCGGGGTAAGGGGGTGGAGTCCAACACGATTGAAAAAGCCGTGAGAAGGTGGATTGTGCTGACGATCCTGACGGGAAGGTACTCTGGCTCGCCGGAATCCGCGTTCGACTACGATATCAAGCGTTTTGTGTCCTACGACAATCCGCTGGAATACATCGAGCAGATCGAGAGCGGGGAATTGTCGGATGCGTTCTGGGACAATGTATTGCTGCTCCGGCTCAATACATCCGTCGCCAGCAGCCCTCTGTTCAATGTGTTCCTCATGGCGCAGGCCAAGGCGGGCGACAGGGGCTTCCTCTCAACGGATATCGAAGTAAAATCCATGCTGGAGCACCGAGGGGATATCCATCACCTCTTCCCCAAGCAGTATCTGATCAAAAATGGCATAAACAGCAAGGCCATGTACAACCAGATCGCCAACTATGTGTACCTGCAGTCCGAGATCAATATCAAGATCAAGGACGCGGCGCCCTGTGTCTATATGGAGAAGGTGTATCGCCAGTGCGAGACGGGGGAGCCGGTATACGGCGGCATCGTAGACCGCGGGCAGCTGCGGCGGAACCTGCGGGAAAATTGTGTGCCGGAGGGCTTTGAGCACATGGATATCAAGGATTATTCCGCGTTTCTGGAGGCGAGGCGCCGATTGATGGCAGGGAAAATACGAGAGTACTATGAGGGCTTAAAATGAGAAGAGCAGCCATGTCGTCCACTGTCATGGCTGTCTGTGCGATTTCAGGCCAAGCTTACCGAGGGAGGTTCAGCCTATGCTTTTTGGTAAAAAGAATTCGAAACCGTCGCCCAGAACCTACGATCATGAAAACCAACGCCCCATCCTGCGCTGCAGCATCTGCACAGGCGAGAAGGTGGCGGGCTTCAAGGACATTCACACTGGAAAATTTGAGGAAGTCATGTTTATTCGGGATGACGCGGAGCTGCGGGAATTTATGGCCATGTATGGGATAAGTGAGATAACGAAAGAATATTAGCGGAGGTAGAGATGAAATACTTGAAACAATTTCTGATCATACTGGCGATTTCCTTTGCGGGCGAGGTGTTGCATGAGTTATTGCCCCTGCCGGTTCCCGCGAGCATATATGGCATCATACTGCTGTTTGCTCTGTTAAAAATGAGAATCCTGGCCCTGTCCGCCATTCGGGAGACTGCCAGATTCCTGGTGGATATCATGCCGGTCATGTTCATCCCCGCCGCGGTGGGGATCATGGATTCCTGGGGAATCATAGCCCCCTCCTGGCTGGAATACCTGACGATGACCGTGGCTTCCACCATCATCGTGATGGCAGTCTCGGGACTGGCGACTCAGGCGGTCCTGCGCCTCGGCGGAGGGGAGAAAAGCCATGGGTGATCTGGTGAGGACTTCCGCATACTGCGGTGTGGCGCTCTCGCTGGGGACTTTTTTCCTGGGAGATTGGCTGAAAAAGAAGTTAAAGTGGCCGTTCCTGAATCCGTTGCTGTTGTCCATCCTGCTCACTGTGGCTTTCCTGCTCGTCTGCGGCGTGGACTATGACAGCTATCAGGAGGGGGCGAAATATCTCAGCTATCTGCTGACCCCAGCCACGGTCTGTTTGGCGGTTCCGCTCTACGAACAGTTTGAGGCGCTCAGGCAGAACTGGCGGGCGGTGCTGGCGGGCATTGTTGCCGGTGTGGTTGCGTCTCTGCTGTCCATCCTGGCGATGGCGGCGCTCTTTTCCCTGGGACACGAGGAGTATGTGACTTTCCTGCCCAAGTCCATCACCACGGCGATCGGCATGGGCGTGTCGGAGGAGCTGGGAGGCTATGTGCCTGTGACGGTCGCCGTGATCATCATCACCGGAGTGCTGGGCAATGTGCTGGCGGAGCCGGTGATGCGGTTGTTCCGCATCCATGAGCCGGTGGCGAAGGGTGTTGCGCTGGGCACGGCCTCCCACGCCATCGGAACCGCCAGAGCCATGGAGCTGGGGGAGGTGGAAGGCGCGATGAGCAGCCTGTCTATCGTGGTTTCCGGCATCCTGACGGTGATCGGGGCTTCCATTTTTGCGATGTTCTGGTAGGAGGTTCGCGGTAAGGGCGGTCGGGGATACCGTCCGGAACAGGAGGACGGCGTGAATCAACGTTTCCGTGGCATTTAACTGCTAACATCCCAGCAGCCGATTCATTTCCCGTATTTCCTGCCTCTGGGAGACAATGATATTCTCCAGTATGGGCTGGAGCTTGGGGCAGATGCAGTACCGCAGGGCGTTTTCCGACATATAGATAGCGCCCTGATGGTGGGGAATCATCTCCCGCATGAAATTGGCGCTGATATTGTTGTCGGAGCAGGCATTGTCCATCTCCGCGAACATATTGTGGGTGATCTGACAGAAACGATGCTGGTACAGGTTTAGGTCCTGGCTGGAGTTGACCAGCTTGCAGCAGGACTCAAGTATCCCCTTCATCTCCTCTATGCCGTGGGCCTGCATGCTCACGATATTTTCCGCTATGCTTCTCAGAGGCGGACAGGGATTGTACTGTAATAGATTCTCTGACATTCTGATGGCCGCCATGTGGTGAGGAATCATCTGGACGATAAAATTGTGGGAGAGAGAGTCGTTCAACTCCGCACCTTCCATATTCCTGATCATTTCCTCCAAAATTTCATAGAATTTCACCAGATAATTTTTCGTATCCTTCTCGAACTTACAGATATGGGTCATATTGGCTGTTTCCTTTCTGATATTTGCGGATTATTTCTGCCTTGCCTGTCTTCTGGCGTGGCATCAGGGTGGGCCCCTTCTGTTCTAAGTTATGCGGTGCCGGAAGAATTGTGAGGATTGAGCTGTATGGGAAACGGTCCAGAAGTTTCTGACTTCCAAGTCGGAAAACGTTGATTTTTCCACATTTTTGGATATAATAAGGATAAGAAACCCAGGAGGTGCAGGATGACTAAACTTATTAACCGCCCTGAATATATAGATCAATTGATACAGAACAAGGATGTGGATCTGATCAAGATTGTCACAGGCATCCGCAGATGCGGTAAATCTTCTCTGCTTGATCTGTTCCATCAGTATCTATTGGACAATGAAGTAGATGAATCCCATATTGTGCATATGAATCTGGAATCGCTGCGCTACCGTGATATTTCAGACTATCTTTCTCTGTACGATTATGTCAGTGAGCGCATTCCGGGAGAGGGTAGAACCTATCTGATTTTTGACGAGCTTCAGGCTGTCGAACATTGGGAAAAAGCCATCGAATCTTTCCGCCTTGACTTTGATGTGGATATCTATATTACAGGCTCCAATGCCTATCTATTGTCAACGGAATTTTCCACGCTTCTCTCGGGGCGGTATGTGGAAATCCGTATGTTGCCCTTGTCGTTTAAAGAGTTTTTAAGCTTTTATGAATTTGATCAGGCCATCACGATAGAAGACAAATTTCAGAAATATCTACAGTTTGGCGGTATGCCGATTCTAAGAGAATACCGATTCAATGAAATCAGAAGCAATCAGGCCCTGGAAGGCATCTACTCCACAGTAGTTTTGCGGGATATCCTTCAGCGCGGCAGTGGAGTTGATCAGGGCACTTTGCAGAAGCTTGTGTTATTCCTCTGTTCCAATATCGGCAGCATCACCTCCCCGAACAGCATTGGCAATGTGTTGTCACAGGAGGGGGACATTCCCAGGGGGAGAGGTAAAAATATAGCCGGTAAAACCGTTGACAGGTATATCGCTTTGCTGAGAGATGCATTTATTTTTTATTCTGTGGGCCGCTATGATGTAAAGGGAAAGCAATTGCTGAAAACTCTGGGCAAAAACTACATCATTGATATGGGGCTGCGCAATATGCTCCTGGGGTATCGGGACGCCGATCGGGGACATATCCTCGAAAATATTGTGTTTCTGGAACTGGTTCGCCGGGATTACCGGGTCTACATTGGGAAAGTCGGTGAGGCGGAGGTCGATTTTGTGGCGGAAAAGCCCGGCGACAAGCTGTATATTCAGGTCACAGAGAGCATGCAGTCGCCACAGATCCGTGAGAGGGAACTGCGGCCGCTGCGCATGATAGCCGACAACTATGAGAAGATCATCCTGTCAATGGACAGACATTATATTCAGTCCTATGAGGGAATCAAATCGCTGTATTTGATCGACTGGCTGCTTTAAGCGGAGGGGAACGTTATCCCGAACAGCGATTCCAGATTCGCTGAAGGGATGACCCGCTCGCTGGCATTGCCGGCGTTTTTCAGCATACTCTCCACCCTGTTTTCCAGCGCTACGTCGATAAACCTGTCCACGTTGATTCCCCGCAGTTCAAAGAAGAGCAGGGGATTTTCATCAAACCTGGCGCCGATGCCGTAGAGCGCCGCCGCCACATGCTTGCACATCAGCGCCCAGTCCGGGCAGCTGCAGTTGAAGCTGATCTCTCTGGGAGAGGGGAACAGCCCCTCTTTTCCGGTGAATAATTCTTTCAGCTCTTCAGGGAATTTGCCCTGCAACAGCAGTTCCAGATTCTCGATCTGACGCTCGCACTGGCTGATGGCATACTGGCAGCGTTCCTCCGACAGAGGACTGATGCGGATCTCTATCTTGTAGGGCGTTTTCCGGCGGCCCTGCACCCTCGCCAGCACCTTGCCCCTTTCGATCTTCAGATCGACGACGGCTCCGGTCTTCACATAGCGCTTTCCCCGGTCCAGGCGGCTCTCAAAATCAGCGTACTGTTCCAGATTGTTACACCAGGCCTGGCCCCACCAGCTGTTGACGATCTTTCTGCCCTGTATGCGAATCGGCTCCATGGATTTGCCCCTAGCCTTTTCTCTGGCCGTCGTGTCTTTGGCGTTTTTCTGCAATTTACTCGTAGTTGGCTGACTGTAGATTGACATATCATTCCAGTAATTGCTCATCTTTACCTCTTTTCTTACTCCAGACGCATGATGGACAGTAGCTGCTCGTCGCTCATCTCCGTGATCCAGTTCTCGCCGCCGGAGCCGATCACATTCTGGGCCAGCTCCGTCTTGGCAGTGATCATTTCATCGATTTTTTCCTCGATGGTGCCTTTGCACACCAGCTTGTGAACCATCACATTGTTCTTCTGGCCGATGCGGTAGGCCCTGTCGGTGGCCTGATTCTCCACAGCCGGATTCCACCAGCGGTCGAAATGGATAACATGGCTGGCCTTGGTCAGGTTCAGGCCCGTTCCCCCAGCCCGCACGGACAGGATGATGTAGGGAACGTATTTTTCTCCCTGAAAGGATTCCACGATCCGGGTGCGGGTCTTCACCGGCGTGCCGCCGTGGAGCACAAAGCCTCTGGCGTGGAAGATTTCCGCCAGATAATCGTCCAGATAGGGAGTGATCTCCTTGAACTGCGTGAAGATCAGCACCCGCTCCCTCTTCTCGTAGATGGTTTCGCAGAGGCTGCGCAGCAACTCAAATTTGCCGCTGTCCTTGGCGCTGTACGCCTGCTGTCCGAGATACTGATCGGGATGGTTGCAGATCTGTTTGAGCTTGGTCAGCGCCGCCAGCACCAGCCCCCGGCGCTCTATGCCAGGCTGCGCCTCCGCCAGCTTCTGGGCGAGCTGGTCTACCTGCTGGCGGTAGAGCACAGTCTGTTTCCTGGAGATGGAGACATAGTCGATCTGCTCCAGCTTGTCCGGCAGATCGTGGATAATACTCTTGTCTGTTTTCACCCGGCGCAGCATAAAGGGAGAGATCATATTCTTCAGCTTGGCATATCCTTCCGGATACTGGGACAGATCCTTGCAGAATCTCTTGAATTCCGTGGAACTTCCCAGCAGGCCCTTGTCCAGAAAGTCAAACAGGGACCACAGATTGGTCAGCTCATTTTCGATGGGAGTGCCGGTCATGGCGATCTTCATGCGGCTTTTCAGCTTTTTGATCTGCCTGGTCTGGTCGGTCAGGGGATTTTTGATGGCCTGCGCTTCGTCGAGGATCAGGCAGTCCCAGGTCACTTTTTCCAGCTCCTTAATCCGTGCAGCCATACCGTAGGTGGTGATCATCAGAAAAGAGGGACAGCTCGCGACTTCTTCCCCCATGGCTTTGGCACCTCGGCCGTGCAGGATATGTACAGACATCTTGGGCGCAAATCTGGCCGCCTCCTTCTGCCAGTTCCCCAGCAGGGAGGCGGGGACGATGAGCAGGGCGTGGGCTTTTTTGTCAGCCAGGCGCAGCTTCTCCAGAAAGGCCAGGACCTGGACTGTCTTGCCCAGTCCCATATCGTCCGCCAGACAAGCGCCGAATCCCAGTTTATTCATGTAGTTCAGCCAGGTGAAACCGGTCTGCTGGTAGGGGCGAAGCTGAGCCTGGAAACTCCTGGGGACGGCCGTTGACCGAATTTTGCCAGGGGAACGCAGATTCTGCAGTAGACCGGAGAGCCATTTCCCGTTGGTGAGGAGCTTTCCCACATCGGCATCCCGCTCGTCTTTTGCGTTGCCAAGGCCCATCCGCAGGGCTTCTAATAAGGTCACTTCTCCCTCATACTGCTGCATTTCGTCCAACAGACGTTTTAGCTTCTGATGATTGACCTCGATCCATTTGCCTTTGAGCAGGGCGAGTCCCTCAGTCTGGGCCAGGAGATCCTGAATCTCTTTCTGCGACAGCGCCACACCGTCCACTGTGAGCTGAGGACACATGGACAGGAGGGCGTCCGCGCCCACATAGGTCGGTTTTTCCTCTCCCAGATTGATGGACATATTCACATTATACGCGTTTTTCCGCCACCAGTTGGGGATGCGGCACACGATACCTGCCTTCTCGATGGCGGGGATGTCCAGCAGGATGCGGTAAGCCTCCTTAGAGGTGAGCCGCAGCGGGTGGAACATCTCGCCCTTTTCCACGAATTCCCCGATGATATCGGATACTTCGGCAACCTGATTCAGACAGGAGAGCAGCTCCAGCAGCTTGCTTCTGTCTTTTTTGTACTCGGTGAGAGCGTATTGCAGAGGAACGTGACGCACCTTGTCCTCAGCATCTCTGGTGGCATAGGTGGCCAGAAAAGCAAAGGGATAGTCGATGTCCTTGCTTTCCACCAGATGAAAGAAGATGCGCTCCGGAACCTTCAGATGTTGACTCTTCTCCGCCAGATACATGGCTACCGTGCCGTCATATGCCTGGAGCTCTCGGGCGTAGATGTCATTTAATTCCACAAATATGTGGGTGAGCCATTCTGACGTGATATGCTCCGAGCCCAAAGTAAAGGGGACACCGCTTAGCAGCCGCTCAGTCATAATCTCATCTGGCCGTACCACTGCGTTTTCTCTGGTGAGTTCGAGATCTGGCTGCGTCGTCAGCATATGGAAGAATGCGTCCGCCAGCCGATACAGGAAGTTGCCTGCAACGTCCAACTCTGCGGGTTTTTCTACAAAGCCAAGTTGGTAGAGCGCGGCGAAGGGCTCCTCCTCAAATTGATGTTTCCACTTGAGGGCGGACTCGGATAGGGTTTCGTCTCTGTCATCTATATGGAAACCGTCTTCTGTAAAAAGAAAATGTATTGTCTGTTGTATTTCGCTCATAGCTTCCTCGTTTCGGTGGCTTTTTTATATTCACTATAGTTCGAAATGTCGGTTTGGGCAAGGTTTTTATGCCGTGTCAAGGAAAAGCCGCCCCAAACATATATGGCGGCATCCTTATGATTTCACCGTCCATAGATAAATTCTTGGGATGAATGATATATAGTATTGCAATTTTTTTGCCAAATACATCCTTAAACCTGCCAAGAGAGGTTGTAGTATAATTTTTTGCGGATTTTACTTCAATGGGAAACACTCTGAAATTTGTTTTACTCTCATTGGAAAGTAAAAAGTCTATTTCAATATCATTGCGGTGCTTTTCTTCGCTGTACCGCGTGTAGAAATATAATTTTCTCCCCTTGCCTGCTATCATTTGAGCGATGGCATTTTCATAAATCATGCCTTCATTTAATGACAGTTTGTCATTCATGATCTGTTTATAAAGTTGTTGGTCTGAAATTTCATTTTCACTAAATGCCAGACTCACCAGCAATCCGGTATCCCCCATATAACATTTAATGGCGGAGTCATTTTTATTCAGAGCAAATCCCACGTTTGGATCATTGCATTTATAACACAGATTACAAATCATGGAGTCCTCCAACCAAAATAAAGGATCGTCATATTTATCAAATGTCGCTCCGCCTTCTATGTCTTTCAATACAATCTTCTTTTCGTGGGTGGATAAATATGCCGGAATATTCTCGAATAATGCCGATACTCTGGAATGGTATTTCCTGGCCGCCTTCTTGATATCATCGCGATACAGCTCCAAAATATCTCTCTTTTCGATATCGGCAGCCGCAAAATTTCTTCCATCCCTTGCAAATGCTACTATTGCCTGAGGCATTCCTCCCACCAACATATATTCTTTAAACAGATGCATTGCCCTTTCGTGCATTTTTTGTTCTAAGGGCTGCTTTTGTTCAAAACAGGTTTCTATATAGTTAAGCAGGATTTCCTCATTCATGTAAATCATAAATTCTTCAAAGTCAACAGGATACATCTTTATTTTGCGCTCTTCTGACGGCAGGGTAATACCTTCAACATTTTCGCGGATAGATATTAATGAGCCTGTTTCAATAAAATCATATCTTCCGTCTGCTACCAAATATTTTATGGCTTCTCTGGCTTTTGGGAATTTTTGGATTTCATCAAAAATAATCAGAGACTCTCTTGTATACAATTGTACGTTATATTCCAAAATAATCGTTTGAAAAAATATATCCAAATTAGTCAAATTATCGAAATTTTCTAATATTTTTTTGCTTGCTTTATTGAAATCTATATTTACAAAGGTCCTGTATTCCTTTTTTCCAAATTCTTCTGCGATGGTGGATTTGCCAATACGCCTTGCTCCTTCGATTAAAAGGGCTTTGCTACCGTTACAGGTACGTTTCCATTCCAGCATTTTATTGTATATTTTTCTTTTTATTTCCATAAAGCTACCCCACAGTGCGCAAAGTACTATTTTGTGAATTTGCCAATTATACGCAAGATAATGTTTTGCAAAATTATCAATAGTACGCAAAGTATATTTTACTCTTTTTTACGTTTATACGCAAGATATATTTTTCAAGTTTATTTTATGTAACATCATATCGTGTATTCATCTAGGGGGCTGAGATATTTGTGAAAAAAGTGGGAACTCTATTGCGATTTTGGTTCAATATGATACAATAAGTAAAGCGCTCGCATTGAGCGTTGGATAATCAGGAAAGAAGGACACGATCATGAAAAAGAAAATTTGCGCTATCCTGGCGATAGCTCTGGCAACAACAATGGTACTTTTCGGCTGCGGCAAACAGGGACAGGGCTCGGAGTCCGGCCAGGACGAGCTCTTATCCGGCAAGCATCATGTCAGGATCAATATGAAGGATATGGGCGCCATCGAGGTGGAGCTGGACGCGGACCAGGCGCCGATCACCGTGACCAATTTTATCAATCTGGCCAAGGACGGCTTTTACGACGGCCTGACTTTCCATCGGATCAGAGAGGGCTTTATGATGCAGGGCGGCGATCCCACCGGTACCGGCATGGGCGGCTCAGAGCAGGAGATCAAGGGAGAATTCAGCGAGAACGGCGTGGATAACACCCTGTCCCACACACGCGGAGCCATCTCCATGGCCCGCACCAATATGCCCAACTCCGCCAGCTCCCAGTTCTTTATCATGCATCAGGATGGCGCTTCTCTGGACGGCAAATACGCCTGCTTCGGCTATGTGACCAGCGGTATGGAGATCGTGGATGAGATCTGTGAGAACACGGTGACGGACAGCAACGACATGGTTGCGCCGGAGAACCAGCCGGTGATCGAGAGTATCGAGGTGGTGGACTAAGGAAACGCTGATTAAATCATCGTTTCCTTAGATGCTCCGCAGGATGCGCACGGATTTGCAGGGGAAATTGCTGCTTTGCAGCGCAAATCCGGCGCGGGTCTGTGAGGGGAAACATCGAGGATAACGGGGAAGAGGACAGATGAACGGGATCTACAGAGATATCTTTCGAGCGATCCATGAGGGGAAATGGCTCAGCATCGAATATCTGAATCAGGAGGAAAAGATCACAAAATACTGGATCGGAATCAGGGACATAGACGTTCGCAGAAGAGTGATGTCCGTGGACGGTCTGCACTTAGGGCACTATACGGTCGCAGACCTGAGGATTCGCATAGACTCCATCCGCTCCTCCCAGGTGGTGGACGGCTCCTACTGTCCGGTCAATGAGGCGCTTGTGGAGGACATCTACCTAAACCCGCACAAATACAAGACCTTGTTTGACAATGTGGCCAATCTCAAGATTCTGAACTATCTGGAGCTGTGCAATCGTCTGGATACCACTCCCTATATCTCGGACTTTGAGCTGGTCAAATATCTGGACAGGGAGAGACTTAACGGGGAATGCTATGAGTTGAGCGAACAGCAGTTTCAGAAGATTGTCAAAAGCTTCCAGTACAAGACCAGCCAGCCTCCGCGTCGGGACGGTTCCCTGCGTCTCCAGAGGCTGGCGATGAACGTGCTGAGCATCCATATGAAGAAGGGGCTGCATGTGCTGGCTTACCGCAGCCTGAATCTGGATATCAAGCGGAGGGCGCTGCGCCCGGATGAGGAGATCACGGTCTGCACGGAGTTTACCGTGGACGGCACGAAGCAGAGCATCCGCAGATATCTGGACGCGGAGGACTATGAGCTGTTGGGGGATTTCGCGGGCAATCAGGAGAAGATCAAGGACTGTGTGAACCAGCGCACGCAGAGGAGCAATGGCCTGGTGGATGACATGCCCTATATCATCGGTCTGGGTATGGATATCGCCCTCGATCTGCACAGGGAATACAAGGCCATCATGAAGCTGTATCAGGAGGACAGGGCGCCTGTGCCCATCAGGGCCTTCTTCGGCGATCTGCTGGAGCGCCCCAGAGCCAGGCAGACCAGCCCCATCACCCTGCTCAGCCGACGCGTCAATATGGATCAGCTGCTGGCCATCAACAATGCGATGAAATATCCGGTGGCCTATATTCAGGGACCGCCGGGCACCGGCAAGACCAATACCATTCTCAACACTATCATGACAGCCTTTTTCAACGACAGGACCGTACTCTTTGCGTCCAACAACAATCACCCCATAGACGGCGTATGCGACAAGCTGACAAGTCTGCAATATCACGGTAAGCCGATCTCTTTTCCCATTCTGCGGCTGGGGAATCGGGATATGGTGCGGCAGGCCATCCTGTATATTCGGGAGCTGCATCGGCGGACCCAGTCGGTGTCGGTGTTTGAGGGGACGCTGGGCCGCAGCAGGGAGGAGCGCAGGCAGCGGGCCAGGGAGCTCTCGAACCTGCTAAAGAAATATGAGGATATGCTGGATTTTCAGGAGCGCAGGGAGACCATTGAGCGTATGTTGGAATATCAGGGCAGCCATGAGATGTCCGCACAGATGCTTCCCTTTCAGGCGGATCTGAGCGGCAGGCAACTGCGGCAGATCGAAAAGCGTCTTGATAATGTGGGCACAGTGTCGGAGGAACAGGCTGTAGCCCTGGTGGACGACGATCTGGAGGAATTGAAAAAATACCTCTATTACACTGGAGCAAGCTATATGAAACGCCTGGATAACAGGGAGTTTGCCAGGCTGCGGGAGATTCTGGAGGAGGAGGATCTGGACAAGGCCGCGGAAGCCTTCGCCAACTATCTGGCGGATAACAGGAATCTGCAGCGGCTGCAAAAAATATTTCCCATCATTGCCACCACCTGTATCTCGGCCCACCGCCTGGGGGAGCCGGAGCCCCTGTTTGACATGGTGATTATGGACGAGGCCAGCCAGTGCAACACGGCGGTGTCTCTGGTTCCCATAGTGCGGGGCAACAGCCTGATGCTGGTGGGGGACCCGCAGCAGTTGAGTCCGGTGATTCTGCTGGACGAGCTGACAGGCGAGAGGCTGAAGAAGAGGTACGGTGTATCCGAGGAGTATGATTACCGCAAGAATTCCATATACAAGGTCTTTCTGGCCTGCGACGCGGTCAGCGACGAGATCCTGCTGCACAATCACTACCGCTGTCATCCGCGGATCATTGAATTCAACAACAAAAAATACTACAATTCCCGACTGCGTATCTGCACGGAGAGCCAGGAGCCGTCTCCGCTGGAATATCTGGACATGCGGGACGCCCGGACCAACATGAAAAATACGGCTCCCGCAGAGGCGCAGGCCATCGCGGAGTACGCCGCCGCCCACAGGGACCGGACCATAGGCGTCATAACGCCTTTTGTGAATCAGAAACAGATGATCGAACAGGAGCTCGGCAAGAGGGGCATCACGGATGTGACCTGCGGCACGGTTCACGCCTTTCAGGGGGATGAGAAGGATGTGATCCTGTTTTCCACGGCCATCACGGACCAGACTCAGGCGCGCACCTATGAGTGGCTGAAAAACAATAAGGAGCTGATCAATGTGGCCACCTCCAGGGCCAGGGACAGGCTGGTAGTGCTGGGGAGTCAGAGGAATCTGAGCCGTCTGCACGAGGCGGGCGGTGAGGACGATCTGTATGAGCTGGTACAATATGTGCGCAGCGAGGGCCAGTCCGCTGTGACGCCCAAGAAGGCCGATTCCCGCGCCCTGGGAGTCAAACCCTTCAGCACGGCCACAGAGGAGGCTTTCCTGCAAAATCTGGGCCATGCGCTGGGGAATATCTGGCTCAGCCAGAGTCGGTATGCCATTCACAAGGAGGTTCCGATCTCCCAGGTCTTTCAGAGCAACGATACCTTCGACGATCTGTTCTACAGCGGCCGGTTCGATTTCGTGGTCTATGAGAAGCAGGGGGAGCAGGAGCTTCCGATGCTGGCGATAGAGCTGGACGGCAAGGAGCACTACGCGGACGAGGTGGTGCGTCGCAGGGATGAGAAGAAAAACAGAATATGCAGAGAACACAACCTGCAGATCATTCGGGTGGAAAACTCCTACGCCAGACGGTATAATTACATCAAGGATATTCTGCTGGACTATTTTGCCAGAATGCATTGATGGCTAAAGTTATTGCATTGACGAGGCAAAGAAACCAATGGCGTTGCCAGGACAGGAGAAATAGCCAATATTGTCGTTTGGGAACGGGAAGAACAGAATATATTCCTGCATGGGCAGATGGGAGAAACAGATAATCATGTCCTGCACGGGCAGATGAGAGAAACAGATAATCGTGCCCTGCAAGGGCAGACGGAGGAGCAGATAGATTGCAGAAACAGGAGATACTTAAAACATATTTTGGATATACAGAATTTCGCTCCGGCCAGGAGCTGCTGATCGACAGCATCCTGGCCGGCCGGGACGTGCTGGGCATCATGCCCACCGGAGCTGGGAAATCCATATGCTATCAGGTGCCGGCGCTGATGCTGCCAGGGATCACAGTGGTGATCTCGCCGCTGATCTCACTGATGAAGGATCAGGTGCAGGCCTTGAACCAGGCGGGGGTACACGCCGCCTATATCAACAGCTCGCTGACGGAGGGCCAGATACGCAGGGCCATGGAATACGCCGGCGCAGGCAGATACAAGATCATCTATGTGGCTCCGGAGCGCCTGGAGACATGGGATTTCACCTGTTTTGCCCAGCGAGCGCAAATCAGCATGGTGGCTGTGGACGAGGCGCACTGTATCTCCCAGTGGGGACAGGATTTCCGGCCCAGCTATCTCAAGATCGTCTCTTTTATCAGGAAATTGAGCGTCCGGCCGGTGATTGCCGCGTTCACGGCCACGGCCACAGGGCAGGTCAAGGACGATATCATCGCCGTGCTGGGACTGCGCGACCCGCAGCTATTGATCAGCGGCTTTGACCGCCAGAACCTCTATTTTGGCGTGGAAACTCCCAGGAACAAACTGAATTACGTGATACAGTATATCGAGAGCCGGCCTGGGGACAGCGGCATCGTCTACTGCACGACCCGCAAGAACGTGGAAAAGGTACATGAGGCGCTGGTCTCACGGGGCATCGCCGCGGCCAGATATCATGCGGGATTGTCTCCCCAGGAGCGCAGCCAGAATCAGGAGGACTTTATCTACGACAGAAAGCCGGTGATCGTGGCCACCAATGCCTTCGGCATGGGAATCGACAAGTCCAATGTGCGCTATGTGCTGCATTTCAATATGCCTCAGAGCATGGAGAATTATTATCAGGAGGCGGGCCGCGCCGGACGGGACGGCGCGGAGTCGGATTGTATCATGCTCTTTTCCGGACAGGATGTGGCGGTGAATCAATATCTGTTGGACAATAAGCCTGTAAGCGAGGAGCTTGAGCCGGAGGAAAATGAGCTGGTCAGGGAGCGGGACGCTCAGCGGCTGCGGAGTATGGTAAACTATGCCTACTCTGCGGGCTGTCTGCGAAAATATATCCTGGAATATTTCGGCGAGTACGGTATGCAGCGCTGTGAGAACTGCTCTGTGTGCAAGGGAGATTATGAGGAGCAGGACTGCACCCAGGAGGCCCGGCGGATCATCGCCTGCATCATGGAGTTGCGGCAGCGCTACGGCGTCAATGTGATTGCCGGAACGCTGCACGGGGACAAGCGCTCCAAGCTGCTGGAGCTGGGCGCGGACCGCTGTTCCGCCTACGGAGCCCTTCAGAATCTTTCCGAGGACCGGATCAAGCAGATCATTCGGGAGCTGGAGCAGAGGGAATACCTGGAGGCCACGCCGGACAAGTACGCCATCCTCAAGGTGTGCAACAGGGCGCAGGGGCTGCTGGACGGGAGCGACTCCCTGATCCTGCGCTGGGCCAGGGAGAGCGAGAGCGCCGCGGCGAAGACCAGAAAAGCCCGCAAATCCGATATCCTCAATCACAGGGGCCTGGAGCTTTTCGAGGTGTTGAAGAAGCTGCGCATGGAACTGGCCAAAGAGGACAACGTACCGCCTTATGTGGTCTTCAGTGACAAGACCCTGATCGAGATGTGTATCTGTCTGCCATTTGACAGGGCCCAGATGCTGCAGGTATCGGGCGTGGGCGAGAGGAAATACGAGCGCTACGGCGAAGCTTTTGCGGCGGCGGTGCGGGAATTCACCGGCGGCAGAAAGGAGAAGACCTATTTCGGCGAGCAGGGAGCAGCCAGGGCGGTGATGGGGCAGACAGGCGCCCGCAGGAGAAAGAGAAATTGAGCAGGCGGAAGAGTCTGCCAGAGAGGACTGGTATGATGGAGTTCACCGGACGCTATGCCCACTGAGAATATCCTCAGCCCGCCGGTATTCCAGCAGGCTGATCTGTCCGGTGTGGGAGGTGGCAAAGGTCACCTCATCCACGCCCACCGGATCGTGGGCGCCCACATAGGGCATGAGCGCGAATGTGATATGTACGATGGGATTAGCGGCTGAAGTGTCCGCTGCCATATCCTTCAGAGAGACGTAGTACCAGGAGACCGTGGGGATCGGCTCTCCCTGCTCCGTATAATAGGCGCTGGCGGCTTCCTGAATATGAGTCAGATAGCTGTTGATCAGCGCGATCTCCGACAGGGGCAGAGCGGTCCAGTCCGAGGTGAAGGGATAAGCCGCAGGGCCTCCCTCCGCAGCCTGCGATTTTCCCACATTGCGCGTGGTGGGCAGGATGCAGATCACCAGGCAGACGATACCCAAGATGTTTCTCAGTTTGATATGTAATAGATGGTTCATAAAGGCTCCGCGTAATATCCTTTTGTCATATCTTATGCAGAGACAGGCCGGAGCGTGAATCGGTTTGTCACTGGCGGGCAACATTGGATTTGACGATCCCAATGATAGATGTTATAATTAGGGCGCATATAGTTTGAGATAAAGGAGTGAGCGGTAATGAAGCAGCTCAATAATAGAAAAATAATCAGAAAATTGGCTACAAACATTGTGACGCTTGCGGTTTTCACAGGTATTATCATTGTATGCATATATTCCATGCGGTCTACTATTATGAGTAATTCCGAGAAATTGGGCAGTAATCTGGTCACCAACTATTCGGCAACTGAGATATCCAATCTCTCTACCTTTGAGTCTTTTCTGACTCTGTGCGCGGATTATGTGGAGTCGTTTGAGGAGAAGGAGGCCACTTTAGAGGAACTGAAGGAGGGAATCCATATCTTTATGAGCGGTCTGATGGAGATGTTCGGGGAGGAGAATATTTCTGTCTACGGCAAGGTTCTCGATGGCACGGAGACAATATCCTAGGGGCTTTTCGCGGAGGATGAGGAGAGTTATGTGACCAGGCAGCAGGAGTATTTTGCGGGTATGATGGAGTCCCAGGAAGACGTCTATGTCTCTCCCGCCTATATGGACGAGAACAGCGGTATGCCAGTGATAACGCTCTTCCGGAGGATTCCCGACAGTGAGAGTTTTATGGCGATGGACATCCAGTTTTCTGGCTTTGAGGCGAATAATGTGGAGATGAATCTGCCCAATCTGGCCAGCTATTATCTGTGTGATGAAAAGGGGACATTGTTCTTCTACAAGACTCCGCTTCAGCATACATATGAAGAATTTCAGGTATTTATTAACTCTCTGTACGCCAGGATAGACCTGGAGGCAGGGGATGGCGCTCTGGAGCGGATCATTGCCATGGATAACCATGAGCGGAACGTATATTATCACACTCTGGACAACGGCTGGGTTGCCATTCTCACGATTCCTGAGGCGGAGCTGTTGGCGGGGGTGGATACCTTCAACAAGATCAGTATGCTGATGATTCTGCTGGGGCTTGCGGCGGTGGTGGTCATAGGGATTCGGGATTACAAGAAAGAAATGCAGGCTCAGGAGTTGATAGCGGAGAGGGAATCCATCGCCAGGAGCAAGCGCATTTCACAGAGCGCGATGGCCAGCACTGCTCTGGCTTATCAGGCTGTATATTATCTGGATATGCAGGATTTGAGCTGTCGCATGATCTATCCGATCAGGGAGGATGATGAGCCCCAGAGCTATGAAGCGGCGATGCGGGAACGCTTCGGAGGAGGCAGCATCGCAGAGGGTTCCGCGGAGGAAGTCAGGGCCTTTCTTGAACCGGAGCATATTGTCAGGGCGCTGAGTGAAAAAGAACACATCAGTCTGAAATACTGCCAGAAAAATTCAAACGGCGAGGACGAGTGGTGTCAGATCACGCTGGTGGCCTCAGAGATGGATAATGGCAAGCCCAGGGCGATTACGCTGACGATACGCAGCATTGACGAGATGATCAAGAATGAGGAGAAGCAGAAGGAGCTGTTTGCCCTTGCCGCGGAGCGAGCGGAAGCGGCGAATTACGCAAAGTCCGATTTCCTCTCCAAGATGAGCCATGATATCCGCACGCCGATGAATGCCATTATTGGTATGACTGCAATTGCGGGAGCCCATATCGACGATCACGACAGGGTGGTGGATTGCCTCTCCAAGATCACGGTTGCCAGCCGTCATCTGCTGTCTTTGATCAATGAAGTCCTGGATATGAGCCGCATTGAGAGCGGTAAGGTGACTCTGACGGAGGAGGATTTCAATTTGTCGCAGCTGATTGAAAATCTGCTCACCATGGTGAAGCCTCTGGCAAAGGAGCACAATCATGAGCTGAATGTGAAGATCAACAACATCGCGCATGAGAATGTATTTGGCGATAGCCTCCGCATCCAGCAGGTCTTCGTCAATATCGTGAGCAATTCGGTGAAATATACGCCGGATGGCGGTAAGATAGACATCACGATCTTTGAGAAGCCCACCAACAAGAAGAAAGTTGGCTGCTATGAATTTGTCTTTGAGGACAATGGCATCGGTATGTCGGAGGAGTTTCTGAAGAAGGTGTTCCATCCCTTCGAGCGCGCGGATGACGAGCAGACCGCGAAGGTTCAGGGAACCGGCCTGGGTATGGCCATCACCAAGAACATTGTCAATATGATGAACGGTGATATCACCGTGGAGAGCAAGCAGGGAGAGGGTACGAAATTCACCGTCACGATCTATTTAAAGCTTCAGGACGAGGATATGGATTCCACGGAGGACTTGGAGAAGCTGTCAGTTCTGGTGGTGGATGATGATGAAGATGTCTGTAAGAGCACGACGGATATCCTGCGGGATATTGGTATGGAAAGCGAATGGGTCACCTCCGGCAGGGAGGCGGTGGCCAGGGTGAAGGAGCGGCATGAAGCCGGAGAAGGATTCTTCGCTGTGATCGTGGACTGGAGAATGCCCGGCATGGACGGCGTGGAGACTACCAGCGCTATCCGCAGGACCGTGGGAGACGAGCTTCCTGTCATCGTATTTTCCTCCTATGATTGGACGGAGATCGAGGCGGAGGCGAGAGCGGCCGGAGTAAATACCTTTATTGCCAAGCCTCTGTTCAAATCCAGACTGATCTCGGTATTCAGGGAATTGATAAACGGCGACACTCAGGAGGACACGGAGGATGTGCTCGCGGATATCGCACAGATGGATTTTTCCAGCAAGCGGGTGCTCCTGGTGGAGGACAACGAGCTCAACCGCGAGATCGCGCAGGAGATTCTGGGCATGACGGGACTCCAGATCGAGACTGCCGAGAATGGCAAGATTGCGCTGGATATGGTGTCGGCCTCGGAGGACGGCTATTACGATCTGGTGTTCATGGATATCCAGATGCCGATTATGAATGGATATGAGTCGGCTAAGGGGATTCGGGCTCTGGGGAGAGCATATACGGATAAGCTGCCGATCATAGCCATGACAGCCAATGCGTTTGCGGAGGACGTGGTGATGGCCAAGGATGTGGGCATGAACGAGCATATTGCCAAGCCGCTCGATATGGAGAAGCTGGAGGCGATCCTGAAAAAGTGGCTGTGATGGGCAGCAATGCGGTGTACAGGCAGAGGAAAGTATGGAATATAAGGTTTGATAATAGAATACATTATAAACCTATGAAAAGGAGATACCTTATGGGTCATCTCCTTTTACACATGGTATCACAGGGGACAAAATACCTTTTGGCATCTAAATAATTTTAGACAATAGCGCTCTCTTTATTGCCAGTACCGAATATGCCATGTGTACAATGACACTAGCAAAGTAACCAGGTTTTGTATTCGCCTAATGATATTATAGTTGGTTGCGAAATCGTCTTTTGCCAGTACCGAATTGTGTATATTGTATATTCCATAAGTAGGCTCTTTCGAACTGTCGGTACTTAGATGCTGTTCTTTAGCATCTTATGTACCGCTACAGTGAGAACGAAGCGAGAGCGTGCCTACGTTGGATTATACAATGTGCACAATGACACTAGCATAGTAACTGAGTTTTGTAATTGCCTGAAAATAGTATTAGTAAGAAAGAAATATATGGGGGATAACCATGAAATTAATGCTGCATTACGTCAACAGGCACAGGGGAATGTTTCTGATTGCGGTGCTGTTTCTCTCGATAGAGACTTTTGCGGACCTGCTGCAGCCCACGTTTATGTCCTATATCGTGGATAAGGGCGTTAAGGGGCAGCAGATGGAGCTGATCCTGCGCTATGGACTGATCATGCTGGGCATCACCGCGCTGGGGGCTGTGGGAGCAGTGGTGCGCAACACATACGCCAGCAGGACTTCACAGCTGATCGGCAAGGAGCTGCGGCTGGCGATCTATGAGAAAGTGCAGACCCTGTCCTACGAGAACATTGATCGGCTACAGCCTGCCTCCATTGTCACCCGCATCACCAACGACGTGACACAGATGCAGAATTTCATCAATGGATGTATGCGGATCATGCTCAAGGCGCCGGTCACCTGTATCGGGGCGGTGGCGCTGATCATCCTGCAGATGCCTCGGCTGTTACCGCTGATGCTGGTGATTCTGGTCTGTGCGGGACTGCTGATCTACGGCAATATGCGGCTGGGCTATCCCCGCTTTGACCGAATGCAGAGGAAGCTGGATGTGCTGAATCGGATCAGCAGGGAATTTCTCGGCAATATTCGGGTGGTCAAGGCGTTTCGGGCCGA
Organism: bacterium; assembly: GCA_023663725.1. Lineage (GTDB taxonomy): Bacteria > Bacillota > Clostridia > Lachnospirales > Lachnospiraceae > Acetatifactor. Next base: position 50,997 of record JAMPGX010000011.1, on the reverse strand, counting down.
GGAGCAGGAGCGGGAGAAGTTTCAGGGGGCCTCCGAGGAGCTGGCGCAGGCCGGCGTCTCCTCCATGCGGGTGATCGCTGTATTCGGACCGATGATCAACCTCACTGTCAATATGGGGATCGTGCTGATGCTGTGGATCTCCGGACGCGAACTGACGGGGGAGATCGGAAGGCTGATGGCCTGTGTTAATTATATGACGCAGGTACTGTTTGCGTTGGGCATGGTTTCCAATATCCTGAATTCGGCGGTGCGGGCAGTGACTTCCTCCGCCAGAGTGCAGGAGATACTGGATGAGCAGCCCGCCCAGCGCCAGGTCGCGGACGCGGCGGACGAAGGCGGGCAGGATATCGGGCGGAGCGCAGTGGACGAAAGCGGGCAGGATGTTGGACAGAGCGCGGCGGGCGATATTGCGTTTGAGCAGGTTTCCTTCGTCTATGCGGGCACATCCCGCCCTGCGGTGCAGGAGGCCAATTTCACAGTGCGGGAGGGGGAGACTGTCGGGATCATCGGTCCCACCGGTTCCGGCAAATCCACGCTGGTGAATCTGGTGCCCCGTTTCTATGACGCCACTGTGGGCTGTGTGCTGGTGGGGGGGCAGGATGTGACGGAGATGCCCACGGTATCGCTGCGGCAGAGGATAGCCGTGGCGCCTCAGAAGGCTCTGCTCTTCACGGGGACCATCGAGGACAATCTGCGCTGGGGAGATAAGCAGGCCACGCCCGAGGAGCTTAGGCGGGCGGCGGAGGCAGCCTGCGCGGATGAGTTTCTTGCCCGACTTCCGGAGGGCTATGGTACGATGCTGGGGCAGGGCGGCGTGAATCTCTCAGGGGGACAGAAGCAGCGTCTCTCCATCGCCCGGGCTCTGTTAAAAAAGCCCCGCATCTTGATTCTGGACGACTGCACCAGCGCGCTGGACGCCACCACTGAGGCCAGGGTGCTCGCGGGCATTCGTCGGGAATCGGCTGGCATGACTGTGCTGCTGGTGAGTCAGCGGGTCGCCACGGTGATGAAGGCGGATCATATCCTCTGTATGCAGGATGGGAGAGTCTGCGGCTTCGGCACGCATGAGGAGCTGCTTGCCGTCTGCGAGCCCTATAGAGCTATCTACCGCTCCCAGATCGGAGCGGAGGAGACGAACGGAGAGGAATTCGCGGAGCTGCGGCAGCAGGAACAGGAGCCTGTGAACGACGGCGGTACTGTGGAGGGAGGTGTGTTCTGTGGATAAGAATATGGCGACGCCTCCCTCCCAGCTGGGGCGGGCGAGAGGGGTTCCCGCTGTGAAGCCCAAGGATATGAAAGGCACTCTGCTCCGGCTGTGGAAGCTGACCCGCGGCCACAGGCAGGGCCTGGGATGGATATTGCTGCTGTCCGCCCTGGCCTCCGGCTCCGCGATCCTGTCCCCCCGTCTGATCGGTCGTCTGATCAATCGTATCGACAGCGGCAATCCTGGCGGGCAACTGCTGATGGTATTGGCGGCCCTGTACCTGGGAGACTGGCTGGTCCGTTTCCTGCAGCAATTTCTGATGGCGGGGATCGGGCAGCGGATGATCCTGCATATTCGCACCAGCCTGTTCGCGCATATGGAGAAGCTGCCCCTGTCCTTTTTTGACACCAGACAGCACGGTGAGCTGATGAGCCGTCTGACCAATGATGTGGACAATATCAGCGTCACGATCTCGGACTCTCTGACGCAGCTGATGATGTACGGCTTTACCATCACCGGCATCTTCTGTATGATGATCCGTATGAGTCCGCTGCTGACCGGCATTGCGCTCTTCGCGGTGCTGCTGATCTTTCTGCTCACCCGCGCGGTGACAAAGAGGACGAAGGTGTTGTTCCGACAGCAGCAGGAGATATTGGGGAAGCTCAACGGACAGGTGGAGGAGAGCATCACCGGCATCAGTATGGTCAAGGCCTTCGGACAGGAGCGGGAGATGGTAGCACGGTTTGCGGACAACAACGACGCCTTCTGCCGCGTGGCTACCAAGGCGCAGATCGCCTCCGGTTATCTGATGCCGATGATGAATGTGATCAACAATCTGACTTATGTGCTAATTGCGATGGCCAGCGGAGCGATGGCGCTCACGGGCCGCCTGAGCGTCGGTGAGATCACCAGCTTCCTGCTGTATTCGCGGCAGTTTTCACGTCCCTTCGTGGAGATCGCCAACATCTATAACAATTTTCAGACGGCGGTGGCAGGAGCGGAACGTATCATACAGATCTTGGACGAAGCCTGCGAGCCGAGTGACGTCGTCGGGGCCAAAAGCGCGGCGGGCGTTCTGGGCGCTGTCAGCTTTCGGGATGTGACTTTTGGCTACAGGCCGGATAAACCGGTGCTTCGGCATGTCAGCCTGGAGATTCCGGCTGGAACCAGGGTTGCGGTAGTGGGGCCCACTGGCTCCGGCAAGACGACGCTGATCAATCTGTTGACGCGATTCTATGATGTGCGGGAGGGAGCTATCCTGCTGGACGGCTGCGATCTGAGAGACTATCGGCTGGGAGAGCTGCGCCAGGCCTTTGGCGTGGTGCTGCAGGACACGGCGCTCTTTGGCGCCTCCGTTCGGGAAAATATCAGCTACGGGCATGAGGGCGCGACATTTGAGGAGGTGGAGGAGGCTGCTAAGGTGGCCGGAGCGGACGGCTTTATCCGCAGACTCCCCCAGGGATATGAGACGGTATTGCATCAGGGCGGCGCGGAGCTCAGCCAGGGTGAGCGCCAGCTATTGACGATCGCCAGGGCGGTGCTGGACCGCGCGCCGATCATGATATTGGATGAGGCCACCAGCTCGGTGGACACGGTGACTGAGCAGCATATCCGCCAGGCCATGCTGACGATCACGCAGGGGCGCACTTCCTTTATCATCGCGCACCGGCTGTCCACGATCCGCAATTCCGACCTGATCCTGCTGATTCGGGACGGCCGTATCGCCGAGCAGGGCACCCATGAGCAGCTTATGGCTCAGAAGGGGGAGTATGCGCGGATGTACCTGACGCAGATGGGGCGTGAGGTGGGAGTTTGCTAAAATACAACATATGCGGATGGCTCATTTGCGGCGAACAGCGGGCAAGGCAAAAGGATAAATCTTGGTCATTAAAAACTCTTTGTAAAATCTTAGGTTTCATCTTGACAATTGAGTCGCTATACGCTACATTTTATAGTGAATGCAGTCGCACATATTGGTATGAATGTCAATGCTTTTTACATATTTTTAGTGTCGTATTTGCGTAAACTTTTGAAAAAGGAGGGCGCTGCTGCATTAAGACTTGTATGACGACACAAACCTTAATGGGCAGAATGATTATGGAACAACAGAAGAATATAAAGTATCCGGTTATTTATGCCATACTCTTTTTGGCTGTGGTACTGGTTTTGTTTTTTATCTACACTACACAAAATAAGATACGTATTCAGGAACAGAACCAAGGGTATGCGGAAGACAGCGCCCGTCAGACAGCGGACCGTATAGAAAGTGAATTTAACAATGCGCTTCTGCGTATTCAGAATACCGCCAACTTGGTCAGTAACGGCAATAATTCCCAGATTTCCGCCCAATTGCTGGGGGAAGTGGAGGACAATACAACATTTGATGCTGTACGTTTTACGAACGCAGACGGAATTAACCTTGCTTCGAATGGTGAGACCAATGACAGCTCGGACAGGAATTATTTTCTTCGCGGGATGAAAGGTGAAAGCGGTCTGGAGACAGTGGAATATTCAAGGCTTACCGGAAAACCCATGATGGTGTTTTATGCGCCTGTGTACCAGGGCAAAGAGATTACAGGGATGTTTCTGGGACTGTACTTCGCTGAAGATTATTTGCGTGAGATGTTAGGTACCAGTTATTTTGGTGAAACTGCCGATGTGTTTTTATGTACACAGGATGGCAGAGTACTTGCCAGTTCTGACGGCTCTTTCCATAGCGGAAATCTGATAGAAGAATTGTCCCAATCGGGCGTCATTGATGCCGAAACCGCAAAGAAGGCACAAACCGTCTTTGCAAACGGTGGTGAGGCTTCGTTTTTGTGCAGCGAAGGATATCAGACAGATAATCTCTGTATTGCACATCTGTCCGGATATGATTATGTTCTTGTGCAGACCTTCCCCAAGAATGTCACACAGGCTATGATAAGAAGAGCAAATAAGGCAGGTGTGCTTTTGGAAACCTGTCTTATTATCCTTTTTGTACTTTACATCTTCGTTCTGCTGATTCGTGCAAAGAAGAACCGGAAAGAGCTGGAAACGAAAAATAAAATGTTTGGAGACGTACTTTGCGGTATAAATATTTGGTTTTCTTCCCGTTATCTCATTGTTGACCTTGAAAAGGACAGTTATTCCTATATGGCGGGGATAAAACCTTTGAATACTCATATCCCGATGGAGGGGGTATACAGCGAACTTATTCAATTTCACGCAGCGGATATTATCGGTGATGAGGAAAAGGAAGCGTTTACTCAGTTTGCTCAGATTGATATGCTCAAGCAGATGCTTGCAGATAAGGATTTTGCAGTACATGAATGTCATGTCTCCCGCGAGGGGAAAGAGGATTGGGAGCATCTTTTAGTGGCATGTCTGGAAAGAAAAGAGGGAATACCGGTAAGAGTTTTATATACCCGGCAAAATGTTACAGAGCTGAAGGAGAAGGAACTGCGCGGGCAGCGCGAGCGGGCGATATTAAACAGAAAGGATCGGCAGTATAGGATTGCTATTATGTCAAATTCATTCAGCACATTTGAATGTAATCTGACGAAGGATCTCATTGAACAGGACATTACCCGCACAGCTAATGGGAAAAAAATATCACTGTTAGAGCAGGCAGGCCTGTCGGTTCCCTGTAAAGCTTCTGCCTGCTTTGAAAGCTGGAAACAATTTGTGTTGCCGGAATCGAAGGAAGATTATGACTTATCCGTAAATATCGGTTATCTGCAATCTCAGTATGAGCAGGGGAATATGGAAGTGGATGTGGACTACTGGGGAGGATTGAGCCATGAAGATGCCATATGTGTCCGCCAGTCCTTTATTATGACCCGTGACGAGGAAACCGGTGACTTGATTGCCATGGTAGTGTCCAAGGATATCACAGAACAGGTGAAAAAACAGCGGGAACAGACGCAGGCTCTTCAAGATGCTCTGATGCAGGCACAGCATGCTAATCAGGCAAAGACTACTTTCTTATCCAATATGAGCCATGATATTCGTACACCTATGAATGCTATTATCGGTTTTGCCACGATTGCAGCAAGCCATATGGAACGTACAGATCAGGTGCGGGATTGCCTGCAGAAAATCCTGTCTTCCAGCAATCATCTGTTGGGGTTGATTAACGATATTCTGGATATGAGCCGTATTGAAAGCGGAAAACTGCAGATACATAATCAGGAATGCAATATTTCGGAGTTGATGCATAATCTGGTCAATATCATCCAGCCACAGGTGAAAGCAAAGCAGTTGGAGATGTTCATTGACACTTTTGATGTTGCGAACGAAGATGTCATAGCAGACCCGCTCAAATTGAACCAGATATTTATTAATCTGATGGGAAATGCCGTTAAATACACCCCGGCCGGCGGAACAGTAAGTTTCCGTATTATGCAGCACACCACTTTCAAGCATGGATGGGGAGAATATGTTTTTGTTATCAAAGATAATGGAATCGGCATGTCAAAAGACTTTGTAGAGCATATATTTGAGCCGTTTGAACGGGAATCGACTGCCACAAGAAGCGGTATACAGGGAGCAGGGCTCGGTATGGCGATTACGAAGAATATTGTTGACATGATGGGGGGAGAGATTACAGTAGAAAGTGAGGTCGGAAAGGGCAGTACTTTTACAGTCTGTCTTTCCCTGCAGCTGCAGGATGTTGAGAAAAACGCTGAAAAAATTAAAGAGTTAGAAGGGCTTCGGTCTTTGGTGGTCGATGATGACTTCAATGTCTGTGACAGCGTAAGTAAAATGCTAAAAAGTATTGGATTGCGTTCAGAATGGACCACATCCGGCAGGGAAGCGGTATATCGTGCAAAAGCAGCTCACGAGGAGGGCGATCCATACCATACTTATATTATTGACTGGCAGATGCCAGAGACAAGTGGAATTGAAACCGCAAGAAGAATCCGCAATGTTGTGGGCAAAGATGCTCCTATCATCATTCTGACTGCTTATGATTGGACGGATATAGAAGAAGAAGCAAAAGAAGCAGGCGTAACTGCTTTCTGCGCAAAACCTCTTTTTATGTCAGACTTAAAAGCAGCGCTTCTGACAACGAATAACATCGGGGAGGCCGCCGCTGCAAACAAAGCTGTCTGGACGCAGGCTGATTACAGCGGAAAGAGACTCCTTTTGGTGGAGGATGTGGAATTGAATCGGGAAATTGCAGAAGTGATTCTGGGAGAAGCCGGTTTTATCATTGAATCAGCACCGGATGGAACGGATGCGGTTTCCATGGTAGAAAATTCTGAGGAAGGCTATTATGATGCAGTGTTGATGGATGTACAGATGCCGATTATGAACGGTTACGAAGCTACAAAGGCAATCAGGGCACTGCCGCGAAAAGACGTAAAAAATCTGCCAATCATTGCCATGACAGCAAATGCCATGGATGAGGATAAGGAAGCAGCGCTCAAAAGCGGTATGAACGCACATATTTCCAAGCCTCTTGACATAGAAGTGTTAATGAGCGTTTTACAACAATTTGTATCTCATTAGTTTCTGATTGCAGTGTTGTTTCTCACGATAGAGATTTTTGCGGACCTGCTGCAGCCCACATTTATGTCCTATAATGTGGATAAGGGCGTCAAGGGGCGGCAGATGGGGTGATCAGCCTGCAGATCAGAGCGGTGATACTCCCTGACAGAAGGATGATCAGCACATCGACAGGGGCAAGTATGAGCTTTCCCATGCCCTCGAACAGTATTCCTGTGCCAAAGCGGTACAGATTATCATTCAGCAATATCATTTCTCCGATATACATGGCCAGCGTCACGGCGGCGGAGACGATTGCCGGCAACAGGACGGACAGCATAGCATTTTTCCCAAGGGTGAACGAGCTGACGAAAACGCCGGCGGTAATGCCCATCAGCGCGAAAAATACCGCCATCAGTATTGCGGACAGGACAGACACCGTGAGTTCTCCGGTGCGGTAAAAGGATGTGAAGCAAGCCCAGATGCACATCCCGATAAAGGAGACGCTTGTCACGGCCTGTATGATCAGAGCCTTTTTCCTCGTTTCGTCCTTCGAGCGGATCATTCTGGCATAGCCGTAAAAGAAATTGAGCAAAGTGATGATCATGATAACGGAAATCATGTAAAAATGAAGCTTGAAAGCAGGGTCATATCCTCCGAGCAGAACATCCACTGCCTCCCATACCCTTGTTCTATATTGTAAAGGAGGGCCAATGCACAGGCTCATCTGCCAGCTTTCCAGGGGAACCGGTCTATCGGATTGAATGAGGATATTGGTCTCCATCAGTCTCTCGGCGACGAAGAAAACGGCCGTTGACAGAACTGCGCCCCACAGGAAGCTCAGTCGCTCTGACAGCCTCTGCAAAGCGGGAATCAGCAGCACGCCCAGAATTACCGCGATGGAGATCGGCGTGTACGGGATGATATACTTCGGATAGTTCTCCATCGGAACAATGCCATGGCGAGACACCTCTATCGCCACTTTAATGCCCATATAGATGGGGTAAAAGGACGCCGCCAGGACGGTGGCCAATGAGTTCAGATAAAACTGTCGGTATTTTTTGTCCTTCATTTGTGTCATTTCCTTTCTGGGCATGACGCATGGTATTGGAGTCAGCCGCTCTGTTGTAAATACTATTATACGATATCCGCCTGCCGCTGGCAAGGGCAATGAATTGGCTGGAGCGGCGGGACGGGGTTGAATGTTATCGCAAATTGGGAAGGAATAGGGTTCATGCAATCTGCAAAAGAGAAATCTATAAAAAAGGAATCTACAAAAAAGGGGATCGGAAGCCGGATTGCCGGTTTTGTGAAGAAGGAGGCGGTGCTGTGTATCGCTATGGCGCTGGCCGCTGTGTCGGCTTTTTTTATACCGCCGGATCGGGAGTATGGGGGATACATAGATTATCGGACTCTGGCGATCCTGTTTTGCCTGATGTGCGTCATGGCGGGGCTGCAGAAGCTGGGGCTGTTCCGGCGGATTGCCATGGGCCTTCTGGGAAAAGTCAGGAGCCCGCGCAGCCTGGTGCTGATCCTGATGCTGCTGTGCTTTTTCTTCAGTATGCTGATCACCAATGATGTGGCGCTGATCACCTTTGTGCCTTTCACGTTCACGGTGCTTGAACTGATGGGGGAGGAGAGGAGGCGTCGTCTCGTCCTGCCTGTGGTCGTGATGCAGACCGTCGCCGCCAATCTGGGCAGTATGCTGACGCCGGTGGGTAACCCGCAGAATCTCTATCTCTATGGCAGGGCGGGAATGTCCATCGGCGCCTTTGTGACGCTGATGTTGCCCTATGCGCTCTTTTCGCTGGCGCTCCTGATGGGTTGGGCCTTAGTGCAGGGCGGCAGGAACCTGCCGGAAACGTATATAGCCAGTGGCTTGGAGGAAGTGGGAGCAGGTATGTCCGGAGGTGGTTCGGAGGAAGTGGAAGCAGGGTTTCTGCGCACAGGGCGGGAAAAGCTCTCTCTGGCGGCATATCTGGCGCTGTTCGTGCTCAGCCTGTTGGCGGTTGCCCATGTGCTGCCCTGGCAGGCGGCCCTGGGAATCGTCCTGATTGTCATATTGCTTGTAGATCGGAAGCTCCTGGCCAAAGTGGATTATTCGTTGCTGCTGACTTTCGTGGGCTTCTTTGTCTTCATCGGGAATATGGGACGGATACCGGCCTTTCGGGACTTTCTGCAGCAGGTGGTCTCCGGCAGGGAGGTATACACGGCCGTTGCCGCCAGCCAAGCCATCAGCAATGTGCCGGCGGCGCTGCTGCTCTCCGGCTTTACAGACAATTATGGGCCATTGATCGTCGGCGTGAATCTGGGTGGTCTGGGAACCCTCATCGCTTCTATGGCCAGCCTGATCTCCTACAAATATGTGGCCAGGCAGGAGCCTGGCCGCAGGGGAGAGTACATACGTACTTTCACGCTGGCCAATCTCTGCTTTTTGGCGGCGCTGCTTTGCTTTTATATTCTGTGGAAGTGGGGAGTATCATTAATCTAACAGATCGCTGTGTGTTCCAGAACGGGATAAGGTCAATACCAGAACATCATCGTTAATGTGGTAGATTAACAGCCAATTTGGTAGAATGTGGCACTCACGATGGCCATTCCAGTTCCCAGACAGGGCGTGATCCCTGTTTTTTTCAGGGAGAGGAATCCCCATGGCAAGCTGGGTAATTATATTATCTAACAGTTTGATGTCTAAACCACGTTTTATTGCCAGCTTGTAATCTTTTTTGAATTGTGTAGTGGACTTGACGGTATATTTTGTATCTTTCATGCTTTTAGGTCTGCGAACAGTTCATTTAAGTCAGTATACCCTTTTATCATAGGGTCTTTCGCAATCCTTTCTGCCTCCAGCATAGCGGCAACAGTTTCACGGTTAGGTTGGTTAAGGGAAATGTCGAACGGTATCCGTCCCTCGCGGAGTGACTGGCGGATAAAAATGTTGAACGCAGTTGTCAGGTTCATGCCGAGTTCGCCGAACAGTCTGTCAGCCTGTGCCTTCAGATCTGAATCCATACGAATACTGATGTTTGTAGTAGAGCCAGCCATATTATCATCTCCTCTCCTGTTGATAGCTACAGTATATGCTATTTGCACGAAAATTACAATATATTGCACGAAAAATAATTATTTTTTTGATAAATGAAAGAAAGGCAAAGCGTCATCCGGGATATAGAGTTATTTAATTTTTTATGAAGATGATGCGTCTGTCTTGTATGTCCCTCCATGAGAAGATATAATATGCCTAGAAAGGATTCAATACTTACCAGCGGCGTTTACTTGTGTGAGATTGTGCGGTAATTGTAAGCGGGCTTATGATATGTGGAGGAATAAGGATGTACAGAAAAGGATTCATTTTGGTGATGGTTAGCATACTCGTATTATCTGGCTGTGGAAGAAATGACGATATTTCGATGGATAATACGGATTATTCCGAAAACAGTGCGATTCAGGAGGACCTATCGGAGACGGGTGAGCACACGGCGGAGGGGGATACATCGGAGGCAGAGGACCGGACGGACGATCTTCAAAATGAGCCGTCTGTAGAGCTTCCAGCAGTACTGGAGATTCCGGTCAATACCCAGGCAGCGGACGTCGCATATGAGATTCGCGATGGTATTGACGTGTTTAACGCTACCCAGCGCTGCGGCTCCGACGGGGAGAATATCTATCTCGCCTATGGCCAGACGGATTTATATATCATGCCGTTGGGCGCGGATTACCATAGTCCGGCCAATCTGGACAATCCGGAAGGGCTGTATGTCTGCAATATCACCATGGACACAAGTGGAGGAATCCATCTTCTTTTGACCAATTCTGATTACGACAAGTGGATGATCTGGCGTCTGGGCGAGGACTATCAGACAGAGCAGGTGATGGATATCTCCGACTATTTTGAGACAAAGAGGCAGCCGGTGGTGTTTCAGCTCGATCAGGATGGCAACTATTATCTCATGTGGCCGATCAATCGGGACGGGATTATCGTGGACAGCGAGGGGACGCTCAGGCACAGGGTTACGCCCAAGTCGCTTGGAATCGGATGGATCTATCAGGCGGCAACCGGAAAGGACGGCCAGATCTATCTCGTATACTCGGACGGGGATGAAAAGCTGAAAATAGGGGCGCTGGATGTGGAAAGTGGCGCCTTGACAGAGGGCAGCGCCGAGCTTTGTTTTCCCGACTCAGAGAATTTCACCGCGATGTCCCGCGGAACAGATACCAATCTGTTGTTGTACAGCCCATACAGCGGAGTGTGGGCTTATGATCAGGAACAGGGAATCATGGAAAACCGCGTGCCCCTGTCGGATATGGGCTTTGACAAAGGGATGACGGTGTATCCCCTTACCTTCCTGGCCGACGGACGGCTTTTGATCGGAGGCTTTATGGAGGGCGCTGATACGGGGGAGGACGGTTATGAGCAGCGTCTTCTCAAGTATATTCCTGCCGGCAGGTGAGGATATACAGGAGGGTGTAAGTTTGGAAGTACGACTTCCAAATACTGATTGGTGCAATACCGCAGGCAAAGCCAGCGGTATGCAGAGAGGGGAAGAATGAAAAAACAGGGTTTATGGATTATGATGACACTGTGTCTGGCGCTTGCCGGATGCGGCGGGAAGGAGCCTGCGGAGGCGGAGAGTAAGACATTGACGCTGGCGACCTTCAGGGGCGAATCGTCCAGCCTGGTGCAGTGGGTGAATCAGTACAATGAGAAGCATCCCGATATCACCATCGAGACGGTAAACTATCAGGAGAGGTACCCTGACCCATATGAGGCCATCAATCAGATCAAGATCGAGGTCAGCGCCGGAAAAGGCCCTGATTTGATCGATTTTGGAAGTTTGTATTCACCGCTTGACGCCTCCTGTGGAATGATGGCTGATCTGTATCCACTCATGCAGGCGGATGAGACCTTTGACGAGCAGGATTATACGGTGAATATTCTGAAAGCCTTTGCGGTGGGGGACAGCCTGTATGCTCTGGTGCCCAGCTATACGATTGACACCTACGCCACCGTGAATGAGGAGCTCGCGGGTCTGTCGAGGATGGATATCTGGCAACTGGTGGACGCCTATGACAAGCTGGATGAGGAGAGCATCCTATTCCCTGGCGAGACGAAGCTCGCTGTCTTCGGCATGATCTGCTTTGGCAGTCTGGGAAATTATATCGACTGGGCGGCAGGCACCTGTGATTTTGACAGTGACAGCTTCAAGGAGCTCCTGCTCTTCGCCAACCGCTTTCCGCTGAATCTGAATATCGACAATGACTACTCGGCCAAAACAATCTTCGCGGAGGGTCATGCCCTGTTGTATCCGGTCTCCATTGACAGCGTCTATGGGCCGGACAACGTCAGGATGCTCTGTGGGAAGACGCCGACCTATATCGGGTATCCGTATGACGAGGGCTGTGGGAGCCTGGCGGAGATCGCCGGCTTTGCCATCGGAATCAGCTCGAGCAGTCCCTACAAGGAGGAGGCGTGGGGATTCCTGAGAAGTCTGCTCGACAGCGAGTATCAGGACAATATCCGCAGAGGATTGCCGGTCAGAGTCAGCTCCCTGGAGCAGAGATTGGAGGCTGCGATGAGCGCGGAATATGACGCGAACGGCGAGAAGGTCGTGAAGGACTCCGTGCGCTTCGAGGGGGAGGAGCCGATCAATATCTATGAGATATCCGCGGAGGACGCCGAGACGCTGCGGGCGCTCATCCGCAGCATCGAGTATAACGCCACGGCGGATTCTGATCTGAGGGGCATCCTGCAGGAGGAAGCGGTGTATCTGTTTAACGAAGGACGGGATGCGGACGATGTCGCGGACATCATACAGAATCGCGCAAGTGTCTACATCAGCGAGAAAAAATAGTGTCTGAGCGGATAGCTATATGTGCGGCGGTGGAATCGATTGGGGGAGGCAACATGGACACAATGATGCAATATGAGCCTGCGGATATCACGATCCACATACAGGGAAGAGGGATCGTGGCAAAGGAAAAGTGTGTCGTGGCCTATCATAAAAGCAACGACAGGATAGTGGCATGTGGAACAGAGGCATACGGCATGGCGGGGGAGAACAGGGAAGATATTGTCGTGGAGTCTCCGCTGCATCAGGGAGTAGTCGCTGATTTCCCTGTGGCTGTGGCGTTTTTCAGATGGTTGTGGAAAAGCATGCTTGGAAAAAAACGGATTGTGAGACCCGCGGTGGCCGTATGCGCGCCCAGGGGAATCACTATGGTGACAAGAAGGCGCTCGAAGAGGTTATGGTTGACGCCGGTGCGGGAAAGGTTTTTTTTACAGATATTCCGGTGGAAGAATATATCAAGAAAGCTCCTGAGCAGCGGCCAGAGGAGTTTCAGAAGCTCGCGATCACTGTCGGCATCGGGAAAGACGAGCCGGAGCGCTATATCCAGGAGAGATGGAACGAGCTGCTGGAATACGCCCGACAGGAGCATATCTCGCGGGAGAGGGTGCGTGAGCTGTTGGGGGCTATGGAGCAGAGTTAACTTTTACTGTTGACACCAAATGTGACACCACATATAATGTAGGTAGGAGGTATTCGAATGTCAAAATGGGATAAACTATTACTAAAAATATGTACTTTATCAAAAGATATCCGTTTTGATGAACTATGCAAAGTGTTAGAAAGCTATGGATATAAAAGAAATGCTCCTAAAGGCGGAAGCAGCCACTATACATTCAGAAAGGCAGGCTGTCAGCCAATTACAATACCGAAACACGAACCCATCAAAAAAGTGTATGTTGAAATGGTAAAAATGATTGTGGAAAGTGAGGTAAACAATAATGAAAACGATTGATGATTATATGAAACTTAATTATCACATGGAGATCGTTGAGGATATGGATGAGGGGGGATTTGTGGTTTCTTATAAGGAGTTGCCAGGTTGTATTACTTGTGGTGAAACAATAGAGTCAGCGGTTGCCAATGCGATGGAGGCCAAGAGAGCATGGCTGGAAGCTGCTATTGAGGGTGGAATTGAAATTTCTGAGCCGGACAGCTTGGAGGGGTATTCCGGTCAGTTCAAGTTGAGAATGCCACGCAGCCTGCATCGCTCTCTCGCTGAACACTCCAAGAGGGAGGGCATTAGCATGAATCAGTATTGTGTGTACCTTCTTTCCCGAAACGATGCGGCATATTTTAAATAACAACTTTCTTTTCGGAATTGTGTACTTGCTAAAAGCGGGCTTATAAATATACATGGCAAGCGACAGACAAATATAACAGCTAATGTTTCCCTTAGAAATCATCAAATCAAAATCAGGAGTTGTGGAGGAGACAATAATGCAAACAGAAAGAATCTATGGTCGATTTAAGGTATTCGTTGCGGAATTTTGCATTCAGGAGAAACACAAAATGGTTGTATGTTTAGTGTAACTTGCAACAATATTATAGAAGTGCAGGGTAATGGGCTAAATACAAAAATTAACGTAAATGTTATAGGTTTTTCAAATCGTGTAATCCAATACATAGATGATTATGTTAAAAGATTACATATGAAAGATAAACAAACAAGGAAAAAATTTATTAAAAAATGGATTATCTATGTGATAGAGAATTTTTTATTTAATCTGGTGCCCAGCTATACGATTGACACCTACGCCACCGTGAATGAGGAGCTCCTGCTCTTTGCCAACCGCATTCCGCTGAATCTGAATATCGACAATGACTACTCGGCCAAAACAATCTTCGCGGAGGGTCATGCCCTGTTGTATCCGGTCTCCATTGACAGCGTCTATGGGCCGGACAACGTCAGGATGCTCTGTGGGAAGACGCCGACCTATATCGGGTATCCGTATGACGAGGGCTGTGGGAGCCTAGCGGAGATTGCCGGTCAGAGTCAGCTCCCTGGAGCAGAGATTGGAGGCTGCGATGAGCGCGGAATATGACGCGAACGGCGAGAAGGTCGTGAAGGACTCCGTGCGCTTCGAGGGGGAGGAAGCGGCGTATCTGTTTAACGAGGGACGGGATGCGGACGATGTCGCGGACATCATCCAGAATCGCGCAAGCGTCTATATCAGTGAGAAAAAATGATCGGTAAACTCAGATCGACTTCAAAACCACCGTATATACTATGCTTAATATGCATTTTTCCATGGTGGGCATATATAATCTGCTTGACAATGAGCAGTCCCAAACCGTGACGCTGTTCTAAGGTGTTTTCGTCACAAACCATATAATGCGGAGAATGATTGAGCTTTTCTATCTGTTCGTCTGTCGCGCCTATACCGTCATCGGCAACAACGACAGTACAAACATTACCTTCCGCTATGACACGGACGAAGATATGACAGCCCTGCTCATTATGGTTCATACTGTTTTGAATCAGATTGCTTACGGCTCGTTTGATCAATTCCTTGTCAATATTTACAGGACAAGAAGTTAAGGCTTCATCCGTCTCCCATTCGATCGTGTACTTTTCATCTATATTCATATTGATGAAATCGACTACAACCTGGCGGATAACAGCAATTAGATTTTGCCTTTCAGTACCTATTGGTTGCATATTATATTCCAGCTTGGAGGCAAGATTCAAGTCGTTTATCAGGTTTCGCATTCGTTTACTTTGTCGTACAATAGCTGACGCTTTTTTGCGGTTATCTTCGGATAACTGCATATTGCTCTCTAACTGTCCGGCATAACCCATCACCATTGACAGAGGTGTTCTGATATCATGGGATACCCCTGCAATCCAATTTGCCCTCGCGGTTTCTCTTTTGCGGAGCTGCCTGTTTTGCGTCTGCAAAATATCCGATGTCTTGTTAATGTTTACTGCAAGCTCTGACAAAATTCCTTTTTCATTGAGATGGACTTCTTCGTTCGTTGACAAATTCTGTATGCCGTTGACTATCGGTTTTACGGATTTTAACAACTTGGAATTAGCAATCGCATAGATTATAAATATTAAGCCGATATTGATTGCTAAGACAGAAAGAAGGGTTTTGGGCAAGTTGGCGATTAGATGATAATCCCAACTCGGCCACATATGTTTCCAGAAGCTGTCTTTGGGATAGCCAAGTACCACAAGTCCGTTTTCTGCTTCCCCCGTAAATGTAGGATACCCGTCTATATAGCCACGGGTCAGGCTCGCTATATCTGAAGCAGTATATGATAGGGGTACGGATTCTGGAAGATTATCCGTCCTCCATACAACATTCAGCGCCCTGTTGTCAATAAAAATAGCCCAAACATTCGCCTTTTGAAGTTCCAGCGCTATGTCATCACCTAAAACATATCCGCGTTCACTGTGGGACAGGCGCTCGGCAATTTCCTGCGCTGTCTGCCATGGATAACTGTTCGGCGATTGATTTAGCGTATATATCCCCAATAAAGTAACGTTCAGAATAATGAGCAATACCGATGACAAGAGCATAATGCTGACAAAACGCCGTATTAGTTTAGGTACGCTTTTCATATCACTTGCCCTCCACAAGGAGCTTGTAGCCAAGTCCCTTAATTGTTATCAGGGAAACAGGCTGGGAGGGATTCGCTTCAAGCTTTTCCCGAATACGGCGGATATGCGCCATGAGCGAATTCTCATATCCGTAAGGATTATCCCCCCAAGCCGCTTCACACAGAGCGTCAATCGTGACAATTCGTCCCGCGTTCCGATATAGAGCAGAGAGAATAGCATGTTCCTTGGCTGTGAGCGGAATATGTTCTCCATTCCTGATGACTTCTGCACGCTCAAAGTCAATTCTGCTGTCGCGCAGTTTTACAAGTGGATTTTCGGTTTTATAGCTCCTGCGAAGAATGGCGCTCACACGGAACAAAAGCTCCTTCGGCAAGAACGGCTTCACCATATAATCGTCTGCGCCAAGTCCAAAGCCACGGAATTTATCGTTGTCCTCACCACGGGCAGTTAAAAACAGCACAGGATAATCAGCAGCTTTTTTAAGCTGTTCCATCAGATCAAACCCGTTTCCATCAGGGAGCATTACGTCAAGAATTGCAAACTCGGGTTGGTAAGTATCAGAAATAGTAATCGCTTCCCTCACGGTCTTTGCCGTTCTTATATTTTGAAATCCGTCCTCCTTTAGGATAGACACGACCATATCCAAAAGCTCCTGCTCATCATCAACAAGCAAAATTCGCTTTTCCTTCAAATATTCCAGAGCCATATAGACACCTCCCATATGCTTTCTATTATATCATATAAACTCGTCGTTTTTTAGTATGCGATAAAATGTAAGGTAAATGTAAGGACACGAGAAGGTTAACACAAGGCATGGGAGCTACAATGAACTTACGATGATCAGAAAGGAGCACATACAATGAATATCATTGAAACGAAAAACTTGACGAAGGCATATGCTGATTTTACCGCAGTTTCGGGTATCAATCTGCATATTCCGAAAGGCGCTGTCTACGGTTTCCTCGGTCCGAACGGCGCTGGAAAATCAACGACAATGAAGATGTTTTTGGGACTTACCAAACCCACAGGCGGCTCATTTGCGATTGATGGAAAGACGTACTCTGAAAACAGAGTGCAGATACTAAAAGAGATTGGCTCGTTTATTGAATCCCCCGCTTTCTACGGTAATTTAAGCGGTGAAGAAAACCTTGAAATTATCCGCAAAATATTGGGACTTCCAGAATCCTCCGTAGCGGAAGCGCTTGAAATTGTGGGAATGACGCAGTTTAAGAAGCGGCTTGCCAAAAAATATTCCCTTGGAATGAAACAGAGGTTAGGGCTTGCAAGCGCCTTAATCGGGAAGCCGCCGCTCTTGATTCTGGACGAGCCGACAAACGGACTTGATCCTGTCGGTATCCATGAAATCAGAACACTGATTCGTTCTTTGCCGGAGAAGTTTAACTGCACTGTTTTGGTATCGTCGCACTTGCTGTCCGAAATAGAACTAATGGCTGATACCGTTGGTATTTTGAATCATGGTCATTTGCTGTTTGAGGGAACGCTTGACCAGCTTAAATCCAGCGCAGCTTCACAGGGCTACCCCACGGATAATCTGGAAGATACGTTCCTCGCCCTGATTGACGCTGACAATAGACAAAGAGGTGCTGTGCGATGAACGTTTCATTAGAATGTAAAAAGGTAAAGAGAACTGGCCTTTTTCCTGCATTTTTCGGCGGCGGTATCCTGGCTGCGGCGATTCCGGTCATCAATATGGCTGTCCGCTCGGAAATGTATCTTAATCTGCAAGGAGGCCCGATACAGATTCTATTTGACGCCAATTGGCAGATGATGGCAATGCTGAATGTACTGCTCGTTATAGCCGGAGCCTGTCTTTTATACCATACGGAATATGCTGACAAGGCTATGGAGAAAATGAAGTCTTTACCCGTTAGGGAAAGCTCTATTTTCTTCGGTAAAGCGGTTTTGACAATTATTATGAGCTTTTGTGTGCTCGTAATTGAAGCAGGAGCAGTCATATTTTGTACCTATCATTGGTTTGAAGCAGGAAATGGTTTTTGGGGTGAATTGTGCAGATACTTCGGGTATTCATTATTGCTGATGTTACCCTGTATTATCTTGTCGCTCCTTATCTCTGAAGCATGTAAGAATATGTGGGTATCGCTTGGAATTGGCGTAGTATGCGTGTTTGCTGCAACTATGCTGCCTGCAAGTAGCTTTGTCCTTTCCCTCTTTCCCTTTGCGATGCCTTTTCAGGTATTTGCGAGTACAGATATAACGCGTCCAATACACTATATCTTTGCAGTAATCGTAGAACTGGCTGTACTTTGTCTGGCGCAATTCATATTTGTGAAGGTAAGGAGGTCGTTGGAATGAGCTTTTTAACACTGGTTGGCGTAGAGTTCAAAAAAATCCGCCGGTCTAAGATTCTTTTGATTATGGCGGTAGCTACCGTTATTCTGTGGATACCTTCTATTTTTAACGTAAAAATAAATTTTGGTATGCAGGCGGAGGGAATTTCTCCGGAAGATAATTTCTTTATTCAAGGCTTTTTGGGAATGGCGTGGTTTATGTTTCCGGCGAGTATGGTAGTCGGAACAGTTCTTCTAAGCCAGACAGAAAGGGAAAATAAGGGTATTTTGAAAATGCTTGCCTTGCCGGTCAGCACATCAAAACTCTGTATGGCGAAGTTTGTTGTATTGCTGACGTTGGCGGCAACACAAATTTTCATGATGACAGGTATGTACTACATCAGCGCCGCAATCAGTTCGGAGACACAAGATTATAGCTTTATCTTACCGCCGCTGTTTGTGCTAAAAGAGATCGGGTTTATATTTCTGTCCGCAATACCGATGATTGCATTTTTTTGGATGCTATCCGTTTGTATTGAGACTCCGATTTTTTCTATCGGTATTGGATTGGCTTCGATTGTACCTTCAGTATTGATAATCAATACAAGGCTGTGGTTTGCCTATCCGATGTCATATCCATTTTACGTCATCACGGCGGAATACGGAAAACTAGCAACAAATCTTGATACTGCTCAGGTTGAACTAATACCGTGGATACCTGTTGCAATTGTTATCACAGTCTTATGCTTGGGTATTTCCTGCCTTCGTTTTGGGCAGGCAGAAAGGAGATAATTATTATGAAAAACAAAATATTAACCGTTGCCAGTGTCATTATGCTTTTTGTTCCGTGGACGATACTCCCGCTTAGAACCTTTGACTGGGCGCTGGAATCGCCTGTTGCCGAAATCATGATTGCCTGCTATGCCGTGTTTATGATTTTCAGCGGAATATTCACCATTATTTCGTATGTCGTGGCAAAGGCACAAAATAATTTGATGAAAGTCTGTTTGATTGTAAACAGTCTTTATGCTGCTGCGGGCATTGGATTCTTAGGAATGATGATCAATAAGGGGTAGAGCTTAAGGGGCGAGATAATCGCCCCTTAAATCAATAGTTATTCTTCCTGCTTTAATAATTGTGTTATTTTCTCAACCATTTGATTAATGGCATTTGCCTGTGCCGCAACAGCGGTAATATCATTTGCATTACCTTCTGCCATTGAGTTAATAGATGCAAAATGCTCGTTTTCTAATTTGATGCCCTCCACAATATCCTGATTGATCATAACCGTATTTTTAATGACGTCTGCCTGCTTATCATGCGCCTCGCCCATAGTTTCGACTACGGTTACGGATTCCTTCAACAATTCTGAAATATCCTGCATTCCCTTAAATACATTGGCAAAGTATTGATTCTGAGTACCCAGTTTTGTGGCATTTTCTTCAACCTGCGTTGAAATATCGCTTACATTCTGTTGAATGCGCTCGATTACTTTCTGAACAGTTTTTAATGATTCCTGTGTACTGTTTGCCAGATTCCCTACCTCTGTTGCCACTACAGCAAATCCTTTTCCGGCTTCACCGGCTCTTGCCGCCTCAATAGAGGCGTTTAACGCAAGGAGATTCGTCGATGTGGAAATATCGCTAATAAGATTCAAGGTTACCCCTATTTCCTGAACCGCTTCAGATAGCTTCTGGGTAATCGAGGTAGTAATTTCCATAGACTTTGATACTTCGCCATTGATGATATGTAAATCATTTAACAGTTTTTCAGTTTCTTCTGACTTATTGAGCAGATTTCTGGAGGTGCTTTCAACTTTTCGTACATTATCGGCAACAACGATTTCCCATTTACTTAATTCACTAAGATTTTCAATGCTCTCGTCAGTTTTTGAACTTAAAAGATTACTGCTTTTCATTAATTGTTCGCTTGTAGCAGCTAATTTTTCAGCAGAAGCGCTTTCGTTTTCAGATACCTGAGACAGTGATAAGCCGGCGGTCGATAAATTTTCTGACAATACCTGAACAGATGTAAGAACATTTTTTACCTGTTCGGTATTTCTTTCCAACTCATCTTTTTTTGCATTAACAAGAAAATGTCTAATTAAATAAGTGAATAATACTATAAAAAGCAACGAAAGAAGGAGGCAAACTATTCTTGCAATAACATTTGGAATAAATAATTCATCTTTTACCGGAAGTAACGCTTGTCCTCTGATAAACCAAGAAGCTATCAAAGATATTGTTATCTCTGATGCGGTAATAACTACAATTTTTACATCTAAAAAAAATGCAACTGCAATTACAAATAAAAGTGCATATCCCCAAAACTCCGTCGAAGGAATCATATATAATATAAAATTGTACTGAGTAAACATAATCACTACTAGAAATATTTTTGCGGTATTTATCTTTTTTGAAGACACTAATCCCTCTACAAAACCTGTTTTTACAAAATAGATACCAATCAACAAATAAATTAAACAGGTAATGTCAAAAATAATCAATGCGAGCCAGCTTACAGTTGGGAATAATCCAAAGATTTTTTCCGTTGTATATAACAGACCTGCACATTGACAAGCTCCTGGAACTATTAACAATATGAGAATATATACTTTGTTTATGTATTCATCCAATGCGGTTTTATATTTTTTCTTTACTGTACTCATTGATCTTCCTCCCTAAAATTTGCGCAATTACACGATATGCAGAATGCTCATCATCTACTGAGCCCCAATCACTTCTTAAAAAAATGCTGTTCATCATACATAATGTGATAAACGGCATTATAAAAACGACCTATGCTCAAGTAGATTTTTCTAATATATCTGTTAAGTCCTTTCCATCACAAATTTTATGGATTTATTTTATCATTACTATATATATTTGTCAATTTTTTATCTCTTAAAAGGGTGGAACATGGGGAGTCTAATACCTTGCCATATGGTTTGTCAGGTATATTACACTAGGTGTAGGTGCGGATGATCTCCTCGGCTACCTGACGCCTGGAGACGCATTGGTCCATGGCCTGCTTTTCAATATAGCGGTGCGCCTGGGGCTCATCCATCCTCAGCTCGCTGATCAGCAGCCATTTAGCCCTGTTCACGAGGCGGATTTCCTCCATTTTGTCCTCGATTGACAGGGTCTTTTTTTCTATTTTGCGCAGACGCTCCCTGGCGCTGGCCATCCAACTGAGGGCCATGAGGATGGACTGCTTGGAGACCGGCTTGGACAGGGCGAAGACGCCGTGGACCACTACCTTATCATAGACGCCGATGTAGGCGTCGGACTTCACCAACAGCAGGACCACGGTTCCCTTAGTGGTACAGGCATCGATGGCAAAGCGCACGCCGGCGTCGTCGGGCAGCGGAGAATTGACGATCACGAAGTCAAAGGGCCGCTCCGCAAGCGTCCTTTTGGCGGTGCTGATATCGGTAACCATGCGGACGGGCGAGTATGTGGATTCGGGGAGCAGATCGGCAAGGGCTGAATTGAAGCTCTCGACTGCTGAAACCACTAAAATGCTGTATCCACGTTGTTCCAGACTCATTTTGCCCCCTCCTCTCCTGCAAAAAGTTTGTTTGGTGTTTGCGAAAGCCAGTTATTTTGCCAGTGTCATTGTATCTTGCCGCAATAGATGTCCAGTATGGCGGACGGTATATGCTCCTGAATAAAGGCGCTGCTGCGGGCTATCTTGCAGGCGCTCTCCAGATTGCCGGGGAGCTGGCCGAGCTGCGCGAGCACGGACGGAGCCGCCGTGTAGAGATTGTAGTCCACCGCCGCCGGCAGTTTTAGTCCGCTTTCTATGCCGTAGAGTCCCGCGTAGATGATCAGGGCAAAGGCGAGATAGGGGTTGGCGGCAGGGTCGGGAGAACGGAGCTCCGCACGGCGGTTGCCGCCGACTGAGGCGGGCACGCGGATGAGCTGAGAGCGGTTCTCTGTAGACCAGGAGATATATCGGGGCGCCTTGTTGCTTCCGAAGCGCTCATAGGAATTCTCTGTCGGATTGAGGAAGGCCGTCATATCCTGCGCTTTCTCCAGAATACCGGCGATCATCGCGTCCAGAGGAGCCTGCGGGTCTCCGGTGTTGACGGAGATATTGATATGGAACCCGTTTCCGGGCTTGCGGCTCAGGGGTTTTGCGCTGAAATCGGCGACCAGTCCGTTGCGGTGCGCCACGATTCGGGCTACATTCTGGAAGGTCACGGCGTTGTCAGCGGCGGTGAGGGCGTCCGAGTAGCGGAAGTCTATCTTGTTTTGGCCGGGGCCCGCCTCGTGGTGGGAGCTCTCCGGCTGGATGCCCATCTGCTCCAGAGTCAGGCAGATTTCGCGACGGATGTTTTCCCCGCGATCGTCGGGGGCAATATCCATATAGCCGGCCTCGTCATAGGGGATGCGGGTGGCTTTGCCGTCCTCGCCCAGATGGAAGAGGTAGAATTCCTGTTCCGCTCCGAAGTCAAAACGGTATCCCGCCTTTTCCGCCTCCGCTACCGCTTTTTTGAGCAGGCTTCTGGTGTCGCATACAAAGGGCTTGCCGTCTGGATAGGAGATCGCGCTGAACATACGCACGACTCTGCCGTGCTCCGGCCTCCAGGGAAGCTGCATCAGCGTGTCGGGCTCCGGATGGAGCAGCAGGTCCGAATGGGCTTCATCCCCGAAGCCGGCCACGGAGGAGGCGTCGAGGGCGATTCCATAGGAGAAGGCCCGCGGAAGTTCCTGAGGCATGATCGAGATATTTTTCTGTCTGCCAAACACATCGCAGAAGGCCAGACGGATGAACTTTACATCCTCCTCCTGTACATACTGTAACACTTCCTGCGCTGAATATTTCATAGCTCTGCCCCGCTTTCTGTTCTGTTATTCTGGCAGGCGGTAATGCCTGCCATCATGATTCACTTACTGACAGGGCGCTCATTTCGGCACAAAGTATCTCCCCATTTGCACCGAAATGAACGCCCTTGCTCATTTACCAGTACTCTACACCCAATCTGCCTGTTCTGTCAAGACTAATCCTGACGTTCATTGAGATTTTCTATGCAATACTCATTGATTTTTCAAATTGCATATTTGGTAAAATGATGCTATGATTTAATGTAAATTATGAACTGCTGATTTGCAGAAAGCGAGAGAAACGATATTATGGAAATGAGTTATAGCTGAGTAAAGAAGTTGTTGACAGTATAATAAAGGGAGACCCGCTTTATTGTGAATTTGCAGAATTGGTAAATTATAAAAACACAGGAGGTGCCTTGTGAGTCAACTGATTAAAATGGACTCATATTATGCGAAGTGGATTCAAGATATTAGTATGCGCTTCCAGAGTATGCAGATATAAGCCGCTACAAAAGTGAATCATGAAATGCTCTTGTTTTATTGGACGTTGGGCCGTGATATTGTGGATCTTCACGCGGATAGTAAATGGGGAAATAAGTTTTATGCCAATCTGAGTAAAGATTTGATGGAGGCGTTACCCAATGTCCAGAGTTTCTCCGAAACAAATCTAAAATATATGAAATATTTTTATCAACTATACAGTCAAATTTGTCCACAGGTTGTGGATGAAAATGTGGCGGAAGAAATTCGTCCACAGCTTGTGGACGAATTATGCAAAGTTCCGTGGGGACATCATAGATATATTATTGATAAATGCAAAAACAACCCAGAAAAAGCAATTTTTTATGTGAGAAAAACAATTGAAAATAATTGGTCAAGGGCAGTGTTGCTAAATTGATTGGGGACAGATTTGTATGAGCGGCAAGGAAAGGCAATTACGAATTTTCGCAATCAGCTTCCGTCAGTACAAGGAGATTTGGCTCAAGAAATCACAAAAGATCCATACAGTTTTGATTTTTTGACACTCACGGAAGGTTATAATGAAAAAGAGCTAAAAGATGCGTTGCAAAATAACATTGTGAATTTTCTTCTTGAATTGGGAAGCGGATTTGCTTTTGTAGGGCGGGAATATCGGTTGTTAATCGGAGAAACTGAAAAATTTATTGATCTGCTTTTTTATAATATTAAACTGCATTGCTATGTAGTTGTAGAAGTAAAGACCGAAAAATTTGATTCTGCACACATTGGTCAGCTTGGAACTTATGTTGCGGCAACCAATCATATTCTAAAATCAGAACAGGATAATCCAACAATCGGATTGCTAATCTGCAAGGAAAAGGATAATGTTTTAGCACAATATGCATTGGAATCCAGCAGTGAGCCAATTGGTGTATCGGAGTACGAATTATCCAAACTTTACCCGGAAGAATTTAAGGGGACTTTACCGAGCATTGAGGAGATAGAACAGGAGCTTAGGGATAACAGATAGCCTGAGTAAGAGGAAAACTCGCTATATGTAGCGATTGAATGCATTATATCATGAACAGATATGAGGAATTCCTGCAGATTGGCTATGGCAATGACGCTCTATTGAGAGAGCTGCTAAAGGTGAGGGAAGCCTATGCGGGAATGAGCGATAGAGAGGCCAATGGCTGATTCAATGTCTAATTTATTCTCGGCGGCTCAGGCAGATATTTGTGTTGAGGTGACAGGAAGGAGAGCCGATCTCATGGACAGGGAGTTACTTTTGAAAAAATCAGGGCGATGGCGCAGGAGAATATGCGGCGCAGGGCTTGCGCTACTGCTTGCCGTCTTACTGTGCGCCTGCCAGAGTAGCGTAGAGCAGGGCAGACAAGGCGGCACGGAGGATGGTCGGTCGGCGGATTCCGGCGGCGATGCGGCGGGGGATACGTCACGTGTCGATGCTCCGGTCTACGCCAACTCCGCGCTGGCCAAGGAGAATGTCTATCGGGTCAGTGAGATCGCGATCTCTGAGCTTCCTGGCGGGAGCGGCGTCAATGTGGAGAGTCTGGCGCGCTGCGCCGGCGGAATCTGCGCCGTCATGAAACAGTATGACTGGGATAATGGCCACCGGTATTTTCTCTTGTCTGTGGATGAGGGCGGAAACGCTCCGCAGACAGCCTTTCTGGAGCTGCCCACAGACAGGGAGCCGGATGCGCAGGACGGCGGCGAAGAGGGGCAGCAGGATCAGGACGCATGGGAGCAGCAGGATGTCCGCTACAGTGATTTTGTGACAGGGGCCGACGGCAGGACTTTCGCGCTGCGCCAGTATCGGTATTCTTATGCGAACTACCGCACAGAGGAGTTCACGGAGGAGGAGCGCCAGACGGTGTGCTGCTGGGACACGGAGGGACGGCTGCTGTGGCAGGCAGAGCCAGGCTTGGACAATGGGGAGGCGCTGAGTGTGCAGGCTCTCTTTCCGGCAGCGGACGGTTCGCTGGACGTATTTTTGACCGGCGAAAACGCATACAGAATCACAGTGTCCGAGGACGGCGCTCTGTTGGGAGCTGGTGCGGAGAGACTTTCCGAGGCCACGGCCAAGGCGCTGGGGAAGTGCAGGCGACTGCTGTTCAGGGAGGACGGCTCCTGTCTGCTGCTGTGCAGCGAGGCGGAGGGAGCGATCTGATTTATGCGGGCAGCAGAGGAGTCTTCACCTGGAATCGGGGTGACGCGCAGGGCAGCGTAAAGATGGATTATGTCAACTCTGACAGGAATATTACCGACACAAAAGCCCTTGTAGAGCTGGATGAGACACATTTTGTAATGTTCTACCGCGAGGATAACGCCCCTGAGCTGAAGGCAGGGATTTTTTCCTATGTGAAGCCGGAGGATATTCCAGATAGGGCGGTGGTCGTGTTGGGAGGGCTATCGGTAAATGGAGGGGTCAGAAAGCGGGTGGTTCAATACAACAGGGATAGCAGTCAGTACAGGGTGGTGCTGAAGGAGTATGCGTCGGCGGAGGACCTCAACCTGGATATCGTCTCCGGCAGGATGCCCGATATCCTGATGGCGAAGGGACTGCCGATGAGAAGCTACATCGCCAAGGGATTGATCGCGGATGTGGGAACGCTGCTGGAGGGAGATGGGGAGCTGTCCCGCGCGCAATTCCTGGAAAATGTGTTTGACGCTTATTCTGTGGATGGCAAGCTGAGGTATATCGTTCCCTCCGTTACTCTGTCCACGATGACGGCGACTCCCTATGCAGACGCCTATGTGCTGAATATCGTCAGAGAGGAGCTTGGAAGCTATTTCTCCGGCCAGAAAACGGCGGAGGACGTAGCGACAATCATCCAGAACCGTGTGCAGATGTATGTGCAGGAAAATCAGTAGCTCACTGCGCTTTCACGCAGCGATTAACAGACAATTATAAAACTGTTTATTGCCAGTATCGAATTGTGCATATTGTATATTCCATAAGCAGCGCCCTTTCGAACCGTCGGTACTTAGCGAGGTTTGCCGAATTTATTCGGCACGAGCTTAGTACCGCTACGGTGAGAACGGAGCGAGAGCGTGCCTGCGTTGGAATGTACAATATGCACAATGACACTCGCAAAGTAACTGACTTTCGCAAACGCCTACAGCGACATAAAACAGAAAGGAGCAAGGATGCCCTATAAAATATTAGTGATAGATGATGACACAGAACTCCTGAAAATGTTGAGAAAATATTTTGAAATCAAAAAGTACGAAATCATCACAGCGGAGGACGGCGCCGAGGGATTGAGCAAAATCAGTTTGCAGCCGGATATCATATTACTGGATATCAATATGCCGAGAATCGACGGGATA
The DNA here is from genome assembly GCA_023663725.1 of bacterium. Taxonomy (GTDB): domain Bacteria; phylum Bacillota; class Clostridia; order Lachnospirales; family Lachnospiraceae; genus Acetatifactor. The sequence continues at coordinate 23,953 of JAMPGX010000011.1, read as the reverse complement.
GAAGTATGTAAAAGAGTAAGAGATAAAACGTCCTGTCCGATTCTGTTTTTGACAGCACGCGTAGAAGAACAGGATATTGTGAATGGACTTTCTTCCGGCGGCGATGATTATATCTTAAAACCATTCAGTCTGAAAGAGCTTGACGCAAGGATTACCGCGCACCTGAAACGGGAAGCGAGAAGTAAAAATAAGGCAAAATGTTACTTTCAGGGGGAATTGTCGATTGACTATACCGCGAAGCGTGTGCAGATTGATGCAAATGATCTGGAGCTGACCAGATTGGAATATGAGATCGTTGAATTTTTATCCATGAATGCGGGAATGGTTTTTGATAAGGAAAGGATCTACGAGAAGGTGTGCGGATATGACGCGGAGGGGAACAGCAGGGTAATCACAGAGTTGATCCGCCGAATCAGAAAAAAGTTCCAGCAATTTACAGAGACAGAATATATTGAAACCGTATGGGGGATGGGATACCGATGGATAAAATAAGAAATCTTTCCGTGAGAAAAACGATTATTTTATATATGTCGGTCGCCCTGCTTTGCAGTTTTTATCTCTCGGCATTCATTGGCGAAATTGCCGAACAGACACAGGAGCGTATCTGGTGGAAGTATGTGGATCAGGAAACATTTGTTGAAGCCGTGGAAAATGCAGATCCCGGTTACATAGTGGATATTCCAAGACCGGGTTTTTATGAGATGACGCCGTCAGACCGTTTTGTGTCAGAGCTATGCGATTTTTTAGGGACGAACGCCGTGCTGATATTGTCTATAACAGGAAGCTGCGTTGCGGTTTTCCTCTTTTATCGGAATAAGTTGAAAAAGCCGATGGAAGAACTGGCGAGAGGATCCCAAAAGATTGCCGAGAATCAGTTGGATTTCTGCATTTCCTATGACAATAAGGACGAGATGGGCGAGCTTTGCAGGGAGTTTGAGCGGATGCGTGAGCAGCTTGCCAGAAATAATCAGCTTTTATGGCGGACGGTGGAGGAGGAAAAGATGCTGCGGGCGGCGATCGCACATGATATACGCGCTCCCCTGTCCGTTCTGAAGGGATATCAGGAAATGCTGACGGAATATCTGCCGAGTGAAGATATCGACATGGGACAGGCCATGGAAATGCTGGCGGAAAGCGGACGTCAGATCGAACGAATGGATGCCTTTGTGGAGACGATGCGGAAACTGAGCAGTTTGGAAAACAGGAAACTGGTTCCGGGGCCTGTTTCGGCCGGACAATTGGAAAAGGATATTCAGGCGGAGCTCATCATTTTGGAAAAAGAGTATGGGAAACAGTGTATATTGCAGGTGTCAGAACCGACGGGAGTATTTTACGGGGATAAGGAGATTATCTTGGAGGTGACGGAAAATCTTCTGTCAAATGCCCTGCGTTATGGGAAACGGCAAATCACGGTCCTGGTGAAGACGGGATACGAAAAGTTAAGTATCTGTGTCCGGGACGACGGCGACGGTTTTCAGGACGACGCGGAAAAAATCACGGAGGCATTCTATGGGCAGAATGTGAAAGACAGCCTGAAACATGCGGGGCTGGGAATGTATATCAGCAGGCTGTACTGTGAAAAGCATGGGGGAAAATTGGTCTTGCAAAATGATGAACAGGGAGGGGCGGTGGTGACAGCCATATTCCGTCGGATCATGTAAGGAAATGTCCGGAAATTTCTGGACGTTTCCTGGGTGATCCGGCGTTTTTTATTGTCTTTCTGTTGTGATTTCTCTTTTATAATAAAGGACAGATCATAGAATCACGGTGAATAAGGAGGCAAAATTATGCGGTCAATTATGAAAAGAGAGGTAAAAAATTATATGAAAAACCCTCTGTTCTGGCTTGGCGTCGCAATAGGTGTTGTTGTGGTATTTTTTAATGTAGGCCCCTATCTGAATATCCGTTATCTCAGGGAGGGGGAAGATATTGTGAATGATTATCCGCAATACTGGCATGACGGAAATGTTTTTGACGGATATGTGCCGACGGAGGAAGGGCTGCGGCGGGGAATATGGGAAGAACAGGTACGGGAAACCCTGACGTCCGTATTGGGGATGGACGATGCGGGAGCGCAGTCTGTGATCGATGAAATGAAAGAAATGGATATTATGGAAGCGAGCGCCTATCTGGAAGGGTATCAATTCTATCAAGCGGATTCTGCGTATATGTTTACGGCCTACCGTAAAGGAACCCGTGAAGAAATCAATTCTTATATTGCGGAAAAACTGGGGGCCAGAAGATTTTCGTACTATTTTTCCAGAAAGTTTGCGGATATTGCAGGAGCGTTTATGGGATTATTTGCAACCGTGCTGTTATCTGCTTTATTTATGCAGGATACCAGGAGAAATACCTACGAGCTGCTTCATACAAAGCCTGTCGGCGCGGGAAAATACCTGGCAGGCAAAGTGGGCGGCGGTTTTGCGGTCTGCCTGATAGCGCTCACAGTTCTGAACCTGATATTTTTTGCCATTTGCCTTGCGGCAACGGGAAACCGTGGATTCGAGGTTCGCCTGGCGGATTTTTTAGCGGCAACCTGTCTTTATATCCTGCCCAATATGCTGATGATCGTCAGTGTCTATAGCCTGATCTCAGTACTGTTTAAAAGCCCGTTGCCGGCAGTGCCGTTGTTGCTTCTTTATATCGTGTATTCCAATATGGGGAGCAGCAATGTGAATGGCGTCTATGGATATTATGGCATGCCGTTTTCGATTATGGTGCGGTTTCCGGGAGATTTTTTTGATACTGCCCTTCCGCCAAGGGCATTGCTGAATCAGTGTTTTCTCATCGTTGCCTCTGCCTGCATCTTCTTTGTGTCGACGCAGATATGGAAAAGGAGGCGGGTATATTGATGCGTGAAATGAAAATCTCCCTGCCCCTGTCCAAACAGGTTTGCGCAGTGTTTTTTGCCGTGATCTTAAGCCTTGTCAGAGGGGTGGCCTTTACCAACGAGGTAGGGATTGCATTGGAAGCTCCCATGGCCATACTTGCTTTCACATTCTGTGCGGATACCTATACCCAGGAAATTGTGAGCAAGCGGTCGGAAATCTGGCGGCTATGCCCCACGAAAAAGAGAATTGCCACTATTTACCGGCGGATTGCAGTGCAGGAAATATTTCTATCAGCTGTCGCCGTCGCCTCCTACGGATTGTTTTTTCTGTTCCAAAATCCAGGTATAAACGGAAAGGGGCAAAGCGGTTCAGACAGTGAAATATGCCAGTTCCTTATATATTTTGCCTCTGTCGCTGTCACGCTTGGGTTCTGGGGGCTGCTATCCAATCTGCTCTCCTGCCTGCTGCGGAATATGTGGGTGGGAATCGGAGGCTGTCTGGGGCTGTGGGTGATCACAAATTCCCCGATCGGAGACAGGCTCTTTGGGGCATGGAACCTGTTTTCCTATACCTTCAGAAACCTGGAGGACAGCAGTGATTTTAGCTGGGTATATGGGAAAATCGTCTGTATTTGTATTGGAGTCGCGGCAGTGGCGGTACTGCCTGCAATCATTGAGAAAAGAGGATAAGACTATGGGAATCAGGATAGAGGATATAACAGTGACATTCAGGAATAAAGTAACGGCGGTCGATCATGCGGATCTGGAGATCCCCAAGGGAATCTTGGGGCTGTTAGGGGAAAATGGGGCGGGGAAAACGACGCTCATGCGGGTTCTCACAACCGTTTTGTCACCCACTGGCGGCGCGGTGACTTTAGATGAAATGCCTTACAGCAGGGAAAACTATGGGAAGATCCGTGAGAAAATAGGGTATCTGCCACAGGAGATCGATCTCTATCCAAGCCTGTCCGTACAGGAATGTCTGGAATATATGGGGGACTTATCCGGTATCCCCAAGCAGACTTGTAGAGAACGCATCAGCTATTACCTGGAAAAGACAAATCTGTCAGAGCAGCGCAAAATGAAGATGAAACAGTTGTCCGGCGGCATGAAACGGAGAGTCGGGCTTATCCAGGCGCTTTTAAACGAGCCGGAATTTTTAATTGTCGATGAACCGACGACGGGCTTAGACCCTGAAGAACGAATCCGCATCAGAAATCTGCTGGTTGATTTTTCGGAAGGGCGCACCGTCCTGTTTTCGACTCATGTTGTGGAAGATCTGGTCGCCACCTGCAATCAGCTTGCCGTTATGAAAAAAGGGAAGTTCCTATACTCGGGAGACATGAAAGAACTGTTGGAACAGGCCAAAGGCCATGTTTGGGTTTGCAGGACAAAGGATGAAGGCGCGGCAAGGGAACTGGAAAAAAAGTATCATGTTTCATCGAAACTGTATGCGGGGGATCATTTACAAATGAGACTGATCAGTGAGACGCCGCCCCAGGTAGAATGCAGCTTTTGTGAGGCAACGCTGGAGGATGCCTATATTTATATCACAAATAGAGAGGCATAAGGAACGGTCGTTCCTAAGATTGTTTTTCACGCTTTTTGAAAACAGGACTTGACAAATCCCGCAATGAGGTGCATAATGCACAGTAGGAAAGGCAAGGGCGTCTTTGAGTGATGTACTCAAGGACGCCTTTTCTTTTTGCAGAAAATGAATGAGACGCTGAGGAAAGAGGAGGAGTATTATGATGGAAAAAGTATCGGATTATTTTGGAAGTCTGGTTTTTGACGACAGAGTGATGAAGGCGAACCTGTCCGCCAAGGTCTATCAGTCCCTGAAAAAGACCATTGACGAGGGGGCGAAGCTGGATATCAGCGTGGCCAACGCGGTCGCTGTGGCCATGAAGGACTGGGCGGTTGCCCATGGAGCCACCCACTATACGCACTGGTTCCAGCCTCTGACCGGCATCACGGCGGAGAAGCATGACAGCTTTATCTCCCCCTCTCCGGACGGTGGCGTGATCATGGAGTTCTCCGGCAAGGAGCTGATCAAGGGTGAGCCGGACGCCTCCTCTTTTCCCTCCGGAGGTCTGAGGGCTACCTTTGAGGCCAGAGGCTACACAGCCTGGGACCCCACTTCTTACGCGTTTATCAAAGGAAAGACCCTGTGTATCCCCACTGCGTTCTGCTCCTACGGCGGCGAGGCATTGGATAAGAAGACGCCGCTGCTGCGCTCGATGGAGGCGCTGAACAAGCAGGCGCTGCGCATCCTGCGGCTCTTTGGCAACGACTCGGTGAAATGCGTGCGCACCTCCGTGGGACCGGAGCAGGAATATTTCCTGATCACCAAGGAGATGTACGATCAGCGCCCTGATCTGCGCTTTACCGGAAGGACGCTGTTTGGCACCAAGCCTCCCAAGGGGCAGGAGATGGAGGATCACTATTTCGGCGTGATCAAGCCGCGGGTGGCCGCCTATATGGAGGAGCTCAACGACGAGCTCTGGAAGCTGGGCATCCTGGCCAAGACAGAGCACAACGAGGTAGCGCCTGCGCAGCATGAGCTGGCGCCCATCTATACCACCACCAATATCGCCACGGACCACAATCAGTTGATGATGGAGATCATGCAGAAGGTTGCGACCAGGCACGGGCTGGTATGCCTGCTCCACGAGAAACCGTTTGCGGGAGTCAACGGCAGCGGCAAGCACAACAACTGGTCCCTGGCCACGGACACCGGCGTGAACCTGTTGTCCCCCGGCGAGACGCCCTATGAGAACGCGCAGTTCCTGCTGTTCCTCTGCGCCGTGATCAAGGCGGTGGACGACTATCAGGATCTGCTGCGGCTGTCAGTTGCCACAGCGGGCAACGATCACCGTCTGGGCGCAAATGAGGCGCCGCCCGCCGTGGTATCCATCTTCCTGGGAGACGAGCTGAACGCGGTGCTGGAGGCCATCGAGACCGGCCAGCCCTACAGCGGCGTGGAAAAGACACAGATGAAGCTGGGCGTGGATGTGCTGCCCAAGTTCAACCGCGATACCACCGACAGGAACCGCACTTCGCCCTTTGCCTTTACCGGCAACAAATTTGAGTTCCGTATGCTCGGCTCCTCCAACAGCATTGCCTGCGCCAACATCATGCTCAACAGCGCGGTGGCGGAGAGCCTGAAGATCTACGCCGACAGGCTGGAGGGGGCGGAGGATTTTGAGACGGCCCTGCACGAGATGATCCGCAAGACCATCAAGGATCACAAGAATATCATCTTCAACGGCAACGGCTACGACGACGCCTGGATCAAGGAGGCGACGGAGAAGAGGGGCCTGCTGAACTACCGGACCACGCCGGACTGTATGCCGCATCTGCTGGATGAAAAGAATGTAAAGATGCTGACCTCCCACAAGGTATTCTCCGAGGTGGAGCTCAAGTCCAGATGTGAGATCATGCTGGAGAACTACTGCAAATCCGTACTGATCGAGGCGGGCACCATGGTCGATATGGCGAGAACCCAGATCGTTCCGGCTATCGAGGGCTATACTCTGAAGCTGGCGCAGACCGGCGCGGCCAAGAAAGCGCTTGATCCGAATCTGGCCTGCAGTTATGAGACGGAGCTGGTGAGGAAGCTCTCCGCTCTGACAGACAGGATAGACGCAAAGGTGGGAGAGCTGGAGGAGGCGATCCTGTCCATCCACATGGCGGAGGATATTACGGCTCAGAGCTATGTGATCCGCGACAGCATCCTGCCCAAGATGAGCGAGCTGCGCATCCCCTGCGACGAGGCGGAGACGCTCACTGCCAGAAGCTACTGGCCATTCCCTACATACGGTGATCTGCTCTTCGGGGTAAAGTAATGTTGGATTAGACGAAAAATCCATATCGAGCATTGCGGGCTGTCCGGCATAGAAGGACATTGTGCCGGACGGCTCGCGTTTTTATGAAGAAAGGTATTATCAAAACAATTGCAAAACAGTCTTTTGCTAGTACCGAATTGTGTATATTGAATATTCCATAAGCAGGCTCTTTCGAACTGTCGGTACTTAGATGCCGTATTTTGGCATCTTATGTACCGCTACAGTGAGAACGAAGCGAGAGCGTGCCTGTGTTGGAATATTCAATGTGCACAATGACACTCGCATAGTAACCAGGTATTGCAATCACTTATTGCATATACGCAGGAAAGGGGAAAACATGGCGAAATATATTTTTATTACGGGCGGTGTGGTTTCAGGACTGGGCAAGGGGATCACGGCGGCGTCCCTGGGCAGGCTCCTCAAGGCCAGGGGATACAAGGTGGCGGCGCAGAAGCTGGACCCCTATATCAATGTGGACCCCGGCACCATGAGCCCCTACCAGCACGGCGAGGTGTATGTGACCGAGGACGGGACAGAGACGGATCTGGACCTGGGACATTATGAGCGCTTTATCGACGAGGACCTGAACAGATATTCCAATCTTACCACCGGCAAGGTCTACTGGAATGTGCTGAACAAGGAGCGCAGGGGAGAGTATCTGGGCTCCACGGTGCAGGTGATTCCGCATATCACGGACGAGATCAAGGAGTTTGTTTACAGCGTGGGGAAAAAGACTGACGCGGATGTGGTCATCACCGAGATCGGCGGCACGATCGGCGATATCGAGTCCCAGCCCTTCATTGAGGCGGTGCGCCAGATCTCCCTGGAGGTGGGGCGGGAGAACAGTCTGTTCATCCATGTGACGCTGGTGCCTTTCCTGCGCGGCTCAGATGAGCACAAGTCCAAGCCCACCCAGCACTCCGTCAAGGAATTGCAGGGCATGGGCATCCATCCCAACCTGATCGTGCTGCGCTGCGACGAGCCGCTGGAGGAGGGGATATTCAAAAAAATATCGCTGTTCTGTAATGTCAAGCCGGACTGTGTGATTGAAAATATCACGCTGCCCAATCTCTATGAGGCGCCGCTGATGCTGGAGAAATCACATTTTTCCGCCGTCGTCTGTCGGGAGTTGGGCATGGACGCGCCGGAGCCGGAGCTGGGAGAGTGGACGCGGATGGTGGAGCGAAGCCATCACCCTGAGAAAACTGTGCAGATCGGTCTGGTGGGCAAATATATGGGGCTGCACGACGCCTATCTGTCGGTGGCGGAGGCGCTGCGCCACGCCGGATTCTACCATCGGGTCCATGTGGAGATCCACTGGATCGACTCGGAGGAGCTGACGGCGGACAATTATATGGAAAGACTTGGCGGGTTGGACGGCATACTGGTGCCCGGCGGATTTGGCAGCAGGGGCATCGAGGGGATGATTCTGGCCGCCAGATACGCCAGGGAGCAGGGCCTACCCTACTTTGGCATCTGCTTGGGAATGCAGATCGCTGTGATCGAATACGCCAGGGATGTGGCGGGGATAGAGGATGCCAACTCAGGAGAGTTCGACGAGCAGTGCGCCCACAAGGTTATTGATTTCATGCCCGGACAGAGCGGCGATATCGACAAGGGCGGCACGCTGCGGCTGGGGGCTTATCCCTGTGATATCCTGTCTGGTACGACGATGGAGCGCTGTTATGGGACAGTCCACATCAGCGAGCGGCACAGGCACCGCTATGAGTTTAACAATGAGTACCGGCATATCTTACAGGAAAAGGGGCTGACGCTCAGCGGCACGTCGCCGGACGGCAGACTGGTGGAGACGGTGGAGCTGACAGACCGCCCGTTCTATGTGGGCGTACAGTATCACCCCGAGTTCAAGAGCCGTCCCAACCGCCCGCACCCGCTGTTTAAGGGCTTTATCGGGGCGGCGGCGGAGCATTCCGTTCAAACTGCTTAGGGTAGGCGTTTTGGAATCCAGTTGTTTTGCGAGTGTCATTGTGTACTGGCAAAAAGCGGTCTTTCAATTGCCATACATATTGTATTACAGGCTGAGTTTGTGATATGCGGAGGGATAACCATGAGTATACATGAAGAGTGCGGCGTGTTCGGTGTGATCAGTCCCCGGCCTGCGGATGTGGCGGGCATGGCCTACTATGGGCTGTATGCCCTACAGCATCGGGGACAGGAGAGCTGCGGTATCGTGGTGAACGACGATGGGGTGTTTTCTTCCTACAAAGATCTGGGACTGGTCAGCGAGGTGTTCTCCGCGGATACTCTGTCCAGGCTGCCCCATGGCAACATGGCGGTGGGACATGTCCGCTATGGCACCACGGGCGGCAATAACCGCAACAACTGCCAGCCCATCGAGGTCAATCATCAAAAAGGCAAGATGGCGCTGGCTCACAATGGGAACCTCAGCAATGCGGCCGCTTTGCGCAATACCCTGGAGCTATCGGGAGCTATTTTTCATACCACCAGCGACACGGAGACCATCGCCTATATCGTCACCAGGGAGCGCCTGCGGACGCCCTCCATCGAGGATGCGCTGAGCGCCGCCATGAACTGTCTGGAGGGCGCTTATTCTCTGGTGCTGATGTCCGCCAGAAAGCTGATCTGCGCCAGAGACCCCTACGGGTTTCGCCCCCTGTGCTATGGCGTGACGCCGGATGGCCTGTATGTGGCGGCGTCCGAGAGCTGTGCTTTGCAGGCGGTCGGAGCCGAGTTCGTGCGGGATCTGGAGCCGGGAGAAATATTGGTGTTTGGGCCGGAGGGCGTTGTATCGCGTCGGGAACACTGTGAGAAAAAGCCTAAGAAACTTTGTGTGTTTGAATATATCTATTTTGCCAGGCCGGATTCGGTGATAGACGGAGTCTCCGTCCACAGCGCGAGAATAGAGGCCGGAAGGATTCTCGCCCGCAGACATCCCGCGCAGGCTGATCTGGTGGTGGGAGTGCCGGACTCCGGACTGGACGCCGCGCTGGGATTTTCCATGGAGTCGGGGATTCCCTATGGCATCGGCCTGATCAAGAACAAGTATATCGGCAGAACCTTTATCTCCCCCGGGCAAAACGCCCGCCTGGATCAGGTGCGCATCAAGCTCAGCGCTATCGGGGAGAGCGTTCGGGGGAAGAGAGTGGTGCTGGTGGACGACTCCATCGTCAGGGGAACCACCAGCGGGCGTATCGTGGGGCTGCTGCGGGAGGCGGGAGCCAGCGAGATCCATATGCGGATATCCGCGCCGCCCTTTCTGCACCCCTGCTATTACGGCACGGATATCGACTCGCGGGAGCATCTGATCGCCTGTCATCACAGCGTAACCGAGACGGCGCAGATCATCGGCGCGGACAGCCTGGGCTATCTGCCGGTGGAGGAGCTGCCTGCCCTGACCGGCGGCTGCGGATATTGCAGCGCCTGTTTTGACGGAAGTTATCCCACAGCGGTTCCCACGGACACCCGCAAGGATCGGTTTGAGAGGAAACTGTCGGAGAAAAGGGGTTCCTGACGAGCCTGCTAGTTCTCCGCACCGGCTATCAGCAGTTGTTCCACAATCTCCGTATATCCCGCCTCCGTCGCGTAATACAGCGCGCTGTGCTGTTCGTTGTCCACCGCGTTCACATCCGCGCCAGCCTCTATGAGCATGGCTGTAAAATCGTTCTTGCCTCTTCTCGCCGCCAGGATAAGGGGCGTCTGGCCCTCCGTGGTCTTGGCATCCACCGCCGCGCCTGCCCCGATCAGGGCTTTGGCCACAAACAGATCTCCGTTGTCAGCGGCTATATGCAGGGGCAGGACGCCGCCCAGGTCGGCCAGCTCCGGCTGGGCGCCCGCAGCCAGGAGGAGCTGGGTGATGACGAGGTTAGACCGCCTTACCGCCAGGATAAGCGGCGTCTCGCCGTCGTCGTTGACTTTGTTTACGTTGTCCTTGTCCTTCTCCAGCAGGACTTTCACCACTTCGCCCTGTTCGTTCCAGCAGGCGTGATGGAGCGTGGTATTGCCGGAGGCGTCCGTGTGCTCTTCCTCTGTCAGGGACAGCGCTTTTACCAGTTCGCGCAGGCCGGAGGAGGTGGCGTAATCGATGGCCATATGGTTGTCGTTGTCTTTGATATGGAAATCGACGTCGGAATTCTGGAGGAATTTCAGCGCCGCGTCCGTCTTGCCGCGCAGGGCCATGAGCATCAGCGGCGTCTGGCCGTTCTTATCGGTGCAGTTGACGTCCGCGCCCGCGGCGGTCAACAGGGAGAGGATCTCCGGATTGCCGGTCTCCGCCGCGAAGTGAAGGGGCATGCGATCCTGCTGGTTGCCCAGACTGACGTCCGCGTCGTTGTCCAGCAGCAGCTTTACCAGATCCCGCGCATTTTTCATGCAGGCGTAGATCAGCGGCGTATTGCCCGATTCGTCCCGCTTGTTGACGTCGATGCCGCCCCGCTTTAAGAATGTGATTGCCACGCTTTTTTGGTTGTTTTTACATGCCTGTAAGAACATGTTGTCCAGTTGCATTGTTTTTCCCACCTTTTCTATTTATGTATTCGTGTTAATTTCTATCTGATATTGCCGCAGGAAACGGATCCCTGCCTCCGCCTCCTGTTGGCGTCCAAGGCGCAGGAGACAGAGGGCTGCAAGCCATTTTACCCGCAGGAACCCGTAGCGTGCAAGATTTTTTCCGCTGTCCGGATCCAGGGGAAACAGCGCGGTCTCCGTCCCTGTGACGGTCAGAGCCTGCATAAACAGCTTTCTCTCCCCCATGTCGAAATCGGGAGGATTGCCCAGGGACTGCTCCGCCTGCCGGAGCTGTGCCAGAGCCTGCTCGTATTCCTCCAGCCGATACAGGCAGAGCGCGCAGTTAAACGCCGTGGCATGAGAAAGCTTTTCTGTCTTGGCCCGTTCCAAAAAGGATCTGGCCGTCAGCCATGCCGCAGGCAGATCTCCCACCGCCAGCGCGCGGTACAATTCGCCCTCGGTCTCCGGACATCCGGCGCGTTCCCGACCTTTTCCCATCATTTCCATAAGATTTACCTCTGATTTTTCCATTGCTTTAGCTGTTCTTATTTTATCGCCCCAAGTTGTGCAAGTCAAGGGATATGTCTGCCATGAGGGGATAATTTTAAGAATTTTTCCTCTACCATTTTTATTGCTCCGGTGGTATGATATCCGTATGGTTATATGTGTCGGGCATTGTTTGTCTGACAAGATTATGTGCTTGGAAAAGGAGATATTTGCCATGGATGTACAAGAACTGTCTAAACTGTTGACCGAATCCGCCACTCAGACGAACCAGAGTAAGTTTATCCCCTGGTGGGAGGATGATTTTGAGAATTGTATCTATCGGTACGATATTTTTGCAGAGGATACGGTGGCGGAGATCCAGAGCTGCCTTGCCCAGTGCCCCAGGGAGACGGTGCTGGCTCCCACAGGGGTCTACGGCGGCTACGGGCTCACGCTGCTGCACCTTCTGGTATGGCACAATTTTTATGACGCGATTAAGGCCATGTTCGATGACGGGAGGCTCGCTGACGGGGACGTGAATGTCACGGACGACAAGGGCTATGGTCTCACGCCCTTTTTGCTGGCCTGCTGTCGGGGCAATCTGGCCATGACGGAGCTGCTATTGGAGCATGGGGCGGACGCCTCCCTCTCCGACAAGCGGGGGCGGAACGCCTATCATTTCCTGGCGTATCCCCGGTTTGAGGAGTTGGCAAATAACTGCACGGAGAAGACCGCGCTCCAGAGGGAGGCCATTGCCCGTCTACTGACTTGTGATATCAATCAGAAAGACCAGGAGGGCTATACGCCTCTGGTGCGTCTCCTGACCTCCTCCTACTGCTCCGATTACAGTTGGCCGCTGACGGAGGTCTTTCTGGACAAGGGAGCTGAGACCGATTATGTGGATGAGGACGGCAACTCTCTGTTGATGCTGGCTATGAAAAACGGTCATATGACCGCCGCCCTTCAGTTGATGCGGCGCTGCAGGGAGCTGGTGCAGATGGCGAATAAGGAGGGCGTGACTCCTATCCAGCACGCTCACAACTGGCAGAACGAGGGACTGTGCCTTGCCCTTGTGGACTGCGGGGCGGAGCCGGTGGAGACGGAGCCCATGGACATGCGCAATCTGAGCCGGATCACCAGCAACGCGTTTTGCAGCAGCTCATCCGACGATTTGGACGGCCTGAGCCTGGCGCTCTATCTGACGGAAAAACTGATCTCCAGGGTGGATGTGGATGATGATGACGAGCTGGGCTACGTCACGGACATTTTCCACAATGCGCTCCAGTCCGACCCGAAATATCGGGTGTTGGATGCATGTCAGAAGGCCGGACTGGACTTTGTCATGCCGATTCATTTTGGCGGCAGCGTCTCCTGTCTGCGGGACGAATGTCTGGGCGTGGGCTACGGCACAGGCGTTATCCGGAAACTGATGGACATGGGCGTGGATATGAACGCCGGAGTGATAAATGGCCGGACGCCGATCCGGATTCTGATGTCAAATCGGATCAATTCCGGATTGGCTAAAAAGTATGTGGATTACTACCGGGACGCGGCGGAGCTTTTTTCCAGAGAGTCCATGGAGGAGCTGGATCGAAACGGCGAGGCCGCCGTACATCTGGCCGCCCGCAACGGACATACAGGCGCGCTGGCCGTGATGATCGCCAAGGGTGTGGACGTGAATCTGTCGGAGGATGCTCCCGCCCAGCCGGGGATGACGCCGCTGCACGAGGCATGTGTCTACGGACATGCCGACGCGGTGAAGCTGCTGATGGACGCCGGAGCGGACGACACGTTGAAAAATTCCAGGGGCAATACGCCGGCCCACTGCGCAGTGCGCAACGATAAGGGCGGCGAGGCACTGTCCAACACGGTGCGGGCCAGGATGTTGAAGGAGTTGAAACATCTGGATATTCCGGGGGAGAACGGGAGAACTCCTCTCATGCAGGTGCAGCTTTTGGATCTCACTGCCGCCAGAGATCTGTTGCCTGTTTTTCTGGAAAAAGGCGTGGATTTGAACCGCAGGGACGATCGGGGTATGACCGCTCTGATGCATAACGCGGAGAATTACTGCTTTAAGGATGTGATCAAGCCGCTGATGCAGGCCGGAGCCGATATCAGCATCGTGGATAACGAGGGCAACACGGCTCTGCACTATGCGCTGCGGGCCGGCGATGCGGGAGTGGCGCGGTATCTGATCAAGAAAGGGGCCGATTACAATCTGCCCAATAACGACGGCGTGACGCCTGCGCAGATAGCGGTGGAAGAGGGGCAGGATACGGTGCTGGAGTTGATGACGGATATTCAATAAGAAGAATATCCAGTAAAAAGAACATATAGGCCCTTATAAAGAGATGGAATCCTTGCATGGCGAGGGTTCCATTTTTTGATCAAAACTTGTGGACGGTAACGGGTGAAAACCGCGCCTGAAAGATATCTTAAAGGCGATTTAGAGGAAATTTTGCTATGGTAGAGAAAAATTCAAAGGAGAATCCGTCCATGGAATTTACAGATTTTTACGCGAATGAAGGAAAAGAAGTCGCCATATATGCAGACGGCGCAGTTTACGCCCGCCATGCTATAAAAACCCATTTTGTGCAGATAGGCGAGAGCTATATCGATCTGATCGAAAGATATGTGCTCCCCATATATGAGTCGGGGGACATCCTGTTTTGCAGCGAGAAGGTCATCGCTCTGTGTCAGGGGAGGATCGTCACGGAGGAGGAGGTCAGGCCCGGCCTGTGGGCCAGGATCCTGTGCCGCTTTGTCCGCCAGACCCCTGCGGGGCCGGGCATGGGACTGCCCAGAAAGATGCAGTTTGCCATCAATCACTGCGGTCTGGCAAAAGTCCTGTGGGCAGCGGTGTGCGCGGGTCTTGACGGGCTGCGGGGAGTCCACGGCACATTTTATGACATGCTGGGCGAGGAGATACGGGGGCTGGACGGTTTTTATGGGGAGGACATCTCCGAGTATGCCCATATCGGCATCCGCATTCCCAGCCAGCCGGACAGGGTCTGTGACGAGGTCTGGCAAAAGACAGGCGTTGCCATGGTGATCGTGGACGCCAATGACCTGGGAACCGAGCTGCTGGGGAAGAGTCTGCCCCTGATAAACCGGCCTGACTCGGCGCTCCTTCGCTTGATCGCTGACAACCCCGCGGGCCAGAGCCGCCAGTGTACTCCCTTTATCCTGGTCAGGAGACGCTGCGGGGAACGGCCCTGGGGCGCACCGCCGGAGAAGGTCACAGCTCCCGCCGCGCGAAGATCCGGTAGCTGATCCGGTACATCCCATAGCACCAGAGCAGAGCGATAACGGGAGAGCAATATAGCAGAACGGATAACAGCCTGGAGGCCAATTCATCCCCCAGCAAAAGCAGCAGCCGATATATTCCAAAGCAGATTGCCGACGGAACGAGGTAAGTCACAAACAGCAGTAGTCGGCTTTTTTCCACACCGAATTTGAACACAAGGGGGATCGACAGGGCGCCGAAGATCAAGGATATTTCCCATGCTATCAAAGTCAGGAACAACTGCTCACGGATTCCTGCAGGAGTCAGGGTATGTGCGCCCCTGAGCAATTCCCCGATCAGACTGCCTGCTGTTCCGATCAGACTGCCGACGGCGCCAAAGACTGCCAACACGATAAACTTCGCTCCCACCAGTTCTTTTCTGGAAATGGGCATCACCATGGCATACCGTGTCCACTTGGAGATGTCGTCGAAGGAAAATGTAGTTATGATCCACATGCTGCACAGAACCGCACACATAACAGTATATCCCACTACGCCGGAGGTAGGAAAAAAGGCTATGGCCAGTATCACGAGGACAAACAGCATGGACTTCACATTGTGTCCGATATTATATAGATCTTTTAAAATAAGACTTTTCATCTGGTCTGTTCTCCTTTCACATACAGCAGCATGATATCGTCGATGGTAGCGTTGTCCACTACTGCATCCTTATATTTTCTGCTGGCTCTTTCCCTGTCGGCCACCAGCACATTCCACTGATAGTCTTCCTTGCGAAAGGCCAGAATCTCCTCCTTGTCGATCCGGTCAAAAACGGCGGCGCCGCAGCGGATGATTCCGTAATGGTAGCGCAGATCGTCCTTTGTCTTACAGAAGAGAACCTTGCCCTTGTGGATAAAGGTGATGTAGTCGGCGATCTTTTCCAGATCGCTGGTGATATGGGAGGACATGAGGATCGAATGCTCTTCCTCCTGCACAAACTCCAGAAAAACATCGAGAATGTCATCCCGCATCACCGGATCCAGGCCGCCGGTGGCCTCGTCTAAGATCAGCAGTTTGGGCCTGTGGGAGAGGGCGACGGCAATACACAGTTTCATCTTCATGCCCTTGGACATGGCCTTGATCTCCTTGTCCGTCGGAAGCTGAAAACGGTTCAGATAGTCCCGGTACAGGGAGCTGTCCCACTGTCTGTAGGCGGCCCCTGATATCTTCCCCACCTTGGCGGGCGTCAGGGTCTCATAGAAATTGATGCCGTCAAACACAACGCCGATATCCTCCTTGAGTTGTCGGGAGGAGGACAGTTCCTGCCCCCAGAAGCGGACGGTTCCCTCGTCCTTGCGGATCAGGTCAAGAACCGCGCTGATCGTCGTGGTCTTGCCGGCGCCGTTTTCGCCGATCAGTCCCATGATCGTGCCGCTGGGAATGGAAAAAGAGACGTGATCCAGCGTAAAACCGGCGTATTGTTTGGTCAGATTGTCTATCTCCAATATATTGTTCATGACGATTCCTCCTAATTAAATCGCTGCGCGATGGCTCTGAAGGGTAAAGTCCCTTCGGCGCACACCTGGGAGAGACAAATTTCATTCGTAAGTAATCTCATGAAATTTGCTCTCGTGCGTCTTCGCGACTTTACCGCGCTGCGCGATGGCTTGATATTTCTTAGCTGGACTCCTGATAGAACAAGGTTAGCAGCTCCACCAGCTTACCCAGGGATATCCCGCTGGTCCGGCCGATGTCCGCGGCCTGCTGCAGATGCTCCTCCGCCTGCCGCTGCTGCTCCTCCTGATAAAAGTCTTTGTTCTGCGCCGACACAAAGCTGCCGCGTCCGACAGTCGTCTCGATAAAGCCGTCCCTCTGTAGATCCTCGTAGGCTTTCTGGACGGTGATGACGCTCACATGAATGGACTTTGCCAGCGCCCGCATAGAGGGGATGGGGTCGCCGGTCTGTAGTTCGCCGCTCATGATCATGGCTTTTACCTGAGAAGTGATCTGCTCATAGATCGGTTTGCTGGTGTTGCTGCTGATAATGATCTCCACGGTGATCTCCTTTGTTTTGTATTGTACATATCGTACAAGTACATTATAGTCACAGAAGGGCGGACTGTCAATAGGGATAACAAATATTTTTTCCAACTACAGGTTGGAGGGAGAGAGGTGTTTTCCAAATATCCCTCCATTGTACCTGCCTGGGGCCTGTGCTATGATGGGGATGTGGCCACAGATGAAGTAAATGGAATAATCCTTTCCGCGAGTGACGGAATTGACTATTGCAGAAAACAAAAAAAGGAGGATGGTATCTAATGGAAGACAGGAATATAAACGAATTGCGCTGCGGAGAGCAGTTGGCCTTTTTGCGCCGGGAAAAGCAGATTACACAGGAACAGTTGGCCCAGGCGGTTGGTGTGACTAATCAGGCTGTGTCCAAGTGGGAGAGCGGAGTTTCACATAGTTAAAGATATTGGTTTAGGTGTGCTTCCCTGCGGCTTTTGTCACAGGGAAGATATTTGTTTCAATCAATCTTGCCGATAAAGCGGTAGTAGATTTCCACTTTCTGCACTCTGTTTCCGTCCTCGTCTTTTTCAGCTTCGTGGACTAGGATTTTTTCAATCAGTGCGTTCAGCAGTTCGGCGGTCAGTTCAGTAGGGGCTGTGTACTGTTTTATAAGTGATATCCATTTTTCAGCATCCGCCGATTCCTGCGTATCTTGTGCAAGCTGTTGTTGCAGGGAATCAATGGTCTGTGCAAGTTCCTCTTGTTCCGTCTGGTACTTGTCGGACAGCATGGAGAAATTGCGCTCCGTGATTTTTCCTGTTACCCTATCCTCGTACATCCGTGCAAAAAGTGAATCTATTTCTGCTTGTCTTTTCTGGGCTTTTTTCAGTTCAGCTACAGCTTTCTTTTTTGCTGAATTGCGTTCGTTGCCACTGCTTTTCAGGAGACGTTCTAAAAGCTGGCTTTCATCCTGCTGTACTTCATTGCACCAGTATTGCAGACGGGAGAGGACATAGGCATAAAGTACGTCATAGCGGATATAGTGCATGGAACATTGGCGCAATCCCTGTCCATTCTTGCTACAATGATAATAGCCATAGGGGTTTTTGTTCTGCTTATTCATCCCATAAGCGAGAGACCAGCCACAATCAGCACATTTCACCAGCCCTGCAAATATCTGTACTGTTCCATCCTTTTTCTGTCTGCGGCGGCTTGCTGTCATTTCCTGCACTTTCTGGAAGTCCTCTTTTGAAATGATTGCTTCATGGGTATTTTCAACCCTCCACCATTCCTCCTGCGGCTTGCGTACCTTGCGCTTGTCCTTGAAAGAAATATTTGTCTGCTTATTGTGTACGCTGTTGCCAATGTAGGTTTCTGATTTCAGAATTTCCTTTACAATGGCAATCGTCCAAGTATAGGCTTTTTCGGGCGGCGCATCCACATAGATATTTGCGAATGTTCCGTATCTCTGGAAATTCAGCCAGCCAGGGGTAGGTACTTGTTCCGAAGTCAGGATATGCGCTATCTTTGCGGCTCCCATTCCCTGCAATGCGAGAGAGAAAATCTTTTCCACTATCCAGCGTGTTTCTTCATCAATCAGGAGATGCCCTTTTCTGTCTGGATTCTTGCAATATCCCAGCGGTGCATATGTGCCATAATGTGCACCGTTCTCATGTCTTGTATAAAGGGCACGTTTGACTTTCTTGCTGATATCTCTTGCGTACCACTCGTTTATAATATTCAGAAAAGGAGTAAACTCGCTTGACTGCTGGTTCTCGCTGTCTACACCATTGTCAACCGCTATGTAGCGGACATTATGTGCGGGGAAAAACAGTTCAATATACTGCCCAGTCAGAAGATAGTTCCTGCCTAAACGGGAAAGGTCTTTTGTAATTACGCAGTTTATTTTCCCGTTTTCAATGTCCGATATCATGCGCTTAAAGCTAGGTCTTTCAAAGTTTGTTCCGCTGAAACCATCATCTGCGTATTCATCTACAATGTTGAAATGGTTCTGCTCTGCATATCTGCGGAGCATCATGCGCTGGGTGGCTATGGAGTTGCTTTCTCCCTGCAATTCATCATCACGGGATAACCTCAAATATAATGCTGTGTTGTATGTTGTGGGCTTCATATTTTTATCCTCCTTTTTAAGAAAGCCCACGCTTATGATATACTTCTTGCTACTTAAAAGTATATCACAGAATGGGCTTTTTTTCAATGAAATTCATGTATTTTTTGCTGGATTTATGCGGCTTTCTGGCACTTTCCCAGCATCCAGAATCACCTTTTCAAGAATGGATTTTAACGGTTTTCCATTCTCTTTAAATTGCTCTATTATCAATATTTTGTTGTTCCCCATGACAAAATACTGCGTGTCGTGGGGAGTATGTACTTGTTCCATATATCCTCCCAATCTTTTAAGACTGGGATTCCGATATGGTATAACTGTATGTTTACGGATATCTTTTGTGGCGGAATCCCCTTGTTGTCTAATAGCGTGCGTAGTACACGCTTCTGCAATGATAGTGACAAGCTTTCTCCATAGCCGCTGTTACTGCGTCACTATATATTGGCTGTTCGTCGATTTTGGCATTATCGACATATTCCAATAATTGAAGCGTGGCTTTCCCATCTTCAATTTTAGTGATTTCCCACACAGAGACTTGATGGTGCCCTCTGTGCTGGTTATCATCAATAACCATATCCCCAACAGTAACGGGAATAAGAGCATGGAGACCGTTACATAAATCTCCACGGTTGGGAACGAATATAGCACGTTTTTGATTCCCAAACCGGTCACAGATTATCCATGAACTGCCCGTGTTCGTCCATGAGCCACCACTTTCCCAAAGGCAGGGCAGACCACTTTTTGAAGTCTCAACTTCAATTTCTGCCATTGCCCTTCTGATAAAACTTAATGCTTCCTTTAACTTCATATTTTGTATCTATCCTCCTTAAATTTATTGATTGTATCTGTAGAATAGCATTTTTACTTGTAGATGATAATCTGATTAGCTTGCTGTTATTACAGCTTTTTTCTGAATGATTAGTCAAATGGCATTTCATCCGCTTCATCCAGATTCAGTAATTCTTGTTTGTATTCTGGTTCTGGTTTGTCAAATGGTGACGGCCCATTCAGCGGCTTGAAGCCATCAGTACTATCATTTTCTGGCTGTGCTTTTCTCTGTAGGTCTTTGTATGATGTAAATTCACTTGCTAGAATTTCAAATGTTTTGTAGATTCCTTTTTCTCTGTAATGGTAGATTATCTTGTTGATACGGCGCATAAGCTGGTAAAGGCTATCAACCTCTTGATTCTGCCGTTCTACCATACTGCCGTAGATTTCATCCGGTGTATAAATGCTCGTAATATGTACTTCATCATAGAGCGCATACACGTTTGAAAATCTTGCATGTAATTGTGCCTTATAGCCTTGTAACATCTGCAATATCATTTCATAAGGCATTGTATAAGGTTTTATTTCATCAATGAAAAGTATCTTTTCTGCCTGATATCCGTCCATCAAGGCAGAACAGCGGTTAGTAAAATCGCTGGTGAAAAATACTTCATCAGCCCCGTACTGTTCGCATAGCTTCACATATGTATAGGACTTTCCAGAGCCAGATTCCCCGACGTGCCAGTAGACTTTTATTTCACGTTTTGGGGGTGTGCTGGAATATCTTCTGGAAAAGAAACTTTTTCGGATGATATTTTCATATTGCCGAAAAAGTATAGACTTTTCCATGATTTCCTCTGGTCTTAAATCCTCTGCTATAAGTGATTCTATTTGCAAGAGGATTTCGTTTTTATTTGCAGTGGGGAGGACTGTTGGGAGTTCCCCCCACTGTTCATATGTATTTTCTATCTGTGTATGTCTTTTCTCTGCGTGGCTCTCTTTTTTGATATAGTTTACTATCTGCTGGGGAGTGCCCCTTGCCTCCGGCTCTATGTGACAGTGGGGCAGGGCATTACAGACAGCAGACCAGCGTTTTTTCTTCCCCAGCAGAATATAAAGATGCGTGTGTGGTGTACCCGTCTCTGAAATCTCGTCAGCCATGCAGTAAAATACTACATGCTTAAATTTTTGACGGATAATCTGCTTGATTGTCTCATGGGTGTACCCGTAATCTAAAGGGTTATTGATACACACTAGAAATTGATCCCGCTGTTTGTCATAAACAGCTTTTTTCTTGTCTGCACTTTTTTCTGGTAAATCTGGCATCTTGTGTCACCTCCTTTCATGCCAGACTATCATGCAATGAATGAAATTTTATTTCTTTTGTGGAAATGCTACAGTTAAAACGGCATATATTCCGTTTGCTGTTATGTCAGCTATGTATATCCCTGTCATGATGCAGGGATATGTTGCCTGTTGCTGATTCATTATTATCCACTCTCTAAAAGATTGGATATCATAATTCATCTTATCCCTTATTTGTGGCAGTGCAAATGAGGGAAGTGTCTGGCTGGAATCTCCCAGCAGAATCCCCACTTGTGGGGGATATATGCGAATTGGTACAATGTCCTCCACCACCTCTACAGCTTGTAGATAGGGGTATTTTCTGCCACTCATGACACAGAACAATTCCCATCTGATTTGATGTAACCACATTATGTTGTTATCCTGCTGAATCTGGTTCAGTTTTATCTGTTGCGCATTGCCGTAGTCATTATGGAGTGCTACAGCAACATTTTTTGCTGCTTTCCCAACTTCTTTTAAGAAGTTAGAGACAGCTTGTGCTGTCTGTTTTAGTAGTTGTGTTACTTTTTCATCCATGTCTCATATCCTCCTTATACAGATTAAATGCTTCCTCATTATTGAGATAAAGAAAATCCAGATTTAGGTTTCCTTTTTCTGCATCATGCCGTACACTGTGCAAATGAAGAGATTCTATAATTTCGTCACCGTTGCTATACGGGGGGATTTCTGATTCTGGGAGAAGCACTATTGTTATGTACTCTCTCAAAATCTCTTTTATCTTGTCCGTATTATATGCCCCCTCCTCCATGCCTGCCGCAAGTTCGATATGGATTATAGACCATTTTCCAATGTGGACTAATTCTGTCTGCATATCAAGCGGATTCTCCGGCGCATCATAGCCCATCAAATCTGCATAATACGCAGAAAGTTTCCAGATTGTGTACAGAATCTGATAAAATACAAAATCTGTTTTCTGCAACATATCGCGTCCTCCTTTTACTGTCATATTATGTTGTCAAAGTTCTATTAACAGATAACAGGGGGCGGTGCCTTCCCCCTGCTTCTGCTTTATCTGCTGTTACTGGAAGTCAATTAAATCCGTGTCAACTTCCGGCTTCTCCGTTGACGTGATTTCGAATCCGTCAGCAGACATACTAATTCCCGTAAACAATTCTGAATTACGGGACATAGAATAAGCACGTAGAACGGGGTTTGTGAGTTTAATCCGTGCTATCGTCTGCTTGTCCGATAATATCTTTTGTAAATCTTCGACAGCTTTTTTTGCTGTCAAAGGTAATTTGACGGTCTGGCTACAGCCTTTGATAGCCAGAAAATCAAGATTGTAGCCCTCGACTTCTGCTAGGGGTTTTCCGTCCTCCCCCCTTTTGTATCTGATAGAGGTGCTTTGTACCTCTACATCCCTATCAGATGCTTTTGGGGTTATGCACCCCAGGGGCATGCGCCAGTATTTAATTGGTACAGTTGCCATGTTTCTTTTCCTCCTATCTCAAAATTTGTTTTTTCAATCAAGGTGCACCTCCCCTTGATATGCTTTAAGCATAAAGCATCATCTGTGATATAAAATTTCATAAATATAGGGGCTACCTGTTAAAAGGCAACCCCAAAGGGGAGGGAGATTATTCCTCCCTCAGACACCGCTTTATTTCTCGTTCCATATTATTGACTTTATTTGTCCGTCCTTTTATGTAGTAATCAATCGCAGATTCTTTATAAATTGGAGCAAGTGGAGCAGTCGCAAGCCAATTTAAAATTTCCTGCTTGATTTTTTGGTATTCGTTTCTGGCTTCCTTTAAGGTCTGCTCTGCATAAATTTTGTGGACACTTTGCGCCCTGTGTTGGCTTATACGTTCCAGTCCATCAATTTCCTTTCTCAAATTTCTGCAATACTGGAATTTTGAATATGTCATTTACTTTTTTGTTAAAAAGCAGTATACTTTTACCCATGGACTCCTTTTCTCCTTTCTTGACAATATTGTGCACTTGTTTTTGTCTGATTACATTATAGCAAATCGTACATACGTTCAGCATTGCTGTAGACTAGATATGCATTGGATAAAAAATGCATATGCATAACTTAAAAGCGGAGTGCTAATCGAATTAAGGCTTGTCAAGAGGGAAAATTGTTAATTTTTTGTAAATAAAAAAGGCTTTATCCAAAGCAAAGGATAGAGCCTTTTATATTATGGAAATGGGAGAGGGGAGAGGGAAAAGGGATTTTAGGCAATCCCAGAAATAGGGGTATGAAATGCTGATAGATACTGAATGTGTGAGAAAATGGGATAATGGGCTTTAGGGGCAATGGTAACCCCCTAAAGCCGCTTCGCTCTGGATTGCCAGTGCAGGCTCGGCCGCTCCGCACTTCGTTCCGCTTCGCTTCACTCCGTTGCGCTGCTTCTCGCCTTGCACTTTCGGCAATCTCTATATGAGAAAATATAAAATAATTTAAAAAATTTATACTTTAGTTATGGGAGTGATTGATTTTTGGCATAAGAAAAAGACCTCACTTGTGAGAGTGAAGTCTTTTTTATATGTGTAATTATAAATGCAAGGACAATATTTGGTGTTGATCTTGTATAAATACTACTCCCAGTTGATTCCCAAATCTCCACCACCTGAACCTATGCCGCCAGCTCCAAATTCAGGTAAACCTGAGAGTGCTCCACCTGTTACATCATCTGAATCGGTGTCTGCTGGTGGTTGTTGAGTCTGTTGTCCACCACCTGATGGCTGTTGGGTCTGATTGTTTGTGTTACCACCGCTGGGCTGGGGTGTTGTCTGCTGGGGCTGGGGCTTGTCACGGGAAACTTTTTTCAAAGCTTCAATTTCTGCGTTCAATTCATCTATCG
>JAMPGX010000010.1 GCA_023663725.1 bacterium | reverse complement strand
AAAAACGGGGTGTGGAGATATTTAGGAGGATAGAAGTATTCATGCGTTTGTCGTGCTTATACACAATCAGGTGTTGCAAGCCTACAATTTATGTGCTACAATTATATTATTATTTACATCATGATAAATCTGCATCACAAACTATATGCAGGGAAAAGTAGAGTTTGGGTTCCTAATCTGACAGGGGACTACATCATTGAGGGGGGACACATATGAAACTAAAACAAAAACTGATTATGCTGGTTTTGATTCCTGTGGTGGTTCTGGGATTTGGGGTAGGCATTTTTGCGTTCATCCAGGCCAGAAGTGCGTTGGTACAGACGATAGAGGGACAGCTTCAGGTTGCCTGCGAGGGATATAGCGATGATCTGTATGCATTCAAGGATATGGATATCGACATCACGGTGTTTGAGGGGGACACCAGAGCATACAGCTCCATAGAGGGTGTTGTGGGAACCAAGGCATCCGAGGAGGTTATCAGAACCACACTGAATGGAGGCAGAACCTTCTTCAGTCCTGATGTAATGGTGAACGGCTAGCCTTACTATGGGTATTATATACCCATTGATGGCGGAATGCTGTTTGCGGGCAAGCCCCAGGCGGACGTACGGAAAGTGCTGACCCAGCTGTTGATTGCCATCCTGTCCATCTCCGCGATTATCATTGTTCTGGTAACCATCGTGGCATATATCATTGTGAGCAGGATGGCCAAGCTGATTATCAATGTGAGCAGTACTGTCAGTCATGTGGCCGATGGAGACCTGACAGGTGACGTACAGGATATGACAGGACGCGATGAGATTGCGGCGATGAATAATTCTGTGAGCGCTATGGCCCGGAAGTTAAAGACGATGGTTTCCGATATATCCAGGGTCAGCGGGGAAGCCAGAAGCTCGGCGGACAGTCTGCGGGGGACGGCAGCTTCTACACTGAGCGCCAGCGAGGAGATTGCCAAGGCTATCGAGGATGTGGCGCAGAACAATACCAGCCAGGCCGGAATTGTAGTGAGCATTACAAATGGCATAGGGATCATGCAAAAAAAGACTTCCGACATAGCCGAATGTGTGGATGGTATTAAAGATTGCTCCTCCAGCTTGACGGAGAACTGTAACGATATGCGAGTGAGGATAGAGGCCACTCAGGGTACAAGCGAGTTGATGTCCAAGAGTGTAGTGGGCATTAAGGAAAAGATTGATGAGACCAATAAGGTTATTGCCAATATGTCCGAGATACTGGCCAGCATTGAGGATATTGCGTCGCAGACCAGTCTGCTCTCTTTGAACGCTTCTATCGAGGCAGCCCGAGCCGGCGAGATGGGGCGGGGGTTTTCCGTGGTGGCGGACAGCATACGGACCCTGTCGGAGAACACGGCCAGGGAGCTGGTGGGAATCAAGGAGATTATCTCCAATATCACGGATGTCTTTAAGGAGTGTGCGGACAGCATTGACGCAGTGGTGCGGAATAACTCGGAAAGCATGAAAGGCATTGAGGAAGTCATCGTATCTTTCAAACTGGTGGATGAAGCGATCAAGAATACTTCCGCGCAGGTTGGGGTTATCGGTAAGGCGGTGGCTGAAACGCAGGAACAGATGGAGGGAATATCTGAAGAAGTCGCCGTATTGGGAGATGTATCCGAGAGTAATGCTGCCGCCAGCCAGCAGGTGAACGCCTCTATAGAGGAACTAACTGCCCTGATGCACTCTGTAGATCAGAGTACTGTCACTCTGGCTCAGGAAGCGGAGAGCCTGATGGAGGAGTTGTCCATCTTCAAGCTATAGCCGCAGGGTAATCTGCTATTTCAAGCTTGTGATAAATCTGTTCCGGTTATCCATGTTCAGAAGCATGGATAACCGGAATTTTATGGTTAAGGAAATCTATTCATAAAATCTTAAGCATTTTTTTGCAAAATAAGCAGGATTTTGTTTCTGTATTATGTTATGATTGAAGTATTAGAGGCTATGAGGAAGGGAGAGAAATATGGGTAGACGAATTGCATTGGTATATTCCGTGCTGTTATGTATCATCCTCCTGTTATCAGGTTCGGGCGGGAATGTAGCGTATGCCGCGGGGGAAGAGACTGGCGAAAGCAGCTTTTTTGGCAATGTGGAGTTGCTCAAGCAGGAGGATGGCAACTATGTGATGCAGGTTACGGTGGTAAATCGGGGGAAGGATTTCACCGGTACTGTGCAGGTAGTCTTCGCTGGCAGCATAGCCAGGAATTGCGCATACAATACGGAGATTACACTCCCGTCCCAGGGCAAGAAGCAATTTACCATCACTGTGCCGGAGAGGGCCGTGGAGACGGTTAAGGGTCTGTGCTCGCTGAACTTCCTGGATGAGAAGGGGGAGGTGCTTCAGAATGTCCCGCTTAAAAATGTATTTGGCGGCCTCGCGTCGGGAATCACAGTGGGCATTTTGTCGGATGACTATTCGCAGCTTTCCTATCTGGATGCAAGGGGATTAAATCTTGACGTCAGAGGAGTGGACTATCCATTACAACTGATGGAGCTGAGTGGTGAAAATCTCAGAACTTATCTGGATGGCCTGTATTTCCTGGTGATTGACCAGTTTGATACTTCGACCTTAGGGCAGGAGAATATTCAGGCGATTCAGGAATGGGTAATTGGCGGCGGCTGGCTCATCCTGGGAACCGGCGCATATGCACAGCAGACGCTCTCAGGCTTTGACGCGGATTTTCTCGATCTGCAGCCTGTGCGTATCAGTGAGCCGGGAGAGGAGAACATTCTGTCCGACAATGCACAGAGATACAGCTATTATTACAGCTATCAAGTGGAGGGAATTGAATTTGAACAAATGGCTGTGGCGGAATTTGACTTGGATGATCTCTATGCGAGGGGGGGCTTTGAAAGCTCACAGAATCCGGCTATCCTATTGAGCGATTCCTATGGGAGTGGAGTTGTGACAGTCTATTTCTGCTCTCTGGGAGATGAGGAGATGCACAGGCTTCCCAACTATATGATCCGGACCATGTTTGAGGAAGTTATGGAACGGTCGAGCAGCTCTAATTTCAACGGCAATTCCGATATGCAGGAGATAGGACAGAGGGCGCTGGCCAATATCGACAACAGGAATACCAATGTGGACTTCTCCTGGCTGAAGGTGTTGATCGCCGTCTATGTGGTATTAGTGGGACCAGTGCTCTATCTGGTTCTGCGCAGATATCGGAAAAGTGAATGGTATTGGCTCGGGGTGCCGGCCTTGGGCCTGGTGTTTATCGCAGGGGTATCTCTGTTCGGACAGGGAGCCAAGGTAAACGGAATTCGGGCATATTCTGTCACGGTTCAGCGGACGGACAGCAGCCGGATGGATACCTTCCTCCTGGCGTACCGTTCCGGCACCAGACTGTGGGAGGTGAAGCTTGCAGATGACTATGATGTGGCGGGGCCTGGCTTTGGCGGATATTATTACCGCGGTTCATCCAGTGCCAGCGATTACTATTATACTGTGAGCAATGGCAGCCAGGGATTGTCTGTGGGTATAAAGCCCAGAGAAAACTTCGAGAGCGGATACCTCTATGCCGGAGGAAGGGCAGAGAAAAAGGGAAATTTCACTGCAGACGCGCTCCATGAAGACAGCTTATACGGCGGTCTTGGCGGCGCCATCACTAATGATACGGGCTATGATCTGGCTTATATGGCTGTGTGGTATGAGGAAAATCTCCTGATATACTCGGATGTAAAGGCGGGTGAGGCGCTCGATCTAAAGCAGGCATTTAATGAGAACCGCTATGTGTATCGGGACACAACGGCGAGCGATGTGCGCGACTTGTCTTACAGCATAGTATATTATCGCAGCTACGGCACCAGGGCGGATTACCAACAGGATGATATGGCCGCGCTGATAATCGGGCTGGGTATGGCCAGAGAAGCGCGGACAATGGGAAATGACAGTGCGTTGATCGCCGGCGTGGTGAAAAATTATGACAGGGCGGTGGCGGAGAAATGTAATGAGATAGCGTACGGTTGTCTGTATAATTATGTGGGAGTGGAGGTGGGACAAAGTGCTGCAAATTAATTATCTATATAAGTACTATGGCAAGTTCCAGGCCGTCAACAATCTGACTCTCCATATTCCCAGAGGAGATTTGTTTGGATTCGTGGGACCAAACGGGGCAGGCAAGACGACCACGATCCGCATTGTGTGCGGTCTGATGCTGCCGAGCAGCGGCGGAATTTTCATTAACGGCATGGATGCGCTGGCCAACCAGAGGGAGATCAAGAAGCAGATTGGCTATGTGCCGGACTTCTTTGGAGTGTATGACAATCTAAAGGTCAGAGAGTATATGGATTTCTATGGCTCCATGTACCGCATGGACTCCAGGGAGATTGAAAAGATATCCAACGATCTGTTGGAGCTGGTGAATTTATCAGATAAAAAGGAAGCCTTTGTGGACACGCTATCCAGGGGAATGAAGCAGCGTCTCTGTGTGGCAAGAGCCCTGATCCATAATCCGTCGCTGTTGATTATGGATGAGCCCAACTCCGGTCTGGATCCGAGAGCCAGGGTGGAGATGAAAGAGCTGCTGCTGAATCTGCGCAGCATGGGCAAGACCATCGTCATCAGCTCTCATATTCTGTCTGAGCTGTCAGAAATGTGCAACAGCATCGGCATCATGAACCATGGTAATCTGGTGGCGGCGGGCCGTATCGAGGATGTCATGGAAGGGGTATTTGGGAGCAATCAGCTGGTCATCACGTTGGACGAGGGACGTGATATGGCAGTGCGTATTGTCAGCGAGCAGGCCAAGGCGAAGATAGACTCGGTGGGAGAGCATGAGATCAAGCTGTCTCACAATATGACCAAGCCAGAGATCTCTCGGATGATCGGTGAACTGATTGCGGGCGGTGTTGTAGTCACTGGCTTCCATAAACAGGAGGGCAATCTGGAGACCCTGTTCATGCGTGTCACCGACAATGAGACAGAACAGAAGGGAGGGACGGGGAATGCAGCTCAATCCCATCGTTAAAAAGGATGTAAGGGTACAATCACGCAGCATGAGGATCTGCTGGGGTGTGTTTGCCTATGAATTGATATTGGCGCTGGTGTTTTTTCTGTCCATGCTGATCATCCAGCAGAACAACAGATATTCCACGGATAATATCTACAGTGCCTTGGTGTGGCTCTACCCTGTGCTCGCGGTGACGCAGTTGATCGTTCTGGGGCTGGTGGTGCCGGTGCGAACGGCATCCTCCATATCGGGGGAGAAGGAGCGACAGACCTTCGATATCATGATGACTACCAGTATGACCCCCTTCTCCATCGTCTGGGGCAAAGTGATGACCGCCATCGTGCAGAGCATGTTTTTCGTCGTGGCCAGTATGCCTATTATGGCGCTGTCCTTCATTATCGGCGGGGTGTCCTGGAGCTATCTGTTCTGGTTTCTGGCGGTGTCGCTGCTGGTGTCGCTGTTCACGGCGAGCATTGGGATCCTGTGTTCCTCCCTCTGCAAGAGGAGCATCAGCGCCGTGATTCTGTCCTATGTATTCTATCTGATCTTTTTCCTGGGGACGGTTCTGCCCGCTACGATACTCTCAGCCGTGATACTTGCCAGCGACTATGCGATGACGACGTCCTCTGCGCCATCTGATCTGGCAGTCAATCTCAGCAGGAATATGTATCTGCTTCTGCTGCTGAATCCGGCGGTGTATCTGACAGAATTTTTTGCCAGAGTTATGGTGGGGGAATCTGTGGTTGGTAGCATTGCTGATCTAGGGGCCTCCAATCAGAACAAGACGTTGATCGACTATGTGGCCAGCGGCTATGGGTGGATTATTGTCTCCACGGTTCTGTTCCTGGCAGTCTCACTGCTGTTTCTCTGGATAGCGTCCAAGCGCATTGACCCGATCAGGGGACGGGCCAGAAAGCGGACGGCGCCCAGGCGGAAATGAGGAAGGTTATGGATGATAAAAAATATCTGCGGGAACAAATAGATCATTGCAGAAGGAAACTGAATACCGCCAAACTTCTGGACTGTTGGGTGCTGTTTGCCGCGGCGGGCGGGGGGGTGGCCGTGTGCTGTGAGATCGTATCCTTAATATGGCCCTTTTATCATGTGTGGCTGGCGGTAGCGCTGTGCTTTGCAGCGGGTATTTTGACAGGCAGCCTCTATGCCGTATGTCGGCGAGCCAGCATGCGGCAGGCAGCGATGCGGCTGGATGCCTTCGGGCTGAAGGAACGCATGGTGACGGCCTGTGAGCTGATGGAACAGGATACGGAGTTGGCTGTCCTTCAGCGGGAGGATGCCTGCGCGTATTATCGACAGAGCCGTGACCGGATCAGGATACCGCTTTTGCCGGACAGGAGGCATATATTGGTGTTGTCTCTGGTTTTGGCGGCGGTGTTGGGCATGAGCCTTATCCCTTCGTCGGTCAGGGACAGGGCCGTGCTTCAACATCAGGTACAGGAGCAGGCCGAGGAGGAGCGGCAGGAGTTGGGAGATCTTTTGGACGCTCTGGAGGAAGTGGATATGGAGAGTCTGACACAGGAACAGCGTCAGCAGTTGCAGGAATTGGTCGATACCATGCAGCGCTCCATGGAGGAGTTGGCCGCGGCGAACTCCTGGGAGAGCCTTGATGCCGCAACACAGCGATTGGACTACAAGTACGGGCAGGCGCAGAGCAGTCTTGAACAGCTGGCGGCACAGATGACTGATCCGGCCGCAGTGGGATTAGCCTCCGCGCAGGAACTGGCCAGGGCAGCGAACCAGAACAACTATCAGACGGCGGCGGGAACACCCAGCGCAGCCTCACCCAGAGATGACCAGAACAGCGGCAATCAAAGTAGCAACAGTCAGAACAGCGGCAGTCAAGGCAACGGCAATCAGAACAGCAGCGGTCAGAACAATGGCGGCGCGGAAAACGGCGGCCAGGGAGAAGGCTCGATCAGCGTGGGAAGCGGCAGCGATGACGGGGACGGCTCCGGTGACGGAGGCAATAGCTTCGGAAGCGGCGAGGATGGTCAGAGTGGCGGCGGCAATGGCAGGGGCACAGGAAGCAGTAATGCGGTCCATGACTATGTGAGCATTCCCAATGCCATGGGGGAGGATGCTTCTCTGACTGGTAATAAGGTTGGAGATCAGGATTCGGAATATTTTCGTCAGCAGAATGGCCTGGCCTGGGAGGGAGAGCATGTGGACTATAATTCCGTGATCGGAGCGTATACCGACAATGCCTATGAGGGTATAGCGGGCGGCAGGTATCCCAGCGGCATGGAAGCCCTGATCAGAGACTATTTTGAAAGCTTGAACAAATAGGTTCCATCAGCAAAGGAGAGCACAATGTCAGAGATAGAATTATATAAACAGAAGATAATGGAATGCGAACAGGAGATTGGCAAGGGCATTATTGGCCAGAAGGAAATCGTGAGGCAGGTTATGCTGGCATTGCTCTCCGGTGGCAATGTACTTCTGGAAGGAATGCCTGGACTGGGTAAGACCATGCTGGTGCGAATCATTGGACAGGTGTTCAGGCTGTCCTTCAAGCGCATCCAGTTCACACCGGATTTAATGCCCAGCGATGTGACCGGAACCAATATCATGGTAAAGGAGGAGGGGCGGAGCAGCTTTCGCTTTGAGAGGGGGCCTGTATTTGCCAACCTGGTGTTGGCGGATGAGATCAACCGTGCTACGCCCAAGACACAGTCTGCCTTGCTGGAGGCCATGCAGGAGCACACGGTGACAGTGGGAAATGAGAGCCACCGTCTGGAGGAACCTTTTTTGGTATTGGCTACTCAGAATCCGATAGAACAGGAGGGAACCTATCCATTGCCGGAGGCGCAGCTTGACCGTTTTATGTTCAAGGTGCTGGTGCGTTTCCCCGCCAAAGAGGAACTGCGGGCCATTGTCAGACTCACCGAGGGGGAGGAGTCGCCTCAGATTCGCAGTCTCCTTGACGGGGAGGAGCTATTGCAGGTGCGCAGGCTGATCTCACGAATTCCTGTTGCCGATGCGGTCATGGATTATGCTCTGGACCTGGTGATGGCTACGCATGAAGCGCATCCTCATATCCGCGAGGGGGCAAGTCCCCGTGCGGCACAGGCGTTGATCCGCGCCTCCAGAGCGCTCGCGTTTATGGAAGGACGGTTGAATGTATCCTTTGACGATGTGCGGTATGTGGCCTATCCAGTGCTGCGCCATCGGCTGCTGCTGAGCTTTGACGCTGTGTCAGAGGGGATCGTGGAGGATGCTGTGATTGCGCAGATCATACAGGGAAAGGAACCCAAACTCTATGCTTGACATGGAATTTTTCGATAAGTTATCTCGGATTCGTCTGCGAATGACGCACAAGAGTAATCTCAACATGTCAGGCAGCCGCAAGTCTGTCCAGAAGGGGATCTCTGCGGAATTCTCAGATTTTCGGGAGTATATGCCCGGAGA
The DNA here is from genome assembly GCA_023663725.1 of bacterium. Taxonomy (GTDB): domain Bacteria; phylum Bacillota; class Clostridia; order Lachnospirales; family Lachnospiraceae; genus Acetatifactor. The sequence continues at coordinate 109,888 of JAMPGX010000010.1, read as the reverse complement.
TGATCTGCGTCGCATGGACTGGAATGTGTATGCGAGACTGGACAAGCTGTATATTCGGGAATATATGGAGGAGAAGGCGGCCGTGGTCTCCGTGCTGCTCGATACCAGCGCCTCCATGGACTATGGGGCGGAGAGCAAGGCTGAGTTGGCCAGAGATTTGGCTGCCGTGGTCAGTTTTCTGGCCCTGCAAAATATGGACAGGCTGTTGCTCTACGATATGCAGGATATGAGCCGATGTCTTGTGGTGAACGGGGGAAGACAGGGCTTTGCGAAAGTGCTGCGCTGGCTGGAGCAGCGAAGCTTTTCCGGTGAGGTCGACATGCTGGCCGCCGCCAGGAAAATGCAGAGTCGCGGCCCGGGGGTTACAGTGATCATCAGTGATTTTCTCCATGAGGATATGCTGAGAGAGGAGCGGGGCTACGAGAAGCTGCTACAGTACCTATGGTATTGCAGGCAGCGGCCGGTGGTGTTGCATACTATGGCGGCGGAGGAGCTTCGGGTCACACTGGAGGGAACGCTCAATTTGATTGATGCCGAGAGTGCGTCCCGCCTGCGTCTGACAATGGATGCCAGAACAATTGACGCCTATGAGGGAGCGGTCAGGAGTTTTATTGAGCGGATGAAAAGAGGCTGTGGTGCAGGCAGGGGGACTTATGTGCTCTGCGATACAAGGAGGGATCGGCATAGTCTGATCTTTCAGGATCTGAGGTTGATTTATGATATTTGAGAGCTTATGGCCGCTGGCCCTACTGTTGGCGGTACCAGTGGTGATAATTCTATATTTGCTGAGGCCAAAGGGCAGAGATCAGAGGATATCTTCGATCCTGTTATGGGATCGGCTGCTTCGGAACCAGCAGTCCAAGACCTTTCTGGAGAAATTTATTCATAATATTCTGATGTATCTCCAGATTGTAATCATTCTGGTACTGGTGCTGGCGCTGATGTCGCCTTACCTGCGTACGCAGGGAAAGAGCAGGGGGAATGTAATCCTGGTATTTGATACCAGCGCAAGTATGCAGCATGACGCTGGCACAGGGAGTCAGCGCATTGAGGAGGCTGTAAAACAAGCCAAAAGCCTGATTGCCGCTTCTGAGGGTTCGGCCTTTTCCATCGTGACCAGCGACTGCAGGGGCACGGAGCTGCTGGCGGTGGGAGTGAGGGACAGAGGCAGTCTCTATGAATTGCTGGACCGAGTGGAGTGCTGCGATGGACAGGGGGATCTGCAGAGTGCGGAAGGGGTGGTAGAGACTCTGCGCTCCTCCCAGGAAGCCGCCAAGGATGCCCAGCAGACGGAGATTATTGTGTTTACCGACGGCAATGGCGCGGAGGAGGCACAGTATTTTTCAGCCTATCTGGATGCCCAGGTGATGGTGATCGGCGAGGCAGTGAACAATGTGGCCAACCATTTCCTTTCCTATGCGGAGAGCAGCACAGAGATCGATGAAGGAGAGGCTGAAGCGAGTGTGGGGAAAATGATCATTTGCGCTTCCAGTCTCACCAATTACAGTGATACGGCGGCTTCTCTGGAGATCAGTCTGTATGTGGGAGACAGGCTGCAGGAGATCAAGGAGCTGACTCTGGAGGCGGGGGAGAGTACGCTGTGTTTTTATGATGCCTTCACATGGCAGGGGGAGCCGCTGCGCAGTGAGGTCGGCTCTGTCTCCTTTGCGGGAAGCAGCTATGGGGATTCTTTGACAGGCGATAACACAGCCTATGCCGTAGCCGACAGGACAGTCCAGATTCAGGCGGCGATGGTAGGAGAGGGCAATACTTATATCGAGAAGGCTTATCAGGCCGCCACGGGAACAAGTCTGACAAAGCTGCACAGCGAGGGCATGGACGCTGACGGGCAGGCTGAAGATCCTCAGATGGCTCAGACCGTACGCATCTATGACGCGGGTATGGGAGAAGCGCCGCGAGAGGATGTCAGCGCCATGATTTTTGGCGATGAGAGGGGAGCGGAGGGCACGGCTGAAAGAGTGCTGCTCACTGTCTCGGACTGTGATCTCACGGCGGGACTGACATCCTTTTCCATCGGAGTAAATGAGACAAAGGTGTATGAGCTTCCCTCCTGGGGGATCGGGTTCCTGTGGGCGGGGGAGCAGTGCGCCGGATATTATGGGGAACATGACGGCGTGAAAACAGTGGTGGTGGGGTTCGACATCCGAGAATCTGATTTCCCGTTGAAGGCGGAATTCCCTATATTTATTTCAAATGCCCTGCAATATTTGAGCGATACCTCCCTGTTAGCGGCGAATGTCTATCAGGCGGGGGCGCAGGTGCTATTTCATCCCCAGGCAGATATAGACGTGAATACGCTGATAGCCAGAACCGATAAGGCAGGTCTATACGAGATAAATGCGGGAGCGTTCACAGAGCAATATGTGGTACGCTTTGCCACGGACAGTCAGTCAGACGGGCGGCAGACGGCGGAGGGTACTGTCAGGGACAGCGCCTACAGCAGCCAGCTGGTAAGAAGACAGCTGCGGAATGTGCTTCTGGTGTTGGCGTTGCTGTTGCTGATGTTGGAGTGGATACTCTATGTGCGGCAGATGCGTTGCCGCAGCAGCTTCTATCTGGCTGTGCGCCTGATCTGTGCAGGCATGCTGCTGCTGGCATTGTTTGGCGTGACCATAAATCGCAGGCATGGGACGAACACCACGATTTTCCTGATAGATATCTCCAACAGCAACGCGCAGAATCTTGAAGCTATGGAAGGCTTTGTGGATCGTGCTCTGGATCGGATGCCTGGAAGAGATCAGTACGGTATCGTGACCTTCGGCAAGGATTCTCTGGTGGAACAGTTTCTCACCGGAGAGAATCATTTTTCCCATATCATGTCGCTGCCGGACAAGACTGCCACCAATATTGAGGAGGCTATATCCAGGGCGTTGGCCATGCTACCGGCGGAGGGCGCCGGACGGGTGGTAATCCTGACGGATGGCAGGGAGACGAGGGGGAATCTGCTCAGCACGGCTTCTGCGCTGAGCTCCCGACAGATTGAATTGCTGGCGATGGTCTATGAGACAGAGCAGGGGCCGGATGCCTATGTGGAGCGTGTGGAGCTGCCCAGCTATCTCTATCAGGGGGATGCCTACTCCATGACAGTGACAGTGGAAAGCAACTATGAGACGGATGCTCAGCTCCAGATCTGGGCGGGCACCATGCAGACAGCCGCCTATGACGTGCATTTAAGCAAGGGCTCCAACCGCTTCCAGCTCCGGCAGGAGGTCACAGGGGAAAGTGTGGAGAATTTTGAGGTAAGAGTGGTGGCAGCCGGAGATACCTGTGCGGAGAACGATGGTTATCATGCCTATTCGGTGATTGATTCCGTTCCCAAGGTGCTGGTGGTGACCGGTATGGAGGAGGATGGAAGTCACTACAGGGAGCTGCTTGATAGCGCCAATTGCAATATCAACGCCATGTCCGCCATCAATGCGCCGGATACGCTGGAGGAGTTGCTGGAGTATAAGAGCATCGTTCTGGAGAATGTATATCTGTCGGATCTTCCGGAGGGATTTCTGCAAAATATCGAGATTTATGTGAAAGACTATGGCTGCGGACTAATCTGTTGCGGCGGTGAGGAGAGCTATGCGCTGGGCGGATATCGGGGGAGCGTGCTGGAGACAGCGCTTCCGGTGGACATGATGTTGCGTGGAGTGAATGAGGTGCCGTCCATGGCCATGATCATGGTGATAGACCGCTCCGGCAGCATGGTTATGGATGCGGGGGATGGTATCTCCACCAATCTCGACCTGGCGATTACCGCCGTCTGCTCCGCGGTGGATCTGATGCAGGACAATGACTATGTGGGTGTGCTTTGCTTTGACACAGAGTATTCGTGGGTAGTGGAGCCCACCATAGCAGCCGATAAGGAGAAGATCAAGGCGCAGATCGAAGGGATAGACGAGGGCGGCGGGACCACGATTCAGCCGGCGCTGTGGGAGGCGCTGGAGGGCGCGGAGCAATGCGACGCGAGTGTACGCCATGTGGTCCTGCTCACGGATGGACAGGGCGAGGGCGGCAGCTACAGGGAGCTCACCGAAAAATATAAGGACAGTGGTGTGACTCTGTCCACGGTAGCTGTGGGGGTGGACTCGGACACTGTGCTCTTAAGGCAGCTTGCGAAAGATTGCAATGGCCGTTACTATTATTCTGACCTGGCCATGGATATCCCCAAGATTTTTGCCCAGGAGGTATTTCTGGGCGGAGACACCTATCTGCAAAACGGCGTGTTTGGTTTGGCGGTGAACGGCAGCCATGAGATCACGAGAGGACTTTTTGAGGATGGTTGGCCGAGTATCCTGGGGTATGTCAGCGCGTCGCCCAAGAGTGTGTCAAACGTGCTGATCGCATCGGAAAAACAGGACCCTATTCTCACAGTCATGCAATATGGACTGGGGCATACGGTGGCATGGAACACGGATGTGACGAATCAATGGACGGCGGGATTTGCCGGACAGGAGGATTATGCGCAGCTCTGGAGACGCATAGTGGACTACAGCGTGGGCAGGACAGGCATCGGTGAAGATAGGGCTGAGGTGATGACGGCAGGAGGAAGCACAATAGTCACCTATCAGGCTCTTGATTATAGCGAGAAGACCCAAGTGGAGGTGGTATATACTGATCCGGATGGCAACACGATGACAAAACCGCTGCAAGCTACTGCGCCGGGAAGCTTTGAGGCCAGGCTGGATACAGATATAACGGGCATCTATCAGCTCAGCGTGAGAAGAGTGGACGATGGGACTATCGCCAATGCGGTGACTACAGCGGCGGCCGTACAATATTCGGATGAATACAAATTCGACGTGGACAATATAGCGTTCAAAGGTTTCGTGGAGCGCTATGGCAGAATGCTTGAGCCGGAGGAAAATTTCTGGCAGCGGAGAAAGAATGTCGGAAGGGAGCGGTATGCGCTGGCAGGGTGGCTGATTATGCTGGCGATCCTGTGGTTTGTGCTGGATATCGCCCTGCGCAGATTCCATTTCCGGCCCCAGGATACAAGGCTGTACCGCAGCGTCAGAAACCGGTGGCAGCATCGTAAAGTGGCTGAAAAGACGAGAGAGATGCAGACTCAGAGTCCGGCATGGGATGGCGATATCGCAGGCCAGGAGACGGAGAGCGCCGCTCCTGCCAGCGAAGTCAGAGAAGTGAAGCCGGAAAAGGTCAGGAAAAAACAGAGGAAGCCGGAGGTTCAGAGCCTGGACACCTCAGCGCTGCTCAAGAAAAAGGACCAGAGAAGCCAATGAAGCGGCGGATGGTCTTTTCCTCCGCCTGGGAGTTCAACTCCAGAATATGATCGTGGATCTGTCCGTAGGCATCTTCGGGAGAGATGTCTGTGGACAGATCTTCTCCCCAGAACTCCTCCGTCGTGCAGAAGACAGTGCTGCTCCAGCCGTATTCCTGTCCTGATTTGTTCTTTTTCTGCATGCGCCCGCACATCGTGATGAACAGATTTTTCTGCAGATTGACAAGGGCTCTCTCGAATGCGGACGCATCCTCTTTGCCGATGCTACAGAGGCGTTTCAAATCGTGGAGGGGAAGTCTTCCCTGATGCTCTATGGTTTCAAAGATCTGTTTCTCCATCAGACTGGCCTTCCCCTCGTCGTACCACTCGTCGAATACAAGGCCCTGTCTGCGCACAGCGAGAAACAGGGGATACCACTGTCTGGTGATATAGCCGCTGGCGCCGAGGAAGAACTTGCCGTAGGCAATGTCGTCACGCTCCTCCAGAACGCGCATCCGCCACTCCCAGGGGTCGGTCTCTGGGTCGCCAGTGTGCCATTGTATGGGACCGGACTGGGGGGACTGCCAGTCATAGGGGATGACAGAATAGATCCCCTTGGCGTTGCCACCGCCCATAGAAAAGCCACATCTGAGCAGTTCTTCACAAAATTCCGAGAATGAATGTATCATATCGTAGTTTCCTCCTTATGTTGATCGATGATCCTTTCTCTGATCCGTATCTTCAGAATAACACACAAAACAGGACAACAGTATGTCATGTATCAGAGGGAAATTCCACATGCCAAAAGCAGGACATTTTTCAATATCCAGTTTACACCCAGGATGACGCCGGCTGCATATAGATACCAATTGTGGAATGCCAGACCTTGGAAATAGCGGCGGCGCGTGAGCCGAGCCAGGAGCTGAGAGAGCATGAATGCACTGAAGATCAGGGCGCTGTAAGGCACCAGAGGATGATACCAGAGGGATTGCAGAATATGCCCATGGAGTAGACTGTCGAGAGCCCTGGTGCCGCCACATCCAGGACAGTAAAGTCCCAGATAGGTGTAAAGCGGGCAGGGCGGAAGAGGCAAATAAGGCAGGAGCACATAACAAAGCAGTACCCCTGCCATACAGCCAATTCCCAGATAAAAGAGTTTGTCTTCCAGAGAATGATGCTTCTTCATGAAAACGCGTTATTCCACCAAGGGAATGCCCTTGCCATCCACATTTATCTTGCCGACCAGAATCATGATCCCCTCGATCAAGCCCCAGATAGAAGTGGCCATGACAAAGAAAACACCGACAACTACACAACAAAGTATGTATCCAACTATCGTCAGAACCAGTTGGATGACTGCCTTCTGTGTATAGCCCAGATAAAAGTTGTGTACGCCAAACTGTCCCAGAAAGATAGCCAGCAGGCCGGCGGCAATCTTGGACTTCGCATTGGCGGCGGCGGGGGGAGAACAGGGTACTCCACAGTTCAGACAAACAGCCATATCAGGCGTCACAGCATTGCCACAGTTGTGACAGTAGTTGGAGCCAAGTCCCTTGCTCACGCCGCAGCGCACACACAACACGGCTTCATCGGTTCCATATGGCTCGCCACAGTTTTTACAATAATACATTTTAATCCCTCCAGAATATTGATTTCCTTTTTCACAAAAGGAGCGCATCATGAAAGCCTCATGAGATGCGCTCCCGTTGTCAGTCATGTAAACCGAGGATTACTTTAAGATCTTGATGCTGCCAATCAGCGGGATCTCTTTCTCCTCCTCCTTGCAGGCTGCGATCAGGCCAAGGATCCAGCAGACAAATAAAAAGAGACTAAGAATACCTGCCACATACTTGACAATAGGAATCCATGTTAAAATTCCTACGACAAACTGTGCAACGACCACAACCAACGCCTGATTCAGATGGAACTTAGCGCCCTCCCTGTCGCCCGCAAAAAATGCGATCAGCCAACCGATCCATGTTATGTAGGCTACAATACCTGTTGCTTTCTTGCTCATATATAACCCTCCTGAAAAGTTTTGGTTACTTGGTGCGTATTATTTTGGAATATAACGCGTACCAAATTTATTATTATTGTACGCTCTCTCTTGGTTCTTGTCAAGACTCTTAGATAATTTCCACATAAAAATTGTAGAAAGTGTCGAAAAATATCATTAATATAATTTGGAGACAACGTCATTCGGGAATACCGTACAACATCAGCGAATATCACCCGCCAATTTCCTCTCCCCTCAGCAGAGCGAGCGCGATCTGTACACGTTTGCATGCACGGGAGTAGTTCTCTCTGGCATATTCCTCCATGCTCTCATCATAGCCATTCTCGTAGGCATTATGATACGAGGAAACTGCCTCCTTCATATAGGTTCCCGCCTCCTTTGCCATGTCCTCCAGATAGTCAAATTCCGTTGGAAAGTCAAGGTTGGAGAATTTTAGGAACTCCACTTCCAGCTCGTCCAAATAGGAGAGAAGATCGGAGGTGGCATAGCGGATACTGTTTTCCTCGGCCTCCACATGGATGGCATTGATCTTGGCATCAATGGCGGAAATATTTTCACAGATTCCATTGATCTCGCTGTTAAATTTGGCGGTGACGGGGTCTTTTCCGCAGCCAGCCAGCAGAAGCAGACAAGCCGTCAGCAACAATATTTTTATCCTCACACACATTACCTCCTAATTGAATCGCTGCGCGATAGCTCTAAAGGGCGAAGCTATATAGGTGTTTAGTTCGACAATAGAAAAACATTTTATTTATTCTAGCATAAAAGACGGAAATCGACAACCGTATACTGCAGGCAATCTCAATAAGTGTATTCATAAAAGTAAGTGTTATCAGACTCTTGTGTAACACAGCCGATTATGTTATGATTTTCAGGATAGATTAGCCATTGTTTGGGAAAAAAGAGGAAAATGTAATGACAAAACAGCAGTTTAGAGAATATTGCAGGGACAGATATGTCCTGCTTGACGGGGCTACGGGCTCCAATTTGATCAGGGAGGGGATGCCGGCCGGCGCGTGTCCGGAGCAGTGGATTTTAGAGCACCCTCAGGTGCTCGCGGAGCTGCAGCGAAGTTATGTGGAAGCGGGAACGGATATTCTGTATGCTCCCACATTCACCGCCAACCGTGTCAAGCTGGCGGAGTATGGGCTAGAGAAGCAGCAGGAGGATATGATACGGCGGCTGGTAGCCCTGTCCAGACAGGCGGTAGGTCGGACAGCCATAGAGCCGGATATGGCTGTCCTGGCGGCAGGGGAGGTGGATCGCAGCTTGGCCATGGGACAGCGAATCCCCCTTGTAGCCGGCGATCTGACGATGACAGGACAGCAGCTGCGGCCCATGGGCACGATGGAGTTGGAGGAGCTGATCAATATATATAAGGAACAGATCCGTTTGCTGGTAGCGGCGGGGGTAGATCTGCTGGTAGTAGAGACCATGATGAGTCTGGGAGAGACTCGTGCGGCATTGATCGCGGCCAGGGAAACCGCTGAGCTGCCGGTGATGGTGACGATGACCTTTGAGGCGGACGGGCGCACGCTGTATGGCACGGATGCGGAGACAGCGGCCATCGTGTTGGAGAGCCTGGGAGCGGATGCCATAGGGGTGAACTGTTCCACAGGACCGGCGAAGATGAAGGGGATCGTGGAGGCCATGGCCCGTATCAGCAATCTCCCTCTGATTGCCAAGCCCAATGCGGGTCTGCCCGAGATGGACGAGCAGGGACGCACTGTCTATAATATGGACAGTGACACTTTCGGGACGGAAATGGAGGAGCTCCTGACGGCGGGAGCCACGATCCTGGGGGGATGCTGCGGCACAGGGCCGGCCTATATTGCCGGATTGAAACGTCGCGTTCAGGGCAGGATTCCCACGGAGCGGAACGGGCGTCCGGCCAATGTCCGCTATCTGACCAGCGAGCGTAGGACGCTCGCCTTTGGGTTGGACGATCCCTTTATGATTATCGGGGAGCGAATCAATCCCACTGGCAAGAAAAAATTGCAGGAACAGCTGCGGAGCGGCTGTATGGATATGGTGTTGCAGTTCGCTCAGGAGCAGGACGAGTGCGGGGCATCCGTGTTGGATATCAATATGGGGATGAGCGGCATTGATGAGAAAGCCATGATGCTGAGGGCGCTGGAGGAGGTACAGGGCGTGACGGATCTGCCTCTGTCTCTGGATTCCAGTCATGTGGAGGTGCTGGAGGCAGCGCTGCGCCACTATTCGGGTCGGGCTCTGGTCAACTCGGTGTCTCTGGAGACAGATAAGATGGACAGGCTGCTGCCCATTGTGCAGAAATATGGCGCCATGTTTATTTTGCTGCCCCTCTCGGATGATGGACTGCCCAAGGACATGGAGGAGAAGAGACAGATCATTGACCAGATCGTAAACAGGGCGCTGGAGTTGGGCATGCGCAGGGAGGATATCGTGGTGGACGGACTGGTTGCCACCATTGGCGCCAATAAGCAGGCGGGGCTGGAGACCCTGGAGACCATCCGCTACTGCAAACAGCAGGGACTGGCCACGGTCTGCGGACTGTCCAACATCTCTTTTGGCATGCCAGCCAGACCCTATGTAAATACGGCTTTTCTGACGCTGGCCATCTACGAGGGCCTGACGATGGCTATCGCCAATCCCTCTCAGGAGATGTTGGTCTGCGGCGCTCTGGCCACGGATCTGTTAAAAGTCAAGCGAGATGCGGATCTGCGCTATATCGCATACGCCTCGCAGTTGCAGCCGCCGGCAGGTGTTTCCACTGGGAAGACAGGCGCAGCGGCTGGCGGTCAGAGCGCTGGCCGCATCGAGGTGAATCAAGCGGCCAGCGCGCCGCAGACTTACTCGGAACGGATTGCGGACGCTGTGCTGAAGGGCAACCGAAACGGAATAGCCGCCTTGACGGAGCAGGCGTTGACGGCAGGCGAGGACCCGAACAGGCTGTTGAATGAGAGCCTTTTGCCCGCTATCAACAAGGTAGGAGATTTGTTTGAGCAAAAAAAATACTTTCTGCCTCAGTTGATTGCCAGCGCGGAGGCTATGAAAAATGCGATTCAGGTGCTGGAGCCACATTTGCTGAAGGAGCAGGATGGGGATTCCATGCCGGTGGTGGTCATTGCCACCGTGGAGGGGGATATTCACGATATCGGCAAGAATCTGGTGGCGTTGATGCTTAAAAACTACGGTTTCAAAGTGATCGATCTGGGCAAGGATGTGCCGAAGGAGACGATTGTTCAAGCGGCTAAGGAGTATCGTGCGGACATTATCGCCCTATCAGCTCTGATGACCACCACGATGCAGCGCATGCGGGAGGTGGTGGAACTGGCCAGGCGTGAGGGAGTCACCGCCAGGATCATGATCGGCGGGGCTGTGATTACGCAGGAATATGCTGACGAGATTCACGCGGACGGTTATTCCAAGGACGCGGCGGAGGCGGTGAAGCTGGCCCGCCGTCTGCTGGGTATGATGAATGCATAACAGTAATGCGTAATTAGGAGCGGAATCAGGGACGGTTGGTGGCCCTGCAAAAATTAACAGGTTATAAACAGGTTAAATCCTTACCTTGTATATCACAATCTATTATGCTAGAATAGGCAGAAATGTAGAATGATAAACGATATATTTATGAGACAAAGAATCTAACAGGGTTCTCTGATAGGTGGAACTCATTAATTTAGGAGGTTTTTTATGATAGGAGCGGATGCCATAATCAAATGTCTGGAGGAAGAGGGCGTAAAATATGTGTTCGGTTACCCGGGCGTGGCCATATGTCCCTTTTACAACAGTATCCTGCAGTCTCAGATCCAGACCATACTGATTCGTACGGAGCAGAATGCGGCTCACGCGGCCAGCGGTATGGCACGGATTACGGGCAGACCTGGCGTCTGCGCCGTCACCAGCGGCCCCGGCGCAACCAATGTGATCACCGGTATCGCCACCGCCTTCGCGGACAGCATTCCTCTGGTGTGCATCACCGGACAGGTACATACACAGCTGTTGGGCAGCGATTCCTTTCAGGAGGCGGATATCACAGGCGCAGTGGAATCCTTTGTGAAATATAGCTATCTGGTCAAGAATGTGGGAGACATTCCCCGCATCTTCAAGGAAGCTTTTCATATTGCCAATACGGGGCGAAAAGGGCCGGTGCTGATTGATATTCCCATAGATATCCAGAATGCGGTCATAAGCAGGTTTCAGTATCCGGAAGAGGTCAATATGCGCACCTATAAGCCCACGGTCAAGGGCCATGCGGTGCAGATTAAAAAGGTCATCAAGGAGCTGGAGAAGGCGAAGAGACCCATCATCTGCGCGGGCGGCGGCGTGCTTCTCAGCGAGGCCAGGGAGGAACTGCGGGAATTCGCGGAAAAATATCGGGTACCGGTGGTGTCCACAATGATGGGCATCGGCGTCATGCCAACGGAGCATCCTCTGTATTTCGGCATGGTGGGCAACCACGGCAAGGCCTATGCCAACCGAGCGATGAACGAGTCCGATCTGCTGATCATGGTGGGAGCCAGAGTAGCGGACCGCGCGGTGAGCCAGCCGGATCTGATCACCCGCGACAAGGTGCTGGTGCATATCGACGTGGACCCCGCGGAGATCGGTAAGAACGCCGGCCCTACGATACCGCTTGTGGGTGATGTGAAGCATATCTTCCTGGATTTTGCCAAGGAGGAATTCACCTGTGAGCACGAGGAATGGCTGCGGACACTGGAGCAGTATAGAGAGAATCTGGTTGTGAGGCGGACTCCCAATCCGGCCTACGTGGACCCAGCGGCCTTTATTGCCCGCCTGTCAGAGAAGATGGCTTCTGATGCGGTATATGTGGCTGATGTAGGACAGAATCAGATCTGGTCCTGCAGCTATCATGTTGTGAAGGAGGGGCGTTTCCTGACCTCCGGCGGCATGGGGACTATGGGCTACTCAATTCCGGCGGCCATGGGAGCGAAGCTGGCGGACAAAAGCCGTCAGGTTATCGCCGTGTGCGGCGACGGCTCTTTCCAGATGTCCATGATGGAACTTGCCACCATGAGCCAGTACCGGATTCCGGTAAAGATTATCGTCCTGAAAAACGGCTATCTGGGCATGGTGCGGGAATACCAGCACTATACTTATAAGGATCACTATTCCGTGGTGGACCTTACCGGCAGCCCCAGGCTGGACCGCATTGCCGCAGCCTATGATATGCAGTATCAGCTGTTGGAAAACATGGACCAGACAGACGAGGTGCTGGATGCGTTCCTGAGAGACGATACATCCGTGCTGCTGGAATGTCTGATTGATCCCATGGATCTGGTGAAGTAACGGATTAATGCAATATCGCAGGCCAAGCCAGCGATATGCGGAAAGGCTTAACGATGAGAAAAAGAATCTATTCCGTGTTGGTGGAAAACCGCTCCGGCGTACTGGGCAAGGTGGCAGGGCTTTTCGCCAGAAGATGTTTTAATATTGACTCCCTGACAGTGGGGGAGACAGACAACCCGGAGATCTCCTGTATGACGATTGTCAGCAGCGGAGACGAGCGAACGATAGAACAGATCGAGAAGCAGTTGAACAAGAAGTTGGATGTCATCAAGGTCAAGACCTTTGACGAGAGTCAGAGCATCAGCAGAGAGCTGATGCTGGTGAAGGTGCGCCACAACAAGGGAAACCGCAGGGAGATCACAGAGATCTGTGAGATATTGCAGGCGCAGATCGTAGATATGTCCAAGCACTTTATGATGATTCAGATCTGTGATACGCCGGACCGGACTCGGCTATTGCTGACCATGCTGCAATCCGTCAGCATTGCGGAGGTGGCCCGCACCGGAACGCTGGCACTGGCAAAATGCAGCGAGAATGATGATTAGGGTTGACATCCGCGCTTTATCTTGCTAAAATGTAGAGCGAATATGAGGATGTAAAACAAAGTCAGATATAAGGAGTTTATGATGCAGAAGAGAGTATTTCAACTGTTGGCAGACAATACCTCCGGTGTGCTGAGCCGCATATCCGGGCTTTTTTCCCGCAGGGGATACAATATAGAGAGCATTACGGCGGGCGTGACTGCGGATCCCCGTTTTTCCCGAGTCACTATCGTGGCCTATGGGGATGACGAGATACTGGAACAGATCGAGAAGCAGGTGGGCAAGCTGGTGGATGTGCGCAATATCCGTGAGCTCAAGCCTGAGGAGAGCGTCTACAGGGAGCTGGCACTGATCAAGGTCAAGGCAGACACGCAGCAGCGCCAGGGCGTCATCGCGGTGGCGGATATTTTCCGTGCCAATATCATCGACGTGTCCAAGGACAGCTTGATCATCGAGCTCACAGGCAATCAGGCCAAGATAGATGCATTTATCAATCTGCTGGACGGCTATGAGATTCTGGAGCTGGCCAGAACAGGCATCGCAGGATTGGGCAGGGGGATCGAGAGTGTGGTTCATCTGGAGAACGAATAGCGCCAGAGGTGTACAATTCACTAGTTAGCTCTAGGCACAACAACCTATCAGTTATAAATATTATCAACATAATGGAGGAAAAGAAGATGGCAAAGATTTTTTATCAGGAGGATTGTAATCTGTCTCTGCTGGAGGGCAAGACAATTGCAATTATCGGCTATGGCAGCCAGGGGCATGCACATGCGCTGAATCTGAAGGAGTCGGGCTGCAATGTAATCATTGGTCTGTACGAGGGTTCCAAGTCATGGGACAAGGCTGTGAAGCAGGGATTTGAGGTGTTTACTGCTGCGGAGGCCGCCAAGAAAGCCGACATCATTATGATCCTGATCAATGACGAGAAGCAGGCGGATCTGTACAAGAAGGATATTGAGCCCAACCTGGAGGCCGGCAATATGCTGATGTTTGCCCACGGCTTCAATATTCATTTCGGTTGCATCGTGCCTCCCGCAGATGTGGATGTGACGATGATTGCCCCCAAGGGCCCTGGCCATACCGTGAGAAGCGAATATCAGGAGGGCAAGGGTGTTCCCTGCCTGATCGCAGTGGAGCAGGACGCTACCGGCAAGGCTCAGGATCTGGCTCTGGCCTATGCGCTGGGTATCGGCGGCGCGAGAGCAGGCGTGCTGGAGACCACCTTCCGCACCGAGACTGAGACTGATCTGTTCGGCGAGCAGGCTGTGCTGTGCGGCGGCGTATGCGCGTTGATGCAGGCGGGCTTCGAGACATTGGTCGAGGCTGGCTATGACGAGAGAAACGCTTATTTTGAGTGTATCCATGAGATGAAGCTGATCGTTGACCTGATCTACCAGAGCGGCTTCGCGGGCATGAGATATTCGATCTCCAACACGGCTGAGTACGGCGACTATGTCACCGGCCCCAAGATCGTCACCGAGGATACCAAGAAGGCGATGAAGAAGATTCTGAGCGATATTCAGGATGGCAGCTTTGCCAAGGAGTTCCTGCTGGATATGTCCCCCGCCGGGAAGCAGGTTCACTTCAAGGCCATGAGAAAGCTGGCGAGCGAGCATCCCGCCGAGAAGGTAGGAGAGGAGATCCGCAAGCTGTACAGCTGGAACAACGAAGAGGACAAGCTGATCAACAACTAAGTGATATTCTACAAAAGAGCATCCCTGCGGATGCTCTTTTTGATCGCCTTAAATATCTCATTTGTTCTCATCCAGATACAGCTGGACCCGATTCTGAATAATCGATATGACAGTATCTATATCCTTATCACCGGAGAAATAAGCGGAAGCCTCTTCTAACACAATGCGGGAAATCTGGCCGCTTTCAGACTCCGGCATCGTGCAGTTGTCTATGAATTCTATATAATCCTCCACATAGGAAGTACCGTCGGGTTTGCCCTCCAGGATTCGGTAGGAGCCTTCTCCCATATAGTAGGCTACGCCTTCGTCGGGATTGGACGAGCGCTCTACCACGCGTTTTCGGAGCACATCCCTGCGCACACATCTGTCGGGATACAGGCTTTCCAGCCTTTCACTGTAAAGTGTGGGCAAAAATTCTTGGATCAGATCCATATTTTGCGTGTCCTTGCTGACAGCCAAGAAGGAATCTGCGTATATTAGATTGCCGTTCCCCTTGTCGGTAGGATAGCCTACCCAATGATAATCCTCTGAATACAGTGACATCTGTGTGCAAAACATAGGAAAATCAAATATCTCACAGGCATCGGCCAGATACTCTCCATTCATAACCTCACGGGCTGGAACAGGATTCGCGATATCGGGATTGCGCTCTGGGATGGGAGTGTCCTTGCAGTATTGCAGTACCTTTCGGAATGCATCACAGTCAAAATTGCAGGTGCCGGCTTCCAGGTCCACGAGGGAGGAGTTAATCGTTTTAAGAGTTAGCGCATGCAGCGCGAGCTCCGGAAGGGGAATGTTCCACTTTAGAGGAATCAGCCCCTTCAGTGTCCCTTGCGGCGCATTTTCTGCCAAAGTCAGAATGTCTTCCAGTGTCCAGGTCTCTTCAGGCCAGAGTTCTTTTGAAACCAACATGCTGGAGGCGCTAATTTGAGTAGTGAGTCCCACCAGCTTGCCATCGACAGTTCCCGCCTCCCAGACACTGTCAAATACCTGATTACGGATATCCGCTGGTATGATATCCGTCAGCTCCGCCAGAGCGCCCTTTTCATACAGGGTTTGCATGACGTCAACAGGGATTATGAACATATCTGGAGCGTCGCCGGTTACGATGCGGTTAAGCAGGGTGTTAACATATGCCGCCCAGTCATCGTTCTCCGTGATGCAGGTATAGTCTATCTTTACTTCAGGATGCTGCTGGGTAAACAGGATGGCGGCTGTCTTCTCCAGCTGGCTGGAGTAGCTGGTCGATACAAGGGTCAGTGTTCTCTCCGTCTCCGGCTGTCTGGGAGATAATACATATATATTCCTGTGTTCAGAGACAGGGTCCATGATTACCAGATCGCCGTTTTCCCGGATTGTCATGGCTTTGTAGGACATCGTGTTATTACAGATGCTATTTGCCTTACAGTCAAAGATTTTCTCACGGTTCCCTGACAAGGTATCCCATCTGACAATATTGTTGTCTGTCTGATTGATGTCCGTGAAAAAATACAGATTTCCGGCGCGGTCCATACAGGCGTATTTCATCACAATTTTTTTGGATTCACCCAGAGAACGCATCTCTTTGGCGTCATGGTCATAGACCAGATAAGTGCTGGTGCGGTTGTTTTTATCCTCGCGGACAAACATCGGGAAACCGTCCGGAAAATCACACAGGCAGGACAGAGAGACATTGTCCGCAGACTCCATATAGCAGAGCAGTTCTCCGGTTTCGCTTACAACGACCAAAGAATTTTCCCAGATCAGATAAACGCAACCTTTTGAATCGCATAGGATACTTCTCTTAGTGTGGTCCTGAAAGGCGTCAGGTAATTTGGTTATTCCCACATCGGCCAGGGCCGGCAGCAGATCCAGTGTTTTCTGTACGCCGTTCTCCAAGTGATAGTAGATAAGAGAACAGGCACAGAGCGGAGTGTCGGATTCCGTCTGGCGACTGCAGGCGAGAAATGCTGCCAGCTTATCACCCGCCATCGTCATATCCTTGAAAAATGTATTCTGGGGCTCCTGAAAATCAAGCTCCACCTGAAGGCTCTGCCCTGTCTGTGAATCGAAACAGTCCATATAGCTCCAAGCCTGATCGCCCTTTCTATAGGAGGTCCAATAGTAAATAACGCCATTGAAGGTCTGGGGATTCAGCCTGTAAGAAGTATCATACTCCCGCTCACATGGGGCAATCCAGTCGTCATGATATTCTGTCACAAACCATTGATCACCTGTTTTGGCAGTTTGCGGAGGAGTGATTTGATATGAGCTCCAATCCACAGATATCGCAGGAGCCGCTTCAGGGGCGGACTCTTCTCCGGTGCTGTCTGCGGAGCCATTTCCGCATCCTGTGAGAAAGAGGGTGATAAACAACAGAATGCTGAGACACCTGTAACGCTTTTTGCAGTTGCGTTTCATTTTGAATTCTCCTTTCATATTGCCTTATTGTTAGACGTTTGCGAAAGCCAGGTACTTTGCTAGTGTCATTGTGTACATTGTATATTCCAACGCAGGCACGCTCTCGCTTCGTTCTCACTGTAGCGGTACATAAGATGCTAAAAAACAGCATCTAAGTACCGACAGTTCGAAAGAGCCTGCTTTTGGAATATACAATGTACACAATTCGGTACTGGAAAAAGAAGGTTTTACAATTGTCTATATTGATCAATTCTATTATTTGCGGACAAGGTTTCACAATTGGCTATACTAACTTATAAAGGGTTTATAAACAGTTTTTTATCAATATCGAATGGTGTATATTGTATATTCCAAAAGCAGGCTTCGTGTTACGGTTTGCAACCGTAACACCACGAGCCGTCGGTACTTAGCGAGGTTTGCCGAATTCATTCGGCACGAGCTTAGTACCGCTACGGTGAGAACGAAGCGAGAGCGTGCCTGCGTTGGAATGTACAATGTGCACCATGACACTGGCATAGTAACTAAGTATTGCATATGCCCATCTTTAATTGTTCAGATGTTAATCGGTCTTATAGCTACCCTCAACATAGCCTGTACAGGGTTTATAGAGATAAAAATAGTATATGGAATTGGACGGTGAATAGCAAGATAGATGCGTTTAAGATTTGTTTAACAAACGTTTAAGAATACATATACGCTTGTAAGCGCTTCTCCTTATCTTTGCTCTTTCTTTAGAAATTCTTTGGTTTTCCCTGCCAGAAAACTTCAGAAGCGAAACATATACTGTTTTTAAGCTGATAAACGGATAATGTGCAAGTTAGTTCGAATAGGTGCTTGCGAAACTCTGATTTTATCAGTACCGAATTGTGCATATTGTATATTCCATAAGTAGGCCCTTTCGAACCGTCGGTACCTAGGGTTGCTAGCAACCCTCGATGCTGTATTTTAGCATCTTATGTACCGCTACGGTGAGAACGGAGCGAGAGCGTGCCTACGTTGGGATATGCAATGGGCACAATGACACTGGCAAAGTAACCGGGTTTCGCAATCGACTATTAGTTCGAAGGAGAAAAGGAATCGCAAGGAGGCTGAAGAAATGAGCTATGCAGAAATAATGGACATATTTACCCGCTATGGGGCAATCGCAATCTTTTTACTGGTCTTTCTGGAGTATATGAATTTGCCCGGTTTTCCGGCGGGAATCATCATGCCGTTGGCAGGGATTATGGCGGCGGGCGGCAATATCTCGTTCCCGTGGGTGATGGTCATCACAGTGACAGCCGGCCTTCTGGGGAGCATGGTATTGTATGTGCTGGGACTCACAGGCGGACGCTTTTTCCTGGAGAAATATATGAATAAGTTTCCCAAGCAGAGGCCCAGAATCGAAAAATACCTGGCCTGGGTGCAGGAGAAGGGCGGCATGGGGCTGATCGCAGCCAAGCTGATTCCCATGATACGGACACTGGTGTCCATCCCAGCGGGAGTGTTTCGGATGCGGCTGGGACAATATATTCTCTGTTCTACGATTGGTATCTTTATCTGGAATCTGTTTTTTGTGGGTGCAGGGTATTTTTGTGGGGAACAGGTTCTCAGCTGGTTTGCCTGATGAAAATACAATATTTTAACGGGAGGATAGCAGGGATGAAAATAGCGATGATGACCAACAATTACAAACCGTATATCGGAGGAGTGCCCATCTCCATCGAGCGTCTGACTGTGGCGCTGAGGGAGCAGGGGCACCGAGTAGTGGTGTTTGCCCCCAAATACAAGTTTCTGGGAGATGAGCAGGCGCAGGAGGAGGATGTGGTGCGATACAGTACCTTAAGCCAGCATTTCTACAGTGATACGGTGTTGCCCAATCCGTTGGACCCTGTGTTGGAGGAGACATTCGCCCGGGAGAATTTTGATGTGATTCATGTGCATCATCCGGTGCTGATCGGCAAAGTCGCGGCATATTTGTCCCGCAAATATGGGATTCCGCTGGTATATACCTACCATACTCAATATGAACAGTATCTGGATTATGCAGGCCCCATCCACTGGTTGAGTCAGGGAGCGGAGAAGGACAATCTGCTGGGGCGGCTCCGCTGTCGGGGAAGTCGGGCCATCAAACAGGAGATTGCTCCCTGGTATCTCAGCGGCTTTATGCGTCGCTGCCATACGGTCATCGCTCCCACGGAGGGCATGAAGAGGGTATTTCGTATGCAATACGGATATCCTTATAACTGTCGGGCGGATGTGTCCGTGCTGCCCACCGGATTGACGCAGGAGAGTTATCGGGCGGAGCCGAAGGCTGTAATGGGTATTCGGCAGCGTTATTGTGAGGGAGAGATGCCACTGATGGTCACGGTATCCCGCCTGGGGCATGAGAAAAATGTGCCGTTTCTGCTGCGCTGTATGGCCAGGCTGAAGCAATTTTTGCCAGATTTCCGGCTGATGGTGATCGGCGACGGCCCTCAGAGGGAGGAGTATATGGATCTGTGTGAACAGCTGGATATCCGCCAGCAGATCTGTTTTCTCGGCAGTCTGCCCAATCGGGAGATAGCCGCTCATATGGCGGCTGCGGACTGCTTTGTCTTCGCCTCCAAGACAGAGACTCAGGGAATCGTGATTCTGGAGGCCATGGCTGCCAAGACTCCGGTGGTGGCTGTGCGGGCATCCGGTGTGGAAGATTTGGTGGAGGACGGCGTCAATGGATACCTGTGTCCGGAGGAGGAGGAAAATTATACGGAGCAGTTGCTGCGGGTGTTACAGAGCGAACCCTTGCGAGATTCTCTGCGGGTAGGCGCTTTCCAGACCGCGCTCATGTATCGGGAAGATTCAGTTGCAGAAAAAGCCGTCAGGATATATACTGATACCTGTAGGCAATATGCGGCGTCACATACTGGCACCCAGATAAGCGCATTTCGGGATCTGCGGGAGCGTCTGCGTCTGCTGGGGTGATTCCCGCGCCTGCGGATCAAATACCCTCGCGGCATTCGTCAACTGTCCGTGCAAGCACGGCCGTTCGACTCATTGCTCGTGGGAATGAATGACAAGGGAGAGTAATGAGCATGAATCAGCAAGAGTACAGCATCCTGGTGGTAGAGGACGACAGGGAGATCCGGCAGGGGATCGAGATCTATCTGCGCAACCAGGGATATCAGGTCTATCAGGCGGCAAACGGCAAGGAAGGATTGGAGGTAGTCAGGAGCAGGGAGTTACATCTGGTGATTCTGGATGTGATGATGCCGGTGATGGATGGAATTACCATGCTGATGAAGACCAGGGAGTTGGGGTATGAGTTTCCGGTATTGATGCTCTCCGCCAAATCTGAGGAAGTGGATAAAATCATGGGGCTGAACATGGGGGCGGACGACTATATCTCCAAGCCCTTTACCCCGCTTGAGCTGTTGGCCAGGGTGAACTCCCATCTGCGGCGTTACAGCAAGTATATGAACGCCGTGGGCGGCGCTGCAGGAAAGGAGCAT
Organism: bacterium; assembly: GCA_023663725.1. Lineage (GTDB taxonomy): Bacteria > Bacillota > Clostridia > Lachnospirales > Lachnospiraceae > Acetatifactor. The sequence goes on along the minus strand of JAMPGX010000010.1, from coordinate 89,237 downwards.
ATCTATACGTTGGGCGGACTGGAGCTGAATGAGGACAGTGTGGAGCTGACAGTTGACGGCGAGCCGGTCAAGCTGACGCCGATGGAGTTCAAGATCGTGCAGCTGTTGATGAAGAATCCGGGCAGAGTCTTTTCCGCGGATGAGATCTATGAGAGAGTATGGAATGAGAAGGCGGTAAACACGGACACAATCATGGTGCATGTGAGGAATATACGCGAGAAAATAGAGCTCGACCCCAAAAATCCCAAATACCTAAAGGTAGTATGGGGGGTGGGCTACAAGATGGAAAAGCAGTAGGCATGTGGGAAAGAGGTAGAGATGAGTAAAAAAAAGCGGAAAGCGGAGGTTGTTCTGGCAGAGTCCGAGACACAGGCAATGCCGACACAGTTAAAGAGAAAATGGCAGAACATATGGTGGGTTGGCGTGGCATTGTCTCTGGCCGGTACGCTGATTATACTGCTGCGCTATGCCAATATATACGGGGTGCAGAGTGAGGAACCGTCGGTGACGAATTTAGGTAACATAGAGGTATGTCCACGCTATAACTATGTGCTGTACCGTGACCTTTACAATGCGGTGAATGGAGGATATTATTCGTTTGGCCAAATATATGGCGCGTCAGGAGAGGAAGATTCTGAACTCACCCTCAGCGACTACATGATAGCACGGGGTAGAGAACTTCTGGGATATGATGTGGACAATGAGACAATACGGCTGTTTTGGGACAGCTTGATGCAAGATATGCTGGGCAATGTGCGTCGCAGGCTGGAGCATATACTGAACAGCCTGAGTGAAAGTATGCCGAATGATATGGATTTTTTAGACTATTGGATTCAGGATCAGGAGACGGGCACTATTGTAACCAATACCTTGCAGACGGAAAAAGGGCAGGAATTCTCAGTGGAGGAATATGTTGTCTGGTTTCAGATGAGCTATGACGCGGCGGGGCAACCCTCGGTGAATGGGGCGGCGGACCGGAATATCAACAAGCTGACCAAAACTCTCTATGACAGCGCCCGCAAGGGATTATATGACAATTACATGGGGGAGGCAGGCCTGGAGTATTATTTGCCGGAGTTGTTGGATGGATACCCTGATTATAGCATGGATGACATACGGGATATTATTACTCAGGACTCTCTTTTTGTCAGCCAGCTTGAACAGCGGATTCGTAGCTTTGGGGGCCCCAGGAACTGCACGATCTACTATGGCATCAAGAAGAATCAATGGCTCACGTTAGTGGACAATTACCATGCTCGAAATGATTTTGACGACATTTATCAGAGATACAATACGGACGGCCTGAAGGCCATATATCTGGCGATTGTGGGCCTGTTGTGGGCAGGAGGAATTGTCTATGGCAGGTCAAAGCGTTTTTTCCGCGCTCCAGCGGAGGCAGTGGCGGTCGGAACGTTTATACTCCTTGAACTGAGTAATAAGATCGCGGTATGGGCCACAAGGCTGTATATGAACAACAATCCCTATTACTATCTGCACACAGTGGGCACATGGACCTGGGGGGATCTGTTGCTCTACGGGAAGAACCTGCTGGGGATAGCATGTCTGTTCTTTGCTGCCTGGTATTTGGGGTGTTGTGTGGCGGAGGCGTTTCAACTGGGTATCCGGCGATATCTCCGCAAACGAATGATCTGCTTCAGAGCGTGGGATTGGTGTAAGGAACGGATATCGCGGTACTATCGGACTCTGGTGAACCTGGATATCACTAAGGATTCCCGCAGACAGGTAATCAAGCTGTTGATCATCAATGGCATTGTCGTGCTGCTGCTCTGTACTATGTGGGTCGCGGGCTGGTTTGGTGTGATCATGTATTCGCTGCTGTTATATGTTGTGATCAAAAAATATATGAGCGATCTGCAGAAAAAGTACAGCATCCTGCTGCGGGCGACCAACGAGATAGCGAACGGTAATCTGGAGGTAAGGATAACGGAGCATTTGGGTGTGTTTGAACCCTTTAAGCCTCAGATTTACAGGATTGAGGAAGGGTTTCAGAAGGCTGTGGCTGAGGAGGTGAAGAGCCAGCGTATGAAAACGGAATTGATTACCAATGTATCTCATGATCTGAAGACGCCCCTGACGGCGATCATCACCTATGTAAATCTGCTGAAGGAGGACAATGTTACCGAGGAGCAGAGAACACAGTATCTACAGATATTGGAGCAGAAATCTCTGCGTCTGAAGGCGCTGATCGAGGATTTGTTTGAAGTCAGCAAGGCAAACAGCAAAAATGTCACCCTGAATCTGGTGGATGTGGATATTGTGAATCTGTTGCGCCAGGTGGAATTCGAGCAGGAGGACCGGCTGGAGGAGAGAAATCTTGCCGTGCGGCTGCGGCTGCCGGAGGAGAAGGTCATGGTGCGGCTTGACAGCCAGAAAGCTTACCGCATCTATGAAAATCTGTTTGGGAATATCATTAAATATGCCATGGAGGGCACTAGAATCTATGTGGATCTGGAGCGTTCCGAGGAAGAGGTGACGGTGCGGCTGAAAAATATCACCGAGCAGGAGATTACAGTCAGCGGCGAGGAGCTGACGGAGCGGTTTGTGCGTGGGGACGCTTCCCGTGGAACCGAGGGCAGCGGCCTGGGCCTGGCCATCGTCCGCAGCTTTACGGAGCTGATGGGCGGGCGGTTTGAGGTGACTGTGGACGGTGATCTGTTCACCGCCAGCACTACCTGGGCGCTGGAGCGGAATCAGCTCAGCCTTTAGCAAGAATCAAGAAGAAAGTAAGAATTCATAAAAAGAACAGAGATAATTTAATAAAAATTCATGGAATTTTATATACACATATGATAAAATAAATATAACAGTTGGCATTTAAATACAAATATTAAATCTTTAGGAGCATATGGGTTGATAGACAAAAAGGATTCAAGAACGGTTACATTCATGCTTGGAGATATGCTGTTCGAAAAGAAGATGAAAAACTTATTGGCATGATTAATGTGAGATATGATTTGACAGAAGAAATGTTAATGTATTTAGGGCATATTGGCTACTGTGTGCGTAAATCAGAGCGTAGAAAAGGATATGCTGCAGAAATGTTGCGATTGGCATTGATAGAGGCAAAAAAGATTGGTTTGAATAGAGTACTGTTAACTGTTGATAGTGATAAATTTGCTTCGATTGCTACGATGAAGAAAAATGGTGCAGTATTAGAAAATGAAATTCCATATAATAATAAGATTACGCAAAGATATTGGATAGAGTTATAAACTGGAATTTATTAAGGAAGGTAAAACGATGGATAAAGAATGGGAAAGATTATATGAAGAAGCAATGAGTGTTTTGAACCCCCATGATGTTTCAAATAAAATGTGGGTAGGAAGTGTGGCATCTGCAGTACTCACAAAAAAAGGTAATATTTACAAGGGTATATGCATTGACACAGATGGCTCTATAGGAATGTGTGCTGAAAGAAATGCTTTATCAACAATGCTTACATATGGCGAAAGTGAGATTAAAAAAGTGGTTTCAGTATATAAAGATGGAAATATAATTCCGTCTTGCGGTATTTGCAGAGAATTTATGATGCATTTAGGCGGAGATGTGGAAAATATTGAAATTCTATTGGATAAAGAAGGACGGACAGTTAAGTTGATTGATTTGATGCCCGAATATCCACGACATAAATAAATTTCCGTTTGTTGATTAGACTGATGGAGAACAACGAATTGATATTTTCCTTGTTAATGTTCTTTATACATGGTGCTAGCACCATGTAATCAGGGTAGATAAGGGGAAAATCGGCATTTTGCCACTGGCTCTATTTTGGCTCTAAAAATTTCCAGAACAGTAAAAATGTAGTGCTAAATTAGATAATATGATGAATAATAAGCAGGAAAACGCAGTAAAACCATTCAGATTTCATTTCCGAGAGTTCGAGTATGATGAATGGAAAAATGAATATAATGTTGAACATCATGGCATTTCCTTTAAGCAGGCAGCTCGTGTGTTTTTTGATTATGACCGGATTGAACTGTATGACGAAGAAAACAGTGAATTAGAAGAACGCTATAATACGATAGGCGATTTGTCTGCGGGATATGCAGGTGAAACGGTTATTGGAAGAATAGGTTCATTTTCAATGGAAACAAATGATATTGTTTTTGTAGTTTATACAGAAAGAGTACGTGTAGATGAGAACGGAAAAGATATAGATGTTACAAGATTGGTGTCCGCAAGATTTGCGACAAGTTTTGAAAGGGGATTGTATTATGGTAAATATTGATGAAATGCCCCAGGAAATGATAGCATCTCTCGCTTTTTCAGATGATGAAAAAGCGGCGCTTGCTGCGGCGGGAACGAGACAGATTATTTTTGATGAGGATTGTCCAGAAACGACGCCAGAGCAGGCTGTAAAATACAGACGTGTAAACCCGCCACGCAACAAGATTGGCAAAAGAGCTTAAGAGTGAATTATGCATTATTAACTCTTGTGGATCAGAGTCAGAAATACATTCATGGCGGCGGAGGACCTGGCGGATTTGGGATAGGCAAAGCCGATGCTACGGGGCGGGATAGGCTCTCTGATGGAACATTCCACCAGGGAGCCTTTTTTGAGTTCCTCTTGGACAAATTCGCCGATGACACAGGCGATTCCCAGGCCGATTCGCGCGAAATCGATGAGCAGGTCCATGGTGGTGACTTCGATCTGGTGTTCCAGTGTGACATTCTGCAGAAGCATATGCTTGTCCATATATTGACGGGTCACATTATTTTTGTCCAGCAGTAAAAAAGTCCCTTCGGAGGGCAAGTCAGGGGAGGCGTTTCCAGTCTGACTGCGCAGCTTGCGCAGATACTCCGGCGAACAGACAAAAATATCGTGGATCACCCGTATGGGCAGAAAGACCAGGTGACTGCTTTCCAGGCGCTCGCCCTCGCCGCCCACCAGTCCGATGTCCAGGGCCCCGCTCTCCAGAGCGGCTATGGTCTCGTGTGTGGACTGGCAGGACAGGGACACCTTGACGTAAGGGTTGGCGGCGATATAGTCCTGCAGATAGGGGAGCAGCACATATTTGCACAGGGTGGTGCTGACGCCGATGGACAGGCTTCCAGCGCCTAACAGATCATTTTGAGTAATCATCTCCTCACCCTGACGGATGGCCTGGAAAGCTGTCTCCAGTTGCCTGTAGAGAAGTTTGCCATTTTCCGTCAGAGCGACGCCCCGTGAGCTGCGAATCAGCAGCGGGGAGGTGAAATGCTCCTCCAGACGGGAGATGGATTTGCTCACAGCGGGCTGGCTGATGTACAGCTTTCTTGCGGCGGCGGAGATATTGCCACACTGAGCTACTGTATAGAAAATGTAATAGAGATTAAGCTGGTTCATGACTTGGATGCCTTTCTGTTGCGGATGTATCTATAGATTGCTACATATTACGAGCAGAAACCCATAGGTTTTTCAGGTTCGCTCCAGCGCACATTCTGTTCAGCTTATTATACCATAACTGGAAGCTATGACAAGTATAAATATTATATATTTGAAGAATAGCAAAAAGTATGGTAACATAAGGCTACAGATCAAAACAGTATCCCTGAAGCCTGAAGCTTCTTGCCATGGTTTCTCGGGACTTTTATCAGGAGGATGACGCTATGGGAATGACAATGACACAGAAGATTCTGGCAGCGGCGGCAGGGCTTGGGCAGGTGGAGGCTGGCCAGCTCATTGAGGCCAGTCTCGATCTGGTGTTGGGCAATGACATCACCAGTCCGGTGGCCATCAAGGAGATGGAAAAAATGAAGGTGCAGGGTGTCTTTGACAGAGATAAGATAGCTCTGGTGCCGGATCATTTCGTGCCGAACAAGGACATCAAGTCCGCGGAGCACTGCAAATGCGTGCGGGAATTTGCCAGAAAAAACGAGATTACAAACTATTTTGAAGTCGGTGAGATGGGAATTGAACATGCTCTGTTGCCGGAGAAAGGTCTGACAGTGGCGGGGGATGTGATCATCGGAGCCGACTCGCATACTTGTACTTACGGCGCTCTGGGAGCATTTTCCACCGGTGTGGGAAGTACGGATATGGCGGCGGGTATGGCCACCGGTAAGGCCTGGTTCAAGGTTCCCGGGGCGATCAGGTTCAACCTGACCGGTAAGCTGTCCAAATGGGTGAGCGGCAAGGATGTGATCCTGCATATCATCGGGATGATCGGCGTGGATGGCGCTCTGTATAAATCCATGGAATTTACAGGCGACGGGATTGCCAGTCTGTCCATGGATGACCGTTTCACGATCGCTAACATGGCGATTGAGGCCGGCGGCAAGAACGGGATTTTCCCGGTGGATGATAAGGCGGAGGCGTATATGAAGGAGCACAGCGCCAGAGCCTACAAGATCTATGAGGCGGATGCGGACGCCGTGTATGATGAGGAGTATACCATTGATCTGAGCAGTCTGCGCCCTACCGTGGCATTTCCCCATCTGCCGGAGAACACACATACCATTGATGAGATCAGGGAGGATATTGCGATTGATCAGGTGGTCATCGGCTCCTGCACCAATGGACGGCTGGAGGATCTGCGGACGGCGGCGGAGGTGCTCAGGGGCCGTCATGTGCAGAAGGGAATGCGCTGTATCGTGATTCCCGCTACTCAGGCCATCTATATGCAGGCTATGGAGGAGGGATTGCTCAAAACATTTATCGAGGCAGGCGCTGTCGTCAGCACTCCCACCTGCGGTCCCTGTCTGGGAGGTTACATGGGGATATTGGCGGAGGGAGAGCGCTGTGTTTCCACTACCAACCGTAATTTTGTGGGCCGTATGGGACATGTGACCAGCGAGATCTACCTTGCCAGCCCTGCTGTGGCGGCCGCCAGCGCAGTGACAGGAAAGATTTCCAGCCCTGAGCAACTGTAGGATGTGTGGAACGCATAGCATTTAAAACAGCATATCCCCGGATGGTACACTGATCCGCATAGGGACGACCAAACGGCCATATGCGGATCACCAGGCTGTGTACAGGGAGGGGATATGCGGAACTTAAATAGGAGGAAAATATGAAAGCAAATGGAACAGTTTTCCGATATGGAGACAATGTAGATACGGACGTAATCATCCCCGCAAGATATCTGAACTCCTCAGATCCGGCAGAGCTGGCAACGCACTGCATGGAGGATATCGATCAGGATTTTGTGAAAAAGGTGCAGAAGGGCGATATCATCGTGGCGGATAAGAATTTTGGCTGCGGCTCTTCCAGAGAGCACGCGCCTATCGCCATCAAAGCGGCGGGAGTCAGCTGTGTGATCGCGGAGACTTTTGCCCGAATATTTTACCGCAATGCCATCAATATCGGCCTGCCCATCATCGAGTGCCCAGAGGCGGCAAAGGGGATTGAGGCAGGAGATCAGGTGGAGGTAGATTTTGACAGCGGTATGATCTACAACCGTACCAGAGGCACCCAGTTCAAGGGACAGGCATTTCCAGAGTTTATGCAGAAGATCATCGCCGCGGAGGGACTGATCAATTATATCAACAATAAGTAAATGAGAACAGTTGGAAGGCTCGGTCAGGCGGGTCTTCCTTTTTTATTGCGGTTTCTGCTTGTTTTTGTCGGAGAGAATAGTATAATGGTCAGTGAATGGTCAAGAGATATTACAGAATGGCGGTCAGAGATGGAAGATTATCGAGAGGGTGATTATCTGTTTCACGGGAGCCCTAACAAAATTGAATGCCTGCAGCCGAAGCAGGCCCATGACACAGCATATGCCGCTGGCTGTCAGAAGGCGGTATATGCCACAGACAGTCTGGATATGGCGATCTGTTTTGCGCTGGGTGTGGAGGGAGACGGTGAGCGGATTATGATGCCTGAGTACGGCAGGAAGATGCTTTTTAAGAACTGCCATCCCAGATATGGGCAAAAGGGATATGTCTATGTATTAGAGAGAGACGGGTTCACACATGCCATGGGAAGTCAGTGGGTCGCATATACCGAGCAGATTCCGGTAGATATCATAGAGATTGACGTGGACGATTACATAGAAGATTATTGTATCTTGGCGTCTACAGAATGACTGCGAGACTATCATTTTTGGAGGATAGAACATGAGAGATGCTTCTGCAAAAAAGAACAAATACGAGATGGATATGTGCAGCGGCGCATTGCTGCCGAAGATATTGCTGTATTCCCTGCCGCTGATGCTGTCGGGAATTCTACAACTCCTGTTCAACGCCGCGGATATTGTGGTGGTGGGGCGGTTCGCGGGCAATGACGCTCTGGCGGCGGTGGGCTCCACCAGCTCTCTGATCAATCTGCTGGTGAATGTGTTTATGGGCCTGTCCGTGGGAACCAATGTGATGGTGGCACATTTTTACGGCGCGGGGCAAAAGCGGGAGCTGGAGGAGATGGTGCATACCGCCATATTGACTTCTATTGTCAGCGGCGTGATCCTGATCTTTGTGGGCCTGATCCTGTCCCGTCCCGCGCTGCTGCTGATGGATACGCCGGATGACGTGATCGATCAGGCGGTGCTGTACATCCGCATCTATTTTGTAGGGATGCCCGTGATGATGCTCTACAATTTTGGCAGCGCGGTGCTGCGGGCTGTGGGAGATACCCGCAGGCCTCTGTATTTCCTGCTGATCGCGGGCGTGGTCAACGTGATTCTGAATCTGTTTTTTGTGATCACCCTGTCCCTGGGCGTGGCGGGTGTAGCGCTGGCGACTGTCATCTCCCAGTGTGTTTCCGCCGCTTTGGTACTCCTGTGTCTGATGCGCAGTGAGGGCGACTATCAGGTCAGCCTGAGAAAGCTGCGTATCGTCAAGGACAAGATGCTGAAGATGGCGCAGATCGGCCTGCCCGCGGGCTTGCAGGGCGCTCTGTTCTCTGTCTCCAACGTGTTGATTCAGTCCTCGGTGAACTCCTTTGGCTCCATCGCTATGGCGGGTAACACGGCCGCCCAGAATCTGGAGGGCTTCGTCTACACCGCTATGAACTCTCTGCACCAGACCTGTATCAGCTTCACCGGACAGAACTACGGGGCCAGGCAGTATAAGCGCATGGGAAAGATATTATTGATCTGTCTGGGCTGCGTCATCGCCGTGGGCGTCCTCATGGGCAATGGGGTCTATCTGGCCGGAGGTATCCTGCTAAGGCTCTACTCCCCAGACGCGGAGGTCATTGAGTACGGTGTGCTGCGCCTGCTCTACATCTGCACTACCTATGCCCTCTGCGGCATGATGGATGTGATGGTTGGGGCGATACGGGGCATGGGATATGGCGTCATGCCCATGCTGGTATCCCTGACCGGAGCGTGCCTGTTTAGAGTCGTGTGGATTATGACGGTGTTCAAGGCCCACCACAGCCTGGAGGTGCTCTACATGTCCTATCCCATCAGTTGGGCGTTGACCTTCGTGGTGCATCTACTGTGTTTTCTGGTTGTATACCGCCGGATACTGCGGCGTGGTTAACTTTTGCTTATAAGGCAATAAATAAGTATTGCGGGTGGAAGGCAACTATTTTATAATCAGATACATAGATTGAAAGCTGGAGGGAACATTGAGCATGATATATGCTGAAAGAATAAATATTGTACCGTTTGAAATGAGACATCTGTTGGACTATTATCACGGATTCAATCAAGAAATAACAAAATTCCAGTGGCCAGATCCATTTGAAAGCAGCGATCATGCAAAAGACATGCTACAGGAGTTCCTGAATGAAATGGAAAGAGAAGAAACATTGTTATTTTCCATTCTTTCGAAGAATGATGCGTTTCTTGGAAGTGTTGAGGTTCACGGGCTTACCGAAGAGTCCCCTGAATTGGGGGTCTGGATAGTAGAATCGGAGCAGAACAAAGGTTATGCATATGAAGCTTTGAAAGAAGTCCTTAATTATGTCCGCGTAAAATATGGCAAACTTTCTTTTTTTTATGAAGCAGATATCCGCAATATAGCCAGCACGAAGCTATTACAAAAATTTGAGAATCAATATGAAATCATTGAGCAGAGGTTTGAGAAATTAACCACAGATTCTGGAAAGGCACTGGAATTGCAAGGATATATTCTTATAGCAAAGAAAAGTAGCCACTGATCAGCAGTCTTGCCCAAAATGACAGCAAACAAGAATATGAAAGTCATCCACAGCTTGGTGTCAGAAGTTTTCAGTTTGAACCCTCATGGGTAGGAGTTGCTCCTGAAAAAGTTGTCGTTGGATATGCTGGCATTTTATGTAAATACAGATTATAGTCTGACCTTTGTAAAGATCAGTGATGAATAGACTTTAATGGAATAAGATGGTGAGGAAATGCGGCGGAAATTTGAGAGCAATGGCTGTACATATGACGCGGAAATCTTTCAATGTGGCAATACAAATATTGTCCGTTTTTTCGAAGAACGAAATGAACAGTACGGCGAAGAATTAACTGACTTAGTAATTGCAACACCTTCCTATGGATTTTTGCTGATACAATATATTGCAGAGGACGCAGTTCTAACTGGCACACTTAACACAAAATATTTTTGTGAGGAAATGGTGAATGACATTGTTTCATTTCTGGAAAACAATCTTCCCTCTTGCAAAAATATCTACTTTCCATACTGTATTAATTTTGTTACAGTATCTTCATCTTTGGAATATAACGGAGAATATTAGTATATGCAGGAATTTTATCATATAGCAACCATAGGGAGAAAAACATGAAAGAAAACTTGCAGCCGATAGATAGTCAGAACGTCAGCAACTCGATGGACCCCATAATGACGATCAACGTGGAATGCGGAGAGCCAAGCTGCGTCGCGGGATATAAGACCGATATCGTGATGATTCCGTTCACCGCGGCGGCGTCAGGGAGATTTTTTACGGGAAAAACCGTCGGCACAGGCGTCGATACCCAGAAAATTGCAAAGGGCGGGGAGGCTGTCCTGTCGGCCAGATATATGCTGGAGGGAGAAGATTTTGCGGGGAACAGATGTCGTGTTTTTATTGAGAATCAAGGAAATGCCAGAGACGGGTACAGGCCCATGCTGGTGACGGACAGTCCTGTCCTCACGGACTGGGAGTGTGCGGAATTCCTATCGGTGATAGAGCCTGCCGCGGGTGGGGTTATCATAAAAATATTCGAGTCCTGCTAAGAAATTCCGAATGAAAGTTTTTCTCATGAGGGAGCGCCGAAGAGACTTTACCCTTTAGAGCCATCGCGCAGCGATTTAAAATAAGGAGGTTTAGATATGGCCAATTTCCAGATTCGTTTCTACGCAAATTCCTTAAACCGGTATACATCCTTTCAGATGTATATCCCCAACGACGTCCGAAGGGACATTCCGCAGGAACAGACGGTATATCAGTCCCGAAAGACCAGAACGCTCTTCCTGCTGCATGGCTACACGGGTGACGCCGGGAACTGGGTTCCTGAATACATAGCGCAGAAATACAATTTTGCGGTGGTGGTTCCCAACGGCGAGAACGCGTTCTGGCTGGACGGCCTGTCCTCGGGGCACAAGTTCTGCACCTTTGTGGGGGAGGAGCTGGTGGAATATGTCCGCTGTACCTTTGGCCTGGCGATGAGCGCGGATGAGACCTGCATCATGGGAATGTCTATGGGCGGCTTTGGCGCGCTGCATACGGCGCTCGCCTATCCGGACCATTTCGGCAAGGCGGCGGGGATGTCCTCCGCACTGATTGTCCATGGGATTGCCCATATGAAGGAGGGGGAGAGCAATCCTGTGGCGAATTACGAGTACTATCGGGAATGCTTTGGCGATCTTGACAAAGTCCTGGAGAGCGATAACAATCCTGAAACTCTGGCCCGCAAGCTCAAGGAGAGTGGGCATAGGCTCCCTGAACTCTTCATCTCCTGCGGCACGGAGGATTTTCTGCTGGAGAATAACAGGGAGTTTCACCGCTATCTGGAAAGCATCGACTATCCCCATGTTTATCTTGAGAGCAAGGGTATCCATGACATGGTCTTCTGGGATGAGTACACTCGAAAGTTCACAGAAATGATGTTCGGCGGCGAATGATGCGGGGGTGTTCTGGCCGTGCAAAAATAGCACTTGAAACATATGTTCGAATGTGATAGAATAAATTTATGTTCAGACGGTTTCAGGAGGAGAGCATATGTTTGCTTATGTGAAAGGAATTGTGGCGGATATCGCGGAGGACTGCTGCGTCATCGATGTGCATGACGTGGGTGTGAATGTCCATATTTCAGCTCAGACAGCGGCCAGGATGCCGGGAATTGGTCAGGAGGCCAAGCTGTATACATATACCAGCGTTCGGGAGGACGCGTTCTGGCTATATGGTTTTCTCTCCAAGGGGGACCTGGATATGTTCAAGCGTTGCATCACTGTCAGCGGTATCGGCCCCAAGGGGGCTCTGGGACTGCTGTCCGCAATGGATGGGGGCCAGCTGCGGTTCGCAATCCTGGCTCAGGACGTGAAGGCGCTCTCCCAGGCTCCCGGCATAGGCAAGCGCACTGCGGAACGGCTGGTATTGGAACTCAAGGATAAGCTTGACTACGAGACCGCCGATCTCTCCAGGGAGGCCGCCGCGTATGGGGACGGCAAGGCTCTGGGGAATCTGCCGGAGCATCCCGGCAAGCGGGAGGCGGTGGAAGCATTGGTGGCTCTGGGCTATGGGCAGAGCGAGGCCATGAAAGCCGTCAGTCAGGTGGAGGGGGCAGAGTCTCTGGATTCCTCCGCGCTGCTGAAGCAGGCGTTAAAGAAGATGTTTTAAGGGAGAGGATATGCACCCGCCAATGCGATTCTGGCGGGCATAGAAGAGAATATGGCAAAGAGAGTGATAGAGACCAGCTTGACCGAGGAGGACGTAAAGATCGAGGGTTCCCTGCGACCGCAGGTGTTGGACGACTATATCGGGCAGTCCAAGGTCAAGGAGACATTAAAAATCTATATCGAAGCGGCCAGACAGCGGGGAGACGCTCTGGACCATGTGCTGTTCTACGGTCCTCCGGGCCTGGGCAAGACCACGCTTGCGTCCATTATCGCCAATGAGATGGGCGTGCATCTGAAGGTGACCAGCGGTCCCGCCATCGAAAAGCCGGGGGAAATCGCGGCAATTCTGAACAATCTGGAGGAGGGGGATCTGCTGTTTGTGGATGAGATCCACCGGCTGAACCGCCAGGTGGAAGAGGTGCTGTACCCAGCAATGGAGGATTACTGCATTGACGTGATGATCGGTAAGGGTCCGACAGCCCGCTCCGTGCGTCTTGATCTGCCACGGTTTACGCTGGTGGGAGCCACCACCAGAGTAGGTTTATTGACAGCGCCTCTGCGGGACCGGTTTGGCATGATTCATCATCTGGAATTCTATTCGATACAGGAGCTGAAGCTGATTATTCAGCATTCCTCGCGGGTACTGGGCGTGGAGATCGACGAGGAGGGCGCTGAGGAGCTCGCGCGCCGCAGCCGGGGAACTCCCAGGCTGGCCAACCGGATTCTGAAAAGGGTGCGGGATTTCGCGCAGGTCAGATATGACGGCAGGATTACGGAGGCCGTGGCGCGAGAGGCGCTGGATCTGATGGATGTGGACAGGCTGGGACTGGATCATGTCGACAGAAACATTCTGCATACCATGATTGAAAAGTTTCAGGGGGGGCCGGTGGGCCTGGACACTCTGGCCGCCGCCATCGGGGAGGACGCCGGAACCATAGAGGATGTGGTGGAGCCTTATCTGCTCAAAAACGGTCTGATCAACCGCACCCCCAGAGGCCGTGTGGTAACGGAGAGCGCCTATCGGCATCTGGGGCTGGGGCTTACTCTGTGAAGTCCCGCAAACTCTTTCCCGTATATTGAAGGGCGATGCGGTTCTCCGGATTCACATCCGTCAGGTACAGCACGATCAGGAAGAGCCACTCCAGCGGCTTCATCAGTAAATAAATGATATCCGCCGTATACCGGGAGCGGATCAGTCTGGCCACCGGAAACCCATAGGTGTCATAGAGATGTCGTACCGCTTTGTGCAATCCCGGCGTTTTTTCCTCCAATATCTGTTCAAAGGCATTGGCCACACAGAGCTGTCTGTTTACGATTACCTCGTGTCCGTGCCGTACTCCGAGACGCAGGGGCTTTACGACGCGCTTGTGCCCGCCTGCGGCCACGGTGCAGAGATAATGCTCGTCATAATAAATATTCTGAGGTGCCACTCGCTGAGAGAGATTCCAGCCTGACGTCTCCGTAAAGGCTCTGATGGCGGCGTCCGGCCTCTGGCCCGCCAGGAGCAGCAGAGCGATCAGGACGCCAAACAGCGGCCACATCAATAGAAAGGCGGCAAAGGGCCAGCGCTTGGAACGCATCAGGAGCCGGTTACATTTTTGCAGCCAGGGGGATGTTTCCTGTTCGGGACGGGAGAGCTGTTCCCACTCCCATATCTTGTGCCGGACGGTTCTGGCAGTGACAATCACGCAGTTTAGAGGAAACAGGAGCAGATAGATATCCCAAATATCCCAGATCCCTTCTATATTTGTCGGAAGCCTAAATACCTGTATGCCCCAGACGATGCTTTCCACGGTTCCCAGATACATGGCCGCTATTCCCAATACCGGTATCAGCGGCGGCGCTTTCTTCAGAGATATGAAGAAATTGACGGCCAGATAGCCCACATATCCCGTCAGCGCCAGTACCCATATAGTAATAGACGACTGCGTGTAAATGGGCGTGTGGGTCTGCGCGTTGTACAGCACACTGTCCCAGTCCGCGCCAAATTCCACGCTGTGCAACAGTCCCAGGTACAGGATACTGTACATCACTCCCAGGGGGATGCCAATCACATCGAATATTCTTCCCTTGCGGTAAACCTCCGGCCTGCGGTGTCCCCGAACGGCCAGATATAGCTCTGCGGCAGTCAAAGCCCAGGGATACACTACAAAGCCTCCCGTAATCATGGTCCCTCCGAGGATGAGTCCGGGCAACTCCGCAATGCTGAAGTCGAACTCTGCCAGAAAGGGCGTAAGCACGATTCCCACCGACATGGACAGCAGTGCCACTGTGAGAAAGGGATAGTTCTGTAGCATCCTTGGTATCAGTCGATTAGACTGGGGCGTTTTGTTATCCATTATCGTGGTATCCTCCCATATCTATTGAATTTTCTGCGTTGCTTTTTATTGCCCTCTTGCTATAACTTCTGTAACCATAAAATACCATTTGTAAGATTGAATGTCAATAATATTTTATTGATTTACGATAAAATATATTGCATAGAAAAGATTTTTCAAAAAATGACAGAATGGGCTTGTCTGTCTGCTGGTTCTGATATATAATAAAAATAATAGATATTGTGTTACGATGGCATAAAGGAACGCATATATTGTAGTTTTGTGTCTAATGGCATTGAGGGAAGATGTGGAACTGTTGTTTCACGTTCCGATTGAGGCAATGATGCGTTTGGGTTCAGGGTCATACAGGAAAGGATGGAATTATGTCTTCCAAAACAGATACAGAGGTTATCATCGGCGGAAAAGTTTTTACATTGAGCGGCTATGAGAGCGAGGAGTACTTACAGAAAGTAGCCTCCTATATCAATAACAAAGTGAATGAGTACAGCAAGGTGGACAGCTTCCGCAGGAAACCGCTGGACACACAGAGCGTACTCCTGCAGCTGAATATTGCGGATGACTATTTCAAGGCCAAGAATCAGATAGCTGTTCTGGAGGAGGAGTTGCAGCGCAAGGAGAAGGAGCTGTACGATCTGAAGCATGAGCTTGTCTCCACCCAGATCAAGATGGAGAATTTGGAAAAGGAATCCAAGGAGATGGAGATACTGCTGCGGGAGAATGCCAAGCAGATCGAGAAATTGGAAAAGGAACAGAAAAATAAAAAGCTGCCGGTGTAAGGCAGCTTTTTCCCATATGGCATACGGGAGTGGGAGTGGATGGAACAGGATAAAAGCTGGAAGAACAACAGGCAAGGGAATATTGAACTGCTGGCGCCGGCAGGGTGCAGGGACGCTTTTGTGGGCGCCGTGCATGCGGGTGCAGACGCTGTCTATATGGGCGGAGAGAGATTCGGGGCCAGGGCTTATGCGGATAATTTTACTACAGAGGAGCTGGTAGAATGTATCCGCTATGGTCATATTTACGGTTGTAAGAGTTATCTGACAGTGAATACGCTTATGAAGGAGCAGGAGCTGGAGGAGATGGCGGAGGCTCTTTCCCCGCTGTATGAGGCGGGGCTGGACGGCGTGATCGTGCAGGACATTGGGGCGCTTACGGTGATACAGCAGCGCTTTCCAGAGCTGGAGCTTCACGCCAGCACACAGATGACGATAACTGGCCCAGCCGGAGCCCGACTGCTCAGAGAGCTGGGAGTGACCAGAGTGGTCCCCGCAAGGGAACTGAGTCTGGAGGAGCTTTGCATGCTCAGGCAGGAAAGTGGAATGGAGGTGGAGGCCTTCGTCCATGGAGCCATGTGTTACAGTTATTCCGGCGCATGTCTGCTCAGCAGTCTTCTGGGAGGCCGCAGCGGTAACCGCGGACGCTGCGCTCAGCCCTGCAGACTGGCCTATGAGACAGATAGCCCAGGGGCCGCGGTGCGCAAAAGGGATTATTATCCGCTGAGCCTCAAGGATATGTGTGCTATCGAGCATCTCCCCCGACTGATCGAGAGCGGTATTGACTCCCTCAAGATTGAGGGACGCATGAAAAAACCGGAATACGCGGCAGGCGTGACAGCCATTTACCGAAAATATATTGATCTCTGTATGAGTTATCCCCAGGGAGTCTTCCGCGTAGAAAAGGAGGATCTGGAGACTTTGTCCAGCCTGTACATCCGTGGAAAGAGGCAGGATGGTTACTTTTTCAAGCATAATGGTCGGGAGATGGTCACATTGGACAGTCCCTCCTACTGTGGCAGCGACGAAGCGCTCCTGGAACAAATCCGCCAGGGTTATATCCGGCAGAAAAAGAGGATTGGCGTGTGGGTAAGAGCGGTCTTCGTATGCGGTGAACAGGCAGAGCTCTCGATGGGGACGGGGAGAATGCAGGTGCGGGTCCTGGGGTCTGTGGTAGAACAGGCTCAAAATCGCCCTGTTCTGGAGGAGGATATTCGCAGACAGCTTTTGAAAATGGGAGAGAGCTGTTTTACTGTGGAGGATTTGAGGATACAGACGGATGAAAGCGGGTTTTATTCCCTGAAGGAAATCAATGTCCTGCGCCGCGAGGCTGTAAGGCTGTTGGAGGATCGGCTCATCGCCGGTCACGGATTGACGGTGCGGAGGGAGCCCACAACCCGCAGTATGAATATTGCCAGCCTTGCGAGTCCGGCAGACCATGTGCCGGTGCGGGAGGATTGCGACGAAATGCGAATTCATGTCTCCACGGAGGAACAGCTTGTGCGTCTGGCGCAGGAATGCCAGCGTCAGAGAGACAGTCTGGCCGTCGGGCGGCTCTATGTGGAGAGCCATCTGCTTGCCGATGCGCAGTCAGGTTCGGAGACAGGGCGTCAGTTGAAGTCTGGCGGCGGGACCAGGCAGGCATTGGAGCTGCTACGGGCGGCGGGGATCGCTGTTTGGGCGGCTCTGCCCTATATCCTGCGGGACAAGGATACAGGAATCATGAGGCAGGCGCTGGAGTGGTATCATCAGGAAAGGGTAACGGGCTTTTTGATTCGGAATTTGGAGGAATACGGCTGGCTTGAAGAGCAGGGGGAGACTTTTCGGCTTCAACTGGATCATACTATTTATGTGTGGAACAGCCGCACGGCGGCGTTCTGGCGCCAAAAGAGCTGCGAACTGACCTGCCCACTGGAGTTAAATGCCAGAGAATGGAGACAGTTAGTCGGTGCGATAGCGAGAAATTGCCCGGACAGCATTCCAGAGAAGCTTGTCTATGGCCGTATTCCGGTCATGCAGACCGCTAACTGTATTGCCAGGACAGCCGGAAAATGTCTGCGGGGACAGGCTGCTGTGTCGCAGGGGACACTGACAGACCGCTATCACAAACAGTTTCCAGTAGAGCTTCGCTGTGATGTGTGCATGAATGTGATCTTCAACAGCGTGCCTCTGTCGCTGCATCGAGAATGGGATTGCTGCGAGCATGTGTATAGGCGCCTTTCCTTCACTGCGGAGAGCGGGGAAGAGATGATGCGGATACTTGATTTTTTTGCGAAGCCGACAGAAATGAGCAGGCACAAGCCACCGTTTAAGGACTATACCACCGGACATGAGAAAAGAGGCGTATTATAGGAAACTGCCGGGCAGGAAGAATCTGGCGAACAAATTTTTTGATTTAATGGTTGCTATTCCCGCCGATTTCGTCTATACTTACTGTAGTCATACGACACACCGTATCGGAGGGAATTGCAATGATCGAGGCAACGAGCTGTGGTGGTGTGGTAATTTTCCGAGGCAAGATTTTACTCTTGTATAAAAATTACAGGAATAAATACGAAGGCTGGGTTCTTCCCAAGGGCACTGTGGAAGAGGGCGAGGAGTACAAGGAGACGGCCCTGCGGGAGGTGCTGGAGGAATCCGGAGCGAAGGCGTCCATCATAAAATATATCGGAAAAAGTGAATATACTTTTGCCGTGCCAGAGGACATCGTGGCCAAGGATGTTCACTGGTATCTTATGATGGCGGACAGTTATTACAGCAAACCACAAAAGGAAGAGTTTTTTGTTGATTCGGGGTTTTATAAGTACCATGAGGCAAGCCATCTGTTGAAGTTTGCCAATGAAAAGCAGATTCTGGAGAGAGCTTATTGTGAGTATCTGGAACTGAAGAAACACAATCTGTGGGGCAGTAAAAAGTATTACTGAGCCTGTTAGATGCGTTAGAATGGGTCCGGGGAGGAGTAATCCCCGGATTTTCTTTGTGATACAATCAGTCTTGCCATGCATTAGAAATTATATTTCACGCTATTCCATTTTGAATGCATATGTGTTATACTGAAAAACATGAATGAATTTCAGAACTGACGGATGAATATTCAGGGGAGGTAGGCATATGCCGCTGCTGGAATATTACCCCAGGCTCTATCTGGGCGAGGGCATAAACAGGGAGAAACTGGAAAAACTAAAAAGAGTTCTCGCTGTTAAGCCAAAAAAGGCGGGCGTATATCTGTTGACTTTGCCGCGCAATGCGACGGACCAGTTGGATATCTATGAGTCCGGATATCTACAGCAGGCATATTATGATCGAAATCCGCTATACGTCATAGGAATTGCGGCGGACTATGAGGAGGCTGTGGAGATCGTGCGGCAGATAGCGGGAGAGACTTGGGCGGCCAGGGGTGATGGCGAGCTGAGGAGATATCTGACGGCGGACATGGGGAGCGCGGATGTTGAGTGTGGTATTGAGAATACTTAGTATATTGGGAATTATCGTGCTGATCCTGTTGGCTGTTCTGCTTGTCGCCGTGTTGTTGCTTCTGCTCGTGCCGGTGGCATATCGGGGTTACGGAAGTGCCCACAACGGGAAATACCAGATGCTTCTCCGTTTCCGATGGCTCTTTGGTGCGGTGCGCGGAAGCTTTAACTATGACGGGAATGGAGCGTGGAAGATCAAGGCCCTCTGGCTGACCTTATACGACAGTGGAGGGAATCAGCGGGATATCGGAACAAAAGAAGAGAATCGAGAGGAAGCATCGTTGAAAACTGATGCGGACAAGGGCGAGGCAGGGCAGAAGTCATCCTTCGAGGAACGGCCATCCGGAGAACAGATCGCGGCTGAACAGGGACAGCCATCCGGAGAACAGACTGCGGCTGAACGGGAAAAGCCGTCGGATAGGCTATCTGGTCTGAAGGAAATAATCCAGCGCTGTCTGGCGATTGCTTTGGATGAGGATAATCAGGCGTTAGTCGGGCATGCGCTGAATCGACTGGGCAGGATATTAAGGAGTATGCGCCCTCGATGTCTTCGCCTCGAAGCGATAGTGGGTACAGGTGAGCCCGACACAACAGGCTACCTGTATGGCGCTTTCTGGGCGGTAAGACCTTTTCTGGGCAGTAAATGTTACATTCTCGTCACTCCGGATTTCGAGAGACAGATTCTGGAAGGTGAGGTATCTCTGCGCGGACGCATTATGGCCGTGGTGCTTCTGCGTCATATTGTCAGAGTGATTCTGGATAAGAGATTGCGACGGCTGATTGACCAGTTGAAGAATATACAAAATGGCGGCAAGATGGATGCTCAATAAGATTGGAGGATAAAAATATGGCAGATAAGCATGAGTTTCAGGGAGTAGTGGATTCCCTGCTGCGGGGAATGGACACTGTGTTATCGGCTAAGACGGTGGTGGGTCAGCCCACCCAGGTAGGGGAGATCACTATTCTTCCCTTGGTGGATGTGAGCTTTGGTTTTGCCGCGGGCGCGGGCAGCAAGGCGGACAAAAACGCAGCCAGAGCCGGTGGCGGACTTGGCGGTAAGATGTCGCCCAGCGCGGTGCTGGTGATCAAGGACGGTGTCGCTCGTCTGGTGAATGTGAAGGATCAGAATACCGTGACTAAGCTGTTGGATATGTTGCCGGAGCTGGTGGACAAATTCACCGGAAAGAAGGAAGCTGGAATGGAAGATGCTGAGGCGGTAGATATCGCATTTCCCAAACAGAATGAAAAGGAAAAAGAGTAGCTTATTTTCAGTTCCCAAACGGCAGATTGATGCATATAGTAGCATAAGGGCTGTTGCTGTTTGAGGATGGATATGAAACTTTTTAAGCTGATAGGACTGGCGGCTTTTTTTACCGCGCTGGGCATGCTGATTATGCTGTTTATGGCCAGCAGGCTGACAGGGTTGTTTTTGATTGCCCTGTTGTTATTGCTGGGGTATTGTTGCCTGTGTTGCGATCTGTGAGAAAGAGCTGTGTGCCTTATTAAGCTGTGTGGATTAAGGAAACAGGGTCAGGGTACATGGAAAATGAGATAAACTGGGAGGAAGTGTATAAGGCGCACAGTGAAGATGAACTGCGCGGCATGAAGCTGTGGCTGTTTCAGGAGAGCATCCGCCTGCAGAATGAGCGAAGCGAGCTGGAGAATATGCAGGACAAGCTCATTGAGGAGAGAGTTCGTTTCCGCAATGAGATGGATGCTTTGAATCGCCGTATGGTGATGGAACAAAAGCGACTTCGGGAGGAGAATCTGTTTTTTGACAAGAAGTTGGCGATTCTGCAGGACGGTTTTCGCAAGCTGGAGGAGGACAGACAGCGTTTGGAGCAGGAGAAGCGCAGGCTGGCGCAGAGCGGAAGAGGGCAGCAAGGCGGCGGAGCAGAGTTATTGGGGCAGGGTGAAACGATTGCCAATGTATTGTTTCGCAGTACTGCCAACCCGTTGGCTCTCCGCAAGCGCTATCGAGATCTGCTGAAGATATTCCATCCGGATAATTATGGCGGAGATGGAGAACTGATGCAGTATATCAACCGTGAATTTCAGCGGCGAAAGGAAGAGTAGGAATAAAAAAACCGACTCTTACGAATCGGTTTTCTTTTCTCTGCTCGGCGACTTTTAAGCTCTCTCAACACTGCCGGACTTTAAGCATCTGGTGCAGACATGCAATTTCTTGGCAGCGCCGTTAACCATGCACTTTACACTTTTCACATTGGACTTCCATATCGCGTTACTTCTTCTATGAGAATGGCTTACATTATTACCAAAGTGAACGCCCTTGCCACAAATATCACACTTAGCCATTTTGACACCTCCTCAATTCTAAGCTGTTTTCTCATAATTCCTGTATAAAAATTAACAACATTGATATATTAACAGAAAAAGCGTGGAAAAGCAAGTAAAAAATGAAATTTTTATTTTTTTGTTTTAGGTGTTCCATTTTTATCCAATATCATGTATAATATCGAATATATGCGTTGAGGTTCTCCTGCGAATGTCCTTTCAGTTTACAGCGGGAGGTATGATTCCTGAAAGTATCGAGGGAATACTTATATCCGTATTGATTATAGCTTATATAATAAGGAGGTACTATGCTATGAAGGGTTCTTCTATGAATACACATATGGGCAATATTGTGATCAACAATGAAGTCATTGCCCAGTATGCCGGTAGCGTGGCGGTAGAATGCTTCGGTATTGTCGGGATGGCCGGAGTCAGCATGAAAGACGGCATGGCGAAGCTGTTGAAAAGAGACAGTCTGACAAGAGGGATTAATGTGAGCCTGAACAATAACCGGTTAACTCTGGATTTTCATGTGATTGTTGCCTATGGGGTGAGCATTATTGCTGTGTCGGATAATCTGATCAGCAGCGTCAAATATAAAGTGGAAGAGTTTACTGGTATCCATATAGAAAAAATCAACATCTTTGTAGAAGGTGTTAGAGTGATTGATTAAGGAGGATTTTTATCGTGGCTTCAAATACAATCGACGTTAATATGCTGTCAAAGATGTTCTTAGCCGGCGCCAAAAATCTGGAGAGCAAAAAAGAGTGGATCAATGAGCTCAATGTATTTCCTGTGCCTGACGGGGATACCGGTACCAATATGACCATGACCATCATGTCTGCTGCCAAGGAGGTTGCGGCCCAGGGCGACAGTACAGATATGGCTGCTCTTTGCAAGGCTATTTCCAGCGGCTCCTTGAGGGGCGCCAGAGGCAATTCGGGAGTAATTCTGTCTCAATTACTGAGGGGTTTTACCAAGAGCATCAGCGCTAAGAGTGAGTTGACGGTTTCCGATCTCTCCGAAGCCTTCGACCGTGCGGTGGAGACTGCTTATAAGGCGGTGATGAAGCCCAAGGAGGGAACGATACTCACCGTGGCCAGAGGGTGTGCGGATAAAGCCAGAGAGCTGATCAAGGACGGTACGGAGGACATGGAGCAGTTCTTGTCTCAGGTAATTGAGCATTCCAGATATGTGCTGAGCCAGACACCGGAGCTTTTGCCGGTGCTCAAGCAGGCGGGCGTAGTCGATTCCGGAGGACAGGGCCTTGTAGAAGTGCTGAGCGGCGCCTATGATGCTTTTATGGGCAAGGAGATTGACTATAGCATCCTGGATACTTCGGCGGCAGAGAGCTCAGAGGGCAAATCCTCCAGCTATCAGGCGCAGGCACAGGCGGAGATCAGATTCGGCTATTGCACTGAGTTTATCATTATGTTGAACAGGACCTTCAATATCAAACAGGAGATGGATTTCAAGGCCTATCTGGAGTCCATCGGCGATTCTATCGTATGCGTAGCCGACGAGGACGTGGTCAAGGTACATGTACATACCAATGACCCCGGACTGGCCATCCAGAAGGCATTGAAGTATGGACAATTATCTAATCTAAAGATAGACAATATGCGCCTGGAGCATCAGGAGAAGCTCTTTAAAATGAGTGGGAAAGAAGAGGCGGAGGAGCGCCCTGCGCTTTCGGAGCCGCTTAAACCTGTGGGGTTTCTGGCGGTATCCGTAGGGGATGGTATCAATGAGGTATTTAAGAGCCTTGGCGTAGATTATATTATTGAGGGCGGACAGACCATGAATCCCAGCACAGCGGATATTCTCGACGCTGTAGACAAGGTAAATGCGGAGACGATCTTTATCCTGCCCAACAACAAAAATATCATTCTGGCGGCTAACCAGGCGGCGGAGCTGATGACAGACAAACACTTGCTGGTGATCCCTACCAAGACTATTCCGCAGGGCATTACGGCGGTCATCAATTATGTGGCGGAGATGTCTCTGGAGGACAATGAAGTCACTATGATGCAGGAGATCGGCAATGTGAAGACCGGTCAGGTGACTTACGCGGTGCGTGACACCGTGATCGACGACAAGGAGATCAGGCAGGGCGACTATATGGGACTTGGGGATGCGGGCATCCTGTCCGTAGGGCAGGATATGCTGCAGGTCACCAGGGATATGGTGGAAGCCATGGTGGATGAGACGAGTGAGCTGATCAGCATCTATTATGGCAGCGATGTGCAGGAGGAGGATGCCCAGCGACTTTGCAGAGAGCTGGAGGAGAGCTGCGGGGATTGCGACATTGAGCTGCAGTACGGCGGGCAGCCCATCTATTACTATGTGATCTCCGTCGAATAAGGGTCAGATAACTGAGGGCGGGAACCGCAGGCATTTGCGGTTGCCTGCCCTTTTTAGCGGCAGCGCCATATAGGAGGACGACCATGGAAGACGGCACTTCCATCCTGGAATTAAAGGGAATCGGGGAGAAAACGCAGAAGCTGTTTGCAAAAGTAAATATTTTCACCGTTGGGGACCTACTGCATCACTATCCTCGGGACTATGAGACCTTCCGCGAGCCGGAGCCGATCGCGAAGCTCAAGGTAGGGGAGGTTTGTACCATTCAGGCGGCAGTCTGTGGCACAGTCAATGTAAAAAAGGTACGGAGTCTGACGATATTGAATGTATTGGTACAGGACGCCTCAGGGGGACTGATGCTCACCTTTTTTAATATGCCTTTTCTGAAAAACGTATTAAAGCCTGGCAGCAGCCATATCTTTCGCGGGCGGGTGCAATCCAAGGGAGCTGCCCTGACGATGGAACAGCCCCGACTCTTTAAGCAGGAGGAGTATGCAAGACTGCTGGCCTTTATCCAGCCCCGCTACGCCTTGACTAAGGGATTGACCAACCAGATGGTGCAGAAGGCGGTCAAGCAGGCGCTCACCCATTACTGCTTTGGCTGCGATCCCTATCCTGAGCGGCTTCGGCGACAGTATGACCTGATGGAACGACAGGAGGCTATGCATAGTATTCATTTTCCCACAGACTATGAGGAGATGGTCAGAGCTCGCAGGCGCGTGGTGTTTGAGGAATTCTTTTCTTTTCTGTACCTGCTTCGGGAGAATCGGGAGCAGTGCCGGCTGTTGGAAAATGAATACCGCATGATCGAGACGGCGGACATGGGGCGGCTTTTGGAGCGGCTGCCTTACCGACTCACCGAGGCCCAATTGCGTACCTGGCAGGAGGTTTGTCAGGATATGTCCTCCCCCTGGTGTATGAACCGTCTGGTGCAGGGGGACGTGGGCTCCGGCAAGACCATCATCGCAGTGCTGGCTCTGCTCATGTGCGTCTCCAACGGATATCAGGGAGCTATGATGGCGCCGACCGAGGTGCTGGCGGCACAGCACTACGAGGGCGTCTGCGAGTATGTGCGGCGATACGGCGTAGCGCTGCGACCGGTCCTCCTGGTGGGCAGTATGACGGCCAGACAAAAGCGGGAGGCCTATGAAAAAATATCATCAGGGGAGGTTAATCTGGTGATAGGCACTCACGCTGTCATTCAGGACAAGGTTCACTTTCAGAAGCTGGCCCTGGTGGTCACGGACGAACAGCACCGCTTTGGAGTACGCCAGCGGGAGATTCTGGCGGAAAAGGGCGCCAATCCTCATGTGTTGGTCATGAGCGCCACGCCCATCCCCCGCACACTTGCCATTATTCTCTATGGGGATCTGAAGGTGTCTGTCATCGACGAGCTGCCCACAGGTCGTCTCCCGATCAAAAACTGTGTGGTGGGGACCTCCTACCGTCCCAGCGCCTACCGCTTTATCGAGAAAGAGGTGCGGGCCGGACGCCAGGCCTATGTGATCTGTCCGATGGTGGAGGAGGGAGAGATGGACGAGCTGGAAAATGTGGCAGACTATGCGGACAAGCTGCGTGCGG
This sequence comes from bacterium, assembly GCA_023663725.1. Classification (GTDB taxonomy): domain Bacteria; phylum Bacillota; class Clostridia; order Lachnospirales; family Lachnospiraceae; genus Acetatifactor. Next base: position 63,728 of record JAMPGX010000010.1, on the reverse strand, counting down.
CTCTGCCTGCCGATATTCGGGTGGCCACTCTGCACGGCAAGATGCGGCCCGCGGACAAGAACCGGATCATGGAGGAGTATGGGACCCACAACATAGATGTGCTGGTATCCACCACCGTCATCGAGGTGGGGATCAATGTGCCCAACGCCACAGTGATGATGGTCGAGAACGCGGAACGTTTTGGCTTGGCCCAGCTCCATCAGCTCAGAGGAAGGGTAGGCAGAGGAGAGCATCAGAGCTACTGCATCTTTGTGAGCGCGCAGGATAACAGGGAGACCATGGAGCGGCTGGAGATCTTGAACCGATCTAACGACGGTTTTTTCATCGCCTCGGAGGATTTGAAGCTTCGGGGACCGGGGGACCTGTTCGGCATCCGTCAGAGCGGAGCGCTGACCTTTCAGATGGGCGATATCTACACGGATGCGGAGATCTTAAAACAGGCCAGTCAAGCGGTGGAGGAGGTGTCAGCCGCGCAGGACGGGGAATACCGGCAACTCCTTGAATATCTGCACCGTGAAAAGCGGCTGCAGGTTGACTTTAGGACGATTTAAGGGTATACTATACTAGCGGAAACCGTTCGCGAGTATCAGAAAAGAGTGTCGACATGCAGTTAAGAGCGGTTCGGGAGAGGAATATACTATGTCAAAGGTAGCTATTATCACGGATAGCAATAGCGGAATTACCCAGTCACAGGGGAAGGAGATGGGCATTTTCGTGTTGCCCATGCCGTTCTTTATCAATGAGGAGACCTATTATGAGGATATTAGTCTGACTCAGGACCAGTTCTATGAGAAGCTGCAGGGAGGGGCCGATATCCACACCAGTCAGCCGTCCCCTGAGTCGGTGATGCAGTTGTGGAATGAGGTGCTGAAGGACTATGACGAGATCGTACACATTCCTATGAGCAGCGGTCTGTCCGGTTCCTGCCAGAGCGCCATCATGCTGGCTCAGGACTATGAGGGCAGAGTGCAGGTAGTAAACAATCAGCGAATTTCCGTGACACAGAGACAGTCGGCTCTGGATGCCAAGCTTCTTGCCTCAAAGGGAATGTCCGCTCTGGAGATCAAGAATTTTCTGGAGGAGGATAAATTCAACAGCAGCATCTATATAATGTTGGATACCCTGTATTATCTCAAGAAGGGCGGTCGCATCACTCCCGCGGCGGCGGCTCTCGGCACACTGCTGAAACTAAAACCCGTGCTACAGATTCAGGGGGAGAAGCTTGACGCTTTCGCCAAGGCTCGCACTACGAATCAAGGGAAGTCCATTATGATCAATGCAATCAAGAACGACATTGAGAATCGTTTTGGCGGCATGACGGAGGATAAACATATCTGGTTACAGATTGCGCATACTGCCAATGAGGAGGCTGCGGAGGCTTATCGGAATGAGATTCTGGAGCAGTTCCCAGGCTACGACATACACATCGACCCGTTGTCTCTGAGCGTGGCCTGCCATATCGGTCCCGGCGCGCTGGCGTTCGCCTGCTGTAAGAAGATAGAGGTTTAGGCGGAGTCGCTGATTGCCTGAGCAGCCATATGTCAAAGAATTATTCTACAGAGAGAATGCCGAGAGATGGGCAAAAATAGAGTTCGAATAAAACGGCGGATGCCTCGAAAAGAGGTCCGCCGTTTTGCGACTGCAGGATTTCCTGCAAAAGTAAAATATTGCAGGCAAATATAGTAGTTTTATTCTTTTCTCTCCACAAAATGTATGTTATAATGCATTTGGGTAAAAAATGCAAATGAAGGAATAACTGCATAAATAAATCACAGAATAAGGGGTAATCTATGGCAAAAACAACGAATTATGACGCTTCCAGCATCACAGTGTTGGAAGGTCTGGAGGCGGTGCGCAAACGTCCGGGCATGTATATTGGCAGCGTTTCAACCAAAGGGCTGAACCATTTGATTTATGAGATTGTCGATAACTCTGTAGACGAGCATCTGGCGGGGTATTGCGACACCATTCGGGTGACTCTGGAGGCGGACGGCTCCGCCACTGTCAGCGACAACGGCAGGGGCATTCCCGTGGGGATGCATGAGAAGGGCATCAGCGCTGAGCGCCTGGTGTTTACCACGCTGCATGCGGGGGGGAAATTTGACAACAATGCCTACAAGACCAGCGGGGGACTGCACGGAGTGGGCTCCTCAGTGGTCAATGCGTTGTCCAATCGGTTGACTGTTACAGTCAAGGTTGGGGGATGCGTCTATCAGGATCAATATGAGCGAGGACTGCCGGTGATAGAGCTGGAGAATGGCCTTCTTCCCATCATTGGCAAGACCAGAGAGACGGGCACTACGATCAATTTCCTGCCGGATGACACGATCTTTGACAAGACCCGTTTCAAGGAGGATGAGGTTAAGAGTCGTCTTCATGAGACAGCTTACCTGAACCCTCAGCTGACGATTATCTTTGAGGACAAGCGCAGGGAGGAGCCGGAGCAGGTCACTTTTCATGAGCCGGAAGGTATCACAGGCTTTATCAAGGATATGAACAGAGGGGATGAGCCTGTCCATGAATGTATTTACTTTAAAGGGGAATCTGAAGGCATTGTGGTGGAGGTTGCTTTTCAGTATGTGAATGAGTTTCATGAGAATGTGCTGGGATTCTGCAATAATATTTATAATTCCGAGGGCGGCACCCATCTGACAGGCTTTAAGACTCAGTTCACCAATGTGATCAATACCTATGCGCGGGAGTTGGGTATCCTCAAGGAAAAAGATGTGAATTTTACCGGTGCGGACGTGCGCAACGGCATGACGGCGGTGGTGTCCATCAAGCATCCCGATCCCCGTTTTGAGGGGCAGACCAAGACCAAGCTGGACAATCAGGACGCTGCCAAGGTGGTGGCCAAGATTACCGGAGAGGAGATCGTCCGCTATTTTGACCGCAATCTGGAGGTGCTCAAGAACATTATCGGCTGTGCGGAGAAGGCGGCCAAGATTCGTAAGACGGAGGAGAAGGCCAGGACCAATATGCTGACCAAACAGAAATTTTCCTTTGATTCCAATGGGAAATTGGCCAACTGTGAGTCCAAGGACCCTTCGCGTTGCGAGATATTCATTGTGGAGGGCGATTCCGCCGGCGGCAGCGCCAAGACAGCCAGGGACCGCAGCTTCCAGGCGATCCTGCCGATAAGGGGCAAGATCCTGAATGTAGAGAAGGCCAGTATCGACAAGGTGCTTGCCAACGCGGAGATCAAGACGATGATCAACGCGTTTGGCTGCGGATTTTCGGAGGGGTATGGCAACGATTTTGATATCTCCAAGCTGCGCTATGACAAGATCATCATCATGACAGATGCGGATGTGGACGGTTCTCATATTTCTATGCTGCTGTTGACGCTGTTCTACCGTTTTATGCCGGAGCTGATCTATGAGGGGCATGTATATCTGGCCATGCCGCCGCTGTACAAGGCCATGCCCTCCAAAGGCAAGGAGGAGTATCTGTATGATGACAAGGCTCTGGAAAGGTATCGCAAGAGTCACAAGGGGCCTTTTACGCTGCAGAGGTACAAGGGTCTGGGAGAGATGGACGCACAGCAGCTGTGGGAGACTACGCTGGATCCGGCCACGCGGATGATGAAGCGGGTGGAGATCGAGGATGCAAGGCTGGCGACAGATCTCACCAGCACGCTGATGGGAACGGATGTTCCGCCGCGGAAGGCGTTTATTTATGAGCATGCCACGGATGCGGAGTTGGATTATAACGCATAGTGTGGAATACTACCCTTGGGATGTGGAAGTCTCGTCCTGGGCGGGGTATATGCCCTTGTTGCGGCACGCTCCCGCTCGGTGTTCGCCGTAGCGGTACATAAGCGGGCACAGTACGCCCGCTAAGTACCGACGGTTCACAACGACCGCTGCAAGGGCATATACCCCGCCCAGGACTCGGGACTATCGCAGGGGGAGATTGCGTCTGGTGCGCGCCGAAGGGACTTTACCCTTTAGTGCCATCGCGCAGCGATTACAAATAGGAGGGATTGGAATGTATTTGACATTAAAATTGAATGCGAAGTTTCAGCCCATTCATAGATTTGAGCTGGAAGATGCTTTGGAGGAGATATTGAAAGAAAAGGGGATAGGAGAAATAACCGGAGGGGGAACGGCGCAAAGGCCCGACGGGGAAGTTACTTACTGTGACATTGAGATTGCGTTGTCTGATGATGACTCGGAGCAGGTGGAATGGCTGGTGCGTTTGCTCAACAGAATCGGGATTCCCAAGGGGTCTCTCTTACAGGGTGTAGATCCGGAAATCGAGGTAGGCACATTGGAGGGATTGGCCTATTATTCGAACGGTGTCGATCTGCCGCCAGAGGTATATCAGAGCTGTGATATCAATTATGTGATCGAACAGATGGAGAAGGCTATGGAGGGAGTCGGCAGAATGTACAGCTATTGGGAGGGGAAAACGCATACGGCGCTGTATTTCTATGGGACCTCCTATGCTGAGATGAAAGACAGGATAATGCCCTTTATCGAGCAGTATCCACTGTGTCAAAAGTGCCGGATTGAACAGATCTCCTAGTTTGGAGGAGGAAAAGGGAACTATGGCGTCCAGGATCATACATTTGGCGATAACGGATATTCTGATGTGGACCGGCTTCACATTGATTATGCGCTGATCAATACTTATGTGGTCAGGAAATATCAGTTGCAGGATGATATCACGCTCCCGCAGGATTTTGCGGATGAGGCGATTCATAAGCTCTATCCCTTTGGATATGAGAATTTTTATGAAGAACTGAAGGAGGATTATAATTCCTGTCAGGACGGGAGTCTGTTCTTTTTCACGGAGCAGAAGGCGGATGAATTTATTGAGATGGCTGTGACATTCTGTCTGAAGGAGCTGGATGCGTTTTCGCGGGGACAGGCTGGTCTGGACGAGTATCAGTGGGGATGGAAACTGGCCTGGAATGCCGTTCCTCATACCCTTTTACATACCACATTGAATACCAGAGAGTTGGGAGGTTACAGGACCATAGAAAGAGGGCGGTACACCCGCATGAACGCTGTCTGGCGAAGCGATGTGCAGAAATACCCTGACGAGGAGGATATTGCCCTGCTGAAAAGTCACCATATCACCACGATCATAGATATGCGGGGAGGGGAGGATATTCTGAGGGCGCCCAGCGGATTTGAGAACGCGGCGGGCTTTGCGTACTGCCATGTACCTATCGACGAGGGGAGCGGCATACCGGAGAGTCGGGAGGCAGTTCCTGGCAGTTATATGGATATTGCCATGGCGAAGAACATGCCGCTGGTCTTTCAGAGGATAGCCGCCGCCCCCGCTGGTGTGATGATCAACTGTACGGCGGGTAAGGACCGTACGGGCGTGGTCAGCGCTCTTTTGCTGAAGCTGTGCGGCGTCAGCGACGAGGATATCGTGTATGACTATCTGTTGACCCGCGAGTGCAATCAGAAACGCTTTGAATTGATCCATCAGAATTATCCGGAGGTGGATATGGGCATTGTGATACCGGATGAGAGCTATATGAGGGAGTTTCTAAGGCTCTTTCAGGAGCGCTTTGATACGGTGGAGGATTATCTTGAGGCGCGGGGCGTGACGCGGGAAGAGACGGCGCTGATCAGGAGGAAGCTGTTGGGATGACAAACAATCCGTGGGAATCGATAAAGCTTTCTGACTATGAAAACCATATGAAGCTGCATACGGTGATGCAGCTCCAGGCGCTTAACGAGATGATGAAGGAGCAGTTGTCTGCCTATCCGGTACAAAGCGTCATGATTCTGGGAGTTGCGGGCGGCAACGGTCTGGAGCATATCAACCCGCAAAAATACAGGGCGGTTTATGGTGTGGATGTGAATGGGGAGTATCTGCGTGAGGTTCAGAAAAGATATCAGGGGCTTGCGGATATTTTACACTGTCTTTGCCTTGATCTGCGGACGGAAAGCGATGGATTGCCAGCGGCTGAGCTGTTGATCGCGAATCTGCTGGTGGAATATATCGGGTGTGACTGCTTTCAGAGGATTGTTGAAAGGGTAAGACCGAAAGTTGTCTCCTGTGGCATTCAGCTGGATACCGGGGAGGAGTTTGTCTCTGACTCTCCCTATCTTCATGCCTTTGACGGACTCGGCGGTATCCACAGCCAGATAAATGCTGCAGAACTGGGCAGAACTGTGTGTGCGGCCGGATATACTCATCTGGGAACAAAAGAGTATCCCCTGCCCAATAGGAAAAAATTGTTGCATATTGATTTTGAGGTGATTGAGGAAGGCTGATATGGCTAAAAACACAAAAAGGTGGAAAACTGCGGTCATGCTACTTAGCTGTGTCATCTTGCTATTGACCAATGGATGCGGGACGCCGGAACATAAAGAAAACATGGAAGGGCTGTTGATAGCCAAATCTGCGGAGCAGGAAGATAATGTGTGCACATCGCCAGAGGACAGGAGTATAGAACAGGAAAACAGTGCGCATCCGTCGCAACTGGAAGAATCGGCGGAGCCACAGGCAACCGTAGAGCAATCACAGGCAATCGAGGCAGCGCAGGAGACTGCTCTGGATGGGAAGGGGATTTCGAAGGAGATACAATGTTCACTGGAAGCTCCCTACGCCAGAGCGTACTGTCAGTTTTTATTGGAATGCCTTGCCCAAAGATCTGATACAGATATGGAATACCGCTTTCGGCTGGTATTGATCGACGGGGACGCGGTTCCTGAACTGCTGCTGTTTCGGAATGATTGCCATGCGGCTGGGGTAAATGTCTGTACCTATGCGCAGGGCGAGGTAGTGGAGCTGGGGGAGTTCGGTTCCTTCGGGAAAATGCAGTATGTGGAAGGAGATGGTATGATCTTCGACCATTTTATGGGACAGGGGGAGGCCCTTACATATTTTCACCAGTTGACGGACGGAGAGATAAACGTTATCTGCCGTATGCATTCCTGGCCAGAGTATTTGTGGAAAGAGCAGGAACTCATATATGCAGAATATTATGAGATAGATGATAAGTCCACAACAGAGGAAATATATGAGGCCAAATGGGAGGAGTTGTATGACAGCCAGAGCTATGTGCTGATCGGCTATGAGGACGGTATTGCCCTGAGTGAAGACAATCTGTTGCCTGCGCTTACACAGCAGATAGATAGTTTACTGTGGAAAAGAGACTCTCAGCCGATTTTGGATCTGGTTGCCCGACAGGAGGAGGCATTGGATGCCTACGGACTGTTGTTGAGAGAGCTTGCCAATGAACGGAAGACAGTGCCTTTTACGCTGCTCTATCTAGACGGAGACGATATCCCGGAGCTGGCAGTCATCAACGTTTACGAGGCGGAGATCTATACCTGTGAACGTGGCAAAGCAGTCTTGGTGGGAAATTACGGCATATCGCCGGAGGGAACTACCGTTTATCGGGAAAAAGAGGGGATTATTTTCAGTGATTATCGGAGCAGCGGCACTGTATTGCGCATACATCAGGTAAACGCAGCAGAGGATACGGTTCTTCAGGAATTTATGTCTGGATGGCGCTACGCCGACGGCAGGGAAGACGATGTCCCGATTTCGCTGTATGAAATAGATGATAAAGAAGTATCCGAGGCGCAGTATGACGAGGCTTTGCAGGAATGGAAAGACAATGCCGCCAATAAGATACTGAGGGAGAATACCTGTACGCTCTTACAGAAAGATATGGATACGAAAGAGACATTGCGGGAGCAGTTGCAGACGTTGATTCTGACCCAGTATGACACATTAAAGAGAAATGCGCTGCTCAAGTCCGGCATGGGGGAGGACTCTCTGCTGCATATGGATTATGACGACTTTGACGGGGACGGCAGGTACGAGGCGTTTCTGTTCTTTGGGGAAAAAGGCGATGGTGATTTTGGCAGCGTCGAATACAGCGGCGACTATTGGTTTGCGGGAGCAGACTGTTGCGTTTGCCTGTCGGATAGCTCTATAAAGGAAAGTTATCGCATGATTGACGGACAGATGATATTTGAGACAGCAGATCACAGGCAGAAATATCTCTATTGCCATTCTGCCATAGTCCTTACTGCCAATCTAAGCCGTGTCTGGACGGTGGAAAACGGGGAACCGGTGCAGGTACATTTGCCGCAGATTGGGGAGGTGCTTTATCGTCCGGAGAGCCGATGGGATTTTGAGGTATGGGCAAATGGCTATGATCATTACTATGAACCGGCGGACGATCTGTGGACGGGACATACCTGGAGACCCTATTTTTACCATTATGAAAGAAAGCCTGGAGAAACAGGAGCCGGAGAACTCAAGCCGGATGTGGGAGAGCACATCTCAAGGGAAGAATTGCAGGAGCTCTGCGGCTTTGATTTGGTCGGAAAAGTGGAGGCGGAGGGGTACGAGGTGACGGAGATCGTCAGGTGGAAGCCCAGCGATATTGTGACTGTCAACTATACAATTCCACCGGATGAATATGGGGCCATCACTTATGAAAACATTGTCTGGGACTGTGTGGAACAGGATTATTGGCGAAAAGAGGAGAGGGGCGTTACCTGTTGGCAAAATGCCGGATATGGCGGCAGCATATAAGTGGAGAGTCAGGTAGCATTTATTTTATGTTATATGGAGGATTTTATGAAAGCTAGTGGATTCTATCAGAAACTACCGGATGTTCTCACGGTAGACGGCAAAGAGTATCCCGTCATAAAGCTTTTGGGGAAGGGAAAGGGCGGATATTCCTATCTGGTCTTTGATGGAGATAAAAAGGTGGTGCTGAAACAGATTCATCACGAACCCTGTGCTTACTATCAATTTGGCGATAAGCTTGCATCGGAGCTGAGAGATTATGAGCGATTACAGACCATTGGCATCCCTCTGCCGAAGCTCTTGGCTGTTGACCGGCAGGCGGAGCGCATTGTCAAGGAATACATTGATGGAAAAACTGCGTATGAGATGGTGCTGACAGGGGAGTTGCCAGCCGCCTGCATGGAACAGGTTGAGGAGATGTGTCGCAAGCTATATCCTGCCAATATCAATATTGATTATTTCCCCACTAATTTTGTGTGGCAGAAAGACAGGCTTTATTATATCGACTATGAGTGCAACGATTATATGGAAGAGTGGAACTTTGAGAACTGGGGCGTCAAATATTGGTCCAGAACGCCAGAATTGTTGCAATACGCGCAAGAGCATCATGAAAACGATATAGATCAAACGGAGGAATATCATGGCGATCATAGGCATTGATCTTGGTACGACGAACAGTCTGGCAGCTTATTGGAGGGATGGGGAGGTCTGTCTGCTCCAGGATGAGGGCGGGCGGGTGCTGTTTCCCAGCGTGGTGAGCTATGTAAAGGACGAAGGTCTGCTTGTGGGCTGGCCGGCAAGAGAACGTCTCCTGACCCATGGCGAGGAGACGGTGGGTTCCTTCAAGCGCTTTATGGGAACGGATAAAAAGTACAGTCTGGGCGGTAAAATGTATACGCCGATGGAGCTCTCCGCCATGGTCCTGGAGAGAATCCGTAAAAATGCAGAGTATTCCCTGAAGGAAGAGATTGAAGAGGCGATCATCACGGTTCCAGCCTACTTTAACGACAAGCAGCGCAGCGACACCAAGAAGGCGGCCAAGATCGCCGGACTTCATGTGGAACGCCTGATCAACGAGCCATCCTCGGCTGCTCTGGCATACCGTCTGGAGCATGGGGAGGAGGACAGGACGCTTCTGGTCTTTGACTTTGGCGGCGGCACACTGGATCTTTCCTACGTCGAGTGCTTTGACAATATCATCGAGATTGTTGCCGTGGCGGGGGATAACTATCTGGGCGGAGACGATATCGACCGCCTGATCGCGGACTATTTTTGTCGGGAAAACGGCCTGGTCTGGGAAGAACTTCCGCCGCAGGAAAAGGCGGCGCTCAAGGAGGGCGCGGAGCGCGCAAAGATACGGCTGGAAACGGAGGCGGAAGTCACGTTAGAGCTGGACGGCGCACAGTACTGTGTCGTATTGGACCAGGATATCTTATTTGATATCTGCATGCCTCTGTTTGAAAAGATAAAAAAGATCTTTGTACGCCTATTGCATGACGCCAATTCCAGGGTGTCCGATGTGGATGATCTGGTGATGGTGGGAGGCTCCTCGCGGATGGTCATTGTGCAACGGTTTTTGACGGAGCTTTTAGGCAAAGAGCCCGTAGTGCTGGGGGAGACGGACAAGGTGGTGGCGATGGGGGCCGGTGCCTATTCTGGCATCCGCAGCCGGAACGAGGATATTCGGGACATGATGATGACTGATGTGTGTCCGTTTACACTGGGCGTGGAGTCCTGGCACAAAAATACGCATGAACAGGGTTATTTGCTCCCCATGATCGAGCGCAATTCCACCCTCCCCTCCATGCATTGTCAACGGTTGTACACATTGGCGGACTATCAGAGAGAGATCGCGGTCCGTATCTATCAGGGAGAGGAGTATTATGCCAGAGACAATCTGTATCTGGGAGAGGTGCGAATCCCTGTTAAGCCTGCTCCGGCCGGACAGGAGGGGATCGACGTCTATTTTTCCTATGATATCAATGGGATACTGTTTGTGGAGGTGGTGAATTCCCAGAAGGTTCGCAATCATATTCTGCTCGCCAATCAGAGTCTCAGTGAAGCGGAGCTTGAGCGGTATCAGAAACAGATGGAGGAGCTTATGATACCGCCGATTCAAAGGGCGGAGAATCAGGAGCTGTTGGCGCGTCTTTTCGCCTGTTTTGAGGGGAGCCTGGGACAGCGGCGTTATCAGATCGGATTCTGGATAGACCGGTTTACCGAAGGGCTGCAGAGCGGCAGAAAACGTGTGGAAAAACAGGTGGTGGAGGAGACGAAAAAATTCCTTGCAAGACTGGAGATGCTGAAGAATTCGGAGGAGGATTTGCTGTTTGACGGGGAACTAAAATATAGCGGGGAGTATGATGATTCGGAGGAGGACGAATATTTCTACGAGGATATAGAGTACGACTCGGAGGATGAGCAGGGCGGAGGAGAGACGGATGAGTGACTGCTGGAAGATTCTCGGTATCGAGAGAACTAATGACAAACGGGCGATCCGCTCTGCCTATGCCGCGCAATCCAAGCTGTGCCATATGGAGGAAAATCCGGAGGCGTTTGCCAGGCTGCACCAGGCCTACCAGGAGGCGCTGAAGTCTGTATCGGTGCGGCAAAGCCGCGGGGCGGAGGCAATGCCGCAACAGGAAAGTCGTGAGCCGGAGACGATACCGCAACAGGAAAGTCGTGAGCCGGAGACCCTACCGATACAGGACGACCTGGAGTCAGAGATCGTCTCCGAACAGCCGGAGCCTATGGAGGAACCCGTATCTCTGCTGCGCCGAATGCAGCAGGCGGAGGAGAGCAGGGTGGAGGAAAGCCTTGTCGGAGGCGCTCTAAAGGCGTTCGCGGACACTTTGGAGAGAGAAAAAGGACTGGGGAAAAGGCAATGCTCGGAGGTCTGGAAGGAATTCTTTCTGTCGGATGACTTTCTCAGGGAACAGTTTGACGAAGGGTTCATGAGGGGGATGCTTTATTGCCTTTCTGAGCGCGGCGAAGGCTGTTCCATTGCCTTTCGGGTAGAACTCGCCATCGCCTATGCCCTGTCATCGGAGCGGGCCGCGCAGGACATTCCCTATGTGCGTGAATGTATGCAGGGCGCTCTCCCTGCCCGAGAACTGGACAAGCCGGAGAATCTGGTGCGGCTCCGCTCTTTTGACGATTATATCCGCCTGTGCGATCTGCTAAAAAAAGGCCGTTTGACCAGGAAAAACAAAGATAGCTGGGAGAACCTGCTGATGCATGGCGCTGTCAATCATATGTTTGAACGCTGGGGCAAGGGGAGTAGGGATATCTATTCGGAGACCAGAAGTGTCTGTCTGATTCGTCTGTATACCTTTTGGGTGCGGGAGAAGGATGTCCCGAACTGTGTGCTGGAACATATGTATAAGCAATATGCGCTGAAGGATCTGGAGCACAGCAGCAGTAGGGGGCTCTATGCGCCTCTGAAGCAGGAGATTCTCAGCAAATATCCGAATATCGAGGATGCGCTGTTCGGGGCCGCGAGTCGGGCGCAGACAGAGAGCGACATCTACAGGGAGATAATGGAGATCGTCGCAGTCAACCATGCGGATTATGACAGGGGGATATATCAGGAGACCGCGAAGACCAGGGAGCGCATTCGCGCATTGTTTTCGCGCCCCGATTGGCAGAAGCAACGGTTTTCCAACGAATTGTTTGAGCGTCTGTCCCTGCAGTTCAACAATCGGATGGTGGTGCCGGAATCTCTGGCAAGGGAGCTGATCGCCCATTTTTCACAGGGAATAGAGGAGGGCAGATGGGAGGATGCGGGGAAGGCCTCGCTGATGGTGGAGACATTGGTGATGTCTCTGGCCTTTAGCCGGAGGATACGGGATATCCGGAGCGCCGGCGATGCGCGGTCCCAAGGCCTGGAGGGAACCGGGATAGAGGATATCCGTGATGATAACCGAGATTTCTGGTACTATTATCTCGCGGTTGGGTTTGGATTCCGCAAGGCGGAGGTGGATTTGAGCGCGACATATATGTCCTACCTGTATACGATGGGGGCAGTTTGCTATCTTCCCCTGTATATGCGATACAACTATTATCCAGCTCGCCAATGGATAAAAAGCTTCGTGGAAGGCACGGGAAAGCCTCCTGTGTATTCCTTTGCCCTGCCCGACGGAAAGCGCCTGGAGGTGGAGTTTCATCTGCATTACTGCCTGTATCTTTTGGATGGAGGGACGGTATATCGGCCGACGTATCCCTTTGGAGCCTTTGTGGATATGGCGGAAAAGCTCACTCGAACGGAACAGTTCTTCTTTCTTCTCGCCATCACCGAAATACGGCCAGAGGACAGAACGCGTGCTGAGGAGCTGGTCAAAGAACGGCTGGAGAAGCTTTGGCTATTTCCGGCTACGGTCCGTGTGCTCTGCCGGCTTCTGGCCGGAGAGGAGGAATTGCTGCAGACCTCAGAATGTGGGGGAAGGTCCTCCTATCAGGACGGAGCCTCAGCCTCCCGCCAGTTTATCTATCCTTCTGAGGAGAAACCTGTTTCTCCGGATATCTGCTTTGCGGATATAGAGGCCATTTACTATCAGGAGCAGGAAGATCATTGTTTTCGCGTGCTTGTGACCAAGACGGCTGCCCGTCTGTTCCACCAAAGGGACTTTGGATGGCATGAGCTCATGATGCCGGAGTTTGCGGGTGATACAGAGCGGCAGGCCAGGCTGTTCCTGGAGCGGCTATGCAAGCCGCAGCCGGTTTCTCTCGGTATCACTTCTCTGGAGGGACTCAAAAATGAGGAGAAGGCGGAGAGGATTCTCGACGCCCTGAGGCGATATGAGAGCTACCGGAGAAGGGGCGGGGAGGAGAAGGCTCAGACCGAGAGCTACTGTGTGATTCATTTTGGCCAGGACAAGCAGCGGCTTTTCTACTGTGGATTCCTTCCCTATGCATTTCCGGCCGAGGAGCAAAGCGGAGAGTTCCAGAGAAATTATCGCTCCAATCTGGAGGATTTGAAGCGAAAGATCAAGGAAAAGCATCAGATTCTGGGGAATTTTGGATGGGGGAATGGCTATACTGCGGCGGAGAGGTTTGTCTTGCTGCCTTTTGCCATAGGAGACAGCGGAACCTACTATGTCTTTGACGTCTTCCACACTTACCGCGCGGACAAGCTTGCCACACTGCTTGCCAAGAGCTTTGATCTCACGCTGGCCACAGAGGTGGAAATCTATCAGGGCGCTCTGGGCTTTTCCGAGCTAAGCGGACAGATGGAGTACTGCTTTGACGAGGAGGAGCTGAGAAAGTCCATGTACAGCCCTGACGTTACCGACACCGATATTTTTGTCCGTTTTACCAGGACGGAGCGGATGATGGAACTCACCCGCTGGCTGGATGGCATTCTCGCCGGTGCGGACATAGAGCAGCCGCTGTTTCGGCTGGATGAATTGCGGGAGAATGTGTACGCGCTATCTCTCTGGAACCGCACTTCGTCGGGGAAAGTAAGCCTGATGGGAGAATCGCCCCGTCTGATCTGGAAGCTGCGTGGGACAGACCTCTCAAGGGAGGATGTGATACAGGAGCTCCACGGGCAGTTGCGCTGGTATGTAGATTGTGGAGCCTGCGGCGGGAAACTGAAGGAATGCGGCGAGGAATATTCGGTTGAGTTGTATCTGCGGACAGGATCGGTACTGAGAGAGGATGCGGACAGTTAAAATGACTAAATTGAAGCAGAAATGTGCAGGTGTCAGCAGAAAACTGATTATCCTGCGGGGCAATTCCGGTAGCGGCAAGAGCACTGTTGCCAGAGAGTTACAACATAAGTTTGGCAGGGGGACATTGATCATCCCCCAGGATACGGTGCGCAGGGAGATGCTGTATGCCAGGGACGGCGCGGATACCAAGGCGCTTCCCCTGCTGATCGATCTGCTGGAATACGGGAAAAAGCACTGCGAGGTCACGATCCTGGAGGGGATATTGTACGCCGAATGGTACAGGCCGTTGTTCCAGCGGGCGCTGGAGGAATACGGTCTGGCAAACATATACGCCTATTACTATGATCTGCCCTTTGAGGAAACCCTGCGCAGACACGCCACAAAACCGAACAGATTTGAGTTCGGAGAGGAGGCCATGCGCGGATGGTGGAAGGAAAAGGATTATCTAGGCATCATACCGGAGGAGATTCTGACGGAGGACATCCGTTTACCTGACGCGGTGGAAAGGATCTATCAGACGGTGCAGGCGTGAAATTTAGTTTTTATGTTTGTGAATGGTTGTTTCCTGTGCTATAATGAGTTGAATAGTGTGTGTGTTGGAGGGACGTAGTATGGTTTTGCTGGTAATCGATACGCAAAAGGGAATAACAGATGAGCGCTTATATGCGTTTGAAAGGCTTAAGGATAATATCAGGCTTCTGATCTCCGAGGCCAGGGCAAACGGTGTGGAAGTGATTTATGTCAGGCATGACGACGGTCCCGGTACCGGTTTTTCTGTGGGGGATGAGGAGTTTGAGATATTCGAGGAGTTCGCGCCCACGGGAGACGAACGTATTTTTGACAAGACGGTAAACAGCGCCCTTCACCGCTCCACGGGTTTGGCGGACTATCTGGCGGCCAAGAGCGAGAGGCAGCTTATGATCGTGGGCTTGCAGACCAATTTCTGCATAGACGCCACGGTCAAGAGCGGATTCGATCTTGGCTATGAAATATTTGTGCCGGAGTATGCCAACTCTACCTTTGACAACGATTATATGAAAAACGATGTCTGCTATCGCTACTACAATGATTTTATCTGGCCTCAGAGATACGCGCAGTGTATTACCGTGGCGGAGGCCGTAGATAAGCTTAGAAGGGGATAAGTGATCTTGCTGGTGGGACAGCAGGACAGGAGGGAGAAGGCAGTCTATGAAATATGTGATCAGAAACACGCAGGATTTGGAAATACTATTAAATGAGAGATGCGTAAAAGAACAGGAGATAGACGGTGATTGGGAATGGAATGGTATGCGTTGGTACGGCTGTGATGTGATTATCTTAGGGACAGGTGGCCAATGGTTTGATAAGGATATAGTCTCAAAGCTTTGTATTTGGGAGGGAAGTATAGTCAATTGCATTCCTGCCACGAAGCTTAGGCTGGAAGATAGGCAGGCGGTAATCAATACGATCTCCTATATCAAGGAAAATTTTGACCATATCTATCAAGTGATGTTAGAGGCTTTGCTGCCAACCCTGATAGAATGGAAAATGCAGAATTTTAAAACCTATGAACCGGTGATTTCCGTTCAACAACTTCACGATGCCCATAATTCAACAGTGATTGCCGGAATGGAGTCAGGCTGTATTACCAATCTCCAGTTAAACTGTCAATATCAAAAAGACAATATGGTGTTTTACTCTTTGACCTATCAGCTTGACAGCAGTAGATACGGATATGATGATGGATTTGAAGTAGTATTCTGGAGAGACCATGTAGTGTTTTTTGGGGATGGCAATCCACAGGAGTATATTTTTAGGTTTGAAGACTATAAAAATGCGTCTACCTATTTCGGAATACAGTAGAATACGCTTATTGTCAGTCAGAAGGATGGGAGGTGCCAGATGGGAATATATCTGAATCCGAGAAACGACGGTTTCAAAGAGTCGATCCGCTCAGAGATCTATGTGGACAAAACTGGATTGATCGCGTGTACAAACAAATATCTTGATACGGAGCAAAAATATATCTGTGTCAGCAGACCCCGACGTTTTGGAAAATCCATGGCGCTGAAAATGCTGTCCGCCTACTACAGCCTGGGGTGCGACTCCAGGGAACTCTTCGCGGGACTGCAGATAGCGGGCAATCCGTCTTTTGCGGAATATCTGAACCGGTATGATGTGATCTTTTTGAATATGCAGCAGTTCTTGCTCGGCGCTAAAAACCAGGAAGTGACAGCATATCTGGAGCAGGAGGTTCTTGAGGAATTGCTGGGAGAATATGGAACCTGTATCAATAGACCAAATATTAGCCTTGCTGATGCGCTCCGAAGGATCTATGCCAAGACAGGGAAAAAGTTTGTCTTCCTGTTTGACGAGTGGGATTGCATCATGCGGGAATGTCAGGAGTCGGAAAATCTGCAAAAGCAATACCTTGATTTCCTGCGAAATCTCTTAAAGGATCAACCCTATGTGGCGCTGGCTTATATGACAGGGATTCTCCCCGTGAAAAAATATGGGCAGCACTCCGCGCTGAATATGTTTTGGGAATACTCCATGACAGATCAGGGCGTTTTTGAAAAATACACCGGCTTTACGGAGGCGGAGGTGGAAGAGTTATGCCAGCGTTACGAACTGGATTTCGCAAAGATCGGAAGTTGGTATGACGGCTATCAATTTATGGAGTATCAGCATATCTACAACCCTAAATCTGTTGTGGAGGCCATGCATCGCCGTAACTTTTCCAATTACTGGACATCCACCGAGACCTATGAGGCGCTGAAGCTCTATATGGATATGGACTACGACGGATTGCGCTCCGCCATTGTCACGATGCTGGGCGGACAGCGGGTCAAAGTCAACACCCAGAGCTTTCAGAACGATATGCGCACCTTCAAGACCAGAGATGACGTGCTGACCCTGCTGATCCACTTGGGGTATCTGGGCTATGACGCTGTGACAAAGGAGAGTTTTATCCCCAACAAGGAGATCATCGGGGAATTTGAAAATGCGATGAGCGTAGGCGGTTGGTCAGAGGTCATGCGGGTTCTGAAGGCATCTGAGAAACTGCTGGAGGATACCCTGCGCTGTGACGGGGAGAGTGTGGCCCAGGGCCTGGATCTGGCGCACACGGAGGTGGCCTCGATTTTGACCTATAATGACGAAAACTGCCTTTGCTGTGCTATTGGCCTGGCCTATTACAGCGCTAGAAAAGACTATAAGATGATACGGGAATTGCCCACAGGACGGGGCTTTGCGGATGTGGTGTTCCTGCCATTGCCTTTTAGTAACAAGCCCGCCTTAGTCGTAGAGTTGAAATATGACAGCTCCGCTGACACGGCGCTTAAGCAGATCAAGGACAGACGCTACACGCAGGCATTGGAGGGCTATGCTGGGGAAGTCCTGCTGGTGGGAGTGGGCTACGATAAAGATAGCAGGAGCAAGCCCCATAACTGTGTGATTGAGAAAATTGTCTGGCAACGTTGACCATTGATAAATACAGCGGTAAGGAAATACGAAATGGAAAAACATATAGAAGCACGCCTGATTCGTTTTGCTCGTCGAATTTTCGCAAAGTATCAAAGCCAGTTGGAGTCGAAGTATGCCAGTCAACTGGATGAGGCTATCCGCATCTGCGAAACATACCAACAGGGTGTGGGTAACTGGGGAGACATGTATGAAGTTATCCTTGGAGACGGCGGAATCTCGCAATACAGTGAGGGGGTAGGGAATTTTACAGAAAAACAGAGAACCATGTGGGTTCTGGAAACCTGTATCCTGATTTGCTGCTGCTATCTGGGCTGTCAAAAAGAGCGGGACTATACGCCGGAGGATATGGAACTTCGGGGAGAGAATATTCTGGCTTTCCTGGAATTCTGTGAGGAATTACCGGACAGTTTGCCTGACTGTGTCTACATATGGGAATACTGGAACAGAAATCTTTGTTACTAAATACACTGTTTTGAAGAAGTCCTGCTGGTGGGAGTGGGCTATGATAAAGATGACTAATCTTAAAAGTATGATTATTGGTTTAGACAAGTTAGAAAAGAATGGTACGGAATACTATAGCGTAATTGATTTAAAACATTGCTTGGATGATATTTATACTCTCGAAATTTCTCAAGATATAATATTGATTCCTTTTTATTTAACATCTGGCGGCACATATGAAATATATGATTATGAATTAAATATTTGTATTGTCAAGCAAAGTAATAAGATAAAGTATTTTATGACCAAGACAGGTAAAACATCACTGGAGGAAATTGATAAAGAAATACTCGAAAAACTTAATTTATGTTATATTGAAATTATGGAAAAAGGGAATCCGGAAACTACAATACAAATGAAAAGATATATAGAATATCTTCTAAATAGTCCTAAAGTTAGAGATAGAATACCAAAGGAATTAGGACAATTAAAAAAGGAAAAACTCTTTTTTGAAGTATATTTTTGTTAAAAAAAACTATACATACGTCGCGCACATTAACCGCATAGGCAAACAATGCGGTCGCTGCAGCGAAAGCCATATGATTGACACCGTATCGGATTCATAGGCCATGTACTTTAGATAACACACATGAGGAGAAAATAGAATGGCTAGGATGATATGTACCTGTGGAGCTGAATTGAGTAATCATGAGGCTCCAAATGATATTCAATTAAGAGTATATACAGACAGAGAGTGGGATGAAATTTTTAATTGTGACAGTATTCAGCCTTGGATGATACCTGAAACAAAATATGATGTGTGGAGATGCCCTATATGCAAAACAGTATTTGTTTATGGAGATAATGGGGAGTTTCCTATTATGGTTTATCGATTAGAAACTGCCAAGTGTCATAGCAAGCTGAAACAATGACTTGAAAAGTATTTAAGAAGTGTGAAACACAGTTTCGCATCTTAATTAAGTGGCTACTTGAGCGAGCAGAGTAGTAGGCTTTTGTACGGGAAGCAGCGGAGATTTCACTCTTAAATTCAGAGAGGGATATTCTGAAGAAAGCCTGTTGGCGGAATATCCGGTTGCAATTCGCTTAGGAATAGCGTGGCCTGGCGTACCTTAGCTGTTGCCGCAGTGAATAGTCGTTATGTTGAAAATCAGTGGAGGAGCGGTTATGTGGGAACAGTTGTATTCTGCCTTATTGTTGGAACAGGCGGGTTTTGAGGCGGAACGCGGTTATGAAGATACTTTAAATGAATATTTTTTAGAGAATCCGGAGGATGAATTTCTTCTGGAACTGGAGTTTGCCACTTCCGCCAGGAACAAGTCTCTGCATATGCTGAGAACGAAATGTGAAATAGACTTCAGAATAAATCAGATTGCTCCCATCCTCTGTGAGCTGTTGCAGAAAGTCCGCGACAGCTCCGGGCCGGAAGAGTTTGAGTCATGCCTCGACCGGCTCTGGCAGCTCCTGCCCCTGGCGGTGAAAAAGAATCTGGAGCGGACGGACGGCATTTACCGCGAGATGTTTCAGGACTATCTGGACAGCTTTGACAGGACGATCCCTATGGGGGAGTTTATATCGGCCCGTCCGGGTAGCGTTGCGCCAGACTTTCAAAAGGCGGAAACACAGCTTGGTTTTCCGCTGCATGAGAGTGTCCGAAATTTTTACTCCAGAGCCTTCGCAAAGAAAGTGGAGGGTCAGGTGGATATTCCGGCAAAGGGATTTACCCTGCCGATTGGAAACGCGCGCTTTGACACATGGTTTTCATTCAATAAGATCAAGGGAAAGGCGGAGTTTCGGCTGTTTCCGTGTGACAATGCCAAGGGCAGCGCCAGATTTATCTGTACCAGCTTTACCGAGTGGACAGGGGGGAACGACTTTGGGGAGCGTGTGCTGATCGGGGATTTGTTCACCGGAATAGGCGCTATATCCCTTGTGATAAACAATCAAACCGGAGCAGTCGAATGGGTGGACTGTGAATACGGACAGTATGATATCTTCGAGGAAAATCCGCACGGTATTCTGGCGGACAGTATGGATTCTTTTTTACGGAAATTCAGTTAGCCAACTGCGAAACTGTATTTATATAAAACAATTCAGAAAAGGAGAAAATATGGAACAGGGATTTTTAGAGCGTGAGGCGAAACGGGCGAACGGGAAAAACAAAAAGATGATTCTTATTTTGTTACTGGTATTTGTATCTCTGATCGCGTTTATCGGTTTTATGGTCAAGGATGAAATAGACTTAAGCGACCCCCAGACGAAAAAGATCGTGCTCTGCGGAGCCATTCTCGTGGGTCTGATGTTGGTTTGTGCGGTGTTGATGCTGTTCCTCTCCGGCCGGGCGGCAGCGGACGGCAGCAAAAGCCTGCGCTTTCTGTTTCCGGGCAGAACGAGAGAGGAAGTGGCGGCGATCATTGACCGTGAGGTCGCGGAGGGAAAAGTTCTGGTAGACGAATATACCGAGGAATTTCCTCCAGGAAAGGCGCCCCGCGGAGAGCGAATTATGCTGCTGCCTTCCTACCTGCTGTACCGCAATTCGCTGGGACAAGTCCTGGCGATTCCGCGGGAAAAGATATACTGGCTCTGCGCCCAGGTGGGCCGCAAGGGGCGTTCCTCCTTTATCGTCCGTCTGCTGATCTTCACCGAGCTGGAGACATTCTATGTGGAGGGAGCTAACGTCGCGCATATGCAGAAGATAGCCGATAAGCTGTATCAGTACATACCCAATGTCTTTGCGGCCTACGATCCCTTTGTGCTGTCCTATGAGCTGGAGGCGCTTTTTGAAAAGGACAAGGCTGCTTTCGTGCAGTTTTATGAAAAAGAAAAGAAACAATAAATATATTTGAAAAGAGGACAGAATGGAAGACAACAGCAGAATCATCAGAACAGAATACTCGGAGGAGATGCAGAAGTCCTTTATCGACTACGCCATGAGCGTCATCATAGCCAGAGCGCTGCCGGACGTGCGGGACGGGCTCAAGCCCGTGCAGCGCAGGACACTCTACGATATGCACGAGCTGGGCATACGCTACGACAAGCCCTACCGCAAGAGCGCCCGTATCGTCGGCGATACCATGGGTAAATATCATCCCCACGGAGACAGCTCCATCTACGATTCCCTGGTGGTCATGAGCCAGGACTTCAAGAAGGGGATGCCCCTGATCGACGGCCACGGCAACTTCGGCAATATCGAGGGGGACGGCGCGGCTGCCATGCGTTATACCGAGGCCAGGCTCCAGAAGATCACCCAGGAGGCGTTTCTGGCCGATCTGGACAAGGACGTGGTGGACTTCATGCCCAACTTTGACGAGACCGAGAAGGAGCCCACAGTTCTACCAGTGAAAATCCCCAACTTCCTGGTAAACGGCTCCGAGGGCATCGCCGTAGGTATGGCGACCAGCACTCCCCCTCACAATCTGGGTGAAGTCATAGACGCTATGAAGGCCTATATGCTGGATGAGAACATCACCACCAGGGAGCTGATGCGCTACATCAAGGGGCCGGATTTTCCCACCGGCGGTATCGTGACCAACAAGGACGAGCTGTTGGAAATCTATGAGACGGGTTCAGGCAAGATCAAGATCAGGGGTAAAGTGGAATTTGAGAAGTCCAAGGGCGGCAAGACCAACGTGGTCATCACTGAGATTCCCTATCCCATGATCGGTATGAACATCTCCAAGTTCCTGATGGACGTGGCGGCGCTGTCGGAGAGCAAGAAGACGCAGGATATCGTGGATATCTCCAATCAGTCCTCCAAGGAAGGCATCCGCATCGTCATCGAGCTGCGCAAGGACGCGGACCCGGAGAACTTTGTGAATCTGCTATACAAGAAGACCCGCCTGGAGGATACCTTCGGTGTCAATATGCTGGCGATCTATAACGGCAGGCCGGAGACTCTGGGCTTAAAGGCAGTTCTGAAGGCGGTGGTTGATTTTCAATATGAGGTAGCCACCCGCAAATACACCAATCTGCTGGCCAGAGAGATGGACCGCAAGGAGGTACAGGAGGGTCTGATCAAGGCCTGCAATGTGATCGATCTGATCATCGAGATCCTGCGGGGCTCCAAGGATCGAAACATGGCGAAGGAGTGCCTGGTAAACGGCAAGGTGGACGGCATCAAGTTCAAGTCCAAGGAGTCCAAGATCATGGCCACTCAGCTCATGTTCTCCGAAAAGCAGGCCAACGCCATACTGGAGATGCGCCTGTACAAGCTGATCGGCCTGGAGATCGAGGCTCTGATCAATGAACACGAGGAGACCATGGCGAACATCTACCGCTATGAGGATATTCTGGCCCGTCGGGACTCCATGGCCCAGGTGATTATGAACGAGCTGGAGGAGATCAAGCGGGAGTATGGCCGCAAGCGCCGCACCGCTATAGAGAATGTTGAGGAGGCTGTCTATAAGGAAAAAGAGATCGAAGAGACGGAGATCATGTTCCTGATGGACCGTTTCGGCTATGCCAAGACCATCGACATGGCCACCTACGAGCGCAACAAGGACGCCGCGGACGCCGAGAACAAGTATATATTCAAATGCAAAAATACCGGCAAGGTATGCCTGTTTACAGATATCGGCCAGCTGCATACCATCAAGGTCATGGATCTGCCCTTCGGCAAATTTCGAGATAAGGGCATCCCTATCGACAACGTGAGCAACTACAGCTCCGACAAAGAGCAGATTGTCTTCCTGACCAGCCAGACGGAGTTAAATCTCTGCCAGATGCTGTTTGTCACGGCCCAGTCCATGATGAAGGTCGTGGACGGCGGCGAGTTCGATGTGAGCAAGCGCACTGTGGCGGCGACCAAGCTCCAGGAAGGAGACCGCGTGGTCAGCATCGTCTGCCTCCACGAGCAGAAGCATATTGTACTTCAGACACAGGAGGGGTACTTCCTGCGGTTCGCCATCGAGGAGATTCCGGAAAAGAAAAAAGGCGCTGTGGGCGTTCGAGGTATGAAATTAGGTGACAAAGACTTGGTGGAGGGTGTATACTATACGCAGAATGCCATGGAAGCGTCCATCCAGTACAAGAGCAGAAACCTGGTTCTAAACAGCTTGAAGCTGGGCCGGAGGGATTCCAAGGGCGTAAAAGTGCGTGCTTAATACAAGGAGAAGCGATATGAGAGTGATAGCGGGTACGGCCAGGAGTCTGCCATTGAAGACTCCTTCGGGATTGGATACCAGACCTACCTCGGACAGAATCAAGGAGACTCTATTCAATATCCTGCAGGGAGACATTCCCGGCTGCGTGTTTGTGGATTTGTTCTGCGGCAGCGGCGGCATTGGGATTGAGGCTTTGAGCAGAGGAGCCAGAAAAGCATATTTTGCCGAGAATGCCAAGGAACCATTAAGTTGCCTGGCGGATAATCTGAAGTTCACACGTTTTGAAGATCGGGCGGTGATTCTAAAGCAGGATGCGGTAGCCGCTCTTGCTGGCATCTCGGAAAAAGAGGTGGACATCCTTTTTATGGACCCGCCCTATGGACTGGAACATGAAAAGCGTGTTCTGGAAGCGCTTTCAGGGATGCGCTATGTGACGGACAACACCCTGATCATCGTGGAGGCGGCACTTGACACCCAGATGGATTATGTGGAAGAAATGGGTTTTTCCGTTATGAGGGAAAAGAAATATAAAACAAATAAGCATATATTTATCAAAAAAATAGCGGAGCAGATTGACAGATAGATCGTGAGCCGCGGAAAAAGAAAGTGTGCAGTATCGCTGGCAGGCTTGCGATATGCGGAGGTATAGATATGAAAAAGGCAGTATATCCGGGAAGCTTTGATCCCATGACGCTGGGCCATCTGGACATCATCAAGCGCGCAGCTCCCATGTTTGACGAGTTGACAGTGGCCGTTTTGAATAATACGCAAAAGACACCATTGTTTTCTGTGGAAGAACGTGTTAAAATATTGGAGAAAGCCACAGAGGAGCTTTCCAATGTCAAGATTGACAGCTTCAGCGGGCTTTTGATTGACTATTGTCGGGACAAGGGATTTCACATTGCGGTCAGAGGATTGCGGGCTATCACAGACTTTGAGTATGAGCTGCAGATCGCGCAGGCCAACCGCCAGATGTCCAAAGATGCGCTGGACACGGTATTTCTGACTACCAGTCTGGAATATGCCTACTTAAGTTCCACCAGCGTCAAGGAATTTGCAAGCTTTAACGGGGACATTGCCAAATGTGTTCCTGATTGGGAGGCGGAAATGATCTACCAAAAATATGGTTACCGCTAACAGGGGGATGCAGCCCAGGGTAATCAAGCAGGTATGGAGGATTACATGAGTAGCAGGATTGAACAGTTAATTGATGAGATCGAAGAATACATTGACAGCTGTAAATATCAGCCCTTATCCAGCACCAAGATTATCGTCAACAAGGAAGAGATCGACGAGCTGCTCCGCGATCTGCGGATGCGAACGCCGGATGAGATCAAGCGGTATCAGAAGATCATCAGCAATAAGGAGGCGATCTTAAATGATGCCAGAGCCAAGGCGGAGGCGCTGATCAACGAGGCGACTGTACATACCAACGAGCTGATCAATGAGCACGAGATCATGCAGCAGGCCTATTCTCAGGCCAATGAGGTAGTGACCATGGCTTCCCAACAGGCGCAGGAGATATTGGATAACGCCACCATAGAGGCCAACAATGTTCGGGCTGCCGCCATGCAGTATATGGATGATATGCTGGCGCATCTGGAGAACATTATATCCTCGGCCAGCCAGTCCGCCAGAACAGGATATGAGAACCTGATCGGTTCCATGAACCATTATAGGGATATTATCCAGTCCAATAGAAGCGAACTTCACCCCGCGGAGGAGTATGAGGATGTGGTGCTTGAGAATGTTGAGGATGCAGATGAGGAACTTTAACAGAAAATACAACCGGTTTCATGGAGAAACCGGTTTTTCTATGAGACGGGCGGTTCTGACGCTGCTGGTGGGAGTTTTGTTCTCCGTGACGCCGCTGTCTGTCGCCGCCTCCCCCTGGCAGAGCCAGTCGGGGCGCGATATTGTCGTGGTGATTGATCCAGGGCACGGCGGGGATAATGAAGGAACCACAGAGAATGGCTTCTGCGAAAAGGAGATGACACTGACCACTGCGCTGGCGCTGTATGAGCGGCTGACCCAGTACGATGGCGTCACAGTGTATCTGACTCGCACGGACGATGTGAAATCCAGCCTTGCGGATCGGGCAGAGTATGCCAAGAGTGTGGGAGCGGACATTTTGTTCAGTATTCATTACAATGCCTCGGAGGAGCACGAGCTGTTTGGCTCCGAGGTGTGGGTGCCTCTGGAAGCGCCCTACAACGCCTACGGTTACCAATTCGGTTGTACATTGCTTGCGCAGTTTCAGGAGAAGGGGCTTTTTATTCGGGGAGTCAAGACCCGCAGAGGTACTAAGGGGGACTACTATGGAATTCTGCGGGAATCGGTGGCACGACAAATCCCTGCGGTTCTCATTGAGCACTGTCATGTGGACGAGGTGAGAGACTATCCCTTTTGCGACAGCAAGGAGAAGCAGGAGGCGTTTGGCTATGAAGATGCGGACGCCATCGCCCGTTTCCTGGGCCTGTCCAGCAGTAGTCTGGGCGTAGATAACAGCGGTGAGCCACAGGAGCCTTTTTTGCGGGAAGTGTATGCCATGGCGACCGACAGGGTAGTGCCATCCACCCTGCAGGATTCCACGCCGCCGGAGATATGCAGCATTGAACGCATTTCGGAGGATTATACGGACTCCCTGCAGGCAACGGTTCAAGTGTCGGCGGCCGACTATGACAGTCCACTTATTTACTATGCCTACAGTGTGGATGGAGGGCTTACCTATTCCCCCAGACAGGTCTGGCCCGGCAGCAATACGCTGACGGGGGAATATCAGGATGTATGTCAGATAGTGCTGGACATTCCCGAGGGCATCAGCCCCCGCATCCGTATCAAAGCGTATAATCAGTTTGAACTGACCACGGAAAGCAATGTGCTGGAGGGATATTCCGTCTTTCAAAAGCCCCGAAGGGAGGAGCCTGAGAGCCTCGAAGTCATGGGAACCGCAGTGGACAGTGCCAGTGTTACCGACCAGGAGTCGGAGAGTCAGTCTGTATCCGTCGGCTGGCTGGATGGCAGGAGTGAGACAGGGCAGGAGGAAGACTCTGGATACCGTATCCGCATTCAGGATTTTCTGTTGGTAAGCCTGTTGGCGGCACTGGCATTGCTGGCACTGATGATGGTGTTACAGATCATACGGTCTGCCAAAAGGCATCGCAACCGTACCCGCAGAGGAAAATAGGACGACAGAGGGGAGCAATCGGCTCACAGCAGGAAGCACTGCGGGGCCAGAATGCGCCAGATCAGATAATACAGGCCGGTCATTGCAGTCAGAATGAGTTTATGTATCACATATTCCCCCAGAGGCAGATCTGTCTCATGGATCATGCCATAGGTCTGGGCGATGCAGGAGAGACCGCCGAAGGGGAGGAGCAGCAGGGAGTACAGCGGACAGCGCTGCCCAAGCTGGTTCAGTCCCCCCGTGATCTCGAACAGAGGAGCGAGCCAGTTGCTGAGCGAGGGCATCAGGAGCTGGGGAACCAGAATCAGCAGATTGAAAAGAATCATATATCCACACAGGCTGATGATGCTCTTCAGTCCGGTCTGTACGGCGTCATCCAGATGCAGCAGCAGATCGGAAAAGCGTCTTCCACCGGCTGGCTTTGGAGCGGCTGCTGCGCTCAGGGAAGCCGCCTGGAGGGAATGATCAGCGGAAGGGAGCGGCAGCATATTTCCCGTCAGATTTTTGAACAGGGTTCTGCGCAGGAGCATGCCATAGAGAAGAGGCATTCCATACATGCCCAGCAGATAGGGGAGCGTCAATCTGCGCCTCAACAGGGGCAGTACAAAGCTACAGAAATACACGGGTCCGATATTGTTGCAAAAGGCCAACAGAAAGCGAGCTTCATCCCGATTGATTCGGTTTTCCTGATATAGCTGGGCCGCAACCCTTGCCCCCATGGGAAAGCCGCACAGGAATCCCATCAGCACCCCATAGTTTACCTCCGAGCTACATTTCAGCAGAGGGCGCAGAATGGGCTGAAACCATTTGCCAAGCTGACGCGACAATCCCATGCGAATCATCAGGCCCGACAGAATCATGAAGGGGAGCAGAGATGGGATCATCTTGGAATACCATAACAGAAAGCCCTCCGCCGCGTAGGAGGCGGCCTCCTGAGAATGGGTCAGAATCATGAGAAACAGGAGCAGGAAACACAGAGTATATAGCATATGAGAATTCTTTCCCTCAAAAATATAGATGATTGATAAAAGTATATGTTGGGATATGATGTTCTATCATTCTGAGGAACACAATATTGCGACCAGGGAAGGAGACAGGGGAAGTATAGATACGATGTTGAGATTGGATAAGCTGTTGGCGGATGCCGGAATCGGGACCCGCAGTGAGGTGAAGGAATATATACGCCAGGGACGGGTTACGGTAAACGGACAAATCTGTCGAAAGCCGGAGCAGAAGATACAGGAGGGGCAGGATCAGCTTCTCCTGGACGGTCAGTCGGTGGAATATGCCCGTTTTCGTTATTATCTGCTCTATAAGCCTCAGGGGGTCGTCACGGCCACCGAGGATGCGCGGGAGAAGACGGTGCTCGATCTGCTCACCGGTGTGAACACCGCTCATCTATCTCCGGTGGGAAGACTGGATAAGGATACCGAGGGGCTGCTCCTCCTGACCAACGACGGAGAATTGGCGCACCGGCTCCTATCGCCCAGACGACATGTGGACAAATGCTATCTGGTGCGCACACAGAGGCCCTTGACTATGGAGGAGCTGCATGCTCTGGAGAAGGGTGTGGATATCGGGGATGACAGGCCCACCCTGCCTGCAAAAGCCCTCCTCAATGAGACAGGAGAATTGCTGCTCACCATTCAGGAGGGGCGCTATCATCAGGTAAAGCGCATGCTGCAGGCCGTGGGCAACAGGGTGCTCTATCTAAAGCGCCTGTCCATGGGGAGTCTTGCGCTTCCCGAAGACATGAAAGCCGGTGAATTCCGAGCCCTGACGCCGGAGGAACAGGAGAGCTTACGACATGATGCAAGATAAATTGCGAGATGCGATACAGGACAAACAGGCATTTCTCTTCGATCTGGACGGCACTTTAGTGGATTCCATGTGGATATGGAGAGATATTGATATCAAGTATCTGGGGCGCTTCGGGCTGGAATTGCCGGCAGATCTCCAGAACAGTATCGAGGGGATGAGCTTTACAGAGACCGCGCAGTATTTTAAGGAACGCTTTTCCATCCCTGATTCACTCGAGCAGATGAAGGCGGACTGGAACCGCATGGCATGGGACAAATACCTGCATGAAGTCAAGCTGAAGTCCGGCGTCAGAGAGTTTCTGGCATACCACTGTGGGAGGGGAGTGAAGATGGCCATAGCTACCAGCAATTCGCGGGAGCTTGTGGAGGCGGTAGTCGGAGTTCATGGCCTGGCAGACCTATTTGACACCATCATTACCGGCTGTGATGTAGCTCACGGCAAGCCTTCGCCGGATATCTATCTGGAGGCGGCCAGGCGGTTGGATGTGCGGCCGGAGGAATGTCTGGTGTTTGAGGATGTGATTCCCGGCATCCTGTCCGGCCGGAATGCGGGTATGACAGTGGCAGCGGTGGAGGACGAATATTCCAAGCATCTGGAGGAGCAGAAGCGGGAGCTGGCAGACCTGTATATCACCGATTACAGGACATTGCTGCCGCAGGAATGTGGGGAGACAAAGCATGTGGAGTGAGACCTTTTTACCGATCTGCAGACAGGATATGGAGGATCGAGGGATTGACCAGCTGGACTTCGTCTATGTAATCGGGGATGCTTATGTGGACCATCCCTCTTTTGGACATGCCATCATCAGCAGAGTGCTGGAGGCGCATGGGTATACTGTGGGCATCATCTCCCAGCCCGATTGGAAATCGGAGGACAGCATCCGTATTCTGGGCCGGCCCAGGCTGGCCTTTCTGATCTCCGCAGGCAATATGGACAGCTGTGTGAATCATTACTCTGTGTCGAAGAAAAGGCGAAGCGCGGATGCCTACACGCCTGGCGGAGTCATTGGAAGACGTCCGGATCACGCCACGGTGGTCTATGGCAACCTGATCCGCAGGAGCTATCGGGATGTCCCCATCATCATCGGAGGGATCGAGGCCAGTCTGCGGCGCATGGCGCACTACGATTATTGGACAGACAGCTTTAAGCGCTCCATCCTGTTGGACAGCCAGGCTGATCTGATCTCCTACGGCATGGGAGAGAAATCCATAGTGGAGATCGCAGATGCCTTAGACAGCGGCATCGCGGTGAGAGATATCACCTTTATCAACGGAACCGTGTATAAGACCAAAGACATCAGCGGGCTCACCGACGCCATCCTGCTCCCCACCTTCGAGGAGATGAAGGCCGATAAGACTGCATATGCGCGCAGCTTTGGCATACAATATCAGAATACAGATTTTATCAATGGACAAATTCTGGTCGAGTCTTATCCCGGCGGCAGCTTCGTGGTGCAGAATCCTCCCCAGCCGCCTCTGACGACGCAGGAGATGGATGACGTGTACGCGCTGCCCTATGCCCGCACCTATCATCCCTCCTACGAGGAGGCGGGCGGAGTGCCGGCCATTGCGGAGATCAAATTCTCCCTGATCAGCAACAGAGGGTGCTTTGGGGGCTGTAGCTTCTGTGCGCTCACCTTTCACCAGGGAAGAACCGTACAGGTCAGAAGCCATGAATCCATCATCGAGGAGGCAAGGCTTTTGACCGGAGAGCCGGATTTCAAGGGATATATTCATGATGTGGGCGGACCCACTGCCAATTTCCGGCATCCCTCCTGTCAAAAGCAACTGACGCAGGGGGTATGTCAGCAGAGGCAGTGTCTCTCTCCAAGTCCCTGCCCCAATCTCCTGGTAGATCACAGCGACTATCTGGAGCTGCTGCGAAAGCTCCGCAGCCTCGACGGGGTGAAAAAGGTCTTCGTGCGTTCCGGAATCCGCTTTGATTATCTGATGGCCGATGCGGACGACACCTTTTTCCGAGAGTTGGTGGAGCATCATATCAGCGGTCAGTTAAAGGTGGCGCCGGAGCACATCTCCGACAAGGTGCTGCGGCGGATGGGCAAGCCGGAAAACGCCGTATATGAGCGCTTTGTGGCCAAGTACAAAAGGCTGAATCAGGAGCTTGGCAGGAAGCAATTTCTGGTGCCTTATCTGATGTCCTCCCACCCGGGCTCCACCTTGAAGGAGGCCATAGAACTGGCGGAATACCTGCGGGATCTGGGGTATATGCCGGAGCAGGTACAGGATTTTTATCCCACGCCCTCCACTGTATCCACAGTCATGTATTACACGGGACTGGACCCCAGAGGCTATGACCCTCAAAGGGGCCAGACGGCGGAGCTAAAGCCTGTGTATGTGTGCCGCGATCCCCACGAAAAGGCCATGCAGCGGGCGTTGATCCAGTATCGCAATCCCAGGAACTATGAGCTGGTGTATGAGGCGTTGATTAAGGCGGGGCGGACGGATCTGATCGGCTATGACAGGAAGTGCCTGATCCGTCCAAGGCGGACGGAGAATCCAAAAGCTGGGACGGCTCGGCCTGTGAACGGCGTGAAACCGAAGCAGGAAAGGAAAAAGAAGACGATCCGCAATATCCACAAGAAAAAGTAAGAATAGGCGTTTGCGAAACTTAGTTACTTTGCGAGTGTCATTGTGTACATTGTATACTCCAACGCAGGCACGCTCTCGCTTCGTTCTCACCGTAATGGTACTAAGCTCGTGCCGAATAAATTCGGCAGACCTCGCTAAGTACCGACGGCTCGAAAGAGCGCTGCTTATGGAATATACAATATACACAATTCGGTACTGACAAAAAACAGTTTTGAAAATACCAAAAAATAAGAATCAGGAAAGGGAAACGGATTATGGCGAAAAATATTGTAATTATTACAGGGGCTTCCTCGGGTATCGGCATGGAGTTCGCTCTGCAGATCGACGCGCATTTGCGCAAGACGGATGAGATATGGCTGATCGCCAGAGACAGGCAGAAGCTGAAGATGTTGGCGGGGCAGTTGCGCAACAATATCCGTATATTATCCATGGATATCACCGTTCCGGCCCAGATTGACCGGCTGCGGGATATGCTGCTGGAGCAGCGCTGCCATATCAGAATGCTGGTAAACAGCGCCGGATACGGTATGATCGGAGATGTGGCGGAGTTAAAGCTTCAGGAACAGACCGGCATGGTGCGTCTCAACTGTGAGGCGCTCACCGCAGTCACCCGCTGCTGTCTGCCCTATATGAGCAGGGGCGCCCGCATCATTCAGATGGCCTCCAGCGCCTCCTTTGTGGCCCAGCCGGGGTTCGCGGTCTATGCGGCTACCAAGGCCTATGTGGACAGCTTTTCTCTGGCGCTGCGCGAAGAGCTGAAAAAGCGGGAAATCTATGTGACCAGCGTATGTCCCGGTCCGGTGGATACGCCATTCTTTGCGATCGCGGAGCGGCACGGAAGCACCCTGTCTGTCAAAAAGCTGACGCTGGTGACGCCGGAGAGGGTGGTGACTAAGGCACTGCGGGATGCCTGTCAAAAGCGGGCGCGCTCCGTCTGCAGTCTGCCCATACAGGCATTTGAAGTTCTGTGCAAGGTTGTACCCCACACCCTTATCACAGCGGCGATCAGGACGCTAAAGGGCTGAAAAAGAGGCGTATGTAGAGGGTAATGCATTAAATGAGAGGAAATGCGAATGAAAAAAAAGAGTGGTATCAGGAGTATTTTCCGTCTGTTCTCGGCGGAGAGCTATAAGGGGAGCAGGGACTATATCCGCACACAGAAAATCTATGAGATCTTGCGGACAGTACTGTATTTTGGCATCTCGCTAAGCCTGTTCGCGATGGGTGTTTTCACCACGGGAAGCAGGCTGAATCTGCTCACCATAGTGGCGGTGCTTGGGTGTCTGCCCGCCAGCAAGAGCGCGGTAAACATGATCATGTTTCTGCGCTGCAAGGGCCTTGACAGGGAGGTGGCGCGGCAGCTTGAGCCCTGCGAGGGAGAACTGATATGCCTGTATGATATGGTATTTACTTCATATGCCAGGACGTTTGAGGTGGGACATATGGCGGTAAAGGGGAATGTGATCTGCGGCTACAGCGAAAATAAGGAGTTCCCTGAGAGAGATTTTCAGGCCCATCTTGAGCCCATTCTGAAGGCGGACAGCCACAATAATGTGACTGTCAAGATTTTTACCGATCTGGAGAAATATAAGGAACGGTTGCGGCAGCTTCAGGCATTAGAGCTAGAGCAGGACAATGCGGAGAGCATCGCAAGAACCCTGAAATCAGTGGTATTGTAGGAACAGCTTAAGGAGGCCAAGAATGGTAGCCTTGGAGATTGAATCCAATCAGGCCGGACAGCGGCTGGATAAGTTTCTGGGAAAGTATCTGCCCGAAGCGCCGTCGAGCTTCTATTATAAAATGCTTCGCAAAAAAAATATAATGCTGAATGGCAAAAAAGCGGAGGGCAGGGAAATTCTGAAGTTAAGAGACCAGGTGACCTTATGGCTGGCGGATGAGACGATTCTGAAATTTGGTGGATATGTGCCAGGAACAACTGAACAGGTAAAAAAAGGTCAGATACAGCCCAACCGTCCAGGAGACCGGAGCAGAATCGAAATATACCGGCAGGCATACCGTCAATTATCAGGGGTATCTGTACTTTATGAAGACGATCATGTGCTGATCCTGGACAAGCCAGCGGGCATGCTGACCCAGCAGGCAAAAGCAGGAGATAGGAGTCTCAATGAGTGGATGATCGGTTATCTGTTGAATACCAACGCCATAGACGCCAGAGAGCTACAATTGTTTCGCCCCTCGGTCTGTAATCGGCTGGACCGCAATACCAGCGGACTGGTGCTGTGCGGCAAATCTCTGCCCGGCAGCCAGGCTCTGAGTGAACTGATACGCAGTCGGAGTGTGCGCAAATTCTACAGGACGATATGTGTAGGAAAGCTGACCGTAGAGTACCATGGGACTGCGGCGCAGGAGTCATTACAGTTCTTGAACGGAGCACAGACGCCAGACTGTATGCAGATAAAGGGTTATCTGCAGATAAGAGGTTATCTGCAAAAGGATGCACATACCAACCAGGTCACTGTCAACAGCCAGGGGCCTGGAAAATATATTGACACTGTCTGCCAGCCACTGCGGTATTATTCCCTGTCAGCGGATAGTGCAGCAGAGCCCCTTTACTTCACAGAGCTGGAGGTGGAACTAATCACAGGCAAGACCCATCAGATACGGGCTCATCTGGCATCCATAGGACATCCTCTGGTGGGAGATGGCAAATACGGCAATGTCCAGGTGAACCGTATATTGCAACAGCGGCTTGGTCTGCACTGGCAACTGCTTCACGCCTACAGGCTGGAATTCCCTGTTCTCGAAGGAACTCTGGCGCCGCTTAGCGGCAAAACGATACAGGCGCCGCTGCCCGATAGCTACAGGTCTGTTCAGGCAGGGCTTAGACGACTTGATAACATATGATGATGAGACGGAAGAGGAACGTCTGATTCAGGAAAGAGGTATGATCAGGCGATTATAAATGACCGGAAAAGAGGCAACTATGGCAACATGGAATTCCCGTGGGCTTCGCGGTTCCACACTGGAGGATATGATCAACCGCACCAACGAGCGCTATGCGGAGGGGAAGCTGGCGCTGATCCAGAAGATTCCCACCCCCATCACACCGATCAAGATGGACCAGCAGACCAGACATATTACGCTGGCCTATTTTGAGCAGAAGAGTACTGTGGACTATATCGGGGCCGTCCAGGGTATTCCGGTCTGTTTTGACGCCAAGGAATGCGCGGTGGATACCTTTTCTCTGCAAAATATCCATGACCACCAGGTACTGTTCATGGAGCGCTTTGAACAGCAGGGAGGCGTGGCATTTTTTCTGATCTATTATACGCACAGAGACCAGCTCTACTATCTGCCCTTTGCGCATATGCAGCGGTTCTGGAATCGGGCCAGGGAGGGCGGCCGTAAAAGCTTTCGGTATGAGGAGCTGGATGAGAGATTTTTTCTGCCTAAAAAGCACGGTATACTGGTTCCCTACCTGGATATCCTACAGTTGGATCTGCAACAGAGGGAGGAACAGGAGAGCGGAGAAACTTAGGGCTTGACAGACATACCGAATTTATGTATACTACAAGAAGTTAATCTCTTTCACATGCTACCCAATTAGCACTGTGAAGTGATAAAGTGAAAATACCATCAAGGAAAGGTTACATATCCTATGAGCAAAAGACTGCTGCACACCCCCGAGGGGGTGCGGGACATCTATGGAAAAGAATATACTGGCAAGCTGTATGTGGAGAACAAACTCCACGACATCATCACCAGCTATGGTTATGAGGACATCCAGACGCCCACGTTTGAGTATTTTGACGTGTTTTCCCGAGAGATCGGCACCACGC
Organism: bacterium; assembly: GCA_023663725.1. Taxonomy (GTDB): domain Bacteria; phylum Bacillota; class Clostridia; order Lachnospirales; family Lachnospiraceae; genus Acetatifactor. The sequence goes on along the minus strand of JAMPGX010000010.1, from coordinate 29,093 downwards.
CCTCCAAGGAACTCTACAAGTTCTTTGACAAGGAGGGAAACACATTGGCGCTGCGACCTGATTTTACACCGTCTATCGCCCGCTGCGCCGCCAAGTATTTTCTGGAGGCCAAAGAACCCATAAGGTTCTGTTATCTGGGCAATACGTTCACGAATACGTCCAATCTGCAGGGCAAGCTCAAGGAAGTCACCCAAATCGGGGCGGAGCTGATCGGGGACGACAGCGTACAGGCGGATGCGGAGATGATCAGTCTGGTCATTGAGGCTTTGAAAAATACGGGCCTTACGCGCTTCCAGATCAGTGTGGGCCAGGTGGAATATTTTAAGGGTATATGCCAGGAGGCCGGACTGGATGTGGAGACGGAGGAGCAGTTGCGGGAGTACATCTCCGGCAAGAATTATTTTGCGGCAGAAGAATTGTTGCAGCAGCGGGAGGTTCCTGAGCCCTTCCATCGTACATTGCTGAAAGCGGCAGACCTGTTTGGCTCCATCGATTCTCTGAAAACGGCAAGAGAATCCGTGCACAATAGCCGTTCTCTGGCTGCGATCCAGCGTCTGGAGTCCATATATGAGATCCTGAAGCTCTATGGAGTGGAGGAGTATGTGTCCTTTGATCTGGGAATGCTCAGCAAATACCACTATTATACGGGGATCATTTTCAAGGCCTTTACCTACGGTGTGGGAGCGCCCATCGTCAAGGGAGGACGCTACGACACGTTGCTGGGACAGTTTGGCAAGGATGCTCCGGCTATTGGTTTTGCCATGGTGACAGACGACGTCCTGGAGGCGGTTCAATACCAGAAGGCTCCGCTGCCTCAGGGTGTGGAAAAGAAGGTGCTGACTTACACGGAGGAGGATTATACGGAGAAGCTTCGGGAGGCCAGAGAGAGCCGCAGACAGGGGATTCCCACCTTATTGATACGAAAATGAGGGAAACCTGTGAAATTTTGATCAAGGGAGAACATTACAAAATATGAGTGACGACAGATATTTGACATTTGCGCTGGGGAAGGGCCGTCTGGCCAGCAAAACCATGGATTTGCTGGATCAGATTGGCATCACCTGTGAGGAGTTGAAGGACAAAGACTCCCGAAAGCTGATCTTTGTCAATGAGGAGCTGCGATTGCGCTTTTTCCTGGCTAAAGGGCCGGACGTTCCTACTTATGTGGAGTACGGCGCCGCCGATATCGGCGTGGTAGGACGGGATACCATACTGGAGGAGAACCGCAATGTCTACGAGGTGCTCGATCTGGGCTTTGGCAAATGCCGCATGTGTGTCTGCGGCCCCCAGTCGGCGCAGGAGTTGTTGAGGCACCACGAGAGAATCCGTGTAGCCAGCAAATATCCCAATATTGCGAGAGAGTATTTCTACAACAAAAAGCATCAGACGGTAGATATCATCAAGCTGAATGGCTCTGTGGAGCTGGGACCTCTGGTGGAGCTGTCGGACGTGATCGTGGATATCGTGGAGACCGGCGGCACGCTGCGGGAAAATGGGTTGGATGTGCTGGAGGAGATCTGTCCCCTGTCCGCCCGCATGATTGTGAATCCGGTGAGTATGCAGATGGAGACGGAACGTATCAGAGAGCTGATCTACAGACTGAGGGAGAAGCTATAAGGTAAAACAGTGAGGAGAATAAATATGAGAATCGTACAATTGACAGAGAGCACTCGCAACAATGTGCTGAATGACCTGTTGAAGAGAAGTCCAAATAATTATTCAGAGTATGAGGAGACGGTAAACAAAATCCTGCGCGATGTGCGGGAGAAGGGTGATGCGGCTCTGTTTGCATACACACTGAAATTCGACAAATATCAGTTGACCGCAGAGAATATTCGGGTGACCCGCGAGGAGATTCAGGCGGCTTACGAGCAGATGGATCCCGAATTGGTGGAGGTCATCAGGCGGTCGGCCGCCAATATCCGCGCTTTTCACGAAAAACAGCTGCGAAATAGCTGGTTTGACGCCAGAGAGGACGGCACGATACTGGGCATGAAGATCACTCCCATCGGCAGAGTGGGCGTGTATGTGCCCGGCGGCAAGGCTGCGTATCCCTCCAGCGTGCTGATGAATGTGATACCGGCCAGGGTAGCGGGAGTTGCGGACATTATTATGACTACACCGCCCGGGGCTGACGGGAGAGTGAATCCCGGAACTCTGGTGGCCGCGGATATTGCGGGCGTGAGCGCCATATATAAGGCGGGCGGAGCTCAGGCCATCGCTGCCATGGCCTACGGCACTGATTCCATTCCCAAAGTGGACAAGATCACCGGCCCCGGCAATATTTTTGTCGCCCTGGCTAAAAAAGCCGTCTATGGCTATGTGAGCATCGATTCCATCGCTGGTCCCAGCGAAATATTATTGCTGGCGGACGAGACGGCCAATCCTCGCTATGTGGCGGCTGATCTCCTGAGCCAGGCGGAGCATGACGAGCTGGCAAGCGCTATCCTGATCACCACCTCCGAGGAGCTGGCACGGCGGGTATCCGCCGAGGTGGACACCCTCACAGTCCAGCTCTCCCGCAGATCGATCATAGAGAAATCGCTGGAGAATTACGGCTATATCCTGTTGGCGGAGAATATGGAGGATGCCATTGAGACGGTGAATGATATCGCCTCCGAGCATCTGGAAATCCTGACGCGGAATCCTTTTGACGTCATGACCCGCATCAAAAATGCCGGAGCTATCTTTCTGGGAGAGTACAGCAGCGAGCCTCTGGGGGACTATTACGCAGGACCTAATCACATCCTGCCCACCAACGGCACCGCCAAGTTCTTTTCTCCGGTCAATGTGGATGACTTCCTGAAAAAGACCAGTATCATCTCGTATTCGAGGGAGGCGCTGAAGGCAGTGCATACGGATATAGAGCGCTTCGCGGAGAGCGAGGGACTGACAGCCCACGCGGGAAGCATACGGGTGCGTTTTGAAAATGAGGGTTAAGCCGAGGAGGAGAGAATATGGCACGCAGCAGTACAATCAGCCGTAAGACTAAGGAGACAGATATCGAGATCACGCTGGAGCTGGACGGCAGCGGACAGGCGGAGATAAATACGGGTATCGGATTTCTGGACCACATGCTGGAGGGCTTTGCCCGACATGGATTTTTTGATCTGACCTGCAAGGCGGTCGGCGATCTGCAGGTGGACGGGCACCACACCGTCGAGGATATCGGCATTGTGCTGGGGAAGGCCATCCGTGAGGCCGTGGGGGACAAGAAGGGCATACGTCGTTACGGTTATTTTATCCTGCCCATGGACGAGGCCCTGGCGCTGTGCGCCGTGGATCTGTGCGGCAGACCCTATCTGCAGTTCGACTGTGCATTTACCGCGGAGCGAGTGGGAGAACTGGAGACGGAGCTGGTGCGGGAATTCTTCTATGCCGTCTCCTACAGTGCGGGTATGAATCTGCATCTGCGGATGCTGCAGTCCGGCAACAACCATCATATGATTGAAGCCATGTTTAAAGCCTTTGCCAAGGCGTTGGATGAGGCCATAGCCCTGGAGCCCCGCCTCACGGATGTGCTGAGCACGAAGGGAAGTCTGTAAGATAAGGAGATTTGAAGTGATGCAGAACAGTTATGATATGTCTCAGGGGCAGCCCAGTTGGACGCCCGCCCTCTCCTGGGAGGAGTTAAAGCAAGACGAGCAGGGGCTGGTTCCGGTGATTGCGCAGGATGCGGAGAACGGGGAAGTGTTGATGATGGCCTATATGAATGAGCAGGCCTACGAGGATACCCTGCGCACCGGCCTGATGCATTACTACAGCCGCAGCCGCAGAGAGCAATGGCTGAAGGGGGAGAGCAGCGGACACTATCAGCATCTGATCTCCCTGACGGCAGACTGTGACAGAGACACCCTGCTGGCCCGTATCAACCAGGTCGGTGCGGCCTGTCACACCGGCTCTCGAAGCTGCTTTTTCCAAAAGATTGTGGAACAGGAATAAGCTTCCCTGTATTTCTCATACAATGAAGTAGCCAGGCATCAGCTATGAGGAAAGGAATGGGAGAGATGGGCGATATATCCACGCAGCAGAAGCTACAATTGACAAGACAGGTGAGAGAGCGCTATCAGCAGGACAGGCGGGATCTGTTCCAGCGCAGACAATTGCTCTACGGCGACACCTCCGGATACTTTGAGGACGATCCCGCTTATGACAGTATGGCGGACTACGGGGACGAATACGGCGAGATGACAGGCAGTGGGGCCGGAAAATCTGGAACTCTTGGCCTGCGCATTCTGCTTGCAGCAGTGTTGGTCTGTCTGCTGGCTCTGGCGAACCGCCGCGGGGATACTCTGTTCGGACTGACCGGCAGCCAGATCGGAGAATATATCCGTCTGGACTATATGCCAAAGTTTTGAAAACATTGTGATTTGTCCCTTGGAACTTTATGCTTTAAGATTGAATAGGCTGCGAAAAGTGTATCTGAGAGAATGCCGCACGGACTGTGGAATACAGTCTGAACGGCATTCATATTTTTACATATCTATAAAAAATTTCCTATATTTAGGCTAGAAATAGGTATAAGTTAAAATATATTGTCTAATAAAATATTATTGATTGACAAATTTTCTGTTATAATATATGATTTAAACGTCATGACATATTACTTATATTTTTGACCGGTTGCTGCACACAACAAACATACTATTTAAATCGAAAGGGGATTGACAATGAAGAAAATAATATTAATCATTCTATCGACTGCGCTTTTAGTAACTTTATTTACTAATCCTGTTGTCGCAGATGAAACCTGTAAACATTCGCATGGGACTGCATTTTCCACAGTTTGGATTGCTACTGGACGAGGGTATGCACATGCTTATTTAGTCGCGGAAAACATATCAGCAGGGTGTGATGTCAATATTGAACAGTTATATGTATATAAACCCTGTCCTTGCGGTCAAGGAACAATACTTGAATCCCAAAATGTATTTCGTGAAAATCATTCTGTTAAATCCCACAATACATGGTAGATTTTTCTTTATCTAGGATTGTGAACTAAGATTTCTGAAGGGTATTGAACTATACCCTTCAGAAATTGGTTAATGGGAGGATTGTTTTGATGAAGCATAAGCCATTTCTACTCTTAATGGTATTCATATGTATTTTGACCGGTTGCAGTGCTCCTGGGACAGAGCCTTCTGAGCCGTCTGTAGTCTCTGCGGAGATGCAGGCGGCTCGGCCTGATCTGGACTGGAGGACTGACTCGTGGAAGTTTGATACCCTTTCCGGTACAAATCATGATCTCTACATCACAGGATATATGCAGGATTTGGACTATGATACTGGATTTTACGACATAGTGGGGAGTTCCTTTTTCTGTCTGGAGGATAAATTTTATCGCTTGGACAGGCTTGAACAGAGCTTTATGCCGGAGTTTGATGAAGTCGAGTGTAATCTGAGTTGCTGCGATACGGAGACAGGAAAGACTTGGCATGAGAAGGTGCCGCTGCCAGTTTTGGAGGAATACGATGAGAATCAGGTGATTCCTATGAAGGCGGATATGGTCAGTGAGAAAGAGTATGTCCTGTTCTTATGTGTATATGACTCAGACCAGAAGGTGGTCGCCTATCCCGCCGTGCATATCAATCTGGATGGGGAGCAACTGTCCGTCACTGATCTCTATCCGGCCATGCAGGGCAGCGGGATAGAGATTCAGGCAGGCTATTTCTATACCTGTGTATACACCGATCGGCAGGGATATTATTATCTGCTCGCGGACCAGCACTGCCTGACCGGTCTGGATCAAGGCAGGATCATGGTTCTGGATGCTGAGGGCAATCCAGTTGACGTCATCGGCTCTGAGGATATAAATGCTGTCGCGGGGTATGTGATGAAGGACCCTGACGGCAATGCCGTTTTTGAGATTGATCTTCCCGAAGGAAATGAGATACAGCTAGTGGGGTATCGTCCGACGATTGGGCAAAAGCTCTTTGCACAGGCGCCTCTGGAGCCCCGTACTCCCAAGGCTATGACGGAGGATGGGTATCTGTACTATGCCACGGGAGAAGGTAAGATATATCGCTGGGATCTATATACAGGGCTCAGGGAGTTCTGTATCAATTATCACGATCTGGGGATTGATTCCAATACAGCGGAGGTGATCATGACTGTTGGAGGAGGCGGGCAACTGGCGCTCTTGGAGGGAAGCCTGGGCACCTCTGAAATCTGTCAGTTGGGAGCAGACCCTGAAAAAGCGAAGGATACCATCCGCATGGTGAGTCTTGTCAGGGATTGTCAGTATGTATTCGACTGTGCCATTGACTATTCGAGAAATAATCCGGACTATAGCATCCGAGTAGACAAACCGAATATGGAAGGGCTGACATATATCGAAGCTCTTCAGACCATGGAGGATTATCGGACGCGGGCCCTGGCGGAGTTGGTAGCGGGAAATGGCGCGGACATTTATTATGTGACGGCGGAAGATATGGAGATGCTATACGAGAAAGGGATTCTGGCTGATCTGTCCGATGTGCTGCCGCAAGAATACGTGGATGCCATATTCCCCGGCGCGCTGGGATGCGGAGTGATAGACGGGAAACAGATGGGACTTGCCCCGGATGGGTATGTCACTGTCGTGATGGCTGACAGCTCCCTCTGGGCTGAGGATCGCTGGAGCTGGGAGGAGGCGATGGCCGTAAAGGAGGCGCATCCTGACCGCAATCAACTGCTTGTCCTGCGTTCTTTGACCCGTTTGAGCGGATACGGGGAAACAGCTATCCGCGAGATGTATCTTCGATATCTGACAGAGACTCCCTTTTTAGATCTGGAGGCCGGGACCTGTGATTTTGACAATCCACAATTCATATGGCTGTTGGAGATGATTCAGAATATGGACCCTGAGCTTTACCGTGAGCATGATCAGAGTTATAGTGAGACGGCAGCGAATCAGCAATCTGTCGCATTTATGGAAGATATATGGGACTTCCCACAATTTGCCTTTATGATGAGCAAATATGAGAAGAGCCATCATCCGGTAGGGTTTCCCTCCCAAAACAGTCAGGGGAACTATTGGACATGTGATTCCTTTCTGGTTGTCAATCGGAATACAGCTTACTGGGAGCAGATCAAAGCATATCTGATCTCTCTGTTTGATCACTCGAGACAGCTTGGCCATATGGGGGCTGTCCGAAACGATATGATTCAGGCATTTAATTCAGGGCTTAAAGGACAACTGCACTATGATGATTATGATCCTTTTCACTCACTCAAATGGGGGACATATATCATTCCTGAGAAACCGGACGGGCCTCCCGGCTCCACATGGGACCAGGAATATCTGGAATTGCTCAATTCTGCCGTGCCCTATCGGAATCGCGCTTCCGCAGTGGAGAATATTGTCTTGGAGGAGCTGGACAGTTATTTTTCCGGAGATAAGGATGCGGAGACGGTGGCAGCTCTGATCCAGAATCGGGTGCAGTTATATCTGGACGAACAGAAATAATGGGACAATCACTTGCTTTTGGCAGATAGATGCCGTATACTGATAGGGAGTCTAAGCAAAGAGAGGAAAGAGCCGATGGCGACAGTTAAGCTGGCCCTGTCAGACGATATTCTGATGCGGATTGAGAAGCCCGCCCGATATATTGGCAGTGAAGTTAACGCAGTAGTGAAGGACAAGTCCCAGGTAGAAGTGCGCTTTGCCATGTGCTTTCCGGATGTGTATGAGATTGGCATGTCCCATCTGGGAATGCAGATTCTCTATGACATGTTCAATAGCTTCCCGGATGTGTGGTGCGAGAGGGTCTTTTCTCCCTGGGTAGATCTGGACGCTATCATGCGCAGGCAACAGATTCCCCTCTTTGGCCTCGAGTCTCAGGAGCCGGTAAAGGATATGGATTTCCTGGGCATTACGATACAGTATGAGATGTGTTACACCAATATCCTGCAAGTGCTGGAGCTGTCTCAGCTTCCGCTGCTTTCTCAGGATCGTGGGGAGGATTGTCCCATCGTCATAGGAGGCGGTCCCTGCACCTACAATCCTGAGCCGATTGCGGACTTTTTTGATCTGTTCTACATCGGAGAGGGCGAGACACAGTACCGCAATCTGCTGGATCTCTACAAGGCATGCAGGAAAGAAAAGTGCGGGCGGGTGGAATTCCTGCGCAGGGCCGCCCGTCTGCCGGGAATCTATGTGCCCCGATTCTACCAGGTGCGCTATCATGAGGATGGCACGATAGCGGAGTTTTCCCCCACGGAGGAGGGAATTCCCCGAACTGTGTTGAAAGAGGTGGAAATGCAGGTGTCCGACACCTATTATCCCCTCAGACCGGTGGTTCCCTATATCAAGGTGACTCAGGACAGAGTAGTGCTGGAGATTCAGCGGGGCTGCATCAGAGGCTGTCGCTTCTGTCAGGCGGGACAACTCTATCGGCCGGTGCGGGAAAGGGACGTAGAGGTATTGAAGCGCTATGCCCTGGAGATGTTGAAAAACACCGGCCATGAGGAGATATCCCTGAGTTCTCTGAGCTCCAGCGATTACAGTCAATTGCCGGAGCTGATTGATTTTCTGATCGAAGAGTGCGGTGAGAAGCGCATCAATATCTCCCTGCCCTCCCTGCGCATCGATGCCTTTTCCCTGGATGTGATGCGCAAGGTGCAGGATGTGCGCAAGTCCTCCCTGACCTTTGCTCCGGAGGCGGGAAGCCAACGGCTTCGCGATGTGATCAACAAGGGCTTGACGGAGCAGGATATCCTGCAGGGCGCTGCCCTGGCTTTTCGGGGGGGATGGACCCGCGTGAAGCTGTATTTTATGCTGGGACTGCCCACGGAGACTCAGGAGGATATACGGGGAATCGCGGAGCTGTCCAACCGGATTGCCGCTACTTTCTTTGAAGAAGTGCCCAAGGAGGCCAGGGTAAACGGCCGGGTGCAGATTGTCACCAGCACCTCCTTTTTTGTGCCCAAGCCCTTTACTCCCTTTCAGTGGGCCAGACAGTGTACCAGAGAGGAGTTTATCGAAAAGGCTTATTTTACCCGAAAATGCATCTCCGAACAGCTCAATCAGAAGAGCATCAAGTACAATTACCACGAGGCTGACGCCAGTGTCTGGGAAGGCGTGTTGGCCAGAGGGGACAGGCGCTTGTCGCAGGTAATTCTCAAGGTATATCAAAGGGGATGCTTCTACGACGCCTGGAGCGAGTACTTTAAGAACGAGGTGTGGGAGGAGGCCATGGCGGAATGTGGTCTGACTGCAGAGTTCTACGCCAACAGAGAGCGCCCTCTCGATGAGATATTCCCCTGGGATTTCATCGACTGCGGCGTGACCAGAGAATTCTTGCAGCGGGAGTGGCAGAAGGCCCAACAGGAGCAGATATCGGAGAATTGCCGAGTCAAGTGTCAGGGCTGTGGCGTAGCTCGTTTTGGAGGCGGCATCTGTTTTAGCCCACGGGATGTGGGCAGCTATGGCGGCTGCTGAAGCGACGGCTCGCAATCATCAAGACAGGAGCAAACAGCCTATGAAAGTGCGTGTCAAATTTCGCAAATACGGTCCGGTGCGCTTTATTGGCCACCTGGACGTGATGCGATTTTTTCAAAAATGTATTCGGAGGGCCGAGATTGATGTGGCCTATACCACGGGCTTCAGCCCTCATCAGATCATGACCTTTGCGGCTCCTCTGGGGGTGGGACTGACCAGTGACGGAGAATATATGGATATTGAGTGCTACAGCGTCACTACCTCTGAGGAGATGATAGAGCGCTTTAACCGGGCCAGCGTGCCTGGAATTGAGATTGTGAGTGTGGTGATGCTTCCGGAGGATGCCGGCAATGCTATGGCCAGCGTTGCCGCCGCTGCCTACAGGGTGCGGTTTCGGGAGGACAGGGAGCCGGCCTTTGACTATAGAGCGGGGCTTGCGGAATTTTATGCCATGTCGGAGATCACCATTCTCAAGGAGACTAAGAAGAGTACGCTGCAATGGGATATCCGTCCTGGCCTCTATGAGTTGTGGGCGGAGGAGGACGGAGCTATTCATATGCTGGTGGATGCCTCCAGCGGTGGTAATATCAAGCCTGCGCAGGTCATGAGGGCTTATATGGCATTACAGGGGGAGACGCTTGAGGAGAACGCGCTTGTCGTACACCGCAAGGATACTTATCTGAATCTGGCCCCAGCAGGAAGTCCGCAGCGCCTGGCCCCTATGGACGCCATCGGCAGTCCGATTCTGGCGCCCATGAGGGACGAAAAGAGAATTCAGATCACCAGGGAGGCTTTGCGGCGCAGAGAACAGGAGACAGTCGGATGCCTGCCTCAAGGGGACGAGACAGAGCGGACCGCGACAACAGAGGTGAGAATGTGATGAGTAGGAATATACCACAGATTATGAACAAGTCGGAACCAGAGCAGCAGATGAAGGCTCAGGGCAGACTTCTGCTCACAGACTTTGCTTTTTTTACTCCAGCGCAGTTCAGTTCCGCCGTTCAGCCTCTTGAGATGGCCGCTCTGCTTGTGCAGGATCGTCTAGCAGCGGCGCAGATTTTTTCCCCCCACAAACAGAGCCATATTGGTGCCGTGTACCTGGGAAAGATAAGACGTGTTATTAAGAATCTCAACGCCTGCTTTGTGGAGATTGCAAATGGGGAACAATGCTTTTTGCCGATGGCACAGAATATGCTTCCTTTTCTGACCAACAGGACTTACGACGGTCGACTGATGGAGGGAGACGAGCTGTTGGTACAGCTGGAGCGGGATGCGATCAAAACCAAGCAGGCGGTTGTAACTACCCGAATAGCAGTTAAGGGAGAGTATTTTGTCTTTTCCATGGGCAAGCCCCATGTGGGCATCTCCAGGAAGCTGGATGACGCACAGAGGGAGCGTCTGCAATGTCTTTTGGCGGACTGGCAGATTACGGATACAGATGGAGTAGTGAGACAGGAGGAGGGAGTCCCTTCCTTTGGGCTGGTGGTGCGCACCAAGGCAGGCGAAGCCGTAGAACAAGAGGCACTTCTTGATATGCGCCGAGAATATGATGAGCTTCGATGTCGTTTTACCACACTGTTTTTACAGGGAAAGTTTCGCCGCTGCCACAGCTGCCTGTATGAGACGGGATCGGTTCTGGAGGAAGTGCTGGAGGTATTTCCGCAGGGGGAATACGAGGAGATTGTCACGGATTTGCCACATATCTATGAGGAATTGAGACAGCTTAGTGAGAAAAACCGATTTTCTTTGAAGTCAAAGCGACTGCGATTATATCAGGATGACAGCTTCTCTTTGGGAAAGCTTTACAGTATACAGACTAGACTTGAGGAAGCGTTATGTCGGACAGTGTGGTTGAAATCAGGGGCAAATCTGGTGATAGAACAGACGGAGAGTCTGACTGCTATAGATGTAAACACGGGAAAATGTATTCGATTGCCTGGTGATCAGTCCCTGGAGGATACTCATCGGCGGGTGAATCTGGAAGCGGCCAGAGAGGTTGCCAGGCAGCTAAGACTGCGCAATCTCTCCGGCATCATCATAGTGGATTTCATCAATCTGTCTACTCTCGATCAGGAGAAGGAGCTTCTGCGGGAGCTGCGGAGGCTGACGGCTGAGGACCCTGTGACTGTGCGAGTGGTAGATATGACGCCACTGGGCCTGGTGGAGATTACCCGCCAAAAGCTTCACCCCTCTTTGGCGGAACAGATACAGGCATCATATAAGAGAGGTTAGGGAATATAGTTATGAAGCTTTTAAGAATGGAAAAGGTTGGAGATGGCAGATTTCTCAAAAACTACGAGTTGACATATCTTAACAAGGCGGGCAGAGAGAAGAAATATGAGATGGTCAGCCGCAGAGAATTGATGTCTCCGGAGGACCTGGGGCAGAATCCCAGCGGAGTATCTATCATTGCAGTTTGTCAGGGAAAGCTGTTGTTACTCCATGAATTTCGTATGGGAGTCAATAGAAGCGTCTATAATCTATGCGCGGGCATGCTTGAGGACGGAGAATCCGTGGAGGACTGCATTCAGCGTGAGCTATATGAAGAAACGGGCTTATCTGTGCGAAGAATACGCGACATACTTCCCGCCTCCTTCGCGGCGGTGGCATTTTCCGATGTTACCACCTATATTGCTATTGTGGAAGCGGAGGGGGAAATCCGTGATCACACCTCGGAAAACGAGCAGATCAACTCCCGTTTTTATTCCAGGGAGGAGGTGTGGGAGCTGATACAAACGGAACAATTTAGCTCCAGGGCTCAACTGGCGGCATATTTTTTTGTACAGGGAGCCTTAATTAAGGAATAAATTCATTTTTCTTATAGACAAAAGGAAAAAATAGTACTATAATTTCAATTGGTCGTTGCTAGTAGGCGATCGCAAATATCTTGTATGAAGAGGAGAGATGTATTATGAGAATCTGTAAAAGGTTAGTAGTCTGTGTTATGGCGATGCTCTGTCTGATGCTTACCGCTTGTGGTGAACCTGCTGCAAATAAGGTGGTAACGGCAGAGGATGGCTATGCCGAGGGAGGCATCGGCACAACCTTCCGCACCGTATTTTTTGACTACAGTGTGGATTCTGTCGCATATCCTTCCGAGTATGAAGGCTATGTCGCGCAAGAGGGCATGCAGCTTGTTGATGCTGTAATTACAATCAAAAACACCTTTGGCGATGCGCTTCCCATGTTCAACAGTGATTTCCAGATGCAGTGGCATGATCTGGGTGATGGGGATGAAGATTATACATTTGGTGTGGAAATGGACAGCTCAAGCACGGTAATGCCTTCCGAATATACTCTGGCTAATGGAGATACCTGTAACTACCATGTCGTCTTTGAAGTGCCTGCGGAGGCAAAAGAGTTTTCCATCTGGTTTCAGGAATATTTTGAAAATGAATCAGAGGGAGATATGTTCTGTACTACGTTTAATAAATAATTAAAAATACCAAATATTCTCAAGGAATGCAGCCTTTAGGGGTTGCATTCTTTTGCCTTTTTGCGTATGATAGTAATATATAGTTTGTAAATTGATAAGGCTATAAATGTTATCACACAAAAAGGAGAATCGTTATGGAAGAGTCATTACAGGGGAAAATGGAAGAGCAGAACGACCAACAGCAAACTAAGGTATGGTTTCCAGCGCGTGAGAGCCACAGGGTGTTGGTCATCAGCGTAATTGTATCCATAATACTGGCAACAACAGGAATACTGTTGATATGGGGACACATCGCCGCTATGGTGGTGTGCGTATTGCTGATAATATTGGCAATCTGGATTCATTTTCTGCGACAGAGATGGTTACAGTTGGACAGAGGAATCCTGTATTTTGACAGGGGAGAATTTTATATTATTTTTTTGAACAAAAAAGACACCGAGTTGGACGCATATCTTCATGGCCAGTTGAAGGTAGACATTGAGGGCAGGAGTCCGGAGGAGCTTCTATTGGATCTGGCCAGATTATCTGTTATTAGCCGTATCCCAGAGATAATAGCAATTCGTAAAAAGGATAATAAGACCTTTTTAGCCGCCTCGCATAGGGTCATTCCTTATCCTTATACGAGTTTCATGGAAATTCCTACCAGTGAAAGAAAATATGAGCATTTTGATGATCTCATGCAAACCGCTTTATCCTTTATGGATAAGGCAGATAAAATACATAGAAAAGCACAATAAATGATTGGATATTGTTTATCGACGTCATATATGCTATACTGAGAGCATGCGATGGATATTATATAGAAATGGGAGGAAACACATGAAATGTATATTACCTGTTTAGATTTGGAGGGGGTATTGGTGCCCGAGATCTGGATAGCGTTTTCGGAGGCCAGCGGAATTCCGGAATTGAAGAGAACCACGCGTGACGAGCCGGATTATGATAAGCTGATGAGATGGCGTCTGGATATTTTGAGGGAGCATCATCTGGGATTAAAGGAAATTCAGAGAACTATTGCGCAGATTGAACCCCTGCCCGGTGCGAAAGAATTTCTGGACGAGCTCCGTTCCATTACACAAGTGATTATTATCAGTGATACTTTTACCCAGTTTGCCAGCCCGCTGATGCAGAAGCTGGGGTGGCCAACTATTTTCTGCAATTCGTTGGAGGTTGCTCAGAATGGCGAAATAGTTGGCTTCAGGATGCGAACAGAAAATTCCAAGTTGGCTACGGTAAAAGCCTTGCAATCTATTGGATATGATACCATTGCCAGCGGCGACAGCTACAATGATCTGGGGATGATTCAGGCCAGCAGAGCCGGTTTTCTGTTCCGGAGTACCGATACGATTAAAAGAGACAATCCACAGCTTCCTGCCTATGAAACTTATGAGGAACTGATGACCGCCATTAAGAGGGCGATGCAGTGAGCCCGTTCAAGGGTGGCAATTACGAGGTGTTGACATATGAATATAAATCCTATGACTTTGTTAGGATTAAAGAACGATTTTTCCCGTTTTAAGGGCAACCATCCAAAATTCCTGCAATTTGTTAAGGCGTTTACGAAGGCCGGTATACAGGAAGGCACTGTCATGGAATGCAAAGTAATCACGGTGGACGGTCAGGAGCTTCAGACGAACATCAAGATTACTGCGGATGATTTGGAATTGTTAGAGAAGTTGAAAAATTTGCGCCAGGAAATGTAATCACCATCCCTCAGAGAATTGAGAATCTGAGGGATTTCTTTGGCAAAATTGGTCTGCGGGAGCGGATATGAGCGATCTATAACTATGCGCAAAAGACAACTTTAACGAATAGTTAATCATCTGTTATCCTGTTGGCAGCTCTTTTGAGTCTAATATGATTGTGAATGGTCCATCATTTAATAGAGAGACCTTCATATCAGCTCCAAAGCTGCCATGCTGGACTTTGTTATCTGGAAACTGATTCTGGCATTCTGTGATGATGTATTGATATAGTTCCTCGGCCAAGTCTGGCGCACCGGCATCAACGAAGGACGGTCTGTTGCCCTTGCGACAATCAGCATATAGAGTAAATTGTGATATCAAAAGCAGGCTGCCATCCACATCCTGCAGGGAAAGATTGGTCTTACCGTTCTGATCTTCGAATATCCGCAGTCCCAGAAGCTTTTTTATCATTTTGTCCGCAACCTTTCGGGTATCTGTCTGACCTATGCCAATGAGTACCATAAATCCCTTGCCAATAGCTCCTATCAACTGATTGTCTACCGATACGCTTGCTTCGGTAACTCTTTGTATTACAAATTTCATAATAGTATGTGTACTCCTCTCACACTCTCCAATCTCCAGGATTCACACTGTAATGCTTTTAAGACGCGTCCGGCCAAGTCCATTCATGACTGAGGGCATTCAGGGGCATTGTCAGACATTGCATCTGAGGATTGTTTTTTATCAGTTGCCTGTATATCAGAACACGCTTCTCTGGTTATCACATTCTCATCATTCCACCGCACCGGCACTCTTCTCTTCCACTCCTGCGCATTACTGATAAATTTCATGCCCGAAATGATTTCATCATCATGTGTAACAGGCTCGTTGTCGTCCTTCTTTCCTTTTTTCGCCATATTTTTGGCCTTGATTATCTTTCGGCGCTCCAGATTGTCTATGGTGTGGATTCCCGCGGCATCCACGCACTCGATATTTTCATAGAAGGTGCTTCGGATCGGCATATTCCGCTTGATCAGAGCTGAGTTCACAAGAGATCTCACCGCGGCGTAGATAATGGCAAAGATTGGCACTCCTACAATCATGCCCAGCACATCGAACAATCCCCCAAACAGTGTAATGGCAAAGATCACCCAGAAACCGGATAAGCCAGTGGAATCTCCCAGAATCTTTGGACCGATCAGATTGCCATCCACCTGTTGAAGGATCAGAATGAAAATGATAAAATACACACAATTCAACGGATGCATGGGATCAACCACCAGGATCAGCACAGCGCTGGGAATAGCTCCCAGAAAAGGTCCAAAGAAGGGGATAATATTGGTCACACCAATTATTACGCTGATCAGAGCCGCATACGGAGTATGCAACAAGGTAGTCCCGATAAAGCACAGCATTCCAATAATTAACGAATCCAGGATCTTGCCGCTGATAAACCCGATAAACGTGTTATGGGCAAAGCGGAAATTGTTGATGATTACATTCGCTGAGTCCGGTTTATAGCAGGCATAGATCAGTTTCTTGGCCTGTATTGCAAACTTTTCCTTACTGCCAAGGATATAGATGGAGATAATGAAGCCAATAATAAAGTTCCACATGGTCTTAAAGATACCCAGCACACTCAGTGATACTGTTTTGATCAGCTCACTGGATTTGGTCAGAACAGTCTCATTTAAAAAGCGTTCCAATTCTTCAGAATAACGGTCTACCAGATCAATGGCATAATCCTTAATATCAGGATTATCAGCCAACAGCTGATTCATCCAGACCGTAAAATTGTTCATATATGTGTCAAAATTAGAGACGATATTCTGAATGCTGGGGACAATCTGGGACACCAGCATGCTAATCAGAAGATGAATAATCAGATAGAAAAGAACTGCAGTAACCAGGACGCTCAGCATCCGGATTCTTTGGGAAGTCTTAGGGCTCTCCTTCAGCTTGAGACGCTTCCTGAGCGGGTATAATATTCTTTGCTCTATACTGTTCAGAACCGGAGTCAGCAGATAGGCCAGAATAAAGCCAAATACCACCGGCATCATGATCCCGACAATAATGTTAAAAGCGGATTTAATATTAGAGGCATGGAACAACAGATAGTAAAACATAATGCCGCCCATGATCACTAACAACGCTGTCAGCCCCCATTTAATACAGGGATTCTTCAATCTATGCTTCATTTTGTCTTCCTCTTTCTGCCCAGTCAGGGTAAATATTTGTACTTATGTATATTTCATCATACACTTATTTCTGATAGATAACAAGATGAATTTTCTCAAAAATTTCAAAAGAAAAGTGAAAGATTGAATTAATCCAGACAGATTTGTATTTTTTTAGAAAAAGCATTGTTTCCCACGTCAAAAAAAGGTAAAATAACATCATATACGGGAGGAATGTACATGAAATTACAGCAATTGCTGAGCTATGTGCGCCGAGCCATAGATGATTATCAAATGATTGATACGGGAGATCGGATTGCCGTGGGCATATCTGGAGGAAAGGACTCTCTGGCACTGCTCTATGCGCTTAACGGTCTGACGCGTTTCTATCCAAAGCCGTTTACAATCCATGCGGTAACGGTAGATCTGGGATTTGAGAATTTGAATTTGGATAGAATAAAGGCATTATGTGAGGAGCTCTGTGTGGAATACACCATTGTGAAAACAGATATTGCCAAAATAATATTTGAGGACCGCAAGGAGACCAATCCCTGCGCCCTCTGTGCCAAAATGCGCAAGGGAGCACTCAACAATGCCATCAAGGACGCTGGCTGTAATAAGGTTGCTTATGCGCACCACAGGGATGATGTTGTGGAGACGATGCTGCTGTCTCTGATCTATGAAGGCCGTTTTCACACCTTTGCGCCAGTTACCTATCTGGACCGCACAGAATTGACAGTTATACGCCCTCTGATGTATGTAAATGAGGCTGATGTCATTGGTTTTGTCCGCAAGCACAATGTGCCTGTCGTAAAGAGCCCCTGCCCTGCGGACGGCCATACCAGAAGAGAATATGTGAAAGAGCTTCTTCGCCGGCTGAACCAGGAGAATCCTGGCGTGAAGGAGCGTATGTTTACCGCCATACAAAACGGCTGCCTGAAGGGATGGAGTGAATATTATGGCAAATAATACAAATACCGGCAACTATCACGAGGAACAAAAAATGCAGAACATTCTGAAAATGCGAGCCGTCTTGGAGGAACTCCCTCCCTTTTGCAGGGAATTTTTTCGGGGAATTGAGCAATATACCTCCGCTCGCACCAGACTGGCCTACGCCTATGACCTCCGGATGTTCTTCGAGTTCTTACATGAAAAAAACAGTGTCTGCGCCAAGATGAATATCTCTGATATTCCGATAAAATTCCTGGATATGCTGGGCCGTGAGGATATAGAGGAATATTTGGAATACCTCTCCCTCTATGAAAAGGATGGCAAAAATATTATCAATGAGGAACGTGGAAGAAGCCGCAAGCTGGCTTCCCTCAGGAGCTTTTATAATTATTTCTTTGAGAATGAAAAGATTGAAAAAAATCCCGCAGCGCTGGTGCCGCTTCCCAAACAGCATGAAAAAGAGATAATACGTCTGGAGCCCAACGAGGTAGCAATTCTCTTGGATCAGGTGGAGGATGGCGCCAAGCTCACCAAGAAGGAGCTGGAATATCATAAAAAGACAAAAATACGGGATGTTGCGCTGATCACGCTGCTGCTGGGAACTGGTATTCGCGTATCGGAATGTGTAGGGCTGGACATTCAGGATGTGGATTTTGATGTCTATGGCATTCGTATTCTGCGAAAGGGAGGCAAGGAAGCAATAATCTATTTCGGTGAGGAAGTAGGAACAGCTCTTCTGGATTATCTGGAACAGCGCGAGCATATGATTCCGGCAGAGGGACATGAAAATGCGCTGTTTCTCTCTCTGCAGAACCGACGTATGGCGGTGCGCTCTGTGGAAAACCTGGTAAAAAAATACGCGTCCAGAGTTACTACGCTGAAAAAGATCACCCCCCACAAGCTCCGCAGCACTTATGGCACAGCTCTGTATCGGGAAACTGGAGATATCTATCTGGTGGCTGACGTGCTGGGGCATAGCGATGTCAATACAACCAGGAAGCACTATGCTGCTCAGGAGGATGAACGCAGGCGCAGGGCTGCAAATGCAGTGCGGTTGCGCGAATGACAACATACACATATGTCTGACATGTTTATCCGGCTATTGGACAAAATTTGGAGAGTAATAGGGAAGAATCAGGTAGCTTCCCGCTGAAATAGCTTCATCGGCCAAATGATTCATAGCCATAACCTCCGCAATATACTGCTCTCTGCTGGCATAATGCTCCTGATCCGCATATTGATCAGCCAACTCCCATAAGGTTTCTCCTGGTTCAATTTGAATGCTGGTAAAATATTTATATGAGGTATCTTCTATCTCGCTGTTGGCATGAGATAATATCACATGGTAGGAAAGCGCGAAGACCAGCGCCAGTACAATCGCCATACCGGTCAAAATAATTGTGCGCCGAACTTCTCTCTGCCTTCTGAGCTTTTTCTGATAATTCCTCACTTCTCTGTCGTATCTGTATACTGTCTGGCTCATCTTACACTCCTCCGTACCTATCAGTACAAATATTTGTTCGGAACATTTGTTCTGATTTGATTATACAGAACATATATTCGCTTGTCAAGCGCAATCGAACATATTTTTGGAATATATGTTTGCCTTTTTGTCAAAACTATGCTATACTGAAATTGTTAGAAAACAAATAGCTATTTTCCGTGAGAAATGGAGGACTCTGCAATGAGCTACGGCAAGATTACACTTAAACAGCAAGAGATACTGGACTATATTAAGGATGAGATTTTGAAAAAGGGATATCCACCTACTGTCAGGGAGATCTGTGAGACAGTCCATTTGAAGTCCACTTCCTCTGTCCACTCTCATCTGGAGACTTTGGAGAAGAACGGATACATACGTCGCGATCCAACTAAGCCGAGGGCGATTGAAATTTGTGACGATAGTTTTCAGATGGTCCGTACGGATATGGTCAGTATTCCCGTAGTAGGGCAGGTGGCTGCGGGACAGCCTATTCTTGCTCAGGAAAATATTGAGGAATACTTTCCTGTTCCCGCGGACGTGGTGCCCAAGGGAGAGTCTTTTATTTTGAAGGTTAAGGGTGATTCTATGATCAATGCCGGAATATTCAGTGGAGACCGCATTTTTGTCAACTGCTGCAATACGGCTTCCAACGGTGATATGGTGGTGGCGCTGATTGACGATTCAGCCACCGTTAAGACTTATTACAGAGAGGATGGCCATGTTCGTCTCCAACCGGAGAATGATTCCATGGAGCCTATCATTGTTGACGATTGTCAAATTTTGGGAAAAGTGTTTGGCGTGTTTCGTTTTTATCGGTGAGTTAGTATATTCCTCCTTATGTCGGGCAACAATAGTTATGAAACAAAGAATGTATATTGAAGCCTGAGTTAAAAGGCCGCCTATAGTAAGGAAATAAAGGAGGAAACTCATATGGGAAACAAATATTTGGATGGCACCGCATTGACCATTGCTATTATTGGTGCCATTAACTGGGGGCTGATCGGCCTGTTTCGATTTGATCTGGTTGCCTTCATTTTTGGAGAAATGTCCTGGTTGTCCAGAATTGTCTATGTGATTGTGGGGCTTTGTGGATTGTACTTGATCACATTTTATATGCATTTGGGGAACAATGGTCGTGGAGATGCTTCATAGCGGCGACATGTGTATGCTGAGCTTTGCCATCAGAATCCTTTAAAAGAAAATTTATGAAAAACAGTGGTTATTCTAAAAAGAATAGCCACTGTTTTTAGTAAAGGCTTATAAATCCTCTTTTGCGATCTGCCGACCGTCTCTCCAGATGCGCTCCAGATCGTACAGTAGACGGTTTTCCTTGTCAAAAATATGCACAATTACATCTCCAAAGTCCATCAGTACCCAATTGGCAGTGTCATAGCCTTCCTTTTGCTTTAGGGAATGCCCCGCTCGTCCAAGTTTTTCCGCGACATTATCGCTGAGTGCCTGAATCTGGCTGCGATTGCTGCCGCCTGCGATGATAAAGTAATCTGCGATAATCGAAAGCTGGCTGATATCAATCACCTTGATGTCCTCTGCTTTCTTCTCCTCCAGAGCCTCGATGACGATTCTGGCGATTTCATTAGAAGTATTCATATAGACCTCCTTTTCCCGCTTTAGCGGATATTCAGATAATACTCATAGGTTGCCTGCGTGGTCTGGTCGACTACAGCCGAACACTCTTTCAGATAGGCTAATGTGTCCTCCAGAATCATCAGCACTGCCTGATTCAGATCGGCGTAGGACGCTCGACGTATCTGCTCCAGCCTGGGAGCCTGTCTGCGCCCCGGTTCCATATAATCAGCCACAAAAACAATTTTCTCCAAAAGGGACATCTCTGGTCTTCCTGTGGTATGATAGCAAATTGCGTTTAATATATCCGGATCGGTCACCTTGTATTTTTTGTGTGCCAGATAACTGCCGACTTTCGCGTGCAGCAGAGATGGCTTTTTCCGTTCCTCCCTGCTGAGCTGCAAGTGATGTTTCTCACACAAGTCAAGCAGCTTGTGCTCGGACAGACCCTTGGCACAGTCGTGGAGCAGGCCGGCAATCAGAGCCTTTTCAATATCTCCGCCATGACATGCGGCGAGATTGGCGGCTGTGTAAGCCACACCCAGAGTATGCTCATAACGCTTTTCATCCTGAACCTTGGATATTTCCTTTCTCAATTTACTCAAAGCAATTGCCTTCAAATTCCAATCAACTCCTTATTCCCTGTAATACTGATTCCTCTCAATATATTCCCGCACAATGTCTGGCACGAGATACCGGATGCTACGTCCTTGCCGGCAGCGCTCCCTGATATCAGTGGAAGAAATCTCAATATTAGGAAAGACTGTCAGCAGAATATCCGCATCATACGCGGCCATCAATTCCCGCTTCTTGTTCTCCAGTCTGTCCATGGGGATACCGCCGCGTGAAGCAGCCAGCAAAACACAATGGCGGAAAATTCTCTCCGGATGATACCAAGTCTCAATTGAGAACAAACAGTCGGCTCCCACAATAAAAAACAGCTGTGCATGGGGATATACAGCATGCAACTCCTCCAGCGTCTCACAGGTATAAGTACGGCCCTGTCGGTTCACCTCCAGATCAGAACAGGCAAAGCGATCCTGGCCTGTGATAGCAAGTCTTGTCATAGCCAATCTTTCTGCTCCGGACAGCACCGCAGTACTTTTTTTCATATAGGAACAGCCAGTGGGCATGAAAATTACGCCATCCAGTCCTGCTTCCTCCATAGCCCATTGAGCCAACAACAGATGGCCGATATGAATAGGATTGAAGGTTCCCCCCATAATGCCTATTTTGTTCCACTTGTCTGTGTTGATACACATTCCCTGAATCCCTCTTCCATTATCGTTGTGCCGACATGTTTAAACTACTGGTGTAGAATATTCCAGCACATACTAAGGCAGCTTAATCTTGGGGTTATCCTGGTCCGGCTTATACAACACAATCTTTTTCCCAATCACTTGCACAGTCTGGGAGTGAGTGCGTTCCGCCACGATCTCCGCGATCTCTCGGGGATCGTCCATGCAATTCTTCAGCACAGCTATCTTTATCAATTCCCTGGTGTTAAAGGCCTCGCTAATCGCCTCTGTCACCTGTGGCGTCAGGCAAGATTTACCCACCTGAAAGCTGGGATCCAGACTATTGGCCAGACTCTTTAAATATGCTCTTTGCTTGCTTGTCATTCCTCTTTCCTCCCCTTTCCTCAATCGCCCTGTCACTTGTAATAATCGAAAGAGAGCCCATACATTCTGACCGTATCGCCCTCCTGGATGCCCAACTCTTCCAATTGCTCCAGAATTCCGTTTTCCTTCAGGAAATTCTGGAAGAAGGTAAAACCCTTCTCACTTTCCAGATTGGTATATCCCAGCATCTTTTCTATGCGGGGGCCTTCGACCACATATTCATCAGCAGCTTGATCGTATGTCACAGTGTAGGGCATATTGCTGTCGCCAGTCCGCTCCTGCGGGAAATATTCCTGGGCAAAAATAACCGGCTCCTGATCCAGTGCATCCAGCATCTCCCTGACATGATAGAGTAGCTCCTTAAGCCCCTGCCCGCTGATTGCCGATATAGGGTATACCGATATCCCCTGGGGCTCAAATTCCGCCTTCAGTGCCGTCAAGCGCGTGCTTTCTTCCTCTGAATAAAACGCATCGATCTTGTTGGCAGCGATGACCTGGGGAAGCCTGGAGAGATTCACATTGTAGCTTTCCAGCTCTCGGTTGATCGCGTAGATATCTTCTATGGGGTCCCGCCCTTCCGTACCCGCCGCATCCACAATATGAATGATCACCTTGGTGCGTTCAATGTGACGGAGAAATTCATGCCCCAGGCCGGCGCCCTGAGAGGCGCCCTCGATCAAGCCGGGGATATCTGCAATTACGAACCCCCTGGAATTCTCCAAATCCACCACGCCCAGATTGGGGCTCAAGGTGGTAAAATGATAGTTGGCGATCTTTGGCTGGGCGTTGGTCACCCGTGACAGCAGGGTAGATTTACCTACGTTGGGAAAACCGACCAGACCAACGTCCGCGATGACCTTCAACTCCAGGAGCAGTGTCAGTTCCTGGGCCGGTTGTCCCGGCTGGGCATACTTGGGAGCCTGCATAGTGCTGGTGGCATAATGTTGATTGCCGTTACCTCCTCTGCCCCCCTTTAACAATACTATTTTTCGGTTGTCTCCGGACATATCCGCAATAACCTTTCCTGTCTCTGACTCCCGAATCACTGTTCCCGGCGGAACCTTGAGCACGATGTCTCGTCCGTTTTTGCCATGACAGTTCTTCTTACTGCCCGGCTCTCCGTCTTCCGCTCTGTATTTGTGGACATGTCTATAGTCAACCAGAGTATTCAGTCCCTCGTCCACCTGGAAGATAACATTGCCGCCATTGCCGCCGTCTCCTCCATCCGGCCCACCGTCCGGCACATATTTTTCCCGTCGGAAAGAGACACAGCCATCGCCGCCTTTCCCACTCCTTGCAACTATTGTCGCTCTGTCTGCAAACATCCCGTTTTCTCCTCTAACGTTTCACAAGAAATAAAAGGCTTCAAACAACAGGATATGTTTGAAGCCCTCGTGACTATGTTCGATAACCAGGATTACTGCTCTACAGGATATACAGAAGCCTGCTTCTTATCCCTGCCCTTTCTCTCGAATCTCAGAACACCATCAACCAATGCAAACAATGTGTCATCACCGCCGATACCCACATTCACACCGGGATGAATCCTGGTACCACGCTGTCTGTACAGAATGTTACCAGCCTTGACGAACTGTCCATCGGCTCTCTTCGCACCCAGTCTCTTGGACTCGGAATCTCTGCCGTTCTTGGTAGAACCAACACCCTTTTTATGAGCGAAGAATTGAAGATTCATATTTAACATGGCTTACACCTCCTCAAACTTTATTGTAAGATACTTTTTGCCATAGGTCTTGACAAGCTGCTGCAAGCCAAATACCATAGCGTCCATCAGAAGGATGGACTTTTCTTGCAGGTCACTCTCTATCGCACACTGAATATATCCGCTCTCTTCATCGGAGGAAACTCGCAAAGTCTCTCCGGCCAGCTCCTCTAATGAATTGATGGTATTGATCACCAGCATGGATATGGAAGCACACAAAATATCCGGCTGGCCGGGTCTGGCGTACTCTGCATGTCCCATGCAGGTAAACCCCGTATACCGCTGTGCTCTTGTCCTGCGAATTACTACTGTCGTCATAACCTTCTACTTACATTAAGCGTTGATCTTGTCAATCTTAACCTGAGTGTATGCTTGTCTATGACCGTTCTTCTTGTGGTAACCGGTTTTTCTCTTGTACTTGTATACAATAACCTTCTTACCTCTGCCCTGCTCCATAACAGTAGCGGCTACCGTGGCATTAGCCACATCTGCGCCAACCTTGAGAGCAGCGTCACTTACTGCGATCACCTGGTCAAAAGTAACAGTATCACCAGCTTCTGCATTGAGCTTCTCAACCTTGATCACATCTCCCTCAGAAACCTTGTACTGCTTTCCACCTGTTGCAATAATTGCGTACATAAGGCACCTCCTATTCATGAACTCCGGCATGAACGCCTTCGCCCTTACTCGCTAATTTTGGTGGTGTCCTGTCAAAGCGACACACTTCTACCTAATTATGCGGCATACTGGTTAATCATAGCATGAGGTGCCTTGTTTGTCAATCCCTATTCTTATTTTTTTCTAGACTCAAAATCTTCAATATACTGGATAATCAGCTTCACCGTACCTTCGACGCCCAACACACTGCTGTTGATACACAGATCATAGCTGTCGGCGCGCCCCCATTTCTTTGAGGAGTAATAATTGTAATAGCTTTGACGCTGCTTATCCTTTTTGATGATCATGTCTCTGGCCTTCTGTTCCGTCAGGCTGTATTTCTGCATAATTCGCTTCACCTTGGTATCCTCATCCGCATAGATAAACAGATGGATACAGTTCTCATAATCAGCCAGAGCATAGTCCGCGCAACGCCCTACGATTACACAGCCTCCCTCGTCAGCAATCTTTTTAATCGTATCAAACTGTGCCAGAAATACTTTATGACTGATGGGCATATCCACAAAGGAGGAGGCATTATAGCCGAAAGAATAAGTGTCCATCACCAGATTGTACAGGAAGGAATTGGTGGGACGTTCGTCATGATTCTGAATCATTTCCTCACAGAAGCCGCTCTCCTGGGCCGCCCTGCTGAGCAGCTCCTTATCATAGCATTTGATGCCAAAATATTCCGCAACCTTTTCACCGATTTCTCGTCCTGCGGAACCAAACTGACGTCCGATTGTAATCACAGTATTCATACGCTAACCCTCATTTCCTGCAAAAGTATAAATGTCAATTCCATTTATCTGTATCTATTATACATCAAATTGAAGCTAAAAACAATAAATTATTGCAAAATTTCCAACAAATGTGTGAAATATTCCGGCATTGGAGCTTCAAGCTGCAGATACTTTCCAGTGGTGGGATGAATAAAGCCAATCGTCAAGGCATGAAGCGTCTGTCCCTGCAGAGAAAAAGGGCATTTTCTGCCTGCGCCATACACCTCATCCCCGAGTAGCGGATGGCCGATAGAGGCCATATGCACCCGAATCTGGTGAGTGCGTCCTGTCTCCAATTCGCACTCGATATAGCTATAGTCCCGAAAACGCTGCAACACCTGATAATGTGTTACCGCAGCTTTACCTCCTCGCTCGCATATAGCCATTCTCTTACGGTCCGTGGGATGCCTGCCTATAGGCTTGTCCACGGTTCCCTCCCGCTCTTCTATCACTCCATAACATATAGCGCGGTACCGCCGAGTGATGGAATGCTCCTTGAGCTGGGCCGCAATATGATTGTGAGCCCTGTCATTTTTACAGACAATCAGAGAACCTGTGGTATCACGGTCAATTCGGTGGACGATGCCAGGACGAAGAACTCCGTTGATGCCGGACAAATCCGCTCCACAGTGGTACATGATCCCGTTGACCAGGGTGCCACTGTAATGTCCGGCGGCCGGATGCACTACCATCCCCTTAGGCTTGTTGACTACCAGCAGATCCTCGTCCTCATAGAGAATATTAAGCGGTATATCTTCCGGAAGGATATCCGGCTCCTGTGAAGGCGGCAGAGAGAAGACTACCTCATCATCAACGCAAACTGGATAACTGCTCTTGACAGGCATGCCATTTACCAGGACCTGTTCCTCTTTAATTAATCGCTGAATATAATTGCGGGAGAGGGAATCCAGCAGCATGGCCATGCATTTGTCGATCCTCTCTCCCTCATATTCCTCTGTAATCTGAAAATGAAACTCATCCATACTCTTCTACCTGCATAATAAGGATTAATGTCTTGTGTCTATGCGTCGATTACATTTCTCGGTATCGGTTTTGCTTGAAGTTCAGAAATTCCAGATCTTTCTCCTTGAGAATAAATAAGAACATGATAAACAAGCCAATGGTGGCGCACACGACATAGATGTCAGCCACATTGAATATCGGATAATCTATCAGCACAAAGTAGATGAAATCAACCACATAATCCATGCGTAGTCGATCTAACATATTGCCCAGACCGCCTGAAATAATAAATACCATCAGCACATGTATTACCCGAAATTTGGCGTTGATTGGCATCTTAAGCAGGAAAAACAGAAGCACCAGCATAAAGATAATCCCCACGAAAAGAATAAAAACCTTCTGATTCTGCAGCATGCCAAAAGCCATTCCCCTGTTTTCCAGATATTGTAGCTCCAGTACACCGTCAATCAGAGAAAAGGCGGAACGTCCTTTTAGATGACGGATGGCCAGGCTTTTGGTATACTGGTCAAACCACACCAGGAAAGATCCCAGCAGCATATCTATACACAACATAATGGCTTTTTTCATATTCACTCGTATTCCCTCACTCAGTCTCCGCTTTCTTCAAAAAGAATTTCCCGAATCGCCTCCAGGATCTCCCCGTCCGACACGGTCTCATCGATTACGGCCCTGCCGATGCGCTCCAGCAAAATAAAGCTGACAGTGCCGGCATGAGCCTTTTTATCTGATTTCATAAGCGTCAGAACTTCCTCTGGATGTATGTCTTCCACAGAGATAGGTAGATTAAAGGGTACAAACATATCCCGAACCTCATAGTATTCCTCCATGGAAATCATCTCCCTCTTCCAGGAGATATAGGCGGCGGCTACGGCTCCCAGCGCGACGCATTCTCCATGGAACAGCTCAAAATTGCGAGCCTTTTCGATGGCATGGCCGATGGTGTGGCCGTAATTGAGTAGCATCCTGTCCCCCTGCTCCGTAGGATCCTTCTCTACCACATGCTTCTTGACGGTACAGCTTCGCAGTATCATCTCCTCCAGTACATCCATATTCCTCTCACAGATCTCATACATCTGATCAATGAGCCAGGTGTAAAAACGCGCGTCCTTGATCAGTCCGTGCTTCATAACCTCCGCAAACCCCGAAAAGTACTGACGCTCCTCCAGGGTGTTCAGCGTGCTCATATTCATATAGACCAGTCGGGGCATTTTAAAGGCTCCCACCATGTTCTTATATCCGTGGAAATCTACTCCCGTCTTACCGCCGATGCTGCTGTCACACTGCGCCAACAGGGTTGTTGGCACCTGAATATAATCCACTCCTCGCTGGTATGTGGCCGCAGCAAAACCTGTCATGTCCCCTACCACGCCTCCGCCCAGCGCTACCAGACAATCCCTGCGTCCATACTTCTCTTGGATCAAGAAGGTATAGATACCCCTGATCGTATCCAGAGTTTTATGCTCCTCCCCCGCAGGAACCGCATAGATATCTACTTTGCCAGTGATACCACTCAGCTCTTTCTTCAGGGCGTTAGCATATAGATCCCTGACATGGAAGTCTGTTACGATGCAGACCTTGGTATCAGGGGTAATAAACGGAGCAAATTCCTGCTGGACATCAGCGAAATCTCTAGTGATATAGATGTCATAACAGGGCTTGCTTTTATAGAGAATTGGAAGTCTCTGTGCCATAAGGCATTCCTCCTAAAATGATAACTGCCCGGCGTCAAAAGCCGAACAGTTATTGCTGTTCTTATAGATCCGTATTCAGGGGAGAGTCAAATGCCCCTCCGAATATATCCTGAAAATCACCTGATATATCCACGCTTGCCGGCGTAATGATAAATATATAATGTGAAATTTTCTGCAAATTGCCGGAGATGGCAAAACAGGAGCCGGAGGTAAAATCAATAATTCGCTGGGCGATATCCACATCCAGCCCTTCCAGATTCAATACCACAGTCCGGTTGGCCAACAGCGTCTCCGTGATTTCACGGGCATCCTCAATCGTAGTCGGCTTGATCACACATACCTCCATGCCGTTGCCTCCGGGTAGCTTGCGGGTAGCCGGCTGACGCATCTGTGTCACCTTGCCCGGCGTAGTTTTCTTTGCAGGCCTTTCCTCAGAAATATCATCGCTCTCCCTTGCGGTGTTGGTCTTCTTCCTGGCGACAGGAGCTTCCTCCATATCGTCATCATAATAGTCATCGTCATAGTAACTGTCATCATCTTCATTCAGTCTCATATAATTCAGAAACTTGTCCATTACACCCATTATATTGCTCTCCTTTTCCAACTTTCCTGTGCCTGCAATACTGTGTTAAGCCACCTGTGCCAGCTACAGGCTTTTCTGGTTAAACAATTCTACAATTTCCTAATCATATGTTCTCTCACCGAAAATGCCGGTGCCCACCCGCACGCAGGTGGCACCTTCCTCAACAGCTACCTCGTAATCTCCCGTCATTCCCATGGATAACACATTCATACTAACATTATCAATGTTTTTGTCCGTGATGTCAACAGCTAAATGCCTTAGGCCACGACAAACGCATGAATACTTCTATCCTCCTAAATATCTCCACACCCCGTTTT